>NZ_PYVW01000014.1 GCF_003056355.1 Devosia naphthalenivorans
AGCTGGCCATCGTTGCCGCCATGCGAAAGCTCATCATAACCGCCAACGCCGTGCTCGCCAGCAATACCCTATGGAAAACCAACATGGATTGACACCAAACACGGTTGCTCAGGGGAGAGGTCGGCGCCGCCAGGAGCGCAAGCGAGGTGGCAGAGCTAGGGTGAGGGGTACGATGCTGGAATATCGCACCATGCTGCAGCATCGCACCTCCCCACCACCACCCATCCCTGCGCTTTCCCCTTGATCCCCGCCCCCAAGCTGCCACATAGAACTTCCGCCCTGTTCGCATTGGATGCTGTGATGACCGCGACCCTGCCTTCCATTTCCGGCCTGTCGGAACTTTCCGGCCGCTATGATGCGGTGCTCAGCGATGTCTGGGGCGTGGTGCACAACGGGATCGCGGCTTTCCCCAGTGCTGTCGAAGCGCTGACCGAGTATCGCAAGGCCGGCGGCAAGGTGGTCTTCATCACCAACGCGCCCCGTCCATCCGGCCCGCTCATTGCCATGCTGGAGCGCCTCGGTGTCACCCGCGATGCCTACGACGCCATTGTTTCATCGGGCGACGCCACCCGCGCCATGATTGCGAAATACCGCGGCAAGCCGATCCACCATGTCGGCCCGGCAACCGAAGATGATTCGCTCTACGAAGGGCTCGACGTGCGCCGCACCAGCGCCGACGAAGCCGAAGCTGTTGTCGTCACCGATCTCGATACCGATGATGACAATCCCGAAATGTACCGCGAGCGCGCCAAGTTCTGGCTCTCGCGCAAGCTGCCCATGATCTGCGCCAATCCCGACCGTGTCGTGGAACATGGCGAAAAGATCATCTATTGCGGCGGCGCGCTGGGCGATCTCTACACCGCCATGGGCGGCATGGTGCTGATGGCCGGCAAGCCCTATCAGCCAATATACGAGGAAGCCTTCCGCCTCGCCGAAGAAGCCGCCGGCCGCCCGCTCGATCGCTCCCGCGTTCTCGCCATCGGCGACAGCGTGCGCACCGACGCCACCGGTGCTGCCCAGTTCGGCATCGATCTGCTGTTCGTCACCGGCTCGATCCATGCCGCCGAACTCGATGCTTTCGGCAAGCCAGATCCGCAGGCCATTGCCGATCTGGTCGCCCCCAGCCGCGCCCGCATGGCCGGTTTCCTGCCGCGGCTTGCCTGGTAGATGCCGTGACGGGCTTCATTCGTCTCGCCAATCTCGATGCCGTGCCCGCGGAACTGCGCGGCGCCTATGTCGCCATCGGCAATTTCGACGGCTTCCACCGTGGCCACCAGCAGGTTGTCGAAACCCTTAAAGTTCGCGCCCGGCAAGCCGGCGTGCCCGCCGTGGTGCTGACGTTCGAGCCCCACCCGCGCGACGTCTTTGCCCCGGCGCCCTTCATGTTCCGCCTCACCGACGGCAACGCCAAGGCGCGCCTCGCAGAAACCTTCGGCCTTGATGGCATCGCCATCCTGCATTTCGACCGCGCCTTTTCGCAGATCGAGGCTGAGGATTTCGTGTCCCGTTTCCTCGTCGATGCGCTGGGCGTTGCCGGCGTTATCGTGGGCTCCGATTTCCACTTCGGCCGCCAGCGCCGCGGCACGCCCACTTTCCTCAAGGCGGCCGGCGAGCAACATGGCTTCGCCGTCGAAACGCTGGACTTGATGGACGAGGGCGACGAGGTCATCTCCTCGTCCCGCATCCGCGCCGCCCTCTCCGAAGGCGCCGTCGCCGCCGCCAATCGGCTCCTGGGCTATCATTGGTTCTTCGACGGTTGCGTGGTTAGAGGTGACCAGCGCGGCCGCGAACTTGGCTACCCGACCGCAAACACGGTCACCCACGCCAATTTCCAGCTCGCCCAGGGCGTCTACGCCGTCCGAGCCAAGTTGGGTGATCGCCTGCTCGATGGCGTCGCCGCCTTCGGTAAGCCCATGTTCAACAACCAGCGCCCGCCCTTCGAAACCCACCTCTTCGACTTCGACGAAGACATCTACGGCCGCACCCTGTCCGTCGCCCTCATCGGCCACATCCGGGGCCAGGAGGTCTTCTCCGGCCTCGACGAACTCATCGCCGCCATGGACCGCGACAGCCGCAAGGCTCGCGACCTCATCGCCGCCGCCAAGCCGCTAAGCGAACTGGATGCGAAGCTGGGATTTGTGACTGGCGCCTAGGCGTCGATCTTGCATTTCCGCTCTTACCTACTCCCTAGTTATCACCGCGTCATTCCCGCGAAAGCGGGAACCTCCGCTTCAAAACAGGGGTTCCCGCTTTCGCGGGAATGACACAGTGGGTGGAACTGACAGGAGCGAGGAGCCGGAAGCAAACACCTCCACTCCTCCACACCCCCACCAAATCATCCTTTGCTCCAGTGCGCCCACCTTGCTAAAAGGCGCCCAAATCTTCCTTACCGATTGCCTTGATCCCATGACCGATACAGCTGCCGGCGCGACCGAGACCGATTATTCGTCGACCCTTTTCCTGCCGGAAACCAGTTTCCCCATGCGCGCGGGGCTGCCCCAGCGCGAGCCCGACTGGCTCAAGCGGTGGGAAGACATGGATATTTACGCCCTGCAGCGTGAACAGGCCAAGGATCGCCCGCTCTTTACCCTGCACGACGGCCCTCCCTACGCCAACGGCAACATCCATATCGGTCACGCGCTCAACAAGACGCTCAAGGACATGATCTCGCGGTCCATGCAGATGCTGGGCTTCAACGCGGCCTATGTGCCGGGTTGGGATTGTCACGGCCTGCCCATCGAATGGAAGATCGAAGAGCAGTACCGCGCCAAGGGCAAGGACAAGAACGACGTTCCGGTCGTCGAATTCCGCCAGGAATGCCGCACCTTTGCCGAAGCCTGGGTCGATATCCAGCGCGAGGAATTCAAGCGTCTTGGCGTGCTCGGCGAGTGGGACAATCCCTATCTCACCATGAGCTTCGACGCCGAAGCCCAGATCGCGCGCGAACTGATGAAGGTCTCGACCTCCGGCCAGCTTTATCGCGGCTCCAAGCCCGTGATGTGGTCGGTTGTCGAGCGCACGGCGCTGGCCGAAGCCGAGATCGAATACCAGGACTACGAGAGCGACACGATCTGGGTGAAGTTCCCGGTCTTGGGCGCCTCGACCTCGGTCGACACCAGCTCGCCCTCCGGTTTTGCCGATGCAGCGACTGCCATCCGTGGCCTTGAGGGCGCATCGGTCGTCATCTGGACCACCACGCCTTGGACTATCCCGGCCAACCGAGCCATCAGCTATTCCAGCAGGATCGCCTATGGCCTCTATGAGGTGACCGAGGCAGCCGAGGGTAATTGGGCGGCCGTAGGCGAGCGCTATGTGCTGGCCGACAAGCTTGCCTCAGAGGTGTTTGCCAAAGCCAAGGTCACCGGCTTCAATCGTCTCAATGATGTCGATCCTGCCCGCATCACGGCATGCGCCCATCCCCTGCGGGGTCTGGGCGATGGTTACGCTTTCAAGGTTCCACTCCTTGATGGCGAACATGTCACCGATGACGCAGGCACCGGTTTTGTGCACACCGCGCCTGGCCACGGCCTCGACGACTTTGAAATCTGGATGAACTCGGGCCAGCTGCTCACCAAGCGCGGCATCGACACTTCGATCCCCTATGTTGTGGGCGACGATGGCTTCTACACCGCCGATGCCCCCGGCCTCGAAGGCGCCCGCGTCATCGACGACAACGGCAAGAAGGGCGACGCCAATAACCGCGTTATCGCGGCTCTTGCCGAGCGCGGCGCCATGGTTGCCCGTGGCCGCGTCAAGCACCAATACCCCCATTCCTGGCGCTCCAAGAAGCCGGTGATCTTCCGCAACACCCCGCAATGGTTCGTTTACATGGACCGCGACATCGAGGGCGCTGCCGGTGACACCCTGCGCCACCGCGCCCTGCGCGCCATCGACGCCACCAAATTCTACCCCGCCGCAGGCCAGAACCGCCTGCGCTCGATGATCGCCGATCGCCCCGATTGGGTGCTGTCGCGCCAGCGCGCCTGGGGCGTGCCGATCACGGTGTTCGTCAACAAGTCGACCAACGAAATCCTCAAGGACGAGACGGTCAATCACCGCATCGCCCAGAGCTTCGAGGAAGAGGGCGCTGATGCCTGGTACAAGCCCGGCGCTGCCGAGCGCTATCTGGGCGATGCCTACAAGGCCGACGACTACGAGATGGTCACTGACGTTCTCGACGTCTGGTTCGATAGCGGCACCACCCACTCTTGGGTGCTGCGCAACAAGCAGAAATGGCCGCACCTGAAATTCCCGGCCTCGATGTATCTTGAAGGCTCGGACCAGCACCGCGGCTGGTTCCATTCTTCCTTGCTCGAATCCTGCGCCACCAACGGCCACGCGCCCTATGACAGCGTCCTCACCCATGGCTTCACCATGGATGGCGAAGGCCGCAAGATGAGCAAGTCGCTGGGCAACACCGTCGCCCCGCAGGACATCATCAAGCAATACGGCGCCGATATCCTGCGCCTGTGGGTCGCCTCGTCAGACTATTCGGAAGACCTGCGCTTAGGGAAAGAGATCATCCAGACCACCGTCGACAGCTACCGCAAGCTGCGCAACACGCTGCGGTGGCTGCTGGGCAATCTCGCTCATTACCAGCCCTCCGACGCGGTCGATTTCGCCGATATGCCCGAGCTGGAGCACTTGATTCTGCATCGCCTGGCGCAGCTCGATACGCAGGTGCGCACGGCCTACAAGGAATACGACTACCGCCGTATCGTGACCCTGCTCACCAATTTCATGAACATCGAGCTTTCGGCGTTCTACTTCGATATCCGCAAGGATGCGCTGTATTGCGACCCGATCTCCTCGATCAAGCGTAAGGCGTCCCTGACGGTCCTCAATCACTTGTTCGAGTGCCTCACCGCATGGCTCGCGCCCATCCTGGTCTTCACCATGGAAGAGGTCTGGTTGGAGCGCTATCCTGAGGAGGGGTCCTCCGTCCATCTGCGCCTCTTCCCCGAAGTCCCCGCCGAATGGATCAATGACGATCTCGCTGCCAAGTGGCAGCTGATCCGCGCCGTCCGCCGCGTCGTCACCGGTGCCCTCGAAGTCGAGCGCCGCGAAAAGCGCATCGGCTCCTCGCTCGAGGCTGCGCCAAAAGTCTTCATCGCCGATGACCGCTACCTCACAGCGCTCAAGGGGCATGACCTGGCTGAAATCGCCATCACCTCCGACATCGAAATCGTCGAAGGCGCCGGCGAAGGCTTCACGCTGGACGACGTACCCGGCGTCTCGGTTGTTCCAGCCCCTGCCGAAGGCAATCGCTGCGCCCGCTCCTGGAAAATCCTCCCCGAAGTCGGATCGGACCCCGAGTTCCCCGACGTAACCCTGCGCGATGCCCAGGCCCTGCGCGAACGCGCTGCAGCGGGGCTCTGATGGCCGCGCCCACAACGTCATTCCCGCGAAAGCGGGAATCCCACTTTTGCCTGGAACCGCCAGGAGATTCCCGCTTTCGCGGGAATGACGTCGTGACACTGAAAAGGCTGCCACCAGAACAACCCTCCCCCTCCCAGGGGGAGGTCAGTTGGGGGTGTCCTTCGTGACCATTCAGCGCCTCGCCACGCCCTCTACCTACTTCTCCCTCACCACAGGCATTCTCGCCTTCGGCATCGACCGCGCTCACAAGGCCTTCCAGGTCTCCTCCGAGTGCATCGCCAACGGTGCCGCTCCCTGCGTGCAGATTTATTCCAGCTTCATTCCCTTCTCCATGACCAATTGGCGGGGCGGGGAAGTCGTGCGCGTCACCGATTTCTTCGATTACGTCCTGGTCTGGAACACCGGCATCTCCTACGGCATGCTCGAAGGCCTCCCCGTCTGGGGTCTGGGTCTCATCATGCTCATCGCCATCGCGGCGCTTTCTATCTGGTGGTGGCGCACTGACGTCACGCTGATCCGGCTGGGTCTCGCTCTCTGCATTGGCGGCGCCCTCTCCAACGCGCTCGACCGCCTGCTATACGGTGCGGTTGCCGACTTCTTCCACCTCCACTGGGGAAGCTGGTCGTTCTACATTTTCAACCTCGCGGATATCGCGATTACTGCCGGCGTGATCCTGCTGCTGCTCGACATGGTCGGGGTTGGTCATCCAAAGAAACAGCCCGTCTGAGCGGCACAAACACGTTGCCGCCAGAATCTGGTCTTACTGCGCGAAATGG
Organism: Devosia naphthalenivorans; assembly: GCF_003056355.1. Taxonomy (GTDB): domain Bacteria; phylum Pseudomonadota; class Alphaproteobacteria; order Rhizobiales; family Devosiaceae; genus Devosia; species Devosia naphthalenivorans. The sequence continues at coordinate 6,156 of NZ_PYVW01000014.1, forward strand.
GCTATAAGCGCGCCCGATTAGGTGAAGGAGGTTTCATGGCAAGTGGTTTGACCGGGCGGCAGTCGGCCCTTGAGGGTTTTTTCCAGGCGGGCAAGATTGCCACCGGCCTTGTGCTGGCCTTGGCGCTGGCCGCCTGCACCACGGTGGAAGGCACCAATGCCCTGACCGATGTGGGCACCTTCGAGCGTGAAGTGATGAGCTCCACCGCCCGCGGTGTCGGCCTCATTCCCGGCGAGGCACCCAAGGAAGACCTGACCAAGCCGCGCGCGCCCCTGGTGCTGCCCGCTTCCGGCCAGACGCTGCCCGCGCCGAGCCGCCAGGCCACCGTTGCGCAACTGCCTGTCGATAGCGACACCGTCCAGATCGATACGACGGGCCTCAGCGAGGCCGATGTCCAGCGCCTGCGCAATGCCAAGGTGGTGGATCTGCGCTCCGTGTCCGGCCGTCCGCTGACCGAGGCCGAAGCGCGTGCGCTGACCGCCCGCATGCAGCGCGCCAATGTGAGTGTCGCTGTCAACACCGATCGCCCGCTCTACCTGCCGCCCGAGGAATATTTCACCCGCGTCGGCAGTGCCGACATGGTGTGTTCGATCGGCAATGGCGAGATCGTGTCGATCAATGATCCCAAGTGCCCCGAATCGGTGCGCAGGGCGATCCGCGCGGCCCAGGCGCCAAAGCTGTCCGGCAGTTCGACCGGCTCGCTCAGCTCCGGCACAAGCGCTGGACTGACTGACAGCGACGTGGAGCTTCCAGACTAGCGCTACGCCTAGCCTTATTCACTTTTGAGCGGCCGGTTCACCCGGCCGCTTCTCGTTTTTCGCGCCGCCCATCCGGGTCCCGCATGACATGAAAGATACCGCCATGAGCGAAACTGCTCCCAACAAGCCCGAAACCAGCGATCGTCTCGCCAAGGTGATCGCCCGTTCCGGCCTTTGCTCCCGTCGTGATGCCGAGGTGTGGATCACCGAAGGCCGCGTCGTGGTCAACGGCAAGAAGGTCCTGACCCCCGCCTTCAACGTCACCAGCCGCGACAAGATCATCGTCGATGGCGCCCCGCTCGCTGCCCGCCAGGGCACCCGCGTCTGGCTCTACCACAAGCCTGCCGGCCTCGTGGTCACCGAGAAGGACCCCGAAGGCCGCGACACTGTTTTCGAACACCTCGAAACACTCGGACTTCCACGCGTCGTCACCGTGGGGCGCCTGGATATCAATACCGAGGGCCTGCTGCTGCTGACCAATGACGGCGGCCTCAAGCGCGTTCTCGAACTCCCCGCCACCGGCTGGCTGCGCCGCTACCGCGTGCGTGCCCACGGCACCGTCACCCAGGCCGCACTCGACAAGCTCAAGGACGGCATCGAGATCGATGGCATCCGCTACGGCTCCATCGAAGCCATCCTGGAGCGCGATCAGGGCTCCAACGTCTGGATCGTCATGGCGCTGCGCGAAGGCAAGAACCGCGAAGTCAAGAACGTGCTCGGGGCGCTCGGCCTTGAGGTGAACCGCCTGATCCGCATCAGCTACGGCCCGTTCCAGCTCGCCGACATTCCCGTCGGCGGCATCGAAACCGTCAAGGCGTCCACCCTGCGCGACCAGCTCGGCAAGAAGCTGGCCGAGGCCGCCGATGTCGATTTCGAAAGCGAAATGCCCGAAGCGCACCAGCTTGTCGGCAAGCCGACGCGCGATCGCCTTACCGGCCGCGGCACCAACACGGTTGAAATCGCCCGCCAGCGTTTCCGCTTTACCGACCACGCCGAAAAGACCGAGGAAGAAATCCGCGCCGAGCGTCCGCGTCCCGATCGTCCCGGCCGTTTCGACAGCCGCAAGCCGGTCGCCAAGCGCGACGAGCGCGAGGAAGATGCGGCTCCACCGCGCCACGTCCATTTCGACGAGGATGGCCGCGCGCCCGAGGAATTCGTGCAGAAGCGTCTGGGCAAGGCCACTGCATGGCGCGATCCCGATGACCAGCCCGCCCGCACCTTCGGCAAGAAGCCCGAGCGCGCACCCGGCGCCAAAAAGCCATTCGAAAAGAAGCCATTCGAAAAGAAGCCATTCGACAAGAAGTCCTTTGGCGACAAGCCGGCCTTCGGCAAAAAGAGCTTCGGCGACAAACCTGCATTCGACAAGCCACGCGGCCCGCGCCGCGAGGATGGCGACCGCCCCAAGCGTCCCTATGGTGACCGCCCGGCCGGCGCCCGTCCATCAGCCGACCGCAGCGAACGCCCGACCCGGGATTTTGGTGAGCGTCCGCGCGGGCCCCGTCCCGAGGGCGGTGCGCGTCCGCCGCGTGATCGTGAATTCACCGGTACGCCACGTGGCCCACGCCGCAGCGATGCCGGGGCAGGCGAGGGCGCCCGCACGTTCGAGCCGCGCCTGCGGCCCGATAGCGAACGCGGCGAAGGCGCAGCCTTCAAGGGCGAAGCCAAGCGGCCCGGCCGCAACTTCTCCGAAAAGCCCCGCAGCTTCCGTGACGGCGGGGATCGTCCATCGGGTGGCCGCCCCTCCGGCGATCGTCCCGCACGGCCAACGCGTCCCGGTCGCGACGAATTCGGCTCCGAGGCCAAGACCTATGGCAAGCCGCGCTTCCGCGCTGATGGCAAGCCCGCGCCCAAGCGCGATGGTGCAGCCCCGCAGCGCGGCCCCAAGCCGGGCGGCCGTCCCGGCGGCGCTGGTCGTCCCGCGGGCGGTGGTGGTCGTCCTCCATCAGGTGGCCGTCCCGCAGGTGGCGGTCGCCCGGGCGGAGCAGGGCGCCCGACATCGGGTCGCCCCACGGGTCCACGTCGTCCAAAGTGATAAATTCGAAGTGGACCTCATCCTGAGCCCGTCGAAGGACGAGGGCGTGGCACCATCCGGTTCCGCCCTCGTGGTTCGACAGGCTCACTATGAGGGCCACTGGAAGGACCCACCATGCGCATCATCGCCGGCAAGTTCCGCGGCAAATCGCTGATCTCACCATCCGATGACAGCATTCGGCCCACCGCCGACCGCGTACGCGAATCGATGTTCAACATCCTCGCCAGCCGGTTGGGCCCTGTGTTCGCCGATGTGCGCGTGCTTGATCTCTTTGCCGGCACCGGCGCATTGGGCTTCGAAGCCCTCTCCCGCGGCGCGGGCCACGTGACCTTCGTCGACATGGGCGCCGAGGCTCGCGGCATCATCCGCGACCACATCGAAGCCTTCGGTGCCGGCGGTGTCACCAAGCTTCTGCGCCGCGACGCCACCGATCTGGGCACCCCCGGCACCTTCGGCCAGTTCAACCTGGTGTTCCTCGATCCGCCCTATGGCCAGGGCCTAGGCGAGCGCGCCCTGACGCACATCGCCGCCAATGGCTGGCTCGCCCCCGAAGCCACCATCGTCTTCGAGGAAAGCGCCGACGCGGAAATCACCATCCCCGATGGCTACACCCTCGACGACCGCCGCATCTACGGCTCGGCTGCCGTCCACTTCCTGACGTTTGGCACCGCCGACTAACCGCTTGTGACTTCGGCGCACAACCTTGCAGTCGGCACCCTCCCCCTTGCGGGGAGGGATCAAGGGTGGGGGTGGCCTCCCATCGCATGCTGGGTCAGCGCAGGGGATCACACCCCCACGCAAGCCCCACACCGCCCCCGGATCTCCATCGTGGTTCGCTCCACGCGGAACCCCTTGGCGCCGGCCCAATCCCCCAACCGCTCCTCGATTACGGGATCGGCAAATTCATCCACCTTCCCGCACCCCTCGCAGATGGCGAACGCGATCAGCCCCTTGCGGTGGCAATGCTCGTCCGCACACGCGACAAACGCATTGAGCGATTCCAGCCGGTGCGCCAGCCCGCGCTCCACCAGCTTGTCCAGCGCCCGATAGACCTGCAGCGGCGCCCGCAGGCCCTCCTCGCGCAGCCTGTCGAGGATGTCATAGGCGCTGAGCGGCCCCGCCGAATGGTTGAGTGCCCCGAGCACCAGCCCCTGGTTGCGCGTCAGGTCCGCCGGGACTTCGTGACTATGTGCCATGGATTTCTCTCCTGCCGAACAAACGCGTCACCGGCACGGCCAGCGACACAAGGAATACAACCAGCGCCATCACCACGATAGAGGGCCCGGAAGCCGTGTCCCAGGTCCGCGAGCCGAACAGCCCGCCGACCACTGCAAGAGCCCCCAGCACAGCCGCAACAATCGCCATGGCTTCCGGCGTCGAACTCAATCGCCGCGCCGTTGCAGCAGGGATAATCAGCAACGAGGTAATCAGCAACACGCCCACCAGCTTCATGGCAATGGCGATGACGCTCGCCATCAGGATCATCAGCAACAACCGGCTGGCCTCCGGCCGCAACCCTTCGGCCTCGGCCAGTTCGGGGCTGACAGTAGACGCCAGCAATGGCCGCCACGCAAAGATCAGCATCCCCACGATGGCGACACCCCCACCATAAATGATGGCAATGTCCTCGACCGAAACGGCCAGGATGTCCCCAAACAGAAAACCCATCAGATCGATGCGCACGGTGGTGAGGAAACCCACCAGCACCAGCCCCACCGCCAAGGTCGAATGGCTCAAAATGCCGAGCAGCGCGTCGGTCGATAGCGTCGCCTGCTTCTGCAGCACGATCAGCGCACCGGCCACCAATGCCGCGACGGCGAACACGCCCAGCGTCATGTTCATGGACAGGATGATCGATAGCGCCACGCCCAAAAGCGCCGAATGCGCCATCGTATCGCCAAAATATGCCATCCGCCGCCATACGACAAAGCACCCCAGCGGCCCTGCGATGAGGGCCAACCCGATGCCGGCAATAAGAGCGCGGGAGAAGTAGTCACCGAACATGGACGCACTCCCCGGTAGCGGACACGGCGTCATTCCCGCGGAAGCGGGAATCCCACTTTGGGGCCGAAAGAACGAGAGATTCCCGCTTCCGCGGGAATGACGCGGATGCACAGGGGGCGGCCAGAGCAGGGCTGGAGGCGCCGAACCCAGTCAAAACCTCAATGCCCATGCACGTGCTCCCCATGCTCATGCTCATGCACATGTCCCTCCGCAACCACGCATCCATCATCATGGTGCTCATGATCATGATGGTGCTGATAAAGCGCCAGCGCACCGGCCCCGCGCTCGCCAAACAGCCGCAGATATTCGGGGCTGCGCTGCACAGCCGAAGGCGTGCCCCGGCAGCAGACATGGCCATTGAGGCAAATCACCGTGTCGGTTTCCGCCATCACCACATGCAGGTCGTGGCTGATCATCAGGATACCGCTGCGCGTCGTGTCGCGAATGTTGCGCACCAGATCGTAAAGTGCCACCTCACCCGAAAAATCCACGCCTTGCACCGGCTCGTCCAGCACCAGCAGGTCCGGCTTACGGATCATCGCGCGCGCAAACAGCACCCGCTGGAATTCTCCGCCCGAAAGCTCCTGCACCGCGGCCTTGAGCAGCCGTTCGGCGCCCACCGCTTCCAGCGCCGCGCTGATCTCGCCACGCGAATACCGCCCGGTCAGCGTCATCAGCCGCTCCACGGTCAGCGGCAGCGTCCAGTCGATGCTCAGCTTTTGCGGCACATAGCCGATGCGCAGCCCCGCCTTGCGACTCACCCTGCCGGTGCTGGGCTTCAACACGCCCGTGGCAAGCTTGGCCGTCGTCGATTTTCCCGATCCGTTCGGGCCGATCAGCGTCACGATCTCGCCGCGCGCAATCGTCAGGTCCACGCCGCTCACCAGCGTGCGGCCAGCGCGGCTCACCCCGGCATTCTCAAGCGTTATCAGGGTCTCTCTTGATGCCAGGGCATCCATGGGCAGTGTGCTCTCTACTGGCGCCGGGTTATTCACACCCGGGCTTGACGGCGTAAATTATGTTATAGCATAACGTCGACGCAAGTGTAATAACATAACATGAGGCTTCGATGAACCTGCTCTTTCCCGCTGCATTGCTCGGCACTGCCTTGCTGACCACTTCTGCCATGGCAGCGCCCAGCGTCGTGGCCTCCATCAAGCCGGTTCATTCGCTGGTTGCCGCCGTCATGGAAGGGGTAGGGGAGCCGACGCTCCTTGTGCGCGGCTCGGCGTCCCCGCACAACTACGCCCTCAAGCCGTCCGATGCCGGAGCGCTCGAATCCGCCGACATCGTGTTCTGGACCGGCCATGGCATGGAGCTTTTCCTCGCCGAGGCGCTCGACACCCTCTCGGGCAATGCCGAAATCGTCGAACTCGCCGAAACGCCCGGCATCGCCCTGCTCCCCATGCGCGAAGGCGGCGCCTTCGAACCCCATGAGCACCACGATGGCCACGATCACGATCATGATCATGATCATGACCATGACCATGACCATGGCCATGGGCATGAACATGAACACGGCGAAGGCGACATGCACTTCTGGCTCGATCCGGAAAACGCCAAGCTGATGGTCACCCACATTGCGGCCGCCCTCTCAGCCGCCGACCCGGAAAACGCTCAGGCCTACACCGCCAACGCCGAAGCCGAAATCGCTGAACTGGATGATCTCGAGGCCGAACTCGCCGCCACCCTGGCCCCGGTCAAGGACCAGCCCTTCGTCGTCTTCCACGATGCCTATCAGTATTTCGAACAGCGCTTCGGCCTGACCCTGGCAGGTTCGGTCACCGTCAGTCCCGAAACCGCTCCCGGCGCCGCCCGCATCGACGAACTCAAGGCCCGCGTCGCCGAACTCGGCGCTACCTGCGTCTTTGCCGAACCCAATTTCGAGCCCGCGATCATCAGCGCCATCACCGAAGGCACCACCGCCAAATCCGGCATTCTCGACCCCGAAGGCAGCGCCCTCTCCGAAGGCCCCGACCTCTACCCCAACCTCCTGCGCGGCCTCGCCACCAGCCTGGTCGATTGCCTGGGCTAACCCACGGAAGCCTCCTCCCCCTTTACAGGGGGAGGTTGGGTGGGGCCTTACTTCAGCGGCCCCTTGAAGATAAAGAACGCCCCCAGCGCGATCAGCCCGAACCCGACCCCGTGGTTCACCGTCAGCTTTTCGCCGAAGTAGAACACCGTGAACACGGCAAAGACGCTGAGCGAAATCACTTCCTGGATCGTCTTGAGCTCGGACGGCGAATAAACCGCTTCCCCGATCCGGTTGGCGGGTACTGCCAGCCAATACTCGAAAAACGCGATGCCCCAGCTGATCAGCACCGCCGCCCACAGCGCCGAGGTGGGCCATTTCAGATGCCCATACCAGGCAAATGTCATGAAGACATTGGACGCAAGGAGCAGCCCGATCGGGGCCAATGTTGCGAAGTTCAGGCCCAATTGCGGCTCCCTTTAGCGCAGATGCTTGGTCGGCTGTTCCAGCGCATAGATTTCGTCGTTGAGGCTGTCCATGCGCTGCCGGACCAGCTCCTGCGCGTCATAGAGTCCGCGATTGTAGAAATACGCGCCCATCTTGTCGGCAAAGAACATCATCAGCATTTCCGCCGGCATGGCCCCGATCGATTGGTCCAGCTCGTCACGGAAGTAATCCTGGATTTCCCCGACAATGGCCTTGGCTTCTTCGCGGCTGAACTTGATCGGCTTCATGAACGCTCTCCTTCTGGCGCGGTCATACCGCGAGTCGCCTCGCCCCACACCAGTGATTGACCGCCTCCACGCAAGGGGATAGTCCTTGTCACGTGTTGGTTCCCCGCGCCCGTTGCGGCAAGGGGATCAAAAGGGAATACGGTAGGGATTACCCATCAGGGGCCCGATCCGTAGCTGCCCCCGCAACTGTAAGCGGTGGGTCTTCTCATCAAGCCACTGGCGTTAAGCCGGGAAGGCGAGGGGACTGCAATCACCGCGAGCCAGGAGACCTGCCGGCACACGAGCCGGGCGAAAAGCCCAAATTGTTCCGCGCACGGAGGGTGCCGCATGAATACTTCGATCACGACGACTGGCCTCCAGTCACTATCCGTCTCTCAGCGGCTCATCGCGGGCTCGCTCGCGCTGCTGCTTGGTTTGACGCTGCTTGTCGGCACCGGCTTTGCTGGCGATTACCGCCTCCATAACGGCGCGCACGACACCCGCCACGCCATGGGCTTCCCCTGCCACTAAGGCAGCGCAAGAGAGACGACCAATGTTCCGCAATCTGTTTTTTGCTGCGCTCGTCGCAGCGCTTTGTGCTGGCCTCGTCACCTCGGCCGTCCAATATTTCCGGGTCACGCCGCTGATCTTTGCCGCCGAAGCTTATGAAAGCGAAGGCGTGCAAAATCACGGCAATGCCGCAGCAAATCACGAGCATGCTGAGAGCATGCCCGCCCATAACCATGGCGAAAACGAGTGGATGCCCCAGGACGGCTTCGAGCGCACAGCCTATACCGTGCTGGCCAATATCCTGATGGCGGCCGGCTACGCCCTCATCATCGGCGCTGTTTCGGTGCTGTTCAATCTCCCCATAACCTGGTCCACCGGCCTGCTCTGGGCCGTCGGCGGCTTTGCGGCCTTTTCCCTGGCGCCCGCCTTTGGCCTGGCCCCAGGCCTACCCGGCATGCCTGTCGCTGATACCCTGGCGCGCCAGCTCTGGTGGGCCGGCACGGCACTGGCCACCGGCGGCGCCCTGCTGCTGACGGCCAAGTTCCGCGCCCCCTGGGCCCTCGCCCTTGCCATCGCCTTGGCCATCCTGCCCCATCTGATCGGCGCCCCCCAGGCGCCGGACGAAGCCACCGGCTTCCCCGCCAGCCTTGCCGCGTCCTTCGCCTCGGCGGTGCTGTTCAATGCCGCCGTGTTCTGGATCGTCCTTGGCGTCACCTTTGGCCGCATGAACGATTACCTAGCCGTCCGCAACCAGCCTGCCGGAGCCTTCACATGACCACCAAGATCCCGACGACCGTCATCACGGGCTTCCTCGGCGCCGGCAAGACCACGCTGGTGCGCCATCTTCTGGCCCACGCGCCCAAGGGCAAGCGCATTGCCCTCATCATCAACGAGTTCGGCGATCTCGGCGTCGACAAGGATATTCTCGCCGGCTGCGGCGATGAAACCTGCCGCGAAGAGGACATGGTAGAGCTCTCCAATGGCTGTATCTGCTGCACCGTGGCCGACGAGTTCATTCCCACCATGCAGGCGCTTCTCGCGCGCCCGGAAAAGTTCGATCACATCGTCATCGAAACCTCCGGCCTTGCCCTGCCGCAGCCGTTGATCCGCGCCTTCAACTGGCCCGAGATCAAGGCGCAGGTCACCATCGACGGCATTGTAACCGTCGCCGACGCCTCGGCTCTCGCCGCAGGCCGCTTCGCCTCCGACGAAGCCGCCGTCGATGCGCAGCGCCGCCAGGACGAAATGCTCGATCACGAAACGCCCTTGGGCGAACTCTTCGAAGACCAGCTTTCCGTCGCCGACCTCGTCATCATCAACAAGGCCGACCTCGTCGACGACGCCATGCTCGCCAAGGTCGAAAGCAACATCCGCGCCGAACTGCGCCCCGGCGTCGGCATCATCCATGCCCGAAACGGCCATGTCGATATCGCGGCGCTCCTGGGCATGGGCATGGGTTCGGAAGAAGATATCGCCAACCGCCCCAGCCACCACGAACTCGAACATGGCGGGGAAACCCATGAGCACGACGACTTCGACAGCTTCTCGCTCCGCATCCCCTCTGTTGCCAGCAAGGACGAGCTCCTCGCCGCGATCGAACAGACCATCCGCGATCACGACGTGCTGCGCCTAAAAGGCTTCGCCGCCATCCCCGGCGCCGCCGCCCGCCTCGCCATCCAGGCCGTCGGGCCCCGCGTCACCGCCTATTTCGACCGCCCCTGGAAAGACAGCGAATCGCGCGAAACCGCCCTCGTCGTCATCGGCGAATCGCCCCTGGACCACACCGCCATCACCGCCAGCCTGCAACGGGCCACGGCTGCGGCGGCCTGATGTTCGACACGGTCCTGAGCTCGATCCCTCCGTCGACACCCTCCCCCTTGCGGGGAGGGATCAAGGGTGGGGGTGCCGGCCTATCAACAATCGTGATGGCCGGGTAACCATGCACCTCCTCTCCGCCCAAGCCGGCGCCATCCAGCAGGAGGGCGAAGCCATCGACCTCAACCAGCGCCCCGGCGCCCTGGTCTTCGCCTCGTCCGCCGATAGCGAACTGAGCATGCTCGCCGGCGCGGCCGACCGGGCAGGGGAGGCCGAACTCCGCCTCGCCAACACGCTGCGCCTGTCCAACAACCTTTCCGTCGATCTCTGGCTGGAAAAAACCGTCGCCCACGCGCGTCTCGTCGTCCTCCGCCTCATCGGCGGCGCCTCTTACTGGCAATACGGCGTCGACGAACTCACCGCCCTCTGCGCCAACCGCAAAATTCCCCTCGCCCTGCTCCCCGGCGACGCCAACCCCGACCCAATCCTGCAATCGCGCTCCACCGTCCACCCCGAAGACTGGACCCGCCTCCACAGCCTCTTCATCGCCGGCGGTCCTGATAACGCCGATACGATCCTCCAAGCCTTCAATCTCCTGCAGGCCCCCTCATCCGGCGCTGCGCGCCACCTTCTCCCACAAGGGGAGAAGGTGAACTCTGCGTCTCCGCAAAAGCCCGGCCCACCTTCTCCCCTTGTGGGAGAAGGTGCCCGAAGGGCGGATGAGGGGTCTCTTCTGGCCAACCTGCACCCCACCCCCTTCGCCCGCTTCAGCCTCTGGCACCCCACCATTGGCATCACCGACGAATCCGGCCTACGCGCAATTCACCTGAGACCTCATGGTGAGCTTGTCGAACCACGAGAGCCTGCCCTCGGGCTTGACCCGATGGGGGCACCCGATCCTGCCACGACCTCGTCCCTCGACAAGCTCAGGAGGGGGTCTACTGTAAATTACATCCCCATCCTCTTCTACCGAGCCGCCCTGGAAGGCGCCGGCACCGCCACCATCACAGCCCTCATCGCCGAACTCGAGCGCCAACACCTGACGCCCGTCCCGCTGCTCGTTTCCTCCCTCAAGGAGGCCGCGTGCGTCCGCTTCGTCCAGAACGCCCTTTCAGCCTTTCCGCCAAGCGCCATCTTCAACCTAACCGGCTTTGCCCTGGGCATTGATGGCCTCGACCCCAAATCCAACCCGTTCTCCACCTGCGACGCCCCGGTCATCCAACTGATCCAGTCCGGCCGCTCCGAAGGGCAATGGATCGCCGATCCGCAAGGCCTGTCCTCCAAGGACATGGCCATGTTCCTCGTCATGCCCGAAGTCGACGGCCGCATTGGGGGCCTCCTCGTCGGCCACAAGGCCGATGCCGTCTGGCAGGACCTCTGCCAAGTGCCCCTCACCAGCTACACCCCCGATCATTCCGGCATCGCGCGCGCCGTCATCCTCGCCAAGAACTACCACCGGCTCCGCACCACTCCCCGCGCTAAGCGCCGCATCGCCCTCGTCCTCGCCAACTACCCCATCCGCGACGGCCGTCTCGCCAACGGCGTCGGCTATGATGCCCCCGAATCCACAATCCGTATGCTGCAAGCGATGGAATCGGCCGGCTACACGCTAGACCCATCCCCCAGTAGCCCTCATGGTGAGCCTGTCGAACCACGAGGGCGTGCCCTCGATGACTGGACGAGCACCGACCTTATCCACGCCTTCCAATCGGGCCCCACCAACGCTAACCCCCAGCGCGGCACGTCCCCCGCCACGCTCCCGCTGGCCCGGTATACTGAACTCTTCGCTACGCTCCCCGAACCCATCCGCACCGCCGTCACCACTCGCTGGGGCGACCCCGCCACGGACCCCTTCGTTCGCGACAACACCTTCCACCTCCCGGCCCTAATCTTCGGCAATGTCGCGATCCTCCTCCAGCCCGCCCGCGGCTATCATCTCGACGAAACCGCCAGCTACCACGACCCAGCCCTCGTGCCCCCGCACGCCTACATCGCCGCCTACCTTTGGCTACGGCACGATTTCGGCGCCCACGCCCTGATCCACAACGGCAAGCACGGCACGCTTGAATGGCTGCCCGGCAAGGCGACTGCACTTGACGCCGCCAGCTATCCCGACGCCCTCTGGGGCCAATTGCCCCATTTCTACCCGTTCATCGTCAACGACCCCGGTGAGGGCACCCAGGCCAAACGGCGCAGCGGCGCCGTCATCATCGACCATCTCGTGCCCCCGCTCACGCGCGCCGAAACCTACGGGCCGCTCAAGGACCTCGAAGCCCTGCTCGATGAATACTACGCCGCCTCCGGCATGGACCGCCGCCGCCTTGCCGATTTGCGCCGCCGCATCCTCGATTTCACCCGTGACAGCCGTCTCGACCGCGACATCGGCCTGCCCGAAGATGAAACCCAAGCGCTGATCGCCATCGACAACTTCCTCTGCGACCTTAAGGAAGCGCAAATCCGGGATGGCCTTCACGTCTTCGGCCAATCCCCCACCGGCATTCTCCAACGCGATCTCATCGTGGCATTGGCCCGCGTCCCCCGCGGCGAAACCCCCGGCGAAGCCTCCCTCATCCGCGCTCTCGCCGACGACCTCAAACTCGGCTTCGATCCTTTAACGGCAAGATTGGGCGAGCCTTGGCACGGGCCGCAAACACTGGACGGCACCTCCCCCCTTGCGGGGGAGGTTGGGAGGGGGGACGAGAGCCACAATCTTCGAACGGTCGGCGACATCGTCGAACACCTGGAATCCATCGCCGCCGACCTGGTCGACGGCACGCTCTCCGCACCCACGAACTGGACCGCCACTAACGCCGTCCTCGCCACCATTGCCTCCACCATCCGCCCCCGCCTGCAACAATCCGGCTCTGCCGAGATGGCGGCCCTCATCGACGGCCTCGACGGCAAGTTCATCCGCCCTGGCCCATCCGGCGCGCCCTCCCGCGGGCGCCTGGATGTACTGCCCACGGGCCGCAATTTCTATTCCGTCGACTCTCGTGCCATCCCCACGCCCACCGCCTGGGAACTCGGCCGAAAATCCGCGGAAAGCCTCGTCCTCCGCCATTTGCAGGATCATGGCCATCACCTCCGCTCGGTCGCGCTATCGGTCTGGGGCACCGCCAATATGCGCACCGGTGGTGACGACATCGCCCAGGCCATGGCGCTGATCGGCGCCAAACCCGTCTGGGACCCGGGCTCCCTCCGCGTCTCCGGCTACGAAATAATCCCGCTCGCGAAACTGGGCCGTCCGCGCGTCGACGTCACACTGCGCATCTCCGGCTTCTTCCGCGATGCGTTCCCGGATCAGATCCGCCTGTTCGACCGCGCCATCCGCGCCATAGGGGCCCTGGACGAACCCGCCGAAGACAACCCCATCGCCGCCACCATGCGCACCGACGCACTTGCTGGCGATCACCTCGCCGCCGGCCACCGCATCTTCGGCTCCAAGCCCGGTGCATACGGCGCCGGTCTCAATGCTCTCATCGACTCAGGCACCTGGTCCACCAAGGCCGACCTCGCCAATCAGGCCCTCGATTGGGGCCAATACGCCTATGGCGCCCAAGCCGCCGGCACGCCCGAACGCGCTCGCTTTGCCGCTCGCCTCAGTGATATCGACGCCGTCATCCACAACCAGGACAATCGCGAACACGACCTGCTGGATTCGGATAACTATTACCAGTTCGAGGGTGGTCTATCCGCCGCCGCCGAGACGCTCACGGGCCAGAAACCCACGATCTACCACAACGATCATTCCCGCCCCGAACGCCCGCTGATCAAGACGCTCGAGCAGGAAATCTCCCACGTCATGCGCTCCCGCGTGGTCAATCCGAAATGGATCAATGGCGTAAAACGCCACGGCTATCGGGGCGCATTCGAGATCATCGCCACGGTCGATTTCATGTTCGCCTTCGCGGCCACCACGGGGGCCGTCAAGACGCACCACTTCGATCTCGCCTTCGAAGCCTTCATCGAAGACGACGCCACGCGCGACTTCATCCGCACCAGCAACCGCTACGGCTACGACGAACTCATTGCCAAGTTCAACGAAGCCCGCCAGCGCGGCTTCTGGACACCCCGCTCCAATTCCGCCTATGCCTTTCTCGAGGACACGCCATGACCGACAAGCCGCTCAAGAAGACCGACCTGATGACCGAGGCCGAGCGCGATGCCTATCATGCTGAAAAGATGCGGAAAAAGAGGGAGGCCCGTAACAAGATTCTCGCCACCAAGACCCAGGAAAAGGGCCTGCTGATCGTTCACACGGGCAAGGGCAAGGGTAAGTCCACCGCTGCTTTCGGCATGGTGTTCCGCGCGCTGGGCCACGGCATGAAGGTGGGCGTGGTGCAGTTCGTCAAGGGCGTCTGGGAAACCGGCGAGCGCGACGTGCTGATGAAGTTCCCCGATCTCGTCACCATCAACGCCATGGGTGAAGGCTTCACCTGGGACGTCGCCGATCGCCAGCGCGACCTGGCCGCCGCCCGCAACGCCTGGGAGCAGGCCAAGCGCCTGATCGCCGACCCGAGCTACAAGATGGTGCTGCTTGACGAACTAAACATCTGCCTGCGTTACGACTATCTGCCCATCGATGAGATCGTCGAGGTCCTGCGCAACAAGCCCGCGGACAAGCACGTCATCGTCACCGGCCGCAATGCCAAGGATGAGTTGATCGAAATCGCCGATCTCGTCACCGAAATGACCGAGATCAAGCACCACTTCCGATCCGGCGTGAAAGCGCAACTGGGCATCGAATTCTAGCGGCTGCGTGGCTCAGCAATTGCCGCGCAGGCTGGCCACCAACAGGTCGATCATCGGGTCCATCACCGTGCTGTCCGTCACCGAATACTCGGCCCGAAAGGCCCCGTAGCTCGTGCCATCGCAGAGCATCGTCATGCGTTGGTAGACGATGCGTGATCCCCGTACGGCCGACCAGCTCGCCCATTGCGGCGTCACGGCCTGATAGGAAACGTTCCACGCTTCGCCAGCTTCCGCCTCGATGCGTCGGCTGACTTCGCTCTCGAAATCGCCCAGCAGATTGCCGCCCCATACCATGAGGTACGTCGCCTTGCCTTCGGCCGCAAAGGTTCGGCCATCGCCATTGTCGCTCTCCGATTGGGTATAAAAACCCGGGGGAATGTCGATGGAGTAGCTGAACCGGCTGTTCTGATACGCCTCCCAACCCTGGGCGGAGGCAGGCGTGGCAAGCAGGGCGAGAAGGAAGGTGAGGATGATGCGCATGGAGCGATTCTGCCCGTCCGTACCGCATCCGGCAAGCCGCAATCGCTTATAGCACCACGATCCCGGAATGCTTCGCCTTTTGCTCTGGCTCCACATGGATGGTGATCTGCACATTGGGCACCGCCTGGCGCAGCTTGGCCTCGATCCCGTCGCAAATGCTGTGGGCATCATCCACGCTCATGCTGCCCGGCACCACCAGGTGAAAGTCGATAAAGGTCATCTTGCCGGCCTGACGCGTGCGAATGTCATGCGCCTCTATGGCGCCTTCGGCATTGCCGGCAATCACTTCGCGGATGGTCTTCTGGGTTTCCGGCAACACGGCCACGTCCATCAGACCACCGACGCTGTCGCGGATCACGCCCCAACCGGACCAAAGGATATTGAGCGCCACCAGCGCCGCAAGGATCGGGTCAAGAATGGCCCAGCCCGTCAGCAGCACCAGCCCCAGTCCGAGCAGCACGCCGATGGTGGACACCACATCGGTCATCAAATGCTTGCCATCCGCCTTGATGGCTGGCGAAAGCGCCATGCGTCCGTAGCGCAACAATACCTGCGCCCAAACCAAATTGATGACAGTCGCCACGGTGCTGATCACCAATCCCTGCGTCGGCGATTGCGGCAGTTCAGGTGACCTGAATCCAAAATAGGCCTCGCGCAGGATCAATATGGCCGCAACGATGATCATCACGCCGACCACCACTGCCGAGAAATACTCGGCCTTGTAGTAGCCATAGGGCAGAGCTGCATCGGCGGGACGCTGCGCCAGACGCACGGCGATCAGCGCGACAATCGCGGTCACCACATTGACGATCGATTCTAGCGCGTCCGAATAAAGCGCGATCGAGCCCGTCACATACCAGGCCAGGAACTTGAGGCCGAGCACGATCAGCCCGACCAGCAGGCTGGCCCCGGCAATCGCCAGTGTTCTGTTCTCGGTGATGCTCAAGCCGCCGCCCCGCTGAGGTGATCCCCTGCCTTAATGTCAAGCACGCTGCGCGGCAAGCCATTGAATTTGCAAATCATTTTCAGAAGCATTCCGATCTGCGTCTGCTTCCGGCGAACCCATTGATTGACCACGCGCTTCTGCTTGCCTAGAACCAATTCTGCGCAGAGTTCCACCAGGAACTGAAACAGAATCCGGTGCGGTCGACCCAACTCGGGGACCAACTCCGGAGCTGCAACGGTGTTTGAGCGAACCTGCCTCTTGCTTACTGAGAGGCGACGATGACCAATGATAACGACTCGATCCTGATCGGTCTTGGCTGCTCCACAGCCGCCAGCACAAGCGAGATTGTTGGCCTGGTCGAGGCCTGCCTACGTGAAGCGAACTGCCAAGCCGGGCAGATCGTGGCGTTTGCCACCCACAGTCGCAAGAGGGGCAGCGAAGCCCTGATCGATACCGCAACCCGGTTCGACGTTCCCCTGTTTTTCCTTGATGACGATGCCCTCGCGCCCGGCATTGATAGCACCTGTGAAGCCGTAGTCGCGGCCGCCGGGCCTCTACAACTAGGCAAACGCAAATCGCGTTACGCCACCTGCGCCATTGCCAGATGCGACACGGAGTTTTCGGTTGCCAGCCTGGCTCAACCAGTGAGGCCCAGCGCCGCAATCGCCGCGTCGAGATCAGCCACTTCCGTGGCCGGACCATAGAGTGGCCGTGCGATCATGATGACCTTCACTCCAAGCCGCCGCGCCGCGTCCAGCTTTGCCGCAGTCTGCGCCCCACCCGAATTCTTGGTGACCAGATGAGTGATCTCCTCGCGCCGCATCAGCGCCATCTCGCCATCCAGCGTGTAAGGCGGACGGCTCTGCAGCAAAGTGGCATGACGCGGGAGCTCCATTGCCGGTGCTTCGATGGTGCGCACGATGAAATGGCAATCATCCCGCTCCATGAAATGCTCAAGCCCGGCATGACCCGTGGTCAACAATACATCGGCGTTCGACGGCAATACGGCCGCGGCCTCCGAAGCAGTCTCGACCGTGATCCAGTCATCGCCAAGCTGCTGCTCCCAGGCCGGCCGCATATACCGTACCAGCGGGACGCCGGTGGCCAGCGCGGCAGCCACGGCGTTGATCGACATCATGCCGGCATAGGGATGGGTCGCATCCACCAGCCGCTCGATTCCCGCTACGCGCAAATAAGCGCTCAGCCCAGGAATGCCGCCGAACTTGCCCATGCGCAGGCCACCTTGCGGCAGTTTCGGGTCCTGCGTACGGCCAGCCAGCGAGGTAATGACGTCATGGCCCGCCGCCACCAACCGGTTGGCCAGTTCGCGAGCCTCTGCCGTTCCACCAAGGATCAATATCTTCATGTCATGCCGCGCCTTGCTCCCGGCCAATCTGCCCGTTTCGCGGGCTCGCCTCAAGGGAGCGCGCGCTGATGTTTGACTGGATCCGCAAACCCCGCCGACGCGGTCATTTCGCCGCCTTGGACAATGCCGACTTTCCGGAGTTGAAGCCCGGTACGGTCTGGCTGGTCGGCGCCGGGCCAGGCGGCCCCGGCCTTGTGTCGCTCCTAGGCTATCACGGCATCGGCCAGGCCGACGTCATCGTGCACGACGCGCTGGTGTCCCAGCATCTATTGAATATGGCGCCACGCCGCACAAAACTGATCTTTGCCGGCAAGCGCGGTGGCAAGCCGTCGCCGAAACAGACCGATATTTCCCTGCAACTGGTCGATCTGGCTAAAGCCGGCAAGCGCGTCCTGCGGCTAAAAGGCGGGGACCCCTACATGTTCGGGCGCGGTGGGGAGGAGGCGGCAACACTGGCGCGTGCCGGCGTGCCGTTCCGCATCGTCCCCGGCATCTCTGCTGGATTGGGCGGCCTCGCCTATGCCGGAATTCCCATAACCCATCGGGAAAACAATCAATCCGTCATCTTCCTGACCGGCCACGACGAAAATGGCGTCGTTCCCCTCGGTGTTGATTGGGCGACCGTGGCGCACGCCAGCCCCGTGATCGTCATGTTCATGGCCGTCAAGCATTTGGGCTCGATTGCTGAAAAGCTCATGGCCGGCGGCCGCTCCGGCAGTGACCGCTTGGCCATCGTCTCCAACGCCGCAACGCCGGAGCAAAGGGTGTTGGAAACGACTTTGAACCGGGCAGGGGAACTTACCGACATTCCTACCCCTGCCATCGTCGTCCTTGGCCCCGTCAGTGCCCATCGCGAAACCCTCGACTGGTATATCGGCCAAGCGCGGAGCCACGTCTTTGGCTAATTCCAACACCCCACAGCGCTATTCCCACCCACCACGTCATTCCCGCTTTCGCGGGAATGACACCGTGATGAATACGACGCCCCCCGCCGGAATAACCCCATGACCTCCCCCAAGGGGCTTGTCATAGCCGCCCCGCGCTCCGGCTCGGGCAAAACGGTTGTTACCCTGGGCATTCTTACGGCCCTGCGCCAAGATGGCGTGGTGGTCGCCCCGGCCAAGGTGGGGCCTGACTACATCGATCCGACCTTCCTCGGCCGCGCCGCGATGCGCGACGCGGTCAATCTCGATCCCTGGTCTATGTCGCCCTCCCGGCTCAAGGCGCTCGCTGAAACCCAGGCTATCGGTGCTGATCTGCTGGTCGTCGAAGGCGTCATGGGCCTGTTCGATGGCGCGGCTGATGGCTTCGGCTCCACGGCCGATCTGGCCGAATTGCTTGAACTGCCGGTCATCTTCGTTGTCGATGCCGACCGGCAAAGCCAGTCCATTGCCGCATTGGTGGCTGGCTTCGCCCATTGGCGCCAAGGCGTGCGCATTGCAGGCGTGGTACTCAATCGCGTTGCGTCGATGAAGCACGAACGCATGCTGACGGATGCGCTCGCCGCAACCGGCATCCCCTGCCTCGGCGCCATTCCCCGCAACGCCGATCTGGTGCTGCCGGAGCGCCATCTGGGATTAGTTCTACCGGCCGAAGTGAGTGCGTTCGAGACCTTTCTCCACACCGCTGCCCAGAGCGTGGGTCAATATCTCGATCTCGACCGCCTCCAGCAACTCGCAGCTAAACTCCCACCGGCCGAGCGCCCATCCATCCCTTTGCCGCCTTTGGGCCAGCGCATCGCCATCGCCCGCGACCAGGCTTTTGCGTTTTTATACCCCCATCTATTGGATGGTTGGCGCAGCATGGGCGCTGAACTCAGCTTCTTTTCTCCGCTGGCCGATGAGGCGCCCGATGCCAACGCCGACGCGGTTTTTCTGCCTGGCGGCTATCCCGAACTGCATGGGGGAACGCTGTCTGCCGCCATGAACTTCAAGGCCGGCATACAAGCCGCGCAGCAACGCAATGTGCTGATTTATGGCGAGTGCGGGGGCTTCATGGTGCTGGGGGAAACGTTGGTCGACAAATCAGGTCAGGGGCACGCCATGGCAGGCCTATTGCCCGTCACCACCCGCATCGACCGGCCCAAGCGCGTGCTGGGCTATCGCCGCCTGATCCACGCTGGCGCGCTGCCCTGGCCCGGCAGGCTCAATGGTCACGAATTCCATTATTCTTCGGCCAAACAATCGCGTCTCACGCCCCTGTTTGCCGCGACCGATGCGCAGGGCGAAGCGATGCCACCCATGGGCGCTGTGATCGGGCGCGTCATGGGCTCTTACGCCCACGTCATCGATGCGGCATAAGCGCGACCATGGCTAAATCCCTGATGTTCATGGGCACGGGTTCTGATGTCGGCAAATCCTTGCTGGTGGCTGGTCTCTGTCGCGCCCTTGCCAATCGCGGCCTGCGCGTAGCGCCGTTCAAGCCGCAGAACATGAGCAACAATGCCGCCGTGACCGCCGATGGCGGCGAGATCGGTCGGGCCCAAGCCCTGCAGGCACGGGCCGCGCGGCGGGAGCCGCTCACAGCCATGAACCCGGTTCTGCTCAAGCCCGAAGGCGAAACCGGCTCGCAGATCGTCGTGCGCGGCCAGCGCCGCGCCTCAATGTCGGCCCGCTCCTATTGGTCGGAACGCGGCAAGCTGATGCCGGAAGTGCTGGGCGCCTTTCACGAACTCGCCGGACACGCTGATGTCGTCCTTGTGGAAGGCGCTGGCAGCGCGTCCGAGGTCAATCTGCGGGCCAATGACCTCGCCAATTTCGGCTTCGCCCAAGCGGCCCAGGTTCCAGTGATCCTTGTTGGCGACATCCAGCGTGGCGGGGTCATCGCATCCATCGTCGGCACCTTTGCCGTGATCGATCCCGCCGACGCAGCGCTGATCCGGGCGACCCTCGTCAACAAATTCCAGGGCGATTCAAGCTTGTTTGCCAAGGGCTTGCTTACGATTGAGCAGCGAACCGGGGTAAAGTGTTTCGGCCCCATCCCCTGGTTCGCTGACGCCGCCAAG
The DNA here is from genome assembly GCF_003056355.1 of Devosia naphthalenivorans. GTDB lineage: Bacteria > Pseudomonadota > Alphaproteobacteria > Rhizobiales > Devosiaceae > Devosia > Devosia naphthalenivorans. The sequence continues at coordinate 26,508 of NZ_PYVW01000014.1, forward strand.
CTCCCCGCGGAGGACGTGCTGGCGCTTGAAAACTACGCCACCAATCGCGCGGGCAGCTTCACCATCGCCGTCCCGCGCCTGCCGCGCATCGCCAATTTCGATGATCTGGACCCATTGCGGGCCGAGCCGGGCGTCAGCTTCGTTCTGGTAGAACCTGGCCAATCTCTCCCTCGCGACGCCGATCTGGTCATCCTGGCTGGCTCCAAGTCGACGCGCAGCGACCTTGATGCGCTGCGGTCAAATGGGTGGGACACTGATATTGCTGCGCACCATCGGGCGGGCGGGAAATTGCTTGGGATTTGCGGGGGTTACCAGATGCTTGGGCGGACTATTGCTGACCCTGAGGGGATCGAGGGAGCGCCTGGCACAAGTGAGGGGTTGGGGCTGCTCGATGTTGAGACAATATTGAGTAATACCAAGCAGTTGCGAGTGGAAAACGCCAGGCATCTGGCGTCGGGGCAGGCCATCAGCGGCTACCACATGCATATGGGGGTGACGGAGGGGGCTGACCGGGGCAGGCCGTTCGCTGAGGTGGATGGTGTCCCGGAGGGGGCGGTCAGTGCGGACGGGCGGGTTGCAGGCACCTATTTGCATGGCCTTTTCGCCGCCGATGGGTTCCGGCGCGCCATGCTGGGCCATGCTGCGAGCCCGGATTTCGCTTATGAATCAATGGTCGAGCAGACGCTGGACGATCTGGCGGCGCATCTTGAACGGCATCTTGATCTCGATGCGCTGCTGGCGCTTGCCGAGCCGGTGACCCGCCCATGATTGCGCTATTCGCGCTGCTGCTGGAGCGAATTCTCGGCTATTCGCCCCGCCTTGTCGCCGCCATTGGCCATCCGGTGATGTGGATAGGCAAGCTCGTGGATTTCTTCGAGAAACGGCTGAATAGCCCCGAGAAATCTGCCGAAGCGCTGCGTTTTCGCGGCGGGCTTGCTCTGCTTTTGCTTCTGCTTTGCACCGGTTTTGCTGCGCTCGTGATTGAGGTGCTGCTGCGCGCTGTTCCGTTTGGCTGGATTGCCGAGATTTTGCTGGCGACCACCTTCCTCGCGCAAAAGGAACTCGGGCGTTCCGTTCGAGCCGTCGCTGAAGCCTTGCGTAAGTCGCTGCAAGGGGGTCGCGAGGCCGTTAGCCACATTGTTGGTCGCGACCCCAATGCGCTTGATGAAGCCGGGGTCTCCCGAGCGGCAATCGAGACGCTGGCGGAGAGCACCAGCGATGGCGTGGTCGCGCCCTGGTTCTGGCTCGTCCTGCTCGGCCTGCCGGGCATCGCGCTCTACAAGGCGATCAATACGGCTGATTCGATGATCGGCCACATGAACGAGCGCTATCGCCACTATGGCTGGGCGGCGGCAAAGCTGGATGATCTCGCCAATTGGATCCCGGCTCGGCTGACGGCCGTGCTGATCACGGCGGCCTGTTTCTTCGTGCCCCATGCGAGCCCGAGTGGCGCATGGGCGGCCGCCAGACGGGATGCGCGCAAGCATGCCTCGCCAAATTCCGGCTGGCCCGAGGCGGCGTTCGCCGGTGCATTGGGGTTCGCGCTGGGCGGGCCGCGCAGTTATGCCGGTATCATCGTGGATCTGCCCACTTTCGGCAGTGGCAAATCGAGGCTCGTCGCCAGCGACATCCTGCGGGCGCTGGTGCTCTACAGGGCCACGCTGAACGTGTTGCTGGCCCTCAGTGTCGTCATCGCGTTGCTGGTGTTTGCTGCCGGCCGCTAGGCCTTGTGGATCCAGCTTTCTTCTTGGCCGGGTTGCTGGCCCTTGAGGGTCATCGGCAGGCCTGCGGTGACGAAATAGACGTCATCGCAAATCTCGGCCAACCGCTGATGCGCCGCGCCCGCCAGGTCGCGGAAGGTGCGGGCCATGGCATTGTCTGGCACGATGCCAAGCCCCACTTCATTGCTGACCAACACGATTTTAGCCGTTTTCAACTGCACCAGCGTGGCGCCGAGTTCGCTGACATGTTTTGACACGTCCTCCTCGGCCATCAGCAGATTGGTGATCCACAGCGTCAGGCAATCGACCAGGATCACGTCATGTTTCACCGATGCGGTGAGCAGCGCGTCGGAAAGCGCGACCGGCTCTTCGATGGTCGCGAATTTTTGTCCGCGGCTGGCCTTGTGGCTGGCCACCCTGTCGCGCATCTCGCGGTCGAGCGCTTCGGCGGTGGCGAGATAGGCCGGCTTGCTGCCGGAGCGCATCGCCAGACGTTCGGCAAACGCGGTCTTGCCGGATCGCGCCCCACCCAGAACCAGTACGTGTCGTGTCATTTCCAGCCTCCCTGTTCAGTCCGCCGCCGCGTTGTCGAGCCTAATCCTGCTTACCGGATCGGGGTTGCAGGCGAGCCATGCAAAGGCCGATCTTGGCAGGTATTTTTTGTGCCTTATTCTACTTTCGTCTTAGCAGCTTTCGCATTATGGTCCGCGCCGAAACAAGACCCTAGAATCCGTTCAGCATTTCGGAGATTCCTAGCGTGACGAGATACTACCTTGGCGTCGATGGCGGCGGAACCAATTGCCGCGTGCGACTGGCCGATGAGAATCTGCAAACGCTGGCCGAGGTCAAGAACGGTCGCTCCAATCTGCAGATCGATGCTGGCGAGCCCGCATTCAAGGCCATCAGCGACGGCACGCGCGATGTGTTCCGCGCTGCGGGTATCGATTTCGCCGAAGCCGCCAACACTTACGCCTGTTTCGGCATGGCCGGCGGCCGCATGGATTCCGCGCGTGCCAAGTTTGCCGCACGTCCGTGGCCGTTCGCCGGCGTAAAGGTCTATGACGATATCGACATCGCCCATGCCGGTGCCCTTGGTGGCGGCGAAGGCGGCGTGATCATCGTCGGCACCGGTTCTGCCGCCATGTCGATCGTCGATGGCAAGCGCCATCAGGCTGGCGGCTGGGGCTTCCAGATCGGCGACCAGATGTCTGGCGCGATCCTGGGGCGTGAGCTTGCCCGCTATTCCGTCGAGGCGGAAGATGGCCTGGTGGAAGGCTCGCCGCTGACCAAGGCCGTCATCGCGCAGCTGGGCGGCAACAACCAGGCGGTGATGACCTGGTCCTTTGCCACCGACATGGGTCTCAAGATTCTCAGCCGCGACGGAACGGAAGGGTGCGATGACGCCCTGATCGGCCGCGCCCCGGCGGAATTCGGTCGCCTGATGCCGCTGTTCTTCCAATATTTTGAACAGGGCGATCCTGTTGCCCGCAAGATGATGGACATCGAGCTTGGCTATATCGACACCTATGTCCGCTGGTTCAAAGGCCACAATGCCAACATCATGGCCATTGTCGGCGGCCTTGGCGAACGCCTGTTCCCCATTCTCCAGCAGCACTATGGCGACTTCGTTGCCCTGCCTAAATTCGAGCCGCTCCACGGTGCGGTAATCCTCGCCAAGCAGAACTTCGCTTAAAGACCGCGTCAAACCAAGGACTAGCCCAGTGTCCAGCCGTATTATTCCTGTCCAGCCTTTCGACTATGTGGTGTTCGGCGCCACGGGCGATCTGACCAAACGCAAGCTGATCCCGGCGCTCTACCACCGCTTCATGGACGGCCAATTTGATGGCCAGAGCCGTATCATCGGCGTGTCTCGTTCGAAGCTGAGCGATGCCGATTTCCAGGCGGCCGCACGCGATGCGATCACGCAGTTCGTGGAAAAAGACTATCAGGACCAGGCCGTCATCGAGCAGTTCGTCAAGATTTGCTCCTATGTTCCGGTAGACGTCAGCAAGCCTGAGGATGCGGGCGATCTCGGCAAGGCCCTGCGTGAAGACCCAAAGATCGTGCGGGCTTTCTACCTGGCGGTCGCGCCCGATCTGTTCGAGCCGATTGCGGAGTTTTTGCAAAAGAAGAAGCTTTATCGCCGTGACGCGCGCGTCGTGATCGAAAAGCCGCTCGGCCACGATCTGGAGTCGTCGGTCGAGATCAATGACGGCGTCGCCAAGATCTTCAAGGAAGATCAGGTTTACCGCATCGATCATTACCTCGGTAAGGAAACGGTGCAGAACCTGCTGGCGCTGCGCTTTGCCAATACGCTGTTCGAGCCGATCTGGAATTCGGCCCATATCGACCACGTCCAGCTGACGGTGGCCGAAAGCGTCGGCGCCGGTACGCGCGGTTATTACGATGAATCTGGCGCCCTGCGCGACATGATCCAGAACCACATGCTGCAGCTGCTTTGCCTTGTGGCCATGGAGCCGCCGGCATCCGACGACGCCAATGCGCTGCGCGACGAGAAGCTCAAGGTGCTGCGCGCGCTCAAGCCAATCGTCAATGGCGACGTCGCCAAGAACACCGTGCGCGGCCAGTACAAGGGCGTGAAGTCCGAGACGACGGCGGTTGCGGGCTATCAGGAAGAGCTGCCCGACGACAAGAAGGGCAGCCGCACCGAGACTTTCGTTGCGCTCAAGGCCGAGGTCGAAAACTGGCGTTGGGCCGGCGTGCCGTTTTACTTCCGCACCGGCAAGCGCATGGCCAGCCGCGCCTCGGAAATCTGTATCCAGTTCAAGCCCATCCCGCATTCCATCTTCGACCACGCCGAGGGCGCGGCCAAGGCCAACAAGCTCATTATCCGCCTGCAGCCCGACGAGGGCGTGAAACTGATGATGATGATCAAGGACCCAGGTCCCGGCGGCATGCGCCTGCGCGAAGTGCCGCTGAATCTCAGCTTTGCCCAGACCTTTACCGAGCGCACGCCGGAGGCCTATGAGCGCCTATTGTTGGACGTGATCCGTGGCAACCAGACCCTGTTCATGCGCCGCGACGAATTGGAGGCCGCCTGGAAGTGGGTCGACCCGATCCGTGAGGCCTGGGACCGCTCCAGCGAGCCGCCACAATCCTATGTCGCCGGCACCTGGGGGCCGAGTGGCGCCATTGCCCTGATCGAACGCGATGGGCGGACGTGGTATGAGGATGATAACTGATGCGTGGCGTATGAGGCGCTATCGCCTCGCGTCCGCTAGCCTGCTCCTCCCCCTTGACGGGGGAGGTTGGGAGGGGGTGTTGGGAGCCACGATATCTGGGCTAACCTCCCCCCACCCTTGATCCCTCCCCGCAAGGGGGAGGGTGTCGACTGAAACACTGGACTGTAAAGTAACCGCACATGCTCGAACGCCGCACATTTGCCGATAAGCCGACCCTTGCCAAGGAACTGGCCGAGGCTGTTGCCGACCGCATTCGGGCGGCTATCGAGACGCGCGGGGTTGCGGCGATTGCGGTCAGTGGCGGCTCGACGCCTGGCAGGTTCTTCCAGGCGCTGGGCAAGACCAAGGACATCGACTGGTCCAAGGTCATCGTCACGCTGGTCGATGAGCGCTGGGTCGATGAAACCAATGATCGCTCCAATGCCCTGCTGGTCAACGAGCGCATGCTGCAGGGGCCGGCGGCTACGGCGCGCTTCTTCCCGCTCTATTCCGGCGGAAACGAGCCCGATGCAGCGCACATCGCCAAGACCAATTCCTTGCTGGCCCAACTGCCCGAGCAGTTCGCGGCGGTCGTTCTCGGCATGGGCAGCGATGGCCATACCGCATCGTTCTTCCCGGGCGGCGATACGCTGGACCAGGCATTGAGCGACGCCGGCCCGACAGTCTCCATCCGTGCGCCCGGCGCCGGGGAGCCGCGCATCACCTTTACCCTTCCGCGCCTCCTCCAGGCGGATGGGCTATACCTTCACATCGAAGGGGAGGAAAAGGCCGCCGTTCTCGACACGGCTTTGGGCGAAGGTCCGGTTGCGGACATGCCCATTCGTGCCGTTTTGCGGTCCGGCCATGCTGTAAACGTCTACTGGTGCCCATAGTCCCCTCAGCGATCCCCAATCGACCGCTCTGGCCACTACGCGGCTCCGTCTCTTGAAGGAGCTCGACCATGTCTGTCCGTCAGGCCATCCAGGATGTCACCGACCGTATCGCTGCGCGTAGCCGCGATAGCCGCCGGGATTATCTCAGCCGCCTCGATGCCGCCCGCGAAGCCGGCGTGAACCGCGCCGTCTTGTCCTGCGGTAACCTTGCCCACGCCTTTGCCGCGTGCTCGCCCTCCGAAAAGGCGGCGCTGGCGGGCAACAAGACGCTGAACCTGGGGATCGTCACCAGCTACAACGACATGCTGAGCGCCCATCAGCCCTACCAATTCTATCCCGATATCATCAAGGAAGCCGCCCGCTCCATTGGCTCGACGGCCCAGGTGGCTGGCGGCGTTCCGGCGATGTGCGATGGCGTGACCCAGGGCCAGCCGGGCATGGATCTGTCGCTCTTTTCGCGCGACGTCATCGCCATGTCGACCGCGATTGCGCTCAGCCACAACATGTTCGACGCCGCGGTGTATCTGGGCATTTGCGACAAGATCGTCCCCGGCCTGCTGATCGGCGCGCTGACGTTTGGCCATTTGCCGGCCGTGTTCATCCCCGCCGGCCCCATGCCTTCGGGCATTCCGAACGACGAAAAGAGCAAGGTCCGCCAGCTCTACATGGAAGGCAAGGTCGGCCGCGCCGAACTGCTGGAGGCGGAGAGCAAGTCCTACCATTCGGCCGGCACCTGCACTTTCTACGGCACCGCCAACTCCAACCAGATGCTGATGGAAATCATGGGCCTGCACCTTCCCGGTGCAAGCTTCGTCAACCCGGGCACGCCCTTGCGCGATGCCCTGACCAAGGAAGCCGCGGTGCGTGCCCTGTCGCTGACGGCGCTGGGCAATGACTATACGCCGGTCGGCCATGTCATCGACGAAAAGGCCATCGTCAACGGGCTGGTTGGCCTGCACGCCACGGGCGGCTCGACCAACCACACCATGCATTTGATCGCCATCGCTGCCGCTGCGGGCCTGCAGGTGACCTGGGACGACATGAGCGATCTGTCGGATGCGACGCCGCTGCTGGCGCGCGTCTATCCCAATGGCGTTGCTGACGTGAACCACTTCCACGCCGCGGGCGGCATGGGTTTCCTGATCCAGGAACTGCTCGAAAGCGGTCACCTGCACGAGGACGTCAAGACGGTCTGGGGCAATGGGCTTTCGGGCTATACGGTGGAAGCCAAGCTGATCGAAGAGAAGCTGACATTCGAGCCTTCGCCGAAGGAGTCCGCGCTGCCCAAGGTTTTGACCAAGGTCGCGACGCCGTTCCAGGAAACGGGTGGCCTCAAGCTGCTTTCCGGCAATCTGGGCCGTTCGGTGATCAAGGTTTCGGCCGTCAAGCCCGAGCACCGGGTCATTGAGGCGCCAGCGCGCGTATTCCACGGTCAGGAAGGGCTGCAGGCCGCGTTCAAGGCCGGGGAACTGACCGGCGACATGATCGCCGTGGTGCGCTTCTCGGGTCCGCGCGCCGTTGGCATGCCGGAGTTGCATAAGCTGACGCCATCGCTCGGCATCCTGCAGGATCGCGGCTTCAAGGTTGCGCTGCTGACCGATGGCCGCATGTCGGGGGCTTCGGGCAAGGTGCCGGCGGCCATTCACATGACACCCGAGGCCATGGACGGCGGCCCGATCAGCAAAATCCGCGACGGCGACATGATCCGGCTCGACGCCAACGAAGGCACGCTGACCTTCCTTGGCGACGAGAAGGAGTTCTTCTCCCGCACCCCCGCCACCGAAGATCTGCGCCCGCAGCATTTCGGCATGGGCCGCGAACTCTTCGCCGGGATGCGCAGCCTCGTCGGTGTCGCCGATCGCGGGGCAAGCGTGTTCCAATAGCGGCGGCGGAGCCTAGCGGCTCCGCCCGAACAGGCGCTCGATGTCCTTCTTCTTGAGCTCCACATAGGTGGGGCGGCCGTGGATGCATTGGCCGGAATGGGGCGTTGCCTCCATGTCGCGGAGCAGGGCGTTCATTTCGTCGACGCGCAGCCGCCGGCCGGATCGCACCGAGCCGTGGCAGGCCATGCGCGCGATGATGGATTCCATCCGGTCACTGAGGGCGGCGGTGGAGTCCCATTCGGCCAGGCCGTCCGCAAGGTCACGGACCAGGCCATCGATATCGGTATTGCCGAGGAGGGCAGGGGTCTCGCGCACGGCGATGGCGCGGGGTCCGAAGAGTTCGAGATAAAGCCCGAAGCGCTCCAATTCGCTGGCGGCCTCTTCGAGCCGGGCGCAATCTTCCTCGGGCAGTTCCACGACGAGCGGGATCAGTTGCGCCTGGCTGGGCACGGGTCCCGATGCCAGTTGCGCCTTGAAGCGTTCGTAAACCAGCCGCTCATGGGCTGCGTGCTGGTCCACCAGCAGCAGGCCCTCGCCGTTCTGCGCGATGATGAAATTGTCGAACATCTGCGCGCGTGCGGTGCCGAGCGGGTATTCGGTCAGTTGCGCCGGTTCGACCTCGATCCGGGCGCTGGGTTCGTTGAAGCCATCGAGGTTTTCGGGTTGCCGGTAGGTCGGCGCAAACGGGTTGCCCTCGCGGTAGGTGGAGGGGCGGTCATATCCGGCAAACCGGCCGTCGGTCTCGGCATAAGCAGGCGCAGGGGCGGCGTAGGCTGGGGCGGTGAAGGCACCCAGCACGTCCTCGGCCACGGTGGTAGATGCCTTGAACCCGGCGGCGGTCAGCGCTTCGCCGATGGCGCGGATGACGGCACTCCGCACTGCGCCCGCATCGCGGAAGCGCAGTTCGGCCTTGGCGGGGTGAACGTTGACGTCCACCTCGGCGGGATCGATGGCGAGATAAAGGGCCACGACGGGGAAGCGGTCGCGGAAGGTGAAATCGGCATAGGCGGCGCGGATGGCGCCGACCAGCACCTTGTCGCGCACCGAGCGGCCGTTGACGAAATAGAACTGCGACAGTGAATTGGCGCGCGTATAGGTGGGCAGACCCGCGAGGCCGGCGACGGTAACGCCATGCCGTTCGGTGGCGAGGGCCACGGCGTTCTGCGCGAAATCATCGCCGATTACCTGGGCAAGCCGGGCTTCCAAGGCGCCCGCGCCCGTTACGGCGGGCCAGTTGCTGGCGGAACGGTCGGAGCCCTGCAGCACGAAGTGCACGGATGGATTGGCCATCGCCAGGCGCTTCAGCACGTCGGTGATCGCTGCGGCCTCGGCGCGATCACTCTTGAGGAATTTGAGCCGCGCGGGCACCTTGGCGAAGAGGTTCTTGACCTCGACGATGGTGCCCCGGTTCATCGCCTGCGGCACCGGGCCGCTGCGTACGCCGTTGCGCACGTCGATCCGTAGCCCGCTTTCGGCCTGCGCGGTGCGTGAGCAGATCGACAACTCGGCCACCGAGCCAATCGAGGCCAGTGCTTCACCCCGGAAACCGAGGGTGCGGATATCGTCGAGCTCGTCTTCGGTGAGCTTGGAGGTGGCGTGCCGCTCGACCGAAAGGACGAGATCCCCGCGGTCCATGCCGTGCCCGTCGTCCTCGATCCGCATCAGCGCCTTGCCGCCGCCGGCAGTGGTCACGACGATGCGGCGTGCACCGGCATCGATACTGTTTTCGACCAGTTCCTTGATGACACTCGCAGGCCGTTCCACCACTTCGCCGGCGGCGATGCGGTTGATCAGGTCTTCGGGCAGTTGGCGGATGGGCAAGAGCGATTCTCCTTGCGGGGAGTATAGAGGAGGGGCGTTCCGGTGCCGACCTGGAATGTGGACCATTCACTGCAAAGCGGCGGCGGGATGGCATGTTGCTCAACATCCCCCGCCCAGCTATGTCTCGCTTATGCCCACCCAGTCACCCATGGACCTTGCCCTGTCGCTCGCCGAGCAAGCCGCCGTCGATGGCGAGGCTCCAGTTGGTGCGGTCGTTATGGAGGGCGACACCGTGCTTGCCGCTGAGCGCAACAGCATGAAGGCGCTGGGTGATCCGACGGCACATGCCGAGATGCTCGCCATTCGCGCGGCGCTCGCCAAGCGCGGGACCGGGCGACTGGATGGTTGCGATCTCTATGTAACGCTGGAGCCCTGCGCCATGTGTGCCGGCGCCATTGCCCATACGCGATTGCGGCGGGTGTATTTCGGGGCCGAGGATACCAAGGCGGGGGCCGTCGAAAATGGCATCAGGCTATTCGCCCAACCCACCTGCCACCATGCGCCCGAGGTGATCGGCGGTATCGGCGCGGCGCGTTCAGAGGCCATGCTGCAGGCGTTTTTTCGCCAGTTGCGACGCTAGTGAATAGTCCTTTTACCCACAACGTCATTCCCGCGAAGGCGGGAATCCCGCTTCACTTCCAGGTAAAAGTGGGATTCCCGCCTTCGCGGGAATGACGCTGCGAAAGGACCCACGCCACCCTAATTGCTGTCGATCACCGGCACCTTGCCGGCGTGATAGGCTTCGATCTTGTGCGCCAGCATGCGTTTGAAGCGCTCTTTTTCTCCATCGCCATGGGCGACGATCTCGCGGACGCGCCAGAACTCCAGCGCGCCGAAACTGGTGACGTGCGGGCGGATGTAGATATCTGGCGGATAGGCGGCCATCATGTGCGCCGTCAGCGAGTGCATCATGATCTGCGCCGAGCCGAACCAGATATCGAGCGCCTTGTGGTCGGTCTTGGCGATGCCTTCGGAGGGGTCGCCATTGACGTCGATGCCGATCAGGAAATCGGTGTCAATGTCGGCCTGATCGAGCGGCAGCGGGTTGACCACGCCGCCATCGACAAGAATGTGGTTGGCGTAGACGACGGGCCTGAATAGGCTTGGAATGGCGAGGGAGCCGGCAATGGCCGGTCGCAGCAGGCCGGAATTGAACACGACCTGATGCCAGGACTGGAAATCGGTGGCCACCACATAGAGCGGGATCTTGAGATCCTTGAACTCGTTGGGGAAATTCGGCGGCGTGAACGCATCGACGATAGATGTCGCGTCGAGCTGCATGGAGATGCCGTTCTTGAGAATGCCGCCGATGCCGCGGATCTGGGCGGCCCAGAGTTTACTGGCGATCATGCGCATGGTGCCCAGCACTTCAAAAGTGTGCTCGCGCAATTCCTTGCCGGTCATTCCAGCGGCCCAGCCGGCGCCGATCAGCGCGCCTATGGAGGTGCCCGAGATGACATTGGGCTTCAGCCCCAGTTCGTCCATGGCTTCGATATAGGGGATGTGAGTCAGCCCGCGCGCCGAGCCGCCGCCCAGCGCAACCCCGATTCGCGGCCCCCCTGAGGTCATCATCGACGTTTCCCCTCCAACCTCGCCCCGGAGCCTTGCGGCAAGCGCCTGACCGCGTATTTGCAGCGGCGTCAGGAGACGCTTGGGCTTCTCGCCGTCCGGTGTGCCAAAGCGTGCACGTGCAAGGTTGAGGAAGGGTTCAGGTTGCGGAACGGGCGATTTCGCGCCAGCCGATGTCTCGGCGGCAAAAGCCTTCTGGCCAAACAATCTGTTCCACACCGGCGTAAGCACGTCCTTGTGCCTCACTGACAGTCTTGCCCAGAGCGGTCACGCAAAGAACGCGCCCGCCGGAGCCAAGTAAACGATCACCATCCCGCCGCGTTCCTGCATGGAACACCTGCAGATGCTCGTTGTCCAGCCCTTCGGCGCCGCGTATTTCGCTGCCATGGGTCACCTGGCCCGGATAGCCCTGGGTCGCCATGATGACGGTGAGGGCAAACTGGTCCTTCCAGGACACAACATGGCCCTTGAGCGTGCCCGTGGCCGTGGCGTGCAGCAGGGGCAGCAGGTCGCTGTCCATGCGCAGCATCATCACCTGCGTTTCGGGATCGCCGAAGCGGGCGTTGTATTCCACGAGCTTTGGGCCGTCCGACGTCAGCATCAGGCCGGCGTAGAGCACACCCTGGTAAGGCGTGCCGCGCGCGGCGAGGCCGCGAACCGTTGGCCAGATAATCCGCTCGAGCGTTGCCTCGTAAATTTCCTGGCTCATCACCGGCGCCGGGGAATAGGCACCCATGCCGCCAGTGTTGGGGCCTTCGTCGCCGTCAAAGGCGCGCTTATGGTCCTGCGCGGTGGTGAGGGGGAGAATATCGGTGCCATCGCAGAGCACGAACAGGCTGACCTCCTCGCCCTCCATGAATTCCTCGATCACCACCGAGGCGCCTGACGCCCCGAACGCGCCGGCGAAGCAATCGATGATGGCTTCTTCGGCCTCCTCGACACTCATTGCGACCGTAACGCCCTTGCCGGCGGCAAGGCCATCGGCTTTGATCACGATGGGTGCGCCCTGGGTGTAGACGTACGCAAGTGCGGCGGCTTCGGTGTCGAAGCGCCCATAGGCGGCGGTGGGAATGTCCATCTCGTCGCACAGCGCCTTGGTGAAGCTCTTGGAGCCTTCCAATTGACCGGCAGCCTTGGAGGGGCAGAAGCAGGTAATGCCGGCGGCGCGCACATCATCGCCGAGGCCTGCGACGACCTGTGCGTCGGGGCCGACCACGACGAAATCAATCGCCATCAGCCTGCAGAAATCGATCACCGCCTTGTGGTCGGTGATGTCCATGGCGATGTTTTCGGCGACCGAGCCAGTGCCGCCATTGCCGGGGGCGATGAAGAGCTTGGTCAGCAGCGGCGACTGCGCGATTTTCCACGCCAGGGCATGCTCGCGCCCGCCCGAACCGATCACCAAAACCCGCATGCTCATGCCCTCCGTGGTCTCGGGGGCGTGATGCACGAGATGGGCGGGGGAGGCAAGGGGCCGGTGGGCTTTGTGCGGTTCCAAGATGTGAAACCCAATTGCCACCCAGCCACCGTTGCTTCCCTCGGACTTGATCCGAGGGCCTCTGCCCGCTTGTGCCGCGCTGAGAGTGACCCTCGGATCAAGTCTGAGGGAAGCAACGGTGGGGAGACGAGATGAATGGCTAGTCGAACGCCGTAATTTCGTGGCTGAAAAGCCGCCTACATCTCCGCTTCGGCAAATACTCGCGTCACATCGCCATTCCACTGATTGCGGAACCGGTCGATCCATCGCTCGGCGGGTGTTTTGGCGAGGCGAATGGTTTCTTCCAGCGGTGCCAGGTGGATGGTTTCGTCCTTGCCTTCGGCATTTAGCCGGTTGCGGCGAACGAGGCCCGCTTCGGCAATGCCCACGGCCTGCGCGGCGACGTCGAAGACGTTGGAGCGATCATGTGGCGCGTCGAGCCCCAGCTTGGGCACATCGTGCCGCATCCGCTCGCGCTCTTCGCGGGTCCACGGCTTGATCATCTCGTAGGCGGCTTCCAGCGAAATATCGTCGTAGAGCAGCCCGGTCCAGAATGCCGACAATGCCGTCACCGATTGCTCGTCGCCCATGTCGGCGCCGCGCATTTCGAGGAACTGCTTGAGCCGCACTTCGGGGAAAATCGTCGAGAGATGATCTTCCCAGTCCTTGATGGTGGGTTTTTCGCCGGGCAGTTGCGGCAGGCGGCCCTCGAGGAAGCGGCGGAAGCTCTCGCCGGCAACGTTCACGTATTTCCCGTCGCGGATGACGAAGTACATCGGTACGTCGAGCGCATAATCGGCATATTGCTCGAAGCCAAAACCTTGCTCGAACACAAAGGGCAGCATGCCGGTGCGGGCATTGTCGGTGTTGAGCCAGATATGGCTGCGGAAGCTGAGATAGCCGCTTTCCCGACCATCCACGAACGGCGAATTGGCAAACAGTGCAGTCGCGACCGGCTGCAGCGCCAGCGCCACGCGCAACTTCTTGACCATGTCCGCTTCGCTCGAAAAATCGAGATTGGTCTGCACGGTAGCGGAACGGAACATCATGGAGGTGCCGAGCGTGCCGACCTTTTCCATGTAGGGCTTCATGATGCCATAGCGGGACTTGGGCATGGAGGGGATCTGGTCAACCGACCAGATCGGCGTGACGCCCAGCCCCAGGAAGTGAATATCGAGCGTGGCGGCGACCTTCTTGGTCACCCGCATGTGCTCGGCGAGTTCGGCCGCCGAGGCATGGAGATCCTTTTGCGGCGAGCCGGAGAGCTCGAACTGCCCGCCGGGTTCAAGCGATATGCCCCCGGCTATCTCGTCATTGCGCAGCCCGATCGGGTTCTCACCGTCATAGAATGGATGCCAGCCGGTTTCCGCCTCGATGCCATTGAGCAGGGCATTGATGCCGTTCGGGCCCTCATAGGCCACCGGCCGCAGCGGATTAGTGTGGAACACGTGCTTTTCGTGCTCAGTGCCGATGCGCCATTCGCTTTCGGGTTTGCACCCGCGCGACATTGCCTCGATCAGGTCGGTTCGCGATTCGATTGGGGGCGAATAGGTGTCGGCACCGGCCATGAAGTCCTCTTGGCTGCGAGGGGTAAATGTTGGCCGGGAACATAGCGTTGCGCAAGCCGAAAGCAATCGCGTTTTATCGCCAATCGCCGATGATAGCCTGAATAACTGCCAGCGCGGCGACCGCAGCGGTATCGGCGCGCAGGATACGGGGACCCAGGCTGATCGGCACCGCATAGGGCAGGGCGCGCAGCCGCTCGCGTTCTTCCGGGGAAAAACCGCCTTCGGGACCGATCAGGAGGCCGATTTTCTGACCCTTGAGGGCGCTCAGAATTTCTACCGGCGAGGAAGAGGCTTCGCCCTCATCGGCCAGGATCAACCGTCTTTCGGTGTCCCAACCGTCGATCAGCCTGTCCAGTGTGGTTTCCGGCAGGACCTCCGGCACGCTGAGCACTTCGCATTGCTCGGCCGCTTCGATGGCGTTGGCCACGAGCCGCTCATGCTTGAGCCGGTTGACTTGGGTGAATTTGGTGATGACCGGCTGGATGGTGCCGGCGCCCATTTCGGTCGCTTTCTGGATCACATAATCCAGCCGCTCGGTCTTGAGGGGGGCAAAGCCATACCAGAGGTCGGAAGGCGGTGTTTGGGCAGCGATTCGCTCGACCAGTTGCAGGGTTACCGACTTCTTGGAATCACTGGTGAGGCGGGTCAGCCACGCCCCGTCGCGGCCGTTGAACAGCACCACCTCGTCGCCCACCACCTTGCGCAGCACGGCTGCAAGGTAAAGCGATTGCTCCTTGCCAAGGGTGAGTTCGGCCCCTTCGGCAAGGTCGGGCTCGACATGGAGGCGGGGCAGGGTGGCGTGGGTGCGGGGCATGGCAAGTCTGTTGATTGGCTGGCTGGGCGCAGTTAGGACTGAAGCTGTCGCTTGATCAAGGCCGGTTCCATCCGCCGCGTCATTCCCGCGGAAGCGGGAACCTCTGTTCGGGAGGGGCGACTAGCAACAGAGGTTCCCGCTTTCGCGGGAATGACCTTGTGGTTTTTGATGAGTGCCATGCCTGACACTACTCCACCCACCAATACCGTCCCCGACGCCCAGGCCGGCAACTGGACCGATCGTTACGCCCCCGATTGGCTGAAACCCTATGCGCGGTTGGCCCGCTGGGATCGGCCGATCGGGTTCTGGCTGCTGTTCTGGCCCTGTACCTGGGGCATGGCGCTGGCGGCCAATGCCGATCCCGTGGCCGGGTTCAACTGGTGGCATGCCGTGCTGATGCTGGTTGGGGCGATCCTGATGCGTGGCGCCGGGTGCACCTTCAACGATATCGTCGACCGCGACATCGACATGAAAGTCGCGCGCACCCGGCTGCGGCCCATTCCATCGGGGCAGGTCACCGCGCGCGCGGCGCTGCTGTTTCTCGTTGCCCAGGCGTTGCTGGGCGCGATCATCCTGTTCCAGTTCAACCGGTTCACCGTCTGGGCCGGCGTGGCGTCGCTGGTGCTGGTGGCAATCTATCCATTCATGAAGCGCGTAACCTGGTGGCCCCAGGCGTTCCTGGGTCTCGCCTTTTCCTACGGCGCCCTGGTTGGCTGGAGTTCGCAGACCGGCGGGCTCGCCCTTCCCGCACTGCTTCTATACGCCGGCACCATCCTGTGGGTCATCGGCTATGACACCATTTATGCGTTGCAGGATGTCGAGGACGATGCGCTGATCGGTGTCAAATCGACGGCAAGGCTGTTTGGGGAGCGGACGCAACTGATCGTCGGGGGCTTTTATGCGGCCGCTTACATTTTGTGGCTGGCGGCGGCGATGTTGGCTGGCGCGGGCATCGTCTATGCCGCGCTTTCGCTGGTGGCCGCGGGATTGCTCGGCTGGCAGGTCTGGACCGTCGACCCGAAAATTCCCGACAATCCAAGGTTCCGCTTCGACACCAACAAATATGTCGGCGTGGTCGTGGTGCTGGCGCTGCTTGCAGACTGGGTCTGGTAAGGCCAAACGCCAAAAGGGCTGACCGCACCACCGGCCAACCCTTCAAGCGTGCTTTGGAGGAGCAGTAAACTTCTTATGCGTCGGGCTGGCCCGGCTGGCGGCGGTTGAGGAAGCGTGGGCGGCGGCCGGCTTCGGCAGCGAGCTTGCGGCGCGAGGCGGAATTGCCGACCATGACGCCATCGACGTGCTGGCTATAGGGCATGTACTGGCCATCGCCGGCCTTGATGAACAGCGGCAGACGGAGCTTCTTGCCCCAGTTCTGCCATTCGGCAACAACGCTGTGATTGCCCTGTTCCTCGAACACGCGATAGTTGAGCTCGGCATCGGCATGGACCAGTTCGATCGAGCTGGTCAGCAGGCCTTCATCCGAGATGGAGGTTGCCACTGCAACACCGATGAATTCGGTAACCGGCACCTTGACCTTGATGGCGACGCCGCTCTGATCGAGCATGCGGCGGACGGTTACGGTCTTGACGGGGTCCTTGGGTCCATTGTCGTTGGCAGCAACGAACCGGCGGTCGGCCACTACGGGCTTGCCGAAAGCCAGGACTACCGATGTGCCTTCCATTGCAACGCCATGAAACATTTGAAACTCGCCTTCCTGTCAACTTCGAGAGCTGATTTTTGGTGCTCTCTTTTGTGAGGCCAACATACGCGCCCCGATTACCCAGCCCCTTAATCGGTTCGGTTAAGTTTATCTTGTTTTCCGGGAGGGTTAGCAGGGTGTTGCACACGGTCAGAACCGATTAACTGCGCTGGCTGCCGGGGCGTTAACCTAAGCGGGGAGGTCCTGCACCCATCTTTCAATGGCAAGGCCGGGTCTCGTTATCGAGTCTTGCTGAAATGCCGGCCCACGCCTACAACGCGCGGCAAATGCTAGTGCCGCCAACCACCTACAGCGATGATCTCGAACTGCTCCGCTCGTCAGCGGTGGCGGCAGGCATTATCGCGAGCAGTTTTTTCCGCCGCGACGTCAAGAGCTGGACCAAGGACAATCTCTCCCCCGTTACCGAAGCCGATATCCTGGTGGACCGGTACCTGGCGGCGTCCCTTCTGACTGCGCGCCCCACCTATGGCTGGCTCAGCGAAGAAACAGCGGACAATCCCTCCCGGCTCGATTGCGAGCGCGTCTTTGTGGTCGACCCCATCGATGGCACCAGCGGCTTCCTGCGCGGCGAGGATAGCTGGTCCATTTCGCTGGCCGTGGTTGAAAACGGCGTGCCGGTCGCCGGCGTCATTTTCGCGCCGGTGCGCGACGAATTGTATGACGCGGCCAAGGGCGAAGGTGCGCGTCTTAATGGCAAGCCGCTGCAACGGCATCGCCGGGCCGGCGCCGCTCCGATCATTCCTGCGGCCGGCGCGGTGCACCAGGAAATGCAGACGGCGGGGCTCCATTATACCCGTGGTCCCTATTATCCGTCGCTGGCCTATCGTTTGGTACAGGTGGCGACCGGCAAGCTCGACGCCGTGGCGAACCGGCGCGGCAGCCAGGATTGGGACATCGCCGCGGCAGCCCTGATCCTGGATGAATGCGGGGTGGGTTTTGAGGATGTGTGCAGCGGGTTCCCCGTTTTCAACAAACGAGATGTGCGGCACGGAGCGCTTGCCGCGCTCGGCGACATGAGCCTAAAACCCATTGTCCATTCGGCGCTGATCAAGGTCTATGGCTGCCCGGCCGAGACCATGGATGCCGAGGCACCTGGCGAACTCACCACCCCTGACGAACGGATTTGAACCGATGGCCGAAAAAGAAGACCCCTCCAAGCAACTGCTGCACCTGGTTATCGGCGGCGAACTTTCCAGCCTCGAAGGCGTGACCTTTGCCGATCTGGACAAAGTCGACATCGTCGGGGTCTATCCCAATTACGCCACGGCCCACGCCGCGTGGCGCCAGAAGGCGCAACTGACCGTGGACAGCGCGCAGACGCGGTATTTCATTGTGCATCTGCATCGGTTGCTTGAGCCGGACATGGACAAGAAGTAGCGGCACTCGGTGGTGCCACAACCTCGCCCTCCGACAGGCTCAGGGTGAGGTCTACTGGTGGTTCAGGATGCAGGTCCAGTGGCGGAGTGTGCTCGGCTTTTGCTGATAGAGCGCTGCCGCCTCATCAAGCCCTCATGGTGAGCCTGTCGAACCACGAGGGCGTGACTTGATGGCTCCCTGTCCCCGTTTGAGGAGATGTTCATCTCCGGCACTTGCCGGCCCCAGTTACCACCGCGTCATTCCCGCGAAAGCGGGAATCTCCGTTTGGAAACAGGGGTTCTCGCTTTCGCGGGAATGACACGGTGGGTGGAACTGACAGAAACGAGGAGCCTGAGGTAAACATTTCTCCGTTTGAAGGGGAACCGACCTCACGGCTCCATCGACCCCTCGCCCCTGAGGGGCGAGGTGAAGACCGCGCTTCGCACGCCCGCCAGCGCTACCCCACCAACTCTTCCAAAATGGCGTCCATCGCGCCCGGGCCGCCGATCCGTTGCCGGCCGATACTGCCCAGGCGCCTGCGTTCGGTTCCGTCCTCCAGCAGCCGCCGCAAAGCCGCGCCAATGGCCGGTGCTTCCGCGGGAACCACGACCCTGGCGTCACCAAACAGCATCTGCTCGTCGTTGAAGCGCGAACGCCGGTCGCGCGCGTTGACGAAAGTGATCGCAGGCTTGCCCAGCCCGAGCGCCTGCACCGTTGCCGTGCCCGCCTGCGACAGCACCAAATCCGAAACCGTCAGCAGATTACCCATCGCGCCGCCGCGCGCCATGTGGATGGTCAGGTCGCCATCGGAAAGCTCGCCCAGATCGGATGGCTCGGCGCTTAGCATGGCGGTGCGGCGAAGGCCTGTCTGCTTGGCGAGATCATCGACATTGATGCCGCCGGCAACCGCAAGAAACACATCGGGCCGCGATTCGGCGGGCAGGCTGCGCAGGGCTGCAACCTGCAGCGCAAAACTCTCCGCGGTCAGTGCCCGGCTACCCGGGAGCAGCGTTACTGCCAGCGGCCGCGAGCGCCGTGCTTCGGCGTCGTATTCCCCCACGGGAATGGTATCCATCATCACATTGCCGGCGCAGCGCGCATCGATCCCGATATGGGTGAGCGTCTGCGCCAGATTATCGGCCCGGCAGAACACCGTCTGGCACGCCTTGCTGATCAGCCAGCGCTCGGGGGCCGAATAAAGCCGCGCCGCGCCGGTCTTGTAGACATCGAGGTAAAACAGGTCGCGGTGGCCCGTGCCGTAGGCGGCCATCACACCCACCATGTCCCCGACGACGACGACACGATCATACTTTCCCACAATGCCGCGCAGGAACCGCAGCGCGGGTGGCACCGTGCCGAGCCCCCCCGTCGCGATATCGCGCCGCAGCGATCCCTTGACGTTACGCCAGCCTTCCGAGGCGAGGGTGGCGCGTGGCCCCACTATCGGGCAGACGCCGCTATAGGCATTTCCCGCGCCAATCATCGGATAGGCTTCGACTTCTATGGTTTTGGGCAGCCGGGCGACGATAGCGGCGGCGATCCAGTCTTCGCCGTGGCCATTGGAGATGAACAGGAACCGGGGGCGGACTGACGCTTCCGCCACGGCTCAGCCTCCGATGCCGTAACGTTCGAAGGCTGTATTGGCCGTCACCGCGTCGGCATAGGCCTCTTGGCGATCAACGCTCCAGTAGAACAATTCATCGAGCGGGATCGGCTTGCCGGTGATGGCGCAGCGCACGAAGGTGCCGGGCTTGAGCACCACATAGTCACCATCCAGATACCGGATGGTTGCCTCGGACGGCGCAAAGCTCTTGTCGAAGATGTTCATGAGAGAAATCCTTCTTGGCTGCCCCCGATATAGCGGGCAACCCGGCCCATCAAAAGAGGCTTTCCTGCGTTTCGCTGTCCGGTGCAGGGCGCGGCTTCTTGCGCGGGGGTGGGCTGCCGGCGATCACGGCATCGACGGCACCGTCCGCAAATTCGATTACCACGCCCTCGCCGGGTGCAAGTCCGGTACGTTGCTGCACCAATTGCCCGTCCGCATCCTTGATCACCGCGTAGCCGCGCGCCAGAACACTTTTGTAGCTGAGCGAAACCAGTAGCTTGCCGGCTTGGTTGAGTCCGTTGCGACGCTCGCCCAATTGCTGCGTCACCCCTGCCAACAGGCGTCCGGCGAGCGGTGCCAGCAGGCTGCGGGAATGGCGAAGCTCGGCACGCAACGCATTGGGCGCAAGCTTGGGGCCCACGGTCTCGAACTGTGCCCGCTTGCGCTCGACCAGCCGCTGCGCCCCCGCAGCCAGCCGCTCGGCGCGCGGGTCATAAGTCAGCCGCGCGCGATCAACGGTTTTGCGCAGGCCGGCATCGCCGCGTAGGGAAAAATTCTTGAGCCGTTCGGCAAATTCGACCTGCCGCCGCTGCAGCAATTGCGGCCCCAGGCGCGGGGCCACGCGGGAGAAATGCACGTGCCGCTCCTGCACCGAATGGCGCAGGCAGGAAAAGAGGTTACTCGCCGCATGATCGAGCCGCTGGCGTTGCGTTGCGACCAGATCCGCTGGCCGGGGCAGGCCAGCCGCCGCTGCCCGCAGTCGGTCTCGCGCCGAAATGGTGAGCCGACGCGCCGCCTGCCGCTGGCGCGCACCGTGGTCATCCACATAGCCAATCAGTTCGGCCCGCACCGGCACGGCGGCCTCGGCAGCCGCAGTCGGCGTCGGCGCGCGCATGTCCGAGGCGTAGTCGACCAGGGTGGTGTCGGTTTCGTGCCCCACGGCGGAAATAATGGGAATGGTGCTGCCCGCGACGGCTCGCACCACGGCTTCCTCGTTGAAGCCCCAAAGATCCTCGATGGAGCCGCCACCGCGCGCCACGATCAGGAGGTCCGGCCGAGGCATGGAGCCATCCGGCAAAAAGGCATTGAAGCCCTCGATGGCGTTGACCACTTCGGCCGCACAGGTATCGCCCTGCACGCGCACCGGCCACACCAGCACATGGCTGGGAAAACGATCTTCCAACCGGTGCAGGATATCGCGGATCACCGCACCGGTCGGCGAGGTGATGACGCCGATCACCCGAGGCAGATAGGGCAGGGGACGCTTGCGCTCTCGCGCGAACAGGCCTTCCGCGAGCAGCTTCTTGCGCCGCTCTTCGAGCAGCGCCATCAGCGCGCCGGCGCCGGCCGGCTCGATATTGTCGATGACGATCTGGTATTTGGACGAGCGCGGGAAGGTCGTCAGCCGCCCCGTGGCGATGACCTCGAGCCCTTCCTCTGGCTTGAAGGTCAGCTTGGCGTAGCTGCCCTTCCACACCACGGCATCGATCGACGCACTTTCGTCCTTGAGCGTGAAATAGCAATGGCCCGACGAATGCTGCCCGCGAAATCCCGAGATTTCGCCGCGCACGCGCACATGGCCGAACTCGTCCTCGACAGTGCGTTTGACCGCCTGGGCGATCTCGCTGACGGTAAATTCGGCGGCGTTGGTAAGCAGTTCAGCCATGCCCTGTGGTGCGATATTGGGCGGCGGAGGTCAAGCATCTCGCCACGAGGGCGTGCTAGGGCTTCTACTCCGCGGCATCCGACATATGCGTTGCGTCCAGATTGCCCATGGAGTGCACGATGTGGTTGGCCAGGGCGTCATAAATTCCGCCATAGGCGTGGCTGGCGCGCATCAGGGCGATCTGGGCGTCGCCCAATCGGGGCAGGCCATGATTGTCATCCACCACGCGCATCCCCGGCTGCAAGGCGCTTTCGGGCAGGAAGCCGATGGCGAGGTCCGACAGCACGGCGCTTGAGATGGCGGTGGCGTTGGACGACGTATAGGCGATGCGATAATCGATACTGCTGCGGTCCAGCGCTTCCATCGCGTCCTTGCGCCAGATGCAGTAATTAGGGCCGCAGGCGATGGCCAGCGGCTCGCTCGCCAGCGCCCTGCCGCCGTGGCTGGCCACCCAGAACATGCGCTCGGTGCGGAACAATTCGCCAAAGTTCTGCTCGGTGCCCTGCGTGAAGACGATCAGGTCATGCCGCCCGGCCTTCATGCCGTCGAGCAGGTGTTCGGAGGCCATGCAGGCGACATCCACCGCGATCTTTGGGTGCGTACGCTGGAAGCTGGAGAGAATCACCGGCAACAGGCGCACGGCATAATCATCGGGAACGCCAAAGCGGATCGAGCCGGAGAGATCGCCATCCGAAAAAAGATCGAGAATCTCCGCGTTGGTGCGCAACATCTTGCGGGCGCGGGCATAAAGCGTCTCGCCATGGCGCGTCAGCGTTACGCTGCGGCCGTCGCGCGTCAGCAGCGAATGGCCCAGCCGCTCCTCGAGCCGCTTGATCTGCATGGAAACGGCGGACTGCGTCTTGTTCACGCGCCTTGCGGCCTCGGTGAAGCTGCCGCAATCGGCGATGGCGCAAAAGCTTTGCAGCTGGTCCAGATCGAGGGGAGCGGTCATCTCAATGCCATCACTGAAATTGATGAAGTAGATGAAATCTATTTGTTGGACGAATGAATGTCCAGCGCGCAATTTGCTCATATTGGCGCCGCTGACAGTGCGTCGAACCCCGCCGGCCTCCCTTACGGCACAACAACATGTCTGGAGATCATCATGGCTTTCTCGCTTCCCGGCGAGCGGTCACTCGCGCCCGCCCCATCCGCTCGTCCCCTGGCCGCGTTCGCGCGCTGGATCGTTCAGGTCAAGGCTGCGCAGACCCGTCGCGCGGCATTGCGAGCCATGCTTGATCTCGATTGCGATCGGCTCGATGATCTGGGTATTTCACGCCAGGACATCGCCGATGCAATGTCCCGCCGAGGCAACGGCGCCATGACGCTCAACACCGCGCGCGCCCGCAACGCTCGGCTTTAATTCCCATTGCGCCGGCCAGACCTCCGCCGGCGCCAATCCGTTGGTACGGACGCTTTTTGCAAGTGCTCGTGCCATCTCCCGGGCCGGTTTTGCCGCCGGTTCCGTTTCCTGATGACTTGCCGGACCGGCGCCGTGGCGCTTGTCCGGCTTTTTTGCTCAGGCAGCGGGCTGGAAGGTCACGCCAATATCTGTGGCCGTCTTGCGTTGGACGACGCAATCGAATTTCTGGCCGTCGCTCATTATAAGCTGGAAAGCGTCCGGAATGCCGAGGATGCTCGTTACCCGCAACATGGCGCCGGTCGTGGACATATTGCGCACGGTGCAATCAATGACCGAAAAGCCATCGTTGATGGCGATCTTGCCACCCTTGAGCGTCCGGTGCCGGATCGTGGCGCGGCGTTCTTCCTGCATGATGTCCTCTACCCCTATGGAAGCTGGTCGAAGCCTTCCTTGAAGCCATCCAGTGAAACCGGAATGCCGATGCCTTCTTCGGGCGTCTTGAACACCACGAAGATCGCACTCGTGCCGTTGGACAGCGTTTCGATCAGGCTGTCATCCAGAACCACTTCGGCGACGCACCCATTGGGCAGGCAGCGCACAAAGGCGACGCGGCCCATGTCCTTGCCATCGACATTGAGGCCAAGGCCGTTGGGCAGCAGCACGCCCAGGGGCGCCAGCACGCGGAGCAGGCGCGCCTCGCGGTCGGCGGTGCGCAGCACGATCACCGATAGGCCGACATTGGGCTGATCCTCGGCCATGACGTTCTGGATGATGGCGCATTGCTCTGTGCTTGCGCCGGGCGGCGTATCGCAGCTCATCTGCCAGTCGCCATGCTGTGCGCGGACCGTGCCCTGGGCAAAGCTCGCGCCGCCGGCACCGGCCAAAGCAGCGATTGCAAGGGCCGCAACGGCCAGATGGCGCTTGATAATCCGCTTCACTGTTTCACTTCTCCTGCCGAATCGCGCCCCAGCGCCTGGTTTTGATTGTTTCTGACAGGCTCGGTATCGAGTCAACCAATGCCCTGAGAGGCTGGAAATATGCTGGCAAAACTGCGGCGAGGGTGAGGCGATGGCCTCCCAGGGGCGGGACATTGCGACACAGGCTGGACCCACTTGTGGCAATAGACTTGGCCTTTGCGATGTGGTTTAGGTCAGAGAAGAGTTTTTCGCTCCGAGGTTGAGTCGGGGCGGCGTATGCTATGCCGCTGTATTGCCCCCTCAATCCCGGTGCAGGATGCACCAATTGAAGTTTTTACAGGGGTTTATGGTGACCGGGCATTTCTTGAGAAAGATGGGGGCTGTGTCTGCGGCCGCATTGGCTGCGGCCCCGGCTCTGGCCGCGGCGCAAGAGCAACCCATTCATTTTGCCGAGCCTGGTCAGTATCATCTGCAGCATTCCGTGACCCCGATCATGGACTCCATCGTGACCTTCCACGATGGCCTGCTGATGTGGTCCGTCTCGTTCATCGTAGCGCTGGTTCTGGTGCTGCTGCTGTGGATCGCCTGGCGCTACAATGCAAAGCGCAACCCCGCCCCGGCGGCCTTTACGCACAATACGCTGGTTGAGATCATCTGGACGGTGCTGCCCATCGTCGTCCTCATCATCATTGCCATTCCCTCTTTCGGCGTTCTGAGCGACCAGCTCACCACGCCCGATGGCGAACGTAAATATCTCGGCACCAACATCTTCTCGTTCGGTGAAGTCGAGGTTCCTGCTGCCGAACTGACCGTCAAGGTGACGGGCCAGCAATGGTATTGGGACTATGAATATGTCGATCAGGGCAAGCTGTTCACCTCGGTGATGCTGCAGGAAGCCGATCGCGAGGCGGTCAAGCCGAACCAGCCGCGTCTGCTGGCGGTGGACAATGAACTCGTCGTGCCGGTGGATACCACAGTGCGGCTGCAGATCACGTCTGATCCGACCGGCGTGATCCACGCCTTTGCGGTGCCCTCGTTTGGCGTGCTGATCGATGCCGTGCCGGGCCGTCTCAACGAGACCTGGTTCAATGCCCGTGAAACCGGCATCTACTACGGCCAGTGCCGTGAGTTGTGCGGCAAGGACCACGCGTTCATGCCGATCGCCGTCCGGGTCGTCACCAAGCAAGAGTTTGCGGCCTTCATGGCAGCGTTTGAATCTGGCGACTACACTGCCGCCAACGCCACGCTCGCGGCAGTGCAGTAAGCGTCGCAGGGGATAGTACAATATGACCGATACAGTTCACCTCGAAGCTCACGCGACCGGCCACGACGCGGCGTCCCATCATCATGAGCCCACCGGCTGGCGCCGTTGGGTCTATTCGACCAACCACAAAGACATTGGCGTGATGTATCTCATCTTCGCCATTTTCACTGGGATCATCGGTGGTCTGCTATCCGGCGTGATGCGCCTGGAACTGCAGGAGCCCGGCATCCAGATTTTCCACGGCCTGGCCAGCATGGTCTATGGTCTTGGTTCTCCCGAGGCAGGGCTCGACGCGGGCAAGCACATGTATAATGTGTTCACCACCGCCCACGCCCTGGTCATGGTGTTTTTCGTGGTCATGCCGGCGACGATGGGTGGCTTTGCCAACTATTTCGCACCGCTCATGATCGGCGCGCCCGATACGGCGTTCCCACGCATCAACAACATCGCCTTCTGGCTGCTGCCGCCAGCATTCCTGCTGCTGATGATGTCGCTGTTCTTCCCCGGTGGTGGCGGTGCCAATGAACTTGGTGCGGGTACCGGCTGGACGATCTATCCGCCGCTGTCGACCAATGGTCATCCTGGCCCGGCCATGGATTTCGTGATCCTGTCGCTGCACGTGGCTGGCATCTCCTCTATCCTTGGCGCGATCAACCTCATCACCACTATCTTCAACATGCGTGCTCCGGGCATGACGCTGCACAAGATGCCGCTGTTTGCCTGGTCGGTGCTCGTGACGGCTTTCCTGCTGCTGCTGGCCCTGCCAGTGCTGGCCGGCGCCATCACCATGCTGCTGACGGACCGTAATTTCGGCACGTCCTTCTTCCAGCCCGATGAGGGCGGTGATCCGATCCTGTTCCAGCACCTGTTCTGGTTCTTCGGCCACCCCGAAGTGTACATCATGATCCTGCCGGGCTTCGGCATCATCAGCCACATCGTGTCGACCTTCAGCCGCAAGCCGATCTTTGGTTACATGGCCATGGCCTATGCCATGGTTGCCATCGGTTTCGTCGGGTTCGTCGTGTGGGCGCACCACATGTACACCACCGGCCTGAGCCTCGACGTCCAGCGCTACTTCGTTGCGGCCACCATGGTCATCGCGGTGCCCACGGGCGTCAAGATCTTCTCCTGGATCGCCACCATGTGGGGCGGTTCCATCAGCTTCAAGACGCCAATGCTCTGGGCCATCGGCTTCATCTTCCTGTTCACCGTTGGCGGTGTGACGGGCGTGGTGCTGGCCAATGCCGCAGCTGACCGTGTGCTGCACGACACCTACTACGTGGTTGCTCACTTCCACTATGTTCTGTCGCTGGGCGCCGTGTTCTCGATCTTTGCCGGCTGGTACTACTGGTACCCCAAGATGTTCGGCTGGATGTATTCCGAGTTCCTGGGCAAGCTGCACTTCTGGGTCATGTTCATCGGTGTGAACCTGATCTTCTTCCCGCAGCACTTCCTGGGTCTGGCCGGCATGCCGCGCCGCTACATCGACTACCCGGATGCGTTCGGCCTGTGGAACCGCGTTTCCTCGATCGGCTACTACATCACCTTCGTTGCGATGATCATCTTCTTCTACGCAATGTGGGATGCCGCCAGGAAGAAGCGTCCGGCCGGCGACAACCCCTGGGGTGTCGGTGCAACGACGCTGGAATGGACGCTGAGCTCTCCGCCGCCGTTCCACCAGTTCACGACACTGCCCCAGATCCACTCGACCAACGCGCACTAAGCGCCGCTTACAAACCAACGGGCCGCGTGCGCGCGGCCCTCACCATACGAAGGCAAACCAGTGGCTTTGATTGACGACAGCAGAAGCGCGGCAGCGATGACGGGCGAGGCACGCGTCGAGGATTACCTCGCGCTGCTCAAGCCAAGCGTCATGCAACTGGTCGTGTTCACCGCCATCGTCGGTCTGGTGGTGGCGCCTGGCACGATCAATCCAGTGATCGGCATTATTGCCGTGCTGTGCATTGCCATCGGGGCAGGCGGCTCTGGCGCCCTCAACATGTGGTACGACCGCGACATCGACGCCATCATGAGCCGGACGGTCAACCGGCCGATTCCTGCCGGCCGGGTCACCGGCGAGGAAGCTCTGGTCTTTGGCATGGTGCTGTCGCTGTTCTCGGTGGCCCTGCTTGGGCTTGCGACCAACTGGGTCGCCGCGGGGCTCCTGGCCTTCACCATCTTCTTTTACGCCGTCATCTATACGATGTGGCTCAAGCGCCGCACGCCGCAGAACATCGTCATTGGTGGCGCGGCCGGTGCCTTCCCGCCCATGGTCGGCTGGGCTGCCGTCACAGGCACCGTGTCGATCGAGAGCGTGGTGCTGTTTCTCATCATCTTCCTGTGGACGCCGCCGCACTTCTGGGCGCTGGCACTCTACAAGCAGAGCGACTATGGCGCCGCCGGCGTGCCGATGATGCCCAACGTCGTTGGCAATGCCTCCACCAAGCGGCAGATCTTTGCCTACACGGTCGTGCTGGGTGCCTCCGCCATGCTGCCCTCCGTGCTGGGCTTTTCCGGATGGGTCTATACCACTGTTGCCGTGATCACCGGCGTGTCGTTCATCATGCTGGCCTGGCGTCTGCTACGCACCAACGAAGATGTGGCGATGCGCAAGTCTGCGCGTTCGCTGTTCAACTATTCGCTGAGCTATCTGTTCATCGTGTTTTTCGCCTATCTGGCCGACAATCTGCTAACCCGGTTCGGAGGCTTCGTCTGATGAGCGCGCCGGACGAGCTGCGCCCCACTGCCGAGACGCCGGAGCAGGCCGCTGCGCGTGCCAGGGTGCGCCGCCGCCGCTCGATTGCCCTGGCATTGGCCTTGGCATTGTTTGCCATCACTTTTTATGTGCTGACCATCGTCAAGATGGGACCAGCCCTGTTTGATCGAGCGATTTGATGGTCGATTTTACTCAACCCGATCTTGATCCGGGCCTCGCCCGGCGCAACAAGCGCCTGGCGCTTACCGGCCTCGGGATTGTTCTCGGCATGGTAGGCCTGGCTTATGCGTCCGTGCCGCTGTACCAGCTGTTTTGTCAGGTGACCGGCTATGGCGGCACCACGCAAGTGGCGACCGACAGCCCCAAGGGCGCCATTGCCCGCGAGATGACGGTGCGCTTTGACTCCAACGTCGCACACGATCTGAACTGGACCGTAGGGCCCGCCGCCTCTATCACCGGTCAGATCGGCAAGGTGGACACGGTCAACTACGTTGCGACCAACCATTCCGACCGGCCCATTACCGGCATGGCAATCTTCAACGTATCGCCCGTGCGTGCCGGCGCCTATTTCAACAAGATCGAATGCTTCTGCTTTACCGAGCAGACGCTGCAGCCCGGTGAAACCGTGGACATGCCGATCGTGTTCTTCGTCGATCCCGAGCTTGACGATAATCGCGAGCTCGACACCATCAAAGAGATCACCCTCTCTTACACCTTCTATGCTTCAGACAACGGGGGAAGCTGACCCATGGCCGACTTAGTGAAAAACCACGACTACCATATGGTCGAGCCCAGCCCATGGCCCTTTGTCATGTCGGTTGCCGTGTTCATCCTGGCCGTAGGCGGCATCTTCTGGATGCACCAGTGGACACCATGGGTGTTCTTCATCGGCCTGGTTGGCGTGCTCTACACCATGTACGCCTGGTGGAGCGACGTCATCAAGGAAGCCAACGGCGGCGATCACACCCCGGTGGTGCAGATGCACCATCGCTATGGCATGCTGCTGTTCATCACCTCCGAAATCATGGTCTTCTTCGGCTTCTTCTGGGCCTATTTCGATGGTTTCTTCCGCCTCGATGACGTGGAGCAATATGCCCGTGTCGCGGCGACCGGCGGGGTTTGGCCGCCAATGGGCGTGGAATTGTTTGACCCGTTCCACCTGCCTTTGTTCAATACGCTGCTGCTGCTGACCTCCGGCACCACCGTCACCTGGGCTCACCATGCGCTGCTCGAAGGCGACCGTCAGGGCCTGAAGTGGGGCCTGTGGCTGACCGTGCTGCTCGGCGCCGTGTTCACCTGCGTGCAGGCTCTGGAATATTCCGAAGCGGGCTTCGGCTTTGCCGGCAACATGTATGGTGCAACCTTCTTCATGGCGACCGGCCTGCACGGCTTCCACGTTCTGGTCGGCACGATCTTCCTGGCGGTCTGCCTCTATCGTGCCTATCGCGGTGATTTCACTCCCGAACGCCATCTCGGTTTCGAATTCGCCGCCTGGTACTGGCACTTCGTGGACGTGGTTTGGCTGTTCCTGTTCGCCTCGATCTACATCTGGGGCAGCTGGGGCGTTGCGCTGCACCACTAGCCCGACGCGATTTAATGAAAGGGCGCAGCCACAAGCTGCGCCCTATTTCTTTGGAGCCCCTGTGCAACAGCCGTCCCCTATCGCCACCGGCCTGCTTTGCCGCTGCCCACGCTGTGGCAAGGGCAAGCTGTTTGCGGGCTATCTCAAGATCGTGCCGGTCTGCCCGGAATGCGGGCTCGATCTGAAATTCGCCGATAGCGGCGACGGTCCGGCCATTTTCGTCATTTTTCTTGTGGCGCCTTTGGTGATCCTCATGGCCCTCGTCGTGGGTGCTGTATTCAATCCTCCTCCCTATGTGCACCTCATGCTCTGGATTCCGACGACACTTGCGCTTTCGCTGCTGCTCCTGCCGCCGTTCAAGGGCGTGCTGGTGGCCCTGCAATATCGTCACGACGCACATGAGGGGCACCAATGAGCGCGCCGCGTTCCCGTCCCATCATGACCGCCATCTTTGCCGTGATGATGCTGGCGCTGGCCGTTACTTGCGTATGGCTCGGCACTTGGCAGATGAACCGGCTGGCTGAAAAGGAGGCGCTGGTTGCGGCCGTCGATCAGCGGCTCGATGCCGATCCGGTGCCAGCGCCGGCAGCATCCGATTGGCCGACGCTTGATCTCGGTGCTTTCAACTTCCAGCCAGTCTCCCTGACCGGTGCGTTCCGCTATAACCAGACCGTCACGGTCTTCACCAGCCTCGCCAATGCGCGTGGCCCTGCTTCGGGGCCGGGTTACTGGGTAATGACGCCCTTTGTGCTGGCCGATGGCGGCACGGTGTTCGTCAATCGAGGCTTCGTGCCTGCCGAATTCCAAGCAGCCGCCGTCACGGATGCCGAAGGCGATGAAAACCAGGTGACGATCACCGGCGTGCTGCGCCCATCCGAAGCGGCCGGCTTCATGACGCCGGAACCGGACAGCTCGAACCGCACCGAATGGGTGAGAGACACCACGCGCCTCGCGGCCATGGTGGACCCGGCTCTGGCGCCCGTTGCGCCGTTCTATGTCGACATGCCCGCTGGAGCGCCCGGCCAACTGCCCCAGGGCGGCGAAACGGTTGTCGACTTTTCCAACAACCATCTGGGCTACGCCTATACCTGGTATGGCTTTGCCATCGTCGCAATCGTCATGCTTGGGTTCTGGCTATGGCGGCAGCGCCACCCGACGAAGGGCTGATCCACCAAACTTGCGGTTCACCTCCAGTTTTTATAGGTTGCACGAATTCTGAAAGGGCCTTCTCCCCGAATGCAGTTTGTTTCAACGCGTGGCCAGGCGCCCGTGCTCGGTTTCTCCGACGCCGTCCTGGCAGGCCTGGCGTCCGACGGCGGCCTTTATGTTCCCCAGTCCTGGCCGCAAATCGGCCGCGATGAAATCGCTAGTTTTGCCGGGCGGCCTTATGCCGATGTGGCCTACGCAATCATCTCGCGCTTCGTCGGCGACGAGATTGCGCCCGCCAAGCTCAAGCAGATCATCGACGACAGCTACGCCGTGTTCCGCCATCCTTCGGTGACCCCGATCCTGGAACTCGAGCCCAATCACTTCATCCTCGAACTGTTCCACGGCCCAACGCTGGCGTTCAAGGACGTGGCCATGCAGTTCCTCAGCCGGGTTATGGACCATATCCTGCTCGAACGCGGGCTGAAGGCGACCATTGTGGGCGCCACCTCGGGTGACACCGGGTCAGCCGCCATCGAGGCATTTCGCGGGCGCGACACCACGGACATCTTCATCCTGCATCCCCAAGGCCGCACGTCCCCGGTGCAGCGCCTGCAGATGACCACGGTGCTCGACGCCAATGTGCATAATGTGGCGCTCGAGGGCACGTTCGATGACTGCCAGAACATCGTCAAGGCGATGTTCAACAACCATGGCTTCCGCGACCGCGTGCGTCTGTCGGGCGTCAATTCGATCAACTGGGGCCGCATCGTCGCGCAGATTGTCTACTATTTTACCGCGGCATCCTCTCTCGGCAGCCCCTACCGCCCGGTGAGCTTCACCGTGCCGACCGGAAATTTCGGTGATATTTTTGCCGGCTATTGCGCCAAGGCAATGGGCCTGCCCATCGAGAAATTGGTGATAGCTACCAACGCCAATGATATTCTCGCTCGCGCCATGGAAACGGGCCGCTACGAGATGGATGGCGTGGTGCCCACGATCAGCCCCTCCATGGATATCCAGATTTCTTCCAATTTCGAACGCTTGCTGTTCGAGGGGGCAGGGCGCGATGCCCAGGCGGTCGTCCGCATGATGGAAAGTCTCAAGCAGTCCGGCGGCTTTGCGCTACCGGTCGATGCGGTTGCCAGCATCCGTCGCGACTTCGTTGCCGGCACGACCAATGAGGCGGAAACGCGGGCCACTATTTCCATGACCCACCAGGGCGCCGGCTATCTGCTGGACCCGCACACGGCTGTCGGCGTCAATGTTGCCCGCCACCAACCGCGTGGCACCGCGCCCATGGTGACGCTGGCGACGGCCCATCCGGCCAAGTTCCCCGCCGCCGTGCGCGAGGCGTCCGGCGTGGACCCGGCCTTGCCGGCCTGGCTGGCCGATCTTTATTCGCGGGAAGAGCGCCTCAGCGTGCTTGCCAATGATCAACAGGCAGTTGAAGATTTCATTTCAGCGCGTACGCGCGCTGCCTAGCCGAAAGGGAAGCACGCGGTCCACCCGATCGCCGGCCCCGAGGAGAACTGCGTGAGCGTACAATCGACGACCCTGGATAATGGCATGGTGGTTCTCACCGACGACATGCCGCACCTCGAAAGCGCCTCGCTGGGGGTCTGGGTCAAGGCGGGCGCCCGCTCCGAGCGCAAGGCCGAACACGGTATTTCCCACCTGCTCGAACACATGGCCTTCAAGGGCACGGCGTCGCGCAACTCGCTGGCGATTGCCGAAGCGATCGAGAATGTGGGCGGTGACCTCAACGCTGCAACCTCCATCGAACACACCGGCTATTTCGCCCGCGTGCTCAAGGAGGATGTGGTGCTCGCAGCCGATATCCTCAGCGACATCCTGCAGAATTCGCTGTTCGACGATGATGAGTTGCTGCGCGAAAAACAGGTGATCGTTCAGGAAATCGGCGCGGCGCGCGATAACCCGGACGATCACGTCTTCGACCTGTTCCAGGCGGCAGCCTTTCCCACCCAACCCATTGGCCGCACCATCCTGGGCACGGTCGACTCGGTCCGCGACTTCAATCCGGACATGGTCCGCAAATACATGAACCGCAATTATGTGGGCGACCACATGGTGATGGCGGCGGCCGGCAATGTCGATCACGACGGGCTGGTGGATGTGGCGCGCAGCCGCTTTGCCGATCTCAAACCCAATGGTGCTCCCGCTCCGCAACGGGCCGAATACCAGGGCGGCGAAGAGCGCCTGATTTCCGACCACGAACAGGCCCACATCGTCGTCGGCTTCGAAGGCCGCGCCTATAATGCCGATGGCTTCTACGCAGCCCAGGTGCTGGCCTCGATTCTGGGCGGCGGCATGAGCTCGCGCCTGTTCCAGGAGGTCCGCGAAAAGCGCGGCCTCTGCTATTCCGTTTATTCCTTCCACTGGGCCTTTGCCGATAGTGGCGTGTTTGGCGTCGCCGCCGCGACCGGCGAAGAGGAAGTGGCCGATCTCGTTCCCGTGGTCCTGGATGAACTCAAACGGGCCACCCAGTCGATCACCGACGACGAAGTGATCCGCGTGCGCAATCAGATTCGCGCGGGCCTCCTCATGTCACTCGAAAGTCCCTCGGCGCGCGCCGGCCAGTTGGCCCGGCAGCAGATTTTGTGGGGCCGTCCCATTCCCATGCAGGAGACGGTCGATCGCATCAACGCCATTACCGCCCGCCGGGTGCAGGACGTGGCCGAACAGATTTTTACGCAGGGGGCACCGACGCTCGCAGGCATTGGGCCGATCGGCAATCTCGCCGATGTCGGCGCCATTGGCGACTACCTCAAACGCTAAAATGGCCGTGCTGTGGCCTTGGTCCTCGCCCGCGCAGTTGATGTCCCTTCAGGGCAAGGGCCTGCTGCTGCGCCTGCCGCAGATGAGCGATTACGAGCAGTGGTACACACTGCGCCATGACAGCCGCAATTTTCTAAAACCCTTCGAGCCGCGCTGGACTGAAGCCGATCTGAGCCGCCGCGTGTTCACCATGCGGGTGCGCCGGGCCCGCGAAGAGGCCGAGGCCGGCACCGACTATTCGTTTTTCGTGTTCAGACAGCAAAACGGATACGAAGTTCTCGTCGGCGGGGTGACGCTTTCCAATGTTCGCCGCCGCGCCGCGCAATTCGTCAATCTCGGCTACTGGATGGGCGAGCCTTTTGCCGGCAAGGGAATCATGACCGAGGCCGTAGCGGTCTGCCTTCCCTTCGTGTTCGAGACGCTGGATCTTCACCGCATTCATGCGGCCTTCCTGCCCGGCAATATGGCCTCGCGCCGGGTGCTCGAAAAGAATGGCTTCGTTGAAGAAGGCTTTGCGGAAAAGTACCTACAGATCAACGGACGCTGGGAAGACCACGTGTTGTTTGGCCTGACCCGCGAGCGCTACGAAAGCTGGCGCTACATCAATCGCAGCTAATCGGGACCCGGGGTCGTTCCTCTGTTGCCGATCGGCAACACGGCAGGAACCTTGTCGTATGGTTTAAACCTCGCTACCAAGGTTTGTTCCCCTTGGTGGAGCGCGCCACAGCAGAAATCTGGTCGCACGCGCGATCCGCAGGCGCGCCGCCACAATGAAGCCTACCGCAGGATATAATCGCCCCTGATGCGTCACCTCTTTGCACTCGCGATATGTCTTGCGCTCGCGCTGGCCGCCCTCGCTCCCGCCTCCGCCTTCGAAGTCATTTCCGTCCCCGAGGATGTGAACGCCGTCAATCTGTCC
Organism: Devosia naphthalenivorans; assembly: GCF_003056355.1. Taxonomy (GTDB): domain Bacteria; phylum Pseudomonadota; class Alphaproteobacteria; order Rhizobiales; family Devosiaceae; genus Devosia; species Devosia naphthalenivorans. The sequence continues at coordinate 60,709 of NZ_PYVW01000014.1, forward strand.
GATGTCGTCGAGATCCAGCCCGGCCCAGAGGGCCGCGTGCAATTGTCCACGGCTCCCGGCGAAGACGGCATCATCCGGCGCATCGAGGTGCTGGCGACCGAGCCGGGCACCACGCCCAATTTCGCGCTGTTTGCGCTGCGCAACGAAAGCGACCAGCAAATCGAACGCTTGCTGGTGGCGCCGTTCTTCCGCCTGCCGGGCTCCGGCATTTTCCAGCCCGACCTAGGCGATGATCGCCTGACCGCGCTGACGCCAAGCGCCGGCATCCGCCCGGTCCGCCTCACCGATAGCGAAGCCGATGTCTTCGAGGTGACGCTGGACCCCGGCGCCACGGTTACCTTTGTTGCTGAACTCAGTTCGGGCCAATTGCCCGAACTCTACCTCTGGCAGCCCAACGCCTATCGCGACTACGTCAACTCCTTCACGCTTTTCCGCGGCGTGGTGCTGGGTGTTGCTTCGCTCGCCGCCGTGTTCCTCACCATCATGTTCGTGGTCAAGGGCAGGGGGGTGTTCCCCGCAACAGCCGCCTTCGCCTGGGCCGTCATGGTCTATCTGCTGATCGACTTTGGCGTGCTTGGCCGGCTGCTCGGGCTGCCCGCCAGCGGCATGCAGCCCCTGCGCGCCGCAGCCGAAGCGGGGCTCGCGACAACGCTTGCCGGCTTCCTGTTCATCTACCTCAACCTGCACCGATGGCACCTGCGCTTCGTTCATCTCGCGCTCGGCCTTGCGGCGCTGTTCCTCGCGCTGTTCGGCTTTGCCTTCTTCCAGCCTGCCATTGCCGCAAGCATCGCCCGGCTGGTGCTGGCGCTGCTGGGCCTGTCCGGCTTCTTCCTGATCCTGCTGCTGGCTCTGCGCGGCTATGACCGCGCCGTGCTGCTGGTGCCCACCTGGATCATTTTTATCGCCTGGCTGTTTTATTCCTGGCTGGTGGTTTCGGGGCAGGTTTCCAATGACGTCGCACAGCCCGCAGTCGGCGGCGGCCTCGTCCTCATCGTCATGCTGCTTGGCTTCACCGCGGTGCAACACGCCTTTTCGGAGGGGCAGGTGACCATCGGCACGCTCTCCGAAGTCGAACGCCGCGCCCTGGCGCTGACCGGCTCGGGCGATTTCGTGTTCGACTGGAACATCGAGCGAGACCGGGTTTCCGTTAGCGACGAACTCGCCACTCGCCTTGGCGAAAAGCGCGGTGCCCTGCGCGGCGCCATCAAGCGCTGGCTCGACCGCGTCCACCCCGATGATCGCGACCGCTTTCGCACCGCCTTCGATACCCTCGTCGAACTACGGCGCGGCAAGGTCTCCTCCGACATGCGCATCGCCGGCCACGACGGCAGCTATCGGTCCTTCCGCATGCGGGTGAAGCCCGTGATCGGCGGCGACGGCCAGGTCAACCGCATCGTCGGCACCCTGCAGGACGTCACCGAGGATCGCGCCGCCCGCGAGCGCCTGCTGCACGACGCCGTGCATGACAGCCTCACGGGCCTGCCCAATCGCATGCTGTTCCTCGACCGGCTCGATCGTGCCCTCATTCGTGCGCGTACGCCCGGTGGCACCAAACCTGCGGTGTTCCTGATCGACATCGACCGCTTCATGGAACTCGAGGAGCGCATCGGCCACTCGGCAGCCGATTCCGTGCTGCTGGCCATTTCGCGCCGCATCTCGCGCATCCTGCGCCCGCTCGACACTGTCGCCCGCATCACCAGCGACCAGTTCACGGTGATCCTGGCCTCCGAGCAGGCCGCCGGAAAGATCGCCGAAACCGCCGAGCAGATTCGCAAGGCGCTCAAGGCGCCGTTCAATTTCGGCGACCGCGACCTGACGCTCACCGCCTCCATCGGCGTCACCATCTATGACAGCAACCCCGCTGAGGCGGCAGACGTGCTCCGGGATGCCGAGCTGGCCATGTACTACGCCAAGCGCCTGGGCGGCGACCGTATCGAGGCCTATCGCGCCTCCGCACGCTCCATTGCCGCCTACAATCGCGCCAACGAGGAAGACCTTGAGCGCGGCATGAAGCAGGGCGAGCTGCATGTGCAGTTCCAGCCCATCATGGATATCCAGACCGGCCAGATGGCGGGCGCCGAAGCGTTGATGCGCTGGACCCACCCCACGCGCGGCACCGTCAACCCCGACGAATTCGTGCCCTTGGCCGAGCGCTCCGGCCAGATCGAAAAACTCGGGCGCCTGGCGTTCGAGCAGGCAGCGGGTCAGGCCAAGGACTGGCTGAACACCATCGGACTGCCCGATGAATTCTTCATCTCGGTCAATCTTTCGCCCAGCCAATTGGCGACTGATTCCCTGCTCAACGACATGCGCAGCCTTGTCAGCCAGGACAAGAACCTGGCCCAGCACCTCAAGCTCGAAATCACCGAATCCCAGGTAATGAGCAATCCCGAGCATTCCGCCTACATGCTCCAGGCGCTGCGCAATCTGGGCCTGGGATTGGCGCTGGACGACTTCGGCACCGGCCATTCATCGCTGAGCTATCTGCACCGTTTCCCCTTCGACACCATCAAGATCCCCCAGCCCTTTGTGAAAATGGGACAGGACAATGGCATGGCCCACACCCAGGCTCCGATCATCCGCTCGGTGGTGGCGCTGGCGACGGACCTGGACCTGATGCTGATCGCCGAAGGCGTGGAATCGCTGGACGAAATCGAACGCCTGCGCCAGCTCAATTGCCGCTATGCGCAAGGCTTTGCGTTTGGGGCCGCGATGACTGGGGCGGAGTTCACGAAGAAGCTCAGCGCCCAACTGGGGCGGTAAACCCCGCCCCGACCGAGCACGTCATTCCGACACCACCGCGTCATTCCCGCGAAAGCGGGAATCCCACTTTACACCAACGAAGTGAGATTCCCGCCTTCGCGGGAATGACGCCGAGTGTGGTCGCCGGAGTGTCCGCCCCTACGCATGCCCGATATCCGGGCTCAAACTGGCCCGCGTAATGTGCAGGCTCGCCAGCGCCGCGTCATAGCGCTTCTCCACCGGCGTATCGAACAGCAATTCGCGGCTGAACGGCGCCGTCAGCCAGCCATTGCGGGCGATTTCGTCTTCCAACTGCCCGGCGCTCCAGCCGCAACAGCCTAGCGCAAACAGCGAAGCCTTTGGGGCTGGACCGAATGCCATGGCCTTGAGGATATCGAGCGTTGCCGTCAGGCAGATGTCCTCGCTGACTTTATAGCTGTTGCCGCTGGAATAGTCCGATGAGTGCAATACGAAACCACGGCCCTTCTCGATGGGGCCGCCCCGCATGACGCTGCGCTCGCGGATGGAGTCCGGCAACCGGATGACGGCGTCAGGATCACCCAGATCGAGTTCATCAAGGATGTCGGCAAAGCGCAGATCCGCCAGTTCGTGGTTCACCACGAGGCCCATGGCGCCTTCGCTGCCGTGGCCGACGACCAGGATGACGCTTTCTGCAAAGTTCTCATCTTCCATATCGGGCATGGCGATGAGGAACTGTCCTTCAAGTGAGTTCATGGGCAATAATGTAGGCCGAGGCGCTGCCTCTGCCAAGGCTGCATTCCCGTGCCGGCCCTGGGCAGAGGATCACGAAGGCCTGATGGCGCGTCAGCTATTTCTTCATTTCAACCTGCGTTAATGCCTCCTGATGCACGCAATACCAGCCCTTGCCCTGTTGAGCCTTGCCTCCCTGCCGACCCTGGCGGGCGAGACGCCGTGGCAGGAGATCGCTCCGGGCGTCGATATGCGCCTCGTCTCCTCGGGCGAGATCAGGCCGGACGGCACGACCTTGATTGGCCTCGAAATCAACATGCCTTCCGATACCAAGACCTATTGGCGGGTGCCCGGCGATACCGGCCTGCCGACGGAGTTGGACTTCTCCGGCTCGCCGGATGTCGAGGCCCACGCCATTCACTGGCCGTTCCCCATCCGCGACCAGACGGCCGAATATCTGGATTATGTCTATTACGGACCCACAGTCCTGCCCGTCGAACTCGAACTGGCGCCTGGTGCGCAGCATCTGGAACTGGCCGCCGTCCTTGGCATCTGTTCCGAAATCTGCATCCCCGCGCAGGCCCGCTTCTCGATGCCGCTTGAGGCCGAACCCGACCGGCCCAATGGCTTGCGCCTCAAGCAGGCCATTGCCCTGGCGCCGATCGCCTGGCCCGACGAAGAACCGAGCTTTGGCGAGGTTTCCTTTGACCCCACAAGCGGGCAATTGCTGGTTCCGGTGCTGTCGTCCGCCATCGATATCGCGTCGCTGATCGTCACTGCGCCGGGCGGCGAACCGCTCTATGGCACGCCGCAAAAAAGCCGAGAACCAAACCTAGTCGTCGTCCCCGTTCTGGGGGAGAGAGATGAAATCGACTGGTCTAGCCAGTCCGTTCAGCTGACATTCATGACCGATATGGGATCTTTCGAAGTCAGCCGCCCCATCAAGGCGGCGGCAAACAAGTAATGAGCAGATCGGGAAAGGCCGCTGAGGTCTTGTTTGCGGCGGTAAAGCCGCATATCCCGAATGACAGGGGACTGCACAAGGGTGGCGAAAAGCCGCCGATTATCGGCAACAGCTATGGGGCAAACTGAAAATATGATCGAACGCGGCAGTCCAATTCCGTCGGTAACGACACAGCTCATCACTGCAGATGGCACCAGCGAGACCACCAGCGAAGCCGTGCTCGGCTCGGGCCTTGTCGTGTTCTTCGCCGTGCCCGGCGCGTTCACCCCCACCTGCCACGTCAATCACCTGCCGGGATTCGTCGCCAATGCTGCCAAGCTGCGCGCCGCGGGCGTCGACCGGATCGTCTGCGCTGCCGTCAACGACAAGCACGTGATGAAGGCCTGGGCCGAAGCCTCCGGCGCCCTGGGCCAGATCGATTTCCTTGCCGATGGAAATGGGGAACTCGCCGATGCGCTGGGCCTCTCCAAGGATTTTTCGGGCGCCGGAATGGGCAAGCGTTTCACCCGCTCCGCGGCGCTGATCCGCGACGGCATCGTGCAGGATGTATTTGTTGAAGATGCGCCCGGCGTTACGGCCACTGGCGCCCCGGCCATTTTGATGGCGCTCGAAACACTCAAAGTCTAGAATGCGTCAGGATCAGCTTATGAGCAATTTCGTTTCAAGTGCCCTGCGTTTGTCCGCTGCTGCCATCGGCGCTGCCGTGCTGGCCGGCTGTTCCATGGGTGGGCTGATGGGCGGCGGTGACGCTGCCCAGACCCAGAGCCTGCAAAACGCCACGGCTTCGCCAGCTGCGCTCGCCCAGGCACAAACCAGCGCTCTGCCCGCCATCGCGACCCAATGCCCGCCCATCAAGGTGCGCCCCGGCAGCGAAGCCATGTTCTACTATGGCGGCGGTCGCACCGGCGATGCCAGCGCGCTGCAATACCAGGGCGTAATCGACGAAACGTCGCGCAATTGCGTGGTGTCCAATGGACTGATCACAGTCAACATGGGCATCGTCGGCCGCGTGTTGCTGGGGCCAAAGGGCAATCAGAGCTCCGTAAACGCGCCGATCCGCTTCGCGGTCGAACGCGACGGACAGGCCATTTTCTCGGAAAAGTACACTATCCCCGTCGCCCTCGCCGCGCCGGCCCGCTCTGCCGAATTCGTCAAAGTGATCGAAAACGTCCAGGTGCCTTATCTGGGCGGCGAGGACATCACCATCTGGGTGGGGTTCGACACGCGGGGGTAGGGAATGCCTCAGTCGACACCCTCCCCCTTGCGGGGAGGGATCAAGGGTAGGGGTGGCAAGCCCGAATATCGGCGGCGCTTACGACACCCCCTCCCAACCTCCCCCGTCGAGGGGGAGGTGCCGATCGGTGATCGGGGCAGCACAGTGCCTCTCCCATAGGAGTAGAGGGCGGAGAAACTACTCCGCCGCCTTCAGCGTATCCACCGGCCGCTCCCACCGCAGCACCGGTGACCGCGCCGCCCGGGTTTCATCGAGCCGCCGCCGCGGAGCCTTTACCGGAGCGGCCGTAAACCGATCCTTGTTGCCCGCCTTGGCGTCTGCCGCCAGTTCTTCCATTACATCGCAGAAGCGATCCAGCGTCTGCTTGCTTTCGCTCTCGGTCGGCTCGATCAGCATCGCGCCATGCACGACAAGTGGGAAATACATGGTCATGGGGTGGAAACCCTCGTCGATCAGCGCCTTGGCGAAGTCGAGCGTGGTGACGCCAGTGCCATCAAGGAAGCTGTCGTCGAACAGCGCTTCGTGCATCGTCGGATAGTCGTTAAACGGCACCGAGAAGGCGTGGCTCAATCGCGCCTTGATGTAGTTGGCGTTGAGCACCGCATCCTGCGCCGCCTGTGCCAACCCGTCGCCGCCATGGCTGAGCATATAGGTCAGCGCCCGCACATACATGCCCATCTGGCCTTGGAAGGCCGTGACCCGACCAAGGGCGGTGCCTTCATTATGCTCCACCAGTTCCAGCCCGTTCTCGCCCTTGCGCAGGAACGGAACCGGGGCAAAGGGCGCCAATGCTTCCGACAGTACCACGGGACCCGCACCCGGTCCGCCGCCGCCATGGGGCGTCGAGAAGGTCTTGTGCAGATTGATGTGCATGGCGTCGATGCCCAGATCACCCGGCCGCACCACCCCCATGATGGCGTTGAAATTGGCGCCATCGCAATAGAAGAAGGCGCCCGCCGCGTGCACGGCCTCGGCAATCTCGATCACCTGCGGCTCGAACAGGCCGCACGTGTTCGGATTGGTCAGCATGATCGCCGCCACTTCCGGTGACAATGCCTCCTTGACCGCCTGAACGTCCACCGTTCCGTCAGCGCGTGCTGGGATCGGCCTTACCGCATAGCCCAAAAACGCTGCCGTCGCCGGGTTCGTGCCATGGGCGCTCTCGGGCACTAAAACGATCTTGCGGTGGCTCTGGCCAGCTGCGTCCTGCGCTGCCTTGATCGCCATCATGCCCAGCAGCTCGCCATGTGCGCCCGCCTTGGGCGTCAGCGCCACGGCCGCCGTGTTGGTCAGCGTCATCAGCCAGTGCGACAGCTCTTCCATCAACTCCAGGGCGCCCTGCACGGTGGAGACCGGCTGCAGCGGATGGATGTCAGAGAAGCCGGGCAGGCGAGCCATTTTCTCGTTGAGACGCGGATTGTGCTTCATCGTGCACGATCCCAGCGGATACATGCCGCTATCGATAGAGTGGTTGAGCCGCGACAGCCGCACATAGTGGCGCATGGCTTCGGGCTCGGTGAGACCAGCCAGATCAAGCGAAGTCTTGCGCTCGAACCCACCCAGGCGATCCAATGAAATCTCCACCTCAGGCAGATCGACGCCAGAATGTTCGGTGTCGCCGATTTCGAACAGCAACGGTTCGTTCGGCAGCAGCGCCGAGCCAGAGCTTGCCGCATAGCTGGAGGTGCCGGTGCCGGTCGGGCGACCCTGATTGTTCATGCTCATTGCAGTTCCTCCGCGAGCGCGGCGCACAGCGCGGCAATATCGCTGCCGGTGGTGAGTTCGGTGGCGGCCAGAACGATGAGGTCAGCAACCGAAGCGTCGGTCGGCTCCACCCGGCTTACCGGCACGCCCGCGAGAATACCGCGCGCCGCAAGCCGCTCGACCAGCGCTGCGGCTGGCAGAGGGGTGCGAATGGTCATTTCGTTGAAAAAGCTCTTGTTAAGCACTTCGACACCCTCAACGCCCGCCAGCGCATCGGCCAGCTTGCAGGCATTGGCGTGATTGAGCCGCGCCAGCCGCTTGAACCCGGCTTCCCCGAGCAGGGCCATGTGAATGGAGAACGCCAGCGCGCAAAGCCCCGAATTGGTGCAGATATTGCTGGTCGCCTTCTCGCGGCGGATATGCTGCTCGCGGGTCGACAGCGTCAGGACGAACCCACGCTGCCCCTCGGCATCCACGGTCTCGCCACACAGCCGCCCCGGCATCTGCCGGATGAATTCCTTGCGCGTTGCCATCAGCCCCAGATAGGGACCACCGAAGTTGAGCGCATTGCCGATCGACTGGCCCTCAGCCACCACGATATCTGCCCCCAGCGCCCCGGGTGCCTCAAGCAGCCCCAGCGACACTACTTCCGTGATCACCACGATCAGCAGCGCACCCTTGGCATGCGCCGCGTCAGCGGCGGTCTTGATGTTGCGGAGATGGCCGTAGAAATCCGGCGTCTGCACCACGATGGCAGCAGTCTGCTCGTCGATATGGTCGAGAATGTCACCCTGGCCTTCGGGAGAAGCCGAAAGGCACTCAAGATCGGCATCGTCTTTGAGATAGGCCTTCACCACGTCGCGGTAGTGCGGATGCAGTCCACCGGACAGGACGATCTTATTGCGCCGCGTCAGCCGCCGCGCCATCAGCACGGCCTCTGCCGTTCCGGTGGAGCCGTCATAAAGCGATGCGTTCGCCACATCCATGCCGGTGATCTTGGCCACCTGCGTCTGGAATTCGAACAGCATCTGTAGCGTGCCCTGCGAGATTTCGGGCTGGTAGGGCGTATAGGCGGTCAGAAATTCCGAGCGCTGGATCAGATGGTCGACTGTCGCCGGCACATGGTGCCGATAGGCGCCCGCACCGATGAAGAACGGGCCATCGGCCCCCGCATGGTTCTTGGCCGCCAGCGCCTTCATATGCGCTTCGACCAGGAATTCGGGGCTATGGGCGGGCAGGCCCAGATCGAAGCTCTTGAGCGCGCGCGCGGGCACGGCGCTGAACAGGGCATCGATATTGGCCGCGCCGATAACGCCAAGCATTTCGGCGCGTTCGGCTTCGGAGTGGGGAAGGTAGCGCATGGATAAGGCCTGAGTTAAAGCGTCAGTTGGGCATAGGCATCGGAATCGAGCAGGCCGTCGATCTCACCCGCATCGGCGATTTCAATTTTGTAGATCCAGCCGCCCGCTTCGGGATCGCTGTTGATCAGGCCTGGCTCGCCGCTCAGGGTCGTATTGACTTCGGTCACCGTGCCGGAAACCGGCGCATAGATTTCCGACGCGGCCTTGACGCTTTCCACGACGGCGGCCTCATCGCCCTTCTTGAGCACCTTGCCCACTTCAGGCAGTTCGACAAAGACGATGTCGCCCAGCGCTTCCTGGGCATAGGGGGTGATCCCCACGGTTCCGATCGAGCCTTCAACCCGGAGGTATTCGTGGTCTGGCGTGAACTTGGTGGTCATGGCGAAGGCCTCTCAGCTGGCTTTTGGCTTACGGAAATAACGATGCGGCACGAAGGGCATTTGCACCACTTCGGCGGCTTGTGCGCGGTTGCGCACGGATACCTGCAGCTTCGTGCCGGGCGCGGCTTGCGTCGGCGGCACGAAGCCAAGGGCAATGGCCTTGCCCAGGGAAGGCGCAAACCCGCCACTGGTGACCACGCCAAGGGGGGCGCCTGATTGGTCCAGAATCTCGGCGCCTTCACGCGCCGGTGCGCCCTCGACGATCAGACCAACGCGAATACGGCTCAAGCCGCCATCGCGCTCAGCCAGGATGCGCCGCGCGCCCGGAAAGTCCGCCGCCTCCCGCCGGCGCTTTGAAACGGCAAAGCCCAGATCGGCTTCGATTGGTGAAATGGTCTCGTTTAGGTCATGCCCATAAAGCGGCAGTCCCGCTTCGAGCCGAAGACTGTCGCGCGCGCCAAGGCCGATCGGCTTCACCCGGTCATCGCCGAGCAGGGCATCCCACAGCAGCGGACCGGCCTTGGCCGACGCCAGGATTTCGAACCCGTCCTCGCCGGTATAACCGGAGCGGGAAACGACCAGCTTCTCACCTTGCCAGTCGAACACTCCGCACTGCATGAAGCCAAGCTCCGTCGCGCCGGGAACGATATGGGCCATGACGTTGACCGCCTCGGGCCCCTGCAGCGCCAGCAACGCGCCATCATCGGCGCGGCGCAGTTGGGCCCGATCGCCCGCCGCCGCGGCGATCAGCGCGAAGTCGTTGTCCTTGGTTCCGGCATTGACCACGATGTAAAGCGATCCCGGCTGCACCGGTGAGCGCGCCACCATCAGATCGTCTATGACGCCACCCTGCGCGTTAAGCAGCAGCGTATAGCGGATCTGGCCGGGCTTTAGCGCCGCAATATCCCCGCAGACCAAGGGCTCGAGCAGCGCCGCCACAGCGGCATGATCGGCCTCATCATCCCCGCTCGGGCTCGTCAGCGTCAGATAGCACGGCCCCATATGCGACACGTCGAACAGGCCCGCCTGCTCACGCGTCCATTTGTGCTCGGCCATGATTCCGCTGGGATATTGCACTGGCAGATTATAGCCGCCAAAGGGCACCATGCGGCCGCTCGCGGCAAGGTGGCGCTCAAACAGCGGTGTGGTCTTGAGGTCATCGGCTGAGGTTTGGGCCATCAACACATCCCGGATATGAACAAGGCGACACGATTACGCTCGCCTCGCGGCGAAGTCCGTGCCCCCTCTGTCCTTGCCCTGAGAGATTTCCCAGCTGAGCGCTGGTTGCTCCTTCGGTGGGACCGTGCATCGAGCCGGTCCGCTTTCCAGAGTTGTTGACCGACTGCGGTCCTGTTGCCTGAGAGTTTCCGGGGCGGTTGCTCCTTCGGCGCTGGAGAACACCAGTCTCTCCCGCAGTCGGGGCCACCATGGTGGAGTTTTGTTTAGGCGTCAATCGCGCGCGGCGGGAAGCCACAGCGATTTGTACAAGCGGTGTTGGTCTCACGACCTGAGGAGGGAAGAAGACTGCTACGAGCAGCTGGGCACAATGCAATCCCGCCCACCAGACTTCACCTCGCCCTCTCCCCTCAGGGGCGAGGGGACGATCAGCCGGGGGATGTTCATATGCCATAGCGCTGTTCCGCCGGCGGATGTCGCCACCCACAAACAAAAAAGGCGGACCTCGCGGCCCGCCTCAAATCTTCTTGTTCTACCTAACCTCAGTTCAGCCGGTTCGCCACATCGCCGATAGCGCGGTCGACAACCTGACCGCCCTTGCGGTTCATTTCGTCGGTCAGCACCAGCCGGGCAGCTTCGATTGCAACGTCGGCAGAGCGGGCGCGGACTTCGGCGACGGCCTGGGCTTCGGCCTGGGCGATCTTGTCTTCCACGGCACGGCTGCGGCGGGCAACCAGTTCAGCCAACGCAGTCTGGGCTTCGGCGGTGAGGCGGGTGGCCTCTTCCTGGGCGGCAGCGATGATGCCGGCAGCTTCGCCTTCGGCGGCAACGCGCTTCTGCTCATATTCAACGAGCAGGGCCGCAGCCTCTTCGCGCAGCTTCTTGGCCTCCGCCAGATCGTCGGCGATCTTCTGGATTTGCTTGTCCAGCATCTTGCCGATGATCCGGGGAATGCCGAAGTAAACGACGATAGCCAGGAAGATGACGAGCGCTACGAGAGCGTAGAATGAGTTATCGAGCCATTCCATTCTCGGCTACTCCTTGGCCTTGGCGACCGCAGCGCGAACGCTGTCGGTCGAAACGTCGCCGACCAGCTGGGTCACGACAGTCTGCGCGGTTTCCGTGGCGATCTCGTCGACATGGGTCAGCGCTTCTGCCTTGGTGCTGGCAATGCGCGCTTCGGCGGCGGCGACCTTGCCGGTCAAATCCGCTTCCACCGCACTGCGCTTTGCAGCAAGATCGGCCTGGATGGCCTCGCGGGTCTGGTTGGCAATTCCCTGCGCCTTGGCCTTGGCTTCTGCCAGTGCCGTTTCATAGGCCGCAATAGCAGCTTCTGTCTTCTGGCGCGAGGCATCGGCAGCCGCAAGGTCGGCATCGATGATGCTCTTGCGGTTTTCCAGGATGCCGCCAATGCGGGGCAGGGCGATCTTGCTCATCAGCAGGTAGAGCGCGCCAAACGTAATGGCGAGCCACAACAGCTGCGATGGGAAAGTTGCGGGGTCGAATGGAGGGAAAACACCCGATTCATGCTCGCCACCATGAGCTTCGGTGGTGGCATGGGTATCGGCGGTGGGATCGGCGTGGGTCGCGTCGACTGCGCCTTCAGCGCCTTCGACGTGCTCTTCGGCCGGTGCAACCGCTTCTTGGGCGTAGGCTTGCGTTACCATCAGGTGAGGTCCCGTTAAATCCGGTCAGCCGGCGACAAGCCGGAAAAAGATGCGCAGCCGAAGCAGTGCCGGCTGCGCCAGGATCGAGGTCGTTGCCGTTATTAGACGACGAACAGCAGGATCAGGGCAACCAGGAACGAGAAAATGCCCAGAGCTTCGGTCACGGCGAAGCCGAAGATCAGGTTCGAGAACTGGCTCGGAGCAGCTGACGGGTTGCGCAGGGCGCCCGACAGGAAGTTGCCGAAGATGTTGGCCACGCCAATAGCGGCACCGGCCATACCGAAACAAGCAATACCGGCACCGATGTACTTTGCGGCTTCAGCTTCCATTTTTTAGTCCTTTCAAGCGACTTTAGGCGGGGGTTCTGGCGGAACAGCCCGCCGTGACTTTGGGTGAGTGATTAGTGAGAGGGGTGGATCGCGTCGTTAAGATACATGCAGGTCAGGACGGCGAAGACGTACGCCTGAACGGCACCGACGAGAAATTCGAGGCCGGTGAGCGCAACGGCCATGATCAGCGGCAGCGCCGAACCAAGGATGCCCAGGAAACCGAGGCTGCTCATGGTCACGATGAAACCGGTGAAGACTTTGAGCGTGATGTGACCGGCCAGGATGTTGCCGAACAAACGCACGGAGAGCGAAATCGGGCGGCTCATGAACGAGATGAACTCGATCGGCGCCACGATGGGAAGAATATAGCCGGGGACGCCCGAAGGAACGAACAGCTTGAGGAATTTCGGGCCGTTCTTCATGAAGCCGTAGATCACCACGGTCAGGAACACCAGCATCGACAGGGCGAAGGTCACGATGATGTGGCTGGTAACGGTGAAAAAGTACGGCACCATGCCGAACATGTTGGCCACAAAGATGAAGGTGAAGAGGCAGAACACCAGCGGGAAGAACTTCATCCCCGCCGTGCCCGCCGCGCTTCGCACCATATTGGCCACGAATTCGTAGGTCATTTCGCTCAAGAGCTGCGCCCGGCTGGGCACCACGCGCTTCGAAGCGGTCGACAGGATGAGGTAAAGTGAAATCACCGCCACCGTCGCCACCATGAACAGCGAAGAATTGGTGAAGGAAAGATTGAGACCACTGCCGGCCGTGCCGTCACCGCCGAGGTGAATCGGGAACATGTCCTCGATGACGAACTGGTGGATAGGATCAGTACCGGCCAAGATAGAGCCCTCTAAACGTCATCATTTATCTGTTTCGTCCTCCGCGCCGGGTCCAGGATCGGACTGCGGCGGGGCAGGCGAAGCGGCATTCATTTTCGCCACCACGCGGGTGACATTGAGTATTCCAGCGGCGAAGCCCACCATGAACATGATGAGCAAGCCCCAGGGGCTGGTCCCCAGGCCAAGATCGATGAGGTAACCGAAACCGGTACCCACCAGGATCGCGGCGATGAACTCGGTGCCGATGCGCATTCCGCGCGCCATACCGCTCATCTCCGGGGATGCATCTGCGGAGGCTCTGTTGTCCTCTACTGCGCGATCCCGCTTGGCCGAGGCGATGCGCGATGCAAGATCACGTGTCGCCTCTCCGGTGCGTTCAGGCTGACCTTCGGTACCTTGCGGTTTTACCATCCGCTCGCTCCTCCAGCCGGCCGTTTCCCGTTGTTTCCGGGACACCCTTTTAAGTCGCGCGCAACATAGTGGCGGGGTTGGGGAGTGTCAAGACAACCTTGGCCCACGCAAGTAACTGATCTTGCAAACAAAATTGCGTCGTGACCAGGGTGCGGCATGCTGTCCACATGCCATCGTGGCGATGTAAGGGCAGGGGCCGGGGGATTCTCTCCCTTCACGCCCGCGATCAGGCGCTGAGCGCACCGGCTAACTGGCTTCGCGAAAACTCTCCGCCGTCTGCAAATCGACCGAGACCAGCTGGCTGACGCCACGCTCGGCCATGGTTACGCCGAACAGGCGATCCACCCGGCTCATGGTGATGGGATTGTGGGTAATCACCATGAAGCGGGTATTGGTGCGCTGCCGCATTGATTCCAACAGATTGCAGAACCGCTCCACATTGGCGTCGTCGAGGGGGGCATCCACTTCGTCGAGCACGCAGATTGGCGCGGGATTGGTAAGGAACACCGCGAAGATCAGGCTCATTGCGGTCAATGCCTGTTCGCCACCCGAGAGCAGCGTCATGGTCTGGGGTTTCTTGCCGGGTGGGCGGGCGATGATTTCGAGTCCGGCTTCGAGCGGATCATCGCTTTCCACAAAGCTCAGCTCCGCCGTGCCGCCGCCGAAAAGGCTGGTGAACAGCTCCTGGAAATGGGCATTGACCTTGCCGAATGCTTCGTTGAGCCGCAGTCGGCCCTCCCGGTTGAGCGACTGAATGCCGGTGCGGAGCTTGGCAATGGCCTCGATCAGATCGTCCCGGTCGCGGACCATGGTGTCGAGCTTTTCCTGAACTTCCACGGCCTCTTTTTCAGCCGAAAGGTTCACCCCGCCCAGCCGCTCGCGTTCGGCTTTCAGCCGGTCGACCTTCTGTTCGGTTGCGCTTTCTGAGGGGAGGGGCTCTTCGGGCCGGATGCCCGAAGCTTCCAGCGTTTTTGCTGCGAGAATGTCGAGAGTTTCTTCGATTTGTCTCTCGATCTGCTGGCGTTGTGCGATGAAGCCCTTCGCCCGCTCCTCGATGCGGGTGAGCTCGATCCGCGCACTGGCCAGGGCATCGCTCGCCGCCTTCAGCGCTTTGTCCGTTTCACGAAACCGGGTCTGGGCAACGCTGTAACTATCGCCCGCAGCCTTGTGCTCGATTTTGGCCTGTTCGATCTGTTCGTCCAGTTGCGCCCGCCGTGCGGCGAAACCATCCGGCGTCTCGGTGACGCCGCTGAGTTGCTCGGCCACTTCCTTTCGCCGTTGCTCAAGCGTTGCCAATTGCGCCTGTGCGCCATCGCGGCGGCGTTGCCAGCTTTGGGTGTCGCGCTCCAATTGGGCCAGGCGGCTGTCGCGCATGCGGGCTGCGGTTTCGAAATTACCAAGCCGCAACCGCGCCTGTTCAGCCCGCTCGCGCACCACGGCAAGGACCGCCTGCTGCTCCTGCGCCAATGCAGCGGCTTCCTCTTCGGAGCCCGCCTCGCCCAGCGCTGCCTCGGCTTCCTCGCGCAGGGCTGCCGCTTCCGCGACGTTGGCCTTGAGCCGCATGCGGGCTTCTTCCACAGCCGATTGCCGCGCCGTCAGATCGCCCATGGCGCGCTGGGCCTTGTCCACCTCGGCCTGTGCCGCGCCGATGGCGTGCTGGGCGGTACGCCATGCGTCGCGCTTGGCCCGCTGGTCCTGCCGGGCAGCGTCCAAGCCTCCATTCAGCGTTTCGATCTCGCGCTTGATGAAATTGTGCTCGCCCTTGGTGCGCGAGATTTCCTCGTCCAATTCGGCCAGCCGGTTGCGTTGCGCCAGGCGCTGTGCGGCGGGGCTCGGGGCATCGGCGGCGGCTACAAAACCGTCCCAGCGCCACAAGGCACCGTCCATGGTCACCAGTCGCTGCCCGGGCTTGAGCGCGTGCATCAGGCCCGGCCCATCCACCGCATCGATCAGGCCGATCTGGTCCAGCCGGCGCTTGAGCAGGGCACTACCCGTTACATAGCGCGACAGCGGCTCGGCGGCCTGGGGCAGGGCGGCGTCGTCGGTATGGTCCACCGGAACCGACCAGTGCATGGGGGCGCCGGCGTCGGAGCTTGCCTCCAGATCATCGCCCAGCGCGGCACCCAGCGCAGTCTCATATCCCGGCGCGACCTTGAGTTCATCGACAATGGCGGGCCAGAGGCTTGCACCCACATTGAGCATCTTGCCTAATGTACTCGCCTCGCCTTGCAGCCGGTTCAGCGCCGCTTCGATCGAGGCAAGCCGCGGCCGCGCCGCATCCAGCGCCTCTTCAGCGACGGCGACTGTTTCGTCGGCTTCCAGCGTCAGCTCTTCCGCTGCGGCCGCGCCCTCCTTGGCCTCGCTCAAAGCCGCCTGCATGGCGCTGAGTGTTTCATCGGCTCCGAGGCTGCGGGCGATCTGTTCGGCTTCGCGCTCCACATCGGCCAATTGCCCGTTGAGCCGTTCCAGCCGGATCGCCGCGTCCTGCGCGGCGCGGATGGTCTGCGCCCGGCGTGCCCGCAATTGCGACAAGGCATCCCCCGCCGTCCGTGCCACCGTCTCGGCTGAGGCTACGGCCGCCCGCGCCTCCTCGGCAACCTGCCGCGCCTCATCGTAGTCGACCTGCGCCGCCTCTGCCTCAGTCTCCAGCGCCGCCTGCTCCTCGGCATAGGCTGCAAGCGTCATCTCGCTTTCGGTCGCCAGTTCCTGCTCGCGCACGCCGTCGCGTTCCAACTGTTTCAGCCGGTCTTCCAGTTCCTGGCGGCGCTGATCGGCCCGTCGGGCCTCGGCGGCAAGTTGCTCGCCCAAAATCGTGTAGCGCTGCAGCACCGCACCGGTGACGGACTCGCGCTCACGCAGGGGCTGCAGCGCGGCATCGGCAGCATCAAGTTGCTTTTGCGCCTGGAACTGGGCATGGGTGGCATCGGCCAATTGACGGATCAATACCGCCTGCTGCGCCTCGGCCTCCTTCTCGGCAAAGCGCGCCGCCACCCAGCGGATATGATAAAGCGTCGCCTCGGCCCGCCTGATATCCCCGCTCAGGGTTCGGTAACGCGTCGCCAACCGCGCCTGGCGCTTGAGCGCTTCGAGCTGTGTATCAATCTGGGCGATCACGTCGTCGACGCGTTCAAGATTTGCCTCAGCGGCCCGCAAGCGCAATTCGGCCTCGTGGCGGCGCGAATGCAGTCCCGAAATGCCGGCGGCCTCTTCCAGCAATGCCCGCCGGGCAGTGGGCTTGGCCGCGATCAGCTCCCCGATCTGGCCCTGCCGCACCATGGCGGGCGAGTGCGCGCCGGTGGACGCATCGGCAAACAGCAATTGCACGTCGCGCGCCCGCACCTCACGCCCATTGACGCGATAGACCGAGCCCGCTTCCCGCTCGATGCGGCGGGTAACTTCCAGAATGTCGGCATCGTTGAGCGCAGCCGGCGCAGTGCGATCGGAATTGTCGAGCACCAGCGTCACTTCCGCGCTATTGCGCGCCGGCCGGTTGCCCGAACCCGAAAAGATCACGTCGTCCATGCCCGAGGCGCGCATGGCCTTGTACGAGCTTTCGCCCATCACCCAGCGCATGGCTTCCACAAGGTTCGACTTGCCACACCCGTTCGGCCCGACAATTCCGGTCAGGCCCGGCTCCATCACAAGCGTCATCTCGTCCGAAAAGGATTTGAAGCCGTGCAGTTTGAGACGGGAGAACTTCACTTCGCGCCACCGGTGCGGGAGCAGCAATGGAGAGCCATCTCAGCTACCCATCTCTCCCACCCGCAATCGCTGCCCCCGGACTTGATTCGGGGGTCACCATCAGCACGGCACAAACAACGAAAGACCCCCGGATCAAGTCCGGGGGAAACGCCGGTGATTGTGGAGCCATCACCTATTTGAAAACTATTGTGCGGCAGGTGCAGCCGGAGCCATGGCATCAGGTGCTGCCGGTGCCATTGCGTCCGCTGGTGCTGCAGGGGCCATGGTGTCGGTTGGCGCGGCTGGGGTCGCCGGTACTGCGCCTGGTGCAGTCTCGGCTGGCAGCGGGGTTTCCGGCGGTACGGCGGCTGGCGTGGCATTGCCGGTGCTGGGCACGAAATCGGCAGGAATGAGCGGATCGATTTCAGCTGCGAGCTGTTCGAGGGTCTTGTCACCGCTGAGCGTCTTGCCATTGACATAGAATGTCGGCGTCCCTGCGAGCCCGAATTCGTTCAATGCCTGCTCGCGCACGGCTTCCATCCCGGTGAACAGCGCCTGATTCGTCAATGCGGCGTCGAAAGTTTCCTGGGTAAAGCCGAGCTGCTTGGCGATTTCGAGGATCGCATCGCGCGGCTGCTCCGAGGTTGCCCACTGCGTCTGGGTGCGGAAATAGGTGGACAGCACGTTGTGGTAATTGGTCGGGCCAGAGGCTTCGGCCAGCATGAACACGGCAGCGTCGAGCACATTGCGCACGAAGGGGCGCGAAATGTACTTCACCTTGCCCGTATCGACATAGGCCTCGACAAAAGCCGGCTTCACATTGTTGGAGAAGGCTGCGCAGTGCGGGCAGGTGGGCGAGGCATATTCGATAACCGTGACGGGCGCCGTGTCGCTGCCCTGCACGTGATCGGCCAGATCGCCCGCAGGCGCCATCAGCTTCTCGACATCGACCATGTCGCCTTCGGCAGCGTTGGCGGCGGCAACCCCGCACAGGCTCAGAGCCGATGCGGCAGCGGCCAGAATGAGGGTGTCACGACGGGTAAAGTTCACGGCTAACGCTCCATTTTTGTTATGCGCGACACTACACGGGGCAATTGTGTGGGCAAGTAGGCACATGCATCAACCCGGCGTGAACGCTGCGGTTGCTGGCTGCGAACAATTTTGCCCTCAATGCTTCGTGTCGCTTCTCGACCTGCCGGAGAGCGCGTGACCAAGGGTCCGCAACGCTTCCCGCAGGTTTTCGTCTTCCACTTCGGCCACCTGGGCCCCGACCTTTGCTTGCACGCTCTGGCTCGGTTGGATTTTCTTTTCGGCCTTCTTGCCTGAACCCGGCGTGAACGGCTCGGGCGACAGGCGAACTTGTCCCACCAGCACATAGCCGAAATACCGGTTCACCGCCGCCGCGATCTTTTGCCCCTCGTGCTGGATGGCCAGCGCGTGGCCCGGCACGCAGCGCAACACCAGCGTCGCGCCCTCGGCGCTTTTTTCTCCACGCGGCCACACCAGCTTGTCCGGCACGGCTACGCTGTCATACGGCTTTGGCGCCATCACCGCCCAATGGGTCAGAATATCCCGGCTGGCAAAGCCGCGCTTCTTGAGCACAGGATCAAGCGCCCCGGCCAGCACATCGCCCAGGTTCAACGTCTTGTTCCGCCGCTTGGGCTCTGGAAGGTCGTCCTTGGCCATGGCCTGAATTACTCCCGCAGGCTTGTTGGAGCAAGAGTCCCGCTCGCATGATGCTTCAATCGACACACTCTCCTTGCGGGGAGTGTTCACATCGAACGCTTGTCGATGGCGCGATGTGGCCAAAAACGCCGTGTTGCCCTCGGGCTCGACCCGAGGGCCATTCCGGGGGGCCTTGCCGGAGCGGTGTGTTTGCGGAACCTGACCCTCGGGTCGAGCCCGAGGGCAACGCGGTGGGTGGGGATAAATCTGAGCCATGCGGCCACGGTGAACACTCCTCGCAAGGGGAGGATCAAGCGTGGGGGGCGATGCCAGGACCTCACGTCCGTTGCGCATCGCACCTTACCCGGCGCTGCGCCAACCTATCCCCTCAGAGCGAAGTTAGAGGCACTACCATGATGCGCCGAGGTGATCCCTCCTACTCAACAACGCCATCCCTATCACCCACTTGCCGATAACCCGCTCAAACCGCTATCCACCACCCATGCACCTCCTCAACCCCGCGCTCATCGACGCTCCGGCCGTGCTCGCCTGGTATGACCGGCACGCCCGCGATTTGCCCTGGCGGGTGTCGCCGGCCGACCGCGTGCGGGGCATCAAACCCGATCCCTATCGCATCTGGCTGAGCGAAGTGATGCTGCAGCAAACCACCGTTGCTGCCGTCAAAAACTATTTCCTCCGCTTCACCAGCCTCTGGCCCACGGTGTTGGACCTCGCCGCAGCGCCGCTCGACAGCGTCCTCAAGGAGTGGGCAGGGCTGGGCTATTACGCCCGCGCCCGCAATCTGCACGCCTGCGCCCAAGCCGT
Source organism: Devosia naphthalenivorans (assembly GCF_003056355.1). Classification (GTDB taxonomy): domain Bacteria; phylum Pseudomonadota; class Alphaproteobacteria; order Rhizobiales; family Devosiaceae; genus Devosia; species Devosia naphthalenivorans. The sequence goes on from NZ_PYVW01000014.1 coordinate 80,404, forward strand.
GGTTCAAACCCATGGCGGCATTTTTCCCGACAGCGCGGCTGGCCTGCAAACCCTTCCGGGCATCGGCGCCTATACCAGCGCCGCCATCGCCGCCATCTGCTTTGACGAACCCGTTGCCGTGCTCGATGGCAATCTCGATCGGGTCCTTGCCCGCTATTACGCGCTCGATGTTCCCGTGCGCGACGCCAAGGACGAACTGCGCGCCGCGCTCCAGGCATCCGTCCCCGCGCGGGCAGGGGATTTTGCGCAGGCCATGATGGATTTGGGCGCCACCATCTGCGCCCCGCGAACCACCATCTGCATGCTTTGCCCCATCCAGGGTGGCTGCATCGCGACGAAAACCGCCGATCCAACCCGATATCCGGTCAAGCCTATCAAGGCTGAACGCCCCGTCCGCAAAGGGCATGCCTATGTCATGCTCGACGCGCAGGGCGATGTTTACCTGCAAAGCCGCCCGACCAAGGGCCTGTTGGGCGGTATGACCGAGGTGCCGGGCTCGGTCTGGACACAAGACCTGCCAGCCCCCGATTACCCAGCCGCTGGCGATTGGCGCCATCACGGCCAGATCGTCCACGTCTTCACTCACTTCCGGCTCGAACTGGAGGTCTGGTCCGCCACCGTGCCGCCCGAAAGCTTCGAGGCTGGCTGGTGGGCGGAACCCTCTGCCCTCAAGGGCGAAGCGCTGCCGACCCTGTTCCGAAAGGTTTTGGCGGTGGCAGGATTGGATTAGATCGCATCGCGTTTGGTGGCCTCAATTAAAGGAGCCATCACGAGGTCGAGCGAGCGGATGCCCGGTGCCACGACCTCGTCCTTCGACAGGCTCAGGATGAGGTCTACTGTGTAAATTCTGTACTGTGTGAGGACTGACGGGCCGCTGTGCGAGCCGGAACGAAATTGGCACAAACAAAAAGGCCACCGGGGCAAACCGGTGGCCAAGGATAGAGCCTGATTGATTGGAGGTCAGGATCAGGCAGAAAGCAAATCAAGTTTTGCGCGGACACCCGCGCGAAGATCGTCGATAGGAACGATTTGTCCCTGTTGTTCGTGGTGCCAGAAGGTCCACCCGTTGCACGACTCCGAACCCTGGACCAGCGCGCCCACCTTGTGGATGGAGCCCTGGTGCGTTCCGGAGACGAGCGAGCCGTCTGCACGAACCATGGCGAAGTAACGTTTCGTTAAGTCGAAAAGTTGCGCGCCCGGCTCGATTAATCCCTGCTCGATCAGCGAGCCGAACGGAATGCGGGTTTCCTTGCGCTTGGGCGTAACCGACTGCAGCGCCTCGAATACGCCCGGCCGGATCGACGCGATGCGGGTGAGGGCGGCGTTGATATAGCTCTCTTCCCGCTCGATGCCGATGAAGTGCCGGCCCAGCTTGCGGGCCACAGCGCCGGTTGTCCCCGTGCCGAAGAACGGGTCGAGCACGATATCGCCGGGCTTGGTCGTCGCATTAAGGATGCGGAACAGCAGGGCTTCCGGCTTTTGCGTCGGGTGCACCTTGCCGTCGTCTTCATCCTTGAGCCGCTCGGCGCCGGTGCAGATGGGGAACAGCCAATCGCTGCGCATCTGGGTGTCGTCATTGGCCAGTTTCATGGCTTCATAGTTGAAGGTCACCCGGCTCTTCTGGCTGCGCGAGGCCCAAATCAGCGTCTCATGGGCATTGGTAAACCTTGTGCCGCGGAAGTTCGGCATGGGATTCGCCTTGCGCCAGATCACGTCGTTCAGCATCCAGAAATCCAGATCCTGCAGCGCCGTGCCGACACGGAAAATATTGTGATAGCTGCCGATCACCCAGATCGCGCCATCGGGCTTCAGCAGCCGTCGCGCAGCTTTGAGCCAGGCACGGGTAAACTGATCGTAATGGGCAAAGCTGTCGAACTTGTCCCATTCGTCATCGACGGCATCCACCTTGCTCTGGTCGGGGCGGGTGAGGCCTTGTTCCAGCTGCAGATTATACGGCGGGTCCGCAAAAATAAGGTCAACGGAGCCGGCCGGCAGGGCATTCATGTGGTCGATGCAATCGCCCACCAGGATAGTATCGATCGGGAGCCGCTGGGGCTCCTCCGCAGCGGCTACAGGAGCCGTACGCGGGGTACGCAACATACACTTAACCCTAACAAAGGACTAACAATCCCCTTATAGGGGACGAGGGTTAATGGAGCGTTCGCAAGGAGTTAGCGGGAGGTTAAGAAGTGAGTTATGCAGTCAGGCGACTTGCACCCTGATCCGCTCCCAAGCCGCTGCAACCGGGGCAAATTCCTCGCGGTGATGCCGACACGGCCCATGAGCGACAAGCGCCTTCATGTGCTGGGGCGTCGAATAGCCCTTGTGCCCGGCGAAGCCGAAATGGGGCGCATCGCAATCCATGATCCGGCACATCCGGTCGCGCGTCACCTTGGCAACGATTGAGGCCGCCGCGATCGAAACGCTGCGCCCGTCGCCACCCACCAGCGCCAAGCCCTCGCAGGGCAGCCCCATCGGCACGTCGCGCCCGTCGATCAGCACCCGGTCGGGCACCACGCTCAGGCTCCCCGCCGCGCGCGCCATCGCCCACAGCGTTGCGCCGCGAATATTGTGGCTCAGAATGATCGAAGGCGGCGCCACCACCACCGAAACCATGGCGCTGGCGACGATCAACTCGAACAGCACCTCCCGCTGCTCTTCACTCAGCTTCTTGGAATCGTTAAGCCCCGCGGGGATATTGTCGGGGTCCAGAATCACCGCCGAAACCACCACCGGCCCGGCCAGCGGCCCGCGCCCGGCTTCGTCCACGCCCGCAATCACGCGCGCGCCTCGCGCCTTGAGCGCCAGCTCATGGGAATAGTCCGGCTCGGTCTGGATGATCGAATCAATCAGCATCCCGCCAGAATCGCCAAGGACAGGCTCAAGTCAACTGCTCAAGCCGCGCCCAATCGGCCACGCTGGCGACGAGGTCCGGTACGTGCTCGGGCAGATGAGCCTCCTCTGCCAACTCCCAAAGCCGGTGCGTGCCGGTGAGAACCGCAACGCGATCCCGGTCGATCGGCAGGCCTGTGTGCCGCTCATAAACGGCAATGATCCGCGCGGTCAGGTCTGGCGAAATAAGGCTGGAATAAATGAATTCCTGATGCAGCGGGCCAATTCCTGAATCCCCGAAATCATAAACCCCGTTGAGCCGCCTGCGCTCATGGTCGAACGCCATGTTCCAGCCATGCCCGTCGAAAAAGCCGTAGCGTGCGCCGTGCGGGTCTGGCGCCAGCGCCGCCCATTGCGCCATGGTCCGCTCGGCAAATCCGCGCAGACTCTCCGGCAGCACCGGCCATGCGCGCTGCAATATCTGCTCCGCGCCGGACCAGGGCGGGAGCGGTTCGGCACCAGCGTGCCGCGCCGCAGCAAGCTCGATGGCATGCAACTCCGCATGGAACTGACCCATGCGCTCCGCCAGATCCTGTTTGTCGGGTGCGTCCAGCACTTCATACTCCGCGGTCAGCAGATGCTCGCCGGGGATTTTGTCGTGACGCGAGAACAGGCGTGGATGATCGAACAAAGTGAGCCTTGGCACCGGCATGGTGACGCTGTCGGCGACCAGCTGGAGAATACGCGCCTCGAGCCGCAGTCCGGCTTCGCCATCGGCATGGCGCGGAAACTTGAAGATCAGTCGGTCATCGACATCTACCGCCACACTGTCCCAGCCGCAGCCGCAAGCGTAAATCTAGACTGCCGCAGATCAGGAAACGCCCCGGTGACCACTCCAACCAGTTCATCGAGTTCGAACGGCGAGGCCGGCATGGCATTCCTCCACGATTGACGCGCGCGCTGTTTTGCTGTCGGTTCCGCCCGCTGCACGATCCGCAGCGTTTTCTAGCGGATGCCACCATGATCCCCAAGCCCGGCGCGGCGCTGCTGTTCGATATCGATGGCACCCTGGCCGATACCGACCCTGTTCACCTCGCAGCCTTCAACCAGGCCTTTGCGCCCTTCGGCCACCACATGGACAAGGCCCGATTCGTCCGGGAATTGCAGGGCCGGGCCAATGAAGATATCGCCGCAAGCTTCCTGCCGCATCTCCCCCATGATGAGGGCATGGCTGTCATGGCTGCCAAGGAAGCGCTGTTCCGCGACATCGCCGCGACGGAGCTTCATGCCGTGGGAGGGCTGTTCGAATTGCTCGATCTGGCGGACGCCTGGGGCGTGCCCATGGCCGCTGTCACCAACGCACCCCGGCCCAATGCCGATCTCATTCTCAATGGCCTGGGTATCGCCGATCGCTTCAAGGCCATCGTCATCGGCGATGAACTACCCCACAGCAAGCCGCACCCGTTCCCGTATCTCGAGGCCCTGCGCCTGCTCGGCGCCGATCCGGCTACGTCCCTCGCTTTCGAGGATTCGCGCACCGGCATCGCTTCGGCCACAGCTGCCGGCCTCACGACAATCGGCATCCGCACCTCGCTGCTCGATCCCGACATGATCGCCGCCGGCGCGACGATCAGCGCCACCGGCTATGATGATCCGTCAGTACTCGCGCTGATCAAGCAGCGCATGGCCCAAACGGTCCGCGTCTAGAACAGGCTCATCTGCCGTTCTTCGGGCTTTGGCGCGATGAACAGATCATTGCGCAGGCCCGGCAGCTTGGCGTCCAGTCCATAACGCTCGCGCGCCTTCTGGAAGCGCTGCTGCAAGAGCGTCGCATAGGGGCCTTCGCCCGTCATGCGGGTGCCAAAGCGCGAGTCGTAATCCTTGCCGCCGCGCGTATCGCGCACCAATGCCAGCACGTGCCGCACCCGGTCGGGGAAATGGCGCAGCAGCCATTCGCGAAACACGTCGCGCACTTCGCCCGGCAGCCGCAGCAGGATCATCGATGCGCTGACCGCTCCCTGCGCCTTGGCGGCATCAAGGATGCGTTCCAGCTCCATGTCGTTGATCGCCGGGATCATCGGCGACGCGAACACCGCGGTGGGAATACCCGCCTCACTCAATAGCCGGATCGCCTCCAGCCGCCGGGCAGGGGAGGAGGCTCGCGGCTCCATCTTGCGGCTGAGCTTGTGGTCCATCGAGGTCATAGAAATGGCAACCTTCACCAGCCCCAGTTTGGCCAATTCGGTGAGGAGGTCCAGGTCGCGGATGATCAAGGCCGACTTGGTGGTAATCATCACCGGATGGCGCGTTTCCAGCATCACTTCGAGGATGCCGCGCGTCAGCTTGTGCTTGCGCTCGGCCGGCTGATAGGGGTCCGTATTGGTGCCCATCGCCACCGGCTTCACGCGGTAGTTCCTGGCCGCCAGCTCCGCCCGCAGCGCCTCGACGGCATTGACCTTCACATAGATGTCGCGCTCGAATTCCACCCCTGCCGAATGGCCGAGGAACGCGTGGGTCGGGCGGGCATAGCAATAGGAGCAGCCGTGCTCGCAGCCGCGATAAGCATTGATCGAGCGCTCGAAGCCGATGTCGGGGCTGTCATTGGTGGTGATGATGGTCTTGGCGCGTTCGCTGTGTTCCACCGTCTCGAAGATCGGCAGCGGCTCCACATTGTCCCAGCCATCATCGAACCGTTCGCGCGTCTGCTTCTCGAACCGACCGCTGCGGTTGCTTTGTGCGCCGCGGCCGCGCACGCGGTCCGGGTCCAGCAGTTCGCGCCGCGCCAGATCGGCGTCGCGGCTGCGGCTGAGCATTTCAAGCGCTTCAAAGGAAGGGGCCTGGTAAAGGGCCATGATACATCTCCTGCCAGCTGGCCGGCAGGGCGAATCGCGCTGCTGGCCTTGGGAGAACATGTAGCAGCGGCATGGGAACAAATCAAGAACATCGCCGCGCGGCAGCGCCTCTTGCGGCTGCGGCCACAGCACATATGGGAAGTTCGCCCTCCACCGCCAAGGTGCAGAATCATGATTTCGCATCGCAGAAATGCGTTTGCGCGGGTAGACGCTTCGGGAGGGCAGGACTAAACAAACAGGCCGTTTTCGCGTGTCCTGAACAATGTCGGCACGGGAACCCAGATCCACCCATTCAAAGGGTGAAACCAAAAACATTGCGCTCGACCATTCTGCTGACAGGGGCTGTCGCGGAGTTTTGTGAGATGGCGTCGAAACCCGTCGATGCCGTTCGTCGCAGTGCCGGCAGCGCAGTTCAATGGCCGAGGAGAAATCATGAGTACCGATGCACCTACGTACGACGCCGACCTAGTCGGCGCGCCAGTCGATCAGACCGACGCGGCGCGCAATAAGCTGGTCATCGCCCTGCTGCTGGTCTCCACCTTCGTGGTGTTTCTGAACGAAACCATCATGAGCGTGGCCATTCCCCATTTGATGGCCGATCTCGGCGTCACTGCCAGCGCGGCGCAATGGCTGACCACGGCATTCCTGCTCACCATGGCTGTCGTCATCCCCATCACCGGGTTCCTGCTACAGCGCATGAACACGCGCCCGATCTTCCTTTTGGCCATGTCCGTCTTCACGGCGGGCACGCTGCTCTGCGCCGTGTCGCCCGGCATCGAACTGCTGATCGCCGGCCGCGTGGTGCAGGCCGTCGGCACGGCCATCATGATGCCGCTGCTGATGACCACCGTGATGACGCTGGTGCCCCCCGAAGGGCGCGGTAAGACCATGGGCAATATCTCCATCGTCATGTCGGTTGCCCCCGCCATCGGCCCGACCATTGGCGGCTTCATCCTGGCCAATCTCGAATGGCGCTGGATGTTTATCCTGGTGCTGCCGATTGCCCTCGGCGCGCTGGCTCTCGGCTTCCGCAAGATCCAGAACGTTTCGACGCCGCGTTATGCTCCGCTCGATGTCATCTCCGTGATCCTGTCGGCATTCGCCTTTGGCGGGCTCATTTATGGCCTCTCCAGCTTCGGCGAAAGCTTCGCTCATGCCGGTGAACCCAGCGTCGTTCCGCTCTGGGTGCCGATCGCCGTGGGCGTCGTGGCCATGGCGGTCTTCGTCTGGCGCCAACTGGGCCTGCAGCAGGAGAACAAGGCGCTGCTCGATCTGCGCGTCTTCCAGTCCCGCAATTATACCGTCTCGGTTTCCATGATGCTCATCGCCATGATGGCGCTGTTCGGGACCATCATCCTTCTGCCGATCTATACGCAGAACGTGGTGGGGCTCGATACGCTGCAGACCGGCCTGCTCATGCTGCCCGGTGGCCTCGTCATGGGCCTGATGGGTCCGGTTGTTGGCCGTCTGTATGACCGTGTTGGTCCCACCGTTCTGGCCGTGCCGGGCGCCATCCTGGTCTCGGCCGTGATGTGGGCACTGACCACCGTGGGGCGCGATACATCGGTCTGGGCGCTCCTGGCCGGTCACATGGTGCTGAGCGTCGGTCTTGCGCTGATCTTCACGCCGGTCTTCACCTCGTCCATGGGCTCGGTGCGCAAGGAGCTATATTCCCACGCCTCCGCCGTCCTTGGCTCGGTGCAGCAACTGGCCGGTGCCGCGGGCATTGCCCTCTTCATCGCCCTGATGACCATCCGCACGGCATCGCTCACAGCGGAAGGCGTCGACCCCGTCGAAGCCCTCGCCTCGGGTGTCCGCTCGGCCTTCCTAGTCGGCGCGATCATCTCGCTGGGCGCTGTCGTTGCAGCCTTCTTCATCCGCAAGCCCGAAGGCGGGACGGCAGGCCACGGCGGCCACTGATCCGGCTGGCCCACTCCCATGCGGAGCGGGCCGTCGGTCATAATGTGTGTGGCACAATCTTCCCTACCCACAATTGCATCCCGCGGACTTGATCCGCGGGCCGCTCGCAACATGGCACAAGCGGTGAAAGGCCCTCGGATCAAGTCCGAGGGAAGCATCGGTGGTTGGTTGCTCGCGCGAAGGCAGGCCCCTCTACCGCTCATCCAGCCGCGGCATCAACTCCACGAAATTGCAGGGCTTATGCCGGTAATCCAGCTGGTGGCTCAATATCCCTTCCCAGGCATCCCGGCATGCGCCGCGCGAGCCGGGCAGGCAGAACACGAACGTCGTGCCGATCAATCCCGCCGTCGCCCGAGACTGCAGCGAACTGGTGCCCACCGTCGTTGCTGAATATTGGTGGAACAGCACCGAAAAGCCTTCCATCCGCTTGTCGAACAGCGGCTCCACGGCTTCCGGCGTCACGTCGCGGCCGGAAAACCCGGTGCCGCCCGTGGTCAGCACCACATCCACGCCCGGATCAGCCACAAACCCTTGCACAGCCCGGCGGATCAGTTGGATATCGTCGCGCACCACCACCCGCTCGGCGCAGCGGTGACCATCGACTTCCAGCAGGGATTTGAGCAGGGCGCCGCCCGTGTCCGTTTCCAGATCACGCGTATCCGATACCGCGATCACCGCAATCGACAGCGGCTTGAAGGCGCGGTCGGCAAACCGGTCAGTCTTGAACATCGCGCTTGTCCTCGTTGGGCGTGTCGATCGGGGTGGCGAGTTCCTCGGGCAGGATCGGCTCGTCCACCGGCATTTCGGTGTCCTCCTCGCTCTCAGTCCGCGGATCGAGCACGATTGATTCCAGTGTCTGCTTGCCGTCATTGGTCATCGGCTGGAATGGCGCGCGGTCGGCAGCATCGATACTCCGGCGGATGCGCATGCGCAGGAAGGCCGCCACTGCGAGCAATCCGTGGAACAGCGCGGTCACGACGAACAGGCCCACCGGCGACCACGCGCCCATGATCATCGAGGCAACCGCCGGCCCGATGGCCAGCCCGACGCCCATGATCAACAGCATGCCGCCGGCGATCTTGGCAAAATCGCCGTCCTTTGCGAAGTCGTTGGCATGGGCCACAGCCACCGCATAGATCGGGTTGGCCGCAAAGCCGTAGCAGGCAAAGAGCACATACATCATCCATCCGGCCTGCGGGTTGATGATGACCGTCAGTGCACCGACAAAAGCGGCAAAACCGGCCAGCCCGATGAGCACCAGGCGCCGGTCGATCCGGTCCGACAACCGTCCGAATGGGATTTGTGCCACCGCACCCAAAATCGCGGCAATGGCGAACAGCAGCGCAATGCCGCTGGCGTCCAGTCCGCGCTGATAGCCATAAACCGGTGCCAGCGTGCCGAATGCGCCATTGGCCATGCCCACCGAAAAGGCTGCAATCGCCGCGACCGGCGAAGTTTTGTAGAGCAGGCGCACGTCGATCTTGGCCGACGACAGCGGCCGCGGCTGCGGGCTTGAGGTCAGCGCCGTCGGCAAAATCGCGCAGATGAAGCTGATGGCGCCGATCACGAACGGCACATAGCCCGATGTGCCCGTCACCGACATGGCGATCTGCCCCAGCGTGGAGGAGGCCATGTTGATGGTCACATAGATCGAAAAGGTCGTGCCGCGGCTCTTATTGTCAGCCACTTCGTTGAGCCAGCTCTCGACGATCATCGCCGCCCCGGCAAAGCAGAAGCCGGATAGCGCTCGCAGCAGAATCCAGCCTACGTCGTTGATGAACAGCAGGTTGAGCAGGATCGTGATGCTGCCGATCGCCGCCATCACCGAGAAAGCGCGGATATGGCCGACATTGCGCACGATCATGGGTACGGCGATCGAGCCTGTCACGAAACCGACCGACCAGCCGGTGCCGATCAGGCCCAGCGCCAGCAGCGAGAATTCCTCTTCCGCGCCGCGCACGGAGAGCAGCAGGCCCTGCAGACCGCCGCCGAACATGAGGAGAGCCGACCCCAGGAACAGGGCGTAAATCTTGATGACAGAGGCCATGACGCTTTCGGACTATGGAACCAGAATGACGTTGCAAATCACGCAACGGTGACAATAGCGCGGCAATCGCAGAAGGGCAGGGAAGAATTGCCCTCCACGCAAAAAAGCTTCAGGCGATCCCCATCCCGATCATCTTCAGCTTCAGGCTCAGCAGGTCGCGCCACGCCTGTTGCTTGGCCGGTGGATTGCGCAGCAGATAGGCCGGGTGCAGCGTCGGCATAGCGTCGACCTTGTGGTTGCCAATGCTGACTTCGCTCCACTTGCCCCGCATCTTGATGATGCCATTGCTGGTCTGGAACACGGTCTGCATCGCCGGCCCGCCTAGCGTCATGACAAGTTTGGGCGCCACCAGTTCCACCTGCCGGTGCAGGAACGGCAGGCACAACGCGATCTCCTCGGGCGTCGGTGCACGGTTGCCCGGTGGCCGCCACGGCACGGTGTTGGCGATATAAACTTTGGTCCGGTCCAGCCCGATGGCGGCGAGCATGCGGTCCAGCAATTGCCCCGATTTGCCGACGAACGGCTTGCCCTGCCGGTCCTCTTCGGCGCCGGGCGCTTCCCCGATCAGCATGATCTGTGCCTGCGGGTTGCCATCGGCAAACACCAGTTGCGTTGCGCGCAGTTTGAGCCCGCATCCATCATAGCTGCCAAGGATGGCTTCCAGCTCGTCCAGCGATTGCGCCCGTGCCGCCAGCTCCCGCGCTTCGCCGGGATCACCCCCCAGCGGCAGCATCGGCGCCGGCCGCTCGGCGACAGCACTGGCCACCGCAGCCGGCGGCGTTACCCGCGCCGGTGGCCGCTGCGCAAACCGGTCCACCGGCTCCTCGCCCACCGCGACATCGACGCCCGCTGCCCGGTACCACTCCAGTACCGAGAGCATTTCGTCGTGATTTAGCGGTCGATCTTCAGCCATGTTCTCTGTTATGTCACAGCCCGTTTGGCGCGGCCACCCGCGCATCCAGAACTTGGGGCATTCCTATATGGCAGAGGCCGGCTCGCGCGAAACCCTTTCGACCGATGTGCTGATCGTCGGCGCCGGTCCATCGGGCCTTGCCGCCGCCATCCGGCTCAAGCAGCGCCATCCCGAACTCAGCGTCACCATCGTTGAAAAATCCGCGGAACTGGGCGGCCACATCCTTTCCGGCGCCGTCATGGACCCGCGTGGGCTCGATGCCCTCATCCCCGATTGGCGCCAAAAGGGCGCTCCCGTCGGCCCCGCCGTCACCACCGACACCTACCATTTCCTCACAGCCACCCGCGATTTTGCCTTCCCCCACGCTCTTATGCCACCCCAGATGCGCACACCCGATGGCGTCATCGTCAGCCTGGGCAATCTCGTGCGATGGCTGGGCGAGCAGGCAACCGAACTCGGCGTCGATATTTTCCCCATGACGGCCGCCGTCGATGTGCTCTCAACCGGCAAGGGCCCCATTCGTGGCGTCATCACCGGCGATCTGGGCCGCGACCGTGAGGGCAACCCCAAGCCCGGCTTTGCCGAAGGCATTGCGCTGCAAGCCAAATACACCCTCATCGCCGAGGGCGCCCGCGGGTCTCTGGCCCGGAAAATTATCGGCGCCCACTCTCTGGCGCGCGAGCCGCAGAAATATGGTCTGGGTATCAAGGAAGTCTGGGAAATCCCCGCTGACCGGCACCAGCCGGGCAGGGTGGAGCACTATCTCGGCTTCCCACTCGACAACGCAACCGCCGGTGGCGGCTTCGTCTATCATGCGCAAGATCGCAAGCTCTATGTCGGGCTGGTCACCTACCTAGATTACCAGAACCCCACGCTCTCCCCCTTCGACGAGTTTCATCGCTTCAAGACCCACAAATCCGTGGCCCCCCTGCTCGAGGGCGCGACGCGCATCAGCTACGGCGCCCGCGCGGTCACCGCAGGCGGTTGGCAATCGATCCCAACCTTGGCCTTCCCCGGTGGCGGGCTGATCGGCTGCTCCGCCGGCTTCATGAACGCCCCGCGCCTCAAGGCCATCCACAATGCGATCCTGTCCGGCATCGGCGCGGCCGATGCAGTGGCCGAGGCGATTGGCAAAGGCCGCCAGCATGATCTGATTGGGGATTTCGGCCACCGCATCATGGCGACCGGCATCGCGCGGGAACTGCAGGCCGTGCAAAACGTCAAGCCGCTGTGGTCGCGGCTGGGCACGGTGCTGGGAGCGCTGGCGGGCGGCGTGGAGTTATGGACCTCGGCCATCTTCGGCCAGTCCCCGCTGGGAACCCTGCATCACAAGCAGCCCGACTATTCCGGCCTCAAGCCCAAGGACACCCTGCCGCCGAAAACCTACAGCAAGCCCGACGGCAAGCTCACCTTCGACCGCGCCTCCTCGGTCTATCTCGCCAACATCGCTCACGACGAAGATCAGCCGGTGCACCTGCGCCTCACCGATCCTGCCGTGCCGATCCGCGACAATCTGCCGAAATACGGCGAACCCGCACCGCTCTATTGCCCCGCCGGCGTCTACGAAGTGGCCGAGGAGGGCGGCGCCCCCGTATTCCGCATCCACGCCGCCAATTGCGTTCACTGTAAAACCTGCGACATCAAGGACCCCGCCCAGAACATCACCTGGGTCCCACCCGAAGGTGGCAGCGGGCCCAATTATGCCGGTATGTAGGACGCGGCGATCACGCTCTGTGGCGCTCTCTTGCGGCGCAGTCCCAAAACCGCCAATCTTGCCGACCAGATACTGGCGAAAGCCAATGGAGAACAGAACCTCGTGACATCGCTTCTGACCCGCCTCGCACGCCCGGCTCTGGCAGCCCTCCTGCTAACGGCGATAGCGACCCCGCCTGGCTTTGCCGCGCCATCGGTGCAGACGGCACAGTCCGATCCGTTTGCGGGCTTCGATCTCATGCCCATGTTCCGCGCCAGCGCCACCGGCTCGTTCATGGCCGGCCAGCAGGCCCTCAAGGATTTGCGCACCGATGAAGCGGCCCGCTATTTCTTCCAGGCCGCCCAGGCCGATTGGGAAAATCCGCTGCTCGTCGAACGCGCCTTCATCGCCTTTGCCGCCGACGGTCAGATCGGGCAGGCGGCCTCCACCGCCAAGCACCTGCTTGATCTTGACGAGAATAACGAGCTTGCCGAGTTGGTCGTCGCCACCGAAGCGCTCAAGGAGCGCCGCTACGACGCCGCAGACCGGCTGCTCAAGGCCATAGGCCAGGATAGTTTTACCGGCATTACCGCGTCCATCCTGCGCGCCTGGGCATTGGTGGGCGACAATCGCAAGGCCGAAGCCGACGCCGTCATGAACGAGCTGGGCGCGTCGGGCCTCGAGGATTTTCTGGTGTTCCACCTTGCTCTCATGGCCGAGGCCGCCGGTGAGACCGAGGAAGCCATCGCCCTTGCAGGGCAGGCGTTCGACAACGAGCCCTATGTGGCGCGCGTCGTGGAAGTCTATGCCCGCATTCTGGCCAATGCCGGCAGGTTCGACGAAGCCAAGGACGTTCTGCAGCAGTTCGAGGATCAGGGGCTCACCCATCCCATCGTCACCATCGTGCGCGAGCAGGTCGATGCCGGCCAGCGCCCCGGCGTTTTCGCCACCAATGTTCAGGTTGGCGCCGCCGAAATGTTCCACGGCATCGGTGTTGCGCTGGCGCGCGATGGCAGCATGGATCTGTCCCTGGTCTTCCTGCGCATGGGCCTCTATCTCGACCCGTCTGCCGACGTCATCACCCTGGCATTGGGCCAATTACTCGATGCCGCTGGCCAACACGACGCGGCCAATCGCATCTATAACGCCGTGCCCGCCACTTCGGCCATGAAGCCCACCGCCATCGTGCGCGTCGCCACCAATCTCGATGCCTTGGGTGATCGCGAGGACGCTCTGCGGCGCCTGAGCAATATTGTAGCCGCACAGCCCAACGATCTCGACGCGGTGTCCGTGCTTGGCGACCTGCTGCGCACCGACGAGCAATATGCCAAGGCGGCCGAGGCCTATACCAAGGCGCTGGAAATCACCGGCGGCGATAGCCCGGCCGATTGGCGCTATTACTATGTGCGCGGCATTGCCTATGAGCGCGACAAGCAATGGCCCAAGGCCGAAGCCGATTTCCTGAAGGCGCTCGAGCTCAATCCTGATCAGCCGGCCGTGCTCAACTATCTGGGCTACAGCTGGATCGACAAGGACATGCACCTCGAGGAAGCCCTGGGCATGATCGAAAAGGCCGTCGCTGCTTCTCCGCAGGATGGCTACATCGTGGATTCGCTCGGCTGGGCCTTCTACAAGCTCGGCCGCATCGACGAGGCGGTCAAAACACTTGAGCAGGCCGTGCTGATGATGCCGACCGATCCCGAGATCAACGACCACCTGGGCGATGCCTATTGGAAGGCCGGCCGCCAGCTCGAAGCCCGCTTCCAGTGGAACATTGCCTCTTCAGTCGATACCGTCGGTACCGTCAAGGAACGCGCCGCACCAAAGCTGGCCGAAGGCCTGACCAAAGAGAACGAGACCGAATAGCTTGGTCGAGCCCTTCGTTCAGCTCGCTCCCGCCAAGATCAACCTGGCGCTGCATGTCACGCGGCGCCGGGAAGACGGCTACCACGATCTCGAGAGCCTGGTGGTCTTCGCCGACCTCGCCGACGAACTCGAAGCCGTTCCCGCCGACACCGATACCCTCGCCATAATCGGACCCTTCGCCGCTGGCCTCAACAACGGCGAAACCAACCTCGTGCTGCGCGCCGTCGCCGCTTTCCGTGCGCGCTGGCCGGAGGCCGTCGATCACGGCCTTGCCATGCGCCTCACCAAGAACCTGCCGGTCGCCGCCGGCATCGGTGGCGGCTCCGCCGATGCGGCCGCCGCGCTGCGTCTGATGGCGTCACTATCGCGCGAGCCCATCCCCGTGGCTGACCTCGCCGATATGGCCGCTCGCCTTGGCGCTGACGTGCCTGCCTGTCTCGTTTCGACACCCTTGATCGCGCGCGGCGTCGGCGAAGTGCTGGCGCCGCTCCCGCAATTTCCGGCCCTTCATATCGTGCTGGTCAATCCCCTGGTGCCGCTGGCCACCGCCGACGTGTTCCGGCGCCTGCGCGCCCATGACAATTACCCTTTGCCGGAATTACCCTCGCCACTGACTCGACCTGCCCAACTCGGCCTCTGGCTCGCCGAAACCCGCAACGATCTGCAGCCTCCCGCCGTCAAGCTGGTTCCCATCATCGGCGACATCGTCGCACAACTCGCTCAAACCCAAGGCTGTATCCTCGCCCGCATGTCCGGCTCCGGCGCCACCTGCTTCGGCCTCTTCGGCTCCACCGGCCAAGCCCACCAAGCCGCCCAGGTGATGCGCGCCGCCCACCCCGACCACTGGGTAGCCGCCGCACCGCTCTTGCTGCCCTAGGCCATCGGTTCCTCATCTCGCCTCCCTGAGGCGAGGGGGGGCATATCGGGCGCTTTGCGCCGCCGTTTCAGTCGACACCCTCCCCGTCGCGGGGAGGGATCAAGGGTGAGGTGCCGCACCCACAACGCGCTCGAATCCAGTGTAGTCCCGGACGAACTATCGCCCACAAACCGAGCCCGCCGTCCCGTCGTCCCCGAGCCTAATACGCGCGCATCACGCTATGCTCGACCACATCCACCAGCAGCGCGCGCATTTCGCTCTCCGGCACTACCGCCAGCGCTTGCTGCGCCGCACGCGCATGGGCCTGCGCCAGTTCCATCGTGCGGACCAGCGTATTGTGCCGCTCCATCACCGCCACAACGGCACTCACCTGTGCATCAGTCGCATCGGCCTGGCCCAGCGCGCTGGTAATGATCTCGCGCTCTGCCACATTGCCTTCCGCCAGCGCCAAAATCACCGGCAGCGTCATCTTGCCCTCGCGCAAATCGTCGCCGACATTCTTGCCCAACGTTCCCGATTGCCCGCCATAGTCGAGCGCATCGTCCACCAGCTGGAAGGCCTTGCCCAGTTCCAGCCCATAGGTCGCGAGCGCCTGTCTGCCGGTCTCATCGGCGCCACTAGACATCGCGCCCACTTCGCACGCCGCCTGGAACAGCACGGCCGTCTTGGCGCGAATGACTTCCGCATAATCTTCGGGCGTCGTCGTCAAATCACCGGTTTTTGCCAGCTGGAACACTTCACCTTCAGCCATCACGGCCGACGCGGACGACAGCACACCCAGCGAAGCGATGTCCCCGGTTTCAACCATCATCATGAAGGCCTGCCCAAGCAGGAAATCGCCAACCAGGATGGAGGCCTTGTTGCCCCACACCATGCGGGCCGCGGGCTTGCCGCGCCGCATGTCGCTGTCATCGACCACATCGTCGTGCAGCAGCGTCGCATTGTGCATGAACTCGACGGCTGCCGCGAAATTGATTGCGGTGCCGCTTCCCTTGCCGAACAGCATGGCCGCCGCCACAGTCAGCATCGGCCGCAGCCGCTTGCCGCCACTCTCGATGAGGTAGCGCGCCAGGTCCGGCACCATCTCGACATGCGAATCGGCGCGCGACAGGATCAGCGCGTTGACCTTGGCCATATCCGTGGCGGTTGCGGCGAGCAGCCGGTCGATCGGGTTGGCTGCCTGCGTCTCTTTGATCTGCGTCAGAACTGACACCAAACTATCCGTTCCTCGTTCGCCAATCGGCAAATCTGGTTGAGCCCGCTGCGGTTGCGCATGTAAGGTCGTGCAAAACCGGCCTTTTCGGGTGCGATGTCCCTAGACCAGCCAGATAGCTTTGTAAAACACCAAACCGTAACGCGCGATGCCTTTTTAGGGGGCAGGCTCACTCTGTCGCAGCCGCGCCACGGCTTTCGTGCCGGGCTCGACAGCGTGTTGCTGGGCGCTGCCGTGGGGCAGGGCCGCAAGCGGCTGCTCGACCTTGGCAGCGGTGTGGGTACGGCAAGCCTCGTGGCGCTTGCCCACAACGGCGAACTCAGCGCTGTTTTGGCTGAGCAGGATGCGGCAACCTTGGCGCTTGCGGAGGCGAACATAGCTGAAAACGGTTTTGCTACCTGCGCCAAGGCGTTTCCCGTAGATGTAACCGCGCGAGGCGCTGAGCGCCTTGCCGCCGGCCTTGCCGAAAACGCCTTCGACGCCGTCATCGCCAATCCGCCCTTCTTCGACGATGCCGCCGGCACGCTCGCGCAGGACACCAGCCGGGCGGGGGCGCGCCACATGGACGCAGCGGCGCTCGACCTTTGGGTCAAGACTGCCGCTAGCTCCGGCGCCGGTGGTGCCGAAATCATCTTCGTCTATCCCGCCGTTCACCTGGCGCCCCTGCTTGCCGCCTTCGCGCAACGCTTTGGTGCCATCACCATTCTGCCGCTGTCTCCGCGCGCCGAATCGCCGATCAGCCGCGTCCTTATCCGCGCCATCAAGGGCTCCCGCGCGCCGCTGACCATCTTGCCGAGCCGCGCCTTGCACGACGGCGAAGGCCGCGCCTTCGCGCCGGCATTCGACGCAATCTTCCGTGGGGAACAACGGCTTGTCTGGTAATCCTTGGCTGCAAGCCCTAAATCAGCCCGACGCAGGGAGAGACGAGACATGGCCGAACTGACCACGCCCCGCCGCAACTGGCTGCAGCGCCTGCTGCGCCGAGGCAAGACCACCATCCCCGTCGTGCGCCTCCACGGCGTCATCGCCGCCGAACAGCGTCAGGGCCGGCTCAATATCGCAACGGTCAATCCGCTGCTCGAGCGCGCCTTCGCGATCAAGTCCGCGCCCGCAATCGCCATCATCGTCAATTCACCCGGGGGCTCGCCAGTCCAGAGCCGCCTCATCGGCAAGCGCATCCGCGATCTTGCCGACCAGCATGACAAGCCAGTCCTGGTCTTCGTGGAAGACGCCGCAGCCTCGGGCGGCTACTTCATTGCCATTGCCGGCGACGAGATCATCGTCGATCCATCCTCGATCGTGGGCTCCATCGGCGTCATCATGGCCGGGTTCGGTTTTGTCGGAACGCTGGAAAAGCTCGGCATCGAGCGTCGCGTTCATACCGCGGGGAACAACAAGTCCACTCTCGACCCGTTCCTGCCCGAAAAGCAGAGCGACATCGAACGCATCAAGCAATTCGAACTGGACATCCATGATGTGTTCATCAACGCGGTGAAAACGCGGCGGGGCGCCAGGCTTAAGGCACCCGACGAGCAGCTCTTTACCGGCGAATGGTGGACTGGGATGCGCGGCGTGGAACTCGGTCTGGTCGACGCGCTGGGTGATATGCACGAGGTTCTGCAAGCCCGGTACGGCCGAAATATCCACCTCAAGATCATCGCCCCCAAGCGCCCCTTCTTCGGCATTCCCCGCCTCGGTTTCTCCGCCGAAGGCTTCGCCGCAACCATCGAAGATCGCGCCCTCTGGGCCCGTTTGGGACTCTGAACCATGCTCTGGCGCATCCTCCTCCTCACTGCCCTTTTCTTTGTTATCTTCTTGGGAATACGCAAGATTTACCGAGATTGGACCGGCAAATTCAAAGCCGACGATGAAGAAGCCCGCCGCCTTCGACGTGAACGCGACCTGCGCGAGCGCGAACAGCCCGGCGTCATCGACCTGACGCGCGACAAGGACGGCACCTTCCGCCCCGGCGATCGCGACAAACGCAATTGACCGCCCGGTAAGCTCAAACTAGAGCTTTGCCCTGCAATCTAGGGACTGCCACATGACCGATCGCCCGCCCCACCTGGACCCGAAGAATTCGTTCCAGGGCCTGATCCTGACGCTCCAGAACTTCTGGGCAGCGCAAGGCTGCGTCATCCTGCAGCCCTATGACATGCAGATGGGCGCCGGCACTTTCCATACCGCGACCACCCTGCGCTCGTTGGGGCCGCGGCCGTGGAAGGCCGCTTATGTGCAGCCTTCGCGGCGGCCCAAGGATGGGCGTTATGGCGAAAATCCCAATCGGTTGCAGCATTATTACCAGTTTCAGGTGATCCTGAAGCCGTCGCCCGCCAACATCCAGGAACTATATTTGCAGTCGCTTGCGGAGATCGGGCTCGATGCTTCGCTGCATGATATCCGGTTCGTCGAAGACGATTGGGAAAGCCCGACGCTGGGTGCCTGGGGGCTGGGCTGGGAGTGCTGGTGCGACGGGATGGAAGTGTCGCAGTTCACCTATTTCCAGCAGGTCGCCGGCTTCGAGTGTTCCCCCGTTCCGGGCGAGATAACCTATGGGTTGGAACGCCTTGCCATGTATGTGCAAGGCGTTGAAAACGTTTATGATTTGAACTTCAACGGGGGCACCGGCGAGGACCGGGTTTCCTATGGCGAGGTGTTCCTGCAGAACGAGCAGGAATCGTCAAAATACAATTTCGAAGTCGCCAATACCGAGATCCTGTTCCGCCACTTTGCCGATGCGGAAAACGAGTGCCGGGCGATCCTCGACAAGAGCGCCGAAGGCAATCGCCACACCATGGCTATCCCCGCCTATGAGCAGGTGATCAAGGCTTCTCACAACTTCAATTTGCTCGATGCGCGGGGCGCGATCTCGGTTACCGAGCGCCAGAGCTATATCCTGCGTATTCGCGAATTGGCGAAAAGCTGCGGGGAAGCATGGTTGCAAACTGAAGGCGGCAGCGCCTGATCTTTCTCCCGTTTTGTGCCCGGTTTGCTTCGAGCATGCTTCGGTTTTGCTCTGCTTTAAAACAGCAATGCACCCATTGCGCCCGCTCTGCGCCAATGCAAGTGTCCGGTCCGGGGTTTTGCCTGAGGGGATAAGAAGCACATGTTCGGCTGGATTGTTCTGGGCGTCGTCGTCGTCGCCGCGCTTTACGCCGTCACCATCTATAATGGCTTGGTCAAGAACCGGCAGATGGTGGAGGAGGGCTGGTCCGGCATCGATGTGCAACTCAAGCGCCGCACCGATCTGATCCCCAATCTCATGGAAACCGTAAAGGGCTACATGTCCCACGAGCGCGAGACGCTCGAGGCGGTCACCAATGCCCGTGCCGCAGCGACCAGCGCTGCAAGCGGTACGCCCGAACAGCGCGCGGCCGCTGAAGGTCAGCTTTCATCGGCGCTGGGCCGGCTGATTGCGACGGCCGAGGCCTATCCCGACCTCAAGGCGAATACGACTTTTCTGGAGTTCCAAGAAGCGCTGCAGACGGTCGAGGACGAAATCCAGATGTCCCGGCGTTACTACAATGGCGCGGTGCGGAACCTCAATGTCATGGTGGAATCGGTGCCGTCCAACTTCATCGCCGGGCCGTTCGGGTTCCAGAAGGCGCAGTATTTCGAGTTGGACAACACGGCCGAGCGTGCGGTTCCGAGCGTGAAGTTCGGCTAGAACCGGACTTCCAGCAGCCCTCATGGTGAGCTTGTCGAACCACGAGGGCGGGCGAGTGGAGGCTTGCGTGCCACGACCTCGTGGTTCGACAGGCTCACCATGAGGTCTACTGGTCGATATCGGTCGAACTCTTGATTGGCTGACGCATGCACACAACTCTGCGCATAATCTATCTCATCGCCGCCTGCCTCCTCCTCGCGCTGCCTGCCATGGCGCGCGAGGAAATTCGCGCCTTTCATTCCGATATCATCGTCAACACCGATGCTTCGGTGACGGTTACCGAGACGCTGGAGGTGAATGCCGAGGGTGTCGACATTCGGCGCGGCATCTATCGCGATATTCCTGTCCTGCTCCTGGGCAGCAATGGCGCCGAAATCCGGCCTGATCTGGAAGTCACCAGCGTTACGCGCGATGGCCAGGACGAGGTGTTTCGCGTCGAGCGCATGGGGGATTTCCAGCGTATCTGGATCGGCAACCCGGATGAGTTCGTCGGGCGCGGAGTGCATAGCTACGCCATCACCTACACGATGAGCCGCGCCGCCCGGGCGTTTGAGGATCACGACGAACTCTATTGGAATGTCACCGGCAATTACTGGATTTTTCCGATCCTGTCGGCGCGCGCCACGGTGCATTTGCCTGATGGTGCGGTCATTTCCCAGCTGGCGGGCTATACCGGGCCGGTGGGTTCTACAGAGCAGGCCGTTTCTGCCGAGCGCAGTTCAGACACCACGGCCAGCTTCCGCGCGACACGCGCGCTCGGAGCCGGTGAGGGCATGACCATTGCGGTGGCCTTCAACAAAGGCGTCATTACTTTTCCGACCGGGGCAGGGGCGCTGGCGCAATTGCTGGGTGACCTGAGCGGCGTCATCTTCCCACTGGTTGCGGCTGCAATCGCCATTGTGTTTAACGCCCTGACCTGGAGCCGCGTCGGCCGCGATCCGCAAAAGGGTGTGGTCATTCCCCTGTTTCATCCGCCGAAGGGTTTTTCGCCGCCGCTGGTCCATTACGTCCACAAATGGGGCTTTCAGAACGCGGGCTGGACCGCGCTGACGGCGGCTATTTTCGACCTGGGCGTCAAGGGCCTCGTCACCATCGACAATTCCGAGGGCAAGCTTGCCATCAGCCGCACCGGCAAGCGGCCAGACAAACCCCTGCCCAAGGGCGAGCAGGTGCTTTTCGACTATTTGGATGGCGGCGGCACGACGGTGATCGACAAGTCCAGCGGCGTTAAATGGGCCGCCAAGCGGGCCGAATTCACCAGCGCGATCAAACGGGAAAATGGCTCGCGCTGGTTCAAGACCAATACGGCCTATTCCATGCTCAGCTTTTTGGTGGCTGCGATCCTGCTCTTTGTCATGGCCGCCATGGAATGGCTGGACCCGCTGTGGCTGGTCGGCTCGGTCGTTGGCGGCGTTGTTGTGGGGGTGATCCTGGGTGTTGCCAGCCGTGGCTTCAGCGCATTCAAGCCCGGCAATCTTTTCACCCTCGGCATGATCGCGCTGCTCGGGTTCAATGTCCTGGGTAGCTTCGCCTCGGGGTTTTCCGAGATGGCGATCAACACGGCTGCCATTTCGGCCGTCAGCATTGTGCTGACCACCGTCGTCTTCGCCATGTTGATGGGCGCCCCGACGGCTCCGGGCCGCAAGGCGATGGACGAGATCGAGGGCCTGAAGCTTTACCTCGAAACAGCCGAGAAAGAGCGCCTCAACATGGCGGGCGCTCCGCCGATGACCATCGAACGCTTCGAGCGGCTTCTGCCCCATGCCATAGCGCTGGGTGTCGAGAAGCCCTGGAGCGAGCATTTCGACGCCGAACTCGCCCGCCATGCCGTGGCAGACGCCGACCGGTCCTATTCGCCCCACTGGTATCGTGGCGGCTCGCATGGTTCTGCCGCCCGTTCGGCCGCATCCATGACCAGCGCGGTCAGCGCCGCTGCCGCCAGCATGACGGCGGCCATGGTCGCGGCCCAACCGGTGCAGGCAAGCTCCTCGGGCTTCAGTTCGGGCGGTGGTGGCGGGGGTGGCTCATCCGGCGGCGGGGGCGGCGGCGGTGGCGGAGGGGGCTGGTAGGCGGCAGACGGCTGGTAGGCGGTAGACATGCCCGCCTGCCCAAGTTAAGCAAACCTCGCATTCTTCCTCCCTGGTACCCGCCATGCCCGAACTGCTGCTCGAACTCTTCTCCGAGGAAATTCCCGCCCGCTTTCAGCGTCGTGCGGCCGATGACCTGCGCAAGGCCGTGACCAACGGCCTGGTCGATGCGGGCCTGGTCTATGAGGGTGCCAAGGCTTTTGCCACGCCGCGCCGCCTGGCGCTGACCGTGACCGGGCTTCCGGCGCGTTCGCCTGATACGCGAGAGGAAAAGAAGGGCCCGAAAGTTGGGGCGCCGCAGCCGGCAATCGACGGGTTCCTGCGTGCTGCGGGCCTTCAATCGATCGATCAGGCCAAGGTAGAATCCGACCCCAAGAAGGGCGATTTCTATGTTGCCCAGATCAACAAGCCGGGCGCCGATGCCGTAGCGCTGCTGTCAGCCATCTTGCCCAAGGTCCTGACGGATTTTCCCTGGGCCAAGTCGATGCGCTGGGGCACTGGCAGCTTCAACTGGGTCCGGCCGCTGCGCGCCATTACGGCCACATTCGGCAGCGAAAACGAAGACCCGGTGGTGATCTCCTTTGATTCCAATGAATTGACATCGGGCCAGACCACCTTCGGCCACCGTTTCCTCGCGCCACAGCCAATCAAGGTGAAGCGCTTCGACGACTATGTGACGGCACTCGAACGCGCCAAGGTCGTGCTCGATATCGACCGCCGCAAGGACATTATCCGCTCCGAAGCGGAGCACCTGGCATTTGCGCAGGGGCTCAGCGTCATCAGCGACGAGGGGCTGCTTGAAGAGGTTTCCGGGCTGGTGGAATGGCCCGTGGTCATGATGGGGTCATTTGATCCCGATTTCCTCAAGCTGCCCGAGGAAGTGATCATCGCCACCATTCGCGCCAACCAGAAGTGCTTCTGCCTGCGCGATGGCTCGGGCAAGCTGGCGCCAAACTTCATCATCACCGCCAATACGGTCGCTACCGATGGCGGCGCCATCATTACCGCGGGCAATGAGCGCGTCATCCGTGCGCGCTTGAGCGACGCGGCATTCTTCTACAATGGCGATCTGGCGACCCCGCTGGAGAACAGCATTCCCAAGCTGGAAGACAGCGTGTTCCACGCCAAGCTGGGGACCCAGTTTGCCCGCGTCGAACGGCTGGTCAAGCTTGCGGGCGAAATCGCGCCGCAGGTGGGGGCGGACCCGGAACGCGCCAAGCGCGCAGCCATGCTCGCCAAGGCCGATTTGACGACGGGAATGGTCGGGGAATTTCCCGAATTGCAGGGCCTGATGGGGCGTTACTATGCGACGGCGCAGGCCGAACCGGCCGATATCGCTGCCGCTATCGAGATGCACTACAAGCCGCTGGGGCCGACGGACAAAGTGCCGACCGAGCCGACGTCCATCGCCGTAGCGCTGGCGGACAAGCTGGATTTGCTCAAGGGTTTCTGGGCGATCGATGAAAAGCCGACTGGTTCGCGCGATCCGTTTGCACTGCGGCGGGCGGCCCTGGGCGTGATCCGCATCATTTCCGAAAACGGCCTGCGCTTCCCGCTCCAGGTCGAACCCGATCTGCTGGCGTTTTTCCATGATCGCCTAAAGGTTTCGCTGCGCGATGCCGGTGCCCGCCATGATCTGGTGGATGCCGTGATCTCGTCGGATAGCAACGATATCCTGCAGATCACGCAGCGGGCCGAGGCGCTTTCGAGCTTGCTGTCGTCAGCCGATGGGCAGAATTTGCTGGCCGGCTACAAGCGCGCGGCAAATATTCTGGCGGCCGAGGAGAAGAAGGACGGCAAGAGCTATCCAGGGACGGTGTCGCAGGATGATCTGCAGGGCGCTGAGGAAACGGGGCTCGCTTTCGCAGTGGATGCGGTCCATGCGGCGGTCGCCAATCATGTCGCCAAGGATGACTACAAGGGGGCGATGGCCGAATTGGCGACGCTGCGCGCGCCGGTCGATGCTTTCTTCACGGCGGTGCTGGTCAATGATGCCGATCCGGCGATCCGGGCGAACCGGTTGAATTTGTTGGCCCGCCTGCGCGATACGATGCACCTGGTGGCGGATTTTTCAAAGGTGGCTGGGTAATAGTGGGGGCGGCGTGGGGTCGCATAGACTTCACACAGTAGACCTCATCCTGAGCTTGTCGAAGGACGAGGTCGTGGCACATTTGCGTGCCCGATCTCGTGGTTCGACAGGCTCACCATGAGGTCTCAGGTCCCTTCACATTAAGGCGTGTGCAGCGAACCCCTGCACCTGACGCGCGGAACGGCGTTGAGCGGAGTGCGTTCCGGTAGGCCCGCCGGGCAAGCCGCCTTGCTTTAAACACGTCCAAGGATTTCCCATGAGTGTCGGACTGCTCGCCCTGCTCGATGATGTCGCTGGACTGGTAAAGGTCGCTGCTGCGTCCCTCGATGATGTCGCGGGGCAGGCGGCGAAGGCCGGCGTCAAGGCGGCCGGCGCGGTGATCGACGATGCTGCGGTGACACCCAACTACGTGCACGGCTTCACCGCGGACCGCGAATTGCCCATCATTGGCAAGATCGCCTGGGGGTCGGTGAAGAACAAGCTGATCTTTCTCCTGCCGGCGGCGCTTGGGCTGAGCTTTTTTGCGCCCTGGCTCATCACGCCGCTCCTGATGATCGGCGGCGCCTATCTTTGCTACGAAGGCGCCGAGAAGGTGTTTCATGCCCTGCTGCCGCACAAGGCCGAGGCGCATGAGGCAGGGCTTGAGCCGGCAGCCCTGGCGCCGCAATCGCTGGAAGACGAGAAGGTGGCGGGCGCCATCAAGACCGATTTCATTCTTTCCGCCGAGATCATGACCATCATCCTGGCGGCTATCGATATTCCCGAGTTCTGGACGCGGGCCGCGATTCTGGCTCTTGCGGGCGTGGGCATCACCATTGCGGTCTATGGTGCCGTCGCACTGATCGTCAAAGCCGATGATTTTGGCGTCTGGACCGCACGCCATGCGCGCACCGGCGCGGGGCGGGCGTTTGGCCGGGGCATTGTTTCGTTCATGCCAAAGTTCATGACCGTGCTCGGCATTATCGGCACCGCCGCCATGACCTGGGTCGGCGGCAGCATCGTCGCCCATGGGCTGTTCGAATTCGGCCTGGATGCACCCGAGCAAATTATCGAGGCGGCGGCGCATTGGGCGGAGCACAGTTTCCCTGCCATTGCAGCCTTTGCCGGATGGCTCGCCACTGCGATGGTGGACTTCGTGTTCGGGCTCGCTCTGGGTGCCGCCATGATCCCGGTGGCCGGCTATCTCATCGCCCCGGCCTGGAAAGTCATCAAGAGCGCGTTGCCTCAGCGGGCGTAGTCAAACCGGCGGCATCAGCGGGTCGCGGCGCTTGGTTTTGAAGGGCGCCATGCCTTCGTTGGCAAGCTGGTCTGCGCGCTCGTTGAGTTCATGCCCGGCGTGGCCCTTGACCCATTTCCACTCGATGGTGTGGCGCTTGGTGGCTTCGTCCAGCGCCTGCCAGAGTTCGAGATTCTTGACCGGCTTCTTGTCCGCCGTCTTCCAGCCATTGCGCTTCCAGCCGTGCATCCAGCTTTGCACGCCATTCTTGACGTATTGGCTGTCGGTGTGGATTTCCACTTCGCAGGGGCGCTTGAGCGCGGTTAGCGCCTCGATGGCGGCGGTCAGTTCCATCTTGTTGTTGGTGGTCAGCGCCTCGCCGCCTTTGAGTTCCCTGGTGTGGCCGCCATATTCCAGAATCGCGCCCCAGCCGCCTGGACCGGGATTGCCCGAACAGGCGCCATCGGTGTGGATGATGACCTTGTCGCTCAAGCTGCCGGCTTCCGCATGATGTGAAACTGGCATTCCTGGTTGTCGATGACAGCGACATGGGTCCTGGTCATGCCGATCCGCTGCAGAACGGCCAGGGAGGCAGAATTGCGCACATCGGCAAAGCCCAGGAAATAGTCCCAGTCGGTCTCGCGAAAGATCCAGTCGCGCAGGCCGCTCGCGGCTTCGCTGGCATAACCCTGGCCATGATGCTCGGGCAGCAGGGCATAGCCGATCTCGGGCTCGCCCTTGTCGCCGAACAATCCGAAGCCGGCGCGGCCGATGAACGCGCCATCGCTTTTGCGCGTCAGCCGCAGCTTGCCCATGCGGTGGCGGGCGAAGTTGTCGTGCCAAAGCGCAAGCCGGGTGGCGGCCTTCTCGCGGCTCCAGGGCTGCCCGTCCGCATCCAGATAGCGTGCGACCAGCGGGTCGCCGTGCAGCCGGACCAGATCGTCCAGTTCATCGTCCCGCCACCCGCTGAGGATCAGCCGGTCGGTTTCGAACAGTTTGAGTGCGCTCATTGCCCAACGGCCGCTTCGATTGTGCGCAGTTCGCGCGGGATGTTGAAGGCGATGTTTTCGCGCGCGGTTACTCGCGCCTCGACCTTGATGTCGTAGCGCTGGGCGAAGGCCTCGATGACCTCGTCCACCAGCTTTTCGGGCGCCGATGCGCCGGCCGAAACGCCCAGTGATTTGATGCCTTCAAAGCGGGCCCAGTCGATTTCCGAGGCGCGATCGACCAGCATGGCGTTGCGGCAGCCGGCCCGCTCGGCGACTTCCACCAGCCGCAGCGAGTTTGATGAATTGGACGAGCCGACCACGATCATGGCGTCCACTTCCGGCGCCACGGCCTTGATGGCCTCCTGCCGGTTGGTGGTCGCGTAGCAGATGTCTTCCTTGTGCGGTCCGTTGATCGCGGGAAAGCGCAGTTTCAGTGCCTCGACGATTTCGCGGGTGTCATCGACCGAGAGCGTGGTCTGGGTAACGAACGCCAGATTGGCGGCATCGCGCGGCTCGAACGCCTGCGCATCCGCGACCGTTTCGATCAGGGTGATCGAGCCGGGCGGCAATTGCCCCGTGGTACCCACGACTTCGGGATGCCCCTTGTGCCCGATCAGCACGATCTCATGGCCTTCGGCATAGTGGCGCTGCGCCTCGACATGAACCTTGCTCACCAGCGGACAGGTGGCGTCGAGAAAGAACATGTTGCGGCTTTTCGCATCGGCGGGAACCGATTTGGGCACGCCATGGGCCGAAAACACCACGGGCGCATCCGTTTCGGGGATCTCGCTCAGTTCCTCGACAAACACCGCGCCTTTGTCGCGCAGGCCATCCACCACATATTTGTTGTGCACGATGGCATGGCGCACATAAACCGGCGCGCCATATTTTTCGAGTGCGAGCTCGACGATCTGGATCGCCCGGTCGACCCCGGCGCAAAAACCGCGCGGGGCACACAGCAGAATGTCTAGTTGTGGCCGCTTTTCCATATGAGATCAGATGCTTTCGCTGAGCGAGCAAGTCAAGTCTTGTTGCGGTCGCACCGCCTCATGGGCAATATGCCCCCACAATAAGAGCAAGGACTTAAGTGTGAGCTTGGCGCAGGAAATGTTCGCGATTGCTCCCGCCATGGGTAAGGCGAACCTGTCTGCCAGCCAACTCAAGCTTTTGAGTGGCAAGGCGCGCTGGATTTTCCGCGTGGGGGAAGCGGGCTTTCCCACGATCCCGACCATCCTCATCACCCGGGCCGCCTGGGACGCGCTGCAGGCCGAGCGCACGCGCAAGGATACCAAGCTGCGCACCCATTGGGTGGCGTCCCTGTTCAAGCTCGTGGACAAGGATGGCAAGGCGCCCCTGCTTGTGGTGCGCACCTCGGCCGCCACCCTCAATGCCGGCCTCATGCCCGCCAAGACGGGGATTCCGGCGCCTGCGCATTCTGAGGATTCGGTCGATCCGTCCCGCCCGCTCGCTCGCGCCATCAAGAACGCCTTTGACAGCTATGGCTTTGGGCAAGGCTGGACCGCGCGTCCCGATGAGGATCGGGGCAAGCAGATCGTGCTGATCCAGGCCAGTGCCGAAGGCGAGATCGAGCAGTTTCTCACGCGCAATAGCACCACTGGCGTATTGGGCCCATCGCCGATCGACGGCGCCCCTTTGCCGCGCCTGCCGGAATCGATTGGGGCACTGGTGGCGCTGGTGGATGCCAAGGCCGGGCGTCACATGGTCTGCACGGTCTCCATCCAACGCGGCAAGGTCACTTTCCTGTCGGCGCGCCCCTCTCAAGTGACCGCGGCCGCCGAGCTGGAGGCTGCAGTCGACCGGGTCAATCGCAAGGTCTGGTCGGCCCAGAACGCCGTTTCGCGGGTGGACCCGACGCGCCTGACCCAATTGCTCCACCCGCGCCTGAGTTCCGCCGAAAGCGCCATTCCGATTGCGACAGGCCTCGGAGTTTCTCCCGGCGCGGCCTCGGGTGCCATCGTCTTCAACCCTGAGGACGCTGCCCGCCTGCGCGCCCGAGGCAAGCACTGCATCCTGGTGCTCAACGAAACCGGCCCCGCCGATATCGAAGGCATGAAGGCCGCCACTGGTATTCTGACCGCCCGCGGCGGCATGTCGAGCCACGCGGGCGTCATTGCCCGCATCACCGGCAAGCCCTGCGTGGCGGGCGTGCGTACTCTGTCGGTCGACACCGGAGAAATGATCTGCCGCATCGGCGACCGCGAATTTCGCACTGGAGACCGCCTCACCATCGATGGCAGCGATGGCTCGGTCTATGTCGGCATGCTCCCGCTGGCACAGCCGCATATCGGTGGCGCAATCGGCACGCTATTGGGCTGGTCCGACACCAACCGCACCATCGCCGTTCGCACTAATGCCGAAACCGTCGATTCGGCGATGACGGCGCTCAGCTTCGGCGCCGAAGGGATCGGCCTTGCCCGCTCCGAGCATATGTTTTTTTCGCCCGAGCGCATGGTGGCGCTGCGCCGGATGATCCTGAGCGAGAACGAGGATGACCGCTTGCGCGCGGTCAATGGCCTGGTCGGCTTCCAGACCGGCGACTATTCGGCCCTGTTTTCGGCGATGAAGGGGCTGCCGGTTACCGTGCGCCTGTTCGATCCGCCGCTGCACGAATTCCTGCCCCGTACCAATGAGGATATCGAGGAGACCGCGGCATCCCTGGGCCTTGCGGTACGCGCTTTGCGCCTGCGGCTGGACCGTATCGCCGAGGTGAACCCGATGCTGGGCCATAGGGGGGTGCGCCTGGCGATTACCTATCCAGAAATCCTGCAGATGCAGATGCAGGCCATCATGGCAGGCGCTCGGGCCGCATCCGAAACACAGAGCGAGCCCGTAGCGGTCGAAGTCATGGTGCCGTTCGTATCCACGGCTTCCGAGGTGGCCTGGGTGCGCCAGCGGGCCATGGATATCGTCGAAAATTCCGGCCTGCTCCGCTCGGGACGCGCCACCTTTTCCTTTGGCACCATGCTGGAGTTGCCCCGCGCGTGTCTGCGGGCCGGCGACATTGCCAATATTGCGGATTTCATTTCCTTTGGCACCAACGACCTGACCCAGACCACGTTCGGGATTTCCCGCGACGATGCGCCGACCTTCCTAGCCGCGTACCAGCGCAAAGGCGTTTACGAGCGCGATCCCTTCGTCACCATCGACGAGAAGGGTGTTGGGGAGATGATTTCCATTGCCATCGAGCGGGGCAGGGCGGCCAATCCGCGCCTCAAGATCGGCATTTGCGGGGAACATGCCGGTGATCCCGCTTCGCTGCGGTTTTTTGCCGGGCTTGGCGTCGACTATGTCAGCTGCTCACCCTATCGTGTCCCGGTGGCGCGTCTCACGCTGGCGCAAGCCATGCTTAAATAACCACGACACCATGCCTATATCAGGGGCGTAGCCGCAACGGCGGCACGAGGGGGACCCAATCGAAGTGAAAATCCTGCCATTGCTGACGCTCCTGCCGCTGTTTGCGCTTCCTGTCCCTGCGACCATGGCGCAAACCGGGGTTGCCCAATGCGTGGCACTGGCCGCCGATGCGGAGCGCCTGGCCTGCTACGATGGTCTGTTCCGCAATGAGGGCGGATCGGAAGCGGGTGCCATCAGCGTGACCGTTGAATCCGAGCAGTTGATCCCCGCTCGTCCGACCGGCCGCGGTCCCGCCACCATGACCATCGCCTGTGAGGCTGATGTTCTCACCATTGCCTTCGCCTTCGCCGGTAACACTATGTCGGCGTTGGGCAATGACGCGGGCCTGACGCTGCAAAGCGATCTTCAGGCCGCGCGCAGCCGTACCCTGCCGGTCAATGACAGCAACACCGCCATCCTGCTCGACAACACGCGCGATGCCGCAGCCTTCCTTGACGGGCTCGCCGGCACGAACAATCTCACGGCGCGCGTGACCCCGGTTAATTCCCGCTCGCTTTCGGTGCGCTTCCGGGTCGATACGATCATGGAACAGGTTGAGCCGGTACGGGCTGCTTGCGGGGTTTAAGTTGCCGGGTACGGGCGGGAGATTATGTTTGCCCTGAGCGGGAGTTTTCATTCCCGGCACTTGTCGGCTTTTTAGTTATCAATGCGTCATTCCCGCGAAGGCGGGAATTCTACTTTCCTTCATTCCAGAAGTGAGGTTCCCGCTTTCGCGGGAATGACGCCGTTTGAAACCTCGCGGGAATGATACAGAGTGAACCGGCCCCCGCGACAAATTAGACCTCCACATTTCTGCCCGGGGCTCGCCATGGTTAATCCATCGCTACGCCCCATTGGCTGTTTACTCGCCGCTAACCCTAATCAGACATCATCACAAACATCGGCATTCTAGCGTCACTTTTGCCGGCCAGTAGTTTTGTTGCGTTGAGTTGAGTAGCATTGATGGTCTATCCACACCGGCCGGCGGCGCCTTCGCGCCCGGCTAGAGCGGTTCGTCGCACACATCCCTTCACCAGAATTCTGGCTGTCGGGATTTTTTGTGCGCTGACCTATACCGGCCTCACCGCAGGCGCGTTCGGGCCGGCGTCCGACCTGGCGGAGGCGCTGCCGCCCAAGGTCGATCTAGTCCAGGCCAGCCTGTCCTATACCGGCGTCGATCCGGTTATTACCGGTTCGGTCGATCACCTGTTCACCACCGCCAGCTTCACAGGGCCCAATCGGGCCGAAAAGGCTGACCGCGTACGTCCCAAGGTCGATGCTCTGGCGCTGTCCCGCAGCTTCGAGGAAGTGCGCGTTCGCCTCGCTGCCCTGCGCTCCGACCCGGCCGATCTGGGACAATCCCGTTTCGCGGCGCTCGATATAGCACCCACCGGCGACGTTGAAATCGGCCCGCGCATGTCCGTCGCATCGATCGATCCGTCGCGCGCTTCGGCGCTGGACGCCATTGCCGGCATTGCACCTGAAATGTCGACGCCCATGCCGGTCGTCGCTTCCGAACAACTCGCCTATGCCCGAGCCGAGGCGCCGATCACCGGCGGCTTTGCGACGGGGCAGCCCATCGAAACGACCGACAAGGAATTGTGGTGCCTTGCCACCGCGATCTATTTCGAAGCCCGGGGCGAAAGCTATCGCGGCCAGGTCGCCGTGGCGCAGGTGGTGCAGAACCGCGTTAGGGACCGCCGCTATCCCGACACCATCTGTGGCGTCGTGTTCCAGAACCAGAACCGCCGCAATTCCTGCCAGTTCTCGTTCGCCTGCGACGGCATCCCCGAAGTCATCAACGACAAATCCTCCTGGGCCCAGGCCCAGGACATCGCCAAGCGCTTCGCCGATGGCGAGCTCTACCTGACCGAAGTCGGCAAGGCGACGCACTATCACGCAACCTATGTCCGTCCCGCCTGGGCGCCGCGCATGGTCAAGCTGACACAGATCGGCCTGCACGTGTTCTACGAGTTCAAGCGTGGTTGGTTGTTTGGGTAGGGCCTCTCGAGCCGGGTGATGCAGTAGACCTCATCCTGAGCCCGTCGAAGGAGGAGGTCGTGGCACGATCGGTGCGCCCGACCTCGTGGTTCGACAAGCTCACCATGAGGTCTCAGGGGCTAGTTTCGGCTGTAATGCCGATACACGAACGAGTCGCCGATGCGGCTGGAGAAGCTTTGCCAGCCATTGCTGCTCCAGAACGAAAACCGATTTCGCGGAAGCACTTCCTCGACGCTGACGCCGGGGTACTGCACGTGGCGCGAAAACATGGCGTCGGTCGAATAGGTGCCCGTAGCGGTCGTGGTGATATCCACATAGGAAACCCGGCCGCCCTCGATCTTCTTGAGCCGGACCTTCTTGAGCGGCTCGGTGCTCACCCAATCCTCGTGCTCCATCCGGTACTCGCGATCATTGAACTTGACCAGATTGTCAGGATCAAAACCCGGCGCCACTGCCGCGATCATCTCGTCGGCCACGGCCGGCAAAGTCATGCCGGGGCCGGTCATCGCGATCACGGAGGCGGCCAGCGCGCCCAGGGTCATTCCGATCAAAGCATGGCGCGTCGGCAGGTTCATGGCTTCCGTCCCAATCTGGTGCGACTAGTATCGCGATCTTAACGGATCAGTAACCATGCCGAATTGAGCGGGGCAAAATTAATCTCTTGTTAGGGTTAATAGCGCGGGTGGGGCGTGCCCGCCCTAAACCGCAATCTCCTCGAACGCCGCCACGAAGCGGTCATGGGCTTCCCGGGTTGGCCAGGGGCGAATCAGCCGCTCGAAGGCGTCGAGGTCGAAGGCCGGTTGGCTGGGTTCGCCGAAGAATTTGCGGGCCTCGGCATCTTCAAACCCAGCCAGATAGGTTGCCTCGAAAAAGGCGGCCTCGCGATCGGCTTTCTTGACCAGTTTGGTCAATTGCGCCGGCATGCTGGCGGGCAGGGAGAAGCGCAGGAAGATTGCGGACAGCAGCCGGTTTTCCACGTCCTTGTAATTGCCGCCCATCGCCGCCTTGAAGGGCGAGATGATGTCGCCCATGACGTATTCGGGGGCATCGTGGAGCAGGGCCTGCAATTGCCAGACGGGGCTGGCGTCGGGGTCCATGCCGCGAAACAGTTCCAGCACCAGGACCGAATGCTGCGCCACCGAAAAGGGGTAGTCCCCCTGAGTCTGCCCGTTCCAGCGCGCCACGCGGGCAAGGCCGTGCGCGATGTCGGACAATTCCACATCCATGGGCGATGGATCCAGAATGTCGAGCCGACGCCCCGACAACATGCGCTGCCAGGCCCGCGTATTGTTCCGCGCCATTTCGCCCCCGAAAGATCAAGAATTGGGCGAACGCTAACGAACGCGCTCCGATTCTTCCACTGCGCTGGAGGCGGTGTCTACTCTTCCGCTACCGCATCGCCGAACTGGTAGGTCGCCCAGGCGGGGAGGCTGATGGTTACCGGGGAGCCGTCAACGGTCACGCCCTGGGGGTCGGTGATCCGGTCGAGCCGGACAATGGCTGTGGTCGCGCCATCCACCACCTGGCCAATCACGCCGGCCTCGCGGCCGTTGGCAACTACCGGTGTGCCGGGTGCAGCAGTGGTTGCGCTTATCAGTACCGGGCGGCGGCGGGCCGTGCCGCGGTGCTTCATGCGGCTGACTACTTCCTGGCCGACATAACAGCCCTTCACGAAGTCGATTCCATCGAGGATATCCATGCCGAGATCGTGTGCGAAAACCTCGTTGGGGCCGAAATCGGGGCCTAGTTGCGGGATGCCGGCCCTGATGCGCTCGCGGTGATAGGGCGCGTCGTCCTGCACCCAGTCAACTGCCGCATCCGCAGGGGCGATGACACGCCGTCCCAGATCGATTTGATCCGTCTTGTAGTGGTGGCTGACGAAGCCTGCCTCGTCGTCCGGTGTGAACCCGACGCGGTGGCTTTCACGGAGGTCGTCGATCACCACCTGGGCGCGCAGGCGGTACATTTTCATGCGCTTGAAGAAATCGTCGGCGACCGATTGGTGCACGTCGAGCCAGATCGCGTCTTCGGCGTAGCCGGCCAGCCCCTCGGCCAGAACCTTGCCTTGGGGGGAAAGCAGCGCCCACCATGCCGCCATGCCATTGTCCTCGCTGGGGACGTGGCCGGTCACCACATCGTTGAGCAGCTTGTGGGCATCGGGGCCCGAAAAACGGAACACGGCGCGGTCGGCACGCAGATAGATGGTCATGACACTCTTGCCTCTCGGACAACCCGTCCGCTACACCCGACCACAACTCAGGCAGGACGGACAGACATGGCGCACTACGACACCATTTTCAAGAACGCCACACTGGTCAACCAGGACGGTGAGGGGCTGTCGGATGTCGCTGTCCGCAATGGCCGCATCGCCGCAATCGGCAGTTTGGCCGACGCTAGCGCCGACGAGGTGGTTGATTGCAAGAACCTGCATATTTTGCCGGGCGTCATCGACACCCAGGTGCATTTCCGTGAGCCCGGGCTCACCCACAAGGAAGACCTCCAATCGGGTTCGCTCTCCGCTGTCATGGGCGGAGTGACGGGCGTGTTCGAGATGCCCAACACCAATCCGCTGACCACGACGCGGGAAACCTTCGAGGCCAAGATCGCGGCGGGCACCAACCGGATGCACTGCGATTTCGCGTTCTACATCGGCGGCACGCACGAGAATGTCGGTGAACTCGCGACGCTCGAGAAGCTGCCGGGTTGCGCCGGAATTAAGGTGTTCATGGGATCATCCACCGGCTCGCTGTTGGTGGCCGACGATGATGGGGTGGAGGCGATCCTGCGCGCCATCTCTCGGCGCGCGGCGTTTCACTCCGAAGATGAATACATGCTGGAGCAGCGCAAGCATTTGCGCGTGGCGGGTGATCCATCCAGCCACCCGATCTGGCGTTCGCCCGAGGTGGCGCTCAACTGCACCCAGCGCCTTGTCGGGCTGGCTCGAAAGACCGGCAAGCGCATCCATGTGCTGCATATTTCGACCGGCGAAGAGATCGCATTCCTTGCCGACCACAAGGATGTCGCGAGCGTTGAAGTCACGCCACATCACCTGACGCTGGACGAAACCGCTTATACCAGGCTCGGCACCTATGCCCAGATGAACCCGCCGGTTCGCGACAAGGCGCATCGCGAAGCGATCTGGGGCGGGGTTGCCAATGGCGTTGCCGATATCCTGGGGTCCGACCACGCTCCGCATACGCGGGAAGAAAAGGATCATCCTTATCCCGAGTCTCATTCCGGCATGACGGGCGTACAGACGCTGGTGCCGACGATGCTGGCCCACGTGAACAATGGCCGGCTGAGCCTGGCGCGGTTTGTCGACATGACCAGCGCCGGTCCAAACCGGCTGTTCGGCATCGCCAATAAGGGGCGGATTGCGGTTGGCTATGATGCTGATTTCACCGTCGTCGATCTCAAGCGCCGCGAGACGATCACCAACGATTGGGTCAAGAGCCGTGCGGGCTGGACGCCATATGATGGCGTGACGGTCACCGGATGGCCGGTGGGAACGGTCGTGCGCGGCAAGACCGTCATGTGGCAGGGGGAGTTGGTGACCCCGTCAACGGGCCGGCCGATGCAGTTCCTGGAGGCGCTTCCCGCCTAGGGAACGCCTACTGCAAAATGCGGTCGAGGTTGTATTCGCCGGTGCGAATCCGCTCGGGCAACAGCTCGACCAACGCAGCCGTGGCATCGTCGCCGTGCATTTTGACAAACGTAGCCAGTGCCGCGAACAGGGAAGCATGCGCCAGTGCGGCGGTTTGCACGCCGTCTTCTTCGGCGTAATTCCATGCTTCCGCCAGATATTCCAAGGCAAGCTGCCGCTCGCCCTGGTCATGGTCGAATACCGGTAGGCCCGAAGCGGGCGCGAACATGGTTTTGATCGAAGTCATGCCAGCGGCGTAGCACGCAGATTGTGGCGTGTCTGTGAGAAGTAACCCGAAGGTTAACATCGAGTATGCGATTTTAGCCGCTACTCGGCGTAGCGCGTATGAATCTCGCGCGCCGTCCGCTCCGCCTCGGTGAGCAGGCGCGTCAAGGCTTCCCTGGCGGCAGGGGTGCAGGCTCGGTGGAAACGTGCAAAGGCGGTGTAGCCGCCATTGAACGCGCCGGCGAGCCGTTGACGCCGATCCTCATCGGGTTCATCGAGCGTGATGAGATCAGCCATTTCCGCCCGCCAATCGGTGGTTTGCGACTGGCACAGCGGCTGCAGGAAATAAAGGCTGCCCATGATTTCGGCGAGCCGTTCCATCTGCCGCTGATAAGGCGGGTCGATGGCCCAGGCGGGGGTGCTGCCAAGGCAAAGCAGCAGGCTGAGAACGAAAAAGCGCAGGGTTTTCAAAGCAGGGGTCCGCGAGGTTCGTGCCTGAAACTATCAGCTTTGCGCCAGAACTGCGAAGGCCTTCACAAGCACGTCATCCAGCCGGCTCGTGGTGCGCAGCGCGATCAAAGCCGAGGGGTCGATCCATTTGTGGTCGGCAATTTCGTCGGACGCGCGCAACACGCCGGAGAAATCGCGCGTCGCGAAGACCGCGAGGCGGAACGTGCCTTCGCGGCCAAGGGTCTGCTCCATCACAGCCCGTGGATTGCGGATGGTGATGTTGAGCTCTTCCTGAACTTCGCGAATGGCGCATTGTTCGATGGTTTCACCCGGCTCGATCCGCCCACCCGGCAGTGTCCACAGATGCTGGTAGGGCGCATAGGCCCGCTTGATCAGCAGTACCTTGCTTTCGCGAACAATAGCGACGCTGGCAGCATTGGGGAGGTCGGTCACGGGGCGATCCATTTGCGATTCGGGCCTGATGACATTACTTCTTGTCGCTTAATGATGGAGACCACAACATGTGCGGACGCTACGCTTCGACGCTCCCGCCTGAAATGATGGAAGAGCTGTTCAAGCTCCTCAATCAGATCGAGATGGTACCCCGCTACAACATCGCACCCACCCAGCCGATTGCCGCAGTGTGGGAACAACACGGAAGGCGCGAAGCCCACTTCGCGCGCTGGGGCCTGGTGCCCGGCTGGGTCAAGGACCCGCGCGAGTTTCCGCTGCTGATCAATGCCCGGGTAGAGACCATGGCTGAAAAGCCTGCTTTCCGGGACGCGCTCAAGCACGGTCGCTGCATCATTCCGGCCAGCGGCTATTACGAGTGGCACACCAACCCCGACAAGTCCAAGCAGCCTTATTACATCACGTTGAGCGATGATCGTCCGATGGCGCTGGCCGGGCTCTATGCCAGCTGGATGGGGCCGAATGGGGAGGAAATCGACAGCGTTGCGACGATTACCGTTCCCGCCAACAGGCAGTTGGGTGAGATCCACGACCGGATGCCGGCCATCCTTGATGAGGCGGCAATCGATGACTGGCTCAATGTGCTTGACGTGCACGCGGCCGAAGCGCGGCAGCTTGCCCTGCCGTTGCCCGATGGCACGCTCAAGTTTCACCCGGTTTCAACGCGGGTCAATTCTGCGCGCGATGATGATCCGGGCCTGATCGAGCCGGTGACGGTGATGCCGCCTGAGCTGCCGGTTCGCAAGAAGCGGGTGGCAGGCGGTGGCGCGCAGATGGATCTGTTCTAGTGTTTACTTCGGACTGCCTGTTTTGATGATGTGGCAACCACAATGTCATTCGCGCTAAAGCGGGAACCTCGGTTTTCCTTGCAACCATCGCCAACGGAGGTTCCCGCTTTCGCGGGAATGACCCGGTGGAAAAGACGCACGAAACAAACATCTCCGGTTCAGCGGGGGCGAGTGGAGGCCTCTGTGCCACGCCCTCGTGGTTCGACAGGCTCACTACGAGGTCTGCTGGGTAAGATCGGCTAAACGCCGATGCCGAAATAGCCCAGCGCGTCGCCCATGGCGTCTTCCTCGTAGCCCAGATGAGACAGCAACACGCGCTCGAGCGCATGGTAGACGGTCTTCGCTTCCTCGAAGCGCTGCGGCGTCGGTTCGCTCACCATGGCGTTGAGGGCATCGACCAGCCGCTCCAGCAATTCATGCACCACCACATGCTCGGCACGCAGCCGATCCGCAATGGCTTTGAATGCCGGTCCCTGCTGTGCCAGGCCTGGGAAGATCGCGTAGTCCTCGATGGAATGGTGCGTGTTGACGATCTGGCAGTGCTGCCCGCACAAATTGCCGAACCGCCGATAATTGGCGACCATCGCCATGTCATTGGTCTCGTCGGCGATCTGCTCGTGGGTAAGATTGCCCTTGGACGCACGTTCTATCAGGTGCCCAAGGGTCACCATGTTGCGGCGCAGATGATCGTGGATCATGCGCAGGTGCAGGCCGGGCTCGCGTTGCTCATTGGTGAGCCCCTCGAGTTTTTGTACGGGCGGACGCGTGGCGTCGTCCAGGAATTGGATGTCTTTAAGCATGGGCACTAAATGGCGCTGTCCACCTGTGGGATCAAGACGGCACAAAAAGGTCACTGGGCTTAGCCCAGCATCTTGCCCGGGTTGAGGATGCCTTTGGGGTCCAGCGCCGCCTTGATGGCTCCCATCATGCTGAGTGCGACGGGGTCCTTGACCTGTTTCAAAAGGTCTACCTTCAACTGCCCGATGCCGTGTTCGGCGGACACTGATCCGCCAAGCCGCAGGACGATTTCGTAGATCACTTCGTGCAGCTTTTCGTCGGCCTCGGCCATGAAGGCCTTGCCGTCGGCGCCAACCGGCTGGCTGAAGTTGAAGTGGATATTGCCGTCGCCCATGTGGCCGAACGGCACCGGACGGATGCCGGGGAACAGACGCTCGGCGGCAGTGACGCCCTCGGCGATCAACTGGGGAATTGCGGCGATCGGCACCGAAACGTCATGCTTGATCGAGGCGCCTTCCTTGGATTGCACCTCGCTCATCTGTTCGCGGAATGCCCACATGTGGGTTCGGTCCGCCAGCGATTCAGCCATGACGGCATTGTCGATCATGCCTTCGGCAAAGGCAGTTTCGATTGCCGCCAGCAGAGTGCCCTCCGGCCCACCCTTCATGCGCGAGACTTCGATGAGGGCATACCAGGGCGACGGGCCTGCGGATGGGTTTCGGTCGAGGAAGCCATGCCGCAGCTGTAGTTCCAGCCCAAGCGCAGGCACGATTTCGAACGCGTTCAGTCGCGCGCCGATGCGTTCGCGCATGGCTTCGAACAGCTTGAGGCCAACATCGGGGCTGGCGATATTGACCAGCGCCGTCTCGAAATCCTCGGGCTTGGGATAGATCTTGAGCGTTGCTGCCGTGATGATGCCCAGCGTTCCCTCGGCGCCTACCAGCAGGTTTTTGAGATCGTAGCCGGTATTGTCCTTCTTGAGCGAATTGAGGCCCTGGTAGAGCCGCCCGTCGGCCAGCACGGCTTCAACGCCCATGGTGAGCTCGCGGGCGTTGCCATAGGCCAGGACGTTGACGCCGCCGGCGTTGGACGAAAGCAGCCCGCCAATGCGCGCCGAGCCCTGCGAGCCCAGCCAGAGCGGAAAAATGGTGCCTTCGGCTTCGACTGCCTTGTGGGCGTTTTCCAGAATCACGCCGGCTTCCGCCGTCATCGTGCCGGCAGCCGTGTCGACGGCGCGAATGCGGTCGAGCTTGGCGAGGCTGAGGATAATCTCGTCGCCGCGCAGTGGTACCTGGGCGCCGACAAGTCCGGTGTTTCCACCCTGGGGGATGACGGCTACTTCGTTCTCGTTCGCCCAGCGCATTATTGCCTGCACTTCCCCCACCGAGCCCGGCAAGGCGATGGCCGCAGCCTTGGTGTGGAAGCGCTTGCGGGGCTCGTTGAGGTAGAGGCCCATCCGTTCGGGTTCGCCGATCACGGCATTGCCTCCGATCAGAGCGATGAGGTCGGAGACGATTTGAGAGCTGGGAAGGGGCATAGGGAAACCAGGTGTGCGAGGTAGGCCTAAGAATGGCGACTTGTTCGGCCGAGGACAAGCATCGCGCACGTTATTAGGTCGCACGGCTGGCACTCCCGGGCGAATCCAGTAGGGTAGCCGTACCAGCCTTCAAGGACGCGACTTTCCCGGCGCGAACAAAGCAATGACCGATAATCTCTGGCCGGAAATTTATTTCATCCGGCATGGCGAAACCCAGTGGAACGCGGAACGCCGCTACCAGGGACGCCGCGACATTCCCCTCAACGAAAAGGGCCGCGGCCAGGCCGACCAGAATGGCAGGGCACTGGCTGCGCTGTTTGCTTCGCGCGGCCTGAATCCCAATGATTTCGAGTGGCACGCTTCGCCCTTGGGGCGCACGCGCGAGACCATGGAGCGGGTGCGGGCCGGCTTCGAGGGTTCGCTGCCGGAGGTCAAATACGACATTCGCCTGATGGAAATATCCTTCGGCATTCTCGAAGGCGAACTGTTCGAGCACTTGCCGGCTGGGATGGCGGTGGCCCCGGGCGAACGCAAGGAAGATTATTGGGAATTCCGCCCCGAGAATGGCGAGAACTATCGCGACGTCGAGACGCGGCTGGCGGAATTTTCCAGTGTTCTCAAGGGGCCCTCGGTGGTGGTGGCGCATGGCGGCATAGCGCGCACGCTGCGGGTCCTGATCGAGCGCGCGCCAATCGTGGAAGTGGTCAATTGGGCGCCGCCGCAAGACGTCATCATGCACTTCAAGCCTGGCTTCATGGAGATGCTGCAGTCCCAGCCGTGATTGACCTGACGGCGGCTGCTGCCTAGAAAGCGGCGTAACACGGGGCCTTGCCATGTCTTTCAACACCTTCGGGCATCTTTTCCGCTTCACGACCTGGGGCGAGAGCCAT
Organism: Devosia naphthalenivorans; assembly: GCF_003056355.1. GTDB lineage: Bacteria > Pseudomonadota > Alphaproteobacteria > Rhizobiales > Devosiaceae > Devosia > Devosia naphthalenivorans. The sequence continues at coordinate 120,822 of NZ_PYVW01000014.1, forward strand.
GGACCTGCGCTGGGGGTGGTCGTCGACGGTTGCCCACCCGGCATCGTGCTGACGCCGGAGATCATCCAGCGCGATCTCGACCGGCGCAAGCCGGGCCAGTCGAAATACACCACGCAGCGCCGGGAGGCTGATGAGGTCAAGATTTTGTCGGGTGTTTTCGAGGACGAGCGCACCGATGGCCCGCGCACGACCGGCACGCCCATTTCGCTGCTGATCGAGAATACCGACCAGCGCTCCAAGGACTATGCCGACATCCGGGACAAATACCGCCCCGGCCATGCCGATTTCACCTATGACCAGAAATACGGCATTCGCGATTATCGCGGCGGCGGCAGGACTTCGGCCCGGGAGACCGCAGCCCGTGTCGCTGCAGGCGCGGTGGCGCGGCAGGTGCTTTCCGGCATTTCAATCCGTGCAAGCCTGGTGCAGGTCGGGCCGCACAAGATCGACTACAACAATTTCGATTGGGACCAGGTCGACCAGAACCCGTTCTTTTGCGCCGATGCGCAGGCAGCAGCCCTTTGGGCCGACTATCTCGATGGCATCCGCAAGGCTGGCAATTCCGTCGGCGCCGTGATCGAGGTCGTGGCCGAGAATGTGCCTGCCGGCTGGGGCGCGCCGATCTATGGCAAGCTCAGTGCTGATCTGGCTTCGGCCATGATGAGCATCAATGCGGTCAAGGCCGTGGAGATCGGCGCCGGTTTTGAAGCCGCGAGCCTTACCGGCATCGAGAACGCCGACCAGATGCGGGCAGGCGAGGACAAGCCCTATTTCCTGTCCAACCACGCCGGGGGAATTTTGGGCGGCATCTCCAACGGCGATCCCGTTGTGTGCCGCTTCGCGGTGAAGCCGACATCCTCGATCCTGACGCCGCGCCAGACCGTGACCACCGCAAATGAGGATGCCGATATCATCACCAAGGGGCGGCATGACCCGTGCGTGGGTATCAGGGCGGTACCCGTGGGCGAGGCGATGATGGCGCTGGTGCTGGCCGACCACGCGCTGCGCCACCGCGGGCAGACGGGGCGTTATGGTGCGGTAGGGTTTGAGCGGAACTAAGCGCGGCTGAAGACCAGCACGGTTTCCTGGTTGCCATCGCCGCCGCTGATCGGCGAGGGCACCGCGAGCCGGTGCTGAAAGCCCTGTTGCTCGATGAAGGCAATGACCTCTGTCAATGCGGTATCGACTGCTTCCTGGCTGGTTACGATGCCGCCCTTGCCGACATTCTGCCGGCCCACTTCGAATTGTGGTTTGAACAGGATCACGGCATCGGCTGTTGCGGCGCAGAGCGCCAGCGGGGCCGCCAGCACCTTAGTCACCGAAACGAAGCTGATGTCGGAGACCAGCAGATCTATGGGTTCCGGGATCGTTTCGGCGTCCAGGTCCCGCGCATTGACGCCTTCCATGCTCACAACGCGATCGCTGCCCTTGAGTCGCTGGTGAAGCTGGTCGTGGCCCACGTCAACGGCATAGATTTTCCGCGCGCCGCGCTCCATGAGCAACTGCGTGAAACCACCGGTGGATGCGCCAACGTCGAGGCAGGTTTTGTCCTGGACTTTTATGGCGCCAGCATCGAGCCCCGCCACCAGCTTGAGGGCCGCGCGGGAAACATAGTTTGCTGCGGGATCGCTGAGCGCCAGCTTGTCTTCGCGGCCGACCATTTGGTTGGCCTTGACCGCAGTGACGCCGTTGATGGTCACCGTTCCGCGCAGGATCGCGTCACGGGCCCGGGCGCGGCTCGGCACCAGGCTGCGCTGCTCCAGGGCCAGATCCAGCCTGATGCGCTCGCTCATCCCTGGACCAGGCGTTTGACTTTGGCGAGGGCGGTTTCCCGGTCTTCTTCATAGGCAACGGTGCCCTCGAAGCTGCCGTCTTCATCGATCAGGAAGGTGAGGGCCGTGTGGTTGACCAAATAGTTCGGATCACCCGGCTCGCCGACCTTCTCGGAGAACACGCCGAAGGCTTTCTTGATGTTTTCGGTCTGCTCGAGACTGCTGGCGACGAGGCCGATGATGGAGGGATCAAAGCCTTCCACATAGTCCTTGACCATGGCCAGCGTGTCCCGCTCGGGATCGACCGAGACGAAGATGATGCGCAGATCGTCTTCGGACAGGCCGAGTTCGGACCGCCAGGCAGTGGTTTCGGCCAGGGTCGTGGGGCATACGTCGGGGCAGAAGGTGAAGCCGAAGAACACCAGGCTTGGTGTTCCGCGCAGTTCATCCTGCGTGAACGCGCCTCCCTTCGTCGAGTTGAGCGCGAATTCCTGACCGGTGACACCGAGTGGGCGGGAGGGCGGACGCACGATGAAAAGCGTTGTCGCCCCGATGGCTACGACGGCAACCAGCGCCCACAGGATGATGCGGAACGTACGGATGGACATGGGTTTTCCTGACTGGTCCTAGGCGTCCAGCGGCTCGATGCCGGTGGGCTTGCCGTCGCGGCTTAGCGTGATCTTTTCGATGCGCGCTTCGGCCGTCCGCAACAGGGTTTCGCAATGGGCCTTGAGCGCTTCACCGCGTTCATAGATGGCGATGGATTCGGCCAGCGGAGCACGGCCGGATTCCAGCTTGCCGACGATTTCTTCAAGCTGAGCAAGGGCCGCTTCGAAGCTGAGGGTCTTGATGTCGTCGTTGTCAGCCATGGCTATCATCCTAGTCGTCGAGGCGCCCCACTGCGCCATCCATCAGCACGGCGACATGGTTGGATACGCCGCCGGCCAAGCCCTTGAGGTCATACCCACCTTCAAGAAGCGATACAATGCGGTTGCCGCAGCAGCGCTCGGCGATATCCATCAACTTTCCGGTGAGCCAGCCATAATCGCTCGATTGCCAATTGAGTTGGGCAAGGGGATCGCGCTCGTGGGCGTCGAAACCGGCAGAGATCAGGATCAAGTCGGGGGAGAAATCGATAAGGGCGGGGAAGATGCGTTCGAGATAGGCGGCGCGCATGGTTTGCCCGTCGGTGTTCGGGGCAAGCGGCGCGTTGCTGATGTTGCCGACGCCGGTTTCATCGGCCCGTCCGGTGCCGGGGAACAGCGGCATCTGATGGGTTGAGGCGTAGAAGACCGTTGAATCCGCCTTGAAAATGTCCTGCGTGCCATTGCCGTGGTGCACATCGAAATCGATGATGGCGATGCGCTCGGCGCCGTATTTTCGTTGCGCTTCGCGGGCGGTAATGGCGGCGGTGTTGATGAGGCAGAAGCCCATTGGGAGGGCGATTTCGGCGTGGTGACCGGGTGGGCGAATGGCGCAGAAGGCGTTGTCGGCCTGGCCGAGCAGGACGGCCTCGAGCGCCAGGAGCGCGCCGCCGAGACCTGTTGCGGCGGCCGACAGGGAGGCTGCGGAAACGAAGGTGTCGGCGTCGATCTGGCCGATGCCTTCCGCGGGGCGGGCTTGGCGCAAGATCTCCAGATATTTGCCATCATGGACCAATTCGGCCAGCATCAAGTCCCCGCTTGGGGCTTCCTTGCGGATGAGGTTATCGAAACGCGAGCGTGACAAGGCCTCTTCGACAGCGCGAATCCGGTCTGCGCACTCAGGGTGACCCTGGGGCGTAACGTGGTCGGCGAAGTTGGTCTGGCTGACGAGAAGGGTGGTCACGCGGGGGTTAAGCTCCAGTTGATTCGTCGCTGCGTCTTGACGCGCACAAGCGGCATTGTCAAACAACCGCCATGCTGACGAGCGGTATCCAACAGAACATGAACACCCAAACGGTCGCCCAGGCCGCAGAGTTGCTGCGCGCGGGACAGGTCTGCGCATTTCCGACCGAAACCGTCTACGGTTTGGGCGGCGATGCGACCAATGCGGATGCGGTTCTCTCTATCTACGAGACCAAGGGGCGCCCCCGGTTCAATCCGCTGATCATGCACTGCGCCGATCTGGCGATGGCGGAAACGCTGGCAGAGTTTTCCCCTCTGGCGCGGCGGCTTGCTGCACTGTGGCCCGGATCGCTCACCATTGTGTTGCCGGCCAAGCCGAACAATGGACTGGCCGATGTTGCGACGGCGGGGTTGGACACGGTTGGTCTGCGCGTGCCGGACCATCCGGTCGCGCTCGAACTGCTGAGGGCTGTGGGGCGCCCGCTGGCGGCGCCTTCGGCCAATCCATCGGGTAAGCTCTCGCCGACCACGGCGCAGCAGGTCTGGAACGGATTCGGCGGCAGGGTGCCGGTACTGGATGGAGGAGCGTGCCGGGCAGGTCTGGAGTCGACGATCATCCGCGTCGAGGGGGACCGGCTGGTGCAGCTGCGTGCCGGTGCGCTGGCGCGGGAGGAGATCGAAGCGGCACTGGGCGTCGCGGTGGACGTGGCGGAAAAGGGTTCGGCCATTGCTTCTCCGGGAATGATGGCGAGCCATTATGCGCCCAACGCGCAGATCCGGCTCGATGCGGTGCCGCATGCTGGTGAGGCCTATCTGGCGTTTGGGCGGTCTCGGTCCTTTGAGGGGCCCATGCGCAACCTGTCGGAAGCGGGCGATCTGCGGGAAGCGGCGCAGAACCTGTTTTCCATGCTGCACGAGCTGGATGCCGTGGGGGCAGGGATGATTGCCGTGGCGCCGATTCCGCATGTGGGATTGGGCGAGGCGATCAATGACCGCCTGGCCCGGGCTGCGGCACCTAGAGGGGGCTAGGTTGTGTGCCGGTTCTTTTAGTGAAGCTTCACGGCAGGAACACCACCGCTGAACCCCTCATCCGGCCCTACGGGCCACCTTCTCCCCTCAGGGGAGAAGGGAAGGCAGCGCCGTGCCAGGAGTCTACACAAGCTAGGGCTTCGGCTTGGTGCCACGGCCTCGTGGTTCGACGGGCTCACCATGAGGTCTACTGGGGGACCCTGCGCGGTGCGGTGTGCCTTAGTTGTCCCGGACCTTGTAGGGTTTCTGGTCGCGCATGAAGCGTGCCAGGGCTTCGAGGTCTGGATCGCCGCCGGGGGGCAGCACGATCTTGAGGTTGACGTACAAATCTCCGTCGCTGTAGAGCCCCTTGCCCTTGAGGCGGAGGGCCTTGGCGGTGTCGATGCCCGGCGGCAGGTTTAGTTCGACCGATCCATCCAGCGTCGGCACGCGGACCTTGGCGCCCAGGACAGCTTCATAAAGCGTGATGGCGACGTCGGTGCGCAGGTCGGCGCCGTCGCGGCGGAACTGTTTGGATTTTTCGAACCGGATGGTGACGAGGGCGTCGCCGGGCTCGCCGAGGCCAGAAGAACCCTGGCCCTTGAGCCGGATCTGCTGGCCTTCCTCGAGCTTCTCGGGAAGCTTGACCGACAGCACCTTGCCCGTGGGCATGCGCACCGGGATGGAGCCACCCTTGTGGGCATCTTCCAGTGACACGGTGGCATTGACGATGATGTCGTCGCCCTTGAGGCGTGCACCGCCGCCGGCCCCGGCTGCGCCGGCGGTTGCACCCGCAAAGGGGTCCCATTGCGCGCCGCCGTTCGGTCCGCGACTGGGGCCGCCACGTTGCTGGCCGCCAAAGCCGCTCATGAATTCCTTGAGAATGTCTTCGGCCGAAAAGCCGCCTTGGGCGGTACGACTGCCACGGGCGCCGCCACCGCCGGGATTGAAGCCGGCGAATTTCGGGTTGCCATCGGCGTCGATCTCGCCGCGGTCATATTGGGCCCGTTTCTCGGAGTCGTTGAGCAGGTCATAGGCATTGGTCGCCTCGGCAAATTTGCCGTGCGAAGCAGAATCATCCGGATTTTGGTCGGGGTGATACTTCTTGGCCAGCTTGCGATAAGCGGACTTGATGTCCTTCTCGCTTGCCGATCTTGGCACCCCAAGCACGGTATAAGGATCGCGCATGTTGTCCATTCAATATTGGGGGCGTTGCTTAGCCCAATCTTCGTGCCCTATATGGCTATGGCCCCGGACAATGTCCAGTTTCGCGCGACGAAGGGATACACTAAAATGTTGCAAACCTTGACGGAACGCTTGTTCGACGACGGTGACCGTTCCGATCTCGATCCGTTCGCCGTGTTCGAGGAATGGTTTGCGCTGGCCAAGGATGTCGAACCCAACGACCCCCATGCCATGGCGCTGGCGACGGTCGATGAGGACGGCCTGCCGGACGTTCGCATGGTGCTGCTCAACGCGCGCGACGAACGCGGCTTCTGCTTTTTCACCAATTTCGAGAGCGCCAAGGGGCGCCAATTGCAGGCCAATCCTAAGGCGGCGATGGTCATGCACTGGAAGTCCTTGCGCCGGCAGGTGCGGATGCGCGGCCCGGTGGAGCCGGTTTCGCCAGCTGAAGCGGACGCCTATTTCGCGACACGCCACAAGAACAGCCGCATTGCTTCAGCATCGTCAAAGCAGTCGCGGCCCGTCGCAAGCCGTGCGGTGATGCTGGATGAAGTGGCCGCGCTGGCGGCGATGATCGGGGAGGGCGAAGCGCCGCGTCCTGAGCATTGGTCCGGCTATCGCATCGTGCCCACCAGCATCGAATTTTGGAAGGATGGCGAATTCAGGCTGCATGATCGGGTGCGGTTCACCCGCCAAGGCGCAGGCTGGGCAAGCGCACGGCTTTATCCGTAAAACCGGGTCTCTCGACCGCCTGGGAGGGCCGCCTATGGTTGGAGAGCAGGGGAGCGGAGAGCCGGTTCAGGTCGTCTTTTCGGGCAGCCGCCGCGAACTCGGCGCCATCCTGTTGCGCGGCTATGGCCTGCTTGTCCCCACCATTGGTCTCTATCGCTTCTGGCTCACCAGTTGGCGGCGAAGATTTTATTGGTCCCATACCGATATCGGCGGCGACCGGCTGGAATATACCGGCAATGCGAGCCAGTTGCTGCTGGGCTTCCTGATGGCGCTGGCCGTGTTCGTGCCGCTTTACGGGTTGTTCTTCTACCTCTCGACCCTATCCACTGAAGCCGCGTTTGTCGGCTATGGCGGGATCGGCATCTTCATCTGGTTCCTTGTGGGTTATGCCATCTATCGCGGGCGCGATTTTCGCCTGTCACGCACGCTGTGGCGGGGCATAAGATTCGATCAGACCGGCAGCGCCTGGGGGTACGCTTTTCGCCGCTTCGGCTGGTCGGTCCTGATGGTTTTTACGGGCGGCCTCGTCTACCCATTCATGGCTGCCAATCTCTGGCGTTATCGCTATCGGCATAGCTGGTACGGTGACCGGCAGTTCAGTTTCGCCGGGAGCTGGAGGCAACTCGCCTGGCCCTATTACACGAGCTATGTCGCCGTGCTGCTTATTGGCGGCATCGGCCTGGTTGCCGGGATCGGCTTGGATGTCTGGCCCGGTGATGGAGCGCAGCTCAACCCGGCCGGGTTCGTCCCCATCGCCATTTCAGCCCTTTTGTGCGGACTGGTGGCGCTATTCTACCAATCGCGCGAGGTGACGCGCATGTTCTCCTCGATCGAGTTGGAGGCGGCGCGCCTCACTGTGGGCGTTTCGGCACGGAGCCTTTTCTGGATCTACCTGCTTTTCACCCTTGGGCTGACCATTACTGTTTGCCTGTTGCTGGTGGGCGGCCTGCTTGTGCTCGGGGCGGTGGCGGGCGAGGCATTCGCTGGCGGCAGTTTTGATATGGAGGCTTTCCTGGGCAATCTGCGCGGTAGCTTTGCCACTGTCGCAGCCATCATTGCGGGTTATCTGCTGATCCTGGGCGCGTTCAGCCTGAACCGGGAAGTCTTCATTCGGCTTGGCTACTGGAAGCTGGTGGCGCACGGCGCGGTGATCTCCGGCCTCGATAATCTCGGTGGAGTACAGGCCCGCGACGAGGACAAGGCGCTGGTCGGCGAGGGGCTGGCCGATGCACTCAATGTGGGAGCCTATTGATGGGTATTCCCGGCCGCTTCCATGATGGCCTGAGTGCTGCCGTGCACCTCGTGGAACTCGACTACGAACGGCGCGGCGAGGAGGGAACGCTGATCGTCCGCGACGCAGGGCAGGGGAGCGAACTGGCGCGTTGGCCGGCAGCCGAACTCTACGCAGTCCATGCGCCTAAAGACGTGCTACGGCTGGCTGCAAACCGGCAGCCAACGGGCGCGCGGGTCATTGTCGAAGGCCACAAGGATATCGGCAGGATCATGGCGACGCTGCCGGTTCTGCACCACAAGCGCCGGCAGGAGACGCAACGGCAAGTTCGGATCGCCGTGACGGCAACTGTCGCGTTGGCCTCGGTCATCGTCGCCTATCTTTTTGGCGTGCCTGTGCTGGCCGGCCGTATCGCGGGCCTTGTGCCGGCTGCCTGGGAACAATCGCTGGGGGAAACAGTTGCCACGCAGATGGAAGCGAGCCTGGTTGAAAGCGGTGGACTACCGGTCTGTGATCCCGATCCGAGAAGCCTCGCCAACCGGGCGCTGACCCGGTTCGGACGGGAGGCGCTCAACGGTTCGGGGTCCCCCTTCGAGCTTGATATCCGGGTGGTGCGATCGGATATTCCCAACGCCTTTGCCGTTCCGGGCGGGCGGATCTATTTCTTTTCGGCGCTGCTTGATCGCGCAACCAGCCCGGATGAATTCGCAGGCGTTCTGGCGCATGAAATCGGCCATGTCGTTTATCGGCATGGTCTGGAGCATTTGATCTCGACGGCCGGGACTGGTGCGCTGATCGGGTTCATACTGGGCGACATGACCGGGTTGTCCGTCGCCGCCGGTCTTGGCGCTACGCTGATCGACTCGCGGTTTTCCCGTGTGTCGGAGCTGGAGGCGGACCGATACGCGGCAAGCGTCGCACAGCGCCTGGATTTCAATCCTGCCGGGCTGGCTGACCTCATTGGCCGAGTGGGCGAAGACGACCGGTTTGCGCGGGCGTTGGCGCTGTTCAGCACCCATCCGCTGACCGAAGACCGCAAGGCTGCGCTGGAAATCCTGGCGGCAGAGCGTCCGGCCGGATTGGAGCCGCCGTTTTCATCCGCCGAGTGGGACGCCATTCGCAATATGTGCGGCGATCCCTACCTTCGATCAAGGGAACAGAACAAATGAGCGCGGCGGAAACCCGGCGTTCATCGAGGGGCTTGTACATAGCGGCAGACGCCGACCAACTCGCGATGGCACCTTGCGTATTCTGATCCGCACATCGAAATCCGCCATCTGGGCGCGCCGGCTGGGAAGCGTGGCCGTGCCGCTGGTCGTCATCTCCGTGCTGCTGCACCGGTTCAGGCTGGTCGGCGGCGAATTGTTCCTCGCGGCGGCCGCCCTGGCGGGGCTGGTGGCGCTGGCCGCGGTGCTGACGGCATTGGGCGCGCTCGTGCGCTTGTGGCGGACGGGCGACCAGGGCTGGAGCAAGGCTTTGCAGGGGCTGGCGCTGGGGCTTCTATGCCTGCTGCCCTTTGTTTACTATGGCGCGCTGGCAATGCAGTATCCGCCAGTGACCGATATCGGCACGACTGATCGGGGCCTGCTGCCGCTGGTGTTCGAGCCGGGCACGGCGGCCATGCCCCCACCCAAAATGCTGTCGGCGGCCGATCAGCAGGTGATTTTTCCCAATGTGGCGACCCGGACCTATCCGCTGGGCCAGACGCTGACCTTTGGCCTCGCGCGGCAGCAGATCGAGGATTATGGCTGGGACATTCGGTTCCAGCGTGAACCCGGAGAGGGGATCGCGGGGCAGATCAACGCCCAGATCGTCACATGGGCGGGATGGCGCGAGGAGGCTGTCGTGCGCGTCACCGGCGACCGGGTGAGCGCCACGGTGGATATGCGCTCGGTATCGCTCAATGCACCACATGATTTCGGCAGCAATGGCCGCCGCATTGAGGGCTTTCTGAGGGCGCTGGATGAGGCCGTGACCGCGTTGCTGCTGGAAAACCCCGATGCCAACAATCCCGCGCCCGCCGAGCCGGAGGGTGAGGTCGAGCCGCCACCGGCTTAAAGCTAGTCGCACCGGTTTCACCCAGTAGACCTCATCCTGAGCTTGTCGAAGGACGAGGTCGTGGCACCTGGCCTCCACCTGCTCGATCTCGTGGTTCGACAGGCTCACCATGAGGCCTCAGAGCCCTTCGCGTGAAGGCAATCAAGAGCGACGCGCTCTAAGGGCGGACTCGCGTGCCGAAGAGGCCGTGGCTGAGGCGCAGCGGGGCTTTGCCGGCCAGATATTCCACATGCGCCAGCACGGTCATGCCGGCAGCGCGTCTTATGGGCAATGGCTGGTCGGGGTAGATCGCCGCGACGATTGCGGGGATGGTGCGGGCGCCGTTCCGGACAGCGGCGATGATCTGCTCATTGCGCATGTGGCGGTGTGCACGCAGCGCCCGCGCGTAGCTTGGGCCATCGGTAATCGGAGCACCATGCGCTGGCACATAGCGGCGATAGGGCAGGGCGATGACCTTGTCGAGGGAGGCAAGATAATCGGCCATGGAGCCATCGGGGACTGCCACCAGCGTCGAATTCCACCCCATCACGTGATCGCCGCTCAGCAGGATATCGCCGAAGCCGAACGCCAGATGGTTGGCGCAATGGCCGGGGGTTGCGTGGACGTGGAGTGTGAGATCACCGGCGACGATGCTCTCCCCATCCAGCAATGTCCGGTCCGGCACGAGGGACCAGTCGCCGGAGCGGCGCAGCGGATTGCGCTCGATTCGCCGCAGAGGGCGCGAAAGCCGGTGCGGGCCGCCGAACCAGATGGGGGCACGGAGCTTTTGGGCCAGTCGGGGGACGAGTGCACTGTGGTCGCGATGGGTATGGGTGAGCACGATTGCATCCACCGGCCGCCCGGCGACCGCGCGCAGCAGCGCGTCCATGTGTGCATCGTCATCCGGGCCGGGGTCGAGAATGGCCAACCTATCATGACCCAAAAGGAAACTGTTGGTGCCGGTGAAGGTGTAGGGGCTGGCATTGGGTGCCGTCACGCGGGCGATGCCCTCAGTGACGGGCACAAGCTGTCCCGTCTGTGGATCGAATTGCTTATCGAAGACGAGAGGGGCGGCCATTGCACTCATTGGGTGGGCGGATTAAGAAAGTGGCGACGCAGGCTGATGCGTATCCCGCGCGGGGATACCGGTTTGCCCCAAGCACGGAAGGTATGAAATGGCGGTGACTTTGACCACGCCCAACACGCTCCTTGGCCTTTATCAGCCCAAGGGCGATGTCGCCAAGCTGGCATCCAATCTCGCAACAGTCGTGCTCGGCACGCTGCTCATCACCATCTGCGCCAAGATCAACGTGCCGGTATGGCCCGTTCCGGTGACCCTGCAGGGCTTTGCTGTTGCAACCCTCGCCGCAGCCTTCGGCATGCGCATCGGTGTTGCCACGGTGGCGCTCTACTTGCTGGAAGGCGCAATGGGGCTGCCCGTGTTCGCCACCGGCGGCGGGCTCGCCTATCTCGTGGGCCCCACAGGCGGTTTCCTGCTGGGCTTCCTCGTCATGGCCGCCATCATCGGCTACGCCGCCGACAAGGGCGCTTCGGGCAAGCCGCTGGCGCTGTTCGGCGCCATGCTCGTGGGTGATGCAGCGCTATTCGTGCTGGGCTTTGCCTGGCTGCTGCTGCTGTCCGGCCAGGCCCAGTGGCTCGACCAGACCAATGTCGTCGCTTCTGCCTTCGCCAAGGCCGTCCAGCCGTTCGTCGTCTGGGACATCCTCAAGATGGCGCTGGCCGCGCTGACCGTCAGCGGCATCTGGGGCCAGCTGCGCAAGCGCTGATCCAGCCAAACCATAGTGCAAGGCCGGCCCCGGTGGCCGGCCTTGTTGTTTTTACGGAGACGAAAGCATGGCCGTCACCCCCTGGACCTTCCTCGATTCGGCTGTCGTCCCCGGCGGAGAGGGCGAGTTACGCCTTTTGCAGCGTGGCACCGAGTTTTCGATCATGGCCGGTCCGGTCTCGCTGATGAACAGCCGCATGAGCGGCTCCGAAGAAGCGCTGGCCAGCCTGACCTTCGAGCGGCTCGCGGGCGTTAAGCGCCCGCACATGCTGATCGGCGGCTTGGGGATGGGGTTTACCCTGCGCGCGGCCCTTGCGATTCTGCCCCCCGACGCTCGGGTAACCGTGGCAGAACTGGTTCCCGCAGTTGTCGCCTGGGCCCGAGGCCCCATGGCCGAAGTGTTCGGCGACAGCCTCTCGGACCCGCGCCTGACCATTAGGGAATCCGACGTCGGCGCGCTGCTGAACGGAGAGGCGGTTTATGACGCCATCCTGCTCGATGTCGACAACGGCCCCGAAGGGTTGACGCGTGACAGCAATGACAAACTCTACACCGTCCAGGGCCTTCGCCGCTCCATACGCGCCCTGCGCCCCGGCGGCGTTTTGGCCGTCTGGTCCTCCCATCCCAGCGCCCCCTTTACCAAACGCCTCGCCACCGCCGGCTTCGCCGTCGAAGAAGCCAAGGTCCGCGCCCGCGCCGGCAAAGGCGAGCGCCACCACATCTGGCTAGCGCGCAAAGCGGGGTAGTTTCGAAGCTCGAAGCAACAAAAAGCCCGACCTCCTGGGAGGCCGGGCTTGATTGGTCGGAGTAGAGTGATTCGAACACTCGACCCCCTGCTCCCGAAGCAGGTGCGCTACCAGGCTGCGCTATACTCCGTCAGGGACGCCAGGAAAGAGTAACGGACCTAGGCTCAAATGGTGCCATGCCGCTGGCGTCTGGGCGGGGTTATAGCCGCGCCCGGAGCGCTGTTCAAGCGGCTGTACAACGCTTTTTCGAAGGTGCAACGGCCATGTTGCACAGCCCAAGCAAACCGTGTACGAACCGCGCCAAGTTGGGGTGTCGCCAAGCGGTAAGGCACCGGTTTTTGGTACCGGCATTCCCAGGTTCGAATCCTGGCACCCCAGCCAACTTTTACCTGATCCGCTGTGAGAAGCTCGTTTAGGGGTTCACTGTCCGACCTGCTGGATGAGGCCCTTGATCAAATCGGTGGTGTCATCATCGGTCTGCGGGGCGAGTTGCGGCACTATGTTGTCGACAAGCCTGTCGGTCAGAGTGGCTGCGGGCTCGGGTTCTGGTGCTGGTGTCGGCACAATCGATGACCCGGCGCGTGGATCTGCTCTCGGAAGCGGAATGGTCGCTGCCGGCGGGTGAGCCGGTGCATTCCCTCCCAGGCTTGCCTCGACGGGTTGCGTAGGCTGCCCCAGTGGCGAAATGGTCTGTGCGCTGGCCGGCGCAGTTCCAGGCACTTGTTGGCCCAATACCCCGCCGAGTACGGAGTTCAGCAGACCCTGACTGCTAGAGGGCGCCCCGTTGGTGCTGGTTTCTCCCGTACTGCCGCTCAACTGGCCGATCAGGTCCGACACCACGGCACCAGGCTTGCCGCGAAGCGCTTCGCCAAGCCCGTCGACCGCGCCCGTTGCACCATTGGCCAATTCGCCAACGCCGCCGCCGAGTTGCGACAGTGCCTGCAGCGCCCGGTTTGGATCGGCCAAAATGCCGGAAATATCGGGATAGATGCTTGGCGCGGACAATGCGCCCTTGACGAGGATCGGCATGCCAAGGCCGGAAACGTCGAAGTCGCCGCCTTGCCCATCGAGCGAGCCGACCACCCGCGGATCAATCCGCATATCGATCGTTTGCGCGGCAAGATCGATGCTGCCTTGCCCGCTCATGCGCACGAAGGGGCCAAGCAGGCGAATATCCTGGGTACGGCCAACCCCGTTCTGGATATCGACGGCGACGGAAAGCTCGGTGAACTCGGTCTTGGCCTCGCTATTTTCGCTATATCCGCCAGCAATCAGCGACTGCACATTGCGAACCAGGCCTGCCACGTCGATGCCGCGTATGGCGCCGTTGGAAAAGACGACATTGACCGGACCATTGAGCGAGCGGGCGAAATCCTGAGTGTTGGCGCCCGAACCGGACACCTGAACACTGGCCTTGAGCCCGCCTTCGATGCGATCGAAGCCCGCGGCAGCGGTCAGGAGCGACAGAGCCTGCACGCCGTCCAAGCCGGCGGCAAGTTCGATGGCCGGCACTTCGCCAGCACCGTTCGCTGTCACACTTGCGGTTACGGTGCCCTCATAGAAGCCCGCCTGCGGAACGACAAGTTTGGCGACACCGTCGGCGATGGACAGGGTTGCCGTGGCTGGACCTGCCTTGACCTGGCCATAGCCAAGCTGATTGGCATCGAGGCGAATATCGGCATCGAATTGGCGCAAGATGGAGAGGTCAATGGCGGCCGGTCCGGAGCCAGCGGCCGCTGCACTTGCGTCGCCACCGCCAGCGCCGGTCAGCTTGCTGAAATCCAGCGTGTCGACGGACAGGGCCGCGGTGATTTTCGGCTTGCCGGTCGTGGCGAGCGAAAGCGAACCCTTGGCATGCATGTCATCGAGAGCGATGGTGGCTTCGGTCAAGGCGAGTTCTGCACTACTGACCGAAATGCCACCGGAAAAGGCAAATTGCCCGAGCGGAGTTCCCGTATCCTGGCCAAACCAGCCAAGTGTCCGGCTTAGCGAAGCCGCAGAGATGGCGGCTTTGCCGGACGTTGCGCCGTCGGGCGCGACCGTTCCAGAGAAATTGGCGTTGAGCGGTTGCGACTTGAAGTCGGCAGCCACACCAACCGGCTGTCCCCACAGCAGGTCCGATAATGCAAGCGAGGTGGAGAAGCTGACAGCCTCCCCATTCCACCGGGCCGTGCCGGTGAGGCCGAGCGGCTGGAGGACATCCTCGATCTGTGCCGTCGCATTGAGCGTATCGACGACACCCGCGCCTGGTCCTGCGAACGCCTCAAGCTGTGGAAGTTCGATCCGCCAATCCGCGATGGATACTTCCCCTCGCAGATTAACCGAGTCGCGAATGGCATCGGCATCGGCTCCCCGAAATGCATATTGCAGTTGCGTTGACAGCCGGCCGGTGGCGGGGGCCGCTTGTCCGGCGAGCGACATAAGGCTTTCGACGTCGATGGACGCAAGATTGAGCGCCCCGCTCGATTGGGGAATGTCGGCATTGACGTCCATGAGCATGCTGGCGGTCAGGCTGCCACCCGCAATCTGCCCTGAACTCACGCTTGTATCGAGCTGACCATTCTGGAGCTTCGCCCCGATGACGACGTCGCGAGCAATGGCCTCGCCGGCCTGCAAGGCATCGGCACGCAGTTCGATATCGGCATCGATATTTCTCAGGGGGGAAAGATCGGGGCCGCCGCTATCGGGCACGCTGGCCGCTTCGCCCGACGCGTCGGCAGGGGTCGTCTCTGCGGGTTGAAAATCGGAATAGTCGAGCGTGCCTGCGGCGATCCTTGCCATGACGAAGGGGCGGTCGCCGGGGGTGTAGCTGACGTCCAGCCGCATCTTCTGGCCGAGGCTGGCGATCTCGCCGCCAGTAATGCGGTAACTGCCGTCATCGGCCAGCTGAATGCTGCCGGATGCGCCCAAATCGGCCAGGGCCGGATGAAGCGGCTGCTCGTTTTTCGTTGCAAGAGAAAATTCTGCGGGCTGGCGAGCAAGCAGGTCCCGCAGCGATCCAATATTGGCCGCAAGCTCGATTCTGTTGCCGTTCATCGTGCCCGAGACGGCAAGCGCAGCCGGTTCACTGATGCCGGGGACGGATAGGCGGAGTTCGATGCCGCGGGCAATCGGCTCGAGGGTTCCGGCGCTGTTCCGGGCGACTTCGCCATCGGCGATCACGACATGATCGATCGACAGTCTTTCAAGAAAACCGGCGATGACCTTGAAAATATCGTCTCCCTCCGCTGTGGCTGGCTGCGGTTCTGCTGCGGGTGGGACTGGGACGGCGGCATCGCCAAGGACAATGCGCGGGCTTTGCAGCTCGATACCAGTGATTCGGACCTGACTGGAGAAGAGGGACATCGCCTCGACCGAGGCAACCGAGCGTGCGGCTGTCACTGAAACGGCGCCGTCCGCCGTCGCATAGGCAAGGTCTTCGACGACGACGCCGAAATCGGGAATCACCGAGAAATGGATCGGACCATTGAGCGTGATTTCGGCGCCCGACGCCTCGGACAATTGGTGGGCAAGCGCAGTTCTCAAGGTGTCGGAGCTGAGCGCAAGCGGGAGCAGGAAAACCAATCCCAGCAGGGCGAGGACAACAACTGCCACCGCCACAAAGACCTTTTTCATCCCCAAGCCTTTCAAGCCTACTAGGCAGGCACGACCGCCCCCCACCCGATTTCACCGTCGGCTGGCAGTATTCGAATTAATGGTTAAGCACCGCTAAACATGGCTGGCGACGTAGGGTATCGAGTGATGGAAGGCTGATACGTCCGATGCACCTTGCTGCGGCGGGAGAGCGGGAGGGGCCAGCGACGATGGCAGCTAGAACGAGGACAAGAGGGGAGCTCATCACACGGCTTCCGTCGTGGGATTTGCCTCGGCGCATCGTCCAGCTAAACGCTAAGGGGACAATCCCAAACATTGGAAGCACCCTGCAAGCTGACATCTAAGCTGCAAACGAGACCCACTACTCACACCTCAAAGGAGGTGAGGATGGGACAAGGTCCGCTGCTGCCTTCACCACAGTCATGTGCCAGCTTTGTGAGAGAATTCCGTGCTCGTTGCAGATCGGCGATCTTGTCGTTGAGCGCCTGAATTCGGCTCGTGGCCAGTTCTCTGGCTCGGGCGCGATCTTCGCCAGCGTCCAACTCCAGCAACTCCTTGATCTCTTCGAGCGTAAAGCCAGCCGCCTGGGCTTGGCGAATGAACCGCAGTCGCCGGACATCTTCCGAACCATAGTGACGAAAACCGCTCTCGCGCGTTGGCTGATGAAGCAGGCCTTTGCGCTGGTAAAAGCGGACGGTTTCGACACCCACAGCTCCGGCTGCTGCGAGTTTGCCGATTGTCAGTGTTCCGGGGTCTTGACTCTGTACCATGGTACGGACTCTATATCAGAGCCACGACGGATACAACAACCACTCGAGGCACTCAAATGTTGGATCGAACCAACCCTTCATCGACGGCAAAGAAGGCTGTCATCTATCGCATGGTGATGCCGGATCATACCTGCCCTTACGGCATCAAGGTCAAGGACCTGCTCCAGCGTTCGGGCTATGAGGTGGAGGATCATCACCTCACCACCCGCGAAGAAACGGACAGGTTTAAGGAGCAGCATGGCGTTAAAACTACGCCCCAGGTCTTCATCGATGGCAACCGCATCGGTGGTCACGATGACACCCGACGGTTCCTGGGCAAGCGCGTTGTTGACCCGAAAGCGACCACCTACCGCCCTGTGATCGTGCTGTTCATCATGACGGCGCTGACGGCCATGGCAGCCAGCTATGCCGTCACCGACAATCCATTCACGCTGCGGGCCGCGGAATGGTTCATCGCGTTCTCCATGGTCGTCCTCTCACTGCTGAAGCTGCAGAACGTCGAGAGCTTCGCGACCATGTTCCTGAACTATGACCTGCTCGCCAAAAAATGGGTGCCCTACAGTTACATTTATCCCTATGCCGAAGGGCTTGCGGGCGTGCTGATGGTCGCCGGTGCCTTGACCTGGCTGTCGGTGCCCGTCGCCCTCTTCATCGGGACGGTCGGCGCAGCTTCGGTGTTCAAGGCCGTTTATATCGACAAGCGTGAACTCAAGTGTGCCTGCGTGGGCGGGTCGAGCAACGTCCCACTCGGCTTCGTGTCGCTGACGGAGAACCTGATGATGATCGCCATGGCGGTGTGGATGGGGCTTTCCGCCCTTGGAATCATCCCGGCGGTCGCCGCTCACGCGATGTAGGGAGGATGGCACCATGACGACGACCACCACTACCGGGCCGGGGGCACACACCCTCGGCCTTTCCCTTCTGGTCGTCGCCACGGCACAACTGATGCTGGTGCTCGACGATTCAATCGCCACACTCCGCAGCCCTGATCATGGCAGCCTGTATCATGGTCATCGCAGCGGTGATTGCAGGCTTGCTGATCACCGCTCGCAAAGACGAGGTTTCTCGGTCGGGTGACATTCCCGTGCCTTGCTCGATCGTCAGGCATGGAAACGGCGGCGGTAATCGTTGGGTGTCAGCCCGACGATCCGCTGGAACACCTTCCGGAAGGCGCTAGGGTCGGAGTATCCGACCTCCCAGGCAACCTGATCTATGGGTGTTTGGCTGAACTGCAAAATCTCACGCGCCTTGTTGATCCGCACCTGCTGCAGGTAGTCGGTCGAGGTCATGCCAGTGGCCTTGCCGAACCTGCGCAGGAAGGTGCGTTCACCCAAACCGGCTTTCCGGGCCAGCGCCCCGACCGATATGTCCGTCGGGAATGCCGAGTGCATCCAATGCTGTGCTGGCAATATAGCGGCATCACCATGGTTCAAGGGGGGCACGAAAGTGCCATAGTAGCTCTGCTCACGGCCGGGCGGATCGATGAGCAGGGTGCGGGCGGTCTCCAGCATCACCGTTGATCCCAGGTATCGGTCGACCAGCTTCAAACCCAGGTCCGTCCAGGCCATCATGCCGCCGGCGGTGATGATGTCCCCGTCGTCGACGATGAGCCGGTCGATGGCGAGCTTCACCTTGGGAAAGCGATGCCGAAACTCCTCCTGAAACGCGAAATGAGTGGTAGCAGTGCGGCCCTCGAGTAGCCCGGCCTCTGCCAGGAGGAACGAACCGCCACAAACCGACGCCACAGTCCCGCCCGAAGCGTGGAAGGTGCGGAGGGGCTCGCCGTAGGACCGGCCAATCTCAGCCGAAATGGGCGCCCCTTTGCCGGGCGGCACCAGCAGGGCGGCAGGCGTCTTTCCGCTGGTTTTTCCCAAGCGGTTGAGCTCACCATTGTTCTCATCAAGTTGCCAACGCGATGCATGCAGGCACCGCGCCGCAGTCCCCGCGATACCGTTGGCGATCTCGAACATATCGGCAAGACCCAGCACCGCTGCTTCCTGCGCGTTTGGATATATGATGATGCCGATCTCGAATATCTGGTTCATTTGTCGCTCCTGACCCGAAATATGTCGGTTTCGCCAATGGGGCAAGGGGCAATCTTGCGTCAGATTGCAGTCACTCAATTTGGAGACAACACCCCATGAGCAAGCGAGCCATCCTCGTCGTCGACATCCAGAACGAATATTTTCCAGACGGCGCCCTGCCGCTGGTCGGGATCGAAGACGCAGTAGCAAACGCCGCAAAGGTCATTGCGTCTGCCCGTGAGGGCGGTGACCTGGTCGTCAACATCCGGCACGAAGCTCCGGGTGCCTCGATCTTCGTACCGGGGTCCAAAGGCGTCGAGATCCACTCGAGCGTTGCACCGGCTGAGGACGAACCGGTAATCGTGAAGAACTTCCCAAACAGCTTCCGCAACACCAACCTCAGGGACATCCTCGATGCTAACGGCGTAACCGACGTGGTTGTCATCGGGGCGATGAGCCATATGTGCGTGGATGCCACCACCCGTGCCGCCAATGACTTCGGCTATGCCACCACGACAGTGCATGATGCTTGTGCAACCGGGACCTCGAGTTCGGCGGCGTGACTGCTCCCGCCGCTGAAGTGCACACGTCCATCATGGCGGCGCTGGCCTTCGCCTACGGGACCGTGATCAGCACTGAGGAATTTACCGCCTGATCGGCAACCGCGAGCTACCAACCAAGCCGAGTGCGGCCGGCTAGGTGCAAGCCCTCGAAAGCTGCCATCGGCAGTGCAGGCAGGCATCCGCTGCGAGGGCGATGCCTGGATCGTTTCCTCCAGGCATCGCTAAACTTCATTCCGCTGCGGCGGTTTCCGCGAAGCAAGTAGCCAATTCGGTCGGCGCACCTAGTGTTTCCGCCCACTTCACTAGTTCGGGCTGCTCGGACGGGTCGGCCATGCCAGACCAGACATCTTTAAATTGGTTCTTTCCACTAACTTTCTCGAAGAAAAAGTAGCCGGGATCGGCAACCGGCGTGGCCGCATAAACTACACTCCAACGGCCGCTTTCCACAAAGGACAGAAACTCAACCTGTTCAGGAGTCGTACCCTCGGCGGCTTGGGCAATCAGCGGCGCATATTCCTGCGCACGGACGACCGTCAAAGCAGTGTCGAGCGAGAAGCATGTTTCCTGCGCCATCACTGCTGGCGACGTGAGCAACAAGGAGAAGATAGCAGTAATTTGTATTAACCGCATTTTATTCAACATAATTGCATCCTTACGCAAATGTTAGCCGGTCACTCTTAGGCTCAGGACTCATTGATTGATCCAGAAGATGACGGTTGCGGCGATACAGATTGCAGACATGAAGGTGTGGGCACACCTGTCGTAACGGGTGTGGACGCGCCGCCAGTCCTTAAGTCTGCCGAAC
>NZ_PYVW01000015.1 GCF_003056355.1 Devosia naphthalenivorans
AGCACCTGCAAACCATTGTCGCCCTCTACAACAACACCCCGCGAAAATGTCTCGACTTCCAAACCCCAAATGAGGTCTTCTCCAGTTTCTCTAACCGTGTTGCACTTCAAACGTGAGTCCACCTTCCGGCTTTCGCGGGAATGACGTTGTGGTTGTCACAACAAGTGGAGGTTCACCCCCATCACCCCTCACCCAAACTTCCGCCGCGCATCCATCGCCAGCCCCAGCCCCACGCTCCCCAGCACATCCGTGCGCACCAGATCCGCCTCCGGGAACAAGCCCTCCAGCCGCCGCGCAATCGCCGGCACCTGCGTCGAGCCACCCGTCAAAATCAAACTATCCACATCCCCACGCCCGACCCCTGCCCGCTTCAGCGTCTCGCCGATCGTGTCCTCGATCCGCACCACCGAGCCATGCAGCGCCCGCTCCAGGTCCTCCACCGTCATTTCGGTCGCGATCACCTCGTCACGCACCGGAAACCGGAACGCCGTACTGCCTGCATCCGACAGCGCAATCTTGGCCGCTTCCACCGCGCCCACCAGTTGATGCCCCAGCCGGTCCTCGATCAACTCGATCATCATTTCCACCCGCCCAGCCGCCTGTGCCTCGTTGCGCGTGCCACGCAGATCCCGCAGCGTCTGCGCGTTATAAAGCCGGTTGATGCGGTGCCAGGTGGACAGATCATAATACGGCGCCACCGGCAGATGCCGCTTGCCGTCTCGCGTCTTGGTGCCCAGCCCCAGCTCCGGCATCACCTTGGTCATGGACAACAACCGGTCGAAATCGGTGCCCCCGATATGCACGCCCGCCGTCGCCAGAATGTCCGCACTCCTGTCCGCCAGCCGCGACCGCTCCGGGGAAACCCGCACCACCGAAAAATCCGATGTACCACCACCCAGATCGACGATCAGCGCCAGCCGCTCGCCATTGACCTGCCGCTCGTAATCAAGCGCTGCCGCAATCGGCTCGAACTGGAAATCGATCTGGCTGAACCCCTGCGCCCGCACCGCGCTTTCCAGCTGGTCCTGCGCTGCCCGGTCCGCCACCGGATCGTCGTCGACGAAGTGCACCGGCCGCCCGCAGACCACATTGTCCACCGGCTCACCCAGTTGCGCTTCCGCCCGCCGCTTGAGCTCGCCAATGAAAATGCCCAGGATTTCGATGAAGCCATAGCTGCGCGCCTTGACCCGCGTCGTGTCCCCGATCAGCCCGGTTCCCAGCACGCTCTTGAGCGAGCGCATCAACCGCCCATCGGCGCCCGTTACATATTCGGCCACCGCCTTGCGGCCAAAATGGATGCTGTCATCCTCGAAGCCGAAAAACAGCACGCTGGGGATCGTCGGCCGCCCCTCCTCCAGCGGCAGCAGCCGCGGCTGTCCCTGCGCATCGACCCGCGCAAATGTTGAATTGGACGTGCCGAAATCAAGGCCGCAAGCGAGGGCGTTGGACATTTGCGATTTTCCAAAGACCTCATGGTGAGCCTGTCGAACCACGAGGTTGAGCGAGTGGAGGGCGCCACATGCCACAACCTCGTCCTGACAAGCACAGGATGAGGTCTACTGGAAAGCCGGACGAGGCACCGCGCGGGACGGCTCTAATAAGGGCTCACGCCCCGCCTTGCAACCTCAGGCCGCGCGCTTCTTGCGGCTTTGTTCCTGCGCCGGGCGCAGGTCGATGGAATGGAGCCGGCCCAGCCCCTTGCGCTGCGCCTTCTTGAGTGCCGCGGCTGCCGTTTCGAAGAATTTGCGATCGTACTGCCCATGTGGATTGGTCACCGCCAGCCCCATGCTGACCGTCACGATCCCGGCATGGCTTTCCTTGTGCGCCAGCGCCAGCCCGCGGATTGCCTCGGCAATATGTCCCGCGCTGGTCTTGGCCAGCAGCACCGGCAGGTCCGGCAGCGCCACCACGAACGTCGCCCGCCCCATGCGCAGGCAGACATCGCCATCGCGCGGCAAGGCATCGGCAATTGCCTGCATCACCGAGCGCACGCAATCATCGGTCGCGTCCTTGCCGTATGACGTGAAATAGTCGCCCATGCGGTCGATCTCGATCACCAGCAGGCTCATCGACACCTTCCGCGCCGCGGCCCGGGCCCAGCTTTCGCCCAGTTCCTCCTCGATCCGCGCACCCAGGCGCGGCTTGATCCCGATCTGGCGCGCAATCGCTGCCTGTCCGTAAGCCGGCTGGCGCTCCCGGCTCACCGGCCGCATCACGCCCAATGCCATCCGCACGCGGGCCCAGAAGTGATCGCTGTCGTTACCGTTTGCGAGATCTGTCATGTTGCGGACTTTCCTGGGCACACCGGCGCCTGCCGATCTGGACACAACATGGTTAACGCAAAGTAAAACGAACCGATACTTGGCCCTATAGTTGCTCGGGCGGCTCCCACTCCGGCCAGTCCACCGCGTGCTCTTCCCACTCATCGGGCTGCACGTCGGTTTCGAGGAACGTCCGCCCCTTCACCGAAACACCGACATCCACCACCGTCTGCGGATCGCCCGATACCAGCGGGTGCCACCACGCCAGTCCCTTGCCCTCAGCCAGCCGGCGATAGGCGCAGGTGGTCGGAATCCACTTGATCTCGCTTACGTTCTGCGGCGTCAGCTTGATGCAATCGGGCACCTTGGCCTGCCGCCCCGGATAATCGGTGCAGGCGCAGCTATCGCCATCGAGCAGCTTGCAGCGCACATCCGAGGTGATCAGGATGCCGCTGTCCTCATCCTCGAGCTTGATCAGGCAACAGCGCCCGCAGCCATCGCAGAGCGCTTCCCACTCCGCGTCGGTCATTTGGTCGAGCGTCTTTTCTTCCCAGAAGGCCATTGCTGCTCGTGGTTTGGGTAAGCTTGTTGCGGGTTTGCCCTTGCCGGGCGCCTGTTGCAATCATATTCCAGCGATTGGCTTGCCTTGAAGCTGGCAAGCAGCGCAAAACTGCGTGAGGCAGATCCGGGGAATTTGGGTGCAGGATCCTTTCTATACCAAAGAGAAGCGGAAGAAAACCTCAGGCATGCTCGCAGCAGATGCGTGGCTGGATTCCTCCCTCTATGAGTTCGGCCAATCCTTCAGCCGCGGCTGGACCAAGTGGCAGGACATCATGTCCATCTTCCATGTCGCTGGTATCAAACGCTTTTTCGTCGAGGTCCTGAGCGACGGCTTTTCCTTCCTCGCCATCGGTTGCGTCCTGATGGTCGCCCTGGCCCTGCCCGCCTTCGACGCCACCGCCTCCGGCGAATTCAACAAGGCCGAGAACTACTCCATTGTTTTCCTTGATCGTTTCGGCACCGAGATCGGCCGCCGCGGCATCCGCTCCGACGATTCCGTGCCGCTCAGCGACATGCCGGACTACCTGATCAAGGCAGCACTCGCCACCGAGGACCGCCGCTTCTACGAGCATTTCGGCATCGACGTCGTCGGCACGCTCCGCGCCCTCGTCACCAATGCTTCGGGCGACCGTGGCGTGCAGGGCGGCTCGTCCATCACCCAGCAATTGGCCAAGAACCTGTTCCTCTCCTCGGAACGCACCATCGAGCGCAAGATCATCGAGGCGTTCCTGGCGGTCTGGCTGGAGTGGCACTATTCCAAGGACGAAATCCTCAAGCTCTATTTTGACCGTGCCTATATGGGCGGCGGTAATTTCGGCGTCGTCGCCGCGGCCGATTATTATTTCGGCAAGCGCGTGCAGGATATTTCCCTTGCCGAAGCTGCCATGATGGCCGGGCTGTTCAAGGCCCCCAGCAACTACGCCCCTCATATCGATCTGGCCGCCGCTCGCGGCCGCGCCAATCTGGTGCTCTCGAACCTTGTCGCGGCAGGCTTCCTCACCGAGGGCCAGGTCACCGCTGCCCGCCGCAACCCGGCCTCCGCCATTTCCCGGGCCGAGGACCAGAACTCGCCCAATTACTTCATGGATTGGGCCTTCGGCGAGGCCAAGACGATCATCGAGTCCAGCCAGCACGCGTCCAACAATTTCGTGGTCCGCACCACCATCGACACCACCTTGCAGAAATATGCCGAGGAAGCCGTCGTTTCCACCGTGCGCGAAAACAGCGAGAAATACGACGTCGAGCAGGCGGCCATGGTCGTCACCGACACCCAGGGCGCCATTCGCGCCATGGTTGGGGGCATCGACTACGCCAAATCCCAGTTC
Source organism: Devosia naphthalenivorans (assembly GCF_003056355.1). GTDB lineage: Bacteria > Pseudomonadota > Alphaproteobacteria > Rhizobiales > Devosiaceae > Devosia > Devosia naphthalenivorans. The sequence goes on from NZ_PYVW01000015.1 coordinate 4,148, forward strand.
AACCGCGCCATCGTCTCCACGCGCCAGCCTGGCTCCGCCTACAAGATTTTTGTCTACGCCGAAGCCTTCGAACAACTGGGCCTCACCCCGTCCGATCCTATCACCGATCGCCCGGTCTGCATCGGCGATTGGTGCCCGCAGAACTATGGCCGCAGCTACAAGGGCTCGGTTTCCCTTGCCAGCGCGTTTGCGCAATCGCTCAATACCGTGCCGGTGACCCTTTCCATCAAGACGGGCCGCGACACCATCGCCGAACTCAGCCACCGCATGGGCCTGACCGCCGACTACCCCGTCACCCGTTCGCTGGCGCTCGGCGTCGCCTCGGTTTCGGTGCTGGACATGACTTCCTCCTATGCCGTACTGGCCAATCGCGGTCTCAAGACCCCCGCCTATGGCATCACCCGCATGACCACGCTCACCGGTGAAACGATCTTCGAGGTCGATCCCGACGCCCCGCGCGAGCGGATCCTGAGCGAAACCACCGTCGCCAACATGAATTCGATGCTGCGCGGCGTCATCACCGGCGGCACCGGCCGTCGTGGCGACGTACCGGGTGTCCCGGCGGTGGGCAAATCGGGAACCACCTCCTCCTATCGCGACGCCTGGTTCTGCGGCTTCACCGGCAACTACGTGGCTGCCGTCTGGTTCGGCAATGACGATTACCACCCGACCAACGATCTGACCGGGGGCACCCTCCCTGCCATGGCCTGGCAGAAATTCATGGCCTACGCCCACACCAATACCGATATCCTGCCGGTGTTCGGCGTCGACTTCGTGCCCGAGCCCGCAATCATCGCCAATGCCGACCCCGATGCCCTTGCCGAAGAGATCGCTCAACGCCCGCCCAGCCTCACCCCCGAAGCCGCCCGCAAGCTGGTCGACCTCGCCGAACTCCTCAACCAGACCCTGGAAGCCGGCGGCACCACCACCGAAGCCCGCGCCACCGTCCCCGCCGCGACCAAGGGGCTTTAGCTCTTGCTACATCGTCGACCTCGCTGACGAGATCCTGCCAATCCGCCCTTCCGCCCACCCGCCCCCCTTGCTATAGCGATAGCGAGCCGCTCTCCATTCAGGTCAGCCCGTCCATGCCGAACACAGCATCATCGAGCCGCTGACCCGTGCGATTTGTTCTCTATCTGCTGCTGATGATTGCCGTGGCGCTCACCGTCGGGTTCGGGCTGAGCTATTACGCACTGACCGATGGGCGCCTGGTCGGCGTGGCCCGCGTTGGCCCCTGGACGGCGTGGCCCGACATCGGCTCCAGTGCGCCCAACCCCTATACCAGAGGCCATCTGGCGCGCGAGGCCGCGTTGCAACTGGGGCAATCCGAGGGCCTGCAATTCTCGGCCGTGACCGACAATCGCGGCGAGCCGCTGACACTTGATTGCAGCTACCGCATCGAAGGCAAGACGCCGCTTGCTACCTTCTGGACCCTTGTGGCCGTCGATCCGCAGGGCCGCAATCTGGCTGGCGACGGCCAGCCACTGGCGCTGCGCTCGTCCGATTTGGCCCGGGCCAATGATGGCTCCATCATCATCAATGTGGGCACGCGGCTACAGCCTCACAACTGGCTGGAACTGTCCGGCACCGGCCCCTTCACGCTTGAACTGACGCTCTATGATACAGCCGTCTTCTCCGGCTTCTCGAGCGACGAATCCATGCCCTCCATCATCCGGGGGGAATGCGCATGATCAGGCTCCTGCTCTGGCTGCTCGGTGGCGTAGTGCTGGGCGGCATCATCCACATCATCGTCATCCTCACGCTGCCCGGCCTTGCCGAAGAGGACCTGTGGACCCGCATCGAGGCACTCGGGGCCGACAACAGGACGCTGATCCTGCCGCCCGTCGAGGCCGGCGAGCCCAACCCGCTCGGCCTTGATCCAAAACTGATCTATGGGATCTGCGAGATCGACCTCGCCAAGGGGCCCGCCTATGTGAGCGGTCTTTTGCCCGACGCGTTTTGGTCGGTGGCGCTCTTTAACGAGGCCGGTGTCGTCACCTATTCCACCACCAATCGCGACGGCATCGGCCAGGTGCTCGAAATCGGCGTCTTCAACGCTGCCCAGACGCGCCTCTTGGCGCAGCAGCAACTCGACGTCGAGGAAGGCGTGCTCGTGGTCGAAGCCGCCTCCGACAAACTCGCCGTCCTGGTCCGCCTCTCCCCACCCCACGAAGCCATGCGCGCCCGCTTCGCCGAGGCCCTGTCCCGAACCGAGTGCGGCCGCCACCCCTAGCGGTTCAATCACGCCACGCCCTCGTCCTTCGACAAGCTCAGGATGAGGTCTACTAGTGCTCTAGAGCTTCGGGAAGTGGTGCTTTCACTCATCCCTCAACAGCCCTCATGGTGAGCCTGTCGAACCACAAGGGCGTGGCTACCCCACAGCCCCCATCACCCCACCAATCCCCGCCAGCAGCACCACCACGCTCCACGGCGGCGCCTTCCACATCACCAGCAACAAAAACCCACCCGCCGCCAGCGCGAAATCACTCGCCCCCAGCACCGCACTCGTCCAAACCGGATCATAAAGCGCCGCCGCCAATATCCCCACGACCGCCGCATTGGCGCCACGCATGGCTGCCTGCGCCTGCGGCCGGCGCCGCAGCCGATCCCAAAACGGCAGCGCGGCGATCAGCACCAGCAGACCCGGCAGGAAAATGGCCACCAGCGCCACCAGCCCACCTACAATGCCATTGGGCGGCGCACCGACCGCCCCCAAATAGGCCGCGAACGTAAACAGCGGCCCCGGCACCGCCTGCGTCGCTCCATAACCCGCCACGAACGCATCGGAGCTCAACCAGCCCGTCGCCACGACTTCGCTTTCCAGCAGCGGCAGCACCACATGACCGCCCCCGAACACCAGCGATCCCGCGCGATAAAAGGCGTCGAACAGCGCAATCCCATGATCGCCAATGGCACCCGCTAGTAGCGGCAGCGCGACCAGCAGGCCAACAAACAGCGCAAATGCCACCAGCCCGGCCTTGGCACTCACGGCAAAACCGAGCGTCGCATCGCCGCTGCGCTCACCCGTTCGGCACAACACCAACCCTGCCGCCGCGCCGAGCACAATCGCGCCAATCTGCCCCACGGCGCCCATCACTAGGGTCACCAGCACCAGCGCACACAATGCAATGCCCGCCCGCTGCCGGTCCGGCGTCAGGCTCCGCGCCATGCCCCAGACCGCCTGCGCCACCACGGCGACCGCGACGAGCTTGAGCCCATGCAGCACCCCTTGCGCAACCGGCCCCTGCAGCGCCGCGGCGCCCGCCGCAAACACGATCAGCAAAATGGCCGACGGCAAGGTAAAAGCCGCCCACGCCGCCAATGCGCCAAGCGGCCCAGCCCGCCTCAGCCCCAGCGCAAACCCGACCTGGCTCGAAGCCGGTCCGGGCAGGAACTGGCACAGCGCCACCAGATCGCCATAGGCGCTCTCGTCGAGCCATTTCCGGCGCACCACCAGTTCGTCACGGAAATACCCCAGATGCGCGATCGGGCCACCGAACGAGGTCAGCCCCAGCTTGAGGAACGCCAGAAGCACCTCACCCGGCGATCCCTTTCGGGCGGAATCCTCATCCAAGTCGCATCACCCCAGGCTATTTCTGCAGCACAATCTCCGTGTCGCCGCTATGCTGGTAGCGTGACGGTATGATGACACGCCCCGACCCCGCCCGGGCGCCTCCATGCAAGCAGAAGTCACCGCGATTGGCGCGCACGACGAATTCCGAAAGCCGCCTGAGGCTATCGTCGACCGCGAGGGATTGCTCGTGCGGCGTTTCCACCAGCAGATTGTCCAGCGCGAAATCATAGCTATCGAACCGATAGTTCAGCGCCCGCACGAACCACGAAATCGAGGCACTATTCTCCGACCTGCGCGCGGCAACCTCCCCGCCCATGTCCGGCGGAATGCCCTGCCGCAAGCCGGCCAGCGCCACCGCCCGCTGCCGATCGATCTCGATCACCGCGCAGATCGCGGCAAACGTCGTGGGCAGCGTGTCGATGTCGGACTGCACATGCGCCCCTACCGTCGAATATCGCGTGCGCGAGGATTGGTACTGCGTGCTCTTGAGCCAGTTATAATAGCGCTCGATGGTGAATTCGGTGTCGCGCGCCGCCACGATCCTTGTGCGCTGCAGTTCCACCGAAGCATCGAACATCCAGTCCTTGGCATGGCGCGCCACAAGAAAGCGCCAGATGCGATTGTGCATCTCCTCTTCCTGGTCGGTCCGGTTGAAGGTGGAAACCGCTTCATCGCGCTTACCTGCGAGGTAATTGCCAACCGCCGGCATCGCGACATCATGGGTAAAGCTTGGTTCGGCGCGGCCGAAATCGCCGACCGGTCGTGCGACGCAGCCGACAGCCAACGCTGCCAGGGCGGTGATCGAAATCAGCCGCAGCAATGGGCGAATAGGTTCAGCCACGCTTCCGCTTCGGACGCGATGGGTCGATGCTGGTAGTCGGCTGCACGCCGCGCTCATAACGCACCCCGGTAAACATCAGGATCTGGGCGCTGCCGCCGGCTTGCGGTCGTGCAGGTGCCGGTTTTCGCCGGCTGTCGAATTTGACGAGCTTTCCCAAGCTGGCCTCCTTGCTGCGCTCTCCGGTCCCATCGGAGGCCAGCGTCTGGTGTTGCGAAGTCGATACAATTTTTCGGCACGACGCCCCTCGTGCTCTTGCCTGCATTAAGAACTTGTCAAGGTTAACAGTCTGCTAACGAATTGCCGGCAAGAGTGGGCAGGCATCAAATGTGATGCGATTTGCGAACTGACGGTCCCCAGCCATGCTTGGTTTCCAGCCCTATGAGACGTTTCAACTGCTGATCGAGACGGGCGGCGTTGATCGCACCAACACGTTGCTGATCGCCGCCTGCGATGCGTATACGCGGCGCGGCAGGCCGACCGCTCCCGAAATGGAACAGTTCGAAACTCTCGCCGGCCGCCTCTTCCCCATCGCCGGCCCCCAGGCCCGCGCCAAGGGCGCCGCCATCCTGGGCCGCGCCGCAATGCTCTCCCCGGCGCTGGAGCGATTGGTGGTCGACAATATCGGGGAGGACCTCAACACCTTCCTCGAGGCCGCTGCCGAGCTGTCCGAAGCTACCATGTTTGAGATCATCGGCCGCTACGATATCCCTGCAGCCTCCATCATCGCTGCCCGTGCCGATCTGACCAATGTGGTGCTGGCCAAGCTCTTCCAGATGAATTCGCGCAAGGTCTACCGAGCCCTGGCCTCCAACACCCATATCGTGCCGCGCGGCGCCTATCTCAGCGCCCTCGCCCGCTCCGCGCAGATGGACCACATGGTAGCCGAAGCGCTAGCCAAGCGCAGCGACTTCGATGCGGCGCTCCTTGCTCCCGCCTTCTTCGACCTCTCCGACGAAGACCGCGTCAAGGTTATCCAGGCCTTCGCTCAACGCGAAACCCCAGACGCTCCCATCAAGAAGACCATCGAGCAACTCACCGTCGCCAATGCCGAACTCACCAAGGCACTGATGAAACTCTTTTCCGAAAACCGCCGCCCGGAAGTCACGCGCCTCCTCAGTCAGATCACGGGCCTTGATGAAGTACGCTGCGGCCAGATCGCCCATGACGTGACCGGCGCCTCCCTATTCGTGATCCTGCGCGCCTTTGGCTGCTCGGCCTATGATGGGCTCAAGGTACTGATCCACGCCACCAGCCACGACACCGACCGCTCCCGCGCGCTCGCCGATTTCGCCACGCTGTTTGGCAACGTATCCGCTGACTCGATGGCCTTCCTGATGAGTGCCTGGCGCGGCGAGGTCAACCTGCTCGAACTCGCCAAGCCAGAATACAAGCCCTTCACCGAAACCAGCCGCCGCACCCCACAGCTATCCCCCGCATCCAACCCGATCGTCGACCAAGCCATCGAAGCCCTCGCCCGCATCGGCATCAAACGCGCAAGCTAACCCTTTGCTTCTCCTCCCCCTCGACGGCGGAGGCCGGGAGGGGGTGTTGGGAGCCATGATATCGCGGCCAAACCTCCCTACGCTCGATCCCTCCCTTTGGCACAAGGCAGTCTAGAACGCCGTGTTGCCCTCGGGCTTGACCCGAGGGCCATTCCGAGAGCCCTTGCCGGAGCAGTTATGCCTGCGGAACGTGGCCCTCGGGTCAAGCGCGAGGGAAGCACGGTGGGCGCGAATAAATCTGATCCATACGGCCTAAGTGCACAGTGCCCCTAGCGGGGAGGGTGTCGACTGAACCAATTCAGCTGGCTCAGCCCACCACCTCGATCCCCGGATCATCCCCCCGAAAATCCACGCTCAGCACCCAAAGATCCGGATCGAACTCCACTTCCCGCGCAATCCGTTCACGCACCTTCCCCGGCTCCACCCGCGAAAACCGTCGCTGAAACACCAGGCTCGCGCTATCGGGCCGCCCCGCCATCGGCGCCGGCGTGAACAGCGACACCGTGCCATCGAGGTGGTCCACCTCGATAAACACTTGTCCCGCTATCGGATCGCCCCGCCGCGCCACCACGCACATATTGCCCAGATCGTTGTGGCGCCGCACAAAAGCTGCACACCACAGATCGCTGCGGAGCAGGCTCACCTAAACCGAGGCGCCGGCGTCGCGCAGCAGGCCGACCAGGTCCGGGTTGATCTGCCCGGTCACCTTGTAGCTGTGGAAATTCTCGAATTCGCGGATTGCCTTCGCCGTGGCATCGCCGGGGTGCCCGTCGATCGAGCCATGATAGAAGCCCAGGCTCGCGAGGCCACGCTGGATTTGGCTGACCAGCTGCAGATTATTGGCCGGCGCCACGCTTGATGTAGCCGCCATGCTCTGGTCCGCCACTGGCTCTTGTACCGCTACGGGAGCCGGAGCGCCCATCGGCTCAAGCGACGCGACCTGCACTGGAGGCGGCATGGGCTGAGCGCTGCTCGCCAGCATCGGCACGGGCGGCAATGGCGCGGCGTCCTGGGCCTGCGACGGTGCGCGGGTGCCACCCACGGCGGCAACGATCGAATCAATGGTTTCAGCTGCTGCGGTGCCAACGGTGTCGACCGCCCGATCCACCGGGGTCAGTTGAGGAAGCTGCGCCACGACACGGTCCTGCTGCGGCGGCGCCTGAACAACGGCCTGCTGCACCACCGGCTGCGGCTGGACCACCGGCGCCGTAATCACCGGCGCCTGCGCCATGGGCACGCGGCCGGCCGCATCGGAACGCAGGATCGCCTCGACGATGGCCGGCGTCAACGCCCCACTCGGGGTCATGCCGTTGCGCTCCTCGAAGGCCCGGATGGCGCGCGCGGTCATGGGGCCGTAAAACCCGTCGACATCGCCCTCGAACAGCCCGAGCTCGAACAGCTTTTTCTGCACGTTGAAGGCTTCGCGATTGCCAACGGGCCGGTCGGGCACCGCCTGTACCACCTGGGGGGCCGGTGCAACCACGCTGCCGGTCGTCTGGTTCTCGATCGGCGCGAGCACGTCCATGCGCTCCGGCGCCGCAAGCGGCACTGGCGCCTCCACCGGCGCGGCAACTGGCGTTGGCACGTCCTGCGGCAGGCTGAAGAACGGCGCCGGGTGGCGGTGGGTCTGGAAATACAGCGCGTTGCTGCCGGCAAGCGCCGTCATGGTCACCATGGCCATCAGGCCGGTCGAGGCGAGCGGCGCGCGCATGTAGCGCGCGAAAGCCCAGGCGCCGGCACGCCCCAGCGTGGACACGACAGCGCTGCCTGCCACCAGGGACAGGTTCGAAAGAGTTGAGGCCGTCATTGCGCTTTTCTTTTTTCGTCTTGCCATGAGGATGTTGGTGCGGCGGCGGGTTCTTTGCGGATTGGCGTTACGGTTGCAGTGTCGTCGGACTTTATTGCCGGACCGTTTATGGGCAACAAAACAGTCACGGTTGTCCCCGCTCCAATTTCCGACATCGCCCGCAAAGCGCCTTTATGCAGTTCCACCAGCCCCTTGACGATGGAGAGGCCGAGCCCGGTCCCTTCATAGGTGCGGGTCAATCCGGCGTGTTCCTGGAAGAATGCCTCCCCGATCCGGTCCAGTGATTCGGGCGCCATGCCGATGCCCTGGTCGCTCACCGACAGATTGAGGCTCGTGCCCTGGCGCTTCAGCGTCACGGTCACCGCGCCGCCCGGATTGCTGAACTTGATGGCGTTCGACAACAGGTTCAGCAGGATCTGCCGGCACGCCCGCTCGTCCGCCACCAGCATGGGCAGGTTCTTGCCGATATCGGCGACAAGCCGCACGTCGCGGGCCTGCGCCATCGCATCCACCATGGCAAAGCATGGCTCGATGATGTCCTGGGCGGCAAAGGCCTCGGCCTGCAGCTCGAACTTGCCGGCTTCCAGCCGCGACATGTCCAGCAGCATCCGCACCACTTCGAGCAAATGCTTGCCGCTCTGGTGGATCAGTCCCGCATATTCGCGGTGCGTCGGCGAAAGCTCGCCTCCGATACCGGTGGCCATCATTTCCGAGAAGCCGACGACAGCGTTGAGCGGCGTGCGCAGCTCATGCCCAATGGTCGCGAGGAACCGCGATTTCGCTTCGGAGGCTTCCTCCGCCGCGCGGCGCGCTTCGGCCATTGCCGCTTCGCCGTCCTTGCGGTCGGTGATGTCGCGCAGCAGCGCCACGACTTCATGCTCGCCGCCGCTTTCGTCCTCGATCACGGGAGACAGGCTGACTTCGACCCAGATGAAGCGCGGCACGTTTCTGGTGGCCCGCGCATCGTCCTGCCGCATCCGCACCTCGAAAACGCGCGCCATGCCGGATTTATTGGCGTCGGCAAATGCGGTCAAAAACTTCGGCCGATCGGCGACATGCAGGCGCTCCATCAGGCCGCTACCAGTCAGCTGATACCGGCGGCAGCCGAACAGCGTCTCGGAGGACTGCGAGGCCATCAGCACTTCACCCTCACTCGAAAAACGCAAAACGGCGTCCTGCACATGTTCGATCAGGTGCCGATAAGCGTTGATCTGCGCCTTGTCGTAAACCTCGTAGGCCGCGCTGATTCGGTTGGCCGTGTGCAGCACCACGGCGACGCTGATGAGGAACGCCAGTGCGCCAGTGCCGGTGAGAAGGCCCGGATCCATCCTCGCAATAGGAAGCAGGGAGCCGATAGCACCCACCGTGCCAATGAAAGCCAGCAATATCCAGCTCTGGCGGCGCAGGCTGGCCCGCCCCAGCAGCGATGCCAGGATAGTGGCCATAAGCGCGACGGCAAGGCCCGCGTCCGCCACCCGCGCATCGGCGAGCGTCAGCAACAGTCCCGCCGCAAGCATGGCATAAACCTGCCCTGAAGCGGCTTCTTCGAACATGCCGCGCTGATGCAGGGCGAGGGTCACCATGCCTCCGCCAAGACCGAGCGCAGCGATAAGGATCGGCAGCGGATATCCGCCCACCAGCCAGAACACCGCCAGCGGCATGCTCAGCGCGGTCAGGAGGAGTGCGAGGCGTGCATTATTGGCGAGCGTCTTGCGGCGCAGCATTTCCGGGCGATGCCCGGTGCCGGCTCCGCCAAAGGACATCTCTTTGCTCGCGCCGAAAGAGAACAGGCTACGCATACGCATTACTCACTATAACGACGCCAGCAGTGATGGTGCCTGGGGCACCGCAGGTATCGGCTTCGAAGGCCAATACCCGCCCGAATGGTGTTCGAGTCTTGTTGACTACAACCTGCCGCCCAACCGCTAAGGCCAGCTTAAATCCCCACGCCCAAACGGCTTTTGATTGCACCGCACGACGGCTTTCTAGGGTTAGCGTAAACAAGGTGTTGCTCCGGCTAAGTCCCGCCGCAGCATTTGATTCAAATTTTATCGAAATGCCCCAATGCCGATTAAGCCGGGCTGGGTAGTTTCAGGCAGCAGGCCAAACAGCCCTGCCGAAATTGCCCAGGTAAGCATCATGTTCGTCGTTGTTCGCTCCGTATTCTGGCTCACGCTCGCCTATCTCGTGATCAAGCCCGGCGTCGACATGCCCGATGGCGGCGCCATTGCGGCCCAGGCCGTGGCGGCGGGCAAACAGGTCGTGGCCGAGCAGGTCAACGCCATTGAATGCAACAGCTTCGAATGCATTGGCGGCAAGGCCGTCGCCGCCGCCGTATTGCAGCCCACGCCTGCCTCCGCCGGCGCGACTGCTGATGCGCCGGTCAGCAGCACGGCCCCCTATCCCCGGCCCCGCCCCAATCGCGCAGGATAACAACGCCGTCCGGCGTTTACCGAAAACCAGCTGGCGCGCCACCTCCCCAGGTGGCGAACTCCATCGCCCGCTGGCCTTGCCCCAGGCATGCAGCCTCGTGCCTGGGGCCTTTTGTTCCGGCCGCGCAGCGGCGAGACTGTTCGTCTTTGCCTTGCAGCAAGCTGCGGCCCGCCCTAGATAGCAGTCATGACCGAGCCAGCAGCCTTCCAGGACATTGCCGAGAACCTTTCCTTTCTTGAGAATTGGGAAGACCGGCTGAATTATGTGATCGAGCTTGGCCAGGCGCTGCCGGACATGCCCGATGCCGACAAGACCCCTGAAAACAAGGTCAAGGGCTGCGTATCCAATGTCTGGCTGGTCTCGAGCGTCGACCGCTCCAGCGGTTCTGCCGCCATGAGCTTCAGGGGCCAGTCCGACGCCATCATCACCAAGGGGCTGGTGGCGATACTCATCGCCCTCTACTCGGGCCGTCCAGCCGCCGAGATCGCGGCAACCGACGCCATCGCCTGGTTCAAGAAGATCGGCCTCAGCGAACATTTGGGCATGCAGCGCTCCAACGGCCTCGTCGCCATGGTCAACCGCATCCGCGCCGAAGGTCAGGCTTTGAGCTAGGCCAGCTCGCACCAACTACGATATTCCCAGTAGACCTCATCCTGACCCTGTCGAAGAACGAGGTCGCGGCACACCAGCCTCCACCCGCGCGACTCCAGGCCAAGCGGCACTGTTCCCTTTGGCCGCATGCATCAGATTTATCCCCGCCCACCGGTGTTCCCTCGGGCTCGACCCGAGGGCCACGTCCCGCAGGCACAACCGCTTCGAAGGCAGATTTTGAGCTAAAGCAGGTGCGTCTGGCGGACAGGTGAAGGGCCCAAGACCTCATGGTGAGCCTGTCGAACCACGAGGTTGAGCGAGTGGAGGTTTGAGTGCCACGACCTCGTCCTTCGACATCCTGAGCTTGTCGAAGGGTCAGGATGAGGTCTACTGAGTGAATCGTACTTTGCGGTATGCTTTAGGTCACCCGCACCCTCACACCGCTTCCGCCTCACCAATCAGCGGCAAACGTTCCTCGATCCACCCCCGCGCGCCTCCACCCGCGGCCCCCGCAACATGCGGCGACAGCCCGAACTGGTGCGCCAGCAAATCAAGCGCCACCCGCAACACCAGCTTGGCGCTGCGCCGTGGCCATTGATGCTCGGTCTCAACTGTCTGAAGACCCTTGCCCATCCCGCACACATCAAACAACACGTTCCAGCAATCGGCGGGCAGTGTCTTGGCCAGCAGATTGAGCTTCTGGCGCGCTTCCGCCGCAGTGTCGCTCATCTCCTCCACGCTGTTTCCGCGCCCCTTGCCGCTCCCGCCCAGCCGCGCGGCATCATACGACATCGTCAGTCGCGGGCTTAGCCGTGCCCGGGCGATCATCCGCTCCAGCCGGTCGGCCGCAGCGAGGTGATGCAGACCCAGAAACGCGTCCTCCCCGCCCCTGCTGCCGGCCAGCCGCAGCAGCGGGCCATCCTCAGGCCGCGACATTCTGCGTCTCCTGGCCCGCCGTTTCGAGCCAGCCTTCGAGCCGGCAAACTTCCGCGTCGAAAGCCGGATCGTCGCGCATGTCTTCGATGTGTGCGCAGGCGTATGAGACTGTTGTCCTATCACGGCCGAACTCTTCGCCGATCTCGGCGAGGATTCGCCCGAGCACCACATAGGACAGGTACATCGCTAGATGGCGCGCCTGCACCGCTTGGGTCCGGCACCGCGACCTATGTGTAAGTAGCCTGCGTGGCACGTTTTTCTCTTGTGCCACCAGTGAAATCACGTCCGCGATCACTCGGTTAGGGTAGAGTGAAGCGCCAGGTTTTGCCGAGTCGACCATCGTAGTACCTCATCAGGATACAGGAATTTATTCCTATATCCTGCAACAAGGCAAGGCCGAGGGGGATAAGTTGGATAAGTCGTTACGCACAAATTCAAACGGCCGCTCCAGAAGGGCGGCCGGTTGAAGTTTGTTTATCGCCGGGGTCCGCCTGATCCGTTCTGGTCAGCTGGACGCGACGTCTCGTGGCGTGCGGGGACTTAGGCGGCCTTGCGGCCCAGTCCGTTATCCTTGGCGAGCTTGGAACGCGTCGCCGAGTAGCTGGGGGCAACCATGGGGTAATCAGCAGGCAGGCCCCACTTCTCGCGGTATTCTTCCGGCGAGAGGTTATAGTGTGTGCGCAGATGACGCTTGAGCGACTTGAACTTCTTGCCGTCTTCAAGACAGATGATGTAGTCCGCAGCAACAGATTTGCGGATCGGCACGGCTGGCTTGAGTTCTTCAACAGCCACAGGGGCTTCGTTGGAAGATAGCGACCGCAAAGCGCCATGCACTTCGGCGATCAATTTGGGCAGATCAGACGGGCTTAGAGCGTTGTGGCTCACATAGGCCGCGACAATTTCAGTGCTGAGCTCGATCAACTCTTGCTCGTGACCGGTCGCCGCGCCGGCGGTCTCATTCATCATTAAACCTTTCATTATTATTGGGCCGCAACGGGGCAGTCGCGACCATTTCCCATATCTAGGGCCGTTTATTGCTCCGAGCAACCCGATCGGGAGCAATTAGCATGTAACCCACAGTGTATAAAATCTACAAACTTGGGTCTTTTTTGTGGCCTAGTTCATCAAGAGCAGTGAAAGTTACATTATCTGTTGATTTAAGACTGGCGCGAGCCAGCAGGTGAGCCGAAACCGGCGTTGTAAGCACGAGAAACATTACGCCCAGTATTGCGCGGAGTGCGACGCTCCCATCAAGACTAACCAACGGAACCGCCAGCAAAATCATCCCGCCGCCAACAGCGCCTGCCTTGGACGCCGCATGCATGCGCGTCAGCAGGTCGGGCAGGCGGATCACGCCCACTGCCGCCAGCAGGCAGAACAAAGCGCCCACTACCAGCAGCACACAACCTGCATAGATTGCCACCGCCTCGATCATGGCTGCTGCTTCCCCGCCACACGCCGCGACAAAATATAACGCGCAAAGGCCACCGTCGCCAAGAAACCCAAAAGGGCTAGGGCAATTGCGATGTCGAGATACAGCGTCAGCCCAGTCCTGATCGCCACCGCGCCAACAAAACCCATCGCCAATACTGTCAGCAGGTCCAGCGCCAGCACGCGGTCGCCCAGAGTCGGCCCGACTACGATTCGCACCACGGACAGCAACAGGGCGAGCCCCAGCAACAACAGCGCAATCGTGCTTGCAAGCGAAACAGCATCGGCCGGCGTCATGCGAAGACCTCCTTCACCTGGCGCTCGAAGCCGTTGGCGATTTCAGCAATAAACGCCTCACGCGTGGTAAAACTCAGGGCATGGACGTAAAGCACGCTGCGGTCCTCCGAAACATCGACGCTGAGCGTGCCTGGCGTCAGCGTAATGAGATTGGCCAAGGTGGCAATCTCCGCATCGGATTTGACGCTCAAGGGAAACGCGATGATCGCCGGCCGCAACGCCGATTGCAGATCCGGCGTCAGCACGATCCGCGCCACCCGGAACGCACTTATCAGCAGTTCGACTACGAAGGTCCCTGTCAGCCGCGCGATGCTGCGCACCTTGCCAAACCGCAGGGGCTCCGAGAACGAGCGCCGCAGGAACCCGACCGCCACAATCGCCAACACGGCCCCGAGCACCAAATTAGGGGTAGAGAAGTTTGCGGTGATAGCAGCCCACAGCAAGACCAGGGCAACACCGAAGATGATCTGCGTCATGGCGCACTCCCCGCAAGACCCACCGCCGCGATATAGCGCGCCGGATCAGCCAGATCCGCTGCCCCCATCCGCGCTCCGGCCAGCAAAAAATCGGGCCACAAACCGACTGCCACCGCCAAGCCGACAATCGCCGCCGCCGCCGCATAGCGCAACAGGCCACGCCTTGGCGCTGGCACTTTTCCCGTCCCGGTGGTCTGCCGCCAGAACACATGCGCCCAGATCCTGGTCCCGGCAATCAGCGTCAAGACGGCATTCAGCACCAGCGCCACGACGAGGCTCGTCCCCAGCCAGCCCCCCTGCGCCACCCCGGCCTCGATCAGCAGCAATTTGGGCCAAAAGCCGAGCAGCGGCGGCACGCCGGCCACCGCCAGCACCAAAACCAGGAACATGATCGAAAGCGGCGCGCTACTCGCATAAAGCCCGCCCATGTGCCGCGTATCGACCTGCCCGGTGCTGCGCTCGATCATTCCGGAAACCAGATAGAGCGCCGTCATGGTCAGCATGGAATGGAAGATATAGGCCCCCGCCCCGCCGATCCCGCCCGGCGTTGCCAGCGCAATGCCCGCGAACGCCGCGCCGATCCCGCCGATGACGAAAAATCCCATGGCGCGCCTAAGATGGGTCTCCCCAAGCGCGCCCAAGGGCCCAAGGATCATCGAGGCAATCGCGACCAGGGCGATGACCGGCTCCAGAATATCCCGCGTGGCCGGCAACAGCACCACAAGGCTCCGCAGCGCCGCATAAACACCCACCTTGGTCAGAAGCCCGGCAAACAGCGCCGATATGGCCGCCGGCGGCGTGTGATAGGACGCGGGAAGCCACGCATTCACCGGAAAGGCCGCGGCCTTCATGCCGAACGCCAGCAGCAACAGCGCGGCAATGGCTGTTATCACCGCCGGATTGGCCGACGGCGCCTTGCCGATGATATCGGCCATGTTGAGCGTACCGATCGTGCCATAGAGCAGGCCCAGCGCCAGCAGGAACAGCGTGGTCGCGAGGAAATTGAGGAAGCCGTATTTCACCGCGCCATCGAACTGCAAGGCGCTGCCGCCCGTCACGATCAGCCCGAACGAGGCGATCAGCATCACCTCGAACCAGACGTAAAGGTTGAACAGGTCGCCCGTCAGAAACGAGCCTGTCACCCCTGCCAGCAGTAACAGCACTAGCGCGTGAAAGCCGTCCCGGCCGTCCGCCGCCGATCGGTCCGCCTCGGCATAGAACAGCACCAGCAAGGTCACCACCGACGCCGCCAGCGCAAAGCTTGCGCCAAACAGATCGGCCGTGAAACTGATGCCGAAGGGCGGCAGCCAATTGCCCATGGTCATGCTGACCGGCCCCTCCTGCCAGATGCGCAGGGCAAGCCCGATTTCACAGGCAATCGCGGCCACCACCACCAGCAGCGCCAGCAAAAACGTCACCCGGCCATTATTGCGCAGCATCAGCGCCAGTGCCGCGCCGATCAGCGCCAGCACCAGCGGCAGCACCACGATCCAGTCGGCGGTGGCGACGGCGGAGGTTTGCACCAGCTCTTCCATCAGTAGCTCAAGGGTGGGTTGGGCGCATCGGCCGGCTCGGCGAGGCGCATCTCGTCGGTGTCATCGCAGTCGAGCGTCTGATAGGCACGATAGGCCAGCACCAAAAGGAAGCTGAACATCGCAAAGCCGATGACGATGGCCGTCAGGATCAGCGCCTGCGGCAGCGGATTGGCGATGGCGCCCGGTGCCTGTTCCAGCCCCGGCGGCACGATGGGCGCGACCTCCCGGGTCAGCCGCCCGGCCGTGAAGATCAGCAGATTGACGCCATTGCCCAGCACCAGCATGCCCATCAGCATGCGGATCAAGGCGCGCGACAGCAGCAGATAGACGCCCAGCGCGATGAACAGGCCAACCACAACAGCTAGAACCAGATCCATCAGAGCCCTTCCCCATCATCGGTTTCAAGACCCAGCCCGATAGCCGAAATGGCGCCCAGGACCACCAGGTAAACCCCGATATCGAAGAACATCGGCGTCGACAGCGGCACGGTGGTTTCCCCCAGCTCCAGATACAGCCAGATGCTGGTCATGAAGGCGCTCCCGGTAAACAGCGACAGCAGCCCCGATGACGCGGCGAGCAGCACTCCGGCGGCGGCAATGGCGATGGGATCGAACCGCAGGGCCCGTCGCGCCGCGTCACGCCCCGAAGACATGCCCAGCACGGCGATGGCCGATGCAGCGATCAGCCCGCCGATAAATCCGCCGCCGGGCTCATTGTGCCCACGCAGGCAGATATAGACGGAAAACACCAGCATGGTGCCCACGATCAGCGGCGCGATGGTGCGAAAAATCACCGTGTTCACGGCTCGCCCTCCCCGCTTGTCACGGGTACGTTCTTGCGCCGGCGCGTGCGCAGCAGTGCCACCACGGCCATGCCGGCGGCCATCACCACGCTGATTTCGCCCAGCGTATCAAAGCCGCGATAATCGACCAGAATGACGTTGACGATATTGGCCCCGTGCGCGATCGGCACGCTGGTGGCGGCAAAGAAATCGCTGAGGCTGGTGTCCAGCGTTCCACTGAGCACCGCGATCAGCACGAGGCTCACCGCCCCACCACAAACCAGCGCCAGCAGCCCGTCGCGGACCCAGTCCTCGAGCGGGCGCGGATCGCGTTCGTCGAGCCGCAACCGCGTCATCACCAGCGTGAGGATGATGACCGACAAAATCTCCACCATGAACTGGGTAAACGCCAGGTCCGGCGCCCCGAACAGCAGGAACACCAGCGCCACCGCCGCGCCCTGAACGCCCAGCGACAGGATCGCCACCAGACGGCTGCGCGCCAGCAACACGGCCCCGAGCCCCCCGACTGCCAGCAGCAATACGCCCCATTCATGCACGCGCAACTCCGGCCAACCCTGCTGCACAATCGCAGCAAAGCCGTTCATCGCCACCATCGGCACCAGCAGCGCCAGCGCGAACATGGCAAACACCACCACCAGGTAAAGCTCCAGCCGCCCATGATGCAGCAGGCGCGTGATCCAGGCTGAAAACCGGATCAAGCCGAACATGGCCGCATCGAACACATGGTCCGCCGTCCAGCCCACGGCGCGATGTGCCCTGTTGAGCAGCGTGCGGATGCGATCCGCCTGGCCATACATCGCCAAAGCCAGCGCCCAGACCAGAACCGAAAGCCAGAGAATTGGACTGGCGAAGTTGATCGACCAGGCGAGGTGGCTTTCGACCGGCGACGCGAGGATAGCAGACGCGGTCGGCTCCAGCACCGTATGCCCGAACCAGTCCAGCACCAACGCTCCCACAATGCCGGCAGCGCCAAGCAACACCGGGCCGATCAGCATGGCAATCGGAGCTTCATGCGGCGATTTTGGCGTCTGGCTCGTGGCGCCCAGGAACGGTTTGATAGCAATTAGCGCCGCTACCACCGCCAACAGCGCATTGCCCACGATCAGCACAACCAGGGCCAGCCCCTGCAGCCATTGCGGCCCGAAAGCCCCAAGCAACATCTCTTCCTTGGCAAAAAAGCCCAGCGTCGGCGGCAGCCCGATCATGGCCAGGCTCGCCAGCGCGGCGGCGATGAACGTCACCGGCATGTGGTCGGCCATGCCGCCGAGCGCGGTGATATCGCGCGTCCCGGTTTCATGGTCGAGCGCTCCCACCACCATGAACAGCCCGGCCTTGTACAGCGCATGGGCGACGAAATAGACCACCATGCCCGCGATTGCCGCTTCGGACCCCAGCCCGATCAGCAGCACCAGCAGACCCAGCGAAGCGATCGTGGTTTGCGCCAGCATCTGCTTGAGATCGGTCTGGCGCAGCGCCGCAAGTGCCCCCCACAGCAGGGTCGCGCTGCCGAAACAAACCAGTATCGTGCTCCAGATATCGGTTCCGCCCAGCACCGGCGTCATCCGCGCCAGCAGGTAAACCCCCGCCTGCACCATGGTCGCCGAATGCAAAAAGGCCGACACAGGCGTTGGCGCTTCCATGGCGTTGGGCAGCCAGAAGTGGAACGGCATTTGCGCCGATTTCGTAAAGGATGCCAGCAAAATGCACGCCAGCGCCAGGCCATAAAGCCCATGCCCCCGCACGCCATCGCCCAACTCCCGCAGAGCGCTCAGTTCCCACGCGCCACCGATCTGGCGCAGCACCACCACGCCCACCAGCAGTGCCATGCCCCCAATGTTAGTGATCACCAGCGCCTGGATCGCGCCGCGCCGCGCCGCCTGCCGCGTATGATCGAACCCGATCAATAGGAACGAGGCCACCGCCGTCAGTTCCCAGAAGATGAACAGCACCAGCATGCTATCGGCCAGCACCAGCCCCAGCATGGACCCCATGAACGCCAGCAGGAACGCCAGGAACCGCCCTAGATGGGTATGGCCCTTCAAATACGCGCCCGAATAAATAACAATAAGCGTGCCGATGCCCGAGATGGTCAGGGCAAAGGTCAGGCTCAGTCCATCGACGAAAAACGACAAATCCAGCCCGTAGCTCGGCGCCCATGCCAGCCGCGCTGCCACGAAGCCATTGGCCAGAACCGGTTCGACGAGGCTAAGCAGAACCAGGAATGCAGCGGCCGGCACCAATGCCAGCACCCACCCACCGAAGGGCCGGGTAAGTCTTTGCACCAAGGGGGCCAGCAAAGCGGCCATGAATGGCCCGATCGCCACCAGCGCTATGCTTGCATCCAGTCCTGGTTCCAACTACCTCGGTCCGATTCTGATCCTGACTTTGCTTGCGGACCTTACTGGTTGAACAGCGCGGGACAAGCCAAAACGGCCCGCAAAATCCGAGACATGGGGAAAAACGGAAAAACCCGGCGAGGCGTTGACCCTTCCTTTGGCCGGCGGCGGGCCCTATGTGGAGGCAACACGCCCCTTGCTGGATTGTTTTATGACCAAGCCCACTCCACCGATTGCCGCCCGCAAGCCACACGCCGCCACCTTCCACAATGTGACGCGAGAGGACCCCTATCACTGGCTGCGCGCGCCCAATTGGCAGGAGGTGATGCAAAAGCCCGAGACGCTCGATCCCGAAATCCGGGCGTATCTCGATGCCGAAAACGCATATTTTGAAGCCGAATTCGGCACCCGCACCAAGGACTTTCAGGAGACGATCTACAAGGAGATTCGCGGCCGCATCAAGGAAGACGACAGCGGTGTCGCCTCGCCCGATGGCCCCTTCGCCTATAATTCGCGCATGCTGGAGGGCAAGCAATACCCCCTGATCGTGCGCACCCCGCGCGAGGGCGGGCCCGAAACCATCCTGCTCGATTGCAACATCGAAGCGCGCGACGAATATTTCGGCTTTGCCGGCGCCGAGCACGACCGCTCCCATCGCTATCTCGCCTGGGCCGCCGACCGCGCCGGCTCGGAATATTATGACATCGTCATCCGCGATCTCGAAACCGGCACGGACAGCGCTGAAGTCATCGCAGAAACCGCCGGCTCCTATGTCTGGAGCAATGACAGCACGGCCATTTACTACACCGAATACGACGATAATCACCGCCCCTATCGCGTGCGGCTCCACACCATCGGCACCGACCAGTCGAGCGATCCGATCATCTTCGAAGAATCCGATCCCGGCTTTTTCGTCGGCGTCGGCCGCACCCTCAGCGACAAATTCATCGTCATCGACGCCCATGACCACCAGACCAGCGAATGCTGGCTGATCGACGCCGAACACGGCGGTGAACCCCGGTTGGTTGATCGCCGCCTGACCGACCGCGAATACGACATCGAAGAGCGCGATGACCTGCTCTACATCCGCACCAATTCCGACGGCGCCGAAGACTTCAAGATCGTCACCGCTCCCGTCGATAATCCGGGCGCGGAAAACTGGACCGATTTGGTACCTCACCAGCAGGGCGTGCTGATCCTCGACACCATCGTCATCAGGAACCATTTGCTGCGCCTCGAACGCTTCGAAGGCCTGCCGCGCATCGTCGTACGCGATCTGCGCACCGGGGCCGAGGAAACCGTCAAGTTTGACGAGGAAGCCTATTCGCTGGGCATGTCGGTCGGCTACGAGTTCGACACTTCGGTGTTTCGTCTCAGCTATTCCTCCCCGACCACGCCGTCGCGCACCTATGATCTGGACCTGGAGACCGGCACGCGCACCCTGCTCAAGGAGCAGGAAGTGCCCTCCGGCCACAACCCCGACGACTACGAAACCCGCCGCCTCTTTGCCACCGCCCCCGATGGCGAGCAGGTGCCGGTCACCGTCCTTTACCGCAAGGGCACGCCACTCGATGGCTCTGCGCCTGCCCTGCTATACGGCTACGGCGCCTATGGCATGAGCATGCCCTCGTCGTTCTCCATCTCCGCCCTGTCGCTGGTTGACCGCGGCTTCGTCCATGCCACCGCCCATATCCGCGGCGGCATGGAAAAGGGCTATCGCTGGTACGTCCAGGGCCGCCGCGAGCACAAGACCAATACCTTCACCGATTTCATTGCATCGGCCGAAATGCTGATCACTGAAGGCTACACCGCCAAGGGCCGCATCGTGGCGCAGGGCGGCTCGGCCGGTGGCATGCTGATGGGCGCCATCGCCAATCTGCGCCCGGATCTCTGGGCCGGCATCCTCGCCCAGGTGCCGTTTGTCGACGTGCTCAACACCATGCTCGATGAAACCCTGCCCCTCACCCCGCCCGAATGGCCCGAATGGGGCAATCCACTGCTTTCCGCCGAGGACTACCAGCGCATCGCCTCATACGCGCCCTATGAGCAGGTCGCGGCCAAGGATTACCCGCCCATTTTCGCGCTCGCCGGCCTCACCGATCCGCGTGTCACCTATTGGGAACCTGCCAAATGGGTCGCCAGATTGCGGGCAACCAAGACGGGCGAGACGCCTTTATACCTCAGGACCAACATGGGCGCCGGCCATGGTGGCGCTTCGGGGCGCTTCGATCGCCTCAAGGAAACCGCCATGTGCTACGCTTTTGCGCTCAACGCCGTTGGCCTGGAAGGATCATTCAACTCCCCCTGATTGTTCCACTTTCACAATCGGCCTATAGGCTGGGGGCGATCTTCCTCAGCGTCTAAAATCAAAACGGAGGCTATCCAATGTCCACCAAGTTCACCTTGCCGCCCCTGCCCTACGCCTATGATGCGCTGGGCCCCTACATGTCCGCGGAAACGCTCGAGTTCCATCACGACAAGCACCACCAGGCCTATGTCACCAATGGCGAAAAGCTGCTGGAAGGCTCGGGGCTCGAAATCCTGCCGCTCGAAGACATCGTCAAGGAGAGCTACGGCAAGAACGCCGGCCTGTTCAACAATGCCGGCCAGCACTACAACCACGTGCACTTCTGGAACTGGATGAAGCCAAACGGCGGCGGCAACAAGCTGCCCGGCGCCCTGGCTGCCAAGATCGACGAAGACCTCGGCGGTTTTGATAAGTTCCGCGCCGATTTCATCGCTGCCGGCACTACCCAGTTCGGTTCCGGCTGGGCCTGGCTGTCGCTGAAGAACGGCAAGCTCGAAGTCACCAAGACCCACGAACGGCGAATCGCCACTGGTCCATGGCGGCCACCCACTGCTGGGCGTCGACGTGTGGGAACATTCCTATTACATCGACTACCGCAACGCCCGCCCGAAATACCTCGAAGCCTGGTTCGACAACCTCGTGAACTGGGAACACGTCGAGCACATGTTCGAAGAAGCCCGCTAAGCCTCTTCAACCTGTTGACCGAGCCCGCCAGCCCCGCGCCGGCGGGCTTTTCTGTGCGCCACGTCTTCCCCAGCAAATTAGGGATATTACCAAGGTCCACCTTTCCCGTTCCGACGGCCTCATGGTAACCCTTTGTTTACTATAGAGGGGAATGGCTTGTCCGAACCGGCAAAGGTCGTGGCGATTATTGCAGCAAACCAGGCGCTTACAGCGCTTTTGGGCATGGTTGTTGCCGGCGACTCGCGCCTCAAGGTGCGTCAGTTCGATAGCGAACTGTCCCTGATCGCCTATATGCGCCTCGCCCCCATCGACATGCTGGTTTGCGACTTCGACCGGGAAGGCCGCCCGGCCTACGAAATGGTGGAATCGATCCGTCTCAACGGGAGCCTCGTGTCCCAGGACGTGCCGGTCATCGCCCTCACCCGCACTATCACCCCGCCCATGCGCCACCAGGCCATCAGCGCCGGCATCGACGAAGTGGTCATCAAGCCGATGTCACCGCGTCACCTCCTGCAGCGCATCCAGGCTCGCCTGCGCACCCGCAGTGTCGTTGGCGTCCTGGGCGGCTATCGCGGCCCCGACCGCCGCAACCGCCTCGCCACCCCGGTACCGCAGCCAGTGCCACAGCGCCGCGAAACCGACAACGTCATCCCCCTCTTCCCCGACCGCCGCAAACCACCCCAGCCCCACCTGGACGCCTGAGCGGAAGCTCCCAGCGTCGGCACGCACTACCTCGCCTCAGGGAGAGGTCGGCGCCGGGTGATGGTGCGATCTGTCGGCTCGGACCGAGAAGACTTCACCCCGCTGGCGGTCGCGTAAAACTATCCTCGATCCTACTCACAATCCCATCAAACCGCGCCTTCTCGTCCAGATCATAACTGATCTCGAATGCCGAAAACGTCTCGCGGTCCGGCGACAGCAGCACCTTGGTGTAAAAGATCAGTCGCTCGCCCTCGGCGTCCGGCTGATAATACCCCGACAGCACGAACCAGCTATCGCCCCCGGCCTGATAGGTAATGCTGCGCACTTCCTCGCCCGCCGAAAGCCGCTCCGCGAACCCCTCCAGCGTCAGCCCACCGGCATCGCCGCCATAGATGCTGATCTGCCCGGTGCCGCCCACCTCACCCAGCGTCAGCCCGCCAGAGCCATCATCCTCCAGCGGTTCGAACACCCCATAGGGCAACTCTGCCGAAAACCCGTACTGCGGATCGACATAGCGCTCCCAATCGACGCTCTGGGCTGATGATGGGACACTCCCAACAAGTATTAGCGACACAGCAGCAATGCCAGACAACAGTTTGCTCATGGGCCAACCTCCACCATATCGGCCCAGAACGTATCGCCTTGCCGATCGATCCATCGGCTGAATGGGGATGTCTAGCGCTGCTCGCCCACCAGCCGGCTGACCCGGCTCCACAGATCCTCGATATTGTCGGCAAACTGCATTGCCTTGTCATAGCCTGTCAGCGAATGGGACAGCACATCGGCCGAATAGCCGCGCATCACCTCAAAGGCGCGATGGCGGTTCAGCATCACCACCGGCAGCGAACGTCCCTGCCCCTTGGCAGAGGTCCAGGCGCCAAACAGCGCCGTCGCCGAAGCCAGTGATCCCGGCAGCGCGACAAGGGCGCTCGCCGTCTGCGCTATCCGCGCCAGCCGCTCTTCCCGGCTGTCCAGAACGTGCAGCGTCACATCGCGCAGGGCAGCCGGCAGCACTATGCTCGTGTCGGCCACGATCTCGACTTGCCCACCCGCTGTCCGAGCGGCGGTTATCAGGGGAACTGGAATGATGCCGTTCTCGGCCAGCACGACAATCGAAGCACCGCGGCGAGCAAAATACGAGCCTGCTTGGCTCATGATCGAAGCACGCTCGGGGTCACCCGGCCCTTTATCGGAAGCAAAAACCGCAAGCACTTGCTTGTGAGCCACCGGTTCGGCCATGCTCAGCGACCCCGCTTCAGGCTACCGAGAATGCCCCTTACAAGAGCGCTTCCCAGCCGGTTGGCAACGGTCCGCGCCAGCGAATTTATCGCTGCTTCGGCCGGCGTCTGGCGGCTGGAAGCCCGGCGCTGCCTGGGTTCCGCATAGGTCCGTTCACGCTTGGCCAGCTCATCGTCCTGGGCCTGCCGCTCCTCGGCCAGCTGCTTCTCCCGCGCCTTGCGCGCCAGGGTTTCAAAAGCGGATTCACGGTCCACAGTGGTGTCATAGAGCCCCGCAACCGGCGAATTCGCCATGATCAACCGCCGCTCCTCAGCCGTCAGCGGCCCCACCTGCGCCGAGGGCGGACGGATCAGCGTACGGCCCACCATCGAGGGCACGCCCTTGCTTTCCAGCACCGAAACCAGCGCCTCGCCAATCCCCAACTGCGTGATGACCTCTTCGGTCGAAAATTCCGGATTGGGCCGGAAGGTTTCGGCCGCCACCCGCACGGCCTTCTGCTCGCGTGGCGTATAGGCCCGCAAGGCGTGCTGCACCCGGTTGGACAATTGCGCCAGCACCGCCTCGGGAATGTCCACCGGGTTCTGCGTCACGAAATAAACGCCCACGCCCTTGGAGCGCACCAGCTTCACCACCTGCTCGACCTTGTCGATCAGCGCCTTGGGCGCATCGTCGAACAGCAAATGTGCTTCATCGAAAAAGAACACCAGCTTGGGTCGGTCTGGGTCGCCAATTTCGGGCAGTTCCTCGAACAGTTCGGACAGCATCCAGAGCAAAAAAGTCGCGTAAAGACGCGGCGCGCGCATCAATTCGTCGGCCGCCAAAATGGAGATGAAGCCGCGCCCATCGCGGTCGGTCCGCATCAGATCGGCGATCTCGAGCGCCCGCTCGCCAAAAAAGTTCTCCGCGCCCTGCTGCTCCAGCACCAGCAGCGCGCGCTGGATAGCGCCGATCGACGCGGTCGTCACATTGCCGTAGCGCGTGGAAATTTCCTTCGCGCGCTCCTGGATATCCACCAGCAAGGCGCGCAAATCCTTGAGATCGAGCAGCAACAGCCCTTCGTCATCGGCCAGCTTGAAGGCAATGTTCAACACGCCTTCCTGGGTATCGTTCAGTTCCAGCATACGGCTGAGCAACAGCGGTCCCATCTCGGATATCGTCGCCCGGATCGGATGACCCTGGCGCCCGAACAGATCCCAGAAAATCACCGGGAAGATATCATCCCTATAGTCGGCGAACCCGATTTCGGCGGCACGCTCACTCTGCCAATCCTGCGCCGCGCCCATCTTGCCGACGCCTGAAAGGTCTCCCTTGATGTCGGCGGCGAACACCGGCACGCCAGCGGCCGAAAATCCCTCCGCCAGCACCTGCAGCGACACCGTCTTGCCGGTGCCTGTTGCGCCCGTAATCAGGCCATGCCGATTGCCGTATCTGAGTGCCAGGTATTCAGGCCGCGTGCTGGTTCCCAGAAAGATCTTGTCGTCGGCCAGCATCGCTTCACTCCAATGAACCTCTGGCCCTTATAGCCGCCCTGCTCCGGCAGGGACAATCCGTAACTCAGTTTTCCCTTCCGGACAGCACCTAGCTGGCACCACCTACACCAGCACCGCCCGCAACACGCCCACATCGGCCCCGCGGACGCTCCTGATCGTCTGCTCCCTGAACCGCTCCAGCACCGCCCGCTGGCCCTCATCCGGCTCCGCATACCGCAGCAACAAACCCGCCAGCATGGCCTGCGACGCTGGAATATTGCCGTCATCACACTTCAGCGCATAACCCCAGCCCTTGTCGCGGATGGCGCCACATTGCACACCTTCGGCGCCCACCTTCTGCATCACCCGGCCGCCGAAAGCTTCCATGATCAGCGTATCGGCATGGCCCGTTCCAGCCACCAGCAGCGGATGGCTCGTCGCGGCATCGAACAGCCGCCGGGAAGCGCTCGCCAGTTCCGGCGCAATCCCCTTGCCCGTCGCCATGCGCGCGAAGCCGAGCGCAAACGCCCGCAGCGGCGCCGCAAAGGTCGGGATTGAACAACCATCGGTGCCGCACCGGTCTTCGCTCAGCGGCTCGCCGATCACCGCTTCCACGGCAGCCCGCACGGCGCGCTGCACCTCGTGCTCGCGCCCGACATAACCCTTGGTGGGCACGCCCCTGGCCAGCGCCACGCTCAGCATGCCCGAATGCTTGCCTGAACAATTGTTGTGCAGCGGGCTCGGCTCCCCGCCAGACGCCCGCAGCGCTTCCCGCGCCGCAGAATTCGTCGGCGCGTGGGCGCCGCACTCCAGGTCCGCCGCCGAAAGCCCGATCCGGCTCAGCAGCCCCTTGGCCGTCGCCACATGCACATCCTCGCCATGGTGCGAGGCACAGGCCAGCGCCAATTCTTCATCGGTATGGTGGAACTTGCCCTCGGCCTCGCGCGCAAAGATAGCTAGCGCCTGCATGGACTTGATGGCCGAGCGGGGAAAAACCGGACGCTCTGTATCGCCGGCCGAAGCGATGACCTTGCCCTCGGCATCGACGATCGCGAAGGCGCCGCGATGGCGGTTTTCGACCCAGTTGCCCCTGACGGTTTCGGCGAGAATGGGATTGGCGTCCATAGATAAAACTCCGGTCCAGGCTGTCTTGAAGACAGCGCAGGACCGGAAAAGTCAACTGAGCATGGGAAGGAGGTCGGCACGAAAATCGGTGGAGGATCAGATGTCCCAATCGCTCACCATGGTGAGGTAACGCGAATTGACCCAGCCGCGCGTGTCCCGAGCATCGACCAGGCACCAGTCGGCGCCGGTTTCCGCCTCGATGCAGCGCTCCACCCACACATGGTCGCCCGGCGCGAAGGCTCCCACCTTCTGGGAATAGCTGGCCGGCCATTTGCGGACGTTCAGATTATCCCACCGCGCAACGTCGGTCACCTTGGCCAGTTGGTCTACATCATAGCCGGCTGCCATTGCGGGTTGTACGGCGAAGGCGCCGGCGGCGGTGATCACCAGGCCACACAGGGCGGCGACCAGAACTTTTTCCTGTTTCTTGTTCATCTCGAACTCTCCCTCAAGAGCGATTTCAATTTCACTGGTCTGGAGCTTGCCACCCTGGCTTTGAACCGGCCCTGAGATTGCCGTTCATAAAGCGTTCATCGGCGTGGCAAACCCGTGACAAATCCTCACCGCATGTCGCGCTGGTGCACATAAAGGATGACGCCGTTATTGGCGCTGAACCGCACCGAAACCACGTCGTGCTGGTCATAATCCCGCGCCTTGAGGGCGTTGATCATCACCGGCTGGCTGGCGATCGGCAGCCGCAAAAGCTCGGCATTGCCATCGCGAAACAACGAGCCATAGGCATTGCGGGTGCGCATCGTGCCGTCTTCACAGACCGGGATCAGGACTGCACGGTGGCCGTTAAACGATTGAATCTCCGCAGGTTTTACCGACCGCATGAAGCCCATGATGTCGGTACAATCGGGGTCCGTCGCGGTGCTCGAGCCGGGCTGGCGCGGGTAGTTGGATTGGGCCTGGGCGCCCGTCGTGACCATGGCAGTCACGAGGCCGGCAATGATGGCGAGTGTGCTGAGTTTGCGCATTTGAAGTCTCCTCTGGGTAGCAATTGGTCCGGCCCTGCGCCGTCCTTGCTCCCATAAGGCGCCCCCGCCATTGAACCGCCCGTGATCGCGCCGTTCATCGTCCGTTTACCTATCGAGCCGCTTGGCAGCCCACCGCCAGCGTGCCATGCTGGCCAGCAGGGCACGGCAGCTAAGTGCTTGAATACGTGGAGGATCGAATGCCCAAGGTGTTGGTAACAGGCGGCAGCGGCAAGCTTGGACGGGCCGTTTTGCGGGACCTCGTCGCGCATGGATACGACGTGCTGAACCTCGACCAACAGGCTCTCCCAGAGCCGATTTGCCCCAGCGTTCGCATCGATCTGACCGATTTTGGGGAGGTTACGGCGGCCATTCTGGGCGGAGTCGACGAGCGCGGCGGGCCGTTTGACGCCGTGGTCCACCTGGCCGCAATTCCCGCTCCGGGCCTTGCCGCCAATGCCCGCACCTTCGCCAACAACGTGCCCGCGACCTACAATATCTTCGAAGCATGCCGCCTTTCCGGCGTCAAAAATATCGTTTTTGCTTCGAGCGAGACCGTACTTGGCCTCCCCTTTGCTTCGCCCCCGCCCTATGCGCCGGTGGACGAAGAGTACTTTCCGCGTCCCGAATCCGCTTACTCTCTCGGCAAGCTGCTGGACGAGACAATGGCCGCCCAGTTTTGCCGCTGGGATCCCGAACTTCGGATTGTCGGTTTGCGGTTTTCCAACGTCATGTACCCGGAAGACTACAAGGCCTTTCCCAAGTTCGACGCCGACCCACATGCCCGCAAGTGGAACCTCTGGGGTTACATCGATGCGCGCGATGGGGCACAGGCGGTTCGCCGCTCGATCCAGGCGGATTTTACCGGGTTCGAGGCCTTCATCATAGCCAATGCCGATACGGTCATGAGCCGGTCCAATATGTCGCTGCTGGCCGAGGTCTTTCCGCAGGTCCCGACCAAGGGCAACATCGCGACCAACAGCACTTTGCTCAGCATCGACAAGGCCAAGCGGATGCTGGGTTATTCGCCGCAGTTTTCCTGGCGGAACGAGGTTTAACCGACGGGAATATACCCGATCCCCTTGGCGGCGATCTCCTCAAGGCCCTCCTCATAGCCGGCGTCGGCGTAGCGCATCACGCCGAGCGCCGTGTCATTGGTGAGGGCATGCTCCAGCCGCTCGTCGGCGGCGGGTGTGCCATCGGCCACGACGGTTACACCGGCTGACGTCATGTATCCGGCATAGCCGCCACCGCCCGAATGGACCACCACAAGGTCGGCCATGGAGGAGCAGAGCAGCATGGCGTCGAGAATGGGCCAATCCGCGATCGCGTCCGAGCCGTCTTTCATTCGTTCGGTCATGATGTTGGGATGCGCCATGGCGCCGGCATCAAGGTGATCGCGGCTGAAGGCAACAGGACCCGCCAGCGCTCCATCGGCCACCATCTGGTTGACGGCGCGGGCCAGCGCCGTGCGCTCGCCATGTCCGAGCCAGGCGATACGGGCCGGCAGGCCTTCGAAGGGCACATGCTGGCGCGCAAGCTTGATCCAGTTGGTGACGATCCTGTTGTCGGGGAACATCTCGAGCAGTTTGTCGTCGATGTTGCTGATGTCCTCGGGATCGCCCGACAGGGCCATCCAGCGGAATGGACCGACGGCGCGGGCGAAAAGCGGCCGCAGATAGGCTTCGGTGAAGATCTTGATGTCGAAGGCGTTGTCCACCCCGCCCGCCTTGGCCTGGGTGCGGATCAGATTGCCGTTGTCGAAGACCTCCGAGCCTGCCTGCTGGAAGGCCAGCATGGCACGGACATGGTCGGCGATGGAGGCGCGGCTGGCCGCCATGAGTTGCGATGGTCCCTCGACGCGCAGGCGCCGGACTTCGTCGAGCGACATGCCCTTGGGCACATAGCCATAGACCAGATCATGCGCCGAGGTCTGGTCGGTGACGATATCGGGCACGATGCCGCGGCGCGCGATCTCGGGGTAGATCTCAGCCGCATTGCCGACGAGCCCGATCGATGTTGCCCGCTTCTCGGCAACGGCCCGGTCGATCATGGCCAAAGCGGTATCGAGATCGGGAGCAATTTCTTCGAGATAGCCAACCTGCTGGCGCTTGCGGGCGCGCTCAGGGTCGATGTCCACGCAGAGGATCGCCGCACCTGCCATGCGTCCGGCCAGTGGCTGCGCCCCGCCCATGCCACCCAGGCCCGCCGTCAGGATAAA
Organism: Devosia naphthalenivorans; assembly: GCF_003056355.1. Lineage (GTDB taxonomy): Bacteria > Pseudomonadota > Alphaproteobacteria > Rhizobiales > Devosiaceae > Devosia > Devosia naphthalenivorans. Next base: position 33,434 of record NZ_PYVW01000015.1, read on the forward strand.
CCGTCCCGCGAGGTCTCCACCGAAGCGGTTTTCGGCAATACGCATGAAGATTTCATAGGTGCCTTGGATGACGCCCTGGCTGCCGATATATTGCCAGGCGCCCGCAGTGAGCCCGCCCCAGCAGATCAAGCCTTTTCGCTCCAGCTCGTAGAACACTTCCGCCTTGGCCCACTGCCCCACAATGTTGCAGTTGGCCATGATCACCAAAGGCGCCTTGGCATGCGTTTTGAGCAGGCCGATTGGCTTGCCCGACTGGATGATCAGCGTCTGGTCCTCGTCCATGCGCAGCAGTGTTTCGACGATGGCCTTGTGGCTGGCCCAATTGCGCGCGGCCTTGCCAAGAGCTGCGTAGACGATCAACTCGTTCGGGTTCTCGCCGACAGCCAGCACGTTTTCCAGCAGCCGCAGCAGGGCTTCCTGTCGCCAGCCCCTGGCGCGGAGCTCAGGGCCGCCGGGGATGGGGAAATTGGGATGGCGGGGGTTTGGTGTGGGCATGGTCACGTCTCTCAGCAGACCTCATCCTGAGCCTGTCGAAGGACGAGGTCGTGGCACCTCGGCAGGCGACCTCGTGGTTCGACAAGCTCACCATGAGGTCTCTCGTACATCTACAGGGCGGAGGGCAAATAGCCGCCTTAACTCAACGCATACCTCGCCAATTCAATCCCCATCCGTTCCTCGACAAATGGATACACTGCCGGGTCCAGCACGCTCGAACTCAGTGGAATACCGGTCTTTGGAACATGCAGCACGAACACATACATGCCGCGGCCCAGTTGCCCGACCGAGAGGGCCTGCCCGGCGGCGTCCAGTGTGGTGATCACATCGGGGAAGGTCGCGAGCCTTGTGCCGCCGGCGTCTTCCACGGCCATGTATTCGTTCATGACGTGCAGCGTCGTCGCCTTGTCGCCCTCGCCGATGGTGATGCGGCCGATGTCGAAGGCTTCCCTGGTGTAGGTCACGTCAACAGCGGTGATGTAACCCTTGGTGAGAATGGTGCCGCCGGTGGTTTCGACGATGGCGTCGAGCATCTTGCCGGGGCCCTTGCCCTCGGCTGACATCATCGCGTCGCCCAGCTTCAGCGCCAGCGAAATGCCGCCGAGCGCCGCGTGCTTTTGCACATAGCTCGCGCGCAGTGGGTTGCGGCATGAGGCGATAAAGCCGCCGGACATATCGGCGGCAGTACGCAGGATGGGTGAGACTTTTGCCGTCGCGCCACGCGTCACCAGTTCGATATAGCGGTTCTCGGCGCGATTGCCGCCGACAGCGGTCTGGATCACCTGATCGGGCGATCCGGCCATGCCGATGGAACCCATGTCGCCGGTCGGATGGGCGCGGATATCGCCCACGGCATCCACCACCTTGGTGCCCAGGATGGCGGAAGGTAGCCAGCCGTTGAGGGTGGATGACTTGCCGTTCTGGCCGACCATCAACCCGCTGACCTTCTCGCCCAGCGCGTCCTGCAGCAATTGCACGGCCTTGACATAGTCGACGCCCTGCATTTCCCACGGCGTGGTGGAGGCCGGCGCGCCGATTGCTGCGGCCGTCGCAACCCAATCGTCGGCATCGAGTTCTTCGATACTCACCAATTCCGGCTTGCCGATGCTGACGGCAGCCTTGCCCAGCATGCGGCCGTGATCAGCCCAGCCACCGCCACCCGCCGCATAGACGGAACCGCCACGAACGGCAGCCTCGACGTCCTTTTCGGTCAGGATGCGCCCCATCAGATAGTCTCCTGCAATTTGATATCGAGGGCCTTGACTGCGTCCAGCAGCACGGCCGTGCCGAGTGCGATATCGTCCACCGTGGCGAACTCGTCCGGCGAATGACTGCGGCCGTCCTTGCAGGGAACAAAGATCATCGCGGCCTTGGCGATCCGGGCCATCCAGGCGGTGTCGTGCCCTGCTCCCGACGCCATGCGCCGGTGACGCGCCCCAGCGCTCTCGCATGCCGCGTCGAGCACATCGAGCACATCGGCATCGCAGGGCGTGGGCGGATTGTCCGAGATGATGCGGGGTTCGGTAGCGCCGACGCCGGTTTTTTCGCTGATGGCCGCCACGCCCTTGGCGAGTTCATCGATGAACCGGTCCATGTCATCGCGCAGTTCGGCACGCGCATCGATCAGCATCCGCACCCGCGCTGGCACCACATTGGCCGCATTGGGCAGCATTTCGAATTCACCAACGGTGGCCGCGAAATGCTCTTCGCCGCTCGCCAGCGCCTTGGCCAGTTCTTCCACGCCAAGCGCGATCCATGCGGCCGTTGTCAGCGCATCCTTACGCGAGCCCATGGGGGTGGTTCCAGCATGATCGGCGCGCCCTTCGACGACGATCTCGATGCGGGTAATGCCGGCGATGGCTGTTACCACGCCCACGTCCAATTGCTCGTTTTGCAGCACGGGTCCTTGCTCGATGTGGAGTTCAAGGAATGCCTTGATGTCGTCGCGCTGAGCCGGCTTGAATGGTTCGCCGCCGACCTGAACGATCCCCTGCTCGAGCGTAATACCTGCGGCCTCGCGTTCCAGCCATTCCCTGGGCTGGGTGCCGCTGATGCCGCGGCTGCCGATACAGGAGACGCCAAAGATCGAGACTTCTTCGGCGAGAAAATCGACGATCTCCAGGGTATGGGCCAGCACTGCGCCCTGGTCGCGCAGCGCGCGGGCTACTTCCAGCGCGGCGATGACCCCGGCGACGCCATCGAAACGTCCACCGTCAGGCACGGTGTCCGAATGAGAGCCGAGCAAGATGGTGCCAAGCTCGGGCCGCTGCCCGGGAATGGTGCCGATGAGGTTACCGGCAGCGTCTATCTGTGTCACGGCGCCTGCATCTTGCATCGCCTTTTCGAGCCAGCGGCGGCCTTCAAGGAACAGGGGGGTGAAAGCGCGACGGGTATAGGGCCGGTCGGGTTCGGTTATTGCCGCCAGGGCGTAGATGTCGGCTTCGATGCGGTCGGGGCGGATGGGGGAGTTTGGGGTCATGGTAGATGGTTTTCCCAGATCGGGGCTCTCCGCACCCCCTCCCAACCTCCCCCGTCAAGGGGGAGGTGCCGGGCCGGTGAACGGGGCAAGATACTGCTCAAGGCAGGATGCGGCACCTCCCCCCTTGCGGGGGAGGCTGGGTGGGGGGATGTTTGGGCGATGAACATCAGTGCTTCCATTCCGGCCGCACAAACCGCCCACTTCCCGGCTCCGCAACATTGGTGCCATCGAATACCTGGCTCCCGCGCAGATAGGTCAGCCCCACAGTCCAGGGCAGTTCGATGCCATTGTAGGGCGACCAGCCCACCACATTGTGCCCGCTGGCGGCGGCATCGTAGCGCTGGGGGCGCGGGAACAGCACGGCGATATCGGCGTCCTTGCCCACTTCCAGCGCGCCCTTCTGGCTCAGCCGAAAATGGCGCGCCGGATTTTCGGCCATCAGCCTTGCCGCCCAGGTCAGCGGAATACCGCGCTGCAGCGCGCCCATCACGAAGAGCGGCACCATGACTTCCAGACCCGGTACGCCCGAAGCATTGGCCAGCATGTCGGGATTGTTCTTACGATTTTCAGACCAACTGACGTGATCGGTGGAAACCAGCGTTACATTGCCCTGGCGGACGTGCTCCCAGAGCTTTTCGACCTCGGCGCGCGGCCGGATCGGCGGGTTGATCTTGGCTTTGCCGCCCAGGCGGGCGACATCGTTTTCTTCGTCCAGGGTCAAATAGTGAATGCAGCACTCGATGGTGGCGGCAAAGCCCTGGTCGCGATAGAGGCGGGCGATTTCATAGCCGCGTCCGAGCGAGCAATGCACCACATGGGCCGGGCAGCCGGTCTGGGCGCCGGTTTCGTAGATCTGCAGGCTCGCCAGCAATTCAGTGAGCGGCGGGCGGCTCATGGCATGAGCGCGATAATCGGTGATGCCCTGCGCCTTGACCTTGGCGATGGCCGCGCGCACCGCTTCATCATCCTCATTGTGTACGCCGGCCGTCAATCCGGTGGGCGCGATGGCGGCGAAGCACTCCTCGAGCAGCGCAGGCGGAATGCGCGGAAAGCGAACCGGATCGGTGCCGAAGGTGGAGAACTTGAAGGCGGCAACGCCGGCCTCCACCTGCTCGAGGATACGCGAGGCACCCTCCTCCGGCAGAACCGTGCCATAGAGCGCGAAATCCACCCGCGCCTGCGGTTCCGCATGGGCGATCTTGCGCCGGACGGCTTCGGCCGAGCACACCAGATTGCCTTCGTCATAGGGCATGTCGACAATTGTGGTGACGCCACCCGCCGCTGCCGAACGGGTGGACCAGATGAAATCCTCCTGGTCCTTCTGGCTCAGCGAATGGGTCTGCGCGTCGATTGCGCCGGGCAGGATCAGGGCATTGCCGAGGTCGTGCCGCTCCTTGGCGGCAGGCGCGGTGCCTTCGCCCACATGGGCAATTTTGCCATCGCGAAAGGCCACATAGCCATTTTCGATAATGGTGTGCGGCAGCACGACTGTGCCCGAAAGCGAGAGGTCAAAATCAGACATCGGAACAGGCCCTCGCTCTGGTCATGCAGACGCCCTTCCCAATTGGCCGGTGCGCAGCATCAATGTGCGCTCCAGCGCCGACAGCGCATCATAGATCAATACCGCCAGCACGCCGACGATCAAGCCGCCCTGCAACACGAAGGCCGTATTGCCGGTGGTGAGGCCGGCAATGATGACTTCGCCCAAGGTGCGGGCTGCGACGGTGGAGCCGATCGTGGCGGTGGCGAGCGAGATGACGGTCGAGAGCCTGATCCCAGCCAGAATCACCGGCAGCGCCAGGGGCAGTTCGATTTTCACCAGCCGTTGCCAGCCCGTCATGCCGACGCCCTTGGCGGCGTCTGTCACTGCCGGCGGCAGATTGGTGAGCCCGGTCAGGGTATTCTCGAATATCGGCAGCAGGCCATAGAGGAACAGCGCCACCAGCGTCGGTGCAGTGCCGAAACCCAGCATCGGCACCGCGAGCGCGAGGACGGCCACCGGGGGAAACGTCTGCCCGACATTGGCGAGCGAGCGCGACAGGGGCAGGAATTCGGCGCCGAATGGGCGGGTAACGATGATCGCCAAGCCCACGGCGATGATGGTGGACGCCAGCGTTGCCGCCAACACGATGCCGAGGTGATTGATGGTGATATCGAGCAGATTGCCCTGGTTGTAGATCGCCGGCTGGGTGTCGCGGGCAAAGAGCCCGAAGAAGCCGCTGAACAGGTCGGGGTTGACCAGCAGCAACACCAGGATCGCGAAGGCAAGAACCCTGAGCAGATTGCCGATGGTCATTGCGGACGCGCCAATCGCGCGAGGGCGTCGAGGGTCACCTGACCGACGAGCTGGCCGTCCCGGCGGACTGGCAGGGCCGAGCGGCCGGACCACAGGAGCTCGGCGTAGGCGTCTCGCAGGGATGCGGTGGCGTCGATGGGCTCGCCGTCCGGCGTGCCCGGTTCAAGATGGTCCGCCACTGTGGCGAGCGACAGCAGGCGGAATGGCCGTTCGCTGGTGCCGATCAGTTCGGCGACGAAGGGCGTGGCCGGATTGGCGATGATTTCGGCGGGTTTGTCGCATTGCAGCAGCTTGCCCTTGTCCATCACGGCGATGACGTCGCCCAGATGGATGGCTTCCTCCATGTCGTGCGTCACCAGCACCACGGTGGTGCCGAAACGGCGCTGGATGGACAGCAAATCCTCCTGCGCCTTGGCGCGGATGACGGGATCAAGCGCGCCATAGGGCTCGTCCATCAAGAGGATATTGGGCCCGGCCGCCAGCGCCCGCGCCACGCCGACGCGCTGTTGCTGGCCGCCCGAGAGTTCGTGCGGCAAGCGATCGCGGAACTCGGCAGGGTCGAGCTGGAAGAGGCTGAGCAATTCATCAACGCGGTCGGCGGTCTTGCGCTTGTCCCAGCCGAGCAGCTTGGGAACGGTTGCCACGTTCTGGCCCACCGTGCGGTGGGGGAAAAGCCCGTGCCCCTGGATGGCGTAGCCTATCCTGCGGCGCAGCTCGTAGGCGGGGATGCCGGCGATATCCTGCCCATCGATACGGATGTGGCCGGAGGTTGGCTCCACCAGCTTGTTGATCATTCGCATCAGCGTGGTCTTGCCGGAACCGGAGGTGCCCACGATCACGCAGATGCTGTGCGGCTCGATGGTGAGTGTCACCCGGTCCACGACCGCGGTGGTGTTGTAGACCTTGGTGATGTCGTCGATTTCGATCATGGACGGCGCACTCCGCGCGATGTCATTTCTACCAGCGCGTCGAGCACGACGGCGGCCGCGAAAGCCAGCGCCACGGTGGGGATGGCGCCCAACAGCACGAGATCCATTGCCGTTTGTCCGATGCCCTGGAAAACGAACACGCCGAAGCCGCCGCCGCCGATCAATGCGGCGATGGTGGCGAGGCCGATATTTTGCACCAGCACGATGCGGATGCCGGTGAGGATGACGGGAAAGGCCAGCGGCAGTTCGATGCCGACCATGCGCTGGCGGCCGGTCATGCCCATTCCCTTGGCCGCGTCCACGGCAGCAGGCGGAACGCCGAGCAGGCCGACCACGGTGTTGGAAACGATGGGCAGCAGCGAATAGGCGAAGAGCGCAACCATGGCCGGCGCGGCCCCGATGCCGGAAATACCGGCGGCGGACGCGCCGGGAACGTTCGCCGCCACCCAGGCCAGCGGCGCAATCAGCAGGCCGAAGAGCGCGATCGAGGGAATGGTCTGGACGATGTTTAGCACATTGAGCACCGCCGCCCGGACGGGCCGGACCTTGTAGCAGAGTATGCCAAGCGGCATGCCGACCACTGCGGCGATGGCGACGGAGCCGAACGCCAGCGCCAGATGGGTACGCGCTTCGGCCCAGAATGCGGGGGCGCGGGTGCTGTATTCCTTGAGGAGCGACAGATCGTTCCAGCTGCCGCTCCAGAGCAGCAGTGTGGCGGCGGCAATCACGGCCAAGAGGATAGCGATGCGCGCTAGAGGCGCCAGGCGTAGGCGGGTCAGCGCGTCGGTGACCAGGAGCGCAAAGGCAAAGACCAGCAGCCAGAAGCCGGCGCCGGGGGAAACCCGGGCGAAGGTGTCACCCTCCGGGGTGAGGTATCCGGCCGACCAGCCGATGACGACGAACAAAGTTGCAAGGACAGCAAAGCCCGCGACCAGTTTGGCAATGATGGGCAGCCTGAGCAACGCCACGGCGAAACCGACCAGCAATATTCCGATCAGGAGGGCAGCGGGGAAGCTTGGCAGTGCATCGAGCAGCGAACGTGGTTCGCCGAGCACGATGCGGTTGGCGCGGAATAGGGCGAATGGCAATGCGGCGCCGGCAAGAGCAATCAGGGCGATGAGGACGCCGAGTTTGTCGAGGGCGAGCCAGGTGGGGCGGGACGTTGCACTCTGTGCTGCGGCAAGGCTCATGCAGGCTCCGGATGTTCGGGTGGGATCGTGCTACGCCGCCACCAAAAACGCGGTGTCATCCCGGGTGAGGAGACACCTCGCCTCCCACCGCGTCATTCCCGCGAACGCGGGAATGACGCGGTGGGCTCCAAACTCTGCCCCTACTGCAAAAAGCCAGCCGTCGTCAGATAGTCGGTCGCCACGGCAGCGGCTGCTTCGCCGCCGACCTGGACGCGGCCATTGAGTTCCTGCAGCACTTCGAGGGTGAGGCTTTCGAACACGGGCTTGAGCAGTTCTTCGATCTGCGGATATTCGGCGAGCACTTCTTCGCGGATGATCGGCGCGGGCTGATAGACCGGCTGCACGCCCTTATCGTCTTCCAGAACCGTTAGGCCGGAGGGCGCGATGCCGCCGTCGGTGCCATAGACCATCGCGGCATTGACGCCATTGGTCTGCTGGGCAGCAGCGGCGATGGTTGCCGCGGTGTCGCCGCCCGAAAGGGTCACGAGCTGATCCGGGGAGAGCGTGAAGCCATAGACTTCCTGGAACTTGGGCAGCGCTGCAGGCGAGTTCACGAACTCGGCGGAGGCCGCGAGCTTCACCTCGCCGCCACCGGCAACCCAGGCGCCGAACTCGGTGAACGTGGTCAGGTTGTTGGCCTCTGCCACATCGCTACGGATGGCGACCGCCCAGGTGTTGTTGGCCGGCGATGGGGTCAACCAGACGATCTTGTTGGCTTCATAGTCGAGCTTGGCGACCTCGGCATAGGCCGATGCTGCGTCATTCCAGATCGGGTCTTCCGCCTTGTCGAAGAAGAAGGCGCCATTGCCGGTATATTCGGGATAGATGTCGATTTCGCCCGCAGTGATGGCTTCGCGCACGATCGGGGTGGCGCCGAGCTGGATGCGGTTTTCCACCGAGATATCATTGGATTCCAGCACCTGCTTGATGATGTTGCCCAGCACGCCGCCTTCGGTATCGATCTTGGAGGAAACGACAACCTGGGCATTGGCCGAAGTGACCGAGATGGCGAGCGCAGCAACGGCGCTCAGAAGAGTGGACTTGAGGCGCATGATTTCTCCGTTTCCCTGGGCATTCACCGCGCAGCGCGGCTCTTGTCCAACGTAGATTACCGTTTTGGCAGAATTGGGCTAGGCCGCAAATGCTACGGAACCAGGCCCAACGCGAAAAACTCATCCAGTTCCATGACGGTTGAGTGGGCGATAAGTTCACCCATGAATGGATGGGATTGCAATGCCCTTTCCACCACCTCCACTTCAGCCGACAGCGGACGGTCGGCGACATAGTAGGCGGCGTGCTGCCGGACCAGGTCATAAATCATGCCGGGCACATTGCCGGGACTGTCCTGCGTAATGTCCAGCGCCTGGGCAGCAAGGATCGCCTCAAGCGCCGCAAGCCGCTGCAGCGCCAGCACTTGCCGCTCCAGACGTTCAACGACAAGCGGCAGGAACGCCGCTTCGTCCTCCATGCCGCCCGCGACGACCATCGAATTGGCCGAAATGGGGTTGGTCATGGAAAGGACGCGGGCGAACAATTCTCCCGCCAGCTTGATGATCGGACCGAAGCCCGTAGCGATGGCGCCCGGCGCCACCAAATTGACCGGCAATTCCCGGCGACCGCCATTGCCGAGAAGCACGCAGCGGTTGAACGAATTGCGCGCCACATGCGTCAGCCCAAGCTGGGCAGTCTGCAGGAACACGGTCACATCAAGCGGCAGGGAACCGCCCGAGGTCAGGATTTGCCCGCCGGCAACCACTGGATTATCGTCAGTCCGCCCCGTGGCGGCGAGCAAGGTCTTGCCCGCCACTACCAGCGTATCGAAAGCGGTGGCAAACACCTGGCTCATCATGCGCAGGCTCAATGGGTCCTGAATGTGGGTGGCATCAGGCCAGTCCCAACCCTTGGCATTGAAGTAGAGCCAAGCGCCGATCCCGGCTTCGCGATCGGTGCCGACATGGGCCACGGCCTTCCACGGGTCGCGCGAAGCACCCAAGGCCCCTGCAGTCGTCAGGGCCGTTGCCAGCATCACGCGTACCGTGGTCGCAGCTTGCCGAATGGCCGTGGCGGCCGCGGCATAGCCAACAGCATTGGTGGATATCGACGCCAGGCTATCGCGCGGAGCCAGGCGGAATGGCTTGAGCCCTGCCGCTGCCAGGGCTTGTCCGGCAGGCTGGCGGCGATCGGCAAATATGGCCTCACCCGAGCCGGTCAGCACGGCGCCGATCTGGCCCATCAAGCCAATGTCCGCGCAACCGATCGAGCCGGTTCGCCGCACCACCGGCACCACATCGGCCGAGAGCAACGCCAGATAAGCCTCCACCAGATCGGCAGTGCAGCCGACCCGGCCGGTCAGCGCCATGTTGACGCGGATCGCCATAGCCGTGCGCACGATCTCGGAGGAGAAGGCTTCACCGGTACCGAAATGGTGGGCGCGGACCAGGCCCAGATTGAACTCGTCCAACTGGTCGGGCGTCCACTCCACATCCTTCATGGCGCCCACTCCGGTGGTCGAGCCATAGACCGGCCGGCGATGCGCAATGGCATCCTCGATGACCTCGCGTGCATTGCCGACGCGCTCCATCGCGAGCGGATCGGCGAGCACACTGGCCTTGCGGGTTCCTATTCGGGCAATGTCGGAAAAACTCAGCGGCTTGCCACTGAGCAGGATTGGCTCGGACGAGAGGGAGACAGCATGTTCGTTCATGCCGTCTCTATACCGTGCTTCTAGGCGCTGCGCACCGATGATCGCTGCCGCCACATGCGGAACAGGATCGGCAGGGCGATCACCATGATCAGCAATGCGCCGATGAAGATCGACATCACGATCCCCGGCACGTTGAGAAGACCCAGCCCGAAGGTCACCAGCCCCATGATCAGCGCCGCGAGGACGACGCCCACGATCGAGCCGGCGCCACCCAGGATCGAAACTCCGCCCAGCACCACCATGGTGATGGCTTCGAGTTCCCATCCCTCGGCAATCGACGGGCGGGTGGAGCCGAGCCGCGCAGTCAGCAGAACCGCTGCCATGCCGCTCATCAGGCCGGTGAGGCAAAACAGGATGAACTTGGTACGAGCGACACGCACGCCGGAGAACTCCGCCGCCACGTCGTTATTGCCGATAGCGTAGACCCGGCGCCCGAAATTGGTGCGTTGCAGCAGCACAAAGTAGACAGCGGCGCAAACCAGGAACAGCACGAGTTCGAACGAGATCACCCAATATACATAGCCCTGGCCGAACCAGGAAAAGCTTGCCGGATAGCCCTTGAAGCTCTGGTCGCCCAGGATGATGAAGCTGATGCCGCGGAAGAGGCTCATGGTGCCGATCGTGACCACTATGGACGGCAGCTTGAGGCCGGTCACAAGGAAGCCGTTGAACGCGCCGCAGAGGATGCCGGTGCCGATGCCGATCGCCACCAGGGCCGGCGTGTCGGCACCAAACTGCAGCGCCCAACCCATCAGCGTGGATGCCAGTGCGATGATCGCGGCAACCGACAGGTCGATTTCGCCGGAGATGATCAGCAGCGCCATGGCGAGCGCAATCAAGGCCTTCTCGGTGAAGTTGAACGTCATGTCCGAAAGGGACCATTCGTTCAGGAAGTAGGGCGATGCGAGTGAATTGAGGATGAAGATGGCGATGGCCACCAGCACCAGTAGCGATTCCCAGCTCAACACGGTTGCCTTGAACGGGCTATCCAGACGGTTAGGTAGGCGGCGAGGGGTTGCGGTTGTGTCGGTCATACGGCCTCCGCCTTCTTCAGGATGATCCGGCCCTTGCGTTGTTCGCCACGGGCGTTCAGCACCACGGCAAGCAGGATCGCCGAGCCGGAAATCGCCATCTGCCAGAACGGCGATATATTGATGACAGGCAGGGCGTTGTTGATGACGCCGAGGAAGAGCGCCCCGAGCAGTACGCCCGTGACGGTGCCGATGCCGCCGGCGATGGACACGCCACCGATCACGCAGGCCGCGATGATGGTGAGTTCATATCCGCTCGCCACTTCCGTCGACGCGATCACGTAGCGGGACACCCAGAGATAGCCGCAAAGGCCGGCCATGGCGCCCGCAATGGTGAAGGCCATGAACTTGGTGCGGCCTACGTCGATGCCGGTATAGACCGATGCTGTCGGATTGACGCCGATGGCATAGAAGGAGCGCCCGAGAGGTGTTCGCGTCATCATAAGCCAGAACAGCAGCGCCACGACGATGGCGAACCAGCTCAGCAATGGCAGGCCGAGGAACACCATGCGCTGCAGATTGATGAAATCGGGGCTCATCTGGGCCGCGTTGACCCAGGCGCCGTTGGAAATCACGAACACCAGGCCGCGGTAGATCGTCAGCGTGCCGAGCGTCACCACGATCGGCGGGATGCTCAGCTTCCACACCAGCACGCCATTGAACGCGCCCAGCCCTGCGCCAATGACGACGCACATCGCCATCAGCAGCGGGATCGGCGCGCCGGGGAATGCCGCGTTGGTCATGGCGACGATCATGCCGGTGAGCGCCAGATTGGCGGCCATGGACAGGTCGATCGAGCGGGTGAGGATCACCACCATCTGCCCGAGTGCGAGCATCATCAGAATGGAGGTGTCGTTGAAAATGGTCAGCAGATTCTGCGGCTGAGCGAAGCGCGGGAAACGCGCGGTGACGATCACCAGCAGCAGCAGAATGGCGAGGCCGAGCCAGATTTCGCGGTGTTTGGTCAGCGCCTTCATGCCGCCTGCTCCTCGGCTATGCCGGCGGCCAGCCGCACCAGCGTTTCGGGCTGCAGGCCGTTGTTCTCCAGTGTGTCGACGATCCGGCCCTCGCGCATGACGACGATGCGGTCGCTCATCCCCAGCACTTCGGGCAGTTCGGACGAGACCATGATCACACTCAAGCCCTCGGCCACCAGTTCGCTCATGAACTGATGCACGGCCGCCTTGGAGCCGATGTCGATGCCTTTGGTCGGTTCATCGAGAATGATGACCTTGGGCAGCGTTGCGAGCCACTTGGCGATCACCACCTTCTGCTGGTTGCCGCCCGACAGGGTCGAAACGTCTTGGCTGAGGGAGGATGCGCGCAGGTCCAGCCGTTCGGTATAGGTGCGGGCGAGGGCATATTCCTCGGCCATGCGCAGGAAGCCGGACTTGGACGTCTTGCGAAGCGACGGCAAGGAGACGTTCTTGAAAATCGGTTCTCCCGTAATGACGCCCTGCTTGCCGCGCTCCTCGGGCACATAGACGATGCCGGCTTCGACGGCGTCCGCGGCGGATTTCGGCGATATGATTTGCCCGTTTAGGACCAGGGAGCCGCTTGACGGCTGGGTCATGCCGAAGACGGCCTGCATCACCTCGGAGCGCCCTGCCCCGACCAGCCCGTAAAAGCCGAGAATCTCACCCTTGCTCACGGCAAAGGAGATGTCCTCGAATTCGGTGGGGTGGCTCAGTCCATTGGCTTCGAGCACGGTCTCGCCGATGGTCGCTGTGCGCTCAGGGAAGATGTGGTCGACGGCACGGCCCACCATCATCTGCACGATCTGGCTTTGGGTGGTGTTCTTGATCATTCCCTTGCCCACCTGTTCCCCATCGCGGAACACGATGAAGCGGTCCGCGATGCGATAGATTTCGTCGAACTTGTGGGAGATGAAGAGGATCGCCTTGCCGTCCTGCTTGAGCAGTTCGATGAGGACGTAGAGTTCTTCGATTTCCTTCTGGCTCAAGGCGGCGGTGGGCTCGTCCATGATGACCACAGCAGCATCGATCGAGAGCGCCCGCGCTACCGCCACGAGGTGCTTCTTGGCAATGCCGAGTTCCCTAAGCTTGATGTCGGGGTCGATCCCCGCCGCCATGGCGTCCAGCGTCGCTCTGGCTTCGGCACGCATCTTGCGCCAATCGATCATCCCGAAACGGTTGCGCGGCGCGTGGCCCAGATAGATGTTTTCGGCGACGGTCATCTCGTCGAACAGCACGGTTTCCTGATGGATCGCCGTGATGCCGACCGCCGATGCAGAATGGGCAGTCGGCAGCGTCACGATCTTGCCGGCGACCCGGATTTCACCGGCGTCTGGTTGGTAGATGCCGGTCATGGTCTTGACCAGCGTCGACTTACCCGCGCCGTTCTCGCCGATCAGCGCGGTGACCTCGCCGGGATAAAGCTCCAGCGACACATCGTTGAGCGCCCGAACGCCGGGGAAGCTCTTGGATATGCCGGAGAGGGTGAGGATGGGTTCGGTCATGAAGCGGTCTTTGAGCCTTCACCACGTCATTCCCGCGAAGGCGGGAATCTCCCTTCGGCTGAAAGGGGATTCCCGCCTTCGCGGGAATGACGCCGTGGGTTGGAAGGTGGCCGGGCGCATGCGCCCGGCCGTAGCAGTCTCAATAAATCTTGCTGAACTCTTCGATGTTGGACTTGTCGAACTGGAACGGCACGGCCATTGCAGCAGCGTTGGTGTCGTCCAGGGTCACTTCGCCAACGCGGCCGATCGAGAAGGTTGCGCCCGGAGCAGCTTCTTCGCCTTCAACCAGTGCGTTGGCCAGCATCACGGCCGAGTAGCCCAGATCGATCGGGTTCCACAGGGCAACGGCCTGCGAAGCACCATTGTCGATGAACTGCTTGAACTCGGATGGCAGCGCGAGGCCGGTCACGTTGATCTTGCCGATCAAATCTTGGTCGGTGACCACCTGGGCCGCCGCAACAACGCCGACCGTGGTCGGGGCTATGATGGCCTTGAGATCAGGATAGGCTGCAATCAGGCCCTTGGCTTCGTCGGTGGACTTCACCGAGTCGTCGTCGCCATAGACGGTCGCGACCAGATTGATGTTGGGGAACTTCTCGGGCAGCGCAGCTTTGGCCGCTTCGATCCAGGCGTTCTGGTTGGTTGCCGTTGACGCAGCCGACAGGATCGCCACGTCGCCACCTTCGGGCAGATAATCGGCGGCCAGCTTGATAATGGTTTCGCCGATCAGGGCGGTGTCGGATGGGTTAAGATGGATCTGGCGGCCTTCTTCGGCAACGCCGGAGTCGAACGACACAACCTTGATGCCGCGCTGCATGGCGCGCTGCAGAGCCGGCACCAGCGCATCAGGATCGTTGGCGGAGATGGCGATGGCGTCGACCTGCTGGGCGATCAGCGAGTTGATGACTTCGATCTGGGCTTCGGCGGTTGCAGCTGTTGGGCCGGTATAGATGACTTCGACATCGCCCAGTTCGGCGGCAGCTTCCTGCGCGCCCTTGTTGGCGGCGTCAAAGAAGCCGTTGCCGAGCGACTTCACGACGAGCGCGATGCGGGTCTGGGCATAGGCTGGAGCGGCGAGCAACACTGCAACGGCAGTGGTGGCGGCCAGTACTTTCAAAAGCTTCACTTCGGTTTCCCTCCCTGGGATCTTCTGGTCTTTGCGTTTCGCTTCAGGCGACGGCAGCTTGCCGCTCACTTGAGGCACTTGTTTCCGCCACGATGAGCCGCACGCCTGCCGTTTCCAGCATCTGGCGGTCTTCGTCGCGTATTCCGCTGTCGGTAATGACGGCGGCTATTCGGTCGAGCCCACACAGGATGAGGCTCGATCTCCCCGAAAACTTGGATGAATCGGCAAGCACGATGACTTCGTCCGCCTGCCCGATCAGGGCGAGTTCGGACTGGACCACCATCGGGTCGGCTTCCATCAGCCCATGCGCGCCGATGCCCTGGCAGCCCAGGAACATGCGCTTGGCATAGAAGTGGCTCGCCACCACGCCGCCGAATGGCGACAGGATCACGTTCTGCTCGCGATAGATCGTGCCGCCGGGAATGACGACGGAATTGCGCGAGTTGTGAATGAGATATTCGGCAATGGCGAAGCTGTTGGTGAAAACGCTGAGCCGCCGGCCCGCCAGATGGTGCACCATCTGGTAGGTCGTCGTGCCGCCATTGATGATGATGGGCTCGCCATCGCGGCAGAGGTCGACGGCAGCGCGGGCGATGGCGCGCTTTTGCGCGATGTTGATGGTTTCGTTGACCGAGAATGGCCGCCCCATCAGCGCGGACTGCTCGGGCGGATTGACCGCCTCGGCCCCGCCGCGCACCCGGCGCAGTTCCCCACGCTCGTCCAGTGCTGCGATATCGCGGCGAATGGTGGCTTCGGACGATCCCGTCACCTCGCACAAATCGGCAACGGTCATCACCGGGCGGCTTTGGACCGCGGCCAGGATCACTCTATGTCGCTCACTCTCGTGCAATGCTGCCATCCTCCTGACGCATTCCTTCACATTGAATCCGATCAGTGTCAATCAACAAACCATCATCATTGAACAACGAATGCCGATCGCGATCATTCGTGATTGATTGTGATTGACACTGACGGGCGATCGTGGCCATCTCCCGCTCAATTCTTGACCATATCTCTTTGGAGGAGACCCCATGTCCACCACCGCGCCCAAGCGCCTTGCGAACCTTTGGGATGACGCAAAGGCCGCCGCCATGAGCGAGCCCGAGCGCCTCGTCTATCGCTCGAACCTGCTGGGCAGCGACAAGCGCGTCACCAATTATGGTGGCGGCAACACCTCCTCCAAAATCATGCAGAAGGACCCGCTCACCGGCGAGATGGTGGAAGTTCTCTGGGTCAAGGGCTCGGGCGGCGACAGCGCCTCGATCAAGCTCGATGGCTTCTCGACGCTCTACATGGACAAGCTGCGCGCGCTGAAGGGTCTCTATCGCGGCGTCGAATTCGAAGACGAGATGGTGGGCTATTTGCCCCACGCCACGTTTAATCTCAATCCACGCGCCGCTTCGATCGACACCCCGCTTCATGCCTATGTGAACCACCCGTTCGTGGATCACATGCACCCCGATGCGATCATCGCCATTGCGGCCTCCAAGAACTCGCGCGAGCTCACGCAGCAGATCTTTGGCGACACGATCGGCTGGCTCCCCTGGAAGAAGCCCGGCTTCGAGCTCGGGCTATGGCTGGGCAAGTTCTGCGAAGAGAACCCCAACGCCAAGGGCCTGATCCTTGAATCGCACGGCCTCTTCACCTGGGGCGACACGCCTAAGGAATGCTACGAAACCACGATCGGCATCATCAACCAGGCCATCGAATGGTTTGAAAAGAAGACCGAAGGCAAGACCATCTTTGGCGGCCAGGCCGTCGAGTCCTTGCCTGCCGAACAGCGCCGCGCCATTGCCGCTCGCCTGATGCCCAAGATCCGTGGCTTCATCTCCGAAGACAGCCACAAGCTCGGCCATTTCGATGACTCGGCAGCCGTGCTGGAGTTCGTCAACTCCAAGAACCTTCGTCCGCTCGCCGCCTTGGGCACCTCCTGCCCCGACCATTTTCTGCGCACCAAGATCCGCCCACTGGTGATCGACTTCGACCCTGCCAATCCCGACGTTGATGCCGTCATCGCCGACCTGGCTGACGCGATTGCCGCTTATCGCGCCGACTACACCGCCTATTACGAGCGCTCCAAACACGACAACTCGCCCGCCATCCGCGATCCCAATGCCGTGGTCTACCTGATCCCGGGCGTCGGCATGATCACCTTCGCCAAGGACAAGGCCACCGCTCGCATCTCCGGCGAGTTCTATGTCAACGCCATCAACGTGATGCGCGGCGCCTCCACCGTCAGCGAGTACCAGGGCCTGCCTGAGCAGGAGGCCTTTGACATCGAATACTGGCTGCTGGAGGAAGCGAAGCTCCAGCGCATGCCCAAGCCAAAGTCCCTTGCCGGCAAGATTGCGCTGGTCACCGGCGGCGCCGGCGGCATCGGCAAGGCCACTGCCGTTCGCCTCCTGCGCGAAGGCGCTTGCGTGGTACTAGCCGATATCGACCAGGCAGCGCTCGACAGCGCCAATCAAGAGCTGAGCTCCGTGTTCGGCAAAGATGTCGTCCGCCCGGTCAACATCAACGTCACCCGCGAAGAGCAGGTCATTTCCGGCTTCGCCCACGCCGTGGTGGAGTTCGGCGGGCTCGACATCCTCGTGTCCAATGCCGGCCTCGCGTCCTCCGCGCCGATCGAGGACACCACGCTCGAGCTGTGGAACAAGAACATGGACATCCTGTCCACGGGCTATTTCCTGGTCAGCCGCGAAGCGTTCCGCCTGTTCCGTCAACAAAAAATCGGCGGCAATGTCGTGTTCGTTGCATCCAAGAACGGCCTTGCCGCGTCGCCAAACGCTGCCGCTTATTGCACCGCCAAGGCCGCCGAAATCCATCTGGCCCGCTGCCTGGCGCTGGAAGGCGCTGGCGAGCAGATCCGGATCAACGTCGTCAACCCGGACGCCGTTTTGCGCGGCTCCAAGATCTGGGCAGGCGAATGGCTAGAGCAGCGCGCATCGACCTACAAGACCGACAAGGACGGCCTGGAGGAGATGTATCGCGAGCGCTCCATGTTGAAGCGTTCCGTGTTCCCCGAGGACATCGCCGAAGCTATCTATTTCTTTGCCTCGGAGGCGTCGGCCAAGTCCACGGGCAACATCATCAACGTCGACGCGGGCAACGCGCAGTCGTTTACGCGGTAAGGGGCGCTATCTCTCCACACCCACGTGTCACCCCGGCGGAGGCCGGGGTCCATCCTGAGACGTCAAGATGGATACCGGCCTTCGCCGGTACGACACCGAGTGAGTGGAGCAGCCGGAGGAAACAAATGACCGAATACATCATCGACAAATCCACCGTCGAAGCCGAGAACGCCAAGCACGAGGCCAGTCTGCGCGCCGACTATGACAGCCTGGGCGAGCGCCTCGACCGGCGCGGCATCTCCATCGATGCCATCAAAGCCAAGGTTTCCCAATTCAACATCGCCGTTCCCTCCTGGGGCGTTGGCACTGGCGGCACGCGCTTTGCCCGCTTCCCCGGCCCTGGCGAGCCGCGCGACATCTTCGACAAGATCGAGGACTGCGCCGTTATCGCCCAGCTGACGCAGGCGACCAACACCGTCTCGCTCCACATCCCGTGGGACAAGGCCGATCCCAACCGCCTGAAGCAAGCTGCATCGCGCTTCAACCTCGGCTTCGACGCGATGAACTCCAACACCTTTGCTGATGCCAAGGGCCAGTTGCAGAGCTACAAGTATGGCTCCCTCTCGGCCGCCGACGCCCCTACCCGCCAGCAGGCAATCGAGCACAATCTCGAATGCATCGAGATCGGCAAGACCATTGGGTCCAAGGCCCTGACCGTCTGGATCGGCGACGGCTCCAATTTCCCCGGCCAGGTCAACTTCGCCACCCAATTCGAGCGCTATCTCGACTCGGCCAAGGCTATCTACGCCGCCCTGCCCGATGACTGGCGCATCTATACCGAACACAAGATGTACGAGCCGGCGTTCTATTCGACCGTCGTGCAGGATTGGGGCACCAATTACATCATCGCCAAGGAGCTGGGCGAGAAGGCCTATTGCCTGGTCGACCTCGGCCACCATGCGCCCAACGTAAACATCGAGATGATCGTCTCGCGCCTGGCCCAGTTCGGCAAGCTCGGCGGCTTCCACTTCAACGACAGCAAATATGGCGACGACGATCTCGACGCCGGCTCGGTCGATCCCTATCGCCTGTTCCTCGTCTTCAACGAGCTGGTCGACATCGAAACGCGCGACGCCAATTTCCATCCGGCCCACATGCTGGACCAGTCCCACAACGTCACCGATCCAATCGAGTCGCTGATGCTGTCGGCGTCCGACGTGCAGCGTGCCTATGCGCAGGCGCTGCTTGTTGACCGGAAGGGCCTATCGGAGGCTCAAGATGCTAACGATCCGCTAACCGCAACGCAGCGTCTGCGCACCGCCTACCGCACTGATGTCGAACCGATCCTGGCGATGTCGCGGTTTGAAAAGGGAGGCGCCATCGACCTGCTCGGCACCTATCGCGCGGCGGGGTACCGCCAGAAAGTCGCCGAAATCCGTCCAGAAGTCGCCGCCGGTTCCGGCGGTATCGTCTAGATATCCACGCGCCTCCCGCGGGGAGAAAGCGAAGGCCCGTGAAGCGATCCACGGGCCTATTGTCATGGCTGGCGCGTCGCCCCGCCGGCCCGCAGCGGCTCCGTCGCTGGAATGATCCATTCGCGAAAGGCCTTGATCTTGGGGGAGTTTCGCCGCGCCTCGGGATAGACGAGATAATAGCTGTGCTTATCGGAGGCGATCAGGTCGAAGGGCTGGATCAGGCGACCGGCGGCGATGTCCTCGACATAGAATGCCGGCGTCAACATGGCGACGCCGCGCCCCGCAATCGCTGCTGCGGCTTCGAGGTTCTGAGAGCCGAGCTGGCTGATCGGGCGCGTCTCTATGCTGTAGCCAGTCACCCCAGCCTGCTCGAACCAGAGCGAGAACCATGGATCGTCGGCATCGACCATGGGCAGCTTCAGCAGGTCGGCAGGCTCCCTGATGCCCCCGATCGAGTCGGCAAGACGCGGACTGAGCATGGGGGTAAAATCCGCTGCGAGCAGGAAGTGCCCGGCGAGGCCCGGCGGCACACCGATACTGCCGCGGATGCCCAGGTCGAACTCCTCGGTGGCGAAATCGACCACACGCGGCGAGCTTTCCACGCGCACGGCCAGATTGGGATGCTGCAGCTGGAAATGCCCCAGATTTTGCACCAGCCAATGGCTGGCAAAGGTCGGTACCGAGGTAATGCCGAGCATGCCGTCGATGCGGCCGCGGCTATCGGCAAAGGCGCTGCGCAATGTTTCGAAGGCGTGCGTCACCTCGGGTGCCAGCCGGGCGCCGGTCTCGCTCAGCGCAATCTGACGCGGCTTGCGCAGGAAGAGCGGCGCGCCGACGCGCTCCTCGAGAATCCTGATCTGGTAGCTCACCGCGGCCTGGGTCATGCCCAGTTCCTCGGCCGCCCGGGTGAAGCTCAAATGCCGCGCAACGGCCTCGAAGGCGCGCACTGCGGTAAGAGGCGGCAATGCTGACATGGATCAAATCTCCTTATGCACGCCATCGGAGCTTTAGTTGGAAATCGGCCGCAATACCAGCAATCCTGGAACTGTTAAAACAATCCGGGAGCCGTCCGCATAAGGATGGTTGTAGCCATGACTGTGATTGCCAAGCCGTTCGCCGCTGCCGCTCACCTGTTTCACTGGCGATTTCCGCATCTGTCCAGTGCTGATCGGCGCCGGCGGCAGGCGACGATTGATTTGATCAATGCTTCGCCGCATTTGCTGCGGGATATCGGGGCGACAGAGGACAAGGTGGTTTGCCGCAAAAAGTGAGGGTTGCGGCTTGCGCGGGCGGCCTCGTGTTCACTAGAAATGGCCCATGTCCAAGACCACGCCCGCCACTATTGCGCTCACCAGGGCCGGAGTGCCGTTCAGCACGGCAACCTATGACTATGACCCCGATGCCGATCGGGTCGGGCTGCAAGCTGCTGAAGCGCTGGGGGTTTCGCCGTCCATCGTGCTCAAGACGCTGATGGCGGAGGTGGATGGCAAGCCGGTCTGTGTGGTGGTGCCCTCGGATGAAGAGGTCAACATGAAAAAGCTGGCGGCTGCCTTCGGCGGCAAGTCGGCGCACATGATGAAGCCGGCGGATGCGGAGCGTTTGACCGGCTACAAGGTGGGTGGCATCAGCCCGTTCGGGCAGAAAAAGCCGATCCCGACCGCGGTGGAAGAGCTCGCTTGCCTTGAAGATGAATGCTTTTTGAATGGCGGTCAGCGCGGATTGCAGATCCGAATGAAGCCGGACGACCTGATTGCCGCGTTGGGCGGAAAGCTGGCAGATCTGATCCGGTAAAAACCGGACCCAGAAAAGACAAAAGGCGCCCGAATGGACGCCTTCATCTCAAATCTTAAAGCAGCGACCAAGTCTTAGTTGGTGTAGTTGCCGCGAGCGATGTTCTTGATGTCGCCCTTGGTGATGCCCAGATCATTCAGCTGACGGGTGTCGAGAGCGTTGAGCTCGCGCATCGTGCGCTGATACTGAGCAAACTTTGCGATTTTCTGGCGGATGTTCATTTTCGGTTCCCCTTCGTTTGATGACCTCTATATAGACCCGCCCGGTCGTGATTAGAAGATGGGCTTTGTGCACAACCGTTATGCAGTGGGTGCAAGCAGAAGAGGCAATCTGGCAGTCTGACCTCTGTCGCCTGTCCCCGCCCGACCGGAACATAGCCACGCCGTCGCCTTCATAAGATGCTGATTAGCAAGGAGTTTACTAGCTTTCCTTCTGACCGCGCGCCGTAAAATCAAATTTTACCATCTGGTCAGGAGCCATGCGGCTGGCTGGAACCTCGATTATTCCCTACATGGCCTTGACCTTACCATCATTGGAAGGTTTATATGATGTCGGACGAGGTGATTGCCATGAATGAACACGTCCATACCAAGCCCATATCCATCGACATCGAAGGCATGACTTGTGCGTCCTGCGTGGCGCGGGTGGAAAAGAGCCTTATGAAAGTGCCGAGTGTCACTTCGGCCTCGGTCAATCTGGCCACCCAGCGCGCCACCGTGCAACTCGGCGAAGCTTACGACCTCGATCCCTTGCTCGAGGCAATCGAGAAGGCGGGCTATAAAGGCAGCAAGACGCCAGGGGCCCATCATCATGACCACGGATCGCATCAACATCACGATGAGGATGCGGCCGTGTTGCGCCGCGACGTGCTAATTGCGGCAGCATTTACCCTGCCGCTCTTCGTGCTGGAGATGGGGGGCCATCTCTATATGCCGTTCCACATGTGGCAGATGTCCGTGATCTCCATGGATGTGCTGTGGACGCTCTACTTTATAGCGACCAGCATCGTGCTGTTCGTTCCCGGTTGGCGCTTTTTCAAGATCGGCATCCCGGCTCTGCTGCGCGGCGCGCCGGAGATGAACTCCCTGGTCGCGCTCGGCTCGGGCGCAGCCTATCTCTATTCGGCGGTCGCCACCTTTGCCCCGCAAGTGCTGCCGCAGGGCACGCGCTATGTTTATTATGAGGCCGCGGCCGTCATCGTGACGCTGATCCTGGTGGGGCGACTGCTCGAGGCAATGGCCAAGGGCCGCACCGGCGAGGCGATCCAGCGATTGGTGCGCGAGCAGGCCAAGACGGCCCGAGTGCAACGCGATGGCCAAACAGTCGAGCTGCCCGTCGAACAAGTGGTTGCCGGCGATGTCATCATCGTCCGCCCCGGCGAGAAGATCGCGGTGGATGGCGAGATCATCGAAGGCGCCAGCCATATCGACGAGTCGATGATTTCGGGCGAGCCCCTCCCGGTCTCCAAGACCGTTGGCGCGGCCGTAGTCGGCGGCACCATCAACACCTCCGGCAGCTTCAGCTTCCGCGCGACCAAGGTTGGCGGCGATACTATGCTGGCGCAGATCATCCGCATGGTCGAAGAAGCACAGGGCGGCAAGCTGCCGATCCAGGGCGTCGTCGACAGGATCACGCTGTGGTTCGTGCCGGCGGTTATCGCTTTGGCTATCCTCACCTTTGCCGTCTGGACAATCTGGGGGGCAGAGCCCGCCTACATTTTTGGCCTGGTCAATGCCGTCGCCGTGCTGATCATCGCCTGCCCTTGTGCCATGGGCCTCGCCACGCCCACCTCCATCATGGTGGGAACGGGCCGGGCGGCAGAACTGGGCGTGCTGTTCCGCAAGAGCGAGGCGCTGCAGCAATTGCGTGACGTTAGGGTTGTCGCATTCGACAAGACCGGCACGCTGACGCAGGGCAAGCCGGTATTGACCGACCTCATCCTCGACGATGATTTCGAGCATGACGAGGTGCTGGCTCTGATAGCAGCGGTGGAAGCAAAGTCGGAGCACCCGATCGCTGCTGCCATCGTTGCTGCGGCCAAGAAAAGTGCGCTGGTGCTTGGCACGGTGACGGACTTCAATTCGCACGCCGGCAATGGCGTGATGGCACGTGTCGATGGGCGGCTCGTGTCCATCGGTTCGCAGCGCCATCTGCAGCACCTGGACTTTTGCGACTTCACCCAGACCATTGAGCGGCTTGCCGACGAGGGCAAGACGCCAGTCTTTGCCGCCATCGAAGACAAGCTGGCTGCGGCAATCGTCGTGGCCGATACCATCAAGCCGTCAAGCAAGGCCGTGATCGCGGCGCTGCATGGGATGGGTCTGAGGACCGTGATGATATCGGGCGACAATCAGCGCACCGCTGAAGCCATCGCCCGCCAATTGGGCATTGACGAGGTGCGGGCCGAGGTCTTGCCAGCCGACAAGGTCGCCACGCTCAAGGGGCTGCGCTCGTCTGGTTCCGTGGCATTCGTCGGCGACGGCATCAACGACGCGCCTGCCCTGGCGGAAGCCGATGTCGGGATCGCTGTCGGCACCGGTACCGATGCGGCCATCGAGAGCGCCGACGTTGTATTGCTAGGCGGGGATCTCAAGGGCGTACTCGATGCGCTCACGATCAGCCGCGCCACGATGAAGAACATTTGGGAAAACCTGTTCTGGGCCTTCGGCTACAACGTGCTGCTGATACCCGTTGCGGCCGGGGCGCTGTTCCCCGCTTTCGGCATCCTGCTCAACCCAATGATCAGCGCTGGCGCGATGGCACTGTCTTCGGTGTTCGTCGTTGGCAATGCGCAGCGCCTTCGCACTGTCAAAGGAGTACGCTTATGAATATCGGGCAAGCCTCCAGCGCCTCGGGCGTATCGGCCAAGATGATCCGCTATTATGAATCCATCGGATTGATCCGCGCGCCCTCGCGCACCGAGAGCAATTACCGCGTCTATGGCTCGGACGAGGTGCATGTGCTGCGCTTCGTCAAGCGGGCGCGGACCCTTGGTTTCTCCGTCGAGGAGACGGCAACGCTGCTCAGCCTCTGGCAGGACAAGTCCCGCGCCAGCGCAGAGGTCAAGGACATCGCTACCGGGCACATCGCTGCGCTCGAAACCAAGATCAACGAGTTGCAGGGCATGGTGAATACCCTAACGCATCTTGCCCATTGCTGTGGCGGCGACAACCGCCCCGACTGCCCGATCCTGGATGATCTGGCGGGCGAAACAATTTCAATGAAAGGACACTGACATGACTGACAAGACCATCCTCACCGTCAACGACATGACCTGCGGCCACTGCGTCGGCACGGTCCGCAAGGCACTCGAAGAGGCGCTGCCGGGGGCAGAGATTTCGGTGGATCTGGCCAGCCATCGGGTGGAGTTCACTGGTGACCGGGCGAAGGGCGAAGAGGCGATCCGGGAAGCTGGATATACGCCTGAGGCTGCGTAGAGTTTGGGGCACGGCCTATCTGGAGCGCTACTCCGGCTTGCGCAGCAGATAGGTGTCCATGATCCAGCCATGCCGCTCCCGCGCCGCCTTGCGCGTCTCGGCGATCTGGTCCCTGATCTCGCCCAGGCGGCCCGAGATCACAATCTCGTCCGGGGTGCCGAGATAGGCGCCCCAGAAAATGTGCAAGTCCGGATCGGCATCTAGGAACGCCGTTTGCCCATCGAGCATCACCACCGTGTCCGCATCAACTGAACCCAGTTGTCGGCCGGTCGTGATGTGGACCGGCTCGCCGATCCGGTTGAGGGCAATGCCGTGTGCTGCCGTCAGCGCTTGGATCGAGGTAATACCGGGAATGATCTCGACCTTGATGGACCGGCTACGCTGCAGGCGCTCCACGATGCGGATCGTGCTATCGTAAAGGCCGGGATCGCCCCACACCAGGAACGCCCCCGCTCCACCGTCGGGCACGGCATCGAGCAACTCGCCGAACTGCGCCGCAAGCGCATCGTGCCAATCTTCGACGCTTCGGCTATAATCCGGATTGGCCAGATCGCGTTTGGGCACCGCATAGCCCAGCATCCGGCTCTGCGGATTGGTGACATAGCGGCGCGCGATGTCGCGCCGCAGATCGGCGAGATCTGCCTTCCCTGCCCCCTTGTCGGGGATGAACAGCACATCGGCCCGGTTCAGCGCAGTGATCGCCTGGACCGTCATATGCTCCGGATTACCGGCGCCGATGCCTACGATCAGGATGGTTTTTGTTTCTGGCAAACTCGTTTCCTGCTTTAGTCGCGCCTTGGCCGGCCCACCGAATTACGGACGATCAGTTCGGCCCGCAATAATACCTCCTTGCGCCGCAACGGCTCGCCCTCCAGCCGCGCCAGCAGCAAGTCCATGGCTTCCTCGCCGATCTTGAGGCGCGGTTGCTTCATGGTGGTCAGCGAGGGGCTGACGAAGCTGGCGAACGAAATATCATCGAACCCCATCACGGAGAATTCGCGCGGCAAGTCATAGCGACGGGCGTTAAGCGAGATGATGACGCCCAACGCCGTCGCATCGTTGACGCAGAAGAATGCCGTGGGCAGCACGTCGCGGACGAACATGTGCTCGGTGGCCTGCCGGCCGCTTTCGGTGGTGCCATCCCCGTCGAGGATCAGGCGGGGGTCGACAACTATTCCAGCCCCCTGCAGCGCAGCACGGTAGCCCTGCTCGCGCAACTGGTTCACCGCGCGGCTCCTGGAATGGCCGATAAAGGCAATGCGCCGATGGCCCTGCGAAATCAAATGTTCAGCCGCGATGCGCGCGCCCTCGAAATTGTCGACGCCGACAAAGGGCACGTCGCTGTCGCTCACCGGCTCGTTAACCGCAACCATCGGCGGCAGGCGCGACTCCCCGCCATCGCTGCCGAAGCCATAGGGCAGATGGCCGGTAAACAGAATCAAGCCATCGGCCTGATTCGAGCTGATGAAGCGCAGATAATCCGTTTCGCGCGCGGCATCGTTTTGGGTGTTGCCGATCAGCACGCCATAGCCGCGCTTGCTCGCCTCGGTTTCAAGCCCGACCAGGATATTGGAAAAATTCGGATCCCCAACGTCCGGCGCCAGAATCAGGATCATCTTGGAGCGCCGCATGCGCAGGGAGCGCGCCATGGCGTTGGTGGTGTAGCCGGTGCGGGCTATGGCTTCGCTGACCCGGCGGCGGGTTTCATCGGCGACTTTAGTGGGCTCATTGATGGCCCGGCTCACGGTGGCGATGGAGACGCCCGCAATGGCCGCAACATCCTCGATCGTCGCCAATTTCTGGTGTTGCACTGTTTGCCCCGCACACCCCTCTGGCGCCCGCGTTTGCTGCCTTTAGCAGATACCGCACGACACGCCAGACCTCCCATTGCGGTTAACCCGCTTTCCAGCAGTGTAAACCTTTACACGATCCATGAAAACCTTTACATCGGTCGATCATGGACGAAGAACTGGAACAAATCCAGCCGCGTTCGAGGGAGGCGATCCGAAATGAGCGATGCCCAAGGTTCGGCCGAAGCGGCGGTACTGTCAGCGCACAGGATCAGCAAGTCGTTCGGCGAGATTCCGGTGCTGTTCAGCATCGATTTCGACATCAAACCGGGCGAAGTGCACGCCATCATCGGCGAGAATGGCGCGGGCAAGTCCACACTCATCAAGATTCTGTCCGGCATCGAGTCGCCGACTTCCGGCACCATCCACTATGACGGCAAGGCGGTCACCCTGCCGCCCAATGGGGAAGCCGAGGCCATGGGGATCGTGCTGATCCACCAGGAACTGAACCTGGCCGAGCACCTGACGGTGGCCGATTCCATTTTTCTTGGCCGCGAACTCAAGAAGTACGGTTTTCTGGATTTGGCGGAGATGCGCCGACGCTCTGCGGCAGTGCTGGATACGCTGCATGTCCACGTTGATCCCGATGCACGGATCAATGAACTGTCTGTCGCCGACAAGCAGATGGTGGAGATCGCCAAGGCAATCAGCCGCGATGCGCGGGTCCTGATCATGGACGAGCCGACGGCCGTGCTGTCGGTCGGTGAAACCGAGACGCTGTTCGAGCAGATCCGGCGGCTCACTGCCCGGGGCGTGGCGGTGATCTTCATTTCGCACAAGCTCGATGAAATCATGGATCTGGCCGACCGCGTCACCGTGTTGCGCGATGGGCAGTTGATCGCCACCGTTCCGACCGAAGCGATGACGCCGGACTCCATTGCGCAGATGATGGTCGGGCGCGAATTGTCCAATCTTTATCCGCCCAAGCACGAGCCTGACGTGGATGCGCCGATCGTGCTTTCGGTGCGCGGCCTGCAGGCGCCGGGCGTCAAGGACATCTCGTTTGATCTGCGCCGGGGCGAAATCCTGGGCTTTGCCGGCCTGATCGGCTCGGGGCGCACCGCTGTTGCGGAAGCCGTCGCGGGGCTGAACCACAAGACCGCGGGCGAAGTCAGCATGAATGGCAAGCCCGCCAATTTCAGCGATGTCGCGAAATCGGTGGCGGCGGGCCTTGCCTATATGACCAAGGATCGCAAGGGTCGCGGGTTGCTGCTCAATATGGGGCTGCAACCGAACTTGACGCTGCTCACGCTCAAGAAGCACCTCAAGGGCGGGTTCCTCGACCAGAACAGCGAAGCGCAGGCGCTGGAGCGGGCAGTTCGCCGCTTCGACATTCGCGCGCGCGACGCCTCGGTGCGGGTGGGGCAGCTTTCCGGTGGCAACCAGCAGAAGCTGATGCTGGGCAAGACCATGGAAAGCGAGCCCGACATCATCATCATGGATGAGCCGACGCGAGGGATCGATGTCGGCACCAAGCAACAGATCTACCATATCATCGCGGCGCTGGCGGCCGAGGGCAAATCGATCATCCTCATCTCATCGGAGATGCAGGAAGTGATCGGGCTGAGCCATCGCGTGCTGGTGATGCGGGAGGGGCGCCTCGCGGGCAAGCTCGAAGGCGCCGAAATCGTGGAAGCAGAAATCATGCGGTACGCCGCGGGCATCAAGCAGGGTGGGGACGATGAGCGTATCAACGCATGAGGCAGCAAAGCCGGCCAAGGGCTTGCGCATCGACTTCAAGACACTGGGACCGCTGCTGGCGCTGATCCTGTTGGTGATTTTGGGCTATTCGCTCAACCCGCTTTTCCTGGGCGAAGGCAATATCACCAATATCCTCACCCGTTCGGCCTTTATCGGCATTATCGCGGTGGGCGCCACCTTCGTGATTACCGCCGGCGGGATCGATCTGTCGGTGGGCTCGATGGCGGCGTTTATTGCCGGGGTCATGATCATCGTCATGAACTGGGCGGTGGACGCGATGGGAGCCTCGCTGTGGACCGTGCTGTTCGGCATCGGCTGCTCGCTGATCCTGGGCGTTGGCGCTGGGTTCATCAACGGTTTCCTGACCACCAAGGCCAAGATCGAAGCCTTCATCGTGACGCTGGGCACCATGGGCATCTACCGCTCGCTGGTGACCTATTTCGCCGATGGCGGCACGCTGTCGCTGGCGAATGGAGCGCGGGATATCTATCGCCCGGTTTATTACGACAGCTTTCTGCGCATCCCCTACCCCGTCTGGGTCTTCATTTTCGTGGCCATCATCGGCTGGGTGCTGATGAACCGCACGGCGTTCGGCCGCTATTGCATGGCCATCGGGTCGAACGAACACGTGGCGCGCTACTCGGCGATCAAGGTCGACCGCGTCAAGACAGCGACCTATATCCTGCAGGGCCTCTGCGTATCGCTCGCCACCATCATCTATGTGCCGCGCTTGGGTTCGGCCTCGGCGGCGACTGGGGTGCTGTGGGAGCTGGAAGCCATCGCTGCAGTGATCATCGGCGGTACCATGCTCAAGGGCGGCTTCGGCCGGGTGGGCGGAACCGTCATCGGCGCGCTGATACTGACGGCCATCGGCAATATTCTGAACCTGACCGAGATCATCTCCAACTATCTCAACGGAGCGGTGCAGGGTGTCATCATCGTCGCAGCGGTTTACCTGCAGCGCGGTTCGCTGCGCGCGGGGCGCAAGAAGGCGGCGGAATAAGTTTCAACAATTCACGCCCGACACCGGGCGGGATAGTCGGCGCCGCGGAGCGACGCCAAATTTGGTAGGGAGGATTTTACATATGTCTTTGAAGGCAATTGCACTGGGCCTGCTGGCGACCAGCGCGCTGGTCGGCGGCGCCGTGGCGCAGGACGAGCAGATCAAGATCGGCGTTTCCATTCCAGCCGCAACGCACGGCTTCATGGGTGGCCTGAACTGGCATGCCCAGGAAGCCGAGAAGCGCCTGGAAGCGGCTCATCCAAACATCGATCTCATCATTGTCACCGCTGATGGCCCGGATGACCAGGCCAGCGATCTCGAGGATCTGGTCTCGGTGCAACAGATCAACGCCCTTGTCGTGCTGCCGTTCGAATCCGAGCCGCTGACCGAGCCGGTCCGCGCCGTCAAGGAAGCCGGTGCGTTCATCACCGTGGTTGACCGCGGCCTGACCGACCCGTCGATCCAGGACATCTATGTCTCGGGCAACAACACCGAAATGGGCGTGAATTCGGCCGAGTACATCAAGAGCCGCCTGACGGAAGGCGACAACATCGTCATCCTGCGCGGTATTCCGACCGTGCTCGACACCGAACGCTTCGACGCCTTCATGGGCGCCATTGAAGGAAGCGGCATCAACGTTCTCGATGACGAATTCGCCAACTGGAATCGCGATGACGGCTTTGAAGTGATGCAGGACTTCCTGTCGCGCTTCCCCGACATCGACGCTGTCTGGGCGCAGGACGACGACATCACCCTGGGTGTTGTCGAAGCCATCAAGCAGGCCGGACGTGAAAGTGAGATGTTCGTTGTCGGCGGCGCCGGCATGAAGGAAATCATCAAGGGCGTCATGGATGGCGACGCTTTGGTGCCGGTCGACGTGCTGTATTCGCCGGCACAGATCGCAACCGCCATGGACGTGACCGTTGCACACTACACCTCCAACGGTCCGGTCACCGGCACCTATATCCTTGGCGCTCCGCTGATCACCCAGGAAAATGCCGAAGACTTCTACTTCCCCGACAGCCCGTTCTGATCGGCTAGTGATATCGGCAAGGGGCGCCCATGTGGCGCCCTTTGTTTTTGTGCCAAGCCCGAAATGGGGTAAACACATAACCCATGTCCGTCGCCCTGCCCATCACTGCCCTGCCCTTTGCCCGTCGCGGCGCCTGCCCGTCGCTGGATGAGCCGATGTTAACCGGCGATGGCTTTTTGGCGCGCGTACGGATTGTCGGCGGATGCCTTAGTCCGGCGCAGCTGGAAGCGATTGCCCAGCAGGCGCAGCGGCATGGCAATGGCCTGCTGGAAATCACTGCTCGCGGCAACCTTCAGGTTCGTGGGCTGACCGAGTCATCGCGCAGACTTTTTGCCGTGGCGGTCAGGGGCATAATCGAGGTCGAATCCGGTCTCGTCGTTGAAACGCCGCCGCTGGCTGGAGATGATCCGAGCGAGATCAGCGATCCACGACCTTTGGCCGCAGCCATCCGCGACATTTCCCAGCCCTTTGCCCGATATCTCGGCCCCAAGGTTACTGTTGTCGTGGATGGCGCTGGCCAGATCGGCCTTGCTGGCCTGAAAGCTGATGTTCGTATTGTGGCTATGGCTTCCGACCGCTGGGCGCTGTCAGTGGCCGATGGTGGGGCAGTGGAACTGCATGCAAGCGAGGTCCTCAACCGCGTCTCCGCTGTCCTCCAGCAGCTTGCCGATCTCGGATCCGCCGCCCGAGCAACGGACTTGGGTCCGGCTCAAAGGCAGCCAAGGGTCCGCGCGGCAAGCTCACCAATCGGCACTTTCACCCTTAGCGGCGGAAGCGCGAGGGGGATCGCCCTGCCTTTTGGCTCCGCAACTGCGGTCGCAATTATGTCCTTGGCGCAAACCGCAGCGCAGTTGGCCATCGCCGAACTCAGGCTGGCACCCCATCACGGCCTGCTCGCCGTGGGCGCTAGCCCGGCATTCGTCGAACAAGCGGCGCAGCTTGGCTTTGTCACCACGGGGTCCGATCCTCGGACACGCATCAGCGCCTGTATCGGCAGCGATGGCTGCGCTTCCGGCCATGTGCCGGCGCGTGCGATAGCAGCGCAGCTTGCGCCGCACCTCCCCGCAAACACTCACCTGCACGTGTCCGGGTGCGCCAAGGGCTGTGCCCATCCGCGCCCCGCGGATATCACCCTTGTCGGCCGCGCTGACGGCTATGGTCTTGTCATTGGCGGCAAGGCAGGCGATACGCCCGGGGCGCTGTTGCAAGCGGACCAGCTTGAGTCCTCGCTCGCCGCCCGCTAGGGATGACGATGATCACTTACGACTACATTAGGGATGGCGACGCGATCTACGCGCAGTCCTTTGCCATCATCCGCGCCGAAGCCGATCTTTTGCATTTTTTGCCAGAAGAAGCCGAGCTTGCGGTGCGCATGATCCATGCGGCCGGCTCTGTCGAAGCGGCCGAACATTTCGAATTTGGACCGGGGTTCGTGGCAGCGGCCCGAGCCGCGCTTGCCGGCGGCGCACCGATTTTCTGTGACGCCGAAATGGTGGCGCGTGGCGTTACTGCAGCACGTTTGCCCGCACAGAACGAAGTGATCTGCACGCTACGTGACCCGCAAACGCCAACGCTCGCGGCCGAAATCGGCAACACCCGATCCGCGGCCGCTCTGCGGCTTTGGCTGCCGCGTTTGGAAGGGTCGGTTGTTGCCATCGGCAATGCTCCCACGGCCCTTTTCTTCCTGCTCGAGCTTCTGCGCGATGGCGCGCCAAAGCCGGCAGCCATCATCGGCATGCCCGTTGGTTTCGTTGGTGCAGCAGAATCGAAAGCCGCGTTGGCAGAGCACTCCTACGGCGTTCCCTATGCCATTGTGCGTGGCCGGCTGGGTGGCTCGGCCATGACCGCTGCGGCCCTCAATGCCCTCGCGAGGCCCGGCATATGAGCGGCAAGCTAATCGGCGTCGGCACCGGCCCTGGCGATCCGGAACTCCTCACCCTCAAGGCGGTGCGGGCCATCGAAGCGGCCGATGTGGTGGCCTATTTCGCCAAGCAGGGCAATCCAAGCAATGCCCGCAGGATTGTGGCCGATCTCATCACCAGCCAGCATGAGGAAGAACTCGGCTATCCCGTGACGACCGAGATTCATCGCCACGACGAGCGCTACAAAAGCGCCACCGCCGATTTTTACGCACAAGCCGCCGAGCGCGTTGCGCTGCATCTCGATCAAGGCCGCACCGTCGCCGTCCTCAGCGAAGGCGATCCGCTGTTTTATGGCAGCTACATGCACATCCATGTTCGGCTGGCCCACCGTTATCCCACCGAGGTCATCCCTGGCATTACCGCCATGTCCGGCTGCTGGTCGCAGGCCGGTCTGCCGCTGGTGCAGGGGGACGACGTCCTGTCCGTGCTGCCCGGCACGCTCGAGCAGGAAGACCTTGCAGCACGGCTCGGCAACCAGGGCGGCGCCGTCATCATGAAAGTCGGGCGCAATCTAGGAAAAATCCGCCGGGCCGTTGCTGCTGCCGGCCGGCTCGACAGCGCCGTCTATGTCGAGCGCGGCACCATGGCGAACGGACACTCAATCCCCCTTGCTGACAAGACCGACGATATCGCGCCCTATTTCGCGCTGGTGTTGGTGCCCGGCTGGAGCACGCGGCCATGACGGGTAGGCTGGTCGTTGTGGGCACGGGGCCGGGCAATCCTGACCAGACGACCCCGGAGGCGCTGGCCGCCATTGCCGCCTCGCATGTATTCTTCGGCTACGGCCCCTATCTCGACCGGCTGACGCTCCGCGACGATCAGCGCCGCGTCGCCTCCGACAATCGCGAAGAACTGTCCCGCGCCAAGGATGCGCTGCATACGGCGGCATCGGGTGAGA
The DNA here is from genome assembly GCF_003056355.1 of Devosia naphthalenivorans. Lineage (GTDB taxonomy): Bacteria > Pseudomonadota > Alphaproteobacteria > Rhizobiales > Devosiaceae > Devosia > Devosia naphthalenivorans. The sequence continues at coordinate 66,344 of NZ_PYVW01000015.1, forward strand.
AGGTGTGCGTCGTGTCCGGCGGCGATCCCGGTGTTTTTGCCATGGCCGCCGCGATCTGCGAGGCAATCGAAGCTGGGCCGCCCGCTTGGCGCTCGGTGGATTTGCATATCGTGCCCGGCGTCACCGCCATGCTGGCCGTCGCCGCACGAGCCGGCGCACCGCTGGGGCATGATTTCTGCGCGGTGTCGCTGTCCGACAACCTGAAACCCTGGACGATCATCGAAGCACGCCTGCGCGCTGTGGCGAGCGCGGGGTTTGTGATCGCGCTCTACAACCCCATCTCCAAGGCGCGTCCCTGGCAGCTGGGCACGGCTTTCGCCATCCTGCGCGAGGTTTTGCCGTGGTCGACGCCGGTGATCTTCGGGCGCGCTGCCGGCCGGCCCGATGAATCCACGACGGTCATGACCTTGGCGGAGGCCGATCCCGCGCGCGCCGACATGGCGACCTGCGTCATCATCGGCTCGCCGGAGACGCGGGTTATCGAGCGCGAGAACCTGCCGCCGCTGGTGTATTCTCCGCGCTCCATCGGTGAAAAACCGTGAGCTGGCTCACTATTGTCGGTATTGGCGAGGATGGACTAGTCGGCTTGGGTGAGGCTGCGAGAGGCGCCATTTCAAGCGCCGAGTTCGTCTTCGGCGGCGCGCGCCATCTGGAGCTTGCCGCCGCGGCAATCAAGGGCGAACCGCGGGCCTGGGTCACTCCTTTCAGCGAGTCCGTCGATGCTATCCTGGCGCTCAAGGGTCGCAAGGTGTGCGTGCTCGCCTCAGGGGATCCGTTCCATCACGGCGTCGGGGCAACGCTGAGCCGCCATGTGGATGCCAGCCAGATGCGGGTTTTCCCGCACCCCTCCTCGTTCAGCCTCGCGGCCGCGCGGTTGGGATGGCCGCTGCAGGACATCGCCACCCTTTCGCTGCATGGCCGTCCGCTTGATCTGATCCGTCCACATCTACACCCCGGCGCCCGCATATTGGCGCTTACTTCGGATGAGCATGGTCCTGCAGCACTGGCGCAGCTGCTTGTTGAAGCGGGGTTCGGCATTTCCATTGTCACCGTTCTCGAGGCGCTGGGCGGGCCGGACGAGAAAATCCGCTCCGGGGTGGCCATGAGCTTTGATCTGGCCGACATCGATCCGCTCAACATCTGCGCCATCAGCGTCGTCGCGCTGCCCGGCGCACGCGTGCTGCCGTTTGCCCCCGGTTTGGACGATGACTTCTTCGAGCATGACGGCCAAATTACCAAGCGCGAGGTGCGCGCGCTGACACTTTCTTCGCTGGCACCCCGTTTAGGCGAAACCCTGTGGGACATCGGAGCTGGCTCGGGTTCCGTGGCCATTGAATGGATGCTGGCCCATCCGAGCCTACGGGCAATCGCCATTGAGTCCAATCCGGAGCGCGCGGCCCGGATTTCACGGAACGCGGGACAGTTTGGCGTACCTCACCTACAGATCGCAATCGGAAAGGCACCTGAGGCGCTCGCTGATCTGCCAGCGCCGCATGCGATCTTTATTGGCGGCGGCGGGACCGATCCTGGCGTGCTGGATGCGGCTATTGCGGCGTTGCGGCCGGGCGGCCGGCTGGTTGCCAATGCGGTGACGCTGGAACTGGAAGCACTGCTCCTCGCGCGCCACGCCGACCTGGGGGGCAGTCTCACACGCATTGCGGTCAGCCGCGCCGGTGCGGTGGGGACGATGACCGGCTGGCGGCCGGCCATGCCGATCATGCAATGGGTTTGGGTGAAGTCATGACGGTTCACTTCATCGGCGCTGGTCCAGGCGCTGCAGATCTCATCACCGTGCGGGGCATGAAGCTGCTCGGGGCATGTCCGGTTTGCCTTTATGCGGGCTCCATCGTGCCGCCGGAGATGCTGGCGTGGTGCTCGCCGGGTACGCGACTGGTCGACACCGCGCCAATGTCGCTTGATGAGATCGAAGCGGAGTACCGCAAAGCCCATGCCGCCGGGGAGGACGTTGCGCGCCTTCATTCGGGGGATCTTTCGGTGTGGAGCGCCGTGGCCGAACAGATGCGACGCCTCGATGCGCTCGATATTCCCTATACGCTGACGCCCGGCGTCCCCGCCTTCGCGGCCGCGGCGGCGGCACTGGGTCGTGAGTTGACCATCCCCACACAGGCACAGAGCCTGGTGCTGACGCGCGTGTCCGGCCGGGCTTCACCCATGCCCGAGCGCGAAACGCTGGCCGGTTTCGGCGCGACGGGTGCGACGCTTGCCATTCATTTGGCGATCCATGCGCTGGATCAGGTCGTGGCCGAACTCACTCCCCTCTATGGCGCCGATTGTCCGGTTGCGATTGTCTTTCATGCGTCATGGCCGGACGAGAAAATCATCCGCGGCACGCTCGCCGATATAGCCGAGCGCTTTGCTGCCGATCCGGTGGAGCGCACCGCGATCATCTTTGTCGGCCATGGCTTGGGCGCTGCGGATTTCCGCGAGAGCTCGCTCTACGATCCCGACTATCAGCGCCGCTTCCGCGACCGTCGCTAGGCTGGCTTGGCGCGGGAGATTTCCTGCGTCCTGGTCAGGGCCCAGGCAAGTCCGACCAGCAGCAATATGCCGGTTCCGAGCATTAGTCCGTCGGCGAAGAAGTCAGCTTCGCTCCTTGTGCGGGCGGCCTGGAGGAACATGCTCATAACCGTGCCGGTGGCGAATATCGCGAGGCCCTGCCGTCCCATCAGGCGTAGGGGTGCGGCGGCGGCGGAACTCGCAAGGGTGCGCATCAGCGGCCAGTTCGAGAGCACGTAAAATAGCGCAAAGGCGTGCAACAGGCGCGGCAGCGACAGGAAGGTCTTGTCGAACCAGGTGATGTAGAACGGCACCCCTGCCCCGCTCAGCCAGCCCATGGCGCCGTTCATGAACTTGCCCACGGGCGGGATTTTCATCCACATCAGGGTGAACACGAGCATGCCGATGGCAAGGCCCATCAGCAGGCGCGAATAGGGCACGAAACTTTGGCCCACCTTCATGGCCATGCCAGAGAGCAGGCCGATGATGAACAGCAATTGCCAGGAAAACGGATTAAAGAACCAGCCGCCCGGATTGGGAAAGGCCGGCAGGTTCAGACGTAACTGACCAGCAATGACCCATAGCGCCAGCGAAGCTAGTGCCACCCGCACGGGCCAGCGCAACCCGGCGAGGATCACGAATGGCGTCGCCAACAGCAGGCTCATATAGAGCGGCAGGATGTTGAGATAGCCTAGTTGGTGGGTTAGCAGCGGAATGCCGACGAGGCTGCTCAGCGGCTTCTGGAAGATCGGCGCCAGATTGTTCTTGGTGAGCACCTCGGTGAAGCCGAACCACCTCGCGGCGCCCGCGAAGATGGCGAGGCACAGCATGGTGATGACGATATGGACGAAATATAGCTGGCGCGCGCGGGCCCAGACCTTCGCGGTGGCGGCCCACAGATTGCCCTGGCGGAAGCGGTTGGAATAGGCCAAGCCCGCCGCCACACCGGACATGAATACGAAGGCTTCCGCCGCGTCGGAGAAGCCGAAATTGCGGTTGGTGAAGTTCTCGTAGAATGTGCCGGGCACGTGGTTGATGAAGATCATCACCAGCGCCAGGCCGCGGAACATGTCGAGCCGTTCGTCCCGGCCGCCGGGGACGATGGTGGCACCGGCAGGTTGAGTTGGCGCCCAAAGCTGCCGCAGCCAGTTCGTGCTGGGAACGGTTGCCGTGCGGTACAGCGCGGTTTCAGGCAGGGACATAGCTTGGCGTCCTGATCGTTACCGGCTCCAGTGACACGTCCGGCAAGGTCCAGTGCGCCATGATGTTCTGATATTCCTTCACCACGGGCGGAGGATCGATCTCGAGATCGGTCCGGAATACCTGCGGCAGGCTTTCGCTGCGGGGCGGCCGCGAACTGAACGAGATCAGAAGCGGCGCGAAAATGGCGGGCAGCATGGCCGGCGCCACCCACAGCGCGATGTTGGGGGCAAATAGGATTGTGCCACCGAGTGTCACGAGGCCAAGCCCCATGACCCACCAGCTGGCGCGGAACGCGACATCCAGATTGATCCAGTTTTGTCCGCGCTGTGTTGCGGGCCAGCCGCCATCGAGCCCGAGCAGCACCTGCGCCACGGACCGCGTTTGCAGCAGCAGCATGACTGGCGCAAGCACGGTGGAAAAAGCGATTTCGCAGACCACCGAGGCGACCGCACGCAGATTGCCGCCGAAGCGCTTGTTGCGGCCGTCGAATGCGCCACGCAGCAGGATCAGGAACTTGGGAAGCACCAGCACGATCGCCACGGCCCCACCGAGCACCCACATGTCGATACTCTCGTCACGGAAGCGCGAAAACCATGAGGGTTGGTCGGGAAATATGGCGGCGAAGATGCTCGCCGTCATCAGCAGCAGCCAGAGTGGCGAGGCCAAATAAGCCATGATGCCCTGAACGAAAGTGAAGCGGCTCCAGAACTTGAGGCCGGGTGCGCCGACGAGGCGCCGGTGCTGCAGATTGCCCTGGCACCAGCGGCGGTCGCGCTTGGCGTACTCGATGAGGTTTTCGGGACCCTCCTCGAACGAGCCTTCAAGATCGGGATCAACGATCACCTTCCAGCCGGCGCGCGACAAAAGCGCCGCCTCGACATAGTCGTGGCTCAGGATATGGCCGCCAAAGGGAGGCTTCCCCGAGAGTTCTGGCAGACCGCAGCTTGCAGCAAAAGCCTTCATGCGGACTATGGCGTTATGGCCCCAATAGGGTCCGTCCCAGCCCTGCATCAGCGACGCGCCACGCGCGAAGCTGGGCGACAGATAGCTGGCGGAAAACTGCATGGTGCGGCCGAACAGCGTGCGCGCGTGAATAACCTTGGGCACGGTCTGCAGCAGCCCGAGCTTGGGGTCATTGTCCATGCGGCGCGCCATTTCGCCGATGGTCTCGCCGGACATCAGGCTGTCGGCATCGAGGATCACGGCATAGTCGTAGGCGCCGCCGGAGCGGTTGACGAAATCCTCAATATTGCCGGCCTTGCGCCCGACATTGCGCTCGCGGCGGCGATAAAAAATGCGGCCTTGGCTCATCGGCTCGCGCAACAGATGCTCGAACCAGACGGCTTCCTGCGTCGCAGCCTCAAGCGATTGGGTATCGGACAGAACTGCGACGTGAAAACGCTCGGCAATGCCCAAGCCGACCAGGCTGCGGTTCATTGCGGCAATACGGGCAAATGTCTGTGCCGGGTCCTCGTTGTAGATGGGAACAAGGATCGCCGTCATGCCGCGCGGCGTGGCCCGTGGATCGAAGCGCAGCGTGCGGGCCGGCGTGAAAACACCCATAACCGCAGCCGCACCGCCCCAGACGAGCCAAAACCCGCTCAGCACGACGAGGCCGGCGCGGAACAGGTCGAGCGCAGTCAGCCCGTTCTCGCCGGTGAAGCGTAGAAAAAGATAGCCTCCGCCAGCGCTCAGCAGGAGCGCTACGAGCAAGGCGGCGGCGCGGATAATATAGGCCCGGTTCATGGATATGATACCAGCTCAGCGGGTCGCAAAAACCGAGAAAACATCCCGCAACGCATCGAACAGCGAGCGACGGTGAGCTTCCAGGCGCTGCTTGGGCATATAAAGCGGTGCGTCCGGAAGCGCGTTGCCAAAGGGGAAGTTACCATCGTGTTTCATGCCGCAGGCCTCCATTGGTAGAGCCAGGTTTCGGTTAGCTGGCGTCCCGACCCGATCAGGTAAGCCCTGAGTTCGAGCGGTGCCGTTTCATCGGTCTCAACGTCAAAGACCAGACGCCATGCCCCGTTGGCATCGATGCGCGACAACACTGTGTGTTGCGCCACTCCGCCGGAAACCGTTGCCACCACATCTGGTGGCGTTTCCGCCGAAATGTCCGCCAGTTCGCCGCCTTCAAAGTCGACGACGAACTTGCGTAGGTTCGTAGCGTTTTCCACGCCAGATACGCCACCTGCCCCGGAGCGTGTCTCGGCCACGTAAGCCAATCGCGAATTCGTGTCCGGATTGAGGTCGCCCCACAAAAGGCGATACCCAAACTCGCGCGATTGACCCGCGAGCGCCGGTTCTGCGGGGATCCAGAAGGCCCCGATATTGTCGTCCACTTCCAGTTCCGCAGGAATTTCGATGAGTCGGATCGACCCCTGGCCCCACGAGCCAGTCGGTTCAACGCGCAAGGACGGCCGGCGTTCATAATGGGCGCCGGCATCCTGATAGGCCTCGAAATCACGCCCACGCTGGTAAAGCCCGAAAGCCTTTGGACTATTTTCCCAAAGGTAGGAATTTCCCAGCGCCGGCGAATTGTTCAGCGCACGCCACATGACCTCACCGGTCTCGCGCTCGATCAGCAAGCCGTTGCTGTCGTGAACTTGAGGACGGTAATCGTCGAAACCAGCACGATTGGCTTCGGCATAAAGGAACATCGAGGTCAGCGGGGCAATGCCCAACTCCTTGACGTCCTTGCGGAAATTCAGCCGCGCCGTGACATCCATGACGGTTGCCTGCACGGCTTCGCTGCCCGGCGTGATGGCAAACCGATAGGCACCGGTGACGCTGGGGCTTTCCAGCGCGGCGTAGACGATGACCGGCCCACCTGCGACAGATGGACGCTCGACGTAGAATTCGGAGAAACGGGGGAATTCCTCGGGCACATCGAGCCAGGAGTTCATCAACAGGCCACGCGCGCTCAGGCCATAGACATTGTCACGGCCAAGCGCCCGGAAATAGCTTGCGCCCAGGAAGGTCACGAGCTCGTCCATGCGGTCTGGCGCATTGAGCGGATAATTGATGCGGATGCCGGCAACGCCCGGGAAAGTCGTGCCCGCAACGCGCTTTTCGATCGTCTCGTCGTGGTAGTCGAAATCGGCCGAGCCGAAGGTCACCGGCGTCGCCATGCCTTCCTTGAGCTCGAAGAGCTTTACCGGCTCCTTGAACAGCCAGCCGGGGTGGAAGGTATGAACCTGGAAGCCCAGGCCATCATCGGCCCATAGGGCATGATCGGGCCGGAACTGGATGCGCCGATAGGCATCGTAGTCGAGGCCCTTGAAACTGTCCGGCAACTCGAAACTGGGCGCCTCATAGGGAAGCGCTGCCAAATCCTTCATCCGCTCGGTGAACAGATCGAAATCGAACGGCGAGGCCAAAACTGCCTCTTGTTCCTGAGCAAAAGCTGCGGTGTGCAGCGCTGTGCTCGACATCAGAAAAATAGCTGCGCCGCCACCAAACAGTACGGCGCGACGATTGGGCAAGCTTTGGGGGTGACGCTTCACAAATCCATCCGGTACAGGAATTAGCCTAGCTCTGTCGGCAAATCCCGAACGCTGAACAGCCAGAAAAGTTGATGCATGGGAGCCATGCAGCCACGGAATAACTGAAACTACCCAGCATCCGATTTTCCCGCTGTGCGGCGGTCTTCGCCTACCGCAAAAAAGCGGTAAGCGCCTGTTCGGCAAACTTCACGACAAATTTATGTCCCTGTCCGCCCCGGATTATATTTGTGTTAAGTTTTATTCACAGCTAGGCGAGGCGGCCATCCACCAGCGAGTGCGCAAGCGGCGCCGGTCGTTCCACGGGCGTGGCGATTTCAATCACCGAGCCCGACTGGGACGACTTCTCGAAAGCCTCCATAACCTCGAGCACATGCAGCGCAAGATCGCCGCTGGCGCGGTGAGGACGGTCGCTGGCGATGGCGTGCGCCATGTCGGCCAAGCCGATGGAGCGGTAATTGCCATTGGCATAAGGCATTTCAGTGTCCACGCTCTGCCACTCGCCGCCTTTTTTCAGCATCTCGATCTGCCCGCCGAAGAAATTCGGATCGGGCACCACAAGGCTTCCCTCGGTGCCGTAGATCTCAAGTGGCACATGCTTGTGCGCGGCAACGTCAAAGCTCATGGTGATCTGCACCACGGCGCCGCTCACAAACATCAGCATGCCCGATACATGGGTTGGCACATGCACAGGGATGATTTCGCCATTGCGCTCCTTGGAGGTGATGGTGCGTGTGTCGCGCAGCATGGAGCCCATTCCCGACACCTTGGCCACGGGCCCAAGCAGGTTCACGAGATCCGTGATGTAATAGGGCCCCATGTCCAGCATCGGGCCGCCGCCCACTTCGTAGTAGAAGGCGGGATTGGGGTGCCAGCGCTCGTGGCCGGGGCACATGAAATAGGCCGTGCCACCAACCATCTGGCCAAGCATGCCGTCATCGACGATCCGCCGTGCCGTTTGGTGCGAGCCGCCCAGGAACGTGTCCGGCGCCGATCCGACGCGGAGCCCCTTGGCCTTGGCGGCTGCGATTAATTTCTGGCCCTCGGAAAACTCGACGCCCAGCGGCTTTTCGGAATAGACGTGCTTGCCCGCCTCGATGGCCCGTAGGCCCACTTCGACATGGGCCTTGGGAATGGTGAGATTGAGGATGATGTCGATGGAAGGATCGGCGAACAACTCGTCGATCCCCACCGCCTTGAGCCCGAACTCGTCGGCCCGAGCCTTGGCGGCGGCTGGGTTCATGTCCGCTACGGCGCGGATGTCCAGAATAGGAAAATCCTTGCTGGCCTTGAGATAGGCGGCCGAAATATTGCCCAGGCCAACGATGCCGATACCCAGCTTGTCCATAATCTGTCTGTCTCTTGAATTGATGAGGAATAACTTGGTGGGCCGCTTAGCCGCGGCCGACGAAAGGCATTTTGGTCGCCATGATGGTCATGGAGAGCACATTGGCCGACAGGGGGAGCGACGCCATGTTGACCACCGCCTCCGCCACCAACCTCACGTCCATGGTTGGCTCAGGCGCGGTCGAGCCGTCCGCCTGCAGCACGCCCCTGGACATTCTGCTCGTCATGTCGGTGCCGGCATTGCCGATATCGATCTGCCCGCAGGCGATGTTGAACGGGCGGCCGTCGAGCGCGGACGACTTGGTAAGCCCGGAGATCGCATGCTTGGTGGCCGTATAAGGCGCCGAGTGCGGGCGCGGCGTCATCGATGAAATGGAGCCATTGTTGATGATGCGGCCGCCCTGGGGGTCCTGCGCCTTCATCTGGCGGAACGCGGCACGGGTGCACAGGAATGCACCGGTCAGGTTCGCGCCGACAATTTGGTGCCAGACAGCGACATCGAGTTCGTCGATCGGCACTGCTGGTGCCGACATACCGGCATTGTTGACCAGGAGGTCGAGCCGGCCATATTTCGCAACGATGGCGGCAAACAGGGCATCGACCTCATCGGCCACACCGATGTCGGCGGCATGGATGAGCACGTCTCCGCCCAATTCGGCCGCTGCCGCTTCCAGCACCTCGCGCCGCCGGCCGGTCATGGCAATTTCATAGCCGGCTTTTAGAAGTTCTCCGGCAATGGCCTTGCCGATCCCGGTTCCAGCGCCTGTGACCAGCGCTATGGGCTTGCTCATGGAAGCCTTCCTTCCAATTCGTCGTCGATATGCGCCTGGATGATCTCGCTGAAGGATTTTTCCGCGACAAAGCCCAAGGCCAGCGCGCGCTCAGGCGCGAAGTCATAGGGCCAGCCATCGACAATCTTGATAATTCTCTCATCGGGTTCACGGCGGATCAGGCGCACGGCCTTTTCACCCGCCACCTGGCGCAGAGCCTCGATCTCGTCGGCGACCGTTGCCGAAAGCCCCGGCATGTTGAGCGTGCGGCGGGTGCCCAACTGCTGCAGGTCGATGGAAGCGCCGTGCAGCAGGAAGCCAATGGCGGCGCGCGGGCTGGCGAACCAGTGGCGCACGCTTTCATCCACCGGCAATACCGCCTCCTGCCCCACCAGCGGCTCGCGCAGGATATTGGAGAAGAAACCGGATGCCGCGGCGTTCGGCTTGCCAGGCCGAACACAGATTGTGGGCAGGCGAATGCCGATGCCATCGAAGAACCCGCGCCGGCTGTAATCGGCCAGCATCAGCTCGCTCATCGCCTTTTGCGTGCCATAGCTGGTCTGCGGAGCGGTGATGAAATCGTCGTGGATCGGCTCGGCAAAGGGAGGGCCGAACACCGCGATGGACGAGCAGAACACTACGCGCGGTCGGTAGGGCTGCTGCTGGCCTTCGGTGCGGATTGCCTCAAACAATGCGCCACTGCCGCCCAGATTGATGCGATAGCCCTTCTCGAAGTCGCTTTCGGCTTCGCCTGAAACCACAGCTGCCAGATGGAAGATGATGTCCGGTCGAGACGACACCAACCGTTGCGCGTTGGAAGGATAGGAAAGATCGGTCACCACATTGGTGGTTTTACCCGTGAAGCCTTCTGGCAGCGGGGAATCCACAACGTCCGACAGGGTGAGTTCGGTGACCTGCTGGCCTGCCAATTCGCTATCGCGCACCAAACGAGCCACGAGCTTGCGGCCGATCATGCCGGCAGCCCCGATAATTAAAATATGCATAAGACACCTGGATGAGTGATCTGGAAGGAGGCGGCTGGCCCGCTCTTGTGGTCTCGTTGTCGCTATGATTCCGCAGCAGTTTCACACGCTGCATCGCCAAGGGCTAGCCGCCGAACCGGTTTGCCGTCCATTCTTGCGCATTGATGAGGTACGATCATCTTGTCGCCATTGGCGATAGGTTCCAGCAAAACTGTCACCTGGCGAAGTTGTGACGCATCCAATCCGCGTGAATTGGCGTTGCGCCCGACCAAACCGGTCGCTGCGTGCACGGCCAATCGCAAGGCGGGCAAATGGACAAATCAGAAATAACGGTACTGGTCGTCGAGGACGAGCCGCTGGTGCTGATGAGCACGGCAGATTTCCTGCAGGACGAGGGCTTCACCGTTCTTGAAGCTGCCACCGCCGACGAAGCCATCGTTCTGCTCGAGAACAACCCGCAGATTTCCATCCTGTTCACCGACGTCGACATGCCCGGCACCATGGATGGGCTAAAGCTGTCGGCAGCCGTCCGCAATCGCTGGCCACCGGTCAGGATCGTGGTCACCTCCGGGCACAGGATTGTTGATATCACCGAATTGCCCGATGGCGGGGTGTTCTTTTCCAAGCCCTACCGGCACCACGAAATTGCCGCTTCCTTTCGCGAACTGATGTCAGGCGCCTGAGCGTTCCTGCCGAGATGAGGAGAGACCGCATGAAAACTCGTATCCTGCACTGTGCCAGCGCATTGGCTCTGACGCTTGCCGCCGCATCCCCTGCCTGGGCGCAGAATGGCTCGGCCGAAACGCAACCGCCCAATGCGCAAGACCAGGAGCCGCAGTCACCGGACCAGACCCGCGCACCAGAGCCCAGCGAACCCGCTCAGGTGGAGCAGGAAACAGTCGCCACCGGTCTCCCGCAGTTGTGGGCCCTGGAGTTCCTGCCCGACAACAGCATGCTGGTGACGGCTAAATCAGGTGCCATGATGATTATTGCGGCAGACGGCACGCCCGGCCCCGAAATCGAGGGTGTGCCGGAAGTCGATGCCGCGGGCCAGGGCGGGTTGCTGGACGTGGCACTCGCGCCCGACTTCGAAACCAGCAACCGGATATTTTTCTCCTTCTCGGAGCCCCGCGACGGCGGCAACGGCACCTCCGTCGCGTCGGCCACCCTTGTGACCGATGATGCCGGCGGTGGGCGGCTGGAGGATGTCGAGGTCATCTTCCGGCAAACGCCAACCTATGACGGCAACAAGCACTTCGGCTCGCGCCTGGTCTTCGGGAACGAGGGCGAGCTCTACGTCACGGTTGGCGAGCGCTCCGACACGCCGATCCGCGATCAAGCGCAGGATATTGCGAGCGGGTTGGGCAAGGTGTTCCGCATCGACCAGAACGGTCAGGCGCTTCCCAACAATCCCTTGATCGATCAAGAAGGCGCCCTGCCCGAGATCTGGAGCCTGGGGCACCGCAACATGCAATCGGCAACACTGGATGGAGAGGGACGCCTGTGGACCGTGGAGCACGGACCCAAGGGCGGGGACGAACTCAACATGCCTGAGGCTGGCGTCAACTATGGCTGGCCCGAAGTGACCTACGGCATCGACTACAGCGGGGAGCCCATCGGGGAAGGCATCACGGCCAATAGCGAGACCACCCAGCCAATCTATTATTGGGACCCGGTGATCGCGCCATCTGGCATGGCCTATTACGAAGGGGATGAATTCCCCAGCTGGCAGGGAGCGTTCCTGGTGGGCGGGCTCGTCGCGCAGTCCGTCGTCGTGCTGCATATGGAGAACGACCGCGTCGCCTTCGAGGAGCGCGTGCCGCTGGATGCCCGTGTTCGTGACGTCAAAGTGGGGCCGGAAGGCGCCGTCTATGCCGTCACCGAGGATCGCTCCGGCAGTTCCGAAATCATCCGGTTGACCAGCGCTGCCGAGTGATCTTGCGATCAGTCCGGCGCGACTATGCCCTCGCCGAGCACGAAGCGACATCGGACGCCGGCGGGGTCGAAGAGCAGATTGGTGCTCGAGTTGGGTTGTGAACTCAGTGCGCTCCGGAGCAGGGTCGAACCGAAGCCGGCTTTGTCCGTTTGCACGACCACGGGGCCGCCGGTTTCCAGCCACTCGAGCATCAATCCCTGCTGATCTTGCGCCCACCTGATGAACACGCGCCCTTGCGGAACCGACAGGGCGCCATATTTGAGTGCATTGGTGCACAGTTCGTGGAGCGCCATGGCCAGGCTCGTGGCGACCGTGGTGGCAACCTTGCAGCTTTGGCCCTCTATCACGAAAGGATCGGCCTCGGTGTCGCGGTATGGGGCCACCACGTTGCGCACGATGTCCTGGATATCGGCCGCCGAAACGCTCTGTGGCGTGATGGCGTCCGATGCTGCGGCAAGCGCCTGCAAGCGGCCATGGAAGGCCTTCATCGCGTCGCGCAGCGGACGGTCCCGACGGAATGTCTGGGTTGACAACCCCTGCACCAATCCCAGCAGATTGCGCATGTGGTGCCTGAGTTCGCGCATCACCAGATCCAGGTGCTCCTGCGAGCGCCGGCGTTCGCTGATATCCGAGACAATAGCGATAAAGCCTTCCACGTTACCGCTGGTGCAGACGTTGGGGACATAGACGGTTTCCACGGTTCGTGTCGAGCCGTCCTTGAGCTTCACATCAGCGTCATAGGAAACCCGCTCGCCGGCAAGGGCAGCCTGTACGAAGGGCTTGCGCTGCTCGTAGCCTTCAGGACCCAATATGTCGGCAATGGACTTCCCCACCATCTGCGCCGGCTCGACACCGTACCACTCCAGATAGGTCGAGTTGGCAAATACATAGCGCTCGAAATTGTCCACATGGGCGATCAACACTGGGACGGTGTCGGTCACCAGGCGCAGTTCGCGCTCACGCTCAAGAAGTTTCTGTTCGGCTTGCTTGCGCGCTTCATTGTCCACCATTGCGCCAATGAAGCCTGTGAATGCGCCATCGGCATCCAGTTCCGAGGTGGCCGTGTCGAGCACCCAGCGGTAGCCGCCCGACGCATTGCGAAGGCGATACTCGACCTGATAGTTCGAACCTGCGGCCTTGGCGGTGTCGAAGGCCAGCGAAACCAATGGCCGGTCGTCAGGATGAATGGCCTGAACGAAGCCCCAACCAAAGCCTTCTTCCCTGGCGAGGCCGGTAAACTCCGTCCACCCCCTGCTCAACTGGGTACAGGATCCCACGGCGTCGCAGCTCCAGATGACGGTCGGCATGGAGGCCCGCCTTGGCAGCAGATCGGACAGATTTTCGGAAAGCCCCTTAAGTACCGCCAAGGTTCTACCTTCTATGGAAAGCACGCCCACCAGCGACTATGCACAGGCATGGGGAACGGGCAACCGAAATGGGGCGCCGTTCCCATTTCGCGGCATGCTAACTGGCCGATCCGCCGATGGATACTGACTTGATCTGGAACAATTTTAGGCCTTGCGCCTTGTGGATCGAGATGGATGCAGAAGATGCCAAAATTCTACTTCGACGTCATGGAGAACGGCCAGCTCACCTTTGACCAGGATGGGCTCGAGCTGGAGGACGCCGACCGGGCGCACCGGGAAGCGATCAAGACGATCGCGGATATGGCAGCCGAGAAGATTCCGCTCGACGGTGCGCTCAAGTTGACCGTGGCAGTGGCGGACGAGAAACATCGCATCCTGTTCCGTACGCAGGTGTCCTATGAACCGGGCAAGTTGGAGCAGAGAAAGTTGAAGTAGGCGCGGAGCAACTTGCGCGCACTTCCAGCGCAGCAGCGGCGCTGGCTTGGCATCTGCCCGAAGTGTGTTAATGTCTAAGTAGCGAGACAACGAAAGCACTTCCAGTGACCTTCAGGCCCTCCGACTTGCTGTCCACCTCCCAAACAGTGCAAGCACGGATTGCCCTACAGCAATCCTTGAAGGCCATGATGGACCAGCAAGCCAAGGAGAGCTTCTCCCGCATCAAGGTCTCTCGCAAACTGCTTGCCAGGCCGGTGTTCAAGTTGCGCTAGGCGTGCTCGTAAATGACAGAGTTCAATCAGTAGGCGCTTTAGTCACCCCAAGACGTCCCATATCACCGCGTCCAGTTGATCCTGGTTGAATGGTTTGGAAAGCCTGCGCAGATGGTTGGCACCACCTTCGGGCAGTTCGGCATAGCCGGTGGCAATGACGATGGGCAGGTCAGGCTGGCTCTCATGAATTCTTTCGGCCAGTTGGGAGCCCGTCATGCGTGGCATCGCGTGATCGGTAATGATCAGGTCGAACCCGTTCTTGTCGAACGCCTTCAAGGCCTCCTCGGCTGAAGTGGCCTCGACGACCTCATGCCCCAAATCTTCCAGCATGCTGGCCGTGTTCAGCAAGACCAGGAAGTCGTCGTCTACCGCCAGCACTTTCAGCTTTCGTCTGGTCGGGCTGGCTGCGGTGCTGGCCCTCACATGTTGTGCGTTGGACATCTGCTCAGGTGTTGCGGCCGGCAGCCAGATCTCGGCCGTGGTTCCGGCACCCTTGGCACTTCTGATGACCAGCCGCCCGCCCGATTGCTCGGCAATGCCATGCACCATGGACAGTCCCAATCCAGTGCCCTTCCCCACGCCCTTGGTGGTGAAGAACGGTTCTGATGCCCTGGCGAGGGTTTCGGCATCCATGCCTTCGCCGTCGTCGACAACCCTGAAACGCACATATTCGCGCGCATCGCCGCTCTCATTGGGCAGCAAAGCTGAAACGGCATCGGCCTCGATGCGTATCACGCCGCCGCCCGGCATCGCGTCACGCGCGTTGACGGCCAGGTTCAACAGGGCGGTGGCAAGCTGATTGGGGTCGGACAGGGCGGATGGCAGCTCAGGCGGAATGTCGACTGCAAGTTCGATGGTCGCACCAAGAGAGCCCGCCAGCATTTCCCGTATGGAACCAACCAGGGCCCTAATATCGACTGGTCCGATCTCCATCTGCTGGCGCCTGGCGAAAGCAAGCAGGCTGCGGGTCAGGCCCGCGCCGCGTTCCGCACCCTGCTGGGCATTGTCCAGCAACCGGTGCATCTGCGGATCGTTCGGCAGCCGCTTGCGCAGCAGTTCCAGGCTGCTCATGACGGCCATCAGCAGATTGTTGAAGTCGTGCGCCACGCCGCCGGTGAGTTGGCCGATGGCTTCCATCTTTTGGGACTGCAACAGCTGCTCGCGTGCCTCATCAAGCTGGCGCTGTGTTGCCATCTTTTCCGTGATGTCACGGGTGATCTTGGCGAAACCGATCAGGGACCCGTCGGGGTCGCGAATAGCGTCGATAAGGACATGGGCGAAAAAGCGGGTTCCATCCTTGCGGACGCGCCATCCTTCCTTCTCGAACTTTCCGGTTGTCCGCGCAATCTCGAGTGCCCGGTCCGGCGCACCTTCGGCGATGTCTTCGGCCGTATAGAACTGGCTGAAATGGCGGCCGACGATCTCCTCGGGAAGATAGCCCTTGATGCGTTCGGCGCCAGCGTTCCAGTTGGTGACGATGCCTTCCGGGCTAATCATGTAAAGAGCGTAGTCCGTGACGCCGAGCACCAGATGCCTGAACATGTCCTGCGAGCGCGCAAGCTCCAGCTCGGCCGCTCGCCGTTCAGTCAGGTCGCGGGTGATCTTGGCATAGCCGATGAGCTCACCGTCGGCATCCCTGACCGTATCGATAATGGCGTGAACCCAGAACCTCGACCCGTCCTTGCGGATACGCCAGCCTTGCATCTCGTAGCGCCCGTGCCTGGCGGCTTCGGCGAGTGCCCGCGCAGGCAGACCAGCGGCCAAATCTTCTGGCGTATAGAACACCGAGAAGTGCTGTCCGAGGATTTCTTGTTCCGTGTATCCCTTGAGGCGCCTTGCGCCTGAGTTCCAGCTCGCCACCCGACCTTCCGGGGTCAGCATGTAGATGCCGTAATCCGTTATGGCGTCGAGCAGAATTCGGTGCTGGTCAGCCGATGCTGCTTCTTGATTTATGGTTGTCATGGCGCCAACGTACCATCGGCCCAAAACGCCACAAGCGTAAATTTCAGCGCAGCGATGACCACCAAGGTCGCACTGCCGCCGACCTGCCTTGCACGCCCACCAACACCCAAACAGGTGGTACGTCATAAAAAATGTAGCAGAATGTTTCGCACAAGGGTAGTATTGATACCGGCTCTTCTTGCGCCATCCGGCTGTCAACAAGAACGGGCGGAGCTTGACTGCAATGTTCAAGAAAAAACGTTGGGTTACAGTCAGGAAGTTGGGCCCGAGGATTGCCTTGGCGGGCCTGGCTGCGCTGGCGCCTGGGTGGAGTGCCGCATACGCCCTCGACCCCCTGCCCCCGCCTCAAGGCACCGTCATCCTGGTCGTCAGCGGTAATATCGAGGTGACGAACGCTGGCGAAAACGCGGAGTTCGACCGCGAGATGCTTTACGCTTTGGGCATGTCCCAGGTCGAAACTACAACATCATGGACCGACGACACGCAGGTTTTCGAAGGGGTGCTCGCGCGCCTGGTGCTCGATCGTGTCGGTGCGTCCGGGACGCAGCTGGTGGCGACAGCCCTCAATGACTTCGTTGCTCCAGTGCCGATGAGTGATTTGCAGAAGTACGATGTGCTTTTGGCAACCATCATGAACGGCAAGCAGATGGAAATCAGCGACAAGGGACCGATCTGGATCGTTTACCCGCGCAACGACAATCCCGAGCTGCAGGACACCAAGTACAATGACCGGTGGGTCTGGCAATTGCGGGAACTGAGGGTGGAATGAACTTCAGGCCGTATGTGTCCCGGCGGTTTCTCGTCGCCTTTACGGCCATGGTCATTCTTTTCGTGCTGCTCGTCAGCGCCTCGGTTCGCCTGGTCCACAGCGAGGGCCAGTTCAGTGACGACATCACCGAAGACATGGTCTGGCTCGCCAGCCAAGGCCAATACGAAGCCGTAAGGCTGGCCGATGCCCTGGCGGGCTACGCGAGAGGCGATGTGGACCGGGACGGGTTGCAGCTGCGCCTCGACATCCTCGTCAGCCGCATTCTCATTCTCGAGCAAGGCGAACCTCGGCGCCTGATGGAGGCGCTGGGGCACTCACATGATCTGGATGGCTATCAGCACGTTCTGGATCTATCCGCGCAAACTCTGGAGGACCTCGACCCGCGGGACGCCAACCGGATCGCCGAGCTGCGCACGGGCATATTCAGCCTTGCACAATCGCTGCGCGATGTGTCCAACGCGGCGCTGCTTGCCAAGCGCGACCGCGATGCGCAGTTGCGGGATTTGCGCCGGCGCACCCTGTTCGAAATACTGTCCACCCTCGTCGCCACCATGGTCACCGGCCTCATCCTGGCTGGTGTGGTGGTCAGGGACCAGCGCAATATGGCCAATGCGGAGGCGGCTCTCGAGCGGGAACGGCAGATTTCCAAGCTGCACCGTGCCTTTATCTCGGTGGTTTCGCACCAGTTCCGAACGCCTCTGGCGATTATCGATGCTAGTGCGCAACGCATGATGCGGCGCGGCGCACTGATGCGATACGAGGAAATCTCGGCCCGCGCGGAGAAAATCCGCAATGCCTGCCTGCGGCTCACCCGCCTGATGGAAAGCACGCTCAACGCGGCACGACTTGAGGAGGGGGAGATCGGCTTCACGCTACGGCCCTGCAATCTGGAAAGCCTGTTGCAGGGCGTTTGCGAAAGCCAGCCGGAGCAGGACCAGGATCGCATCAGGATCGAGCTTGGAGACCTGCCCCAATGGCTGCAGGCCGACACCACGCTGCTTGAGCAGGCGGTGCAGAACCTGGTTTCCAACGCCCTGAAATACTCTCCTGAGGGCTCGACCATCACAATACACGCCCAAAGAACGGGGACAGAGATAGAGATCAGCGTCACCGACCAGGGTGTGGGTATTCCGGCTGACGAAATTGGCTCCTTGTTCCAGCGATTTTTCAGGGCCCGCACGGCGCAAGGCATTCCGGGCACCGGCATCGGGCTCAATTTCGTCGCGCAGATCATGGTGCTCCATCGCGGTTTCGTCGACGTGAAGAGCGCCGAAGGCGAGGGCTCAACTTTCACACTGCGTTTTCCCTACCGCCCCACTGGCTCACTCGCTTCCCCCCTGCCCCATGCAGTCCCGCAACCAGCAAGCTGAGCCATGCCCACCACCATCCTCTGCGTCGAAGATGAAGCCGATCTCCGCTCCGACATCTGCGAGGAACTCGAGGCTGCGGGCTATACCGTCATCGAAGCCGGCAATGGCCGGGAGGCGTTCGATCTGATCGCCCAGTCGCGCCCGGACCTCGTGCTTTGCGACATCACCATGCCTTACATGTCGGGGATCGACCTGCTGCATCGCGTGCGCGAGCAACCCGGTCTGGGCGACCTGCCGTTCATTTTCCTGACCGCCCTTGCAGGACGCCGCGATGTCATCGCGGGCAAGGCCGCAGGGGTGGACGACTATCTCACCAAGCCCATCGATTTCGATCTGATGCTCATCACCATTGCCGCGCGGCTCGATCAGGTCGCGCGGGTCAAGGGCGTGGCAGCACTCCGGCAGGACACCACCGCCAACGAAAGCATCCGCTCGGCGCTGATGGGTGCGAACGAAGCGCTCAATCGGGTGGCCGTGGGCGTATTCCTGCTCGACGAGCAGCGCAAGGTGCTGTTTCGCAACAAGCGCGCCGAGGAACTGCTGAATGAAGCCGACGGCATCTCGCTATCGCGCGAGGGATTGCTGCGCGGTGAAAAGCCCCAGCAAACCCAGGCTCTGCGCGATATCGTTGACGCAGCGATAGCGCGTGCCGCATCCGGCACCCGCCAAGCCACCGAGGCCGTGGCCCTCACCCGCAGTTCCGGCCGGCGCTCGCTGTTTGCAGTGGCGTGCCCCCTGGGGCGAGGTCCCGCCAGTCCAGGCGAGCCGATGGTCGGCTTGTTCGTCACCGACCCGGAACGGCGCCTGAGCGCGGCGGCCGAGGCGGTGGCCCAACTCTATGGCTTGTCGCCCGCCGAAACGCGCCTGGCGCTGGCGCTGGCGCGTGGACTGCGGCTGGAAGAGATCGCCGACGAGTTCGGCATCTCCCGCAACACCGTCAGCTACACGATGAAGAACCTGTTCCGGAAAACCGACACGGACCGGCAAGCCGATCTGATCAGCCTCTTCATAGCGAGCCCAGTGGCGCTGGAGAGTGACTGACGCCTCACGCCTTCCACACCTGGCGTTGCGTCGAAGGGGAACAGCCCCGGAATTCATTCTGCGTGGACCTATTTGACGATGGCTAACGTGCAGCGTCACTCGCACTCGCAGGGCCAAACAGCAGAACGCTAAATTGGGAGGCCTGCCAGCCGTCCAGTTTCGGGGTGAACAGCACCACGCCTATACAAGCAAGCGCAGCGATGTTCATCAGCCGGGGCATACGTCGCCGAAGCGGCTGGCGGACAATAATGCGAGCCATGTTGTTCAACGCGACCCAGCGATTTTGTGGCCGCGGCCCCGCCGCAAATACTCCAGGTCATGGGATGTCACCCCGATGTCACAAAGCAGATCCGGGCTCATTCGGGCAAGCTGGTGATAGGTTGCGCGGTGGCGACGCTTTTCGCGCCAGGCATCAAGAACTCCAAGCAATTTCATCTCCCTAAGTGGAGGCGTCCGCTTAAAGGTTCGGTTTGCGGAAGACCCCACCCGTTTGGGCGGGATCTGGCTTCCCGAAGCGCTGCGGTGAACTCAAGCAATTTGCTCATGGCCACAGGGGTAGCGCCGAGCAGCCCGCTGCCGATATGCTGGCCCCAGAGCCCTATGACGGCGCGTTCGATAAAAGGAAGCAATTATGTTCAAGCATCTTCTGGTCGCTACCGACGGTTCGGAACTGGGCAACAAAGCGCTGGATGCGGCATTGACGATTGCGAAGGCGCATGGCTCCAAGCTCACCGTCCTCACCTCTACCGACCCCATCAGCACGGGCCTGGGCGCTGGGGGCATGGGTACGATCGATACCGGCACCATTTGGGCAAGCCTCGAGGAAGCCCATGCCGAGCAGGCGCGCAACGTGCTCGACGCGGCGCGACAAAAGGCGGCCGCAGCGGATGTCGAAATCAACGCCATCCACCTGCCGCAGCAGCACCCAGCCGAGGGTATCATCAGAGCTGTAGAAGAACTTGGCAGCGACACCATCGTCATGGGCTCGCATGGGCGGCGTGGCCTCGAGCGGGTAATCCTTGGCAGTCAGGCCAACGAAGTTCTCACCCGCTCCAAAGTTCCGGTACTGGTCATCAAGTAAGCAAGCTCACCCACGGCTTGCAGTCGCAGCTTGCGAGATGCCGGCCAGGATCAGATGTTCCTGGCCCAATAGCTATATTGTCAGCCCGCAAGCCCGGCGAATAGCGACCTGAACCGGCGACGGCGGCGAAGCGGGATCAAACTCCCCCTTCGGCAACAATGGCGGTTGCGCCATGAAGCGCGGCCGGGATCCCCGGTGCGGCTGTGCCGAATGCACCAGGAACGGATGGCACAGATAAACCGTGCCCTCGTGCCCAGTCGCCAGAACTTGCTCGCACTGTTCAGTGGACGCAAACCCGTCCGCTGCCAGCGCTTGCAAGGTCAGCCCCACATCACCATGCGGCAGCAATTGCCGCGCAATATCGGCATGTGACCCAACGCGGATTCTGGTGGGCGCATCGTCAGGGCCCACATCGGAGAACAGAAAGAGCATCAGCAGGGCCCGCCCACTGCTTTTCACATTGATGCGCCACTGCATGAAGTCGGCGTTGTCGGTGCCTAAACTCATATCCACGTGCCAACCGGCGTCGCCGGGATCGTTCGGCGAGGGAAACCTGATGGGAAAGCTGCCCAGGCCTTGGGGTTTTACCCAGCGGCCTTGCCCAACAAGCGCGTCATAAGCCTGGTGCAGCATCGGCGTGTTTGCGGCAGCAACGAAAGGGGGAGACGTCATCGATGCGATGCGGACTACCGGTCTGGTCCAGCCCTCTGGCCTGTCCGGCGCGAGACCCATCGCGGCCCAAAGCTCGTCCCGGCACTGACGCGCCAGGCCGGGGTCAAAGGCACCTTGGAGTTTGAGGTAGCCATGATCAATGAAGTTTTCGATCTCAGCCGTGCTGAGGCCAGGATGAGCAGTGTTTGGCATTGCAATATCTTCCACTTGCCCGCCGAGTGCGGCGGGCTGGCAAATCTGATCGGCGCGTGCGCGCCACGACTTTGGGTCGTTCAGATCAATGGGAAGAACATGGACATCATCATGCGCTGAAGGTACCGAGCTTTGCCGCCATGCACAAGGCCACCAAGAGGCGCGGCTGCCTTGGCCGGCCGTTACCTGGACTGCGCCGCGACTGCGAGCCGCTGTCACCGAAACGTCATGATTCTGTCATGGCGTTGTTCTTTGCCACC
Organism: Devosia naphthalenivorans; assembly: GCF_003056355.1. Classification (GTDB taxonomy): domain Bacteria; phylum Pseudomonadota; class Alphaproteobacteria; order Rhizobiales; family Devosiaceae; genus Devosia; species Devosia naphthalenivorans. The sequence goes on from NZ_PYVW01000015.1 coordinate 88,024, forward strand.
CATAAGCGGAGCCCATCTGTTAGGGGACATCGCAAATGCTTGCTGCCAACCGTCTTGGAGCGCTGACAACAGCGCTGCTGCTTTCTTCTACGGGCGTATATGCCGCCGATTACTTCAACCGCGTCGCCAGCTTCCCGGTCGCGCTCAATGCGCCGGACGCAGACGTCACGTCGTCCGAGATCATCACGGCAACCGATGATGGTCTGACCCTGATCTACTCAGACAGCCCCAATGGCGGCATCGGCTTCATCGATATCACGGACCCTGCTTCGCCTAAGCCTGCCGGCTACATGGACATGGGTGGCGAGCCCACCTCCGTGACCGCCATCGGCGGCCAGGCCTATGTGGCGGTCAACACTTCCGAGTCCCTTACCGAGCCGTCCGGCAAGCTGGTCGTAGTGGATATCGCCGCTCAGTCCATCGATGGCGAGTTCGATCTCGGCGGCCAGCCGGATTCGATTGCCCACAACAAGGACAACACGATTCTGGCTATCGCGATCGAGAACCAGCGCGACGAAGAGGTCAACGATGGCGCCATTCCACAGGCACCCACGGGCTTTCTGACCTTGGTGACACTGACCGATGGTGCAGTTGCCCAGGAGAACATCAAGAATGTCGATTTGACCGGCTTGGCCAGCATCGCTCCGGACGATGCCGAAGCCGAATTCGTCGCCTTCAACGACAATGACGAAGTCGCGGTCACGCTGCAGGAAAACAACTACGTTGCCATCGTGGATGCCAAAACGGCAACGGTCATCGGCGGCTTCGAGGCGGGCGAAACCGGCGTTGCCGGGGTAGACACCAAAAACGACGGCAGGATCGATTTCTCGGGCGAAAACAAGAGGGTCCCGCGTGAACCCGATGCGGTCAAATGGCTCGACACCGATCGTCTTGTTGTTGCCAATGAAGGCGATTGGAACGGCGGCTCACGCGGGTTCACCATCTTCAATCGCGACGGATCGGTGATCTTCGACTCGGGCAATGCGCTCGACGTCAACGCTGCCCAGCTGGGGCACTATCCTGATTTCCGCAACAAGAAGGGCGTTGAACCCGAGGGTCTGGAAGTCGCGACGTTCGGCGACACCCAGTATATCTTTATCGCCGAGGAACGCTCATCGCTGGTCGCGGTCTACAAGGACACTGGCGCCGATCCGGAATTCGTTCAGTCGATTCCATCGGGCATCTCGCCCGAAGGGCTGGTTGCCATTCCCGGCAGCAATTTGCTCGCCACCGCGAACGAAGCTGACCTGCGCGAGGATGGCGTGGCCGGCTCCCATGTCATGATCTACCAACTGGCCGAAGGCAAAGCCGGCTATCCCCAGCTCGTTTCCGGCCTCGGCGAAGACGGTAATCCGATCGGCTGGGCTGCCATCTCCGGCGCCGTCGCCGACGCCGAAAAACCTGGCGTTCTCTATGCCGTCAGTGACAGCGTGCTCCACGCCGCCCCGGCGATCTATGAGATCGATGCGACCGCCCAACCGGCTCGCATCGTCAAGAAGACCGTAATCACCCGCGACGGCGAGACCGCGCAGAAGCTTGACCTTGAAGGCATCACCCTTGATGGCGAAGGCGGCTTCTGGCTCGCCAACGAAGGCGACTCGGACAAGCTCGTTCCCCACGCGCTAATCCATGTTGATGCGAACGGTGAGATCCAGGACGAGATCGGCTTCCCGGTCGATCTGCTCGCCGGCCAGACGCGCTCCGGCGCCGAAGGCGTCGCAGCTGTCGGCACCGGGGAAGAAACCACTCTCTGGGTCGCCATGCAGCGCGAATGGGGCGATGATGAAAAGGGCTTCGTGAAACTCCTCTCCTACAAGCCGTCGAGCGAGGAATGGACCGCAGTGCGTTACCCGCTCGAAGCGGCGCCGGATGGTGGCTGGGTCGGCCTGTCGGAAATCACCGTACATGGCGACCATGCCTATATCGTCGAACGCGACAACCAGATTGCTGAAAAGGCCGCCCTCAAGGCCATCTACCGGGTGCCGGTTGCCGAACTTGCCGGGGCCGAACTCGGCGGCGAGTTGCCGGTCGTGAGCAAGGAACTGGTTCGTGACCTCGTCCCGGATCTGGCCGGCAATAACGGCTATGTCGTCGACAAGGTCGAGAGCTTTGCCATCGATAGCGAAGGCAAGGGCTATGTCATTACCGACAATGACGGAACCGATGACTCATCGGGCGAGACCTTCTTCTGGTCGATCGACCTTGAGTAAGGCTCGCCTATAACTGAGCAAAAAAAGGCGGCCGGGTAAAAGCCCGGCCGTTTTGTTTGACGCGTGTTCCTGGGGATCAACTTTCTGAAGCTACAGGCACCCCTACCGAGACAAGGCTATGCCGCACGGCCAGGTCGAGAGGCGTGCTAGGCTCGCCACCCAAGAGTTCAACGAGCCGAGTGTTGTCGAGCCATATGGGGCGCCGCCAAAACGGCGCGATCTCTGATGCCTCACGCGGAAAGCCGCCGAAGGGGGCAAGCAGGTGCATCGCCCACCAGGGAAACCGCGTCACGGGCACATTCCGTCCGACGACCCTCCTCAGGGCCTCGATCATGCCCATCCCATCGGCGTCGTAGAATCCTTCAAACTGCACGCGCTCAAAGGGTGAGAGGCGATGTTCCATTGCCAGCAGTCTGGCGAAAGCGTCCGCAAGGTCAGGCAAGTATGCCCAGCTGTGCCCCGCCCCATGAGCCGGGTTGATGATGCGTTTCAGCGGCTTGCCGGGTTTGATCATAGCTTGCGTAAACCAGCTGGAGCGAACGCCCGGACCGAAGAAATCGCCAGCTCTCAGAATAAGCGAAGGTACATCTGGCGCAGAATCGGCAAGGCGCTGCTCGAGCGCTACCCGAATACGTCCCTTTCGGCTGCGGGCATCCTGCCGTGTCTCCGCAGAGACAACAGGGGTTTTGGCGGGATCGAAATTGTAGATCGTGCCGGGCAGCACGATGCGAGCTCCACCGGCGGCTCGTGCGGCAGCTATCGTATTGTCAATCATCGGCAATACAAGCGTTTCCCAATTGAGATATCCTTCCGGATTTACCGCGTGGACGATAACGGAAGTGCCAACCGCTGCCGATATGACGTGATCCCGGTTCATTGCATCACCCTGTCGCCAGTCGATCAGCGGAGTCGACGCCACGGCAGCCGCTGCGGAATTGCGGGTGAGGCCGCGCACCTGCCAGCCGTCGCGGAGCAGCGCCTTGGCGATAGCACCTCCGATTCCTCCTGTTGCGCCGAGGACAAGGGCGGTTCTGGTCATCTCAGTTCTCGATCTCGCTGTTGCAGTGACCTGAACATGCGCCGGACGCCGCTTGAAAAGAATTGCAAGAACATGGCGAGTCGCTAGTATCTTTTTGATGAGCAAGCTTCGATCCTGGGATGATCTGCAGGCCTTCCTTGCCGTGCTTGAGGAGGGAAGCCTGACCGGCGCTGCCCGGCGTCTTGGTGTATCGCATGCAACGGTCAGGGCACGCGTCGAAGCGCTAGAGGCGACGGTCGGCACGGTGCTCTTCACCCGCTCGGTCAATGGTCTGCTCCCCACCGAAACGGCAGAGTCATTGCGCGAGACAGCTCGAGCCATGGCGACAGCCTCGGAGTTGTTCGTAAGGCAGGCTGCGGCAGCTCCAGGCAAGATCGCCGGGGTGGTGCGGATCAGCGTTTCGGAGTTCATGGGTATCGAGGTCTTGCCACAGATGCTGGCGGAGCTGCGCCAGAGCTTTCCGGATCTCGTCATCGAGTTGACACTCAGCAACGACGTCGCGGATCTGGTGGCGCAAGAGGTCGACATAGCCGTGCGGACATTCCCGCCCAGTGGAGATTCGCTTCAGGGCCGCAAGGTGGGTGCCATACCGCTGGGGATGTTCGCGGCGCCCGACTATCTCAGCCGGCGCGGTACGCCCCTGGTCCTCGCTGACATCGCCGCGCATGACTGATCGGTCCAGACCGTGGCGACCGGGACCTTCAGTTCATTACACATCTCGCTCCACACTTCAGCACCGACCGGCTGGTGTTCCGGACCGATAGCCATCCCGCCCAGGCTGCTGCAGCCCGTGCTGGAGTGGGAATTGCCATAATGCAGGTTCCCTCAGCCTCGCGCGATGGCTCACTTGTTCGCGTGCTGCCGGACCTGACAGTGGCGCACCTGGAAACCTGGGTATTGACCCACCAGAGCCTTAAACGCGTACCGCGAATTCAGGCTGTGATGCGCAGCTTGGCCAGCCAGCTGGCCGACTACAGCAGAACCGGCACTCGTTGAGCGAGATCAAGCCGGGCTCCCAGGACAGTCATGGCTCAATTCCGAGATAGTCGTTCGAATAGTATGCCGAGAAATCGGGCTTCTCACGTACCGCCACGCCATCCCCATCCTTGAGCAGGCCCGCATCAAACAGGAAGTCGCCCATCGCCTCCATCTTGGCTGGGTCGATTGTGCCGATCGTGCCATCCTCGGCCTGCAGATAATGACCATCGATCAGCGCCTGGAGCGAGGCGCGAACGAAATCGCGGTCGAGCAAGGCTTCGGAATTGGCAGCCACCAGAATGTCTGCGGCTTCGTCCGGATGCTCCACGGCAAAAGCATATCCGCGTCGGCTGGCGGAGAGGAAGGCTTCGGCTGTGTCCGGATGCTCGGCGAGATAAGCGCTTGTCGTACCCAGGAAATTGGTGTGCTGGTCGGGCACGCCATAATCGGCGTAGCGAAAGGCGCGTTGGGCCGGACCATCAAGCTCTGCTTTGACGCCCTCCCAAGTATAGACTTCCAGGGTGAAATCGACGGCGCCATTGGCGAGCGCTTCATAGGCGGATGTTCCCAGAGTGACAGTCTCGAACTCGCCCTTGCCGCCGTCGTGACGAATGATCGTGCCGATCAGCGCGGCTTCCCAGCCGCTACCGAAGCCGGCATAGATCTTGCCATCGAGATCGCTGGGACGTTGGATATCGTCCCGGTCGGCTTTGAACACCAGCCGCCCGGTCTCGGTTTGTACCAGCGCATAGGTGGCAACCAGATCGGCTCCGGCCGTGCGTTGGGTAAGAAGACTGATGGAGCCCAGAATACCAAAATCGGCAATGTTGTTGGCCACCAGCGTCGCGGCCGAGGTGTCGGTATAGGGCAGGATTTCAACTGCTACGCCGGCCTCCTCGTAGAACCCCTTGGCCTCGGCGACGAAGAGGCCGATGTGGTTGGTATTGGGAGTCCAGTCGAGCGCCACGGTCACCGGCGTCGATTGCGCCAGGGCGGGCGTGGCGATCAGGGCGGCGCACAGGGTCAGCGCGGCACGAAGGTGCAGCATGATCATTCCTCAAGGTTGAGCAGAGTTTGCAGGATATCGGCTTCGACTTCAGCGAGCGCATGGCTGTTGGCCGGCGTACGCGGGTGGGGCAGCGGAATCTCGTAGTGACGCAGAATGCGCGCGGGACGCGGCGATAACACATAGATGCGGTCGGACAGCAGCACGGCCTCGCGCACGTCGTGGGTGATCAGCAGCACTGTCCAGCCGTGACGCGTCCACATGCCGGAGAGCCAACGCTGCATCCTTGCCCTAGTCAGCGCATCAAGCGCGCCAAAGGGTTCATCGAGCAGCAACATCGAGCTTTCCTGCACCACGGTGCGCAAAAGCGCAGCGCGTTGGCGCATGCCGCCCGAAAGCTGGGCCGGATAATTTCGCTCGAAGCCGGCGAGCCCGAATTCGGCAAAGAGTGGCTGCACAACCGCTCGCGCGGCACTCCGGCTCATGCCCTGCACTTCCAGGCCCAAAGCGGTGTTGTCGATGACGCGGCGCCAGGGCATCAGCGCATCGCGCTGTGGCATGAAGGCGAAGCGGTGGCTGTTCCCGTCGAGCGGCACGCCATCGCAGGCCATTGCTCCCCCATCTCGTGAGAGTGCGCCGGTCAGCAGTTGCAGGATGGTGGATTTGCCGGCGCCGGATGGACCCAGGATGGAGACAAACTCACCCGGACGAACCGAAATGTTGATATCGGCCAGCACCTCGAGGTCGCCGAAGCGCTTGGACACGGCCTTAAGTTCCAGCCGCGGCGCGCTCATGGCTTTGGCTCCTCAAACCGGGCCCATGGCATGGCTGCGCGTTGCACGAGAACTGTCGCACCGAAAAGGCAAAGGGTCAGCGTCGCACTGACGAAAACCGCTGACAGGACCAGATCGGGCCGAAAATTGTTCTTGGCGTTGAGGATGTAAATGCCCAGGCCCCGCACGGCGCCGGCATATTCGGCGAAGATCGCGCCGACCACGGCGTAGGTGATAGAAATTCGCAGGCCCGCGAAGAAATAAGGCAAGGCGGAAGGTAGCCGTGCCGCAACGAAGATGCGCCGCCGCGAGGCGCCCATGGACGCCATGAGCGCTTCGATATCGCGGTCAGTTGAGTCATAGCCCTGCACCAAGGCAACCAGCATCGGGAAGAACGTCACCAGCGCGACCAGCACGATCTTGGGCGTGAGGCCGAAGCCGAACCACAACACAATCAATGGGGCAATGGCGACCAGCGGCAGTGTCTGGGTGATAATGAAGACGGGAAACAGCGCACGCCGGAGTGGGCGAAAGAAGTCGACCAATACCGAGAACAGGAACGCCGCGCACAGCGAACAGGAAAAACCGAACAGCGTCGCCTGGAGGGTCGCCAGTGTGTGGCTAGCCAGAACATCGCGCTGCTCAAACCCCTGGACGAGAACGCGCGAGGGCGCGGGCAGTGCCGTGGGTGAAATGCCTGAAACGCGCGCATAGGCCTCCCAGACGAGCACCAGTGCAGAAACCGACAACACTGCCGGACCGGCGTGCGATATGAGACGCGCAACATCGCGCATGAAGGTAGGACGGATCGGCATGGAAGGCTCCGGCGCTTCAGCGAGCGCTGGGGCTATTGGCCGATACGGTCAGATCGATCGTGACATGCCCCTCAGGCGGGCCGAAGCTGCAGAAGGCCTGTTCGAGCGTGGCAAAAAGCGCGCCGGTATCGCCGCTGAGCTTCGTTGCAAAGTGCTTTGAGCTTTCGAACTGGCCCGATGCCTTGAGGAACTCGATGCAACCATAGATCTCGTCCATGTGCCGATCCCGCCCCATCACGTAGAGCGAGAACTGCGCCACCGAGAACACATCGGTCATGGGCGCTTCGCGGACGGCAGACAAGGCGGTCGACTGACGTTCAGCCAGCGGCAGCAGGGGGCCGTCGAAATGGGCCGATTGGCAGATCGCATCGTCTGGCTCGCCCGGGCATCCGCGCGAAATGGCGGCCGAGAGAACGCAATGGACTCCGGTGCGGGCCGCGGCCGTGAACAGATCGCGCAGTGCGGGAAACAGGACCTCAGGCGGCCCCACCAGTAATGTCGAGATATCGTCCGTCTCGATGCGCAGACGCTCGCGGTACGGATCGAGCGCCCCGAGTGCGCTCGTAATAACGCCGACGAAATCGTCGGTCATGGGATAAAGGGAAATCTGTGCGCCGGAAAACATGAACCGCCTCGCTCCGCTGGTATTACCCAGATCAGCTATAGGGTCCGAAGGCTTGCGCCTCCATCTCAGCCCCGGCCATACGGAGCACCCCTGTGGATAGGCCAGACCATAGACGAGGTTCAGGCGAGGTGGCAAGAGATTCGCACTGGCAAATTTTGTGACCTCGTCTGAACAAAGGAGTTCGGCGTCTTCAGGCCAACACAGTTGAAGGTAGCGACTCCCCCAAGTTCGCAGTAACCATTGTTAGGCGCAGGGCGCGCATCAATTGCTCAAGGGGGATTGCATGGACGGTCTAAGAAAATACCTGGCCGAGGGCATCGGCACATTCTGGCTTACTTTCGCAGGCTGCGGGTCGGCAGTCTTGGCAGCTGCATTTCCAGACGTCGGGATCGGCCTTCTTGGTGTGTCGCTGGCCTTCGGGTTGACGGTCATCACCATGGCCTACGCCATTGGCCACGTGTCCGGCTGTCACCTCAACCCCGCAGTCACGATCGGCCTATACGCCGGCGGGCGGTTCCCAGCCAATCAAATCCTTCCATATATTGTCGCCCAGGTTGCGGGCGGCATCATCGCGGCTGGCTTGCTGTACATCATCGCGAGCGGCGCACCTGGGTTCTCGCTGGCAGGCGGCTTTGCCGCGAACGGATACGCCGAGCACAGCCCGGGCGGCTACAATATCGTGGCGGCCTTTGCCATGGAACTGGTGATGACCGCGGTGTTTCTGTTCGTGATCATGGGTGCGACGCATGGTAAGGCTCCCGCCGGCTTTGCGCCGCTCGCCATCGGCCTGGCGCTGGTACTTATCCATCTGGTGTCCATCCCTGTCACGAACACCTCGGTGAACCCCGCTCGCAGTACCGGTCCGGCTCTGTTGGTAGGCGGATGGGCCCTTGGACAGTTGTGGCTGTTCTGGGTTGCGCCGATCATCGGCGGTGTCATCGGCGCCGTCGCCTACCGGTGGATCAGCGTTGAACCATCAGCTGACATTGTAGGAACGGACGCCTCCTTGCAGGCAGCTCGCACCTAAGGACATTTCAGTCCAAGCGACGACTTCCAAGGCGGCCCGGTCGGGTCGCCTTTTTCAGGCTCCCCCGCAGGCCTGTGCTACGCGACATGCCTTAGCGGAGCCAGCCGAGGCGGCTTTCTACGCGGCGGGCGCTGGTGCGGACCAGGGCGATGAGATCGGGATCTTTTTGCTGCACTTTGTGCTCGGGCACCACGATCGACATGGTGGCGTGGCAATGACCGGCGCGATCCAGCACCGGGGCGGCGATGCAGGCCACGGCGTAGTCGGACTCTCCTGCCTGGATGGAAAGCCCTTGCGCCAGCGCCTCGTGGGCGTTGTCCGCCAGGACCTGCGGATCGGTTTCCGCGCGGCCCGTCGGGGATACGCGTGCCGAACGCGCAAAGATTTCGAGCAGTTCGGCATGTGGCAGGTGGCCCACCAATAGTCTTCCCGATGCGGTCCAGTTGAGCGGGCTGCGAGAGCCCACGCGCGAGCTGACATTAAACTGGCCCGTGCCGTCTTCCATGGCCAGCACCACCATCATGTCCTGGTCGCGACCGCAGATCTGCACGGTCTCACCCGACTGCCGGGCGAGTTCGTGCATTTCCTGGGTTGCGGCACTGAGCAGATCAAGACTGCGCGCATAACTCAGGCCGTAGTGATAGAGCCGCGGCCCGAACCAGATCAGGCCGTTGCTATCCCGGTCGAGCAGGTCCTTTTCGACAAGGTCATCGATGATGGCGTAGATGGTAGAGAGGGGCGCACCCACCGCACGGGCGATCTCGTAGGCAGTCGCGGACTGCTCGAGCTGCTGCAGATAGTCGAAAATCTGCAGCGCCCGATCAATGCCACTGGTGCGTGTCCGACGGACCGGCTCCGTTGGGCTGAGGATATTGCTCACTATTCCGCCTGATTTATCAACCGCAGTATCGTCCCCTCTAAGCCTTCAGTCGAGCCACTTCAATATGGCGGCTTCCTGGGCGAGCCATCGTTCGTTCAGCGGCGTGAAGATCACCTCGTTGGAACGCTGGGCGCGCTCCAGTTCCTCGAGCAGGCGTTCGGCGACGATGCTTTCCTCATCGGGGTGCAGATTGCAGGGATCGAGAAAGAAATGGCCGTGTTCGGCTTCGTGGTCGCGCACGATGACGGGCCGATCGCCGCGTGCCAGAGCGCTAGCAAGGTCCCAGGCGGTGATCCGTGCAAGCTCGGGGTCAATGGCGACCTTGAGCCGATCCAGCGGGTTGTCGGTGGGGTCCGGCACAATAGTGGCCGTCACGCCGGTTCTACCGGTCAGGGTTTCCAGCCAGAGGTCCAGGGCTTTTTGCTCGCGCGCGCGGATGCCGTCATGGTCGCGGACTTTCCACGCTTCCAGCGCAGCAATGACGCCCGCGATGCCCTCCTTGCCGATCTTCATGCCGCGACCGATACCGCGGTTCTGCAGATAGATGTTGCGGACGAATTCCTTTTCGCCAGCACAGATGCCGGAGGTGGGGCCGCCCAGAAATTTGTGGCCCGAGTACAGGACAACATCTGCCCCATCGAGCAGGAACTTGCGTAGATCGTATTCGGACGCGGCATCCACGATCACCTTGACGCCTCTGGCATGGCAGATTTCGGCGAAGGTCTTGAGCGGGATCTGGGCGTAGTCAACGACGTGGTGCGAAACCACGAAGACGGCGGCGACGGTCCGCTCGGTGATGGCGCCAGCAAGCTGGTAGGCGTAGGCGCTCGTGGCCTGTCCCACCGGCACCACCTTGCCCCCGGCTATCCGGATGGCCTGCTCCACCGGCGCGCCATAGCTGACCATGTGGCCGGTCTGGATCAGGACTTCATTCTTCAACTCGCCCGTATCGGGCAGCTGTTCGATGGCCCACAGATTGTTGCCGGTTATCGCTGCGGCAACGGCAAGGCTGATGGCTGCCGAGCAGGACGCAGTGACGAAGCCGGCTTCGGCGCCGGTCAGATCGACGATGGTTTCGCTCGCGCGGCGATGCAACTCGCCCATTTCCACGAACTGGCTGAGCACGCGCGTGACGGCATCCACCGCCTCGGGAACTACGATCGAAGCCCCCAGCGAAGTCATGGTCCCGGAAACGTTGATGACCGGCCGAAGACCCAACTGGGCGCGAATATCCTGTGTCATGCGATCACTCTCGATTACTTGTGATTGGAATAGACTGGCTCAGTCGAAGGCGACTATGGCTTCGATCTCGACGGTGATCTGGTTCGGCAACGATCCGAAACCGACGGCAGAGCGGGCATGCATGCCGTGTTCACCGAAAACCTCGACCATCAGGTCGGAGCAGCCGTTGATAACTGCGGGATGATCCTCGAAATCGGCTGCGGCATTGACCATTCCGAGCAGCTTGACCACGCGGCGCACTCGCCGCAGATCGCCCAGTGCCGCCTGCATGACAGCGATCAAATTGATACCGGTGAGGCGCGCATGGCCGTAGGCTGCATCTACCGAGACCTCGGCCCCGACCTTGCCCGTGTGCAGCGTTCCGTTGGCCTCGGTGGGCCCCTGCCCCGACAGGAACAGCAGTTTGCCCTCGGTCACATGGGTGACGAAATTGGCGATCGGCGACGGGGCTTCGGGCAGGACAATGCCCAAAGCCGACAACCGGTCGTAAGGGGTCGCATCCGGCCGCTTGGCAAGCTCGGAAATGCTCATAGATAGAACTCCACTAGAACGAAAGTTCGCCGTGACGGATGCAGGCGACGTGATGGTTGCCGCCAATATGCTCGACTGGCGGAATGACCTGGGCACAGGCCTCGATGGCCATGGGACAGCGGGTGCGGAAGACGCAGCCCGAGGGTGGGTTGATCGGCGAGGGAATGTCGCCCTGCAGCGGCACATGCTGGCGCTTGCGCGTCGGGTCCGGCACGGGTGCGGTGGCGAGCAAGGCCCTGGTGTAGGGATGGCGCGGCTGGGCATAGACCTGGCGCGAGGGGCCCCGCTCCATCACCCGGCCGAGATACATCACCACCACTTCGTCGCAGAGATATTCGACGACGCTGAGATCGTGGGCGATGAACAGCATTGTCAGCCCCAGCTGCTGCTGCAATTCGCCCAACAGGTTCAGCACCTGGGCCTGGACCGAGACGTCCAGCGCCGAGACCGGCTCGTCCGCGACGATGAAATCGGGCTCCACCGCCAAGGCACGGGCGATGCCGACGCGCTGGCGCTGGCCGCCGGAGAATTCGTGTGGAAAGCGGCGCGCATAATCGGGTGACAGGCCCACCAGTGTTAGCAGTTCGCTAACGCGTTCGCGCCGTTTGGCACCACGTGGGTAGCCGCGCGCGTCGAGAGCCTCGCCGATGATGGCATCGATCCGTAGGCGCGGATTGAGGCTCGAATAGGGGTCCTGGAAGACGATCTGCAGGCGCTTGCGCCACTGCTTCATCTCGCGCGGCTTCAGCGCAAAAATGTCGGTGCCATCAAAGATCGCCTGGCCGGCACTGGGCTCCACCAGCCGCAAGATCGAGCGGCCTGCGGTGGTCTTGCCTGAGCCGCTTTCGCCCACAAGACCAACGGTGGTGCCACGCCTTATGTCAAAGCTCACATCTTCGACGGCGTGCACGACCTGGCCGTTACGACCGGCGAAGTGCTTGGTCAGGCCGCGCAGGCTCAGGAGCGGTGTTGTGTCCACTGGCTGGGTCATAGCTCATGGGTCCTGATGCATCGCGAAAAGGTCTCTGGCCCGGCCGGGATCAAGGGCGGCAGCGCCGCCCGGCACTCCGGGATTGCCATCGGACAGCGGGGCTCGAAGGCGCAGCCCGGCGGCAGATTGGTGATCGGGGGGACGGAACCGGGAATGGAATAAAGCGCACGGCGCTCGCCATCCGTACCGAGATCGCGGGTCGCATCGGGCGTGCACGCGAGCAGCCCCTTGGTATAGGGGTGTTTCTGGTGAGCGAAGAGCGAGTTGACCGGCGCCTGTTCGACCACGCGCCCGCCATACATCACCACGACGTCATGCGCGACCTCGGCCACCACACCCAGATTGTGGGTGATGAACAGGATGGACATGCCGAACTGGGCCTGCAGACGCTGCAGCAAATCGAGGATTTGCGCCTGGATGGTGACGTCGAGGGCCGTTGTCGGCTCGTCAGCAATCAGCAGCGAGGGATTGCAGCTCAGCGCCATGGCGATCATCACGCGTTGGCGCATGCCACCCGACATCTGGTGGGGGTAATCATCCAGCCGCCGCGCCGCGTCGGGAATCTCGACATGCTTGAGCATTTCGAGCGCCTTGGCGCGGGCTTCGCCACGGCCGATGCGGCTGTGAAGCGAAATCATCTCGCCGATCTGGTCGCCCACCGTATAAAGCGGATTGAGCGAGGTCATCGGCTCCTGGAAGATCATCGCGATTTCGCTGCCGCGCATGCTCCGAAATTGCTTGGGTTTGAAGCGTGCAAGATCGTGAACTTGCTCGCTGCGGTCCCGAAACAGGATTTCGCCACCCTCTATGCGTCCCGGCTTGGCCAGCAATCCCATGATCGAAAGCGAGGTGACCGATTTTCCGGACCCCGATTCCCCAACCACGGCGAGAGTCTTGCCCCGCTTGAGATCGAAGGTGACCCCGTCCACGGCCTTGGCCGTAGCGCGCTTGCTCACAAACCAGGTTTGCAGGTCCCGTACCGACAGGATGGCGTCTGCTGCCAATTCTCCCGTCATGCAGTCCACCCGCAGCTTGGGCATTTGTGGCCAGGGTCGCCAGCCGCTATCGGCTGGTGTCGATGAGCCGTGACAGCCTCGGCACCAAGGATGGCGTAGCGCGGCTCGAAAGCCCGATGCAAGGTGCTTGTGGCGCCCTGGCTATCGGTCACAACCAAGTCGCCATCCACCAGATCAAACAGAGTGAACTCGGCCGGCTTGCCCTTGGTCAGGAGGTTTTCGGCCGGCTTGTTGATGGCGCGCTTGGGTGCGGTGGAAGACGCGATGATCACATCCTCCATGCTCATGCCCAGCGAGAGCAGCTTGCTCATGGTCGTTGCCAGATCCCACACCGCCGTGTCGAGCGACCGATTGTGCAGGTCGGTGGAAATGGTGTTCGGGAGCAGGCCCCGCTCGAGCGCCGCCCTGCCCACGTCGAAGGAGAACGACGCGCCGCCATGGCCGACATCGAGAATGATGCCACGCTTGGCCGCGTCTTCAGCGAGCCGGTACAGATCGTCATCCTCGATGATCGAACCGCCCTGCTTGCCGTTGAAACAATGGGTAACGATGTCGCCTTCGGTCAAAAGACCCAGCACATCGTCATAGAGGGGCGGCGGCTCACCGACATGAACCATCACTGGCAGATCGAGAACGCGGCTGAGCTTCTTGGCGAGCTTGAGCGGCACCAAATCCCAGCCGCCCGAAATCACGGCGCTGGCGCGCACCTTGAGGCCGACGATGACATCACGGTTTTCCTTGATCACCGCAATGGTGCGGTCGAGGTCGATCGACCGCATGTCCTGCAGTTCGGTTACGCGGTTGCAGGCGACCAGACCGATCGAGCCAAGGTTGAGGAAGGCGTAGATGTTTTCGCGCGCCGGCTCGATGATGAATTCGCGCAGGCCATGGAAATTGGCTTCACCGGCGGAGCCCGCATCAACGATGGTGGTGACACCGCGCGCGGCGCCGCCCTGCTCCGGCCGGATCGAAATATCGGTTCCGCCATACCAGACATGGGCGTGCAGATCGGTCCAGCCGGGGGAGATGAAGGCGCCGTTAGCTTCGACCGTTTTGGCGTTGTCGGCTGTGACGCTAGGGCCAACATCGAGGATGGCCCCATCGGCGGCAATCAGCACATCAAGCACCGGCGGCAGGTCGGGCTGGGCAAAGCCCACAGGCTTCGCGCCCTTGATCAAAAGGTTCTGCGATTGCGGTTTGAAACGATTATCGAACATCAGACATCCTTGGCGAGGCGCGGATCGAGGAAATCGCGCAGGCCGTCGCCCACGAGTTGCAGTGAAAGTACGGTGATGATGATGGCCCCGCCCGGGAACCACATGATCCAGGGAGCCTGATCCAGATATTGGCGGCCCACCGAGATCATCGTGCCCCAAGTCGGGATATCGGGCGAAATGCCGACGCCCAGGAATGACAGCCCCGCCTCGGCCAGAATGGCGTTGGCAAAAATGAACGTGGCCTGCACCAGCAAGGGCGACGTAACGTTGCGCAGCACGTGGCGAACCAATGTGACGTGGGTCGGCACGCCAAGGGCGCGAGCGGCCTCCACATAAGGGAGTTCGCGGATCACCAGGGTCGAGGCGCGCACCACGCGAGCCAGCCGCGGCGCATAAACCACGCCAAGCGCAATGACCACATTGGTAGCCGAAGCGCCGAGCGCAGCCACCAGCGCGATTGCGAGGAGGATATCGGGAAAGGCCATCATGGCATCGATCAGGCGGGACACGGGCGTGTCCAGCCGGCGGAAGAAGCCGGCCATCAGCCCCAGAAACACCCCGATGATCGAGGAAAATATCACCACGGCAAAGCCCACGGTGATCGACGTGCGGCCCGAATAGAGCACGCGGGTCAAGACGTCCCGGCCTAGATCATCGGTGCCGAAAAGATGCTGCCAGCTTGGCCCCTGCAGGCGGTCACGCACCGCCAGCTGCGCCGGGTCATATGGGGAAATAAGCGGCGCCAGCAAGGCAAGCACGATCATGGCGACGATGACCAGCAACCCGATCAAGGCGGTCGGACGGCTCGCTATTTTCATCAATAGATTGGGTTCGCGAAACCCGCTTTGTGCAATTGCGGCCATCAGTAGCGCACCCGGGGGTCAACGACGAGGTAGAGCATGTCGATAATGAAATTGACGAGGACGTAGAGCCCGGCGACCACCAGCAACGCACCCTGAATCAGAGGATAATCGCGCCGCAGGACCGCGGAGACGATGAGGCTGCCGACGCCGGGCAAGCCAAACACGGTCTCGGTGACGATGGCGCCTGAAACCAGCAGCGCTGCAGTCAGCCCGATTACCGTCAAGATGGGGATCAGCGCGTTCTTTAGCGCGTGCTTGACCACGACGCGCCACTCACTCATTCCCTTGGAGCGCGCGGTACGAACATAGTCGTCGTTGAGGACGTCGAGCATCGATGCGCGCGTGAAGCGGGTAATCAGGGCCGAGCTGATCAACCCAAGGGTGACAGCCGGCAGCACGAGATGGTGCATTCGCTCGCCGAAGCTCGCGCCAGGCCCGCCATAGCCGGAGGTGTCGAACCATCCAAGCTGCACGGCGAAAACCTGCATGAAGATGAGCCCCAACCAGAAGCTGGGGATGGAGGCCGCAAACATGGCAAGTGCAGTTGCAGCCTGATCGAACACCGAGCCGCGCCAGTAGGCTGACAATACGCCGACCGGCAATGCGATCAGCGTGGCGATGGCGAGTGAAAAGATGGTGAGGAAAAACGTCGGTTCCGCGCGCTGCATCAGCGCTGAAGTGACCGGCATGTTGAGAAAAATCGACTGCCCGAAATCGCCGCGTAGCACGCCGCCGACATAGCTGACAAACTGCTCCGGAATGGAGGCGTCGAGGCCAAGGCGCTGGCGCAGGCTGGCAATGTCGGCGGCCGTCGCGTCGGGTCCCAGCATGACCGCAGCGGGATCACCAGGCGTGACGCGCACGATAACGAACACGATGGTTACCACCAGTGCCATTACGACCAGCATGCCGAAGATACGGTTGAGTGCGGAGCGGATCATGATGCTCTGGAAATCCCCGTCGAAGCTTGTGGACAAACGGCCCGCCGCGACCTGAGACGCGACGGGCAAGGCAAGAGGACCATGAGGCCTATTCGGTCAGGTAGGCGTTCCAGAAGTAGGGCCATGGAGCGGGCGTGACGCCTTCGAGGGCCGGATTCTGTGCAGCAAGGGCATTGAAGTTGCCGACCTTGTAGCCAGGCACTTCGTCATAGATGACCTTCTGCACGTCCACGAACAGCTCAGCGCGCTTGGCAGGATCAGTCTCGGCGTTGAACGCATCGAGCACCGCGTGCTTGGCATCGCTGACCCACCAGCCGGGCGAGGTGTCGGACATGATACCCATCAACGACGGCTCGGGGAGGAACGGGCTGTGGGTGATGTAGATGTCCCAAAGCGCCGAATCGGCACGGTTGGTGGTGAGCGTTGCCCATTCGACCACGTCGAGCTGCACCTTGAACCCGGCCGCTTCCAGATAAGCTTGGGCGACGAGAGCCATCTTGTAGTGGAACTCATACTGACGGCTGGTCAGGATGCGCAGCGGCTTGCTGCCATCGTAGCCGGCTTCGGCCAGCAAAGCCTTGGCGGTCTCGGTGTCGCCCAGGGGCTTGTAGGCTTCCGTTCCCACGTCCGTATGCCAGACATAGCTTTCGGGATACCAGGCGCCGTCGACCGTGAAGAAATCTTCGGAGCCGAACGCAGCGAGCATCATATCCTCGGGGGCGAGCGCCGCCTGGATGGCCTTGCGGACCCGGATATCGGAGGCGACCCCTTCCTGGGTGTTCATCATGAAGACAGGCCAGCCGAACGGGGCAAGCACGACCGGCTCGGTAGCGCCATCGCTGATCTGCTGGAAGGATTCGACAGGCAGCTGGTCAACATAGTCGTACTGGCCGGCCATGGCGGCGCCGATACGAGTGTTGGGATCGGGTACCGGCACGAAACGGATTTCGTCCAGATACTGGTTGCGGGCGCCGCCATAGCCGTCGATCTCGCCGCCCAGCGACTGATAGCCGTCGAAGCGAACGAGCTGGATGTACTGATCCGGCACGCGCTCCTGCAGCTTGTACGGGCCGGTGCCGACAAAGCTTTCCAGCGGGTCCTGCGTCGTGTTGGCTGCCGGAATGATGATCGCGGCGGCGTTGTTGAACGCCAACAGCGGCAGCAGCGGCGCATAGGGCTTGCTCAGCGTGATGGTGACCGTGGCGTCGTCGGTTGCGGTAATGTCGGTGATGACTTCAGCGGCCTGCTTGCCGCGCGTGGCGATCTTCATCCAGCGCTCAAGCGAAGCGACGACGTCGGCCGAGGTCATGACGCTGTCGTCATGGAACTTGATGCCCGTGCGAAGCGGGATCGTGTAGATCAACCCGTCTTCGGAAATCGTCGGCATGTCGGCCGCAAGCAGCGGGGTCGTGCCCCACTTTGCATCGAACGTGTAGAGCGTCTCGAACATGTGCTGCGTAACGATGCCGACCAGGTCGGCAGTCGAAGCCATCGGATCAAGCGTGGGCGGCTCGCCGATGGTCGCCACGTCCACGATACCGCCAGCGGTTTGGGCAAACGCCAACCCGTTCGCGGAACTCAGGGCAACCAGGCTGGTCGCCAATGCCAAAGCAAAATACTTCATTAAAATCCCCTCGCGCATCCATAATAACGGAATGTATGTTGTTCTTACGGATGGATGCTTTCACTTCGAAAGGGGATGGTCAAGTATTTTCGAGGAAGTGGCGGCAGCAACGTCGCACTGTGGGGCTCAGCAGACCTCATGATGAGCCTCTCGAACCAAGAGGACGAGCGAGTGGAAGTTCGATGGATTGAATTCGCCTATCACAAGGATTGAGCGTATCTTGCAGGCGTCACAACCGGGAGGATGTCATGCCGACGAATGTGAAAGACCTGCTTGCAGCCGCGAATGCTGAAGTGCCCAGAATATCACCGGACGAGGCACGAAAGATGGTGGCTGAGCAGAATGCCGTCATCGTGGATGTGCGCGACAAGCCGGAACTGCAGACTTCAGGGAAAATTCCTGGGTCGGTTCATATACCACGGGGAATGCTCGAGTTCAGAGCCGATGCTGAAACCCCTTATCACGACGCCAACCTGTCCAAGGACCGTCCCATTATTCTGCATTGCGCATCAGGTGGACGTTCAGCACTCAGTGGCCAGACCCTAAGGAACATGGGGTACCAGAACGTCTACAATCTGGGCGGGTTCAAGGACTGGGTTGAGGCCGGTGGCGACGTCGAGAAGGTCGACTGACCTTCAACGTGGCACCCTAGTCCGTCAGCAGCGGCGTACGCAATTCGTCTTGAGGTGTTGGCGCCTCTCAGCGTCGAGAGTTTCCACTGCGGCGCTCGGGAAAGGCCAGCACCTCGGCAGTGGCCGGACGGCGGCGCGAGGGACGGGAGTAGGCCACTTCATACCCAGTCTCGATGGCTTCTTCGATCTTTGTGCGAAGCAGCGCTTCGTCGTGGCGGTCACTCCGCAGAGTAACCAGCGACTGTTCCAGTTTGTCGATAGCGAAGAGAATCCTGGAATCGGGCGTGGCTGGTAGCATCTGATATTCTCGCAGCAGTTTTGCCGCCCCCACCAGCTTTATGCCCGATTCGGCCTCATGGTTCCCCTTGCTCTTGAGACAAATTAAAGTTCAATTTTAAGGCTTCATCTGCGGCTTCCCGCTATCTGCCGGAAAATCTAGGCCTTGCGCCGGAGAACACTCTGGGAGCGCGCCGCAAGAAACGGCCCCTCACAATGGAGGGGCCGAAATGCGTGGGCTAACTAAAGTTATTCGCAACCGTCCACTACCAGTGCCAGGTTGCCGCCGATTAGGTTGGCTGCACGAGCCCGGCTTCGACAAGCGGCCGGATTCCCTCGATTTCGCGGGCCACTGTTTCCCTCATCTCTTCGGGCGTATTGAGCACGGCCGCGACGCCGAACGAGGTGAACAGTGCCTGCGATTCTGGAAGGGCAGCCCACGTTTTGAGCGTATCGTTGATCTTGGTGATGATGTCGGCAGGCATGCCCTTGGGGCCCACAATGCCAAACCAGAGCGTCTGGTCGTAGCCTTCGATTCCTTGCTCGGCGACGGTGGGCACATCAGGCAGTTCGGGCAGGCGGGTGGTCGAGGTCACGGCGATGGCTTTTAGCTTCCCAGCCTTGATGTGCGGAATGTAGTTTGCCGGCGCGTCGAGCGAGTATTCGATATGCCCGCCAAGCAGGTCGGCCATCAGCGGCGGCGAACCCTTGTAGGGTACGTGGTTGACTTCGATGCCGGCTATCTGGCCGATGATCGCCGCACAGATATGCCCCTTGGTCCCCGCCCCTGGATTACCGATGTTCAATTGGCCCGGGTTTTCCTTTGCATAGGCGATCAGCTCCTGCACGGTGCTGGCCGGTGCGTCAGCGGCGGCGGTCAACAGTGCCGGGCTGGCCGCGAGCACGGTAATGGGCTCGAAGTCTTCTTCCGGATCGTAGGCAAGATTGGTCTGCACGACCTTGTTGGCCGCCAGCGGTGCGCTGCCGCTGACCAGGATGGTGTAGCCATCCGGCGCGGACCGGGCGAGCTTGCCGCCAGCCAGCGCACCGGCCGCACCGGCAATGTTTTCAAGAGTGAATTGCTGCTTGAATTCGGCGGCCAGCACATCGGCCACGAGGCGAGCGAGGATGTCGCTGGTTCCGCCCGGCGGATATGCCGAAATCACGGTAACCGGCTTGCTCGGCCAATTATCCTGCGCAAACGAAAGTCCAGTCGAGGCCAATAGTCCTGCGGTGCCACCCAGGACGATGAATTCACGTCTTTTCATGTTTGCTCCTCCAGCCGCGCCCATTTCAAATTCTTGGGCTTTGCTGTGCCAATACTTAGCGCATCGGCGCATTGCTCGAAATTGCTGACGCTGCTCGTTCCATCCACCGAAACGGCAGCGCTAGCTTTCCCCGGCGAGCCACCGGTCTTCGGCAGCATGGAAGGCGGCAAGCTCGTCGGGCCTGTCGTCGCCCAGCAGATCCTGGTTCACCTGGACGCCGCGGCTACGCTGGATATAGGTCAGGAACTTGTATGACGGTCGCATGGCATCGAGCAGCGCGCGGTCGACCGGCAACGGGTCGGACGCATGAACCGGCGCCATCACGTCGCGCTCGAAAAAGACCTGGAAGCTGGCGAGCTTCCAATCGCCATCCTCGCGCACTGCCCGGGAAAAGAACCGGCAGAAGACCTGGAAGTCGATCTCGACCCCTTCGAGCTTGGCCCGATTGAAGATCATGGCAGGGCTTTCGACAGTTGCCCTGTCGCCATGAACCCGAGCGAAGGCGGGAAACACCCAGTGCTTGCTGTTGCCCGTATTGGTCATCCACTTACGGGACGCTTCGACATAGGCGTCGCCGCCCGTTCCGTCATACCAACTCGTGCGGACATAGGCATCGCGATGGAAGCACGCGGCCATGACATCGAAACGGCGCTGGTCGCGTGCAAAGCGCTCCCGACGGACAAGGGCGAACAAGCTCTCCTGGTCGAGATGGCTCTGCAGGCGCTCGTCTAAGGTGGCCGTCATATCAGTTCCTCGCTGTAGCTTGGGTGCGGAGCAGGCATGTGCCCTTGGTCAATCGGCTTCCACCAAGCCTTCCTCCCGCGCGCGGCGGAAGGCTGGCAGAAGGATCGATACAAGCAGGACGGCGGCGATCAGCAGCGTGCCCATGCTGACGGGGCTGGTGAAGAAAACCGTGGCGTCGCCATGCGAGATCAGCAGGGAGCGCCGCAGAAACTCTTCCGCCATCGGCCCCAGGATCAATGCCAGGATCAGTGGCGCGGGCTCTGCTCCTGCCTTGCGGAAGACGTAGCCCAGCACTCCGAACAGGGCCATCAAGTACACATCAAAAGCGCTGTTTCGGATGCTGTAGACGCCGATGGCGGTGAACACGCAGATCAGCGGGAACAGATAGCGATAGGGAACGGAGATCAGCTTGGCCCACACACCGACAAGCGGCAGGTTGAGGATCAACAGCAGCAAATTGCCGATCCACATCGAAACGATCAGCCCCCAGAACAGGGCCGGTTGCTCGTTCAGGATATTGGGGCCCGGCTGCACACCCTGCACGATCAGGGCGCCGATCATCAGCGCCATGGTCGCGGTGCCCGGCAGGCCGAGGGTCAGCATGGGTATGAAGGCGGTCTGGGCCGCTGCATTGTTGGCCGCCTCGGGAGCGGCCACGCCCTCGATAGCGCCTTTTCCAAACTCCTCCGGATGCTTGGAAATCTTCTTTTCGAGGGCGTAGGCGGAGAAGGACGACAGCAGCAGGCCCGCACCTGGCAGGACGCCGAGCAGCACGCCGATGCCGGTGCCCCGCAGGATCGGAGCGGTCATCCGCTTCCAGTCGTCGCGCGTGGGAAAGAGCGAACTCACCTTAGCGATACTGGCGGCCCGTGAGCTCTCAGTCTCCAGATTGGCAAGCACATCGCCTAGCCCGAAGATGCCGGTGGCGATGACGACGAAGTTCAGGCCGTCCAACAGATTGGGCGAGCCGAAAGTGTAGCGCGCCATGCCGGAGTTCACGTCGGTTCCGATCATGCCCAAGAGCATGCCGAGCAGCACCATGCCAAAGCCACTCAGCAGCGAACCCGAGGTCAGCACCATCGAGGTAGCGAGGCCAAGCACGATCAACGAGAAATATTCGGTGGGGCCGAAGCTCAGTGCCATTCCGGCGAGGATTGGCGCCGCGATGACGATGAAGAGGGTGCCCATGGTTCCGGCAAAGAAGCTGCCGATGGCGGCGGCGGCCAGCGCCCTGCCCGCCTTGCCCTGCTTGGCCATTTCATGGCCGTCCAGGGTGGTCACTACCGATGCGGCCTCCCCGGGTAGGTTCATCAGAATGGCGGTCGTCGAGCCGCCATATTGCGAGCCGTAGAAAATGCCAGCCAGCATGATCAATGCCGTATCGACAGGCAGCCCGAACGTGAAGGGCATCAGCATCGAGATGGTGGCGATCGGCCCCAGCCCCGGCAGCACGCCGACTGCGGTGCCCAACAGGACGCCCAAAAAACAATAGGTGAAATTGGAGAACGTGCTGGCCGTCTGGAGGCCGAGCAGGAGCCCGCTAAAGATGTCCATGTCGAACTCCGGGAATGGGTTAAGGGGCGCCGAAAACCTGCAGCCAGGACCCCAAAAGGGGTATGGGCAGGCCAAGCAGTGTGACGAAGAGGATGCCGCAGACGACCGAGAACGCCACGGCCCCGACGACGGCCTTCCAGTTCAGCTCGAACCGGACGCTGGCGGTTGCGGCCCCGATACACAGCAGCAGCACGGCCAATGGCAGGCCCAGCTTGTCGAGCAGGAAGCCGAAGACCACGATCGCGATGGAAACGATGATTGCGGGCGACCAGCGCGTCACCTCGATGGCTGGCGACGAGCCGAGGCGTGCCCGCACCAGAATACCGACCCCGGTCAGCGTCAGCAGCGTCGAGATGACCACAGGGAAGAAGCCGGGGCCCATTCGGCTCGGCGACCCTATCGGAAATTCCAGC
This sequence comes from Devosia naphthalenivorans, assembly GCF_003056355.1. Taxonomy (GTDB): domain Bacteria; phylum Pseudomonadota; class Alphaproteobacteria; order Rhizobiales; family Devosiaceae; genus Devosia; species Devosia naphthalenivorans. The sequence goes on from NZ_PYVW01000015.1 coordinate 110,689, forward strand.
GCCATCATCAAAGCGGCAAGACCGATAGCGGCGAACAGGCCTCCCTGAACGGCATCCTGAGTTATCTTCACGGGCAATACTCCTCCTGCCGTGCTTGCGCGGCGTCTGACACCTAGCGCGGGTAGCCGAGGACGGCCTTGACCTCGAGATATTCCCTGAAGCCGTAGAGGCCGAACTCCCGGCCATTGCCGGACTGCTTGTAGCCGCCGAAGGGCAGGCTGCGGTCGAATGGTGCGCCATTGAGATAGACGCGGCCGGCCCTGATGCGTTTGGCAATTTTGAGCGCCCGTTCGGGATCGCCGGACTGTACGAAGCCGGCGAGACCAAAGGGCGTGTCGTTGGCGATTTGGATCGCCTCATCCTCGGTGTCGTAATTGAGGATCGACAGAACGGGGCCGAAGATTTCTTCGCGCGCGATGGTCATCTGCGGGGTGACATCGCCAAATACCGTGGGGTGGACATAGTAGCCGCGGTTCATCTCGACCGGACGGCCCGGGCCACCGGCGACCAGTGTCGCCCCTTCTTCGATGCCCGCGCGTATCAGCGTCTGCACCTTGTCGAACTGGCCTTGGTTGACGAGCGGCCCCAAGGTTGTCTCCGGCAGGAGAGGATCGCCAAGCCTTATGCTGGCGACCGCAGTCCGCGCCGCATCGAAGGCAGCATCGCGCTGGGAAACGTGGACCAGCATACGTGTTGGCGACTGGCAGTTCTGGCCGGCATTGGTGTAGCAGGCATGCACGCCGGCAATGACCGAGGCCCTGAGGTCGGCATCATCGAGGATTATGTTGGCCGATTTCCCACCCAGTTCCTGCGCAACGCGCTTGACCGTGGGGGCGGCAAGCGTTGCGACGCGAATGCCCGCAGCAGTGGAGCCGGTGAAGGACACTAGGTCGATCTCCGGATGAGAGGCGAGTGACTCGCCGACCGTCGGACCATCGCCGTTGATGAGATTGAAGACGCCTTGCGGCAAACCGGAGTCATGGATGATCTCGGCCAGTATCATGGCGCTGAGCGGCGCCATCTCGCTTGGCTTCAGCACTACGGTGCAGCCAGTCGAGATGGCCGGAGCGACCTTGGAGGCGACCTGGTTGAGCGGCCAGTTCCACGGCGTGATCAGCCCACAGACGCCGATCGGTTCATGGCGCACGATGCCGGGCCCCATGCGTTCCTCAAACTGGAAATCGGCAAGGACGCGCGCCGCCTCCTCGAAATGAAACAGCGCAACCGTCGCCTGGCGTTCGGTGGCGAAGGTGATCGGCGAACCCATTTCGAGGGTCATGGTCCGCGCGAGTTCGGGAAGTCGCTCACGAAAACCCTCGATGATGCCACGAAGCCAGCCAAGGCGCTGCTCGATGGTTGTCTCGGAATAGGTGGCGAAGGCGCGACGAGCCGCCCGGGCGGCACGGTCGACGTCTGCCGCCGAGCCGAGGCTGATCATCGCGAAGGTTTCCTCGGTCGCGGGATTGACGACGCCAAGCGTCGAAGGGGCGGCGGGATCGACCCACGCACCATCGATATAAAAGTTCAACCTATCCATTGCTGCCTGCCCTTGTGCCCGCCCGGGGCAATTCGTGCTTCGATACTATTTTATCCGGCCCCACTCGCAACGAGCGAGCCGGAGCGTTCCGTCAGGCGATGCGCTGCGGGTTCAGAGATGCCGTCCCTCGTCCACGGGCACGACAATGCCTGTGGAGCTGGTCAGATCGACGATGCAGGCAACAACCGCGCGCGCTACATCGTCGGGTGTGGTGACCCGGCCAAGCGGCAGCCGCTCCGCCGTCTTTTCCAATTGCTCCCGCGTGCGACCCGGCACGAACCCGGTGTCTACACCGGCCGGCGAAACCGAGAACACGCGCACCTTCGGTGCCAGCACCTTTGCAAGTGCAATGGTCAGCGCATCGACGCCGGCTTTCGCCGCCACATAGGCCAGGCTACTGCCCATTCCGGTTCGCGCAGCGATGGATGAGACGTTGACGATCGCCGCGCCGTTACCCCGCTCGAGCAAACCCCGGAAGGATCGAACCATGGCAAACGGACCGCGCAGGTTGATCATCACCGTCCGGTCAAAGATCTCGTCGCTCATGGCCGCAAGATCGGCGGCGGGAACGGGCGTGGTGGAGCCACCCGAATTGACCAGCGCGTCGAGGCTTCCGAACCGCTGCTCGATGGCCGCCGCCGCCCCGATGATCGAGGCGGCATCGTCCATGGCGATCCGCATGGCGATGTGGCCGCTGCCCTGCAGACCCGCCACAACCTCGTCGGCAAGCGCCGAGCGGCTGTTGTAGCCAATGATCACCGTCGATCCCAGCGCGGCAAGCCGGGCCGCCGTCGCCCGGCCGATGCCGCTGCTGCCGCCGGTTATCAGCACTGTCCGCGGCGCGGCGAGCGGCGGAATATCAATCAATGGCATGCAAGTCTCCCATGGCCCGATCCGGGTCCGTTTTTCTCAGGCACCATAGTCCCTGAGCGCTACCGTGGCAGCGGACCGGACAAAGCCGTGATCGCTTGAAAGCACGATGGCCGTGGCTCCAAGCGAAGTGGCGAACTCGAAATCGGGCTTGCTGGTCGGTAGCATCATGAGTGGCGTATCGGCGGCTTTGGCGGCTGCGGCGACGCGGCGACTGATGTCGGCGACCTTGGCGGGTGCCTCGGGATCATCGCGGAACGAGGCCGTGAGGTCGCCACGACCGATGAATAGCGCGTCGATGCCCTCCACCCTGGCAATGTCACCGGCCAGGTCGATAGCTTGCTGGTCTTCGATCATGGGGATCACGGCAACCTGGCTATCCTGCAGAGCCATGTGCTGGGTCGGTCCTGCACTTCCCCAATTGCTGGCGCGCGACAGGCCGACAAAGCCTCGGCTGCCACCTGAATAGTGACAGGCGCGGGCGATTGCGGTGGCCTTTTCGACCGACGCGACGTGGGGGACCATGATGCCCATGGCCCCACAGTCGAGAGCGGAGAGCACATTTGCCTCGGTGAACTCGGCAATCCGGACGATGGGGGCGAGATTTGACGCCCGCGCAGCGAAAATCATCAGGTCGGTCATGGCACGGTCGAGTGGCGCATGTTCCTGGTCGATGATGATGAAGTCGTAGCCGATCTGGCCCAGCATCTCGATCACCTGCGTCGTCGGCAGTTTCACGAAGGTGCCGAACATGCGCTGGCGGCCAAGCAGGCGCTCGCGGAATGAGGAAAAATGAGGACGCTGGTCGGACATGTGGTCTCCTTTTGCGCCCCTTCTATATGGCGGCCGGAGCAGCACCGATCCTGAAGGCCGAGCGTTTTGCTGTGCGAAATGGGGCGGCCGCACCGTTTCTGTAAGCGAAACGCCCGCGGTTTCCCGTTGCCGCCCCTGCGGTGGCGATGGGAGTTACACACCGCGCAAGCCATCAGCGCGTTCAGTTTCCAAGGACCGAAAACGTGGCCGATCCGACTATCCTCACCTGTGCGGTGACGGGCAATATCACGACCCTCGAGCAAACTCCCTACCTCCCGGTGACGCCGGAACAAATCGCCAAAGCCGGCCTCGAAGCGATCCGGGCCGGCGCTGCGATCATCCATGTTCATGTGCGCCATTCCGATGGCCGGCCGAGCATGGAGCTTAAGCATTATCGTGAAGTGGTCGAGCGCCTGCGTGCGGCCGAGGAGGACGTCGTCATTAACCTGACGACAGGCCCGGGACAGCGGTTCATTCCCAGCATAGACAACCCGAGCGTCGCGGCCCCGGGCACAACGCTGATCCGCCCGGAACCCCGCGTGACACATGTCGAGGCGCTGCGGCCGGAATTGTGCAGCCTGGACTTCAATACAATGTATTCGGGCTCCTCAGTGGTCATCAATACCCCGGCCAATCTCGCCATCATGGCTGAGCGCATCCAGGCGGCAGGCGTCCGGCCCGAGATCGAGGTATTCGACAGCGGCGACATCCAGCTGGTCAACGACATGGTCCGCCAAGGCAAGCTGGACACCCCGATGTTTTGCCAGATCGTGTTGGGCGTTCGCTATGGCGCGATCGCCACGCCGGAGACGCTCGCCTATCTGAAAAGCTTGCTTCCATCGGGCTCGAACTGGGGCGGCTGCGGCGTGGGCCGCTGGGAATTCCCGATGCTCGCGCAGGCCTGGCTCCTCGGCGGCCACGTGCGCGTCGGGCTCGAGGACAACATATTTCTTGAGAAAGGCGTGCTTGCCCAAAGCAATACGCAGCTCGTCGAGAAGGCAGTTCGTATCGTGCGTGAACTGGGAGGCAAGGTTGCAACGCCGGGAGAGGCCCGCGAAATCCTGGGCCTCAAGAAGCAGGCACCACGTCCAGAGTGACTACCGTCGGACGTCAGGTGAACGAGATAATCGAAGGAAAGGGCTATCATGTATACTGCGAGCGACCCGCGCTCCACCCTGGCAGGTGGAGCACCCAAGCCAGAGGCCAGTTGGGTGCACAAGAGTTTCTTTGGCTCGCAATTGGCGCTCTTCTACGGGACTGAGCCGCAGATCAAGGACGCCAGTGGCGAGACCTGGATCAGCCGTGGGCAAAATTTTGTAGTTGCCTACAGCAAGGCATTGCAGGGCGGCGCCTTTGTTCGTAGCGCGCAGGCGGACGAATATGCGGTTATCATCCCCGACGCCGAAACGCAGGTGGAGATCACCACCGAGGCCGGAACCGAGGTCGTGCCAGGATATTCCGTGGTCTTCGTGCCCCCCGGCAACAGCACTATCCGCATGCTGACCGCTGGGACGATCATACGCCTTCTCACCCCGAAATCCGACGACATGGCCAATGCTGCCTCGAATGCCGAAGCGTTCAGCGAGCCACACCCGAACGTGCCGCCCTTCGAGCAATGGCCCGAACCCGCGGGCGGGTTGAAGCTCAGATGGTACACGCTGGACGTGCCGGAGGATCTGTCGCGCTTCGGCCGCATCTATCGATGCACGACCTTCATGATCAATTTCCTCACGCCCCGCATTGGACCGCGCGCGCGTGACAATGTCTCGCCACACCATCACGACGATTTCGAGCAATGCTCGCTGGCGCTCACTGGTGCCTTCACACACCATCTGCGCTGGCCATGGACCACCAACATGGGTGCCTGGCGCGAAGACGAGCATCTCTATTGCGAGTCGCCATCAGTCTGCGTGATCCCGCCACCATCGATCCATACCACGACGGCCGAAGGTCCCGGCGTCAACCAGCTTGTCGACATATTCTCGCCGCCGCGCATGGACTTCTCGGCCAAGCCGGGCTGGGTGCTTAACGCAGATGATTATCCCATGCCGACAGCGTAAAGCGAAGCACGACGCAGAAAACGATGAAGCGGGGATGCATTGGCATCCCGGCTTCATCGCATCGGTGGACAGAGAGGCCGGGAGGTCGCCCCCTTGCCACCGATATTAGGGCGCCAGGCCAACCAGCTTGGCAGGATTGTCAGCCACCATGGTGCGGACATCGGCCTCGCTGAATCCTAGGGCCAGGCAAAGCTTGATAGCCTGCCGCATGCCTTCGACCGGGGTCGGATTGTCCACCTGACCAAGATCCGAGCCGATCGAGGAATTCTTCACGCCGGCCGCCTCGATATGTTCCTTGAGCTCCTGAGGCGAATAGACGTTGAAGCGTGAGTCGACGTACATCGCCGCCGACTGCTCCACGATCACGCCGAGCTTGGCGAAGTCGGCAATGTCGGCATAGGTAAAGTGCAGGCCATACATCGGATGGTTGATCAGCAGCCGCTTGACCCCACGGCTACGCGCCTCGTCGAAGAGCTTCCAGATTTCCCAGACATGCAGGTGTCCCGACGACAGGATCACGTCGAACTCGGCCACCTGATCGAGAATCTGCTTCACGGGATCGAGAATGTTGCCGAGCTCGTCCACTACCGTCAGGGCCGGCGATTGCATCAGTTGCACATTCGACACGAGCCGCGACTTGCGGTGGGAGCTGCGGATGTGATTGGCGGCCTGCGCCGTCGGCATCCAGATCAACTTGGCGCCCATCTTGAGCTGTGCATCGACCACATAGGGATCGAGCCCGCCCGTGGAATTATTGAGCACCAGACCGCTGAACATCGAGAAGTCCGGGTTGGCGATCAGCCGTTCCATTAGTGGAATGAAAGGAGCGGCAGAATAGTGGTGATCCTTGAACAACACGCCGCGCATGCCGGCTGCAATTGCCTCTTCTGCCGCCTGCATATGGTCGAGCTGCCTTGGCATGGTGGAAGGGCCGGAATGCACGTGCAGATCGAGCGCTCCCCTCAGCAGACCAGCCGCAACCTCTTCATCGACGCCTGCCATGAGGCGCCGCGCCTCTTCCCGGTTCTGTTCACTCGTCGCCATCTTGCTCTCCGCTGGATACAAGTTCGGCTTAGAGGTTGACGCCTGCGCGTCTCAATCTATAGTCCCTCATGTTTCGTCTAGCGAAACGAAATTTGCGAGGGAGGAAGACATTCCGTGGCTATTCGTTCGATCGAACGCTGCCTCAATGTGCTGCTGGAACTGAACCGGCAGCCCATCAATACTATCGCGCAGCTACACGCCCGTACCGGCCTGCCAAAGCCGACACTCGTTCGTATCCTCAAGACACTGGAGGAGGCGGGCTATGTCGAGAACGACACGCGGCAGGGCGGGTATCAGGTCAGCGCGATGGTGACCTCGCTCAGTTCGGGCTACCACAAAGGCCCGTTGGTGGTTGAAGCCGGCCGCGCCTGGGCGTTGGCGATTACGCGGAAGCATAAGTGGCCGATTGCGATCGCCCTGCCCGACTATGACAGCATGGTTGTGCGCTTCAGCACCGTGCCTGACAGTCCGGTTTCGCCGTTCCACAGCACGGTCAACAGGCGGCTGCAGATGCTCACCCGGGGGTTGGGGCTGGCCTATGTGGCATTCATAGAGCGCGAAGAGTTCGAGTTGATCCTTGACGTGCTGATGAAATCGGACGACCCGGAAGACGGATTAAGCCATCATCCTCAGGAACTTAAGCGCCTTCTGGCGCAGATCAAGGAAGCCGGTTACGCGACCCGTTCATCAATGGTGGAGCCGCGAAATTCGAACACCATTGCCGTTCCGATCATCAGCCAGGAAGGCCGCGTCCTGGCAAGCCTGGGCCTAACCTATTTCAAGTCCGCCTTCAGTTCCGAGCAGGAAGCATGCTTGCGTTTTGCTCCGGTTTTGCAGTCAGCAGCCCTCGCAATTTCTGACGATCTTGCTCGCCTTTCTCAGAACATGTCGGTGGACGTGACGGAGTACGGCGCCATCTGACGGCGAGGATCGGCCGATCACGCCACTTCGCTGGCGCGTTCCGAATCCACTGCCAGGACGACCTTGCCGAGTTGTTCGTTCGCGTCCAGCAGCGCGTGGGCCTGCCGCACGTCGGCCAGCGGGAATACGGCGTGGATGCGGGTGGTCATCCTGCCGTCCGCCAGCAATGGCCACACGGCATCCACGAGCGCCTTGGCGATCTGGCCCTTGTATGCTGCCGAGCGTGGGCGCAGCGTCGAGCCGGTCAGGGTGAGCCGGCGACGCACGAGGTCGCGAATGTTGACTTCCGCCGTTGCGCCCTGATGGCTGGCGATGAAGACGAGCCGGCCATCGGGGGCCATGAGATCCAATTGCTGCTGCACATAGGACCCGGCCTGTGCGTCGAGGGCGACGTCGAGGCAATGCTCGCCTGCGTGATCTCTTATCGCTCCCGCCCAGTCTTGCCGATAGTCAAACACGGCATCGGCGCCTAAATCCATGCAAGCTGCCCGCTTCTCGGCACTTCCGGCCGTGGCGAAGACGCGGGCTCCCCTGAGCAGCCGGGCCATCTGGATGCCGGCCATTCCAACGCCGCTCGAGCCGCCCTGCACCAGCAGTGTCTCGCCCTGGGCCAACCGCCCCAGCCAGATGATATTGTTCCAGGCGGTGAAAAAAGCCTCGGGCAGGGAAGCCGCCTCGATGAAGCTGAAGCCGCGCGGGAGCGGCATGCACTGCGCGGCGGGAACGACTACACAGTCCGCATAAGCACCACCATTGGTCAGTGCGCAAACGGCGTCGCCAATCTTGACTGTGTCCACGCCATCGCCAATTGCGGCGACCGTTCCCGCCGCATCGAGCCCTGGAATGTCGGTGACCCCGGGCGGCGGCGGATAAAGGCCGCGCCGCTGCTGAATATCAGGACGGTTCACGCTGGCGGCATAGACGTTCAAAAGGACTTCGCCGGGACCGGGAGCTGGAACCGGACGCTCCACGATGTCCAGGACTTCGGGCCCGCCGGGGCGGGCAATTTGAACTACACGCAATTGGCTCATCCTTCCACGGTTGTGCACCGACCTAGCATCTTGCGCCGGGCACACAAATCGGTTGTCCCAGTGTTTCGCTCAGTGGAACGGAGGCGATAGGACGTGGCGCCAGGCAGCGAACCACGGTTTTGTCCGATGTAATAACCCAGCAGCCAACACTGTCCTGGGGACCCTCGCAGCTAGGTGTCGGAATTTCTTCCCCGACCCATTACTGTCGGGAGTCGACCATCCACCCCCAACCACAACGGGCCATGACAATACATTCCGACCTGCTCGCCGCCCTGATCTTTCTCGCCTTCGGTATCGTCGCTGTCGTTGTCGGCTACGGCTATGGCTTCGGCACCATGTCCGCTCTTGGCTCCGGGGCCATGCCGATCCTTGCCGGAGGTGGCCTTTGCATTCTCGGCCTTGCTCAACTGGCACAGACAGCCGCAGCGCGGCAGGCCGGACAGCAATTGGTTTCCGCCTTTCCGCGACGCGAACTGCGCCCCCTGCTGTTGATCCTGGCGGCCATTCTGGCCTTCGGCCTCCTGATTGACCATGTCGGCCTGCTGCCGTCTCTCGCAGCGCTGGTGGGCATCAGCTGGTTCGCAGACAGCGGCGGGCGCAAACGCGAAATGCTTGCCGTGCTGGTCGCCGTGGTCGTGCTGATCGTGGCCATTTTCTATTTTGGCCTGGGCATTCCATTCCGCCTCGTAGCCTGGAGGTTTTGAGCATGGACCTTTTTTCCTCGCTCGTCATGGGACTGCAGGTGGCGGTTACGCCGGTCAACCTGCTCTATTGCCTGCTGGGCGTGACGCTGGGCACCGCTATCGGCGTGCTGCCCGGTGTCGGGCCCATCATCACCATCTCGCTCCTGCTGCCGCTGACCTTCGGGCTGACGCCCGAGGCATCGATCATCATGCTCGCGGGCATTTTCTATGGTGCTGCCTATGGCGGTTCCACCACCTCCATCCTGGTCAACCTGCCCGGTGAGGCCGCGTCCGCCGTGACGTGCATAGACGGTCACCAGATGGCCCGGCAGGGTCGCGCCGGCGCCGCACTTGCCGTGGCCGCCCTGGGCTCCTTCTTCGCCGGTACGGTCGGTACGCTGGTGATCGCCCTCGCCGGCCCGCCACTCGCCGGCATAGCGATGCGCTTCGGCGCCGCGGAATACGCCGCATTGGTTTTCGTGGCGCTGCTCACCACCGCTGCAATGACACGTGGCGGTGTGGTCAAGGGGGTCGGGGTCGTGCTGCTTGGCATGGTCTTCGGCACGGCCGGCTCGGACGTATCCACCGGCATGTTCCGCTTCACCTTCGGCATTCCCGAACTCCGCGATGGCGTCGAATTCGCGGTGCTGGCCGTGGGACTCTTTGCTGTCGCCGAGATCATCGGCAATATCGGGGAACCCCAGGGGGAAGCCGTGTCGTCTCGCAATATCGGCCGGCTCTGGCCAACGCGTGACGATTTCAAACGTGCCTGGCCTGCCGTGCTGCGTGGCACCGGACTTGGCACGGTGCTGGGGGTTCTGCCCGGTGCGGGCCTCTCCATGAGCTCGTTCAGCGCCTACATGGTCGAGAAGAGCACGGCCAAGGAACCAGAGCGCTTCGGCAGCGGTGCCGTGGAAGGTGTTGCTGCGCCGGAATCAGCCAACAACGCAGCCTCGCAGACCGCCTTCATTCCCACCCTTCTGCTCGGCATTCCGGGCAGTCCAACCATGGCGCTGATGCTCGGTGCCTTCATGATCCATGGCGTCCAGCCCGGTCCACGAATGATGGGGGATCACCCGCAGCTGTTCTGGGGCCTTATCGTCTCCATGTGGATCGGCAATCTGTTGCTTGTGGTGCTGAACCTTCCCCTGATCGGGCTCTGGGTGCGGTTGCTGCGCGTTCCCTACCACTGGCTCTATGTCTTTGTGCTGGCCTTTGCCTGCGTCGGGGTTTTCACCCTCAGCTCATCGCACTTCGACATCTACTCGCTCGTTTTCTTCGGGGCGCTGGGCTACCTGCTCAAGGCGGCGGGATGCAATCCGGCGTTGTTCGTTCTCGGGTTCATTCTGGGCCCGATGTTCGAGGAGAATTTCCGCCGGGCCATGACCCTGTCGCGCGGTGACCCGATGGTGTTCCTCGAGCGCCCGATCAGCCTGACACTGCTGCTGGTCGGTGTTGCAGTCCTGCTCGCCACCACAACCTCCTTTGTCCGGCGCGGCCGGGCGGAAGCCGAGGACTGAGACCGCTACTGGAAACTGGCATAGGTTTGCAAACCATCACCCGCGCCCCGAATGGGCGCGGGTGAGTGCAGCGATGACAATGATCTAAAGGCTACCCTCGCCGCGTTCGGTGGCGAAGGGATCAGAACCGCTGTCCCCGCCCTACTGCTGAAACGGGGCCAGTATGGCGTGCACATCGGGGGCGGTATCGAGAGCCAACAAGGTTTCGATCAGCTTGTCGGTCCTGTCGCTGTCGACCACGCCATTGAGGTTGGAGCGGAACTTGTCGATGTAGACAGCGTCGCCTGCCGGATTGCGGCTCGTGCCCAGCATGTCCTCGACGGTGTGGCTGATTACGGTGCCATCAGCCAATTCGATCGACACCACCCCGCGCGAACGGCTGGTATCAGCGGCCGCAATGGGGTCGGCCACGTGGACGACCTTGTCGGCCAGGGCGTGGATGACCGGGTCCCTGAGGCTCGATTCAGCATAGGATGATTTATCGAAGCGCCCCAGCGCCAGCGCCTCCGCAACCGTGTGCTGCAGGCTGATCCGTCCGTGCCAGGGCGTGCGCAGGCGGCGCTTTTCTTCAACCGGCTCGCAAACCGTCCGGAACGAGCGCTGCATGATCTCGCAGCGGATTTCCACGATGTCCTCAAGCTTGAAGGTATGCCGTGAACGCAGTTCGAGCGCGGCCTGGATAAAGGGCATCAGCGTAAAGGCGCAGGGATAGAGTTTGGGGGCTATATTGAGCACTTCCCAGCGCGACCCCAGCTCATCGGTGAGAGCGTTGTAGCGGAATTCGACATCGGCCTGAACATAGCTCCTGTACCAGCCGAACTTGCCCTCGAATATCGCCTCAGGCCCGGTCAGCCCCTGGGCCGCCAGCGCAACAGCGCGAATGCCTGCCGCAGCGGCGAAGCCAACATGCAGGATCTTGCTGTCGGCACCATCCTGAAACGCACTGATCGAACCGGCCGACAGACTGCCGGCGGTGCCCACGGCGTGCGCCATGACGTCCGCCGGCAGTCCGCGCAGTCGCGCAACGGCGTAGGCCGCGGCGAAGACGCCATAGACGCTGGTGGGATGAAATCCTACTTCGTGCATGCGCACAGGAGAAACGAGGCCAAGGCGGCACAATATTTCAGTGCCGGCCAACACGGCCTCGACAAACTGCCGGCCACTGACCGGCGCCCGTTGAGCCTCCGCCAACAGGGCGGCAAGAACGACCCCGGTGGGGTGGATATTGCTTTTGATATGGGTGTCGTCGAACTCGAGCGCGGACGACGCGACCCCGTTGACGAAAGCGGCACCGGCCGGGGAAGTCTCCTCGCGGCTGCCCAGCGCATAGGCGCCCCTGCCCCCACCGTCGGAATCCTGCAACGACCGCCGGGCCGCCTCCACGGTGCGCAGGCTGCCGGAAGCCAGCATGACCCCAATCTGGTCGAGAATGCGCAGCTTGGTATTGTGGACCACCTCGGCCGGGGCATGATCGAGTGAAAAACCGACGACCCAGTCGGCCATCCGGGAGCTTAGATACGGCATGTTGGGGCCTTGATCGAATATGGACATGGGTAGGTCGTCGCGGGCGGCATTCCGCCCGGGGAAATGAACATGGAATGGCCGGCAGCGTGATATACTACGCTGCCGGCCATGATGGTTCGCCCGATTATTTCGCCAAGCCGAGCCCGGTCAGCAATACGGCAAGGCGTTCGTAGTCCGCGCGCAGCGCTGCATCGAGTTCGGCGCTTCCCATGAAACGCGGCGAAACGCCGGCTTTGGTCAGTTTGTCGACGAACTCGGGATCGGTGCTGGCTTCCTTCAGGGCCGTCTCGACCATGCTGACGGCCTCGTCCGGCATGCCGGCGGGACCCATGATCATCTGCCATCCGGTGCCGCTGATGCTGTCATAGCCGAGCGAGGCAAGCGCTGGAACGTCGGGGAACTCGCTCAGCTGCTCGCCGCCCGGAACGGCCAGCGCCGTGACCGTGTCCTGTCGCGCCTGTGCCACGGCAGCGGCGTCCATCATGAACTGAACGTCTCCGGACAGCACCGCCTGCACGACTTCCGCCGCGCCCTTATAGGGGATGTGCGTGGCCTCGATGCCCATGACATTGAGCATGTCCACCGTTGCGACATGGCCGGTGGAGCCGACGCCGACCGAGCCATAATTCAATTCGCCCGGATGCTCCTTGGCGTAGGCGACGAACTCTTCAACCTTGGTCACCGGGAGCGACTTGGAGGACACCAACATACGCACCGCTTCGCTCACATTGGCGATCGCGATGAAGTCTTCGAGGGGTTCGAAGCCCACCTCGGCGAGATGAGGCGCGGTGGTGATGATGGCGTTTCCGGCCAGAAGCAGCGTGCTGCCATCGGCGGGCGAGCGCGACACCTGTTCGGCACCGATCGCGCCGCTTGCGCCGCCAACATTCTCCACGACGAAATTGACGCCGAGGCGGCGGCTGAGTTCATCGGCCACCAGACGGCCGACGATATCGCCAGCACCGCCAGCCGCATACGGCACGACCAATGTCACCGTATCGACGGGGTATGTCTCTTGTGAGAGCGTTGGCGCACTGCCCGAGACTGCCAACAGCGCTGCCAAGCCCGCCGCGCTTACCGCTCTGAATTGCTTCTGCATTGTATTTTCTCCTCCGGTGCATAGAGCACTTTTGCAAAAGCTTATGCCAATTCGGAGAACAGAAGGAACCTTGTGCTTGGCCGCGTTCCGTGCAGCGAAATGGAAATATCCAACGCCGGCCGTCGGCGGCGAGTTCGGTCGCGCCGGGGAACAGCACAGCGCATAGATTGACAGCCGAGGGTGCGGGATCGATAGTCGTAGGCGGAGTGAGGGCGCCGAGGGGGATGGCGGCGCTTGATAGGACGCGAGGCAGGACAACCTGCCTCGGCAGGGGTTGCCATGTGCCGCCCCGCAATCGATCTGGGAGGATCCATGTACAAACGTACCCTAATGTCTATCGCGGCAGCGCTGATCGGAACGACCTTGTTCGGCATGAGCGCGGCTTCTGCGCAGAGCTATCCGGACCGGCCGATCCAGATGATCGTGCCCTGGGGTGCCGGGGGCGGCACCGACGCAGTGGGCCGCGTCTTTGCCTCGCTGCTGCAGGAGGAACTAGGCGTTCCCGTCAATGTCGTGAACCGCACCGGCGGCTCCGGCGTAGTCGGGCACAGCGCCCTCGCCAATGCCGCGCCCGACGGCTACACGATCGGCGTTATGACGATCGAGATCGACATGATGCATTGGCAGGGCCTGACCGAGCTGACCCACGAAGATTTTGACATTCTCGCCATGGTCAACGCCGACCCGGGCGGCCTCATGGTGTCGGCAGATTCCGAATATGAGTCCCTCGACACACTGCTCGAGGCCATCAAGGCGGAGCCAAAGGGCACTTTCAAATCGTCCGGGACTGGCCAGGGCGGCATCTGGCATCTCGGGCTCGCAGGATGGCTCCTCTCCGAGGGCCTCGAGCCTGATCACGTGACCTGGGTTCCGAGCCAGGGCGCGGCGCCGGGTATCACCGACATGGTAGCCGGCGGGGTGGATATCGTGCCCTCGTCGCTGGCCGAAGGCCGCTCGATGATCGATGCCGGGCGCGTCCGTCCGCTGGCCACCATGTCCGGCGAGCGGCAGGAGGCGTTCCCGGACGTTCCGACCCTCAACGAAGCCACCGGCTCGGACTGGACCCTTGCGGTCTGGCGCACGCTCGTTGGCCCAGATGGTATGCCCGATGATGTCAAGGCCACGCTGACGGCAGCGATCGAGAAGGCCTACAACAGCGAAGAATACCAGACCTTCATGAACGATCGCGGCTTCGGCATGCGCTGGGCCTCCGGCGAAGAGGCGACCGAGATCGTGGCCGCCGACGACGCGAGCCTCGGTGAAGTGATGACCAAGGCCGGGCTGGCCAAATAGTAGAACGGAACGACGGCGCCTTGAGACGTCGGGTACGTGGATAGTGTTAGCCACGTACCCGACGTCAAACTGGGTGGCCCCCTCGCGCCGCTGCTTTTCGATCACTCCCAGGATGGTTCTGCGTCCATGAAGTTGAACGATCTCTCCCTCGGAATTCTCGTGCTCCTGTCCGGTGTCGGGATCTACCTCTCTGCGCTGCAGTTCTCGCCCATTCCCGGACAGGCCTACGGAGCCGAAACCATGCCGACAACCATCGCCCTGGTGGCGATCGGCCTCGGCGTATTCATGATCGGCAAAGCCGTGGTGGTGCGCAACGCGGCGCCCGTTCTGGCGCTTGCCGATTGGACCCGTTCGCCGATGGCGCTTGTCGGCCTGTCGGTCGCCATCGGCCTGGTTGTCTTCTACATCCTGTTCTCCCAGGCGATCGGCTTCGTCCCCACCGCCTTCCTGGTTATCGTCACGCTGATGCTGACCTTGCGCACCCGACCGGTGACCGCAATCCTGGTGTCGCTCCTGGCGACCATCGTCATCCAGCAGGCGTTCGGCCGCCTGCTCCTCGTTCCGCTTCCGCGCAGCGCCCTCGGATTTCTCTGGTAACCAATCATGTCCGTCATCGTGGAAGCCTTCGGGCTCGTCTTTCAGCCCAACGTTCTCCTTGTTATCCTCGGCTCGGCCTGTTTCGGCATGTTCGTCGGGGCGATCCCGGGCCTCACAGCGACCATGGCGACGGCGCTGCTGGTGCCGATCACCTTCTTCATGGACCCGGTTCCTGCGATCGGGGCAATCGTGACCGCCACCGCCATGGCGATCTTCGCGGGCGATATTCCGGGTGCGCTTCTGCGCATGCCCGGCACACCCGCCAGTGCTGCCTATGTGGAAGATGCCTATCGGATGACGAGATCGGGGCGGTCAGAGGAATCCCTCGGCGCGGCGTTGGTCTTCTCCGCCATCGGGGGCATCTTCGGCACCATCGTACTCGTTACCGCCTCGCCGGCGCTGGCGGAGGTCGCGCTGAAATTCTCCTCCTTCGAATATTTCTGGCTGGTGGTTCTCGGCCTCTCCTGCGCGGTCTTCGTGTCGCCGGGATCGGTTACCCGCGGGATCATCTCCCTGCTGATCGGCCTGTTTGCCGCCACCATCGGCATCGACAATCCGGCGGGCGAGCCACGCTACACCTTCGGCAACGTCGAACTGCTGGCTGGCGTCCAGTTCATTCCTGCGATGATCGGCCTGTTCGCCGTTTCGGAAGTCCTGCGCTCGGTGGTTTCACGCAGCGAGCGGCCGCCAGTGCCTCCCTCCAGCGGCGACGGCATCTTCAGGAGCCAGTGGACCAACCTCAAGCGCTATCCCGTCCAGGTGCTCCGCGGCAGCGTGCTGGGCACTGCGATCGGCGCCCTGCCAGGGGCCGGCGCCGACATCGCCGCATGGATCTCCTACGCCGTCAGCAAGCGCTTTTCCAAGCAGCCGCAGAAATTCGGCACCGGCCATGTCGAAGGCCTTGTCGAGGCGGGCGCCTCCAATAACGGAGCCGTCAGCGGCGCCTGGATTCCGGCGCTGGTCTTTGGCATTCCCGGGGACTCGATCACCGCGATCGTCATCGGCGTCCTCTACATCAAGGGCCTCAATCCGGGGCCGACCATCTTCATCAACGACCCGCAACTGATCTACGCGGTCTTCATCGTCTTCTTCTTGGCCAACATCATCATGCTACCGCTGGGCTGGGTGGCCATCAAATCGGCCGGCACCATCCTGGCGGTCCCCGAGCGCGTCCTGATGCCGATCATCCTGATGTTCTGCATCGTGGGGTCCTTCGCGATCAACAACTCGATCTTTGGCGTCATCCTGATGCTGATCTTCGGGGTCCTGGGCTTCCTGATGGACGAAAACGACATTCCGATCGCTCCGGCGATTCTCGGGCTCGTCCTCGGCCCGATGCTGGAACAGAATTTCATCACCTCGATGATCAAGGCGGATGGCAGCTTCCTCGCCTTCTTCGAGCGCCCCATCGCGGCCGGGCTCGGCCTGTTTACTATCGCAATCTGGTGTCTGCCGCTGATCGCAATGATGATCGCACGACGCAAACGGACTGCGCCCGGTCCTAACGCGCCCGACTGAAGGTCCCTTCCCTCCCCAATAGCCGAGCGGTGTCAGCTTGCCGCCTTCTTTGAAGGTGCCGTCGGGAGTTGCAGCGTCTCAATCAGGCTTGGCGTGGTCAATCATGCCCGGCTCAAAATTGGCGGCCATCTCTGCGACTGAAACTGCCTTGAGGTGCGTTTCAAAATGCTGCTGTGCCTTGGCAAGCGCGTTTGCGGTGGCGTCATTCGCGGCGCGGGCCAGCAAGCAGGTCGTCTGCTCATCATCGATGCCGATGGCAAAAAGTGTCGGCGCACCAAGCGCCTGGTAGATTTCCAGAAGCGATATTTCGGTCAGCGGCTTTGCAAGCGACCAGCCGCCCCCGTGTCCTTTTACCGAAACGACAATGCCAGCTTGGCGCAAGCCTCCCATGGTTCGGCGAACTACCGAGGAGTTTGTTCCCAGCATCTGGGCGATGAGCTCGGAAGTTGCCGGCGCCTGCAGCCGCTCAAGATGCAGCAGGGCGTGGAGGACACGCGGTAGGCGGCTGTCCTGGCGCATTAGATCAGCCCTTCTGTAACAAATGAAAGCACGTGATATTGACACTCATGCGGTTATGGTTCATTTGATGATACATGACATCATCAGCTCATACCATATCAAATCCCGCAGGCCTGAGAATGGACGACACTCCCCAAACATTTTGGGATTGCGTCTACGCCGGAAAGACGAAACCCTCGGGTGGACGCCCATCTTTTACGCTAACGCACTTCATTGAAGGGCGTCCAAAAGGACGTGCCCTGGAGTTGGGCTGCGCCCGTGGCGACGATGCGATTTGGCTTGCTCAGCAGGGATGGACTGTAACCGGGGTCGATATCTCCGAGGCAGCCCTTGAGGCTGCGCGATTGGCCGCCTCGTCCGCTGGCGTAGAATCCAGCGTTCACTTTGAGCGACACGATCTGTCTGAGAGCTTCCCACAAGGGTCGTTCGATCTTGTGATCGCCATGTTCCTGCAATCCCCCATTCCCTTCGGCCGCACCGAAGCCTTGAGACGCGCCGCACAGGCAGTCGAAACAGGAGGGCTCCTGCTCCTCGTTACCCACGGATCGCGCGCGCCGTGGTCATGGAGCGACCCCGAAATCGTGTTCCCGACCGCCGATGCCGAAATGGCCGATCTGGCGCTTGATCCAACAGCCTGGCGCGAAGTGTTCGTTGGCTCGATGCCTCGAACGGCGTTCGGTCCGGCAGGCGAACAAGCCACAATTCTCGACACCATCGTGGCGATCGAACGTCGCTAGAGATTTTACACTGGAGTAGCGCCAGATGACGAAATCGACCAAAATCAGCCGCTTTACCCTGTTTGCATTTGCCTCCCTGTTGTTCCTCGTCCCTGTGGCTGCCCAATCGGACATCAGCGACCAGACGGTGCAAGTGGGTGACCAGACCGTGCGCTACCTCTCGGCCGGCGCGGGAAGCAAAGCCATTGTTCTGCTGCATGGTTGGCCGCAAAGCGCCGATGCATTCAAAGCGATCATTCCCGATCTGGCCGAAGACTACCGCGTATATGCGCCCGATCTCAGTGGCATCGGTGGCAGCACGGCGCCAAACCAGCGCTGGGACAAGGCTTCGCTTGCCACCGACGTAAAGGCGTTTGCAGATCATCTGGGTTTGGAAAATCCGCTCATTGTAGGGCACGATATCGGCGGCATGGTGGCCTATGCCTATGGCAGGCAATACCCAGGCGAGCTGAGCGGCGTAGCCATCCTTGACGTTCCTGTTCCAGGGCTGGATCCGGCCGACGCCATCGCGGCAAGTTCTCACGCCTGGCATTATGACTTCCACAACCAGGTCGGACTGGCCGAAACCCTGGTGCAGGGTCGTCAGGCGGAGTATTTCGGCTATTTCATCAACAAGGTCTCTGCAAACCCCGAGGCGATTTCGATGGAAGAAATCGAGGTTTATGCCAAGGCCTATGAGACCCCTGAACGCCTGCGTGCGGGTTTTGAACTCTACCGCGCCTTTGACGAGGATGCGGTTTTCTTTCAGGCACAGAACTCCGAATTCACGGTGCCCATGCTCGTCGTCGGCGCAGAGTTCTCGACAGGCGGGTCGCTGCTCACCATGGAACAATCCTTCGCCAGGCAAGGGGCAACAGACATTACGACTATCGTCGTGAAGGAGTCCGGGCATTGGCTGCCTGAAGAACAGCCGGCCCCCACGGTTCAAGCCCTTGAGGACTTCGCTGCAGTCGTCTTCGACGATTAAACTCCCGCTTTATGCAACTGCTGGCCGGCTACCTCGGGGAGAGTTTGCAGACCTGCTGCTATCGAGGGTTTTAAGCGGTAAGCGGATGCTGATTGCTCAGCGAGATCGGTGGAGCAAACTATCGTTTGATACCCCTTTGGCGATCAAGCCGCCAAAGGGGTGAGGCATTATTTCCACTCGGGGATCATGCTTGGCACGGCGTAGCGGGCGCCGGCGGCGCCTTCCGGCAGAATTTCCGTGATCCGGGCCAAGTCCTCGGCAGTCAGTTGGAGCTCAGCCGAGCCGACATTCTCGGCCAGCCGCTCCTTGTGGCGCGTGCCCGGGATGGGAACGATGTCGTTCCCCTGCGCCAGCAGCCAGGCCAGAGCCAGTTGTGACACGGTGGCGCCCCTGGACTTGGCTAGCATGGTCAGTTGCTCGACCGCCGTCTTGTTCTTCTCGAAATTGCCGGGCTGCCAACGCGGATCGCTGCGGCGCATGTCGTTCTCTGCATAGTCCGCAGCCGGCTTGACCGCGCCTGTGAGGAAACCGCGACCAAGCGGAGAATAGGGCACAAAGCCGATGCCCAACTCGCGCAATGTCGGGAATATCGACTCTACCTCTCGTTCGAACACCGAATATTCGGTCTGCAGCACCGTGACCGGCTGCACAGCATGAGCACGGCGGATCGTCTCGGGACCGGCCTCGCTCACGCCGAAATACTTCACCTTACCGGCGATGATCAGGTCTTTCACCACGCCGGCCACATCTTCGATCGGCACATTTGGATCGACCCGGTGCTGGTACATAATGTCGATGTGGTCCACACCGAGATTGCGCAGGCTCCTGTCGGTAAGCTCGCGGATGAAATCGGGGCGGCTGTCGACACTCCAGTCCTCGGCAAAGCCAAACTTGGAGGCGATCACGACCTCGTCGCGGAAGCCTTTGACGGCGCGGCCGACGATCTTTTCGTTCTCGCCCCACCCGTACACAGCGGCCGTATCGAAAAAGGTGACGCCCTGGTCGAACGCGTAGCGGATCGTCTCGATGCCCTGGGCTTCATCGCTGTCACCATAGGCGACGGAGACGCCCATGGCGCCGTAGCCGATTGCCGAAACCTCTGGACCATTGGTGCCGAGTTTGCGCTTTTGCATGACAATTCCTTCCATCTTGCAGGCCTGATAGCTAAGCTCTTCGTGTCGCCACTGCGTGCCGAAAACTCCTCGGTTCTTGCCTATTCCTCCTGATACGTTGCGAAGGGCTGTGGGTCGGACTAGTGTCGCCGGATGAGCACCATGGCAGAACTCAAGCGACTTGCCTTCTCCTATGCCTTGCAGCCGAGAACGGTGACCTCGATCGCGCGGCTGGAAATCATGCGGCTGGACCATCCCACGGCGTTGCAGCCGGTGATTTACGAGCCGGCCGTTTGTCTCGTGCTGCAGGGGGCAAAGCGCGCCGTCATCGGTGAACAGGTGCTGGCCTATAGCGCGGGCGACTACTTCATCGCCGCAGCCGAGGTGGCAGCGCTTGGCCGAATTTCGGAAGCGACCCAAGAGCAGCCCTATCTGGCCCTCAACTTGCTGCTCGATCCGCAGGTGATTGCCGGCGTGCTGCTGGACTTGCCAAAGGGGAGCGAGCCGGCAGCCTCGTCCGGCTTCTTCACCAGTACTGCAGACAGCAAGCTGCTCGATGCGTGGCTGCGCCTGGTGAGTGTGCTTGATCGGCCCGATGAGGCCGCGGTGCTGGGCCCCATGATCGAGCGGGAAATCCTGTTCCGGCTTTTGCAGGGCCCCAGTGGCGTTTTACTGCGCCAGATTGCCGGCAGCGACAACCGGCTATCCAGTATCCGTAAGGCGATGGCCTGGCTGCGGGAACATTACGCCGAGCCGGTCAGGGTCGAGCAACTGGCCGCTATTGCCGGAATGAGTTCGTCGGTGTTCCACAAGCATTTCAAGGACGTGACGGCGCTGTCCCCTATCCAGTACCAAAAGCAGATCCGGCTGCAAGAGGCGCGCCGGCAACTGTCGCAGGCACCGGTAGACGCGGCCGGCGTGGCCTTCTCGATCGGCTATGAGAGTGCGTCCCAATTCAGCCGTGAATACAAGCGGCTGTTCGGTGCCTCACCGGTGCAGGATGCCAAACAACTGCAGGGATTGATCGGTTAGGGCATTAGAGGCCAGTGTCCGCTTTCGGCGTGCTGCAACTAGACGGCTGACGACCGCAATAGGGCCACAGGCCGCTGGAGCGATCCGGCGGCCTATTTGTGTTTCCGATCATTGAGCTGCAGGGATGCGGGCGATGACCTTGATTTCGACGTCGAAGCCGGCCAGCCAGTTTACTCCGATGGCCGTCCAGTTGGGATAAGGCTTGGTGTTGAAATGGCGGTTCTTGACGGCCATGAAGGGTTCGAACTGCTTTTCCGGATCGGTGTGGAAACTGGTGACGTCGACGATGTCATCCAAGGTTGCGCCGGCTGCAGCGAGGACGCCTTTGAGGTTCTGAAATGCGCGCTCCACCTGCAGCGAATAGTCGGGCTCGGGGGAGCCATCGTGCAGGCTACCGACTTGGCCAGAAACGAATAGCAGGTCGCCAGAGCGGATGGCGGCAGAATAGCCATGAGCTTCGTAAAGGGCATGGCGGTCGACGGGAAAGATGGCTTCGCGTTTGGTCATTTGAGGCTCAATTTCATTCTGTCTTTGGGTCGCGCAATTTGATATACGCAACGTATGTTAGATATAGATACGCAGCGTATGTCAATTGATATACGCTGCGCATGTGAGATAGGTGCGTGATGGTGACCAATAAGCGCCAGGCGATGATGCAAGAGAACCGGCTCAGGCTGATCGAAGCCGGACGGAGGGCCTTCGCGGCGCAGGGCTATGCCGCAGCATCCATGGATGAGTTGACGGCATCGGTGGGTCTAACGCGCGGCGCGCTTTACCACAATTTCGGTGACAAGAAGGGCCTGCTGGCGGCGGTGGTTCACCAGATCGACAGTGCCATGGCACAGAAGGCGCAGGAGATCGGTGCGCTCAAGACTGATGCGTGGGAGGCACTGCTTGCGGAGGGAGCCGCCTACATAGAAATGGCACTGGACGCCGAGGTTCAGCGCATCGTGCTGCTGGACGGGCCGGCCGTGCTGGGCGATCCATCACAATGGCCGAGCCAGGATAGCTGTCTGCAAAGCACAAAGCGAGCGGTGGAGCGATTGATCGCCGAAGGACGCATGAAGAGAGTTGATCCCGAGGCGGCAGCGCGGTTGATGAATGGCGCAGCGCTGAATGCCGCCCTCTGGGTCGCGGCGAGCGATGATCCGGCCACGACCTTGCCAAAGGTGATC
This sequence comes from Devosia naphthalenivorans, assembly GCF_003056355.1. Classification (GTDB taxonomy): domain Bacteria; phylum Pseudomonadota; class Alphaproteobacteria; order Rhizobiales; family Devosiaceae; genus Devosia; species Devosia naphthalenivorans. Next base: position 132,741 of record NZ_PYVW01000015.1, read on the forward strand.
GAGGCCTTCAATGCCATGGCGGGGGGACTGCTGACCAAATGACCAGTTCAGGGAACCACAAGCCGCTGACAGAAAATGAACATTCATCATGTTCCGCGCATAAGGCCAAAATCGCAAATTTCGTGTAGGCTCTCGGTGCGGCCCGGGTACACAATACAACATGGCGACCGACCTAGGCTCAGGACCCATTAAGGGGATTCCCAGGGTGGCGATGATCTGATTCACTGCTGCAGGGAGGCCTTGCCATGAGTGATCTGTTTTGGTTGTCGCCGGCACAGGTACGGCGGATTGAGCCGTA
>NZ_PYVW01000016.1 GCF_003056355.1 Devosia naphthalenivorans
GCAGGCTGCCGCGAAAATCCGATCTGGCAACCATCACCGACGAGCACCTGCAAACCATTGTCGCCCTCTACAACAACACCCCGCGAAAATGTCTCGACTTCCAAACCCCAAATGAGGTCTTCTCCAGCTTCTCTAACCGTGTTGCACTTCAAACGTGAGTCCACCTTCCCGCTTTCGCCGGAATGACGCGGTGGAAGCGAAAAGGACGGCAAACGTCCAAGGTAGACACTCCCGGCTTCAGGGGAAGAACAGCAGCTTTATCGCCATGCTGATGGAAATGACGACGACCAGCGGGCGGATGAGTTTGGCCCCGAAGCGGATGCCGGCGCGGGCGCCGGCATAGCCGCCGACCAGTTGGCCCAGGGCCATGGCGATGGCTGCAGGCCAGACCACGTCGCCGGCCGGAATGAAGATGACGAGCGCGGCCAGGTTCGAGGTGAAATTGAGCACCTTTGTGTGGCCCGAGGCGCGGGTGACGCCCAGGCCCAGCAGCGTCACGAAACAGATGGTGAAGAACGAGCCGGTGCCGGGGCCGAAAATGCCGTCGTAGAAACCCAGCACAAAGCCGATGGCCGGAACGGCAAGGGCGAACGGCAGGCGCGCGGTACGGTCGGCGTCCGACAGGCTGGGCGAAAACAGAAAATACAGCGCGATGCCGATCAGCGCGATGGGCACGGCAATTTCGAGCAGGCTGATATCGATACGCTTGACGACGAGGGCGCCGATCAGGCTGCCGCCGAAGGTGAGCGCGATGGCGGGCAGAAGCGAGCGGAGCGAGACATAACCGCGCCGCCAGAAGGTGACGGCTGCCATCGCCGTGCCCACGACACCCTGCAGCTTGTTGGTCGCCAGCGCCGAGACCGGCGGCAGCCCCACGAACAACAAGGCGGGAATGCCGATCATGCCGCCGCCGCCGGCGACCGCATCGACAAAGCCTGCCAGCATGCCGACGCCGGCCAGCGCGAGGAGAATCAGGGGATCGACGATCACAGTTTAGCCTGCTCGTTCGGCGCGTCGGGGACCCGGCGCTCGTAGATGGGGATATTGATGATGGAGGACATGAAGCCGCTCATCATCAACTGGACGCCACACACAAGGAAGGTCATGGCGAGGATTGCGGCGCGCATGGTGCTGGTGAGATTGAGCACGCCGAAATCGCGGATTGCCCATTGATTGAGGCCCCAAAGCAGGGCCGCAAAGCCGATCAGCATCAGCGCGAACGCCACCAGCAGGACGCGCTCGAGCGTGATGGCTTCAAGGATGCGATCATAACTGCCGGAGCGCGGAATGAAGCCATAGCGGGAGGCGAAGCGGCGGCTGATGATGGCGAAGGATATCGACTGCAGGCCAACGATGACGCAGAGCGAGGCCACAAGGAAGGTGTGTACGTCGAGCACCACGTGGCCATAGCGCACGGGGCCGGGAAGCAGGATGGCGCCGACGACGAGGCCCACCCAAAGCAAGGCTATGCCGGGATAGAGGAACAGCCAGCGCGGGGAGAACAGCAGGAGGAAGCGCAGATGGCGCCAGCCGTCGCGGAAGGACCGCAAATGCGGCGGGCGTGAGCGGCCGTCCTTGGCGAGGGTGGTGGGCACTTCGCGCACGTCGAGGCCGGCGAGCGTGGCCTTGACCACCATTTCGGAGGCAAATTCCATGCCCGATGTGCGCAGTTTCAGGGCGCGGATGGCGTCGCGCCGGAAGCCGCGCAGGCCGCAGTGAAAATCGCCGATCGGGGTGCGGAAAAACAGGCGGCCGGCGAAGCTCAGGGCCGGGTTGCCGATATAGCGGTGGTGCCAGGGCATGGCGCCGGGCGCTATGCCGCCCTGGAAGCGGTTGCCCATGACGAGGTCGGCGCCATCGCGCAGGGCGGCGATGAAGGCGTCGAGCCGGGAGAAATCGTAACTGTCATCGGCATCGGCCATGATGACGAAGCGGCCGCGCGCCGCTGTAATGCCGCCGCCCAGCGCTGCGCCATAGCCGCGCTCGGGGACTGGGACCACGCGGGCGCCGTTGGCTATGGCGATTTCGCGCGAGCCATCGGTGGACCCGTTATCGGCGATGAGGATTTCGCCGGCAATGCCGGTACGATCGAGGAAGCTGCGGGCCTTGGTGATGCAGAGGGCGAGCGTTTCGGCCTCGTCGAGGCACGGCATCAAAATGGTGAGTTCGAGTTCTTCCGCCAATTTGCCCCCCGCCGGATGGGCACTTGTGCCGTGATTTGGCGGGGGTGGCAATGGTTGGGGGCACGAGATCGGGGCCAGTCGCCCCCCACCCTTGATCCCTCCCCGCAGAGGGGGAGGGAGTTGACTGACGGATTAGAGGTCAGATGTGGGCGGTGGTGCCGAGCTTGGCGAGGAAGGTTTCGAGTTGGGTCTGACTGTCGGCCGAACGATCGGCCGTGCGCGATACGATGAGACAGGCTTCGCTTTGCAGCATCACGCCGTCTTCAAGGACACGCAGGCCGTTGGCGGCGAGAGTGGAGCCGGTGGTGGTGATGTCGACCACGATATCGGCAACGCCAGAGGCCGGCGCGGCTTCGGTGGCGCCGAGGCTTTCGACGGTGCGGTATTCGGCGATGCCGGCCTTGGCGAAATGCTGGCGGGTGATGGTGATGTATTTGGTGGCGATGCGCATCCAGCGGCCGTGGCGGGCGCGGAAGTCCGACGCGACGTCGGCCAAATCGTGCATGTGGGTGACGTCGATCCACGAATCCGGGACGGCGACGACAACATCGGCATTGCCGAAGCCCAGCGGCTTGGCGAAGGAAACGGCGCTTGGGCCATGTTCGCTGGTTTCGTGGATGAGATCGCGGCCGGTGACGCCGATATCGATGGTGCCGCGGATGAGTTCGCGCGCGATTTCGGAGGCCGGGAAGAAGCGCACGGTGACTTCGGGCATGCCTTCGACGGCGCCGAGATAGGAGCGCGCGCCGCCGGGGCGGGTGATGGTCATGCCGTTTTGCGAGAACCATTCGCGGGTGAGTTCTTCGAGGCGACCCTTGGAGGGGACGGCGAGGGTGATGCCGGTCATTGTGCGACCTCCGCTTCGAGCCGATCGACCCAGACCGAGCAGCCGGATGCAGCGATCGGTGCCGTGGCGCCGAGACGTTCCAGCAGGCGATCATATTGGCCGCCGGACGCCAGGACCTGTCCGTTGGCACCAGTCATTTCGAAGACGATGCCGGTGTAATAATCGAGGCGCGGCGAAAAGCTGGCGTCGAAAGTCACACGCGCTTCGCCCAGGCCATTGAGGTGACGGCGGATGGCGCGGATGGGCGCGCCGAGCATCAGCCGGTGCCGGCTGGCGAGCGCCTCGATCTGGGTCAGAGCCTGCAGCACGGGACCAGAAATAGCGAGGTAGTCACGCAGCAGCTTCAGCGTTGCTGCGGGCACATGCGCAGCATCCAGTGCCTGTTGCTCCAGGTAACGGTCGGCGATTTCCTCGGGCGTACGACCTTCCGAGAGGCTGAGGCCGGCGGCAACCATTTGCGCCGTGATGTCCTCGATCAGGGCGTCACGGCTGGGCTGTTGCTCGCGCGGCATGTCCGGCGCGGCCTCGAGGCGGGTCAGCAGGCGGTCAAGCGCCTCGGTGTGGCCGAAGCGATTGCGGATGCGCGGACGCCAGGCGTCGGGCATGTCGGCCTGGACCAGCAGTGCCTCGAAGAGGCCCACGCCGCCCAGGCGGACATGGGGCACGACGCCGAAAATGGAGAGAGCCGCACGGGCGAAGGTCAGCACCTGATCGAGCGCAATATCGCCATTGGGCTGGGCGAGGAGTTCGATGCCGGCCTGGTCGAACTCGGCGGGGCCGATTTCGCGCTGACGGAAGATGGGGCCCATATAGGAAAAAGCGGCGGGGCGCCCTACCCCATCGGCGATATAGGACTGGACGATCGGCAGGGTGAAATCGGGGCGCAGGCAGTGCTCCGCGCCGGTCGCGTCGGTGGTGAGCAGGAGGCGGCGGCCGAATTCTTCGCCGGCGAGATCGAAATATGGATCGGCGGAGAGCAGCAGGGGCGGCGTGGCGCGCGTGGCGCCCTGGGCTTCCACGAGGGATTCGAGATTGGCACGGCGGAGGGCGGCGCCGGTCATGGGGTAGCGCCCTTGGTGCAAATTGCTCTCCCCAAACTCGGTGTCGCGCCGGCGCAGGCCGGGGTCCATCCTGAGATGGTGACGGCTGCACTACCTTGTGGCCGTGGCGTGATCTCGGGATGGATTCCGGCCTGCGCCGGAATGACATCGTGATTGTGGATGGAGAGGAGACTCATTGCTCGCTCAGCAGTTTTTGCACCGCGCTGACGAGGTCTTCGCGCTTGATTTCGAACTGGCCGGGGCGGGCGGCTTTCCATTCGGCGTTGTCGGTGATGGCGGCGGCGGCCTGTTTTCCAGCTATCAGGTCCTTTACCTGCAGGATGCCCTGATCGCGCTCCTGGGAGCCTTCGATGATGACGGCGGGGGCGTTGCGCTTGTCGGCGTAGGCGACCTGCTTGCCGAAGTTCTTGGTGTTGCCCAGGAACATTTCGGCGCGAATGCCCGCATTGCGGAGTTCGGATACCATGGCTTGGTAGCCGGCCATCTGGTCCTTGTCCATGACGAGGACGACGACGGGGCCGACCGGTTCGGTGGTGCCGAGATTGCCGGTGAGTTTGAGGGCGTTGGCGAGGCGGGACACGCCGATGGAGAAGCCGGTTGCCGGAACTGGTTCGCGGCGGAAGCGGGAGACGAGACCATCATAGCGGCCACCGCCGCCAACGGAGCCGAAGACGACATCCTGGCCTTTTTCGTTTTGCACCTTGAAGGTCAGTTCGATCTCGAAGACCGGACCGGTGTAATATTCGAGGCCACGAACGACCGAGGGGTCGAGGATAACGCGGCCACCGAAACCTGCGGCGCTGACGAGGCCGAAGATGGAGGCTAGTTCCTGCACACCGGCAAGGCCGGTTTCGGAGCCGCCGATAAGACCGGCGAGCGCGTTGATTGTCGACACGACATGGGCGTTGCTGCCCGGTTCGACGCCATTGGCGGGAATGCCGCTTTCGACATAGGCGAGGATGGGATCGATCTGTTCGGGGGACAGGCCGGCGCCCTTGGTGAAATCGCCGCTTTCGTCCTTGCGACCGGCGCCGAGCAGGAGCTTGACGCCTTCTGTCCCGAACTTGTCCAGCTTGTCGATGGCCCGAAGCACGGTGAGCTTTTGCGCATCGGTGGTGACGCCGGCAGTGGCGAGAACGCCATCGAGCACTTTGCGGTTGTTGACGCGCACGACGTACTGGCCCGCAAGGCCCAGCGCGTCCATGACATCGGCCATCATCATGCACATTTCGGCGTCGGCTTCGGGGCCACCAGCGCCGACGGTATCGGCGTCGAACTGCATGAACTGGCGGAAGCGGCCGGGGCCGGGCTTCTCGTTGCGGAACACATAACCCTGCCGATAGGAGCGATAAGGCTTGGGCAGGGTTTCGAAATTCTCGGCGAAGTAGCGGGCGAGCGGCGCGGTCAGGTCGTAGCGCAGGCTCATCCACTGCTCGTCGTCATCCTGCAGGGAAAAGACGCCGGCATTGGGCCGATCGGTATCGGGCAGGAATTTGCCAAGGGTTTCGGTCAGTTCCAGAAGAGGCGTTTCAACGGGATCGAACCCGTAGCGCTCATAGACCTTGCGGATGGTGTCGATCATGGCGCCGACAGCGGCGATCTCGCCGGGCGTGCGGTCCTCGAACCCACGCGGCAGACGCGGGGCGATCAGCTTGGTCTTTTCGGTCATCGGATCGTCCTTGGAAGTCGCGCCGTTGTTAGCGGATAGAGGCGGTCAAAACAACACGTTGCAGGCGGCGTTCCCTGACTCTCAGGGAGAGGGGTGGTGAGGGTTCCCGGCTTGAGCACCGAGAGTGAACCCCTCACCCGGCGCAACGTGCCGACCCTCGGGTCGACGCCCGAGGGCAGGCTCTCTCCTCTCAGGGCCGGGTGGGGCAGTGGGCGGCTTAGGGAAGGAGGCCGGGATTTCTCCTGGCCTCCGAGCTTTTACATCCCGGGTCTCCGCAAGGGGGGCGGGATGGTCTGGTTGACCGGGATGTCGAGCCAGTGAGCCGGGCTTGCGGCGGGTGGCAGGCCCAGATCGTCCCGCAGGTAGGCGGGCAGATGGGCAGGCATCCGCGGGCGGTTCCACCAGGCGCTGATTGCCGCCCCGAGGACGGACACCAGACCGCGCTGGTGCACGGCGTCGGCGATGGAGAATTCAAGGCGCAGAACGACGCTGCCCTCGGGAAGGGTATTGTAGGACATGATGATTTCCGGACGCGTGGCGTGCGGCCGGCCTCTGGTTGCGGTGGGGATGGATGGGGCGGAATCAGAGCGCAGGGCGACCCGATTTCAGCACATCACGGTTGGTAGCTAGGTAGTGTCCACGGCAGAAACTGCCGGAGGGCGACGGGGTACAGGGACTTAGGCTTGTACGAGATGTCGCATTTTGAGGCCCTGGGGCGAAACGAACATGGCTGTCATGCGGTGCCTCCCTCAGGTTGGCGTTTGTGGACGGGTGTTTTCTAGCTCTCGTTTCCGTGATCCGCAAGAGCAGATGTGGCGGGATGTCGCAGACGGGGTTGGTTGTGGCACGAAGGCAACAGGGGGTTGGGGGTGGAGGCAATATCGGGGCTAAGCGTCCCCCCACCCTTGATCCCTCCCCGCAAGGGGGAGGGTGTCGACTAGAAACAGCGGCGCAGGACGCCCATGCCTCATAGGTGAAAGATTTAGGCGGGCCGGATCAGGGCCGCGCGCTCTGCTTCAACTTCATCGCGACAGAAGCATCCTTCGACGTGGTCGTTGACCAGGCCCATGGCCTGCATGAAGGCATAGCAGGTGGTGGGACCAACAAAGGAGAAGCCGCGTTTGCGCAGGTCCTTGCTGAGGGCGACGGAGGCTTCGGTCTGGGCCAGACGGCGCAGGTTTTCCCAGCTCAGATCGTTGGGGCGATGCTCCGGGCGGGTTTCGAAGCGCCAGAAATAGGCGGCGAGCGAGCCGAACTCCTCCTGCAGAACCAGTGCACGCTTGGCGTTGTTGATGGTGGCGGCGATCTTGCCACGGTGGCGGATGATGCCGACGTCGCCCAGCAGGATCTCGATATCGGTCTCGGTCATGGCGGCGACCTTGGGAATATCGAAGCCGTGAAAGACCTGACGGAAGCGTTCCCGCTTGCGCAGGATGGTGATCCAGGAGAGACCGGACTGGAAGCCTTCAAGGCAGATTTTTTCGAAGAGCCTGGTGTCCGAAGTCGCGGGGCGGCCCCATTCATGGTCGTGATAGTGCCGGTAGAGGGGATCATCGCCCGCCCAGGGGCAGCGCGGCAAAGCGTCTGGTGCTGGTTCGCTAGATGTCATGGCTGATCGCTCCCTGCGGCCTCGCAGGCTTAACCGAGGGCAAGCAACAGCGCAATCTTAGTGCCGCAATAACCATCAGCCTCGCCAATGGCTTAACCAATCCGCTTCACCGCTTTTTGCCAATTCCAGGCGCAGACTGCCCGCCAAAGCTGGCCCTGAGGCAGCAAGCAAAGCGAGGCGGTTGCGATGAAACCTGGTGTGGTGGTGCGGAGTGCCATGGCGCTCGTGTTGTTGGCGGCGAGCGTGATTTCGGCGCAGGCACAGGGGCTGCAGCCCGGCTGGCGCTTTCAGCCACCGCCGGGAATCACCGTCGTGCCGCCCAACCGGCCGCGGCACGGGCTGGCGCTGCAGGCTAATCTGCACGTCGATCCGGTGTTCCTGCGCCAGGTGGTGCGTTATGACACGCATGAGCGCAGCGGCACCATCGTGGTCGATACATCAGCGCATTTCCTGTATTTCGTGCTCGGGGATGGACGCGCGCTGCGCTACGGCATCGGCGTCGCCAAATCCGGTTTTGAATGGAACGGCACGCATCGCGTGACGCGCAAGGCGGAATGGCCAAGCTGGACGCCGCCCGCCGAAATGCTGCGCCGCCGGCCCGACCTGCCCCGGCACATGAAAGGCGGGCTGGACAATCCGCTGGGAGCACGAGCGCTCTATATCGGCTCGACACTGTATCGCATTCACGGCACCACCGAGCCATGGAGCATCGGGCAGAACGTTTCGTCGGGCTGCATCCGCATGACGAACGAAGACGTCGTTGACCTTTACGTGCGGGTAAAAATCAACACCAAAGTCGTCGTCCTTTGATAAGGATTATCTAGCACAATGACGCCCGGGCTCCGCATCGGGGGCGGGTTTCCATGGGTCGACGGCGTCATGCGTCACTTGCACAAATTGTTAAGGCGCTTTGCGCACGATGAAGGTGGCGCGTTTGCCGTGATCTTCGGGGTCATGGCCATTGTCCTCGTCGCGCTCAGTGGCGCGGTGGTGGACTATGTGGCGCTGCAACAGGCGCGTAGCCGGGCGCAAATCGCGCTTGATGCCGCGGCTCTGGCGTTGCAGCAGGAGATCTACACCACCCCCAAGAGCGAGTTGATCGTTCGTGCCGCCGCACTGGTCAGAGACCGCATTGGCGACACCCGGACCGCCTCGGAAATCAACGATGCCCAGGTAGATACGAAACTCGGCTTGCTGAGTTTTACCGGCGAGCTGACAGTGCCCACCATGTTTGTCAGTCTGGTTGGTGTAACCGAACTGAGCGCGAACATATTTTCGGAGGCCGTGCGCGGCTCGCTGGACGTCGAAGTAGCCGTTGTGGTGGACGTCACCGGGTCGATGACGGATACGGTCCCTAATGGCAAAGGCGGGTATGAGACCAAAATCAGTGCGCTCAGGACTGCGCTGAATCAGTTGATCGACATCGTCGTGAAGCCGGAGCAAACTCCGAGTTACTCCAAAATGGCCATTGTACCCTATTCGGTTGCCGTGAATGTAGGGGAAACCTATGCACCCGCGATACGCGGGCCAGTCATAGCGCCCACCGGGATTAGCAATATCAATTGGGCGGTGGCGAACAGCGCAAGGTCCATTAGCAACTTCTATGGCGACAAGAATAAGCCGCTGACCTTTACGACCTCAAAGCCGCACAGCTTGACGGTAAACGATAGGGTCTTCGTGTCCGGAACTGGCTTGTCTGCGGTGGATGGCAAAGTTCTCACCGTATCTTTGGTAAGCAGCACATCCAGCTTTCAACTCTCGGGCGTTGTAGCGAGCTCAAACACCAACACCAATATTAACGGCACGGTGGCCGAATGCCAGATTGCGACATGCGACTTAGTCGTCACATCAGCTAACCACGGCTTGAAGACTGACGACTACGCTTACATCCAAGGAACAAGCTTGCGCAATTATAGCAGCAATAACAACTATAATTGGATCGACAACAATACGTCTGAGTTCGATGATCGGTTTATCGTCTGGCAGATAAAGAACGCCAACACGAACAATTTTTCGTTGCCGGATACCGCGCCAAGCAACGGCCGGAACTACGGCACGCTGCCAGGTACGGGCGGCACCGTTTCCTGTGTGCTGCCGGGATGCCAGCATCTTTATTACGTAAACAAGCAGGGCGATGGACGCCGACAGGAAATCAGCACCTGCGTAACGGAGCGCCCTTCCCACGCCAAAGACCTGCCACCGACAGTAAGCTATTTGGGCCGCAACTACTCTTCCGACAACAATCCCTGCCTTTCCACCGAGGTTCAGCCGCTTACTGATAACAAGACCATCCTGCACGACTTGGCGAACGATCTTACTGCAACGGGCTCCACCGCTGGTCACATCGGCATCGGCTGGGGTTGGTACATGGTGTCTGCAAACTTCAAGGGCCCCTGGCCTGCTGCCAGCCAACCGGCAGTGGGCGACACCAAAAACGTCATCAAGGCTGTGGTGATTATGACGGACGGCGCTTTCAACACGTCCTACTGCAATGGCGTCATCGCCAAAGATTCTGGATCTGGCAGCGGAAACGAGGGCAATAAGATCAACTGCAATTCGCCGAACGGCGATGCATTTACCCAGGCTAAGGCGCTATGCGCCGCAATGCACGCAGAACGGATTCGCGTTTACACGGTGGCCTTCGACGTGGGCGGCATAGCGCAGGCTAAAGAGATCATGACGAAATGCGCCAGCGAGCCAGGATTTGCCTTCGATGCCACCACTGGCGCCGACCTGTCTTCGGTTTTCGCCTCGATCGGAGAAAACCTCTCGTCTCTGCGCTTAACACGCTAGCGGAAAACCAACTACTGCCTGAAAAATTGGTACCACCTCTCGGGATCGAACCGAGGACCTCTAGATCCACAATCTGAGGGGCCGCGTCGCTTCCTGTTTTACATCGGTGGACAGCACCACCTCAACCCGTTGATGTGGTGCGCGTTTCCTGATACGTTCTTGCATGGTGTTTCACCGAGTTCCCATAAGTGGTGGCGACCCGGTGGCGACCCGATTTCCGAAATGGCTGTTTCGGTAGGAAGCTATGGCAGGACAGAAAATCACAAAACGCGTTGTCGATGCCGCTGAGCCGCGCGACAGCCGCTATATAGTCTTCGATAGCTTGATCACGGGCTTTGGCCTTCGAGTGATGCCGACCGGTGCCAAGTCATTTATATATGAGTATCGGCCTGGCGAAGGCGGACGGGCACTGGCAAAGCGCCGCTATACCATCGGCAAGGCGACGGACCTAACCGCAGACCAAGCCCGCAAGGAAGCCGAACGGCTGCGCGCACTGGTGGCGACCGGTGGCGACCCGATGGAGTCTAAGTCGGATGCGCGGAAGGCTGCGACAGTCGAGGAAGTGGCCAGCCTTTGGCTTAGTTCCCATGTCAAAGCGAAGCGCAGCGACGGCACCCATGAGCATTACCGCGACCTGCTGGACCGGATCATCATTCCAGCGCTGGGCAATCTCAAGGCAAAGACCCTGCCCCATTCCAAGGTGGCAAGGCTTCATGACGATTGGAGCCACACCCCTTTCCAGGCCAACCGCATCTTGTCCTGCATCAGCGCCTTTTATAATTGGGCCGGATCGGCAAGCGTCGGCTTAGTACCCAAAGGCCACAACCCTGCCGACGACATTGAGAAGTTCGAAGAGCAAGGCAGGGAGCGCCCGCTTGAGCCAGACGAATTGCTCCGTCTTGCCGATGCCCTTCGGCTTGCTGAAACCACTGGCATTCCTTGGGATGTTGAGAAGCCGACCAGCAAGCACCTGGCAAAGGCTGATAAGCGGGTGACGGTCTTTAGCCCGCATGTCGTCGGCGCGCTCCGTCTGCTCATGTTCACTGGCGCCCGCCTCCGCGAAATCCTCAATCTTGAGTGGAAGCAAGTCGACCTTGCGCGCGGCGTCCTGCTACTGCCGAAGCACAAGACCCGACGCCTTACCGGGGTAAAGGTCATTGTCCTGAACGCCCCTGCTCTTGAAGTGCTGACCGGTCTGGAGCGCATCGGCAAGTATGTGATTGCCAGCGACAGCGCCGGAACGCCCGAAGAAAAGCCCAGACCCGACATCAAGAAGCCTTGGGCCAGCATCAAGCGCCACGCCCAGCTCGAAGATTTGCGAATTAACGATTTGCGCCACAACTTCGCGACTTTCGGCGTCGGTGGCGGTATGGGCCTTCCGATTGTCGGCAAGCTGCTCGGTCACACCAAGGCTTCCACGACAGAACGCTACGCGCACTTGCAAGTGGATCCGCTACGGCGCGCGACCGAAACAATTGGCGCGGACCTTTTGCGGGCTCTCGGCCACTCCGAACGTCAGCCCAACAATGTGGTTCCGCTGAAAGACGCCCGGAAGGGCTAACAGTTGCGCAGGGCTAGACCGGCCAGTCGAAAGCCGCCTCACCAGCAGTTGCCCTGCGCTCCTCATGGTGCTCGCGAGGTGAAGCGATGGTTATTCCGGCTGAACAGCCCTTTTTGATCGATCCCAACGATATTGACGCGGCAGAACTGCCCAGGGTCTTGGCCTTTCTTAATCACGAGTTTTCAAGAGGCAATCTGATGCCTATGGGGGCGCTGGAAGGTGTAGTTGGATTCGGACGCCGCGCTATGGAAGTGGCGATCCGTGCAGCCATGGATGCCGGAACTGTGCGCCAATATCCTGAGCACGCTGAGGATTGGAAAAGCACCGAGCGAGTAGCTCAAAAGGCAGTTCGCGCAATAACCGAACTCACCAACTACATGGCGTATGGAAAGCATCACACGAGCAACGCAGCGCCCATCTTGGACTTGCTATCACCTGCGCGCCAAATCCGGCGAATCGAAATGCCGAATATCGCTACTGAGCAGCAACGCATTGAAGGAGACAACTTAGCTGCCGCCCTGCTGGCCGGGCTGGATGCTGCACGGAGGGTTTCCTCTGCTGCACATATCAAACATAAAGAGGTGGCTAGTAGAATTGTCAACTTTGGCCAAGTTGAGCGAGCTGCATTCGCAACGATTTGGGCAGAGGCTTGGCTCACGTTTTACGGCAAGCGTCCAAGCTCCAGCAAGGGAGCAGCAAACGCCTTTACGGCGTTTTTGGAGATAGCTTGGGAGGACGCCACCGGTGTTAAAGAGGCCCCTTTCGCAGCCAGCCTATCTAAGGCCATAGCTTCTCTGCCGCCCAAACCAATGATCCCCTATTACCCCGACTGGTGAATATGGGACGAACCCCCCAGATACGAATTTTGCCGGTCCATCATATCTAAATGCGACCAGCAACCGCATCCTACTCCTCGCAACTGGATCAACCTAGAAAGGAGCAAGAGCGAATGACTACCGGAGCCCCCGCACATGTCCTGCTCAATACCAAGCAGGCAGCCGAATACCTAAACCTTTCAACGTCTGCTCTTGAGAAGGCTCGTGTCAGCGGCATCAACTGCCCGCCGTACGTCGCCATGGGCCGCGCCGTGCGCTACCGGGTGGAAGACCTGCAAGCTTTTGTAGCTGCCCGCATCCGCACCAACACCGGCCACAATCGCAGCATCGCCGCCTAGGCAAGGAAAAGCCCCAGCGGGCTCAACACCGCCAGGGCCTCAATAGGAATTCATCACAATGCAGCAATACCACGAACCCGCCTCGGCGGGCAACAATACCGGCTTGCCTAAATTTGGCCCTCCCGCAATCCCGAACGGCCTCACCAGCGGCGGCAAACTTGTCTATCGGCGCACGCTCCGCCCTGTCGAAACCTGCAACGCGCTGGCTGAGATTGCCGGGATTGGCTGCGGGGTGGTGAAATGACCGAAGCCCTTAAGCCAATCAAACCCAAGTTCGACTGCATCATTCGCCGCAATGGTGAAGTCGTGCGCACCACCACTGTTATCGGTCGCGTGGGGTGGGCTCTGCTCTCGTTGATCCGAGCGGGCGAGACCGGTTGCACCCCCATCACCCGACCGGCGCCGAGGTGGAGCGACTATGTGTTCCGCCTACGGGCTCAGGGGTTCAACGTCGAGACAATTGACGAGAACCATGGTGGAAGCTTCGCAGGGAGCCATGCTCGCTATGTGCTGCGCGACCAAGTTTCGGTTCTTGGCGGCAACCTGCGGGAATACCTGAACAGCCCAGAGGGGCGACGGGAGTTCGGCAACGCCTACTTTGGGAGCGCCGCAGCATGACGCGCGAAACCGTCTCTAACGCCATCAACATCGCCGCCACTTGGCTGGCTGCAAATTGGGAGAGCGCCGTTGCAGGCGCTCCCCTGACCAAACAGCTTCGGGAACAGTATGGCCTGTCCTTTGCTGATGCTGTCCGCGCCATTGCGGAAGCCAAGCGGAGGCTGGGTAAATGACCGAGAGCGGATTCGTTCCTGAAATCGAGCAGAACCTTCTTGGTGCTATCCTGTCTGCCGGCGACCATCGGGGCACCCTGGCGCGGCTCACGCCAGAGCATTTCATCGAGCCAGCACACGCTGAAATCTACCGGCTGGCGTGCGCTGCGCAGGAGCAGTACGGCACCGCCACCATGCCGACCGTCTTCAAGCTCGCATCGGCTGACTTCGTGCAAGGCTTTGCCGAACGCACCGGCACGCCTCTCGGCAGCTATCTGGCAGGCATGGTTACCAGCACACCTTTCGATGCCCGCAACACCAAGGGCGGCGCCAAGGCGGTGGTGAGCCAATGGGCGAGGCTAGGTCTCAAGGCAGAAGCCGAGGCCCTTGCACATGTTGCGGCGGATCCCTCGACCAATCCGGCTGAGCTTGCTCGCGCACTGGTATCCCGAGTGGATGAACTGGCTTCGCATCTGCGCAACTCGGGCGGCAAGGCCAACACCCGCCAGACGTTCGCAGAGGCGGCACAGGCGGCACTCACGGCTTCCATCGAGGCCAAGCACCGCAAAGGCCTTACAGGCGTCACCAGCGGCCTTATCGACCTCGACCGGGCAACCGGCGGACTGCAGCGCCGTGACCTGATCCTGATTGGCGCACGGCCTTCTATGGGCAAGACGACCTTGGGCACTTCCATTGCTCGCCATGCTGCTGCCAGCGGCGTGGGCGTCGGAGTGTTCAGCCTCGAAATGGACAATGCCAAACTGGCGGCTCGCATGATCAGCGACATTGCCCATGCTGAGCGATACCGTGTCCCGTACCAGGATCTGATTGCAGGCCATCTCACAGACGAGCAGGAGGAAGCGGCTGCGCTGGCTCTGGAGAAGTATGTCGAGCTGCCAATCCTGCTGGACGACGCCAGCGGGCTCACCATTGCCGAGATCAGGGCGAAGACGGAAACCATGCTTGAGGATGCTCAGGACCGGGGGGCACCGCTGGGCATGCTGATCATCGACCACCTCGGCAAGGTGAAGCCTTCGGCCCGGTATGCAGGAAACCGCAACAATGAGGTTGGTGAAATCACCGATGGGCTCAAGGCCTTGGCGCGTGAATACGACCTTGCTGTTGTCCTGCTTTCCCAGCTGTCGCGTCAGGTTGAGCAGCGGGAAGATAAGCGGCCGGTTCTCTCGGATCTTCGGGACAGTGGGAATATCGAACAGGATGCTGATGCGGTTATGTTTCTGCACCGGCAAGCCTACTATCTGGAGCGCGCAGAGCCGGCCGATCCAGATAAGCGCATAGACTGGCAAGCGGACCTCGATGCTTGCCGTAACAAGGGCGAGCTGGCGATTGCCAAGCAGCGTAACGGCCCTTGCACAACCATTGACCTCCACATTGATGTTGCATGTTCCGCCGTTCGGAACGCGGCCAGGAGCTATTGATCATGGCACAATTCCCCGCTCTTCCCCTCTGGACCGACGCTTATCTATCCGACACCCGCCACCTGTCAGCGGAGCAGCATGGGGCCTACCTTCTGCTGCTTATGGAGGCCTGGCGCCGGCCGTCCTGCTCACTGCCCGATGATGATGAGATGCTTGCCCGCTTAGCTTGCATGAGCGGGGACCGTTGGGCGCTCAACCGCGACACCATAATGACGTTCTGGAAACTCGACGGACGAAAAAAAGAATGGACGCAATCAAGACTCACTGACGAGCGGTCTTATGTGGCTGAAAAAAGCCGTTCGCAGAGGGATAAAGCTGCAAGCCGTTGGAAAACAAAGACAAAAGGTGATGCCGTGGCAATGCCGGAAGGTATGCCGGAGCATATGCCGGAAGCATGCCGGAGCGATGCCCCCACACCCACACCCACAGTAAGAGAAGATACTAACGTATCTTCTTTGTCCGAACCTTCGGTTGCGGACCCTGGGCGCACAAAGTCGGGTAAGCGAAAAGGCAACGGCTACACCGGTCCATACGAAGCCTTCTGGAAAGCCTATCCATCAACTGAAGGCCAATCCAAGCTCAACGGGTTCAAGGCGTGGCAGAAGCTATCGACTGAGCACCAAGCCCAGGCCATGGCCTCGCTCCCCTCCTACGCCGCTCTGCTCAAGCGCCATCCTGATCGGGCGGTGAAGCATGTCCAGGGTTACTTGAGCGGCCGCATGTTCGAGACGATGGGCGGCGCCACCGTGACGGAGCTTGAAACACCGGAGCAGTGGCGCAAGCGCCTTGGACATGCGCGAAACCGCCATGAGTGGTTCCCCGCGCACTGGGGGCCTGCGCCGGGTGCGCAGGGTTGCCGGGTGCCTGCTGACCTGCTGCTTCCAGGCGATGGAAGAGGGTGGGCCGAGAACAGGGCGGCATAGAATAAACAAAGGTTAAAAAGGCAGATTGGATCGATTAAGTGAACGACTGGCCATCAACAGTTGCCTAATAACGAACAATGGCCTATTCTGAGGTGATATTGTTCAGCTATGGATTACTGCCATGCAGACCAACCCACGCCGTCAACCCTTAAACCAGCACCTGCTTGTGGCCATGCCTGCGGACTTGAAGCAGAAGGCACACGAGATTGCCGCAAAGCAGGGAGTCACGGTCGCCCATCTCGTTCGCACTGGATTAGCTGCTGTTATTGAACAGTCGGCTGCATAGGAGCGCATGCCATGGTTTCCCCGATTGCACCAATGTTCACCTGGCAAGACGGAAAGCTTCGCAGCCCAGGCGAGATTGAACGCGAGCGCAAGGTCGCGGAAGGTTTGCTTAAGGCTGAGCCCCAGGGGAAGGGTTTTTGGGGCTTTCTTGGGCAGGCAAGTTCAGGCCTGGCGGGAGCTGTCCTCAATCATTCAGCCACCCAGGCAGAGCAGCAAGGCATCGAGGCCGGGAATGCTGCCTTTGCAGGCATTGGCCCAAGTTCATCCATGGATCAGATCATCGCGGCCCTGAGCAATCCATGGGTTCAACAGAACAAGGCGCAGGCATCGGTTGCGCAGGCACTGTTGGGCAACAAGATGGAGCAGTCGGATCCCTCCTACCAGCTCGACCTTGAGTACAAGCGGGCACAGCTGGACGCGCTGCGCAATCCGCAGGCCGATCAGCAGTCGCTTATGAACGTGGGCGGCGGGCTTATCTACAACCCCAATGACGGGACCTGGATTTCGCCCCCTGGCATGGAGGGCGGGGTTCCGGCGATGAACGTTGATGGCGAGAGCAAGCTCCGCAACGAATACAACGGCATCAACACCGTCAAGGATTACGGGCTCCAAACCCAAGCCTACCAGCGTGTTCTGGACAGCGCCACCGACCCGTCAGCAGCGGGCGACCTGGCGCTCATCTTTAACTACATGAAGGTTCTCGATCCGGGCTCGACAGTTCGCGAGGGCGAGTTCGCCACTGCCGCTTCGTCTGGTTCTATTCCTGAGCAGATTCAGTCGCAATACAACCGTATCTTGAACGGTGAACGCCTCGCACCTGAAATCCGCAAGGACTTCGTCACGCGAGCAAGCCAGTTGTTCGAGGGTGCTTCCGGCCTCCAGGAAAATACCAATGAGCGCTATTCCGGTTTGGCTGAGCAATACGGTTACGACCCAAGCCGGATCGTCGCCCCTGTTCCCCAGATTGGCGTTCTCGATCCCAGCTTTGACCTGAACAGGTTCCTCAATCCGCAGACTGGCGAACAGACCGCACCGCTGCCTGTCACCAACGATGCGGAATATGAAGCCATCCCATCGGGAGCGACTTTCGAAGCGCCTGACGGCTCAATCCGGGTGAAACCATAATGGCTGGGTGGAGAGATGCCCCGCTTGCATCCGGGACCGTGAACCCTAGCCCCAGCCCCAGCCCATCGAGGTGGCAGGATGCCCCCTTGGCTCCGGGAGCCACTCAACAGCCCGAAGCATGGAATCCGTTGCTGGGTCTCTCCCGCGATGTTGTCAACGGCATTCCCATTCTTGGCCCTGCCTATACCGGCGCAGTGGATGCGGTAACGACGCGCCTCGCCGGAATGATGACCGGCGAAGACCCGCAGGCCATCAAAGACCGCGTATATGGCCGTCAGGATCAATACGAGGCCGAGAACCCTGTTCTGTCCACAGCAGGGCAGATTGCAGGCGGCGTGGCTGCTATGGCCCCTCTCGGTATGACCGCCGCTGGCGCCAGGGCCTTCGGCGTTGCGCCTGGGCAGGGTCTGTTCTCCCGTGTCGTGAACGGCGGCTTTACTGGCGGGGCCGTCTCAGGTGCCGACAGTCTTGCACGCGGCAACAGCGTACAAGAAGCTGCCTTCACCGGTCTTGGAGGCGCTGTTCTGGGTGGGGCGGGCGGCGCTGCTGCTCCGCACATCGGCGCTGCATTCAGCAAGGCAGGCGAAGCCGGACGCAGAGCGCTCGGCATGGCCCCTAGTGCTGGCGACGTGGGCATCTCTCGCCCCGCTGCTGACCTCCTTACAGACGCTATGATGGCAGATGGCACACTCGGCACCCAAGCCGGGCTTAACATGTCGCAGGCTGGCCCCCGCGCAATGCTGGCTGACGCAGGCCCCAATACGGCATCGCTGTTGGATACGGCCATCCAAAGCAGCGGTCCCGGCTCGCGCATCGCCACCGAAGCAATCGAGGCCCGCGCGTCTGGTTCCTATGACGACATCGTTAAAGCTCTAGCACAAAACCTTGGGGAGCCCCGAGGCGTCTATACCACTTCTCAGGGGCTGCGGACCGGCACCGCCCCGGCCAGAGACGCAGCTTACAAAGCCGCCTATTCAAGCCCGATTGACTACTCCAGCGAGGCCGGCCGGAATATCGAGCAGCTCGTGACTCGTGTTCCGAGCAGCGCCATTGATGCCGCGAAGAAGATGATGCAGGCCGAAGGCGTTCAGTCTCAGCAGATGTTCGCCAGCATAGCGGACGATGGTTCGGTTATTATCAACCGCATGCCGGATGTGCGCGAACTGGACTATATCACCCGCGCGCTAAACAAGGTCGCCAACTCGACCGAGGGCACAGGTGCATTCGGCAAGATGGATGATTTAGGGCGGATTTATTCCGGTCTGGCTCGCGATATCCGCAGCGCGACCAAGGAGGCCGCTCCCGCTTATGCAACGGCTTTGGAAACGGCAGCAACGCCGCTCCAGCAGAAAGAGGCCCTGGAATTCGGTGCTAGCCTGCTGCGCCCTTCCATGGCCCGCGACGAAGCGGCTGATATCATCTCAGGCATGACGGGTCCGCAGCGCCAGTTCGCCAAGCAGGGCGTAGCTTCAGACATTGATGAGGCGCTGGCCAATGTTCGTGCGGTTGTCTCCGATCCCAACCTGGACGCGCGTGAAGCAAGGAAAGCGCTTCAAGACCTATCGAGCCGTGCTGCGCGGGAAAAGATTGCGTTGCTCATGGACGATGAAGCCGCATCTTCCGCTCTATTCAAGAAATTGGACGAGGCTTCCCGCTCCCTGCTGCTGCGGGCCAACACTTCTACGAACACCAAGACCTATGCCCGCACGGCGCTCAATGACACCGTTAGAAGCTACGTGGAAGACGGAGCGGTAAACCAGGCAAAGCAAGGCAAGCCATTCAATGCTGCGCAGTCCATAGTTCAAGCACTGACCGGCAGGGATGCGCGGGGCAAGAAACAGATTGCCGACAAGATTTATGCCGAGATTGCCCAGCTTCTAACCCAAAGCCCCGACGCTGGAATGGACCTGATATCCGGCCTGGCAACAAGGCGGGCTCTTGCGCGGAATCCCCGTGTAGGCGCGGCGCTGGTTCCGGGCGCAGTCAGCCCTGCTACTCAGTCAATTGCTGAGGCGCTCAGGGGCGGGAGGTAGGCCAGTGGTGGGGCTTCTCTGGATCGTTCAGCAAACCCTGGGGGTAAATCAGGACGACCACGTACGCAAGACCTGCGCCCGCGAAGACCAGGATAAGCGCTGCCCAGTTCCAGTTCGTTGCGGCCAGCCCCAGGACGATCAAAAACAAAGCACATGCTGCAAGGTAAAAGCGCGTCCAGGCCGGCTGCTTCAACAGCAGCATCTTCTTCCCATTCGGGAAAACGCAGACCGCGACTACATCGGCCCGTTCAATGGGCAGTTCTGCCATCTTATACCTCGCACGAGGCCGCACCGTGGCTGACCAAGACAAGCAAGATATCATCGACACCCTCATTGCGGAAGGCTTCGGCGAAGGATCCGAGGGGATGCGCCGCATTGCAGAATCGATCCTCAACCGATCCGATATCCGGGGCATAACGCCGGGTGAGGTAGTACGCCAACCGCACCAATTCACCGGCTTTTGGGACCCCGGCCCAGCAGCGCGTGAGGCTCAGCGCCAGCAAGAAGCCAGAGATGCTGCGTGGGCCGCTTACGAGCTCGCTCAGCAGCCCGGCGACCCAACGGGCGGGGCTGACCACTATTATGCTCCCGGCACTATCTCAGAACCCTACTGGGCCAGTTCCATGACGCCAACGGGTGAATATGGCGGGCACGCTTTCTTTTCATCCACAGGCGGGCGTGGCGTCGGCACTCGACTATCCACGGCGAATCCAGCCGCCGCTCCAACCCCCCAGACCATAGGCCCCGGTGCCATTGCGCAGCGCAATCAGGTAACGCCGCAAATCCCGGCATGGGCTGGCACGGGCATGAACAGCGCGCAGCCCACGGTTACGGCGCGGAATGATCCCATGGGTTCCGCTGCTGTCCGTGCGGCGCTCTCGATAGGTGCAAACCAAACCTATGCGGGGCATGATCGGGGCGGCACACAATCCCTCACCGGCAATCCCGCTGCTGATGCGGCTCGTATCGCAACCCTCAGCATCGGCGGCAATCAGACCTATGCCGGCCAGTCCGGCGCAGCGCCGCAAACAGCGCGGCAACCATCGGCGTTTGGTGCATTCCCGCAGGGCGGCAGGGCGCCCAACGTGCCTGACCGGCTCCAGCCATCCACTGGCATGCAGTTCGCTGGCTATCCGGTTATGCAGTCTGCGGCGATGCAGGCGCAGCGCAACGGCGTAGGTGTTGGCACCCAGCTTGCCACTGCACCGGGCAGGACCGCCCCCGTCCCATTTCAGCGCCCCAGCTTTGGCATGGGTGGACCCGGCATGCTCCCGGTCAACGCTGCAATGACAGCCATTGCCCAAGCGGCTCCGGTCGCGCCACGTTTGACCATGATGAGCGCATACGCTCCGGGGGCTCAACAAGTCGCTCCCGCGCCCGTAGCGCAGAAGCCTCCGGTGGGCGCCGTTCTCGGCCAAGCTGCCAATGGCGGCTTCATGATCCAGGGCAAGAACGGCGTGATGAACACCACCACGCAGAACAGCGAATACTGGAAAGAGGCCACTGGCCAGCAGGACCGCTACACCAGCAATGGTGATGGCAGCTTCCAGAGCGCATCGGGCGGCACCTATTACGACCGGCACCTCTGACGCCTTCCCGATCAATGGAGACTGACAATGCCCCCAGCGAGTGACGGACCCCGGAACCCCATGAACGTGTATTCTGCAGATGGCGGGCCGCTTATCCGCGACGGTAGACTTAATCTCTCCCCAGCGTCGGCCGAACGGCTTGGCGTTCCCGCGAGCCTTGAGTCTTGGCGGTATGAAATCGCGCAGGGAGCATTGAACCCGGAACGCTATTCGGAAATCCTAAAGCAGGTGAACAATACCAACCTGCATGCTTCGCTCTCCATGATGGATCGGGCCCAGGTGGTAGCAAGGCGCCACCCCGGAGTCATAGTCCCTTCAGACCTCGATGCAGACTTTCACGACATCCTAGATGACCTGCGTGCGCGGATAAGAGCGGAAGCGGCCAGCCGGGGCGTGGTACTTATACCCAGCACTAACGCACAGGTGCTGCAATAGCCCGCGCGGTCTAAAGTAGGCTGAAATAGATAGGGAGACGGCGCTAAGGCCCCGAATTCCGCTTTTCGCGAGGCAGTGTCCCCAGTAAAGTAGTGGAATCTACTGCATAGGGCATGACCCTGGTCTCTCCACGGGTCAATCTCGGATACGCTTGCCGGTGCGCCTGCCCAATAAACAAACGCGAAATAACGCCGGCCCTTGCGGCCCAAGGGGAGTCCCAACGGCATGCTTAAGGACCCCATCCTCTTCGGGGGGAGTTAAAATGCAAAAGACCAGCGCTCACAAGCGCTTAACCTAATTAAACTCCCCGAAATCAATAGCCACGAGGGGTTTTGTCACTCCCTAAAGGTTAGCGGCTCCTTGTTTCCCACCAGTCAGCTGCACAAACCCTTATAGATCAACGACTTTACGCATTTAGAATCGGGTTTAGTGCTATTGATCACAGCGGCTTAGTCCATTCTAAAATGGCTAGTGCCCATGTCCGAAGCACACCGATGAGTAATTTTCGGAGGCAGTCATCGCGTGACAACTGTTAACCAAAAGCTGGTTGATCTTGCGTGATTGTTCGCCATTGCCGCACAGTGATTCCAAGTGACCTTTTCCGGCCTTTGTTTTTGGTCATTATGCGGCTTTAAGAAAAGCCGCGCGGACCTATTCAGCGGGTGGAGAAGGTTGGGAATGTGGTAGTGCGGAGCAGCGCCACCAAGTCTGAGTTGAACGAATAGGGATTCCGCCCGTTCAGTCTGTGATGTATAAGTCCGCACAAAGGTGGACCGATGCGCACTTATCACGCCGATGACATCGCTGATTTCTTCATCGCCCGCTCAAATCCAGAGTTTGGCGACCTGATTTCAAACTTGAAGCTGCAGAAGCTCTGCTACTATGCAGCAGGATTGATCGCGGCCGTTCGCGAGGATGACCGTTGCCCGCTGTTTGCTGATGGAGTTGAGGCTTGGCAGCATGGGCCTGTAGTTCCTTCTCAGTACCGGCGCTTTGCGCAGCACGGGGCGGATAATATCCCTCCCAAGGACGACTTCGATTTCTCTCAGTTTGACGCGAACGACCTTTCGGTCCTTGATGACGTGTACAATTTCTATGGCCAGTACAGCGCATGGAAGTTGCGGAACATGACTCACGAAGAGCGCCCGTGGCTGGACGCGTACCATCGTTTGAATAAGACGATCACCACGTCCGAATTGCGTGAGTTCTTCGCCAATGAGGTGAGCCGCGAGTACGTCGAGTCCTATCGTGTTAAGGCCGCGTGATAGCAAGAAGCCGTTCGCCAATAGCGTAGGCTCCAGCGCGTCAGAGAACCCCGACACGCAGCCGCCCATCTTCTCATTTGAGAAGATGCAGGACGGTTCCGGGTACAGTGTGAACTGCTGCGAACGTGACGATCAGGCGGCTCTAGCGAAGCGGCTTTTTCTGCTGTCTCAGATGAACTGGCGCGATATCCGAAATGCGCCTCGTCATGGCACCGGGACGGAGACGATTGCCCGCAAGTCGTTGAAGACAAAGCTCCCTAGCTCAGTGACAGAGGATAGCACTATCCTGGCACTCCGCTTCAACGGCAAGAAGGCGATGATAGGCTATCGCGATGCCCGCGTGTTCTATGTGCTGCTATTGGACCACGATTTCAGTGCATACGATCATTAGGCTGCCCGCTGCCAATAGCCAGCCCAATTGCAGCTCACCGGATGTCGTTGCGCAACTAGCTGGCCAACAGGGGCCAGAACGTTCGACTAGCTGAGGCCTCGCAAGCTCCTGTTATTCCACCCATGACTCCACAACATCGCGAAACATGTCCGTGGCTGTATCGTCCTTCTCAAGCGTCAGGATGGCATTCCGCCCACTCTCCAGTACCAGCGCTAAGTCAAAGTAGCGCTCGGTCAGTAAGATGGAGTTCTCGGTTATATCGGCGTCTTGGCTCGATAGCGCGAACAGAAATTCGCTGCCTTGGACAACCGCTGACGCTCCGACTATCGGCCGTCCAACTGTCATAGGTTCAGCTTTTGCCAGCACGCCAGGCAATTTGCGAACCCTATCCGGTGACCCTGGACCGGCGTAACTGAAATTGACGTGCAGCATGGCATCAGCAGGCAGGCTGGCGTCCTTATTGTCGCGCCACGTCACCTTTGCTTCCAAGGTAGCAAACGCAAGCGGGACTGACACTTCGGCAACAACCATATCACCGCCATCCGGATCGGCAGTGCGTGTCCACCACACATGACCATACACCGGCACCGCACCATCCGGTCCACCTGCCGCGAGATAGATTGCTGCCGGCGAGGGTACGTCTGCCGGAATAGATGTCGTGGTACTCGGTACCGAAGGAGGTGGCAGGAGTGCGCTTTGAGGCGGAGCGGCAAATATTTGCACCGGTTCGCTTGTCACTTCAGCAGTGACTGTGCGGTTGAGGCCCAGTTTGGAGGCTTCCTCAGCGTCGTAAACCCGTATGTCTTCCGGCGCCGTCCTGAGCATTTCTGAAATCACCACTGGCGGTACGTCGAATTCCGCCAGGGTGTCGAGCATGTCCGATATAGCCACTTGAACGGAATATTGGTCACCCACGGCATTGGCCATCTGATGGACGCCAAGCTCACCCTCTACACTCCGGTTCTCACCGGCGAAGTAGATGTAGGCGCAGGCAGAATAGCAGCCGCTGCCCTCGCTTATGACAGTGTCGATTCCCCTGTCGAAAACTTCCTGGGCGACCAGCAACCCTGCAGTCACGTCACCCCCATCGCTATGCAGCGCCAAGAGCTTCACATCGGGGAATTTCCGCAATGCCCGCCGCAAATCAATTGGAGCATTCTGCTGGATAGGACCAACCAAGGCGAGCAGCTCAGGGTGGTCATCATAGATAACGAAGGACCCGAAACGCTGCATTTCCGCGCAGGCGGGTAATGTCGATGCGGCCAGAACTACTGCGACAGTTCCTAGCGCCTTGAGCATGCTGTTAGTCCAGACTTTCGCAGGCGATCCCGTCATTGTCCCGGTCCAGCCGATCAGGGTCCCCAGGCCCATGAGCCTCAAAATACGCTTGGGCTTCTCGCTGTAAACCGAAGTCCTTGCAATCCATATCTGCCAGCGCGGGCGACACGCTGGCGAGCGAAAGCCCTACCAATGCAGCCGCAAGTAAAACCCGGTTCGTTTTCATTGATGCTTCCCCTATGCAAAGCTCGCAGCCACGATAGTCTGAGTCAATGATTTCGAATAAACCCCACAATGCGGCGCGCTCCCTCGTTCGCACGTCAACCGCCGCCGGAATCTTGTTCATCTTGGCCATATCGGTGCTGCCAGCACTTGCAGGCACACCCAGTCTGGACATGTGCGGAAATCGACGCAACACGGCAGACAAAACCTGCTTGGTCGATGGGGATACCCTCTGGCTTTATGGTGAGAACATCAGGCTCAAGGACTTCGACACCCCCGAACCGCAGAGTTCCATCTGCGGTGGCGACGCCGAAGTTGAGTTAGCGCATCAGGCGAGCGCGCGCATGCTGGTGCTGCTCAATTCCAATGACTGGACCATCGAGCGCTTCGGGCTGGATAGCACCAGCAGCAAGCGCCGTTTGGCAACAATACGCATCAATGGGCGGGACGTGGGGGATATCCTCGTTGAGGAGCGGCTGGCGCGGCGATGGCCAGCTGGAAAGGAGTGGTGGTGCAGCTAAAGGCAGTCAGCTGCACCCGGCTGTTATTTAGTTACATCGGAAATGAACCGGTTGCGGATGAGAACTTGGACTTCTACGCGATCCTACTGCCCCAGCGTCGGGCACGAGAAGTAGCAGGGCTGCACGAGCTTTGGGGGCTCTGTTGCATAGGGATTGCTAGCCGAGTAGGGCGAATACTCACTGCCATACTTCCCGTAGGGGTTGTTCACAGAATCGGGGCTGTATTCACTGCCGTAGCGCCCATAGGGGTTCGAAATCGAATCTGGGGCATACTGGTCGGAGCTAAATTCACCCAGGTATGTGCCGTCTGGCGAAACAATGATGGGCTTCTGCCCAAATCCGAACTGTTGTGCATCAGCGGCAGAAGTAAAGGCGACAATGGCTAGAGTTGCGGCAGCAAGTCGAAGCATGAATCCCTCCCAGGACAGGGAAGGACATTGCTGGCTATTCTTCTTACAAGTCAATCCGCGCGGCTCGGTAGCGCCGTACGATTTGCAGACGATAGCCCGCCGTCACACTGATGAAATGGAGAGACACAGCGGGCGAGCCGTGCCTCTCCTGCCGTATTGCCTCCGGCGCAATGCACGGCATAAACCATCAGGGCTGAATCGGAATCTGCGGGCAACCTGCTCTATCGGCTTAGCTCAAAGTAGCAGTTTGGTACTTCGCCAAGAGCGACAAGCCGGTGTTCGTGGCATGTACCTTTGCCGGTGACCCCATCACCAAGCGGTCTGCCATTAGCATTTGGAGGATGAGGCTATCCTCAACGGCATGGGGGCTGTTGACCAGGCTCTTGAGTATGGCGACGGCCTCGGGAGTGAGTTCTCCACATGTACGCAGATGTTCTAGTCTCAACGCCTCGGGCTCAGCGGCTCGCCTTTCAACTCAGCAGCCTTGAGCGCCATCTCAACCTCATCCAGAAATCTTGTCCACATAGGGCGACCCTCGTATGTGGCGTCTGGCGGTATCGCATAGGCCTTACAGCGCTCGCGGCAGGCTTTCTCTCTTGGGTCTTCAGGATTGCGCGCGCGAGGGGCACGCTTCGGGCGTTTGGGCTTGCGGGCAAGGGCCATCGGTTGTCGCTAGTGCACTATCGGGTCATCGAACTCGAACTGCTCGATGCCGTCCTTAGCTAAAGTGGCAATGAATTCGCTGTAGGCGGCGCCATCGCTAGGGAACGTGTCCTCCCAAATAGTGGAACCGCCCAACCGGTTTTCGACCTCCAAAGTCCATTCGTCATTGGTCCCGGCAAGGCGGAAGATGCTGACTTCCACCTCAACGCCATTGTGCGAGTGAGGCCCGCTGTGGACAGAATATTCAATCTCGGGGTTTTCCGTTTCGGTCGGATCAATTGCCCTGTTCGTCATGCGCTACCCTAGGTGCCTCGCCTTCAATTCCCCGGTGAATGGCGAGCATATAGTTGAGTCCCTGCTTGTCGCAATTGCTTCCGGGGCAAAGCGTCAATGCGACCGCCACTCTGGCTGCATCAGAGACACCCCCATCGGCGCGGGGGGATAGACCATAGGGTGTAGTTGCACTCGCCCTCTTTATCATCATGATTTCGGCGGCGCGCCGAGTAATAGTCAGCCGAAGGGCCCGCTGCGCTAACGCATCGGCTTCCTGGTTCGTCGGGATCTGCCGCTGCCAGGCAGTTGAGGAAGCAGATGCCAAGTGACCGTGACATGCACGACTTCTACAATCGCACTCCTGGCACGCCCTATGGCGAGTATCGCACGTGGGTGGCTGATGGGGGCCCCAAATCCACAGAGACCAAAACGGGCGGTTTTTCCCCTAAACGTGGTGGCAGCGAGACCACAGGGGCCGCGCTCTGGGCCTTCGCAGTCTCTATGGTCGCAGCCTTCTGTTTGCTCAATGTATTGGGAAAGGCGGGCTACATAGCCGACCAAGGCGCTTTCAACGTATTGATCTTGGCGGCATTCGTATGTGGTTTCTGCGTCCTTATCGCCTACATGGGAAGCTGGCTCAATTTGCCGATTTACCTGTTCTGCGCTGTTGCCCTGGGACTGATGTATGGAGGATGGCCCGCTGCAATTATGGGGTCTTTTTTCGTCACCACAGCCTTCGCCGTTCGCTGGGCGCCAGTAGTGTACATTGGAGAGCGGCGACCTGGTGTCTTGCGCGTTGCAAGATGGGCCTCATACCTGAGTTGGGGCGTACTTGCCGCGACAATCTGTCTGCTCGGGTACCTAAACTTCCGATAGGGCCATTCGATGATGAGCGTTATGGCTTCGTTAACCATGCGACACGTTTCGGCCTGCGGCAAAGCGTCCGAACCCGATCCAAAGAGGTTTACTCCCATACTGCGGGAGAGAGCCTATGTCTTGCCAATTTCGATTTGTAATCGAACCAGATCCTACAGCTGTAGCTCTGCGCCTCTTCCTCGATGAGGACTACCCTCAAGGGGAGGTGACAGGCCCGTTGATAGGGGACTCACCCAAGTCCGTTTGCCGCCACGTGGACAGGTGCGTGTCTGATAAAGACACCGCATTTATGGCTGCCATCAGGATAGCCAACACGAACGACACTGAAGTTGTCGTATTAGGCGATCAAGGGCTATGGGATCCTCGCTGGGGCGTGCTGACGTGCAAGATATTTTCGGGGCAGCGGTGACAAAGCTGGCCGCACCTTGCTCAACTGCATGAAGTGCTCGGCCGGCTAAGGTCGAGCGCCCGACTGTGATGTTGTGGCGACGTGGCGATTTACCCTCTAACTATGAGCCAAGCCAGGCCCAATAAAATCGGCAGCAGCAAGCCCAAAATGATAAGCCGCAATTGGCGGACGCCCCGCGCGGCCGTGCTTGCAGCGTACACGGCATGGGCTGCGTCCTGCCGGGCATGGGCCAGCAACTTATCGCGGGTATCTTGATCAAGTGAGTAATCAGCTGACTTGGATCGAAAGTACCCAAGATCCTCGTGCAACACGTTCCGCGCAGTAGCAGCATCAATTTCCGGCTGACCCGCCCCCAGCTCCTTCATAGCTCTGAGCTGCATACGGAGGGCTTCGACAGCGTCTTGGTTGTGCATCGTCAACTCGCTTCGCGGGGCTTTGCCAGCCGCACACCCGCCCCGCCGCCATTCTCAGGGATGAATTCCACACCGGCCGACTCATAGACTCGCCGTATCGCTTCGATGGTCACAGGCTGCGCGCCACGCGGCCCCTGATCGTCCTGCTCAATGCGGCTGACGGTGTTGGGCGTTACCTTCGCCAGTTCTGCAACTTCGCGAACGCCGAGCTTGAGCAAAGCCCTTGCAGCTCTTGCCTGAGCAGGTGTCATGGGTACCTCGTATATATTTCAATACACCGTATTGACAACGATGCTGTACCGATATAGATACAGGGTACCCCAAAGGAGGGCAAACGAAATGCTCAATCGCTCCGAAATCCTCACCAAAGCCTGGGCCGACTACCGTCGCGATGTGAAGATGGGTTGGGGCGTTCGCCGGGGCGAAGCATTCAACCGCCAGCACTTCGGTTACTGCCTCCGCATGGCCTGGGCAGTCGCCAAGGAAGTTACGGCCCGCAAGCCCGCTCCCCAGCCGGTCGCCAAGGCCTGCGCCGATCCTGTCCGGGCCGAAGCCATCCGCACCGAACTCCGCGACATGGAATTGGCTTCCGACTTCATCAACTGGACGCAGCGCGCCACCCTTAGCGCCCAACTCGCGGCCCTGCACTCGGGAGCGGCATGATGAACACCGCTACCGCTATCACCGCCCGCCCGCCGCCGCCGTTGGCGCTGATCGAGGCCCGCGCCGAACTAACACTGCTCCTGATGTATGCCGATCAGGACGTGACCATCCACCGCGATAACATCGTGCGCGTCCTTTCAAAGCTGGAAGCGCTCGCCCCCGAGTAGCAGCGCGAGTCTCACCTAAGCACAGATTAACCCACAACTCCCTAGACGGAGAAAGGCGAAGCTATGTCTGAAAATCACGAAATCACCCGCCGTGCACTGCTGATTGCATCCCCCGCGGTTCTCGCCCTGACAGTGGCGCCTGCAGCAGTGCGAGCAATGGATGTGACGCCTACCCTGGGCGCGCTGATCGAAGCGCACCGGCAGGCATATGAGGCTCAGGAAGATGCTTGTTGCGCTGTGTTCGATGTCGAGAACCAGATCAAGCAGTTGCCCAGCATCTTGGCGCCAATCACGGTTTACCCTGATGGAAGCCCCGCCGAAATGCGGGATCTCAGCCTCTACGATCAATCGGACGTTCGGCAATCCATCATCAATCGTCATGCCGAACTGCGCAGAATTCATTGCTGCCCATGGTCGGAGCGGATGGCTCCTGGGTATGTCGCTCAACTGCGTGCTGAACTCGACGCGTCCGAAAAAAGAGCATTCGAACTGCTGGAGAAGGCACTAGCAGGGCGAGCGGAACTGGAGCGCCAAGCCGGATTGTACGAGGTCGAGGCCGTTCGTGATGCAGCGGCAGCAGTCGAGGTGCAGACCCGTATCGACCTACTGCTGTATCGCCCCAAGGACGCGGCTGAGGCAGAGGCCAAGGAGGGGTATATCGGCGGGTTCGTGCCCTTCATGGAAAGCTGGTACGGTGACGATGAGTTCACCATCGCCCTGATCAACCGCTTGGGCGAGGTGGCATAATGGACCGCCGCCAACTTCTCGCTCGCCTGCCCCTGATCGGTGTTGCCGCTGCCGCTCCAGTCGCTGCTGCCGATATGTTCAGCAACCCTTTGGAACGCGCCGAGCACTACGCCCACAAGCTGGCCGAAGCCATGCACGATATCCCGCATGCCATGGAAGTCACCGTTCACAGCGGCGACCGCGATCAGGACATGAACTTTCGCCTGATTGGCCCTGGCACAGGGCGTATCCGCCGCGAAGAACTCACCCGCCGGCTGATGTCGGAAGCTGAACACGCTGATCCCACCATCGAAGCTTGGCACGTGTGGACGCCATCCGCCGCCCAGCCGAATCAACGCCAACGGCTGCGTCTACAAATAAGTGCCATCTCGGATCTGGACCAAAGCGTTTCCTGGAATGACCACATGGGTGGACTGTTCCCTGCGGCGGACTTCAAGAGAGGGTGGGCGAAATGAATGTCCCATTCTTGCGTCCGCACGGATGCCCCAGCGGCCTCGATCCATCCGACTGGCGCAAGGCTCTCGCCGAGCGCATCGACCGCCATGCAGCCATCCTGTCCAATCTGATCGACGCTCTCGATGCAATGGACGGTGATTGCGACCTGGAGGCGAACGGCGATGCCGAACCGTGGCTCGGATGGACCGCTGGAATGGGCCACGCCAACACCCTCGACCTTGAAATCAACGATCAGGACGAGGCCACCTTGTCCATCATCAACACACACTCCGACGCCCGCCGGAAGGCCCGCAAATGAGCCCTATCCTTGTCCCCACCCTGGCTGAATTGCGTGTCGAGCTGGACCGGCTCGACGGGCAAAGGCGAGCAGCCAGCGCCCGCAACAACGCCGACCCGAATGATAGGGCGCTAGAAACGGCATGGAATGATGCCGCAACCGCCTGCTGGCACGTCCTAGATCAGATTGCCGCGCTGCCAGCGTCCTCCATTGCTGACCTGCGGGTCAAAGCCTATGCGTTCGACTGGTCCGCGCGCTTGCTCGATGGTGAGTCCTATTACAATCCCTCAGATGGCGAGGAAGCCATATTGCGCCAGCTCGTGTCCGGCCTGCTGGATGAGAGGATTGCGTGATGAAGCTGCAAGAGCAATGCCGTGCCCTCACCAAGAGGGACCTGCTCAACAAGTTGCAGAAGGTCGAACGGGCCCTCGGTGCCCAGGCCCAACGCGCCGACGCAGCAGAGCGGGAGAATAGCCGCCTATTGGCCGAGATTATCCGGCACCGAAACGGCGCACCCCAATTGCAGACGCGAGAAAACGCAGCGGAGGATATGGATAGGCACTAGACCCAGCGCCGACGCATCAACGTGGCGCGCACAGAGAAGGACCTGGCTGGCGATGCTAACTGAGGCTTTCACCTGCTATAAATGCTTTGTTTCCGGCTTTTCGCGAGCCGGTCCTAGGAGAGGCGAATTCGACATGAAATTGATCAATCAAAGGCTGCTGCTTGCCGGTGCGGTGCTAGCGGCGATGAGCATTCCAGCGTTCGCGCAGGAACCAGCATGCCCAGAAGGCGAAAGCCTCTACCGTCAGGACGTGGACAACGCCGTTGGGTGGAATCAAGTGCTACCCGTCGAGGAGGGGAATGCGGCAACCGTGCGCTTCTTTGGCATGATGGAAATGGAGCGCACCATCAACGGCGACAGCACCATCTACGACACCATAAGCGGAGGCACCGGCATTCGGTCGCGCGCTGCGCTCAATAAGGACAGAGCCACCGACGAAACCCTCACCTATACGTTCTATGACCTGCCAGAAGGCCAGGGAGTTTACGACCATTTCCTAATTGTGGACGGCGACCTGTATTGGCCGGTGTGCCTGTAGGCATACCCGGTAGGGTGTGGTTAAGCCTACTTGGACAAGCAGTGACATACTGCGTCTTTGATTGGGTCCAGCAATTTCGGCGGAGCTCAGGTTTGGGGAAGAATAGTACCGAGGGAAACGCGAAAGGCCCAGCGCTCTTGCTGAGCACGTGGGCCTCTCCTGCCGCGCTGCCTGCTGGGGCACGGCGCGCGGCAATGGGATAAAGGCGGCTACGATATCGGAGCGAACTGGATTCCGCAGTTCTTGATGCGATTCACCTGCTCAATGGCCTGCATTTCACCTTTCATACGCCCCACTTCTGCTGCTGCCGCGCCGTCGCCCTTCATAAAGAATGCTGCGGGCCAGAACAGGACCAGCGCAACACCGGTCATAGCAGCGTCTTGGCTGCGGTTCTTGTCCTGCTGGCCAAAGGCGGCAGCCGCCCGGTTGGAAACCGCCTGCGCTTCATTGCGAAGCTGTGGGCAGCTGAGGTTTTCATATAGGCCGGTAGACACGTAAGTTGGTGCAATGTCCTTTGGCGGCGTTGCGCAGGCAACCAGCATCGATGTCGCGGCGAGCGCGATTGCAATCTTTTTAAGCAATTGAAGTCCCCCAATTAGTGCGCGCAACTAAGCAGGGCTGCTGTAGTTCGACAAGGTAGATATTTACGTATTGTTAATGTTCCTGCACGCGGCCAACGCAGTGAAACTATAGCTGCCAACCATTCTGACTCCTGTTTCGCCTACCCTATCGCGTGGTATGGTCTCCACGCTTTTGCCCGATTGGAGAGTAAGATGCGCTCGTTAATTATCGCCGCTTTGTTGTTGGTCGTGCCGGCCGTGGCTCATGGGCAAACTGACCAGCAGATCCTTGTGGCTCGCTCTTTCGGATACGCAATGCAAGCACAGGGCTGGTGCGACGGCATGATGATCCACTTGCAAACCGAAGAAAAGCTCGCGCGGATCAATGGCGTGAAGCTGCGTGAGGGCGACTTGAAGATGGAATACCTCGCTGGTCTAACGCGCTTCATGGAAGACGAAATCTCCAATGGCGCGGAAGTAGCGTGCAAGAACGCTTGGGACCGTGTTGGCCCCAATGGCTCGGAACATGCCTTCATACTTATGGAGACCCCGTGAGTCCTGCTGCGGACATGACTAGGACTCATGCACGAAGTAAGACATGCGGTCGTCTGCACAGTCTAGCGACACCCTTCGCGCAGAGTTGTACAAGGGCATACACGGGCAGTTTGCTATGAGGATTCGGATGAGTTCTGCATTTCGACTTTGCGCGTTTTGGCTATTTGCTTTTGCGGGCACTGCCTTTGCACAAGAAGGGCCAATAACCCTGGACCCTTACCGGCTCTATGACATTCCAAGATCAATCGAAAGCATGTGTGTAAAGGCGCATTTGGCCCACCGATGCAGTCCGCCAAGGATGAGAGACGTTGAGTGGGTTCAGAAGCATGTTGACCGTTCGGTTTCAGTCGAGTGCATCGTCGGGGTGCGTGAGCGAGGCGGGGGACATTGGGATGCGCCCATCGGCTGCGTGGATGATTACCAAAAGACAATTTACTTGGATTTCGGCACCAATAGCTGGCCACGGGAACGCACTCAAGAACTCCGGGAACGGTGCTATGATGCTCGCCAGTACTACCTATTTCAGAATACACCCGAGTTTAACTCAAGGCTTTGGGCGAAAGGGGCGGACCAAAACGACCGTCACGTGAACGATCAATGCCGAGCCCAGGTATCAGGGGAATTGAAACTAACCCCCTCACGTTCTGGATTACACTTCCCACAGCTCCAGAATGTTCAGATACAGTTCCTGCAGGATTGGACCGTTCGCGTCCCTACCGAGCCGACCAAGGATGCGCCAGGTTCATCTTGGGGCCGCCGTTAGTAGCAGAACGTTACCTACCCAATGGGTACATCGTGCCAACACCCTGCGCATGAACGCAAGGCATGGCCGTCATGGCCACACCTTGCCAAGCGGGCACCTGCATGAAGCAGGTGTGAGGGACGATGAAAAGAGAAGGCCGGATAATTATGCTCACAACCAAATTCCGGTTGCTGCTTGGCCAAGTATTGTTGCAGCGCATTTCTCTTGGCCGTGGCGACCCGGTGGCGACCCGACAGCAACGGAAAGTTCACCCCTGCCGGGGTAAAATCCGAAACACGAGCATTATCAACACGAAAGAGTGGTACCACCTCTCGGGATCGAACCGAGGACCTCTAGATCCACAATCTAGCGCTCTAACCAACTGAGCTAAGGCGGCACATGGGCGTTTGGGGAGGCATCAAGCTCGTCCCGAAAGCGGGCGGAACATAGGGCGAGAATCCGGCGATGACAAGCACCGATTTCGTGCCTGTGGAAGAGTGACGTGGAGCATCGGGAGTGGGGGATTTCGTGCCAGCGAGGCAAGCTTGAGGATTCCTTATCGGTTGGGGTTTAACCATGCGGCGACAAGGACACCCCGCAAACACTGGGGATGCTGGACCCCCAGCGCTGCACAGGGTATTGAAGAAATCTTAAGGTCCCGGGGACAATTGTGCCGGATTGGCACGCCATGATGCCGCCTTCGACGGAGTAAATGAGTTTTCGATGGTTGGTGACTGGATCACATCGCCGAGCGCCCGACGCGTGCAACAGCACGAAACGGATTCGCGCCCGGCCTGGCTGTGGTCCCAGGATGGCCAGACGCTGCTGTGGCACAATTCGGCTGCGGAGCTATTTCTGGCCAAGCTCAAGAAGCACGGTTTGAAGCTCGCAGCGCCCGCCGTTCCGATCAAGGGGCAGGTGGCGCGCAATATCCGGCTTGGATCGATTGGACGGACCAGCCTTGCCCGCATCCAGTTCCTGGCCGGGGAAAAGCCGGCATCGAGCACCTGCGCGACAACCCCACTGGCCTGGCAGGATGGGCAGACCGCGCTGTTGATCGTGGGCGTCGATCCAATCGACGCCGATATTTTGCAGGCGGCTGCCGATTTGCGTGGGCCGGTATCCGTGGCCGAGCCGGAGCCGGTTGTCGAAGCGCCGGTAGAGGAATTTGCCGCGCCTGAGGAAGTCGGGCAGCAATCCAAGCCCGCGGTCGAGGAACCGGCCGAGGCAGTTGCGGAAGAGATTGCGCCATCGGCGGAAACTGACACGAGCGCCTATGAGCGTGAGTTGCAGAACTGGCGCGAGGCAGAGGGCGATCCTGTGCCGCCGTTCGAAATTGTGGCCGCACCGGACGAAGACTTGCGCTCTGATGAACCGGTGGAGGAGCCGGACCAAGTTGCTAGCGAAGAGGCCGGTGGCAGCAGGCTGAGCCGGCTGATGGACCGGTTCACCAATGACGAGACGCTGTTCAGCCCGCTGTCGGCGGAAGACGACAGCCTCCAGGGCGGGGAGATACCGGTCGTGGACGTACCGGCCGAGACGGATGCCGAGGCGGACATTGCTGCGCTGGAAAAGCTCGACGGAATTGCGGATGAAACCCAAGAGCCGGTTGCCCTGGAACCGGAGCGGCCCCTTGTCGATGAGGTTCCGGCCGAAGTTGCAGATGTGGAAGCGGTGGAGCGCGTGTCGCGCTACAATTTCGACGAGTTGTCGCGCATTCTCAATGACCGCGTGGGGGATGCGGCTCCCCCGCCTCCGCCGGTGGTCATCAATGAGCCGGCACGCAGCGGCTCGCTGATCAATCTGGGCGGGGAAACGCTGGTGCTCAACCGGCTGCCGCTGGGCATTCTGGTGTTCCGGGACCAGCAAGTGCTGTTCGCCAACCGGGCCATCACCGAAATGGTGGGGTACAATTCGGTAGAAAGCCTGCGCAAAGCGGGCCTGGCAGCGGTGTTTCCCGCTGCGGGACCGGAGGGGCAGGAAGCCGGACCGGTCAATCATCTGGTGCAGCGCGATGGAACGCTGGTGCCCGTCACCGCGCGGCTGCAGTCGATCTCCTGGCAAGGGCGTCCGGCGCTGATGCTGTCGGCGAGCGCCACGGAAGTGCGCACTGGCCACGAAGAGGCGGTGCGGGCCTTTGCGCGCAGTGCGGCCGAACTGCGTGGCGATGGCTTCTTTGAAGCGACACGCACGGGCGTCGTCAGCGGCCTCACCCCGCGCGCGGTGGCATTGCTGGCGGCCGCTGGACCGCTGGAAGGCAAGCCGCTTTCGGCTGTGATATCGGCTCGTGAACTCACTGAATTGCAGAATTTCCTGGAGCGGCCGGCGCGGTTTGCCGAGAGCGAGCGGCCGTTCCTGCGGCTGCATGCGGGCAATGGCAAGGCCGAGATCGTGTTGTTCGCGCAGGGGCAGGCCGGCGTCGTCACCGGCTATTTCGGTTTCGTGCGCGGGCAGGACGCGGTCCCTACCCGGCTCAGCGGTCCACTTGAAGCCGATCCGGCGCTTTTGGCGCGGATCAGCCGTGGGGTTCGGCGCCCGCTCAACACCATCATCGGGTTTGCCGAACTGCTGCGCTCGCAGGCGTTTAGCGGGCAGCAAGACCAGCCGTACGAAAGCTACGCGCAAGATATCGCCACGGCTGGGCAGGACATCGTCGCCCTGGTGGATGAGCTGGACAGCTATGCCCGGCTGCGCGATGGACGCTATCTGCCCGAGCGTTCGAGCCTGGAGCTAACGTCGTTGCTGGAGTCCTGCGTGACGCGCATCCGGCAACAGGCCAACAGCGCCCGTGTTATCGTGCGCAATGCCATTGCCGAGAACCTGCCCCGGGTGACGGCGGATCGCGCGTCGCTGGAGCAGGCGGTGCTGAACCTTCTGGCCAGCGCAATCGACCAGAGCCCCACGGGTGGCGCTGTGATCATATCGGCAAAGCTGGAAGATGAGGGCGGCATATCCATACATGTGCGGGATAGCTCCAACAACGCCGTGGACATGGCCGAGCGTTTCGTCGTGTTCCGTGATGGCATGGGACGCGACGGCCAGATGCTGGCGCCGGTGCGCTCCAGCGTCGGGCTGGCGCTGACTCGGTCGCTTCTGGCAGTCAATACATTCTCCCTGTCCGTGGACCCGGCAGGTGAACGCGGATTGCTGTTCACCCTGCTTATTCCGGCCGACCTCGTGGAGAAGCAGGCGTCGAGTGGCGTGGCCGAGTAGCTGGAGAGTGCCTGCTGCAATTTGTCGCAGCCTGCG
The DNA here is from genome assembly GCF_003056355.1 of Devosia naphthalenivorans. Taxonomy (GTDB): domain Bacteria; phylum Pseudomonadota; class Alphaproteobacteria; order Rhizobiales; family Devosiaceae; genus Devosia; species Devosia naphthalenivorans. Next base: position 36,737 of record NZ_PYVW01000016.1, read on the forward strand.
GCGGATTCTTCGAGCCGAATGAATCCAGAGGCTTGTTCAAACCAGTCTTGAACCGTTCCAGACTGTGCTTGTTCGCTCCATCAGGATTTATTGACAAAGATAGTCATGATGCAGATGGCCTTGCAGCGGAGATCTTTCCTCTCTGGATCGCTTGGGAGAACAAAAATGACCAAGAACACTCGCCTTGCCGTGGCCCTTTTGGGGTCGATTGCCGTTTTCGGCATGTCTGCACCGGCTTTTGCCCAAAGCGGCGAAGTCAATATCTATAGCTATCGCGAACAGAGCCTGTTGCAGCCGCTGCTGGACAAGTTCGGCGAAGAAACCGGCATCAAGACCAACGTGCTCTATGCCGGAGACGGACTGCTGGAGCGGGTTGCGGCGGAAGGTGAATTGTCGCCGGCCGACGTGGTGCTGACCGTCGACATCGGCAATCTGGTGGGAGCAGAGGAACAGGGGCTGACGCAGGCGATCACCACGCCCGTTCTGGCCGAACGCGTGCCCGAAGCATTCCGGGATGATGACGGAAACTGGACCGCACTGTCGCTGCGTGCGCGCGTGTTCTACGTATCCAAGGACCGCGTGGATGACACGGCCCTCACTTATGACGACATTACCGGACCAGAATGGAAGGGACGCCTGTGCACGCGGGCGGGAGACCATCCATACAATATCGGCCTCATCGCGCAGCGCATTGCCGCGCACGGTCTTGATGAAACCCGCACCTGGCTGACGGCTGTGCGGGACAATTTGGCTTATCCACCATCCGGAGGGGACCGCGAGGGCGTCAAGAACATCCTGGCCGGCACCTGTGATCTGTCGATCACCAATACCTATTACATGGGCGCGATGCTCAACAACGACGCCGAACCCGAGCAAAAGGAATGGGCGGCGTCTGCCCGCATCATCTATCCAGATGTTGAAGGTGAAGGCACGCAGGTCAATGTTGCCGGCGGCTTCATTGCAAAGCACGCACCGAACCCGGAAAACGCCAATGCACTGATTGCATTCCTGTTATCGGATGAAGCGCAGGCGATCTACGCCGACACCAATTACGAGTTTCCGGTGGTGCCATCCGTTTCGCCGGCCGAGCTGACGCTGTCTTGGGGGACGCTGAAGCCCGTGGAGACGCCGTTGACCGAGGTGGCAGCGCACCGCGACGAAGCGGCGGCACTTGTGGATGAACTGCGGTTCAACGAAGGTGCGCAGAACTAGTTTGATGCGCCTGTGAAGTGAGTTCGCGGTGGCAATGCAAAATGCTGCCGCGAACTCCAATCCCAGACGGACCCTGAGAAACGATCGGTGGTTGTTTGACCGCGCTTGACCATACGAGGATGCGGAGCGCCGGGGGGATATCGTTCCAGTTCGGCCCCGCTATCATTCTGGCGGGTCTGATGGGCCTGCCCATAATCTGGTTGGCCTGGGGGGCGATTGCAGCACTGGGCGGCAGCAATGGGCTGAGTGCGGCCATGCTGCCCACAGCCCTGCGCGAAACCGGCATGTTGATGCTCAGCGTCGGTGTGCTGACGGGTGCAGTGGGCCTGGTCGCGGCCTGGCTCGTGACCCATTATGAATTTCCCATGCGCCGCATTTTCGATTGGGCGCTGGTGCTGCCATTGGCGGTACCCACCTATCTTGCAGCCTACAGCTATGTCGAGTTCCTGGGTTTTCCCGGGCCGGTGCAAACCGCCTTGCGGGGGCTCAATGGCGCTACGACCCTGCGAGAGTACTGGTTCCCTGAAATCCGCAGCGACTGGGGCGCGGTGCTGGTGCTGTCGAGCGTGCTCTACCCTTATGTCTATGTCGCGTGCCGAGCGTTTTTCCTGATGCAGTCGACCTCGCTCAACATTGCAGCACGGACGCTGGGCGCCGGTGGAATGCGCACGTTTTTTACCGTGACGCTGCCGCTGTCACGACCGGCGCTGGTGGTGGGCGTGACACTCGCCATGATGGAGGTAGTCAACGACCTCGGCGCCGTGCAGTATTTCGGGGTCAATTCGATCACGGCCATCATCTATTCGACCTGGATCAATCGGTCGGATTTTGGCGGCGCGGCGCAACTGGCCGTCATGGTGGTGCTGGTGATCGCCGTGCTGATCATTGCGGAAAACCGGGCGCGGCGGGATCGGGTTTATCTGGGGCGGCGCGATAGCCGCGTTCCGCCGGCGCGTGAGGTGCTACGGGGTGGGCGGCGGTGGCTGGCGTTTGCCGCATGTGCCGTCCTGTTGGCGCTGGGCTTCGGGATTCCGGTGGGGCAATTGACCTATCTTGCGTTTCGGCTGGTGCAGCCGCAGACGGTTGCCATGACGATGGCGGCCTTGATCCCGACGGTGACGCTGGCGGGACTAGGTGCGATCGTCACGGTGATTATCGGGCTGTTGGCGGCCAAGGTCGCGCATCGCTCCGGTGCGGGAGCGCGTGGCGCAATCCGGCTGGCAACCCTTGGCTACGCCATTCCGGGTACTGTGCTGGCGCTGGGATTGTTACAGCCGCTGGGGCAGGCCGATCTCTGGTTCAACCGGATGACCATGGCGCTGGCCGATTGGCGGCCCGGGCTGATCCTGTCCGGCTCGATGGCTGCGCTGCTGTATGTTTATGCCATCAGGTTCCTGGCGGTCAGCCATTCGACGCTCGACGCGGCGATGCGAAAGCGCGGCGATACCATGCTGGATGCCGGGCGGGTCCTGGGGGCAAAACGGCTTGAATTGCTGTTTCGCATCGACCTGCCAACGCTGACGCCCGCAATCCTGAGTGCCGCGACACTGGTGTTCGTCGAAATCGTCAAGGAATTGCCGGCAACGCTTTTGCTGCGGCCGCTGGGAATCGATACGCTGGCGACGCTGGTTTACGCCCGCGCCAATGTGGGACTTTTTGCGCAGGCAGCGCTGCCCGCATTGTGCATCGTGCTTGCCGGGCTGATCCCGGTCATTCTTGCTACGCGGCTGGGTGATCGTAGGAAAGTATAACAGCGGGGGCTGCTGTCATGTTAGTGGCCCTGCCCTATATGATGCAGTCAAAGCGCAAAGCCGCGCAGCGTGGGGACATACGATGGGTAGAACAATCAAGTCACTTGGGTTGGCCGTAGCGCTGGCGTCGGCAATGACGGGGATGGCGCTGGCGCAGTCCACCGAGGTCCGCATCGGAGTGGCGCTGGAGCCGCCGCTGCTGGACCCCACCGCAGGGGCTGCCGAAGCCATCGATATCGTGGTCTACCAGAACATCTTCGAGGGGCTGACCCGGATCGACCAGAATGGCGAAGTGCAGCCGGGGTTGGCGCGTGAATGGACCATTTCGGAAGACCAGCTGACCTACACGTTCAAGCTGCAAGAGGGCGTGACGTTTCATGACGGCAGCGCGTTCGATGCGGACGACGTGAAGTTCACCTTCGAGCGCATCCTGGCCCCGGATAGCGTCAATGCGCACCAGGAATTCTTTACCCCCATCACTTCGCTGACGGTGATCGATCCGCTCACGGTGGAAATGAAGCTCGACCATGTGGTTGGCCGGTTCCTGTTCGACCTGGGCCGCGGCGATGCGGTGATCGTGGCGGCGGAAAGCGCTGATAACAACGCCAATGAACCGATCGGCACGGGGCCGTTTGCCTTTCTGCAGTGGGACAAGGGTAGCCGGGTGGTCCTGGAAGCCTATGAGCCCTATTGGGGCGAGCCGGTGCATTTGAGCAAGGCAACCTATGTGTTCATCGGCGATACCGCCACGATGACTAATGCGCTGCTGGCCGGCGACATCGATGGCACCAATAATTTTGCCACCGAGGCGCTGGGCGTGTTCGAGGGCAATCCGCAGTTCAACATCCTGGTGGGGACTACCGAGGGCGAGACGATCCTGTCGACAAACAATCGGAAGCCGCCGTTCGATAATCTGAAGGTGCGGCAGGCAATGGCGCATGCGCTGGACCGGCAGGAGGTTATCGATGGTGCCACCTATGGCTACGGCACGCCGATCGGGGCGCCGTTCGCGCCGCATAATCCCTATTATGTGGATCTGACGGGCACCTATCCGCACGATGTGGAAAAGGCCAAGGCCCTGCTGGCGGAAGCCGGTTTTCCCGAGGGGTTCAGCGCCACGCTGAAACTGCCGCCGGTGGCTTATGCGACGCTGAGTGGGCAGATCATCGCCAGCCAGTTCGCCGAAGTCGGGATCAAGCTCGAGTTGATCAACATGGAATTCGCGCAGTGGCTGGATGAGGTTTACACCAATCATGATTTCGACCTGACCATCATCAGCCATGTCGAGCCGTTTGACATTGGCAACTATGCCAACCCCGACTACTACTTCGGCTACGACAACCCCGAATTCCAGGCGCTGGTTACCGAACTCAATGGCACCACAGATGAAGCCCGGCGCAAGGAACTGGCTATCCAAGCCCAGACCATCCTCGCCGAAGACGCGGTCAACGGCTATCTGTTCGAACTGGCCCAGACCGGCGTGTGGAACGCCAAACTCTCGGGCATGTGGCAGAATTCGCCGATCGAGGGACTGGTGCTTCGGGATATCCGCTGGGCGGAGTAGTATTCGCCATTTCGGGAGTGTGAGACCCCCACCTCGCCTCCCCCTGGGAGGGGGAGGGACGGGTAGAGTTCTGGGTTCCGTCTGGCCACAATTCGGCCCCTCCCCCCAATGGGGGGAGGATGGGAGGGGGGCCGATCGGCCCCTTCCCTCAATTTGATCCTCTTCGCCCTGCGCCGCTTTATCGGCTTTGCCGCCACGCTGTTTGTTGCGGCTCTGGTAATCTTTTACCTGCTCGATCTGCTGCCGGGTGATCCGGCGCAATTTATCCTCGGTATCAGTTCCACGCCGGAAAAGCTGGCGCAGTTGCGGAGCCAGATGGGGCTCGACGCGCCCGCGCATGAGCGGTTCTTCGGCTGGATCTGGGGGATGCTGCAGGGCGACTTCGGCACCAGCTATACGCAGCGGGCGCCGGTGGCCAAGCTGATCTGGGACCGTATCGGGGTCACGCTGCCGCTCGCGCTGTTTGCCATGGTGATCTCGATGGCCGTGGGCCTGCCGCTGGGCATCATCGCGGCGCGGCGGCGAGGCAAAGCAGTGGATACCGGCATCATGATACTGGCGCAGACCGGTGTCGCCATTCCTAATTTCTGGTTCGGCATGTTGCTGACGCTGCTGTTTGCCGTGGTCCTGCGCTGGCTCCCGCCGGGCGGATTTACGCCCTGGCATGAGGACCCATTGCTGGCGTTTCGGGGTCTGATTCTGCCAAGCCTGGCGCTGGCGCTGCCACAGGCCTCGATCCTGGCGCGGGTGATGCGCACGGCGCTGGTGGACGTGAGTGGGCAGGACTTCATCCGCACCGCGCGGGCGAAGGGGCTGACCATGGGCGAAGCGGTTTGGCGGCATGGCGTGCGCAACGCGCTGCTGCCGGTGCTGACGATCCTGGGGCTGCAGTTCGCGTTTCTGGTGGCGGGCACGATCATCGTCGAGAACGTGTTCTACCTGCCCGGGCTGGGGCGGCTGATTTTCACCGCCATCTCCGAGCGCGATCTGGTGCTGGTGCGCGGGGCGACGATCATTCTCATCGTTGCGGTGACCGCCACGATGCTGGTCACCGACATCGCCTATGCGCTGGTTGATCCGCGGCTGCGCGAAAGGGGCGCGCCATGAGACGCGTGCTGGCGCATCCAAGCCTTGTTATTGGCCTCGCGGGAACCCTGCTGTTTGCCGTGATCGGGCTGCTGTCGATGGTTTGGACGCCTTATCCGATCGAGCAGATCGTGGTGGCGCGGCGCTTTCTTCCGCCGTCGCCGGAGCATTGGCTGGGCACGGACAATCTGGGCCGGGACATGGCTTCGCTGGTGATGGCGGGAACATATACGAGCTTTCTGGTGGCGGCCATTGCGGTTGCGATCGGGGCCGGCATCGGCGTTCCCCTTGGGCTTGCCGCGGCTGCCTGGGGCGGCGCAGTGGAATGGCTGGTGCTGCGGCTCTCGGATTTCGTTTTCGCGTTTCCGGCCATTGTCGTCGCCATCCTGATCACGGCGCTGATCGGACCGGGGGCGGTCAATGCCATCGTGGCCATCGGCATCTTCAATATCCCGGTGTTCGCGCGGGTGGCGCGCGGTGGCGCGCTTAGCATTGCTACGCTGGATTTCGTGGCGGCGGGGCGGCTGGCGGGGCTAGGCAATGCAGCTATCGCCTATCGGCATCTGCTGCCCAACATCATGAGCCTTATCATCGTGCAGGGGACGATCCAGCTGTCGCTGGGCATATTGTCCGAAGCGGGGCTGAGCTATGTCGGCCTGGGCACGCAGCCGCCGGAAACCAGTCTGGGCCTGATGCTGCGCGATGCTCAGGGCGTGTTCTTGATCCACCCCTGGCTGACGCTGGTGCCCGGGCTGTGCATCGTCCTGATCGTCATCGCACTCAATATCGCCGGGGATGGCTTGCGCGATGCGATCGATCCGAGGCTGCGACAGGGGGAAACTCATGTCGCTTCTTGAGGTGAAGAACCTAGCGGTACGCTTTGGGCCCTGGGCTGCAGTTGCCGAAATCAGCTTTGCGCTTGCGGCCGGCGAGCGCTTCGGCATTGTGGGCGAGAGCGGTTCAGGCAAGACGCTGACGGCCATGGCAATCACCGGCCTGTTGCCCGACGGCGCAATAGCCGAGGGCTCGATCCTGATCGATGGCACCCCCCTGCCCCAGGATGAGCGCAGCATGGCGAGATTGCGTGGCAAACGCATCGGCATGGTGTTCCAGGAGCCGATGACGGCGCTGAACCCCTTGATGCGCGTAGAGGAGCAGATCGAGGAAGCGATCACGCTCAATCGCTCGGATGGTGCACCGCTGGACGTGCCCCATCTGCTGGAAGAAGTCGGACTTGAGCCCAGGCACGGCCAGCGCTTCCCGCATCAGCTTTCGGGTGGGCAGCGGCAGCGGGTGATGATTGCCATGGCGCTGGCCGGGCAGCCCGATTTGCTGATCGCCGACGAGCCGACGTCGGCGCTAGACCTGATTACCCAGCGCAGGATCCTCGACCTGATCGCGGAAATCTGCGAGCGGCGGCAGATGGCGCTGCTGTTCATCAGCCACGATCTCAAGGCGGTGGCGGCGCTCTGTACGCGCGTGGCGGTGATGCAGAAGGGGCGGTTGGTGGAGACCGGGGCGACCGAGGCAATCTTTGCTGCGCCCGGACAGGACTATACGCGAAAGCTTGTTGCGGCGTCACGGTTCGAGCCCCGGTCGGAGGGGCGAAGCCGTAAGGCCGAAACGCTGGTGGAAATCGAAAAGGTCACGCGCGATTATCGGCAAGGCGGGGTGCTGCCGTGGGGCAACAAGCCCTTGCGTGCGGTGGATGGGGTCAGCTTTTCTATTCACGCGGGGGAATGCCTGGCCCTGGTGGGGCCCTCCGGGTGTGGGAAGACGACGCTGGCCAAGATCATCGTGGGGCTGGATACGGCAAGCTCGGGTGCCGTGCGGCTGGAGGGCGTGAGCTATCGCGGGCGGGACCTGCCGAAGAGCCTGCGGCGCGATGTTTCACTGGTGTTTCAAGACCCGTTCGGCAGCTTCAACCCCCGGATGACCATCGCCGGCTCGCTCGGCGAGCCGTTGCGGCTGGAGCGGGGACTGACGCCCGATACATTGCGGGAGCGGGTACAACTGGCGATTGCCGCCGTGGGGTTAGAGCCATCCATGCTCGCGCGCTATCCGCACGAGTTCTCGGGCGGACAGCGGCAGCGGCTGGCAATTGCGCGGGCGCTGGTGACGCGGCCCAAGCTGGTGGTGCTGGACGAGCCGGTTTCGGCCCTTGATGTGTCGGTGCGGGGGGAGGTTCTGGCACTTCTGGCGCGGCTGCAAGCGGAGTTTGGGCTGACCTACCTCATCATCAGCCACGACCTCGACATGGTTCGCGCCATGGCCGATCGTGTGCTGGTGATGGAGGCCGGCCGGATGGTGGAAGAAGGCGGGCCGCACGAGATTTTTGCCCGGCCGCAGCATCGTTTAACTCAGGAACTGGTTACCGCACGACTGCCGGAAATCGCCTGAGGTCGTCGCTCTACAGCACGCCGATGTAAGCGCCGAAGGGCTCGAGATCGAGTTCGCCCTCGATAGCTGCAGCGGTTACGCCGGGGCAGCCTGCGTCGGTGGGCGCCATGCCCTGCGGGATGATGTATTCGGCGGCAGTCTCGCTCATGTTGAAGACGCAGAGCAGGCGCTCGCCCTCGTGCTCGCGGATAAAGGCGAGGACATTGTCGGGCGCATCGAGCAGGCTGATGCTGCCCTTGGCCAGCGCCGGATGGGCATGGCGGAAGCGCAGCATGGCCCGGTAAAATTCGAGCACCGAGCCTTCGACTTCGTGCTGGGTGTCGACGGCATGAGTGAGGTGTTCGGCGGGAACGGGAAGCCAGGTGCGCTCGGAGGTGGAGAAGGCGCCATTGCGAACATGGGCTTGCCAGACCATGGGCGTGCGGCAGCCATCGCGGCCCTTGAACTCTGGCCAGAACTCAATGCCGTAGGGGTCGACGAGATCGGCGAAGGATAGTTCGGCCTCCTTGAGGCCCAGCTCTTCGCCTTGATAGAGGCAGACAGAGCCACGCATGGATAGCAGCAGGATTGCAGTCAGGCGGGTGAAGGCGGCTTCCTGACCGTGCAAGGCCCAGCGGCTGACATGGCGCATCACATCGTGGTTGGAAAAGGCCAGGCAAATCCAGCCGTCGGGCGCTTTTTGTTCGGTGTCGGCGATCGACTTGCGGAAGTGCTCGGCAGAAAAGCCGCCGCCCAGATAGTCGAACGTATAGGCCATGTGCAGGCGGTCGTCGCCCGAAGTGTATTGGGCCATGATCTGAAGCTGGTGCTGGCTGTCGCCGATTTCGCCGACTGTCGTGCGGCCGGGATATTCGTCCATCAGGGCGCGCAGACGCCCGAGGAATTCGAGGTTCTCCGGGCGCGACTTGTCGTAGATATGTTCCTGGAAATTATAGGGATTTACTGCGGGGGCCGTGGAAGCATTGAACTCTTCCGGCTTGACCACCGGGTTGTCTTCAAGGCCCTGCGAGTGGAAATAGAAATTGACCGTGTCGAGGCGGAAGCCATCGACGCCGCGCTCCAACCAGAAGCGCATTTCGCTCAGCAGCGCGTCCTGCACTGCCGGGTTGTGGAAGTTGAGGTCGGGCTGGGAGACCAGGAAGTTGTGCAGATAATATTGCATGCGGCGGCTGTCCCAATGCCAGGCCGAACCGCCGAAGATGGAGAGCCAGTTGTTGGGTGGCGTGCCATCGGGCTTGGGGTCGGCCCAGACATACCAGTCGGCGCGTTCATTGGTCCGGGATTGCCGGCTTTCCGAGAACCAGGCGTGGCGGTCGGAGGAGTGGGAGATCACCTGGTCGATGATGACCTTGAGGCCCAGGGAGTGGGCCTTGCGGACGACGTTGTCGAAGTCTTCCAGCGTGCCGAAGCTTGGGTCGATGCCGCGATAGTCGGAAACGTCGTAGCCGAAATCCTTCATCGGCGAGGTGAAGACCGGCGACAGCCAGATGGCGTCGACGCCGAGGTCTGCAACATAGTCCAGCCGGCTGGTGATGCCTGCCAGATCGCCGATGCCGTCGCCGTTCTGATCCTGAAAGGAGCGCGGATAAATCTGGTAAATGACCGCGCCGCGCCACCAATCCTCGTCCAGTTCGACTGCCGGGTCCGGCCGCATTTCAGTCATCATGGTCACAGCGGACATCGATCTCTCCTTGGGCGTGGCGACACACTATTGGCTTGCAGTCAGGCGGGAAAAGGGCAAGCCCGGCGTGGGCTCAAGCTCGCCGAATAATTGCCCCAATGATCCGGCCCAAGCTCAGTTCCGCAGGTTTGGCGTGTTTTGCAGTATCCGGCGCGCGACCGAGCGGAAGGCTTCCGCTTCCGGCCCATGAGGCTGAGCGACGACGGGCGGTTGGCCAGCGTCCGAGCCTTCCCGGATGGCCATCACCAGGGGAATGGCGCCGAGAAATGGCATGCCCAAGGTGGCGGCGGCCCGCTCGGCCCCACCTGAGCCGAAGATGTCGTAGCGGGTGCCGGTATCGGGGGCGATGAAATAGCTCATGTTTTCGACCAGGCCCAGCAGCGGCACATTGAGGCGACGCAGCATGTCGATGGCCTTCTTGGCGTCGATCAGGGCGAGATCTTGCGGCGTCGAAACTATGAGGACGCCGTCGATCTCGGCCTGCTGAAAGAGCGAGATGTGAATGTCGCCGGTGCCGGGTGGCAGGTCGATAACCAGCACGTCGAGATCCCCCCAAGCGGTTTCGCGCAGCAATTGGCGCAGGGCGGAGGTCGCCATGGGGCCACGCCAGACGACGGCCTGATCCTTGACCAGCATGGAGCCGATCGACATGGCCTTGAGGCCGAAAGCTTCGTGCGGGGTGAAGATGCCGTCGTCACGAATGGCGGGGCGGTCTTCAATGCCCAAAAGCTTTGGCAAGGAGGGGCCATAGAGGTCGGCGTCGAGGATGCCGGTGCGCAGGCCTTCGGCTTGCAGGGCCAGCGCCAGATTGACGGCGGTGGTGGACTTGCCAACGCCGCCCTTGCCGGAGCCAACGGCGATAATGTGCTTGATGCCGGGGACTTTGGTCTTGCCGGCGGGCTGCGGTTTGCCATGCGAGAAGGTGGGGCCCGCAGGAGGCTTGCCGCCGGTAAGCGACACCATAATCTTGCGCGTGCCCGCAATCTGCTGTGCAGCTTGCTGCGCTTTTTCGCGGGCGGGACCGAACGCTGCTTCCATGCCAGGAGCGACAGCGATGGCGAATGCCACAGCGGATGGAGTCACGATGATTTCGGACAGGCCGGCATAGCTGGCCAGATCGCCGCCGCCAGGAATTTCGACGGAGGCTAGTGCGGATTTGATGGCGGCAGCGAGTTCGGTATCGGCCATGGGGGTGCCGCAACCTCAATGTCATTCCGGCGCAGGCCGGAATCCATCCTGAGATTTACCTCCACACGCGCATCTCAGGATGGACCCCGGCCTGCGCCGGGGTGACACCGCGTTTGTAGAGGCAAGCTAAGACTAAAGGATCGACTGGCCGGTGCCCTTCCAGTCCTTGAGGAAGCCTTCGATGCCGGAATTGGTCAGCGGATGATCGGCAAGCTTGCGGATCACGGCTGTCGGGATGGTGGCAACGTCGGCGCCGGCGAGGGCGACCTGGGTTACGTGGTTGGGCGAACGGATCGACGCTGCCAGAATTTCGGTGTCGAAATTGTAGTTGTCGTAGATCTGGCGGATGTTCTCGATCAGTTCGACACCATCAAGGTTGATGTCGTCGAGGCGGCCGAGGAAGGGCGAAATATAGGTCGCGCCGGCCTTGGCGGCGAGCAGCGCCTGGTTGGCCGAGAAACAGAGCGTCACGTTGATCTTGATGCCACGTTCCTTGAAGGTCTTGGTGGCCTTGAGACCGTTGAGGGTCAGCGGCACCTTGACCACGACATTGTCGGCCAGCTTGGCGAGAACTTCGCCCTCGGCGATCATGCCTTCGTAGTCGAGCGCCGCCACTTCGGCGGAAACCGGACCCGGGGTGACCGAACAGATTTCCTTGATGACTTCCTTGATGTCGCGGCCGGACTTGGCGATCAGCGATGGGTTGGTGGTAACGCCATCGACGAGACCCGCCTCGTGGAGCTCCCTGATGTCCTTGATTTCTGCGGTATCGACAAAGAACTTCATGGTTCCCTCCTGAATGCGTAATACGGGCCGTTAGGCAGATGGTTTAGCACGGCAGCGCCGCGCGGCAAGGCAGATTGCCCAGCGTTATTTGATGGCGCCGAGCAAAGCGTCGGCGAGGTCGCCAATGCGCTCTTCCGGTATGCCGGCGACGTTGATGCGGCTATCACCAATCATATAGATACCGTTCTCGGCTTTTAAATGTTCGACGACGCTGTTTTCGAGCCCGAGCAGCGAGAACATGCCGCGGTGGGCGGCGATGAAGTCGAAATCCTTGGAATTGGAGCGTTGGCGGATAGCTTCGCTCAGCTTTTCGCGCAGGCGGATCATGCGGGCGCGCATGGCGTTGAGCTCGGTTTCCCACTCGGCGCGCAGTTCGGCATCCTCGAGGATGGTGCGGATGATTTCCGCGCCATGATCGGGTGGCTGCGAATAGGCGCCGCGAATGATGTTGAGCAGCTGGGACTGGGCGATATCGGCCTGGGCGGCATCCTTGGCGACGAGGATGGCAGCGCCAACGCGTTCGCGATAGAGGCCGAAATTCTTGGAGCCTGAGAAAGCGACCAGCGCCTCGGGAACCGAGGACAGCACCTTGCGGGTGCCATAGGCGTCTTCGAGCAGGCCATCGCCGAAGCCGAGATAGGCCAGGTCGATGAAGGGCAAGGCGCCGGTGCGGGCAAGGCTTGCCGCGACCTGATCCCATTGCTCGGGGGTGAGGTTGGCGCCGGTTGGATTGTGGCAGCAGCCATGCAGCAGGACGACGTCTTGCGGGCCCAATTGGTCGAGCGCCGCGAGCATCTGCGTGAACTTCACGCCACGTGTCTCGGTGTCGAAATAGGGGTAGGTCTTGACGCTCAGCCCGGAATTCTCGGCAATCGGGTTGTGGTTGGGCCAGGTCGGATCGCTGACCCAGACCGTGGCGCCGGGGCGGGCGCGGTTGATCAACTGCATCAACACCCAGAGCGAGCCCGTACCGCCCGGAGCCTGGGCGATGCGGACGCGGGAGCGATCAACGCTATCGGCCAATGCCAGATCGAGGACTGCGGCGCCATAACCCTTATTGCCGGCGATGCCGAGATAGGTCTTGGTCTTCTCGTTTTCGAGGATGCGCTGCTCGGCCTTGCGGACGGCGGACATCACAGCCGTGACGCCCTTTTCGTCCTTATAGACGCCGACACCCAGATCAATCTTGGTGGGGCGCGGGTCGGCCGCGTATTCGCCCATGAGCGCCAGAATTTTGTCGCCGGGGGCCTTGGTGAGGGTCTCGAACATGAGGGGAGTCGTTCCGGTGGGGAGGCGGGAGTGGTTATAGGCGGGATAGAAGATTTTGCAATCTCATCCTGAGCTGGTGGGAGGGCGCGCGCCAGAGTGCCCGCCCTCGTGGTTCGACAGGCTCACCATGAGGCCTCATCTCACCCCGGCTTTGTCGAGTTCGTCGATCAGTTGGGGGATGATCTCGAACAGGTCGCCGATCAGGGCTGCGTCGGCGAGCTTGACCAGAGGGGCTTCGGGATCGGAGTTGATGGCGACGATCTTCTTGGCGCCCTGGATGCCGGCAAGGTGTTGCAGGGCTCCGGAAATGCCGATGGCGATATAAAGATCCGGGGCGATGATCTTGCCGGTTTGGCCGACTTGCCAGTCATTGGGCGCGTAGCCGGCGTCGACCGCGGCGCGGGTGGCGCCGATGGCGGCGTTGAGCTTTTTGGCGAGACGTTCGATGAGCTGGAAGTTTTCGGCGGAACCCAGCGCGATTCCGCCGCCCACGACGATCTGCGCGGTGGAAAGATCGGGCGTGTCGCTTTCGGTTCGGTGCGTAGCGATCAACCGGGCGACTGAGGCCGTGGGGCTTTCGACCGTCTCGATGGTCGCAGCGTTGCCCGTGGCGGCGGCGCGGAAGGCGGAAGCCCGCACGGTAAGGATGTGCCTGGGCTGATTGTCGGTGATTGTCTGGAGCGCGTTGCCGGCATAGATGGGCCGCACGAAGCGGTTGGGGCCGAGGATTTCGATAATGTCGGTGACGGGCATCAGATCGAGTCGGGCCGCGAGGGCGGGCATGCGATCTCGCCCGACGCTTCCTGCGCTCTGGACGACATAGCGATAGCTTTGAGCCAGTGTTTCGATAATCGCGAGGTCGGTGTCGGTTGTGCTGGCGGTCTCCGCAACCAGAACCTTTTGCACGCCGGCCAGCTGGGCGGCATCGCTTGCGACGTTCTGGGCGTTTTCGCCGACGACCAGCACGTCGATGGGGCCGAGTTCGGCGACCGCATGGACGATTCGGGCGGTGGCGGGCGAGAGCTTGCCCAGATCATGGTCGGCGATAATGAGGACGCTCATCACAGGGCCTCCATCTGCGAGACTTCGCCAGCAATGTAGGCGGCGAGTTCAGGGACGGAGCCGACGGTCTTACCTGCCACACGTTCTGGTGGCGGGGATATTTTCTCGACGGTCAGGCGCGGGGTGAGATCGACGCCGAATTCGGCGACGGGGCGGATGGCGAGGGGCTTGGAGCGAGCCTTCATCACCATCGGGAGCGCGGCGTTGCGCGGGGTGTTGAGGCGCAGATCGGCGGTGACAATGGCGGGCAAGGGAATGGCGATGGTCTCGCGGCCGCTGTCGATTTCGCGGGTGACTTCGAGCTGCTGCCCGACGACTTTGATTTCGGAGGCGAAGGTGGCCTGGGGACGGTTGGTCAGCGCCGCCAGCATCTGGCCGACATGGTTGCTGTCATCATCGACGGCCTGCTTGCCGAGCAGGACGATGTCCGGGCTTTCCTCGGCCACGACCTTGGCCAGCAGCTTGGCGATGGCGAGGGTTTCGAGGTCAGTGTCCGTTTCGATCAGGATGCCACGATGGGCGCCCATGGCAAGGGCGGTCAGGATCACGTCGGTGGCTGCTTTGGGGCCAATGGAGACGACCACGATTTCGTCGCCGTGGCCGGCTTCGCCCAGTTGCACGGCAGCTTCCACCGCGTGCTTGCAGAAAGGGTTCATGGAGATGCGCACGCCCTGCGTTTCAACGCCCGAACCGTCGGGGCGAACGCGAATGCGGACATTGTGATCAACGACGCGCTTGATGGCGACCAGGATTTTCATGTGCGGCTCCGGCGAGTTGGCGGTGTCATGACAAAATCGGGGTGGAGGGGCAAGGCGTGGGTGGGGAATAATGGGCTAGGCGGGGGAGGTTTGTTGGAAAAGGGTGCCTGGGGGTTGGTGGTGCCATGCTGAGAAATCGCGGTATGCCGAAGCATCGCACCCCTCACCCGGCGCTGCGCGCCGACCTCTCCCCTGAGGGGCGAGGTGAAGGAAGAGTGAGGGACCTCGCTCGGAAAAGCATGCTAGTGTTGACGGCATCGATTGGGACAGCGACACTGACCCAGAAGCGACTATCTCTGGATTTTTTATGCCTGTTATCAACCGCATTGCCGAATTTGCCGACGAGATTGCCGCGTGGCGGCAGGATTTTCATGCTCATCCGGAAATCCTCTACGAGGTGGTGCGGACGGCGGGAATCGTGGCGGAAAAGCTGACGGCATTTGGTTGCGACGAGGTAGTGACCGGAATCGGGCGGACGGGCGTCGTCGGCATCATCAATGGACGTCAGAATACGAGTGGGCGGACGATTGCGCTGCGGGCGGACATGGATGCGCTGCCGATGACCGAGCGGACGGGCAAGCCCTATGCCTCGACGGTGCCGGGCAAGATGCATGCATGCGGGCATGACGGGCATACCGCGATGCTGCTGGGCGCGGCCAAATATCTCGCCGAGACGCGCAATTTCGATGGACGAATAGCACTGATTTTCCAGCCGGCCGAAGAAGGCGGCGCGGGCGGCAAGGCGATGCTGGAGGACGGGCTGGTGGAGCGGTTCGCCATCGACGAGTTTTACGGGATGCACAATTGGCCCGGCATGCCGGAGGGGCATTTCGGCATTCGCGTGGGCGGCATCATGGCGGCAACGGACCGCTTTTATATCGACATCACCGGGCAAGGGGGGCATGCGGCGCGCCCGCATTCCACGATCGATCCGGTCATCGTGGCGGCCAACATGATTACCGCCATGCAGTCGATCGTTTCGCGCAATGTCGACCCGCTGCAGAGTGCCGTGCTGTCGGTTACGATGGTGGAGGCGGGTGAAGCGGACAATGTGATTTCGCAGACGGCCAAGATCACCGGGACCGTGCGGACGCTTGATCTTGGTGTGCAGGACCAGATCGAGGAACGCCTCAACCAGTTCGTGCCGCAGTTCGCCCAGAGCTTTGGGGCAACGGCCAGTGTGCGCTATGCGCGGGGTTATCCGGTGACGGTGAATACGCCGGAGCAGACGGCGTTTGCGGCTGAAGTTGCCGAGGATGTGGTTGGGGCCGAGCGGGTGGATGCCGATACGGCGCCATCGATGGGCGGGGAGGATTTCTCGTTCATGCTGGAGGCTCGCCCGGGTGCGTATATTTTCCTGGGCAATGGCCCGGGGGGCGAGTTGCATACCGAGGGATATGATTTCAATGACGCCGTTATCCCGGTGGGGACGAGTTATTGGGTTCGGTTGGCGGAACGGGCGCTTCCGGTTGGATAGTGCCACGACCTCGTGGTTCGACAGGCTCACCATGAGGCCTACTCATGCAGCAAATATCAGTAGACCTCACCCTGAGCCTGTCGAAGGGCGAGGTCGTGGCAGGCATCCATGAGTTCGAGCATCAGGCTCAAAGTGCAAAGCTTCCTCCCAGTCGCCCTCACCATATTGCTCGCAGCTATTGGCGGAGCTGTAGCGACCCTCCTGAACCTGCCTGCCGGGTGGTTGATGGGTGGGGCGCTGGCGGTCACGGTGGCGGCGATGATGGGGGTGCCGGTGGCGCTGCCGGGGCGGGTGCGGGATGCAACGTTTGTGCTGATCGGCATGTCGATGGGTGCGAGCGTGGCGCCGGACAGTTTGACGCTGTTGGCCAGTTGGCCGATCAGCCTGGCGGGGCTGGCGATCGAGTTGATGGTGATCATCGCGCTGACGGGCTGGATGCTGACCAAATTTTTCAAGCTCGACCCCGGCACGGCGTACCTCAGCTCGTTTCCGGGGCATTTGTCGTTTGTCTTGAGTATTGCCTCGACGGGAGTGGGGGATGCCCGGCAGATCGTAATCATCCAGGTGATCCGTATCCTGATGCTGACGATCGTGGTGCCGATCGGGGCGGTGTTTCTGCCGATCGATCATTTCGCGCCGCCAGCGCCGAGTTCATATCTGAGCGCATGGGAGTTGCTGGCGATTGCGGCAGGCTGCGTGGCGATGGGGCTGGTGTTCATCTGGCTCAAGATCCCGGCGGGGCTGGTGCTGGGGTCGATGGCGGCGGCAACGGCTGCCAAACTGGGCGGGCTTTATACCGGAAGCCTGCCGGGGCCGCTGGTGATAGTCAGTTTCATATTGACGGGGGCATTGATCGGGTCGCGCTTTGCGGGGATCACGCGCAAGGAATTCGTGACCGCAGCCTGGGGCGGCGTCATCGCTACCGGCATGACGGTGGGGATTGTGTCGGTGGTGGCGTGGCTGGTGAGCCTCGTTGTCGATATGCCTTATGGGCAGTTGTGGCTGGGACTATCGCCGGGGGCGCTGGAGGGCATGGGCGCGCTGGGGATCGCGCTGGGCTATGACACGGCGTTTATCGCGGCGCATCATGTGATCCGGTTGCTGATGCTGAGTTTTGCGATTCCGCTGGTGGTGGTGGTGATCCGGCGGCGAGAGGTGGCGGTGAAGGCCGGGGAGTAGGTTTGCTGCGGGTTGGGATGTTCTACTGAGCTGTGCACCCCTCACGCTAGCCCTCTCCCCTGAGGGGCGAGGGGACAGATCGAATGAGGGGCGAGGTCTGGGGCTATTTCGGGACAGCCACGTTCGTTCCTACCGGCAGGCTAACGAAGGCGTAGCCGTTGGGCTGCAGTGCGAGCGTGTTGGCGGATAGCGTGGCGCCGGTGGATATGGGGTCGAGTTCGGCGCCGTCCAGTCCGATCGCGGTGAGTTCGGGGGCTTCGGCGGACAGGTTGAAGACGCACAGCATGGCGGTGTCGCCGTTGGAGCGCTGGTAGGCGAGGATCGGTTCGTCGGTATCGATGAAGGCGATTTCGCCGGTGGCGAGTACCGGGTGGGCTTTGCGCCATTGCAGAATGCGGCGATAGAAGGCCAAGGTCGACGCCGGGTCAGCGTTCTGGTCGGCGACGTTCAGCATGGAATGGGAAGGCTTGACGGGCAGCCAGGGCGTGCCGGTGGTGAAGCCGTTGGGCGCTTCGCCGTGCTCCCAGGGCATGGGCGTGCGGCAGCCGTCGCGGCCCTTGTCTTCGGGCCAGAAGCGAATGCCGCGCGGGTCGGTCAGTTCTTCGAACAACAGGTCGGTTTCGGGCAGGCCAAGCTCCTCGCCCTGATAGAGGCAGACGGAGCCTTTAAGGCTCAGGACCAAAGCTGCGGCCTGGCGGGCAAGTGCTTGGGATTGCTGGCTGAACGGTGCCCAGCGGGTCAGATGGCGCGGCACGTCGTGGTTGGAGAAGCTCCAGCAGGGCCAGCCGTCGGGGCCGGTCCGGAAGAATTTCTCGATACGCGAGCGGAAGTGCTCGGGGTCGAATTCGGGGCCGAGGAAATCGAAGCCGTAGCACATGTGGAGCGTGTCGCCGCCGGAGGTGTATTCGGCCATCAATTCCACCGAGCGATGGCTGTCGCCCACTTCGCCGACCGAGGTGGCGCCGGGGTATTCGTTGAGCAGGCTGCGGACGCGGCGGAGGAACGCGACGTTTTCCGGCTGCGACTTGGAGTATTTATGCTCCTGCATGTCATAGGGATTGACCGCGTAGGCCAGGTGCTCCGGCAGCTTGTTGGGCGGATTGGAGCGAAGCTGCTTGTCGTGGAAGTAGTAGTTCACGGTGTCGAGGCGGAAGCCGTCGATACCGCGCTCCAGCCAGAAGCGCATGACATCGAGGACGGCCTGCTGCACGGCCTCGTTGTGGAAGTTGAGGTCTGGCTGTGAGGTCAGGAAATTGTGCATGTAGTACTGCCCGCGCGTGGGGTTCCATTCCCAGGCGCGGCCGCCGAACACGGCGGGCCAATTGTTGGGCGGGGAACCATCGGACAGCGGATCGGCCCAGATATACCAGTCGGCCCTGGCGTTGGTGCGGTTGAGGCGGGATTCCTGGAACCAGGGGTGCAGGTCCGAGGTGTGGCTGACCACCTGGTCCATGATGACCTTGAGGCCACGGGCATGGGCCTGCTCAAGGAGCGAATCGAAATCGTGCAGCGAGCCGAAGAGCGGGTCTACGTCCTGATAGTCCGAGACGTCGTAGCCCATGTCGGCCTGGGGCGAGCGGGTAATGGGCGAGAGCCAGATGCAGTCGACGCCCAGGCTCTGGATATGATCGAGGCGGCGGATGATGCCCGGCAGATCGCCCACGCCATCGCCGTTGCTGTCCTGAAACGATCGGGGGTAGACCTGATAGATCACTCCGCCACGCCACCACTCGGTCATGCTCGTCTCCTGCTTCGCGTGCTTGTCGGCGGCGACGTTACCGGGATGAGGGCCGGAAGGGAATCGCCGCGGGTGCAGGTAAGCTGTGCGAGCAAGGCAGGAAGATGGCGTTTCCGGCGTGTCGAAATGTCGGAGGGCGGCTCGTCGTCAGGGCAGAACAAGCTGAGGAAGACGTTATGGTACATGTATTGCGGGCTGTGGAGCGGGCGCCGAGTGCAAGCCGGACGATCCGGTTCGAGGGCGACAAATTCGGCACGGGAATTTCATTCTTCTCGGTGGATAATGAGCCCGGACAGGGCCCCGCCCTGCATGTGCATCCCTATCCAGAGACGTGGATCGTCAAATCGGGCCGGGCGCGTATTGTGGCGGGCGAAGAGGCGTTTGAGGTAGGGCCGAACGATATCGCCGTGGTGCCTGGAGGCGTGCCGCACAAATTCACCAATCTGGGGCCGGGGCGGCTCGAAATCGTGTGCATCCACGCGGCGGGCACGATGGTGCAGGAGAATCTGGAGTAAGCCTCGCACCGGCATTATCCGCCAGCCCGGATTGATCCGGCGCTGGCGGGCGGGCGTAGGTTTACACCACAGCGCTGATCAGCGGTTCGCCGGCGAAGTGGGCTTCGAGGTTGGCGACGAGGAGTGCGCCCATGGCGTCGCGGGTCTGGTAGGTGGCGCTGCCCTGGTGGGGAGACAGGACGACATTGTCGAGGGCGAAGAAGGCTTGCGGCACCTTGGGCTCGTCGACGAACACATCGAGCGCAGCGCCGCCGAGGCCGCCGTTTTGCAGGAGTTCGAGCATGGCGGGTTCGTCGATCAGCGTGCCGCGAGCGACGTTGACCAGCATGCCCTTGGGACCCAGCGCCTCGAGCACTTCGCGGTTGACGATGGCATCCGTACCCTTGCCGCCCGGTGCGATGATGACGAGCCAGTCGCTGTCGCGCGCCATTTCGGTGAGATTGTCGTAGTAGACATGCGGCTCGGCGGTCTGCCGATGGCGTCCGTGGTAAACCACGCGCATCTTCATGGCCTGGGCGCGGATGGCGATCTCCTTGCCGATGCGGCCAAGGCCGAGGATGCCGACGGTCTTGCCGGTGAGTTCGGAGAAGAGGCCCATATTGCCGCCCGCCCATTTGCCCTGGCGGACGTACTGGTCGCCCTGCGGAATGCGGCGGGCCAGCGCGATCATCAGGCCGATGGTGAGTTCGGCCACGGCGTCATTGAGCACGTTGGGCGTATTGGTGACGCGGATGTTGCGGGCCTTGGCGGCCTTGGTGTCGATATTGTCGTAGCCCACGCCGAAGCTGGCGATGATTTCGAGATTGGGTAGCTTTTCCATCAGATCGGCCTTCACGCCGGAACCGGCATGGGCGCGAATGCGCGCGCCGTTGTCGCGCAGCCAGGCTTCGGGGTCCGCCTGTTCATGGAGCTTGTGGACAGTGTAGCGCTCGGCCAGGGCGGCCTCGCAGCTTGCGTGGAGCTTGCTGGTCTGCAGGATTTCGATGGGCATTGGATTCTCTCTTTTCGGCCAGTTTAGTGGGGTAGCCGAACATCGCAAGCCCTACCGTAGGAGGATTGGGGGCGATCCACCCCCCACCCTTGATCCCTCCCCGCGAGGGGAAGGGAGCCGACTGAGATTTCTCTGCTAGAGATCGACCAGGGGCGTGAAACCGCCATAGATCGAGCGCCGGGAATCATAGAGATCGAAATTGGGCGCCATGCGGGGGTCCTTCATGAGGACCTCCCAGGCTTTATCGCGGACTGCCTTGGACGGCCATTCGATGAAGGAAAAGCCGATGGTTTCATCATCTTTGCTGGCGACGGCGCGCTGGTAGTCGGTCGTCTTACCGGGGGGCACGTCATCGCCCCAGCTGTCTACAACACGCAGGGCGCCATGTTCGATCAGCAGGGGCGCCTGTTGCTCGGCGGCAGCGCGATAGGCCTCCTTGTTGGCGATCGGAACGGGCGACACCATGCCTTCCACATAGCCGGGCTTGCCCTTGGCGCCGGTGTCGACCAGCGCTTCGAAGCCGCCATAGATCATGCGCTTGCCATCGAATGGCATTTCGCTCATGTCGGCCATTTCCGGGTCGCTCATCATCTTCTGGCCCGCATCGAGACGCGTGGCGCGATCGGGATATTCGATCCAGGAAAAGAGGGGCACTTCGCCTTCTTCGAGCTTGGTGGCTCGATAGAAATCGGTCTGCTTGCCGTGGGGAACGTCATCGGCCCAGGTCTCGACCAGGCGGGTGGCTCCCAGGCGCTTGAACATGCCCGCGCCCTGGCTGGCGTGTTCACGATATATGTCTTTGTTGGCGGCGGGAACGGCGAGCACAAAACCTTCAATATAGGACATGGATCATCTCCGAGAGGGTACAGTCTGCCTCAACAACGAACGGGCGACGGGCACTTCGACATGCCGTTGCGGCTTTTTTCCGTTCGCTAGGGGCGCCGTCTCTCAGGGGGTCAGGATCAACAGCCAGGCCGAGATGGTGACCGCAGAAGCGACGGTGGCGATCAGGATGGTGTTGGCGGCAACGCTGGCGGCGCGGTTGTAGTAGGTCGCAAAGATATAGACGTTGACGCCTGCCGGCATGGCCGACAGCAGGATGCCGTAGCGGGCTATCTCCATGGGGACATGCAGGATCCAGATCATCATCACATAGGCCAGCGCCGGGTGGACGATGAGCTTGATGAAGGAGGCGACGAGCGCCTGCCGCCAATTGTCGGAGAGCTTGTATTCGTTGAGCGCGCCGCCAATGCCAAACAGGGCCGCGGGGATCACGGCCGAACTCATCATCACGAAAAAGGCTTCGGCCGGCTCGATCAGTTGCAGGCCGGAGAAGTAGCCGATCATGCCGGCGATAATGCCCCAGATCAGCGGATTGGAGAGTACGCGGCGGGCGGCCACAAACAGCGTCTTGCCCAGGGGTTGGCCGTCGCGGCGCACCAGTTCCATGGTGATCATGCCGATGGTCAGCAGGATGGCGCCATGCAGGCCGATGATCGAGAGGGTGACAGGCAGCGATTCCGGGCCATAAGCACGGGTCATGATCGGCAGGCCAACCAGCACCGTATTGGTGAAGGTGCCGGAGAAGCCCACCGAAACGCCGACGCCCGGCGTGTTGCCGAAGAACCTGATGGCGACGACGATGCCCAGCACGAAGCAGATCAGCGCACCGATGTAGAACGGCCCGATGATCGCGAGGTTGAAAGCCGAGCGCAAATCGCTGGTCAGCAGCGAATGGAACAGCAGGCAGGGGGTGGCAAAGTTGTTGACGAAGGCGATGAGGCTCTTGATGCCCTCGGCCGGGAAGAGGCGGAAGCGGACGGCGCCGTAGCCGAATGCCATCAGCGCAAAGATAGGCGCGATGACCGTGATGATGGCGAGCATGGCCGGAATTCCGTGGCCTTGAAGGAATGCGCCCTGCCCTATCGGGGCTGCCGTGCCGGGTCAATGGCAATCTTGTATGGAAGAAAGAGATTGCGCAGAGCAGGCCGCAAAAGCGAAACTAAAATCTTCCCAAACGAAAGCCACTCGCCTAGAAACGAAACTGATAAAGGAGTTCTGCATGGCCAGCAGCGACAGTGTCGACGTCTTCGTAATCGGTGGGGGCATCAATGGGGCAAGCGTTGCGCGCGACGCGGTGGGACGCGGTTTCAGCGTGGCGCTGGCCGAAATGAACGATCTGGCCTCGGGCACTTCGTCGGCGGCGACAAAGCTGGTGCATGGTGGTTTGCGCTATCTCGAGCATTATGAGTTCCGGCTGGTGCATGAGGCGCTGGCGGAGCGCGAGGTACTGTGGGCCGCAGCGCCCCACATCATCTGGCCGCTACGCTTCGTGTTGCCGCATCACAAGGGGCTGCGGCCCGCATTCGTGCTGCGCGCGGGGCTGGCCATGTATGACTATATGGGCGGCCGCCGGCTGTTGCCGCCCACCAAAACGCTGAACCTGACGCGGGACGTGACGGGCAAGCCGCTGAAACCGGGATATCGGCTGGGGTTTGAATATTCCGATTGCTGGGTGGAAGATTCGCGTTTCGTGGTGCTGAACGCGCGCGATGCGGCGGACAAGGGCGCGACGATCCATGTGCGCACGAAAGTCACCAGCGTGCGGCGGGACGCTGGAAGCTGGCTGATCGAGCTTGATGGTGAAGGCGGGCGGCAGACCGTTCGCGCCAAGCTGGTGGTCAATGCGGCTGGGCCCTGGGTTGACCAGGTGATTACCGGGGCGATGGGGCACAAGGGCGCGCGCAATGTGCGGCTGGTCAAGGGCAGCCATCTGGTGGTGCGGCGGCTGTTCGACCATGACCGCTGCTATATTTTCCAGAATGCCGATGGGCGCATCATTTTCGCCATTCCCTATGAAACCGATTTCACCCTGATCGGAACCACCGACCAGGATTTCCAAGGTGATCCGAAGAACGTCCAGATCTCCGACGGCGAAACCGACTATCTGCTTTCGGCCGCCAGCGAGTATTTTGCCACGCCGGTGACAAGGGGAGATATCCGCTGGTCATATTCCGGCGTGCGGCCGCTGTTCGACGATGGGGCGAGTGCGGCGCAGGAAGCTACGCGCGATTACGTGCTCAAGGTGGATGGCGATGCGGCGAGCGGAGCGGCCGTGCATGTGTTTGGCGGCAAGCTGACGACGTCGCGGCGGCTGGCAGAGTCGGTGCTGGAAAAGATCGAAGGCGTGCTGGGCAAGAAGGGTCCGGCATGGACCAAGGTCAGCAAGCTGCCGGGCGGCGATTTCGAGCCGTTGGCATTCGACGCCGAAGCACGGCGGCTGCACAAGGATTATCCCGGGCTGCCTGCCACCCTGACGCGGCGGCTGATGCGGCTTTATGGGACCAAGGCACGGGTGCTGCTGGGGGATCGCAAGACGCTCGAGGATCTGGGCCAGCATTTTGGCGCCGACCTTTATCAGGCAGAGGTGGATTACCTGATGTCCGAGGAATGGGCGCGGACGGCGGAGGATGTGCTGTGGCGGCGTACCAAGCTGGGCTTGCGGGTCGGCGCTGATGACGTGGCGGCGCTGGAAGGCTATCTAGGGCAGAACACGCAGGGGACGGCTATATGAGCGATTTTATTCTGGCGATCGACCAGGGGACGACTTCCAGCCGGGCGATCGTGTTCGACAGGAATCGCAAAATAGCCGGTGTCGGGCAGAAGGAATTCACCCAGCACTTTCCCGAGGATGGCTGGGTCGAGCATGACCCGGAGGAAATCTGGGAGAGCGTGGTCTGGTCGGTCAAGACGGCCATCGAAGACGCCGGGATAACAGCGGCGGATATCGCTGCAATCGGCATCACCAATCAGCGCGAGACGACGCTGATCTGGGACCGGCAGACCGGCAAGCCGATCTACAACGCCATTGTCTGGCAGGACCGGCGCACGGCGGCTTATTGCGCCGAGCTGCGGCAGGCGGGGCATGAGGCGGAGGTGACCGAGAAGACCGGGTTGCTGCTCGACCCGTACTTTGCCGGTACGAAGGTGAAGTGGCTGCTCGACAATGTCGAGGGAGCGCGGAGCCGGGCCGAGGCGGGCGAGCTGGCATTCGGGACGGTGGACAGCTTCCTAATCTGGCGGCTGACCGGTGGCAAGAGCCATGTGACCGATGCGACCAATGCCGGGCGGACGCTGCTGTTCGATATCGGCAGGAATGCGTGGGACGATGGACTGCTGGCGCTGCTGGACGTGCCGGCGGCGTTGCTGCCCGAGGTTAAGGATTGCGCTGATGATTTCGGGATGACGGATGAAGCGCTGTTTGGCGCTGAAATCCCGATCCTGGGCGTGGCGGGGGACCAGCATGCGGCCACTATCGGGCAGGCCTGCTTCCGGCCGGGCATGCTGAAATCAACCTATGGCACGGGCTGCTTTGCACTGCTCAACACCGGCGCCGACATCGTGCGCAGCCGGAACCGGCTGCTGACGACCATTGCCTATCGGCTGGACGGGAAGACCTGTTATGCGCTGGAGGGCTCGATTTTTATCGCCGGGGCTGCGGTGCAGTGGATTCGCGATGGGCTGAAGCTGGTCAAGCATGCCAGCGAGACCGGGCCGTTGGCACGGACGGCGGACCCCAGCCAGAATGTTTATATGGTGCCGGCCTTTGTGGGGCTTGGTGCGCCGTGGTGGGATGCCGATGCGCGCGGTGCCATCTATGGGCTGACGCGGAACTCGGGGCCGGCGGAGATCGCCCGGGCAGCGTTGGAGGCCGTGTGCTACCAGACGCTGGACTTGCTGGATGCCATGCGCAAGGACTGGAAGGGCGGCGGCGACACCGTCCTGCGGGTCGATGGCGGTATGGTGGCGTCGGATTGGACAATGCAGTTTCTGGCGGACGTGCTCGATGCGCCGGTGGATCGGCCGGTGATTTTGGAAACGACAGCGCTGGGGGCGGCGTGGCTGGCGGGCTCAAAGGCTGGCGTGTGGCCGGGGATGGATGAGTTTGCCGAAGGCTGGGCGCTGGAGCGGCAGTTCGAGCCGCAGATGGATGCGGCGGAGCGGACGCGGAAGGTCAGGGGTTGGAACGATGCGGTGCGGCGGACGCTGACGGTTTAGGCCGAAGGCGCTATCCGTACACGCGCCAGGCGTCGAAGCTGCCGCCGGCGATCATGGCCCAGTAGAGTTTTCCGCTAGGGGCGCGGACGGCGGCGAGGCCGAATTCGGTGAATTTCTTGCTCAGCAGGGTGGAGCGATGGCCGGAGGAATTCATCCAGCCGCCAATGGTGCTGCCGAGGTCTGGGTAGCCCTTGGCGACGTTTTCGCCGACGGCGCCGAGATAGCCGGCCGCAGCGACGCGCTGGCGCAGGGTGACGCCGAGATCGTGGCTCATGGTGTTCTGCTGCGCCATGAGGCGGGCTTGCGAGCGGGCGGCGCTTTCAAGGGCGGCATTATAGGTCCAGGGCGGCGAGCCGTTGGCAGCGCGGACGGCGTTGATGGCCGAGAGGATTTCCGCGTCGGTCAGCGTTTCCGGGGTGCTGGCGGTTTTGGGCAGGATGGGAACGGTGCTGGCGCAGGCCGAGAGGGCAGCGGCGGAGGCCAGGACCAGGACGCTGCGGCGGGTCAAATTGGGCATGGATGGTCCGGTTTCAGGCCTGGTCGTAGGCGGTCAGGAGCAGCGGCAGCATGGCAAGCTGGGCGGCGATGGGTTGTTCGTCTTCGAGCGACCAGCAGGCCGATAGGGCCGCATGAGCAGCGGCCCAGCCCAGCATGCGCTTGCGGGGGAAGCCCAGGCGTTGCGAAAGGAGCTCGGACATGGCGGCGATGCGGCGCGGGTCCTTGACCAGCTCGTCCGCACCCACCGGATTGTTGATCGCGTTGGCGACCTCATAGACGGGGTCGCCAAGGAGGGCCTTGGGATCAATGGCGAGCCAGCCGCGGGGGCTGGAAATGATGTTGTCGTGGTGCAGATCGCCGTGCAGGGGCACTTGGGCGCTGGGGCGATCGAACAAGGTCAACGCTACCCCGGCGGCGCGGGCGAAAAGGTCACGGGCCGTATAGGGCCAATTGCGAATATTGGTGGAGAACAGCGGCGCGAAATGGTCGCGCAGGGGCAACAGGTCCTGTGGCGGGTCGGTGCGTGGACGGTGCAGGAGGTTGACCACGGTCGCCAGGGCGATGGTGGCCTCGTCGTCCCGACCCTGCCGGACTGCGTCGCCGAGCGGAATGCCATCGAGCCATTCCATGAAGAGCGTGCCGCCGTGGCGGTCGAAGACCGTGGCAGCCCCCTCCCCGCCATACCAGTTCATCAGCTCGCCGCCACGCTGCTCATGATCGCCCTTGCCGGGCTTGAGGATTTTCAGAACTGCGTGGTTGCGACCATTCTGCTCGACCCGGAAGATCCAGCTCGTGGGGGTTTCGGCAAGAGGACTTGCCTTGGTGAGCGACCAACGGATCAGGGCGCGATTGAGCGCAGTTTCGACGGGCGACTGATTCATCATGGAGCCATTAAAGCAGAAGGAGCGCCCGGATTCGACCGCGGTGCTGTGATGGCTGGTAAACTTGATGAAATGGTGGCGTCAACCTTTGAGTAACACTGCCGGTTTGCCCGGCAGCAACCTTAATGGCCGGAACAGGCGATTTGGAAGGGTTTCTTTACCAAACCCAGGCGCACAATGGATCTCACGCGAAGTCAGTTGGAACAAGGGGGACGGCAGATGACGCAAGAGACCTTTGAAGGCGAACATGACGGGCGATTGCAGGATGTCCTCGCTGCAGATGAAGCGCGAACGGGTGTGCTGCGGCAGATTACCAACGGCGTCGGCGGATTGTTGCTGTTGCTGGTGACGGGACTGCTGATCGTGCTGCTGGTGTTGTGGAAGTCGCCCTGAGATCAGCGGACGTGCCGAAGCGCCGCCCGGGCCTCGTCGCTTATGGCGCGGGGAGAGTAGCCCTCGGGTCGAGCCCGAGGGTGACGAGTGGTGGGTGGACTCGCCTTGAGAGTGAGTCCAACCCCGCGCCTATCAGTCTTCGTCGCTGGCCATCTGCTGGAGGAGTGCGCCTTTGCCGCGGAGGCGGAAGTAGAGGGGGACGAGGAGGGCTATGGCGGCGATGATGTAGAGGGTGATGGCGATGGGGGAGCTCACCAGCACCAGGGGGTCACCCTGGCTGATGGCGAGGGCGCGGCGAAGTTGCTGTTCGGACAGGGGCCCGAGGATCAGTCCGATGACGACCGGCGCAATGGGGTAGCCGAAGCGGCGCAGGATGAAGCCCAGGATGCCGAAGGCGAGCAGGATCAGCAGTTCGAACGAGAACGGGATGGGACCCAGCCGACCCGACATGGCGCCATTGGCACCGAGCGTGCCCAGGGTCGCGAAGGTCAGGATGCCGGCATAGAGCCAGGGTTTTGGGATGGTTAGCAGTTTCACCCATAGCCCGATCAGCGGCAGGTTGAGAACCAGCAGCATCAGATTGGCGACGAGCAGGCTGGCAACAAGCGACCAGACCAGCGGCGCGTTGTTGGTGAACAGGAGCGGGCCGGGCTGCAGGCCGAATTGCTGGAAGCCCGCAAGCATGATGGCGGCGGTCGCCGAAGTGGGAAGACCCAGCGTCAGGAGCGGCACCAGCGTGCCAGCGGCCGACGCATTGTTGGCAGCCTCGGGGCCGGCAACGCCTTCGATGGCGCCTTCGCCGAATTCTTCAGGATGCTTGGAGAGCTTGCGCTCTGCGGCATAGGAAAAGAACGTGCCGATTTCGGCGCCGCCGGCCGGCATGGCGCCGATGGGGAAACCGATAAAGGTGCCGCGCAGCCAAGCCGGCCAGGAACGTTTCCAATCCTGAGCCGTCATCCAGACGGAGCCCTTGACCGCCAGCACTTCTTCCTTGAGCGAGCTTGTGGACGAGGCGATGGCGAGCGTTTCGCCGATGGCGAACAGGGCGACGGCGAGCGTGGTAACTTCAATTCCATCGAGCAGGTCGGGAATACCGAAGGATAGGCGCGCCTGACCGGTTTGCAGGTCGATGCCGATGATACCAAGGCCAAGGCCAATAAAGAGCGCCGTGATGCCGCGCAGGGCACTGTCGCCGAACGCGGCGGAAACCGTTACAAAGGCCAGCACCATCAGCGCGAAATAATCGGCGGGTCCAAAGGCCAGGGCCGCCTTGACCACCCAGGGGGCGACAAACGCCAAGGCGAATGTGGCGATAAGACCGGCAATGAAGGAGCCGATGGCGGCGGTGGCCAGCGCCGGACCGCCCCTGCCCTTGCGGGCCATCTTGTTGCCCTCGAGGGCGGTTACGATGGATGCGCTTTCGCCGGGTGTGTTGAGCAGGATGGAGGTGGTGGATCCGCCATACATGCCGCCATAGTAGATGCCGGCGAACATGATGAGCGAGCCGGTCGGATCGAGCCGATAGGTCACGGGAAGCAGCAGCGCGACGGTGAGCGCGGGGCCGATGCCGGGCAGCACGCCCACGGCTGTACCCAAGGTGACGCCCAACAGCGCATAAAGCAGGTTTTGCACCTGGATAGCAGCTAGAAGGCCGTCTGCCAAAAGACCGAAGGTATCCATTACAAACGTCTTTCGATCAGGGGATGAGGCGTTCGAGTGGACCGGCCGGCAGGGAGAGCTGCAGCCCACGCGAGAAGATGAACCAGATGACGAAGGCCAGAACGAACCCGATGGGCAGGGTCATCCAGAGGGGTCCACGACCAAAGCCCTTGGCCACGAAGGCGAAGAGCACGGCGCTGCCGATGGAAAAACCGGCCCAGCCGATCAGCAGCATCTGGGCCAACAGCCCGCCGACGACCCATAGCACGGGGCGGTAATTGATTTTTTCACGGGCCGGAAAGCTGCCGCGGAATGCCGAAAAAGCCGTGCCGATGGACAGGACGATCAAGCCGACGGCGATGACATAAGGGAAGACCGTGGGGCCGACCTTGGCCTGAATGGGCGGTACGCGCATGAGCGAAGTCTGCCAGATGATGACGGCCGCAATGGCCGCCAGCACCAGCGCTATGACAAACGCCGCCCCATCGGGGCGGCGCGAGAGATTGGGTTCGCCGAGGCTCATTGCACGAGGCCAATGTCTTTCAGGATGGTCTCGGTGGCCGCGATGTCGCTGGCGAGCTGGGTTTCGAAGGCTTCGCCGGCGAGGTAGGTATCGACCCAGCCATTGGTTTCCAGCACCTGCTGCCAGGTGGCCGAGGTCACCAGCTTTTCGATATCGGCATTGATGGTGGCCTTCTGCTCATCAGTGAGGTCGGGAGCCGCTGCAACCATGCGCCAGTTTTCGACAACCAGATCAACGCCGCTTTCCGACAGGGTCGGAATTTCGGAGCCTTCGAGACGCTCTGCGCCGGTGGACGCCAGGGCGCGCAGGTCACCGGACTGGATCTGGGCGTCGAACTCGCCGAGGCCGGAGATGCCAACGGTCACCTGGCCGCCGAGCACGGCCGCAAGGGCTTCGCCGCCACCGGAATAGGCGATGTAGTTGACGGTGGTCGGATCGACACCGACGGTCTTGGCAAAGAGCCCTGCCGCGATGTGGTCGACGCCACCAGCCGAGCCACCGGCCCAGGAGACCGAACCCGGATCGGCCTTGAGCATGGCGACCAGATCGTCAACGGTCTGCAGTTCGGAATTGGCCGGAACCACGATCACGTCCGACTCGCCGGTGAGGCGGGCAATCGGGGTGACGTTGGCGAGCGAGACAGGCGAGCCATTGGTCAGGATGGCGCCAACCATGACGTAGCCACCGACGATCAAGGCGTTCGGGTTGCCGGTCGACTGATTGACGAACTGGGCGAGGCCAATAGTGCCGCCGGCGCCGGGTACGTTGGTGACCTGCACATTGCCCGAGATGCCTTCGGTCTGAAGCGCATTCTGCATGGCACGAGCGGTCTGGTCCCAGCCACCGCCGGGAGCGGCCGGAGCCATGATGGTGTAGTCTGCCGCAAAAGCGGGGATGGCCATTGCGCCAGTGATTGCCGCGGCCAGAAACAGCTTGTTCATAAGTCCTCCCATGTAACATTCGGAACGTTCTTGGCGTTCGTGATGGACACCATAGAAGGCGTCCCTGTCACCGTCCTGTCATCGCAAGCCGATCGGGCGGAGCCTTGTGCAACCGAGATTGCGCCAATCACCGGCCGATGGCAATGGCGCTAAGCGCTGCGGCGCGGCTGCACAGCGGCGGGGTCGCGCTTTTGAGCGAACAGCCGGAGCAGACCGGTGGTCTCTTCAAAGGAAGCCGGCCGGGAAAACAGGTAGCCCTGCCCCAGAGTGCATCCGAATGCGTCCAGCAGCGCGGCCTGGGCCGGGGTCTCGATGCCCTCGGCCACGACGCGCATATCGAGCTTGCGGGCGATGTCGATGATGGCGCCCACCAGCACATCGCCAGCCCGGTCATCGCCGAGGCGGTTCACGAAGGACCGGTCGATCTTGATGATGTCGACGGGGAAGCTCAGCAGATGGGTCAACGAGGCAAAGCCGGTGCCGAAATCATCGAGCGCCACCAGCAATCCGTGCTGGCGCAAGGCACCGACGGCCTTTGGCACCATCTGGTCGATGCCGCTCATATAGACGGCCTCGTTGACCTCGAGCACGACATGCTTGAGCGGCACGCCGGTGCGGGCGAAGGCGTCCACTATGCGTTGCTCAAGGTCGCCGCGCTGGAAATCACCGGTGGTGACGTTGATCCCTACGTGCTGGAAATCCATGCCCAGATCGAGCCAGGCACGAACGTCCCTGGCGACCTGGTCCAGCATCTGTCCGGTCATCTGATAGGCTATGCGCGGATCGGACAGGCCCGCGTGGAATTCACTGGCCTCGGCGATACGGCCATCGGGCATGCGCATGCGGGCCAGGGCTTCAACGCCGATGATCTCGGAGGTGTCCAGCCTGACGACGGGCTGGTAATAGGGCAGGATACGCCCTTCGAGCATGGCTTGGTCGAGGTTGCGCACCATCCGCACGCGTTCGAGCATGGATGTGCGCAGATCGGGCGAGAAACGGACATAGCCGCCGCGGCGCATTTCCTTGGCATGATAGAGTGCGAAGTCGGCATTCTGGCAGAGGGACGCCCCATCGGCACCGTCATCGCCAAAGAGAGCGCCGCCAACGGTGATATGGGGATCAAGGGTCTGGTCTCCTGCCTTGATCGGGCCACGTACGGCCGCGAGCATGGCGGTGGCGGCCTTGCCGAGATCCATGGCATCGCGGCAATCGGCAACCAGGACGGCGAATTCATCGCCGCCGAGCCGGCAGGCGGTGAGCCGCGGATCGCTGCCGGCAATGCGCTCGGCTATGGTGCGAATCAGCATGTCGCCAAAGCCATGGCCGACCGTGTCATTTACCGCCTTGAGGTGGTCGATATCCACCAGCAGCAAGCCAAAGCGCTCCTTGCGGGCGATGCTGGTGGCAAGCAGGCCATTGAAATGGCCGCGATTGGGCAGGCCCGTCAGCGCGTCGAAATAGGCGAGACGATGGTTGCGTTCGCGGACCTGATCGTTCTCGATGGCGATGGCGCAGAGATGGACGCAGGTTTGAACGATGCTGCGTTCCATGTCGTCCGGGGCGCGGCTGGTGCGATAGTAGAAGGCGAAGGTGGCGACGGGCTGCCCGTCCTGGTCAAGGATGGGGCTTGACCAGCAGGCCCGCAAGCCAAGTGGCTGTGTCAGATGGCGGAAATCCTCCCAGAGCGGATCGGTGTCGATGTCGCAGACGACGACCGGCTCGCGCCGGAAGGCCGCCGTACCACACGAGCCGGCCTTGGGGCCCATCTGCAAACGGTCGATGGCGCTGGAGTAAGATTGCGGCAGGCTGGGCGCCGCCAGGGGATGAAGCAATCCATCGGCATCCACGGTCAGGATGGAACAGATGACGCCGGGCGCCAGGGCTTCGGCGCGGCGGCATAGCAGATCCGCGACCGCCGCCAGACCTGTTCCGCAGGCAACAGCCTCCAGGACCTCGGTCTGTAAACGCAACAGGGCTCCGGTATCGCCAGCATTCATCTGCATCAGCCTCAGGTCAGGCTGCAAGAATAGCGCCGCTGGATGAAGGCTCGGTTCCGCGGATGGTTAAGGTTTTGTG
Source organism: Devosia naphthalenivorans (assembly GCF_003056355.1). Lineage (GTDB taxonomy): Bacteria > Pseudomonadota > Alphaproteobacteria > Rhizobiales > Devosiaceae > Devosia > Devosia naphthalenivorans. The sequence goes on from NZ_PYVW01000016.1 coordinate 69,423, forward strand.
AGCCGCGCTAACCGGTCGTTAGCGACGACTCAGGGACAGCGCTACAGCAACCAGAGCGTTTCGGGAGCGTTCCCAACCTTTGCATGGAGGATTTCATGACCAAGACCCCCTGCCCGATCACTGGCGATCCTGCCCAAATTCGTGCCAGGACAGCCGACTACACCGAATTTGATTGCTCCCGATGCGGCGTGTTCCGCATCAGCGACGCCGCGATGGCGCTGGCTGGAGACAATCCGGAGACGCTGGCGGAGGCTTTGGCCGTGGCGAGAAGTGCTGCTGGAGAGGGCGAGACGCCGATCATCGACAATGTGGTCAGCGGTTGAAAATGACCTTCTGTTGCCATCCACGACCCGCTGACCGGCGGCTACGGACAAGCCCCATAGCCCGCTGCGGCTAATCGTTTGGCTTATTCCGCGCCATAGGGGCTTGTGAGAGCGTTGTGACCTTCCGAACCGTGGGGGCGAAGGTGACACAACAAAGGGATAACGACCGCCGCCCGGGTTCGCCGCTCAATCACATCGCCCAGAGCGTACCGGTTTCAATGGTGCAGAAGTCCAGAAACCGGCTGAAGGACATCAGGAGCTACATCTCCCAAAATTCCGCACCCTGGACGCTTGCATCGGCTGCGGGCACCCCACAGTTCACCCCTTCCAACCGGCGTCCATGGCAAAGCCATGCACCAACGCGGCGCAGTTTTTTTGCGTTTGGTGCCGGTTCGCCAGTGTACGGCTTTTTGCCAGCCTATGTGCAGACCCACACTCCCGCACTGTCCCGGCCGGGTGATCAGACCGAAGCGCTCCATTCCGAACCAACGCCATCCAGCGGGCCGGTGCCGCCAGTTGCGAGTGCTCCGCTCGGGTGGCAAACAGCCGATGTTGAGGCTCCAGCAGCGGCGCCCGGTTCGGTGGAGGTTTCGCAGCCCCGGACGAGCCTGGAGACGGCGGCTGCAGCTAGCGAGCCTGCGCCTACTTCACAGGAGCAAGCGTCGCCGTATGTGTCGGCCAATGCGGGCTGGCGGGCAAGCTGGACTTCGGCTGCGGCGACAACGCCGTGCGGCAGTTGCACCGGACGGGCCTGCACGATGTGTTCGGTTCGCACCGGCGGCCCGGCGGCCAGCAATGGGCGGCCCACCGGCTATGCCAAGCGCGTGCTGATGTATTACGAGCCCACGGATGAGCCGGAGACTGTCGACGGCATTGGCGGAAAGGCTATTGCGCCGGCTGGGCAGACCGAGCAAGGGCTTGCGGGCCCGGCGCTTGCGGCTGCTGTCGCCCCGAACGCCATAGTGCTCGAGAACCAGAAGCAAGGCACGCCGGAAAGCGTCTGGATGATCGGCACGGCCGATGCCTCCATCGAGGGCTATGCCGCCCAGTTCACGCTCAATCACGGACAAACCGTCGACTTCAAGATCGATACGGATTCAAGGGACTACCGCATCGACATCTACCGGCTGGGCTATTACGGCGGCGACGGTGCGCGCCTGGTGCACTCCATCGACCGCGACCTTGCGGCCGCGCAGGTGCAGCCACTGCCGCTGTTCGATGCGGAAACCAAACTGGTCGATGCCGGCAACTGGTCCGTATCTGCGTCGTGGGCCATTCCGGCAGATGCAGTTTCGGGGGTGTATTTCGCCAAGCTGACCCGCTTTGACGGATCGGGCGGCGAGAACATGATCCCGTTCATCGTGCGCGACGATGAGGCGCCGAGCGACATCACCTTCCAGACGTCGGACACGACCTGGCAGGCCTATAACTGGTGGGGCGGCTACAATTTCTACGGCGGCATAGACAACGGCGGCCGTGCCGGCCGCGCCAGTGCCGTCAGCTATAATCGCCCGATCATCACGCGCGATGGCGGATTTGCCGCCGGGCCGCAGGATTATGTCTTTGGGGCCGAATATCCCGCCATCCGCTTTCTTGAGCAGAATGGCTATGACGTCAATTATATCTCGGGCATCGATACGGCGGCCAATGCTGCGCAATTGCTCAATGGCAAGATCTTCCTGTCGGTCGGCCATGACGAATATTGGTCCGGAGATCAACGCGACAATGTGGAGGCCGCGCGCGATGCCGGGGTCAACCTGTCGTTCTGGAGCGGCAACGAGGTTTATTGGGAAACTCGCTGGGAAGCCAGCATTGACGGGACGGGCACGCCCTACAAGACGCTGGTGTCCTACAAGGAGCGCTGGGACAACACCAATTCGGACACGGAGGGCACAACGTCGACCTGGCGCGATCCGACGTTTGGGTCCGGAGAGCCGGAAAATGCGCTGACCGGCACCATGTTCACGGTGGATTCCTACCGGCTCGATGCGATCGATGTGCCCTATGACATGTCCAATCTGCGGTTCTGGCGCAATACCGACGTGGCGGACCTCGACCCCGGCGAGGTCTTTACGCTGACGCAGAATCTGCTCGGCTATGAATGGGATTCCGACGTCGACAATGGTTTCCGTCCGGCAGGCCTGGTGCCGCTCTCCTCGACCACGGTGGACGTCAACACCCTGCTGCTCGATTACGGCAATGCGACCGGACCCGGCACCGCATCCCACAGCCTGACGCTGTACCGCGCGCCGAGCGGAGCGTTGGTGTTCGGCGCCGGTACTGTCTACTGGTCCTGGGGGCTGGATAGTCACCACGACAATGAGGCAACGCCCACCGACCCCAATGTGCAACAGGCGATGATCAACCTGTTTGCCGACATGGGGGTGCAGCCGACGACGCTGATGCAAAGCCTGGTTGTCGCGAACGAGAGCACGGACAATGTTGCGCCCACGAGCGTCATCACCTCACCAACAGCAACGGGGCCGCTGACCGCCGCCCAGACCTACACGGTAACGGGGACCGCCAGTGACACGGGAGGCGGCGCGGTTGCTGTTGTCGAAGTGTCCACCAATGGTGGCGCCTCCTGGCACCGCGCAACGGGACGCGCAAGCTGGACCTATTCCTGGACGCCGATCGTTGCCGGCAATTACACGATCCTGTCGCGCGCCGTTGATGACAGCATCAATCTCGAGGCGCCCAGTGCGGGGGTAACGATTACAGTGGACCCAGGCGGGTCCGGCAATCTATTTGGCCCGAACGACTTGCCCAGTGTGCCGCTTGATCCTGACGGGGCCAAAGTCAATGTCGGGGTGACTTTCTCTGCAGCGCAGTCCGGCAGCATCGTTGGGATTCGGTACTACAAGGGCGTTGGAAATTCGGGCGAGCATGTCGGCTCGCTCTGGACATCCACCGGCACCCTGCTGGCGCAAGCCACCTTCAAGAACGAGACACAGAGTGGCTGGCAGACCGTCATCTTCGATGCGCCGGTGTCCATCACTGCGGGCACCAGCTATGTCGCCAGCTATTTCACAAGCCAGGGCTATGCCGCATCTGCCAATTACTTTTCGACGCCCCACACCCGAGGGGCACTCACGGCGACAAACGGAGTTTACGCCTACGCCGACCAGAGTGCCTTTCCGAACGTAGCGTCGTCCGGGAGTAATTACTGGGTCGACGTCATCTATAGCGGCGTGCCGACCGCCAATGACGCGCCCGTCGGGAACAACGACAATGGGTTTCTGGTCGCCCAGGGTACCTCGATCACCTTTTCGGCAGCAACGCTGCTCGCCAACGATACTGATCCCAACAATGACGCGCTGACCATTATCGGGGCCGGTGCAGCGTCGGGCGGCTCAATTGCCTTCGATGCGCAGGCGCAAACGCTGACCTTCACGCCCAATGCCGGCTATATCGGCCCGGCGACCTTCGGCTATTCCATATCCGATGGGCGCGGCGGCACCGGTTCGGCGCTGGTCAATATGGAGGTCGTGACTTCGGTTTCGACGAGTTCGTTGTTCCAACAAGGGGACACGCCGGCAAACCTCACGACCGTCGATCCAAGCCGGGTCAATCTGGGGGTCCGGTTCGTCGCCTCCGCCGGCGGAATGGTCACCGGGATCCGATACTACAAGAGCGCCAACGATACCGGCACGCATACCGGCACGCTGTGGAGCAGCACCGGCACCTTGCTGGCCACCGGCACCTTCGTCAACGAGACCACCAGCGGCTGGCAGACGCTGCAGTTCAGCAATCCCGTCAGCATCACTGCGGGCACCAGCTATGTCGCCAGCTACCAGAGCAACGGCAATTACGCGACGACGCCGAACTATTTCACCACCGACCACGTCAGTGGCCTGTTGACCGCGCCGGCTGCAGGCAACGGGCTCTTCACCTATGGCGCCGCCAATGTGATGCCGACCAGCACCTATCAGAGCAGCAATTATTGGGTCGACGTGATCCTGAGCTCTACCGCTGCGGCGAATGGGATGCCTGTTGCCAATAATGACACCGGCTATTCGACAGCGACCAACACACAATTGACACTGGCAGCAGCCACGCTGCTGGCGAACGATAACGATCCTGACAGCGATCCGCTGTCGATCACCGGGGTAAGCGGTGCCGTCAATGGCACGGCAGTGTTCAACGCCCAATCCAACAGCGTCGTCTTTACGCCCAATGCGGGTTATTCCGGTGCGGCTTCGTTCAACTATGCCATTTCCGATGGCCGGGGCGGCACTGCCAGCGCCAGCGTGACGCTCAATGTCACCGCTGCGGCCAACCGCGCGCCGGTCGCGGCGGGTGACACGGGATATGGCACCCAGCAGGGCCAGGCCCTGCAGATTGCGGCCGCCAGCCTTCTGGCCAACGACACCGATCCCGATGGCGATGCGTTGACCATCACGGGAGTAACGGGAGCGACCAACGGCACTGTTGGCTTCAATTCGCAGACCAATGTCGTGACCTTTACGCCCAATGCCGGCTACACCGGCGCTGCCAATTTCAACTATTCCATCGCTGACGGGCGCGGTGGCGTTGCCTCAGCGGCCGTGTCGCTGAATGTCGTGGCGCCGCTTGCCGGCAGTACGCTATTTGCGGCGAACGCAACCCCGGCCACGGTGAGCGTCAATGATGCAAGCTCGGTCGAATTGGGCATGCGGTTCACGGTGGCCTCAAGCGGCTCGATAACCGGAATGCGCTTCTACAAGGGCCCGCAAAATACCGGCACCCATACCGGAACGCTGTGGACCAGCACGGGCGCCCAGCTCGGAACGGTCACCTTCCAGAACGAAAGCGCTTCGGGGTGGCAATCGGCAAGCTTCAGCAGCCCGATAGCGGTGACGGCGGGTACGAGCTACGTGGTTTCCTATCACACCAATAGCGGGTTCTATTCGGCAACGAGCGGCTATTTCAACTCGGCCACGACCAACGGGCAGCTCACGGCTCCGCCAAGCACGAGTGGCGGCGGCAACGGTCTGTTCGCCTATGGCTCCGGCTCGATCTTCCCGACCGGGACCTACCAGGCCACCAATTACTGGGTCGACGTCTATTACCAGCAGAGTGCGAACATTGCCCCGGTGGCGGCCAATGATGCTGGGCTGGGGACACAACGCGGCGTTCCACTGCAAATTGCGGCGGCAAGCCTGTTGGCCAATGACAGCGATGCCAATGGCGACAGCCTCGGCATCACCGGTGTCAGTGGCGCCAGCAACGGCACCGTGGCGTTCGATGCGCAGAACAACATCGTAACCTTTACGCCGACCGCCAACTACACCGGCAATGCAGGTTTCACCTACGCCATTTCGGATGGCCGCGGCGGAACGGCTTCCGCCAATGTCGCCCTGACGGTTTCCGCTCCGGCGCCCGGCGTTTCACTGTTTGCCCCCACGGCGACCCCAACCACCACGACGGTCAACGACCCCAATGGGGTTGAACTGGGCATGAAGTTTACCAGCAGCCAGGACGGCACGATTACGGGGATACGTTTCTACAAGGGGCCGCAGAATACCGGCACGCACACCGGCACGTTGTGGAGCGCCACCGGCACCAATCTGGGTACGCTGACCTTCCAGAACGAAACGGCGAGTGGCTGGCAGACGGCCTCGTTTGCCACCCCGATCTCCATCACGGCCGGCACCACCTATGTCGTTTCCTACCACAGCAACGGCAATTACTCCGCCTCCGGCAACGGCTTCGACCAGGCCATCGCCGCGGGTCCGCTGACGGCACCATCGAGCACTTCGAGCGGCGGGAACGGGCTCTATGCCTATGGCAGCTCGAGCGCCTTCCCGACCAACAGCTATAACGCCTCCAACTACTACGTCGACGTCGTCTTCAACGGACAGCTGGCGTCCTGAGCCAGCGGACACAGGAGATCTGGTATTATGCAAAGTGAACTCTACGCCGACGCAATCGGCGAAATTACCGTCACGGGCACGGTGGTGCGCATCGATATGGTAAGCCTTTCGGCAACGATGCGGGACGATATGGGGCAACCGGCCCCCGAACACCGCCAGCGCATCGTGATGTCGCTGGAAGGCTTCGCCAACAGCTTCGACGTGCTGCAAAAAGCCATGAATGGCCTGATCGAGGCTGGTGCCATTCGGCGCAATGAGCCGCCGGAATTTGCAGCGGCGATGGCTGCCGGCAAACCCAATGGCAAGGGTGTTCACCTCAACGCGTCACCGAACTTCGAATAACCCCTGGGGTTGAGCGGCCATGCAGGCGCAGATTCAAACGGGCCCGGAATGCCTTGCGGCTACGCTGCGCCACAATGGCCTTGTCGGAAATGCCGAGCGGCTGGTCGCGGACTATGCCATCGGCGACGAGGGGATCGGGTTCGACCTGATGTTGCGCATGGCGCGCGATGCCGGACTGCGCGCCCGTCGCACCAAGGTGGGCCGAGGCGCCCTGCTGCGGCTGGGCCAGGCCTTTCCGGCAATGGCACGGCTCGAAAACGGCAATTGGGTGACTGTGCTGGGCGCCGAAAAGGACGAGGCGGGCGCGGTGATCCTGCGCCTGTTCGATCCGCTGGCGCAGGCAATTGGTGGCCTGATCACGGTGCCGCTCGACCAGTTCGCCAAGCGCTGGCGCGGCGAATTGCTGCTGGCCAAACGCAGCTATGGCATCACGGACGCAGAGCAACCGTTTGGCTTCAAGTGGTTCGTGCCCGAAATCCTGCAGCAGGGCCGCCTGTTCATGGATGTCGCTGTCGCGGCGCTGTTTCTTTATGCGCTGGGGCTGGCGACCCCGATCTTTTTCCAGCTGGTGATCGACAAGGTTCTGGTGCACCAAAGCTATGCGACGCTGGTGGTACTGGCCGTCGGAGTGGGCGTTGCGCTGGCGTTCGAGGCGCTATTCGTGTTCCTGCGCCGCTACCTTTTGATCTATGCCACCAACCGCATCGACATCAGGGTCGCTACCCGCACGTTCCGGCACCTGCTCAACCTGCCGATCAACTTCTTCGAACAGGCGTCGGCTGGTGTCCTGGTCAAGCACATGCAGCAATCGAGCCGCATTCGCGAGTTCCTGACCGGCCGGCTGTTCCTCACCCTGCTCGATGCCCTGTCGCTGCTGGTCTTCGTGCCCGTGCTGGTGCTCTACAGCCCTACCCTGTCCATGGTCGTGCTCGGCTTCAGTGCCTTGATCGGGCTGATCGTGGCGCTGCTCATCGTGCCGTTCCGCAAACGGCTGGCAGCGCTTTATGCCGCCGAAGGGGAACGGCAGGGCCTTTTGGTCGAAACCATTCACGGCGTGCGCACGATCAAATCTCTTGCAATGGAGCCGTTGCAGCGGCGGGTCTGGGACGACCGCTCGGCGCAGACCATCAATACCCGGTTCAAGGTCGAGGTCATCTCCATCACGGCCCAGGCAATCACTGGCCTGCTGGAGAAACTGATGGCGGTGGCGATCATCGGCTTTGGCGCCTTGCAGGTGTTTGACGGCGCCATGACGGTGGGCGCGCTGATTGCCTTCAACATGCTCGCAAGCCGCGTATCGGGACCATTGGTGGCGATCGTCACCATGGTGCACGAATACCAGGAAGTGGCGCTCTCGGTCCGCATGCTGGGCGAGGTGATGAACCAGAAACCAGAGCGCTCCGGCCGCAGCGAAGGCTTGCGCCCCGAAATTACGGGTGGGGTGGATTTCGAGAATGTCGCATTCCGCTATCTGCAGGATGGAGCGTTCGCGCTTAACGACATCAGCTTTTCCATTCCCGGGGGCAGCATCATGGGCGTGGTTGGCCGCAGCGGGTCCGGCAAGAGCACGATGACGCGGCTCATCCAGGGGCTTTATCCTGTCCAGCAGGGTCTGATCCGCATCAGCGGGCACGATGTACGCGAGCTCGATCTGAACCATTTGCGTCGCAATGTCGGGGTGGTGCTGCAGGACAGTTTCCTGTTCCGCGGAACAGTGCGGGACAATATCGCGGCGGCCAAACCCGATGCCACGTTCGAGCGGATCGTGGAAGCTGCAAGGCTCGCGGGCGCCCTGGAGTTCATCGAGCTGCTGCCGCGCGGTTTCGATACAGTGATCGAGGAAGGCGCCGAGAACCTGTCGGGCGGGCAGCGCCAGCGACTGTCGATTGCCCGGGCACTGGTCACCGACCCCAAGATCCTGATCCTAGATGAGGCCACCAGCGCGCTTGATCCCGAAAGCGAAGCCATCGTCAAGAAGAGCATCAAGGGCATCGCCGCAGGCCGCACCGTGATCATCGTGTCGCATCGGCTGTCGATGCTGACCGACGCCGACTCAATCCTTGTGTTCGACCGGGGCCTGCTGGTCGACGTCGGTCCGCATGGGCAGCTGGTGTCGCGTTGCACCACCTATCGGCATCTCTGGAACCAGCAAACGAAGCTTGTCGGATGAGCGCGACCAGGAAAAAACCCAAACTTGTTCCACCCGAGAAGCCGGCGCATCTCAAGCTGGTACCGCCGGCCAAACAGGCAGCAATCGTGGATTTCCAGACCGATGCTATTGCGCTGGAGCAACGCCGCCCGCCGATAACCGCGCGCCTGACGCTTTACCTGGTGGCCGCAGCGATTGGCTGCGCGATCTATTGGGCCAGCGTGTCGCGCATCGACGAGATCGTCACCGCGCCAGGAAGGCTGACCACCAGCGAGCCCACCCTGGTGATCCAGCCGCTGGAAACATCGATCATCCGGGCCATGGAGGTGAAACCGGGCGACGTGGTGCGCAAGGGGCAGTTGCTGGCAAGGCTGGACCCCACCTTCACCTCTTCCGATGCTGGGCAATTGCAAGCCAAGCTTGCTGGTTTCCAGGCGCAGATCGCGCGGACGCGGGCGGAACTGGCAGGCGAGCTGTTCGTGCCTCCGGAAGGCGCATCGGCGGAAGCGATAATGCAGGGGCAATTGGCCCGGCAGCGCCAGGCTGCCTACGAGGCAAAGCTGGGTGATTTCGATGCGCAGATCGCCCATAGCCAGGCCATGATGGACGCGGCGACGGCGCAACAGACCGTGCTGGCCGAACGCATTGCGGGGCTGAAGGAAATCGAGACGATGCACGAAACGCTCGCCGACGCCGGCAACGGATCGCGCCTGTCGTTCTTGCAAAGCCGGGATCTTTCCCTCGACCTGCAGGTGAGCATGGCCCAGCTTGAGGGGCAATACGCGCAGGCGGGTCAACAGTTGAAGCAGATCAGGGCCGAACGGCAGAACTATATCGAGGATTATCGCCGGCTCGCGACCGAAGCGCTGGTTGACCTCGAGGAGAAAAACGCCGGCGCCAGCGAGGAATTGCGCAAAGTTGCCTTGCGGACTGCGATGGCGGAACTGGTTGCGCCAGCCGATGCGGCAGTGCTCGAGGTCGCGCAACGCTCAGTAGCTTCGGTCGTGCAGCCGGCCGAACCCCTGATCACGTTGGTGCCCCTCCATGTGCCGTTGGAGGTGGAAGTAACGGTGGCGGGCAATGACATCGGCCATCTGGCGGCGGGGGACCTGGCCCGCATCAAGTTCGATGCCTTCCCGTTCCAAAAACACGGGACGGTCACCGGGGAAGTGACCTCGATCAGCGAAAATTCCTTTGCCAAGCCTGCTGACGCCGACCCAGCCGGGGGCGCTGCGTTCTACAAGGTGGTCATCGCTCTGGGCGAGGAACAACTCCGGAACGTCTCACCGGATTTTCGGCTTCTGCCTGGCATGACGGTCTCGGCCGAGATCCACGCCGGCCAGCGCAGCGTCATTTCCTACTTCCTGTACCCGCTGATCCGCGGGCTTGATGAAAGCCTGCGGGAGCCGTGAGGATGAAAGATCGCGGCGGCTTTCCTGCTGTCGTTTGCCCCCGTTGTTCGCGCTTGCAGGGACGAACGGGCCGGGCTCAGGCCAACGGCTTGAGCGGACCCACGACCAACGCCGAGCTTGCACGTCAGCGGGTTGACCACGACCTGGTCTATATCGAAAGAGTTGAGCTGCTGGTCGGCTCTTGGCGTTCCGTCTTGTTTAATCGCCGGTTGTAAAAAAAGCCGGTGTTTCTCCCTCTATCAAGCGCACCGCGGTGAGACGGCCGGTGGCGAATGCGCAGGTGTCGATGCCGATGCGTCCCGGGGCAAGTTCGGGCTCGCTTGCTGGTGTGTGCCCGTGTACGACCAGCAGACCATCCGTGGGGGAAGCATTAAGAAACTCCCTACGGATCCAGACCAAATCGTTGGGGTTTTGCTGAGCGACGGGAATACTCCTTTTGATCCCCGCGTGCACGAAGACTGTCTGCCCGAGCTGTAGACTGAGAGCCAGACCTTCGAGGAAGCTCAGGTGATCCTGCGGTATGTGGCTCTGCAGCATAGTCTGTCGAGCTTTAGGCCGAGATGAGCGGTACAGCGCAACGTCAATCCCATAGGAGCGGATTGTCTCGACGCCCCCAAACTCAAGCCAAGTCTCGTCGCCAAGGCCCTTTATGGCGTTGAGCATAAGTTCTTCGTGGTTACCGCCCAAGAGCACACGCTCGAAGTCATGAGGCAATGGCCGCATGAGGTGTTCGATCACGCCCGCGGAGTCGGGCCCGCGATCAACATAGTCGCCCAGCGTGACAATCAGCTTCTCGCCGGCGATGGCTTCGCCATCTGTCGTGATGAGTTGCTCGAGCGCACGCAACTGATCTAGGCAGCCATGGACGTCGCCCACGGCGTAAACGGCGGCCGGCCAAGCAGGAAAACTTAGTTGGTTCCGGAAGGCACCGCGGGGCGCCTTGGGGCCGAAGAGCGATCGCAGGATTCTTATCATGATGTGGCTCGCTTAATCCGGAGCCGTCGGCATGCCCATGGCAAGCAGAGCGACAAACAGCATGGCATTGGCCTGAATTTCGAAGCTGAAATCAACCAGAGAATGCACAGCGGCAACGGTGGCAACACCGAAAAACAATGCAGCGGGAGCTCCGCCGGGCCGCGGCAGTCTTCCCGATACAGGAACATCCCATTCTGCCGCTCGCCGGTAAGCAATCGTTAATCCCGGATCGCAGACGCGTGAACTTTTCAGCAAAGTGTGGCGTTTGCCCCTCACTCACGAGGAGAGCACAATGCGGACGAAAAGCCACATATCCGCAGTTGCCTTGGCAGCTGCACTCATCACCACACCACAAATTTCCATGGCACAGGACCTCAGTGTTGATCTGGGTGGCGTGGGGGTAGATGCCGACGTTTCCATCGGAGGCGACAGTCTTGTGGATGTCGATGCCGGCGCTGAAGTCGGGGGCGAAAGCGGTCTAGGTGTTGACGCTGGTGTCAGCGTTGGAGGCTCGGAACCGGAGGACGGGCTGGTGGATGCCAATTTGGGTGTCGATTCTGGCGGGTCGGAGAACGATGGGAACTTGGTCGACGTCGACGCAAGCGTCGGCTCAGGGTCCGGATCAATCGGCAATGGTGATGCTGACCTGGTGGACGTCGATTTGGGAATAGGATCAGGGTCCAGCGGTGCTGGTGACACCGGCCCCAATGGCGGCACACTCATCGATCTTGACGCCAATATCGGCGCCACCGGCGGAGGCGACGTGCCGGCGACCGGCCCGTCTGGTGGCAACACCCTGATCACGGGCGACATTCGCATCGGCTCGATTGGCGATGACGATGCCCGCGCAGATGCCCTGCTCGGCCTGATTGCCAGCCCCAAGCTGGCCGACATCGATCTGGACGCCACAATAGACGACACGCGTGTGTCCATCGTTGTGGTCGCAGAGCTGTTGGGCGCAGAGGCGATGGCGAACATCGAGGCGGCAATTCAGTCGAGCGGTGACGGGCGGTCGGAGCTAATCGATGCGCTCTCCAACAGCGTCGAGTTGGCCTCGATCCTGGGCAAGGAGGGTATCGATCTTTCCGACGTGCTCGCGGTTCAGATCGTAGAGAACGGCGCTACCGAAGTGATCGTTCTGGATCGCACAGTCACCGTCGCGCTTGGGGGCGATGAGAGTGACCTGGCCAACCTCGGAATAGGTGACACGGCGGAGCTGGATGTGGACCTGCTGAGCGATGAGGAACTAGCGGCAGTTGACCTCGACCTCTTGCCGGATGACCAGCGGGCGGAGGTTCAACTTCGCCTGCTGAGTGATGGGCACGACCTCGCTGACATGCCAGTAGACGATCTGGCCAATATCGACCTGGATCTGCTCTCGGACGATCAGCTTGCTTCGCTGGATCTTGATGTACTTCCCGAGACGCTGCGTACCCCCATTCAACTGCGGCTGCTTGGTGATGAGGGCAATCTGGCAGATCTCAGTGTTGGCGATCTTGCGGAACTTGATGTGGGGCTGGCGCCTGGCGGCGGCGATTCGGATGACGGCGACACCGGTGGTGGCGGAGACGGCAACGGTAACGGCGGTGGCAATGGTGATGGCGATGGGGGTGACAATGACGGCGGCGCTGGCGAGGGCGGCGGTGGCGGCACCGGCACCGGAGGTGAGGATAACGGAGGGGCGAATGGCGGCGCGAACGGCAACGCGGGCGGCGGCTCCGATGATGCTGCCGATACGGTCACCGATACAGCCGCATCATCCTCGGCTCAGGCCGAAGGTCGCTTCGGCATTGCTTCGCTAGGCTGCGGTATCGGTGTGTTGGCTCTGGCCAATGGCCGTGATGCCACGCCCCAGGCAATCGTTTCCGCCGAAAGCCTGGAGTTGGTGCGGATCGATGGTTGCGAGCGCAGCCTTGTCGATGCAGAGATCGATTCCATACGGTCTGCCATCGACACGAACGCTGCGATTTCCAACGTATTGGAGCAGGCCAGCATCCCGCTCGATCAGGTGATCGGCGCAACTATCCAGGGCGGTACACTTACCCTCTTCATCGATCCGTCCGATGTGATGTAAGCGGAACGGAGACCCTCATGGCTCCGGCTCAAGTGCCGGGGCCAAATTCTAAAAAGCGAATCTCGTTTCAGGTGACGTCGGTAGCGGCCAGCAGTGCTCCAATGAGGGCCACTGTCATCAACGGGTTACGCAGGCACGATCTGAGGCTGGAAGAGCGAAGGCTCCAGGCCCAAATGGCTTATCACCCGGGGCAGATAGCCCGCGGCGAACCCAATACTGCCGCCCACGGCAAGCCGATCAAGACCAAGAATTGCCGTCAGGTCCGCAATCAGGCCTGCTACTGCGGCAGCGGAGCGGTCGATAACCGGCTCGAAACTGCCATGGTCGAATACGGCACGTGCATCTGGCAGTCCGGCGGCCTCGGCGATCGCACGACCACCGGCCACGCTTTCGACAGTGCCGTGCCGGTCTGACCCGCAGAGTGAACTTCCGAGCCGCGAGGATGAAAAGCTGACATGACCGGCCAATCCGTTCAGGCTGTCGACCAACCGGCCATCCAGAACCAGGCTGAGGCATGCGTGTGGTGCCTCACCCTCGATCCGAGGCGGTTCTCCGGACTGACAATCGCCGCATGTCGGTTTTTCCGCCTCAGCCTGTTTTCCGTTGCACCGGTGCAAAACTGCCGCCATTGCGCATCGCCGGTCCCGCTCGCAGGGCCGCTGCCGCCTCGCTTGTCGAGGCGCCACCATCTAGCTTGAACACATCGACAATGTTGTCGAGCTCGGAGGCCTGGGCTTCGGTTTGCTCGATGGCCGCGTTGGTCTGTTCCACAAGGGCCGCGTTGTGCTGAGTCATCTCGTCCATTTGCCTGACGGCAACCGTCACTTCGCCAAGCGCTGCGGACTGTTCCCGATTGGCTTGGGCAATCAACTCGATGAGACCCGAACTCTCCTCCGCGCCGGCCAGAATGTCCTGCAAGGTTTCCGCGGCTTGCCCCACCAGTTGGGAGCCAATCTTGACTTCGCTGGCGCTGGCCTCGATCAGCGCCTTGACCTCACTGGATGCTTGCGCTGCCGATTGAGCCAGGCGCCGAACTTCAACGGCTACAACGGCGAACCCCTTGCCGGCGTCCCCTGCTCGCGCGGCCTCGACTGAGGCGTTCAACGCCAGCAGATTGGTTTGAAAGGCAATATCATCGATCAAGCCGATGATATTGGAAATCTTGCCTGAACTGGTCTCGATCGCGGCCATCGCAGCGTTGGCGTTGTTCATGACGATACCGCCCTGGCTGGCATTGCTCGAAACTCCGCGCGCTTTCTGGCTGGCGGTAGTCGCTCGATCGGCATTCTCGACAACGGCCGCGGAAAGCTGCTCGATGGAGGCCAATGTCTGTTCGATGGTCGCTGCCTGCCGTGTTGTGCGCTCGGAAAGATCGTTGGCGCCGGAAAGAATTTCGCTAGTGGCTGTTCGCAGCGAACGGGAGGTCTGTTGCAAGCCGCGGATGATGTCGAGCAGACGGGTCAACGACTGGTTGAACGCCAATCGAAGCTCTTCGTATTGCCCGGTGAACTGGGTATCGATCCGGCCGCTGAGATCGCCTTCTGCCATCTTAGCCAAACTGGCAGTGAGTTGGGCAATGATGCCTTCGGCGCGCTTCCGCTCGGTGATGTCCGTCGCAAATTTAACGATCTTGACGGGGTGGCCTTTCGCATCAAGAACGGGATTGTAGGAGGCCGCAATCCAGACCTCCTTGCCACCTTTTCCGAACCGCTGGAATTCGGCGGCAATGTATTCCCCGGCGCGTAGCCGATCCCAAAACTTGGCATAGTCGGCAGTCTGCGTGTAGGCAGGATCGCAGAAGGTGCGGTGATGCTTACCGACGATTTCTTCGGACCGATATCCCAGCGTCTTGAGAAAATTCTCGTTGGCGCCGAGCACGCTGCCCGCGAGATCGAATTCGATCACCGCCTGGGCGCGACCGATGGCGGCGATCTGCGCTTCATGATCGGCGGCCCGGTTCTTCTGTTCGGTGATGTCGGTGGCGAATTTGATCACCTTGACGGGCTTGCCAGCCTTGTTGAACACCGGATTGTAGCTGGCCTGAGTCCAGATTTCCCGTCCATTCTTGGCAATACGGCTAAAGGCGGCCGACTGGAACTTTCCGGCGGCCAGATCAGCCCAGAATTGCTGATACTCTGCGGATCGGGCATAGCCGGGATCGACAAACATGCTGTGGTGCTTGCCGGCAATCTCGGCAAGTTCGTAGCCAAGCGTTTCGAGAAAGTTCTGGTTTGCCGTCAGAATTGTTCCCTCGAGAGTGAACTCGATCACCGCCTGACTGCGCATTATTGCATCCACCGTGGCCCGATCGTCGTTGTTCGAAGTTCTGCCCAGGAATGCACGCATCATAAACGGCCTTTCTAGCCCATGCTCTCGCTGGCCCATCTGGCCCGGCCGAGTGGTAAAATGAAGTGGGAAATTACTGCTGTTGTTCGCCGTGACGCTGCACTGCAAGCGACTTTGACCTGGCTGCAAGCGGGCCACTGCGGGCATTCAGTTCTGCAAATACGCCACGTTAAAAAACTGAGCATTGCCGACCATTTAGCGATCACGACGGCTCCCTGCCGCCGTGTTCATTTCGCGTCCAAGGGCAGAGTGAACGGAGTCGGTAAATCTCCGCTTAAAATGAAGCGGCCGACGGGGCAGCATGCAAGAGGTGAGAGCGATAGGTCCAGGAGTTCGGCGGATTCTGGTTGGTTCTGGACTAGAATGTGCCGCTGCCATGAGCACGCTGGCTTGCCAACGCTTCCCTGGTGTATCGAACGCTCATCTTTCGATCCGCACCAGTATGATCAGGTGAGATGATACGGCGCTGCGTGATTAGTGCCGTTATCGATCATTTGCCCAAATAGCGCTCAACTCAGCAGGCCTGGCGACCACCCTTCTGCCGACCCTGCAAAGGCAGGGCCACGATTTCCGGTGCTCGTTGGCTGACCCAGTTCGAAGCTTGCCATTTCAAGGTTTCCCATTCCTGAGTCCGCCCCAGGATCCGGGCTATAACAAAACGCCTGAGCAAATCGCCACCGGCTCATCGCGCCAGCCGCGCCCTGACCTATGGACCAATGGCCAAGTCAAGGCTCTGAGCATCATGGCTGTTGAGCAAGTGCGGCGAAGGGCGTGACCGACACATAGAGCTTGCAGCCCGTCCTGGCCTCTTTCCACCTCCCTCAGGCCACCGGGCGCCGCCGTTGGAAACCATGTTTTCAGTATCACCTATAATGCAGCACCGGATCGTGTGAGGTATGCAGCACACTCCTGGCGCGCCGCCGGGAGGTGAACCAGGCCACTCGGTCAGATGCACATCCCTCGTGAGAAACGTCTACTGCCCTTCCTCGTCAAAATCGCACTGATGGGCGTCGCGGCTACAATCCTGTTCTTGCCGAAATTAGAGCGCGAGCCGCCGGCGTCGCCAAGGCCCGTCGACCTCCTTGCCCTGGTACAATCCAACAGCTTTCCTTTGACCATGAACGCATCGGATACCCTGGTTGTCACACGCTAGGAGCAGCCGATGACACTTCACTTCCTTCCGTTCGTAGCGGGCGGCCTGGCATTTGCAATCTCCGGATGCACCAACGCTGTCCCGCCCGCGGCTCAACTGCCTCCCCCTACCGATTGCGGAGCGTCTCTACTTCAGGACAAGCTCGGCGAACCGGTCGCTGGCAGTTCCGCAGCCGATGCAAGTGTCGGCGGGGTTCCGGTCAGGTCCAAAGGCGACATACGGGTGATTGCCCCCGGCCAGGCTGTGATTGAGAACTACAGCGAGCCCCGCCTGAACCTCGAGATCGACGGCTCCGGCAATCTGGTGCGCGCAAGCTGCGGTTGAGGCAGCCTCGATCAGGCTGTCCCGCACCTGGCCCAGGTCGATTTTCCCGTCCGCCGCGGATCGACAAACATCTGGAATCGGCTCAGCCTGAAAGTCGGCACCGGCTCAACCAGCGAAGTACAGGCCGAACGGCAACAGCAAAAAGACGAACCAGGCGACCAGCATGATGATGGGGGCCCGGATCGCGAAATGCCGACCCTGGTGCTGCCTGCGCGCCACCGCCTGGCGCGCGTTTTCGTCCACGGCAAGGGTGTAGGGGGCATAGTCGGCGGACGAGCTCACAAGCGCGGCCTCACGCTCGCGCCAGTGTTCTATGGCCTGCAATGCCGCCTTCAGGCTTGGGCGTGCTTCAAACACCAAGGCCGCCCCCAGCACTGCAAGGAAGGGCGGCAGGATCAGGATGAACAGGGTACGGAAATCGCCGTAACCGCTGCTCAGCGTCGAGGCGTAGGCAATTACCAGGAACGACTGGGAAGCCATCAGGGCGTTCAGCCGGTCATTGAGCAATCCGATCTTCGCCCGGATCTCGGCACGAATATAACTGAGTTGATCAGTTTCCATCTCGTTTCGACCATCAAGCTGGCTGGCCTGCAGGCACGAAACACTCCGGGCCGTGGTCCGTTCCGGTAAGCGAGGTACCATTCCCAGCTTTTGAACCGTTCTGCCGCAGCAGCTGCAAGTTGATTCTTCTCACACCCTTTTTCTCGCAATGTTCTCTTTCGGTGCGGTGGGAACATCCGAGGCAGGAGCGATCAGGTGTGGAAGCGTCCAATATCGACGGGCCAGGCGCCAGAACGGAAGCTGAAGACGCTGGTGGTGTTGATGGGCTTCGTTCGCGATGACGAGGGCGACCTGCAGCCCGCATTCGAGCCGCGACGGGTCGTATCCGAGGACAAGGCGGAGATGGAGGCCAGCCGGATGGCGGCGCTCGGAACCTATGCCGGCGTCATCACCCGGTCGCGCACAGCCAGTCTGATCAATGGCGAGTTCGGTGAACCAGTGGTATTGTTCCAGCACGCGAGCCGCCGATGCCGGGCTTGCACTCCCCAATGTGCTTGCGTGGGCTTGCTGCGGCTGCATCGTGTAATTGAGCCATCGAGACCGCTCCATGTTCCTTTATGAACAAAGAACTGGATCCTGAGACCGCCGAGGAACTCCACGAATTGTATGCCGAGCTGCATCTGACATGCGGCAGAGCGGCCGCGGCACTGCGGCTGAGCGGCAACTGGGATGCGCCGATGGATGAAATGTTGGAGCGCTACCATCAGGAAGAAGCCCGCGCCGAAGCGATTTGGCAGCGCATCAACAAGCTGCGGTCCGGGGCATGAGCAAAGTCGAGTGACCAAATTCAAGGTTCACCTACCTTCCACTGAAGCCTTTTCCCGTTCAGGCCCTGGCGCTCACCGGCCACCCCGGAACGACTAGAGTCGGCGGGTATCTGGACGTGGCGCCTCGGTTCGCCTGAAAATTGGCCAGACTGCGAAGCGTCTGGCAGGCAAGCTGCAAGACCCGTCCTCAATATAGCGACGCGACGACAGCGTGTGGCCAACCCCGCCTTCAACCACGGGCCTCAACCTTTTGGGCGCTTGCGCTTGGCGATGGTGCATGACACTAGGAATCGTACTGCAGATTGGGGCGTCTGCGTCGTGCGTTGTGCAACCCGTCAGAGACGAATTTATGAGCCCGAATTATCTGATCGGCATTTTCCATTGGCGGGATCACGCGGGCGATCTGGATGACGGGCAGGCGACCGCAAGCCTTAGAACTCTACTATTTGGCTGTGAAAGGTGGATAGAGGACAATCCTGCGGCGCTAGATACAGCCAATGGCCGCCGCCTCTTGATGATCAAGCGCGAGTTGGAGGAATATATAGGGCGCCAAAAGAAATAGCCGCCCTATGCCGGGGCCTTGTTCGACAAAGCCGTTCGGATAGTAGCACTCAACACCGGCACACTGTTCTGCGCGCGTCTGCCCAACCAGCAGCTTCCGTGCGGAACGTCCATGAAGGCGACACAGTAAACCATCCTGCCGATCCCGGGACTAAGCGACCGGGGGCGTGATGCAGTGCGTCAGTAACGCTTGGGGCGGCAGGTCGAACCTTCCCACCCGCGACATTCTTGCGCCTCCCGGCAAGCGCGCCGGGGATTAAGCCGAGGTCCGGAACTATCGGCCAAAGCCCGAGCAGCGCCGCGTTAGAAGATTGTTCAATGAGCTAGATCATGGTGCCGGCAACAACGGAGCATTCATGACAAGCTATAAGTTTACCCTGCATTCTGGTCAGGCCTTCACCGGAGAAGACAAGCGCGATCTACGGCAGCTTTCCGAGGATCTTTGCTCAGCGGGTTTCGTCGTGGTGCAGCGAACCGCTTCCGGTTACTCGACAGTGCCGAAGCCTATCGCCCTGCTCGAGCGTGCGGTTGCTAGCGTCGAACCGGCTGATTGACCTTGAGCTCCGCAGGTTTGTGCATATGAGCCATTAGTGTGATGTTGAGAAAAAGTCACATTCCCTATCCTCTATTCGGATAGTGGAACGTCTGCGCTGGTCCTGCCTTTGGTCTTGGAAAGCCAAAGGGAAGAAACGCCATGCTGACCCTATGACGCTCGCCGGCTTTGCGCTTCTCGGCGCAATCGGAGCTATCGGCATTATTGCGACAACGATAGTGGAAGGCGCTTCGGATCGACCAAGGAAAGTGAAGTAGACGGTAAGCAACAACCTGCACAGTTGACTCTCTCCGACCTCTGTTCTCCGAATACGCTCGTGGTGCTGATGGCACTGGTCGCGATGACCAGGGCGCGCTGCGGCCGGCGTTCGAAGGACACGGCACTGCCTTTGGCTGTCATGGGACGGCTGGGGGGTGACGAGTTCGCCCTTGTTCTGAATATCGCTGATGGGGAGCCCAGGGCTGCGGCCAAAGCCATGCTGCACGCCATCCGGCAAATTGGTCCCACCAGCGCCTCTGGCTCCAGACTGGGTGCCAGCATCGGGCTCGCTGTTGTCGATGGCTCCGGCACGACGCCCGCCGATGTTCTGGCGCGGGCCGATGATGCCTGTTACGCCGCCAAATCCATGGGGCGAAATTGCTGGCAGTTTGAAGCCGAGCAGCCGTCCGGCTCGGGGATGACTGCGGCGCAGCTGGTGGCTGATCTGGCTACAGGAATGGGCGAGGGGCGCCTCGTCCTGTTCGGCCAAGAAATCCGTGTGCTGGATCGGCCTGATCAGGCCGCGGGAAGGATCGAGGTTCTGGTCAGGTTGAGATCCCGCGACGGCAGGCTCGTTTCCCCTGCGGAATTCATCCCGGCTGCCGAACGCTTTGGCATGGCAGCGGCCCTGGACCGCCATGTCATTCGCACCGCGTTGCGCAGCTTTGGACAGCTGCTAAGCGCGCGGACAGACATGTCCCTCAGCCATTCCAGAAAACCACCAAGCTACCGGGCCGACCGCGATCATGAGACGCTGAAAAATTGCGCGGCCTGATTGACGCTGAGTCTCACCTTGTTTGTCGCCGCGCAGATGTGCCAAACAATCGCCAGAGTCTTCATCAAGCTGGGTAGAAATGGGTGCAACGTCACCGGACGTAGCTTATCAAAGCGCCATAGTGGAATGCGATGGTGCGGTATATCCTGCCCCGGCTGCGGGTCTATGGCACAGCTGCATATAGTTTTGCAGAGCAGAGGCGCCTTGATTCAGATTCACAAGTATTCAGTCGAAGCGGATTGGAGGCGCCCATATTGGCCAAGCGCAATCGGACCAAATATGGTGAGATGTGGGGCGCTCGCGGTCCAGAGGCACCGGTGTCACCATGAATGCCAAGGAGATATCTATGCCGTCGGAACAATGCCAGTGTGCTAACTGCGCGATGCGAACTCCCAAGGAGATTTGCGCTGCGTTTCGGCGATGGCCTGGACTCCAAAAGCATACGGTATGGCTGTGTGGGATTTGTTATGGGGATTACAGGCAATTTGTGACGCAGAAGGTGCGGGACCGGAATGCGCTTGCGGCTTTTCTAGCCGTGGCAAGTGCGATTTCAATGATCGGAATAGGCGCCTGGCAGCATTTTTTAGGGCATGGCATCTCGTTGCTGGCACTCGCTCCATTGGCATTGCCGGTGCTGGCATACGGGTGGAGGGATGATCTCGGAGGGTTTTTGCGCGCAAACAAGAACATGCTGGCCGCATCAAAACTAAGCGGCGGGGTGAACAAGGAGGGGTACGGCCTCTCGGGAGAGCATAAGTTCTGAGCTAGACAGAAGAATGCCTTGGCGCAAGTGTGCTTGAGGGGCAGCGATCCCCACGGGGGGCCCTGAGGCCGTTCGGTATATCCGGTTCTCCAGAGCTGTTTTCCAGCATCAAGAAGGCGTTGGTCATGGCATCGGCAGGAGCGTAGTCCCGATCGGCTTGATTGGGCGCTGTTTGTTTGAACCGCTCTGGTTGCAAAAGACGGTGCATCCACATATGGAGCGCTCGAGACCGCCGATGAGATCGCGAGCCATGGAGCTGGTGCAACATCGTTGGGAGTATAGCGCCGGGATGTTGCCTGCAAGGAAACCCCTGGCTCTTTGGCAGTCCCTGGTACATTGCAAATCTGTGACCAGCCTGAGCCGCAGCTGGCCATAGGTGGGGGTGAGGCAATAGGAGCCTTGCCGCGGATTGGAACTGACGGAGATGCCAATGAATATTCTTGTAACCGGTGGCGCAGGGTTTATCGGCTCTGCAGTGGTTCGACTGCTGTCTGAGCAGAAGACAACCAACGTTATCGTCGTTGACAAGCTCACCTATGCGGGGAACTTGTCTTCTATAAAGTTGGACAATGGTCTGAATAGTTGCCGGTTTTATCGGGTGGACATCTGCGACGAGAACAAAGTTCTGGAAATAATGCGGGCTGAGTGCATCACCCATGTCATGCATCTTGCGGCCGAAAGCCATGTTGATCGATCAATTGACGGGCCCGGTGCGTTCATCCAGACCAATGTCGTGGGAACCTTTAATCTTTTAAATGCTGCCCTTGCCTATTGGCGGGAGCTTCCAGTGACAATGCAGGAGCAGTTCCGGTTTCACCACATCTCCACAGATGAAGTGTTCGGTGATCTACCCTTCGACGAGGGCATTTTCACTGAGGAGACGGCATATGATCCTTCATCGCCCTATTCCGCTTCCAAGGCCGCCTCCGACCACCTCGTAAGATCGTGGCACCGTACCTATGGTCTGCCGGCGGTGGTTTCGAATTGTTCAAACAATTACGGTCCTTATCACTATCCCGAAAAGCTGGTCCCGCTGGTTATTCTGAACGCCCTCCACGAAAAAGAGCTACCCATCTATGGAGCAGGCAACAATGTGCGTGACTGGCTTTTTGTTGAGGATCACGCGCGTGCCCTGCAGCTTATTGTCACCCAGGGAATAGCGGGGGAAAGCTATAATGTGGGTGGACGCGCAGAGAGGACAAATCTATCAGTGGTTGAGACAATATGTGAACTGCTCGACGCCAAGCGGCCCAGGGCGGGAGGAGCCAGTTATGGCGAGTTGATCCGGTTTGTTTCGGACCGGCCCGGGCATGATCGACGCTACGCCGTTGACCCCACAAAAATAGAGCGCGAACTCGGCTGGCGCGCGCAGGAGTCTTTTTCCAGCGGCATCTCGAAGACCATTGACTGGTATTTGGCCAACGAAGCCTGGTGGCGGCCCATCCGCGAGCGCTCTTACGCCGGAGAACGCCTTGGAACGGCGGGCTGGGCTAAGCCATGAGGATCCTGGTCATCGGCCGCGATGGACAACTCGCGCGTGCTCTCGCGCAGCTCAACAGCGATGCATTGTCGGTTCGTTGCGTTGGACGGCCGGAGCTGGATCTGCTGGATCGGGATACGATCGGCGCCGCGATCACCAACTACTCGCCCGATGTCGTGATCAATCCGGCAGCTTACACCGCCGTCGACAAGGCAGAGAGCGAGCAGGATCTTGCCTTTGCCGTAAACCGGGATGGCGCTGAGCATGTTGCCGCAGCGGCGAAGTTGGCCGGAATACCCCTCGTTCATATTTCGACAGACTACGTGTTCGATGGCCACAAAACTTCACCATACGTGGAAACAGACACCCCCGATCCTCAAAGCGTTTATGGCTGCTCTAAGCTAGCGGGAGAGAAGGCCGTGGCGAGGGCCAATCCAGACCACGTGATCCTTCGCACGGCTTGGGTTTATTCGCCATGGGGGCACAATTTCGCCAAGACAATGCTGCGGCTTGCTGGCGAGCGCGAGGTGGTGCGGGTAGTTGCCGACCAGCATGGGACGCCAACTTACGCCCCCTATATTGCCGACGCCGTTGCCGCGGTGGTCAATTCGATACGCACGCGAAGCAACGGCGATTGGCGCGGCCTTTTTCACCTCACCAATGAGGGCGACACAAGCTGGGCCGACTTTGCTGCCGCGGTGTTCGAACATTCGCGCCAGCGCGGCGGTCCATGGGCTCGGGTCGAACCGATTGCAACCAAAGATTACCCCACGCCGGCGAAGCGACCTACCAACTCCCGCCTCGACACCACGCTCTTCTCCCAAACGTTCGGCTATGCTCCTCCCCACTGGAGAGAAGGCGTGCGGCGCTTCAGCGAGACAATGCTTCCCCGCTAAGGCAATGGGAGCAGCAACTACCCTTGCGCTAAAGCCAACCCATTGCTCCGGCTAGCCACATCATTGCATTGGCCCGCAGGTTCTGCCGGTAGACCCGGGAGCGAAAAACGGAGATCAAGCCCAAAGGTGGCGTGGCGGTATGGGCATCTTTAAGGTGCCTCAAGGTGATGCGGGCGGACGGGGTGAGCATATCCGCACAGGCCTCAAGCCCTGCGATGTTGCCAGCTGTCCACTCGCGGAACTGCCCCTTCACGACACCCCCGATCCGTCGCAGGTTCGCGGTCAATCCGCTGTTCTTGCCTAGCACGTTGTTGGCGTGCTGCCGGTAAAGCAGGTTCGGTTCAGGGTCGTACACAGCTTTACCACCGCAGCCCGTCGTCAGCATATAGGCCCACCAGTCATGCGTTACAAAGCTGGTGCGGCGCGCACTTTCGGCTAGAAGCGCAAAGGCGGGGGGGTTGAGCGTCATGGTATTGCCGCCGGCCATGCTTTGAACCAGAGCGTTCTGGAAGCCCATCTGGCGCTCCCACAATGGCGAGAACCCGATGGGGCTACCGTTCACATCGACCAGTTTCGTGCGGGCGCCATAAAGAACCGGCGACGGGGTATCCGCAGTTGCGGCAAGTGCCCGCTCGATCTTGGCGGGCAGCCAGACATCATCCTGATCCGAGAAGCAGTATCCGACGTAGTCGCCCGATACGCTAACCATCAGCGAGCGGAAATTCTCCGCGAAACCCAACCGGGGACCGGCGCAGATGCGAAACTGTCCCTTGGTCCACTTGGCCGCCCATTTGGCCAGAATGGCAACAGTTGCATCGCTTGAGCCGTCATCGCTCGCCCAGATGTCAATCCGGGGATGGGTTTGCTCAAGGATGGAGCGGAGCTGCTCGTCAAGGAACGCTGCGCCGTTGTAGGTCGCAAGCAGAACCGCTACGGGCCGGGTAGAGGGGGGAGCAATTTGTGAGCGGTTAAGCGGCATCAAAGACAATCGATCTCTGCGAGGTTGCGCTGGCCTGGTTAGGAAAGTGCGCGGCTTCCCTTACCAGCGGCCGGCCATTGGAGAGGCCGAAAATGTCGCCAAATGCTATTGTTCGCGCATGCCCTTGCGCACGGCATCGGATAGCGGAGACGTTAGGTACTCCATCACCGTGCGTTCTCCAGTCGAAATCAGGACGTCGGCCGGCATATCGACCGTCAGCCTTTGTTCGACATCGTCTGGCACCATGCCTTTGCTGACAATGATGCGGGCGCGGTAAAAAGGCGGTGTCTTGCCGTCCTGGAGGTCGATAGTGAGGTTGGAGACCGAATCCACTTCACCCATAATCACCGGCATAAACCGGCCCGGGAAGGCAGTGAGCTTAACTTCAGCCTGCAGGCCGGGCCGGACGCTGTCGATATCGATGGGCGCCACGCGTGCCTCGATCACGAACTGATCGGCAGCCGGCAGGATTTCAAGAACGACTTCACCGGGTTTGACAACGCCGCCAACGGTGTGGAACTTCAGCGTCTCAACGGTACCTTCCACGGGGCTGCGGATCTGCGTCCGGAACAGCACGTCCTTGGTTGCGGTAACTCGCTGGATCAGCTCTTGGACCTCTCCGCTGACCTCTTCGTATTCCGAGCTCGCGCGCTCCTGATACTCCTGCTGTGCCTGCAGGATCTGAAATTCGGTCTCTCCGATCGATTTTTCAACCTTGGCCATCTCGGTATCCATCCGCGCCACGTTGGCTTCCACCTCGACATGTTCTTCTTCATAGGTGGTAAAGGCGTTGGTCTGAATCACTGCCGACTCCAACCCCGGGCGCATCCGCTCTAACCGGGTGGAGAGCAACGCGGCACGTTCACGATAGAAAACCTTCTGCTGCTCAAGGCCTTCATACTCCCGCCGCAGCTGATTGATCCGATTGGTCAAAATATCGACCTTGGAGCGCAGGATCGACTGGCGGCTTTCAAATATCTCCTGCTGGTCGGCAATGGCAGACTGGACCTGGTCCGAGGTCTCCGCCTTGACGCTGCTCGATAGAGTAATTTCGGGGTCCATTCGCCGCTCAGCAAGCAGGCGGGCCTCCATGGCCTGAGCGATGCGCAGACGGATTTCGAAAACGCGCAACTCGGACCAGGCCTGCACTTGGTTAAGGCCGATTAGGACATCGCCTTCCTTGACGCTCTGGCCCTCCTTGACGAGAATTTCCTCGATGACCCCGCCTTCCAGATGCTGGACCTGTTTGCGGTTGGAGGCCACGTCGATCATGCCAGGCGCAATCACCGCGCTGTCCAGCCGGGCGGTTGAGGCCCAGACCCCCGCAACCCCAAAGGTAAGCCCGATCACGGTATAACCGGCGATGATGAAGGGTTTTGGATTGGATTTGCGCTTCATGGCAATGGTCTTTCTGCGTCAGGCGCGCTGCGAATCCAGATTGGCGGGCTTAGGCACCGCCTGGATGGAGGGCGCTTTGGGCTTAAGGATTTCCCCTGGCGTCGTAAAGGCCTGCACGGCGCCCTCGCGCAGCACCAGGGCTCTGTCGCAAATTGTCAGGAGGTTGGTCTTGTGCGTCACCAGGATCACCGTAGTGCCAGCGGCCTTCATGGCCTTCACCGCTTCAAAAAGCGCCGTCTCGCCATCGCTATCAAGGTTGGCATTGGGCTCGTCCAGAATGACGATGCGTGGGTCGCCGTACATGGCACGGGCTAGGCCAATACGCTGGCGCTGGCCACCAGAAAGCTGCTGGCCATTGTCGCCCACTTGGGTCTCGTAGCCTTCAGGGCGGCGGAGGATCATGTCATGAACGCCGGCCATAATGGCGGCCTTGATCACGGCTTCAGATTCGCCCGATGTGAAGCGAGAGATGTTTTCAGCGATGGTGCCGGCAAACAGGCGCACTTCCTGGGGGAGATAGCCTAGGTGCTGTCCAAGCTGCTCGGCATTCCAATGGGAAATATCGGCGCCATCGATGCGCACTGTGCCGGCGACGGCGGGCCACACGCCCGCGATGTTGCGCACCAAACTGGACTTCCCCGAACCGGAGGGGCCGACCAGAGCCAGAGTTTCGCCCGGCTTCAGCGCAAAATTGATATTGCGCAGGAAGGGTGTCTTGGTGCCGGGAACAAGCGAAGTCAGGGCCTCGACCGCCAAAGCACCCTGGGGCGTCGGTAAATCGATGCGTTGTTCGTCGCCCGGAACGGTAGCAAATAGATTTTTCAAGCGGTCATGCGCCTGGCGGGCGGCAATGAACTGCTTCCACTGACCTACGGCCTGCTCCACTGGCTGCAGAGCGCGGCCCATCATGATAGAAGTTGCGATCATGATACCGGGAGAGATCTGCTGCTCAATGGCGAGAAACGCACCAATGCCCAAAATCGCCGATTGCAGGATCATGCGGAAGGTTTTCTGAAACGTCAGGATACCGCCGGCCTTGTCGCTGGCCTCGGCCTGGGCGTCGAGCATCGCGCCGTGCCGGTCCTGCCAGCGTTGGCCCAGGGCGCGCTCCATGCCCATGGAGCGGATCACCTCGGCGTTCTGCAGCACGGCGCCGGCAAATTGGCTAGCATTCTGGCTGGCTGTGTTGGCCTCCTTGAGCTGGCGCTTGGTGGCAAATTCATTGAGCAGCGCCAGGGAAAAGATAACCACGCTGCCGCCCAGGGCTAGGAAGCCGAGCCAGGGGTGAAACAGGAAACAGATGAAGATAAAGAACGGCACCCATGGGGCGTCAAAGAAGGCGAGAATGCCCGAACCGGTCAGAAATTCCCGGATCTTATTGCCATCGGACAGCACATATTCAGCGCCGCCATTGGGGTTCATCAGGCGCAACTTGACGGCGCGGGAGAAGATTTCGTCCGAGAGTACCTGATCGAACTGCATGCCGGCGCGGACCAGCACCCGGGAACGGATCCATTCGAGCACACCAAAGACCACCATGAGGAACAGGGTAATCATCGAGATCATCAGCAGAGTGGTCTCGTTACGGGTGCCAAGCACGCGATCATAAATCTGCAGCATGTAGAGCGGCGCAACGAACTGCAGGCAATTGATGGCAAAGGAAAATGCGAAGGTAGTCAGACCAATGGTGCGGAATTTTGCATATGCCGCGTCGAGAGGTGTCTTTGGCGCCATGGGTTTTCCCGGGAAGTGTGCCGAACGGACGAAGCGTTGTCACCAACGTGTTGAGGGCCGCTGGCCTTCCATACACAGAAAGCCTGTTGCTGGCAATCAAAGGCAAAGTACGAGAGGCGCACGCGACGCCAAGATCAATGACAATTGAAGGCCAGATGAAACGTTCTCACCGCCTCACCGGAGCCCGATACAGCCCTGTGGCCCTCACTGGTCTTCTGAATGCCATTGTACGCCGGTGCGACATAACCAGTTGGCTGCTGCGCAGCCTCAAGATGTATGGCATGGCCTAGGCCGTGGACGAGCTGATCGAACAGGGTGCGCCCGCCTTCGATGCCACAGTGCCGATCCTGTCCCAACTGCTCAAGCCGAACTTGCCGAGCGGGAGGTGAGGTCCATCACCTATCACCTCAAGGGGGCCCGCTTCCCCGCTTACAAGGATCTGACGGGCTTCGACTTTGCCTCCAGCGAGATCAATGAGGCCTCAGTCCAGCAACTCCATCGCGGCACCTTCATCGAAGGCGCTGACAATGTGGTGCTGATCGGTGGTCTTGGCACCGGCAAGACCCATATCCACAGCCCTCGGCGTCCCAAGGTATGAGCTTCCCACTGAGGGATACTTCACCCGGGTTTATCAGCTAGGGGTGGGTGGTCCTGGCATAGCCCTACTATCTGCCGTCAATTCCCCGGATTAGCACCACGCTGCAGCCCTTGATTCGTCTCTGGTCACAAACCAGTCACAGGCGGTTGCCTTTGTCTTCGCTCCAGCGATGGGTTTGGTCCCTTTGGTTGTAGTTCCGAAGTCTGGCAGGCGAATTGTACGCTGAACAAGATACTGCGCACCTTGACGCCCATCTCGGCGCGGTCCACGATTAGAAACGATCTAGTCAACGGGTGATTGCAATGGCTGTAGTACGTGCTTACTCCGCAACGGATATGAGCTCAGCTCAAGTAGGTAATTGGCAATATCTTGTCCCAACTACAGCCACTTCCACTTATTTCGACGGATACTATAGTTTCAACCCTTATTTCGGAGCGGGATTCGAAGGCTTTGGTTTTCAATACCAGAATGGCAGCCCTGTTGCGGGAACGGTCACACGGCTTTTTGACGACCAAAACCATGGGTCTTACTTAGCCTTTGATGTGCAGAACATTGCTGTTCCCGTGTCACAGCTTCAATATTGGTCACAGTACAATCGCACGGAAGAGGCGTACTCGACCCTCCTTTCCGGAAACGACATTTTCTACGGAAGTACACTTGACGACATTTTGTTCGGCTATTCCGGTGACGATTGGATGGAAAGTGGAGGTGGAAACGACATCCTGATGGGTGATCAGGGGTTGGACACAGCTGTTTTGCCGTTCAGCTCCTTCTATGCATATCCAAGTTCCACTGTTGTGTTTGGGGAGAGCGCCCTTTGGTTCTCTGACGGTGTCAACGAAGTCCAGCTAGCGGGGTTTGAACAGGTCCGCTTCACTGACGTCATGATTGATTACGGTGACGGCAATTGGCTTATAGACGACCGCTATTACACGAGCACTTACAGAGACGTGTTTGGTGCCAGACTTGACCCCGAGTCCCATTACGCTACGGCTGGCTGGCGGGAAGGACGAAACCCCAACGAAATTTTCGACACGTCAGATTATCTCGCGGCCAATAGTGACGTGAAAGCGGCAGGAATTAACCCGCTCGACCATTTCGCCCAATTTGGGTGGAGGGAAGGCAAGGACGCTGGGCAGTCGTTTGACACTAACTTCTACCTCGCCGCCAACCCGGACGTTGCCGCAGCGGGAATAGATCCTCTGGAGCATTACCTTTTGCACGGCTACGCTGAGGGCCGTGACACTGCACTTGCTGTCTTCGATCCCCAAACCACCAACGGCCTCGATCGTGGTTACTATCGAGCGACAAACGCGGACGTGGCAGCTGCCGGAATGGATGAGCTTGTCCATTTCGAGAATTTTGGGTGGAGAGAAGGGCGAAATCCTAACTCCTACTTCGACACGAACGGGTATTTGGCCGAAAACGAAGACGTAGCTGCTGCAGGTATGAACCCGTACGAGCACTACAATCAATTTGGTTGGAAAGAAGGGCGTGAAACCGGCAGTCTGTTTGACACCGTTGCCTATCTAAGTGCCAACGAAGACGTTGCGGATGCGGGCATCAATCCGCTTGAGCACTGGCTCAACCACGGTATAAATGAGGGGCGTTCGCTAGGGACCTACGATCTCTTCGCGTGACCGCGCTGAAATGCGAGCTAAAATACTTTAGGTCTAGCCTGACGCAGGCCTTGAGGTAGCTCCAGCATGTGGCATGTCTGATGATATCGGGCAGACGACTGATGGTGTTCCACTGTCCGTCGTCAGATCATTTGGCGTGTCCGTCGTCAGACCATTTGGCTCAGTTTGCGGCTTAGATTAGCGGAGTGTCGGTCTCGTCTTTGGGTTGATGTTATGCGGCGATCTTGCGGTGCTGCAAGCGCCGATGCTGGATGGTCTGGCGTTTGATCCTTTCGCGTTGCTTGATGATGGCTGCGGCCCTGCCGAAGTAGGCGTCGGCTGGCGTTACGTTGGCCAGGCTCTCATGATAGCGCCGGTGGTTGTAATGCTCGACGAAGGCGCCGATCTGGGCCTCGAGGTCGCCGGGCAGGAAGTAGTTCTCCAACAGGATGCGGTTCTTGAGGGTCTGGTGCCAGCGCTCGATCTTGCCCTGGGTCTGGGGATGCATTGGAGCGCCCCGGACATGGCTCATGGCTTGAGCCTCGATATAGTCCGCCAGTTCACCGGCGATGTAGCTCGGGCCGTTGTCACTGAGCAGCCGGGGTTTGTGATGCACATGGGCCTGGTCGCAGCCAGAAGCGGCCAGCGCCATGTCCAGCGTGTCGGTGACGTCCTCGGCTCGCATGGTGCTGCATAGCTTCCAGGCAATGATGTAGCGCGAGTAGTCGTCGAGCACGGTGGACGGATACATCCAGCCCCAGCCAATGATCTTGAAGTAGGTGTTGATTTCCGCCGAGAAGTGACCCTGGCTTTCCACTGAGAAGTGACCCGCCTTTTAGTTGTGTTCTGGGTCAGGTGTGGTGGTCAAGTGTCTGGGTTTCTCCTTTGGGTTTGATGGCGGATGGGCCGAGCTGTTCTTGAAGCGGAAGCTGTCGTTTCCGGTCTCCAGGATGTGGCAGTGGTGGGTGAGCCGGTCGAGCAGCGCAGTGGTCATCTTGGCATCGCCGAAGACGCTGGCCCATTCGCTGAAGCTGAGATTGGTGGTGATGACCACGCTGGTATGCTCGTAGAGCCTGCTGAGCAGGTGGAAGAGCAAGGCGCCGCCTGAAGCGCTGAACGGCAGGTAGCCAAGCTCATCAAGGATGACGAGATCACAGTGAGCCAGGCGGCCGGCGATCTGGCCGGCTCGCCCCTGCATTTTCTCCTGCTCGAGCGCATTGACCAGCTCGACGGTCGAGAAGAAGCGGACGCGTTTCTGATGATGCTCGATGGCCTGCACACCGACGGCCGTGGCGATGTGGGTCTTGCCGGTTCCCGGGCCACCGACCAGAACGATATTGTTGGCGTCCTCGATGAAGTCGCAGCGATGGAGCTGGCGGACCAGGGCCTCATTGATCTCGCTGCTGGAGAAGTCGAAGCCATTGAGGTCGCGCCTACCTTTGATCTGACACCTCCTAGTGAGCACCTGCCCACAACCACATTGAACCCTTATTCGTCGGCCCATGGGCGCCTCCTTATAATAGGTCCGCATTATCGGCTATCATTGCCCATACTCAACTAAGCTGCCCCCATCATGATGACAGCTGTAAAAGCCGGAGTGCATGCTTGTTGAAGAGGATGTCGTGCCCTGTATGTGACAAGGCATTTCCTCAGCTTGGTTAAAGGCTAGGCATAGCATCTGCTTGGGAGTGGATAGCCCTAGCTGCCTCCACTAACCTGCCCTCAGTGGACTCTCTCTATGGCTTCTGGAGGAGTTCTAGCGGGTGGTCTGTGTTGGTCTTATCCAGCTATGAAGTGGACCGATGACAAGGACGTAATGTCTAGTTCGGCTAAGCTGAGTAAGGGCATTGAGTGACAAGGTGTGTCTGCTTATTGAGAGACAGCCTACTCAATGGTTCATTGGGTATGTTTAGCTAGACCATAGATACAGATGATCGTCGCCCCATGGGGGGGCTCCTCATAATAGGTCCGCATTATTTGCCCTGACCTATGCCCACCATGTTCATAATCAAGCTATCCCCTCCTGTTCAGCGAGAACGTAAACCCGGGCCTTAAGCAATCTGGCGAGGGAATTAGCCTGATCATTTGACAAGCTATTTTCCCCAAAATACTCAGAGGCAGTATACGGCCTTGATGGGGGTCGGGTGGCTCTTGCCCGGGTCTGAACGATTGTCAGTAACCTTCTCTGGTCATCCTAACCAGTTTCGGCGGTAAGCCCCACCTTCCAGCAGGACAGTAGGCCTCAAAAGATGTCGGAGGAATCAGCGAGCTGGAAAAGAGCCGTCCGCTGCAATGCCCTGGTATGCCCGGTCAATGAAAGCTGCCGCTTTTTCCGTGGCATCCCTCCGCGTGTCATCACTCAGATGTGCATACCGCTGTGTGGTCCGAAGCTGCGTATGCCCAAGAAGGTCCTGCACGACATAGATGGAAACTCCAGTGTTCACCAGAAAGCTCGCAAAGGAGTGCCGAAGATCATGCAAACGGACATCAGCCAGCCCTGCCCGCTTCCTGATACGATCCCATGGGCCGTAGAGCGATGGTGAGGGGCGTCCTGTTGCCTCTGTTGGGAAGATGTAAGGGTTGCCCTTAGTACGTTTGATGCCCTTCAATAACGCTACAGCCTGCCCGCTCAGAGTGATCTTACGGGGCTTGCCTGATTTCGACCGGGGAACAAGCAGGGTCTTCTTACGCCAGTCGATGTGCTTCCATTCGGCTTGCGTGATTTCGTTCCGCCTTCCCCCGGTCAGAAGCAAGAGCAGGACGGCATCAGCTGCTACTCTGTTCTCATCAGCAGCAATGGATTCAAGTAAACGGCGTGTCTCTTCCGGTGAGAGGAAACGATCCCTGTGAACGTCAGGGGCAAGCTGGAGGGGAGCAGTAGGGTTCTCTGCCGTAACTCCCGCGATCTTCCATTTCCTTGCAAGATTGAAGATGTAGCGAAGCAGGATGACAGCTCGATTGGTTGTACCTGCGGCATAGCCTTTGACGCGCATAGTCCGCAACATGGCACTGATCTGCTCTGCGGTCACCTCGTCTAGATAGAGCCGCCCCAAGGCTGGGAGAATATGCAGACGGAGCATTATCTCGTCGGTTTTCCAGCTTCGCTTGTACTCCTGCACATAAGGGAGGTAGCGAGATTGGACCAGTTCGGATAACGTCAGGCTAGCCCTGAGTTCCTGTCGCTGGAGCTGAGGGTCAGGACCAAGAAAGGCTTCTGCTTTGATAGCCCGTCCTTTGCGGCGAGCTTGTTCAAGGGTGATGACGTCTGCTGTGCCGATCTTGTACTGGCGCTGTGCACCGTGTCTGTCGGTGTAGCGTTGGTAGAAGGTTTTGCGCCCTGTGGCTCGCACCTCCAAGACAAGTCCAGTCAGGACGGTGTCGAAGTATTCAGCCTTAGCGCATCCCTCAGGACACGCGGCGGAACGAATGCGGGTAGCAGTGAGATTGACCTTAGGCATAGCCGTCCAACGGTAATGTCATTTTTTAAGACATACACATGATCACAATGCACATTCAACCCCAAACATCGCTGAAATGATGTAGCTGTGAGTGCTGCCGCTACCGTACATCGAGCATCGCTTGGCGCACGTATCCGTGCTGCACGAGGCGTTCTGGGCTGGAGCCAAGTCGATCTGGCGGACCGAATTGGGTCGACACAGAGGTCGGTACATCGCATTGAACAGGGGGCGGTTGACGCTCGAAGTTCGACGGTTGCTGCAATCGATCAAGCGTTTCGCGATGCGGGGCTTACGTTCGAGGACCTAGGGGAAGGTGGGTTCAAGCTCATTGCCCCGTCCTCTGTATTCGTGTCAAAGGGCGAATGACACAGAGGGCTGATGCATGGCCATCTCGAAGCCCCAAAAGAGCCACTGCCGACAGCATGCCGACAAAGGTGAGCGGGTAGCACGGCCTTAAAGCTACAAGCTCCTTCGCCGTAGTCCCATTGAAATCAGCCGTTTAAGTCGCTCTGGCCCCCTCCAAAGCCGCCCACGGCATGCCGACGAACTGCGGTCCTGAAACGGGTTAAGCGGGACCTGAAGACGTTATAGGCGGAACCCGAAGGCACTCTTGGCAGAACGTAAGCTCTGCTATCAGGAAACGACAAGGTCGGTCGAAATCTCGCTTTCTACCTGAGCTGCATCTCCAAAAAGAAAAACCCCAGCACAAGGCCGGGGTTCTCCGTAAAGACCGAAGTCTTAGATGTTATGCTGTGGCTTCGGAAACGCGCAGTACGCCGTTCTCGAAGCTGATGGTGTCTGCATCGACGCCCACGAGGGTGATGGTCTCACCAGCGAAAGCACCGTCCAGCTGACCATCGTAGGTCTCGGTTTCGATGTAGACGACCGTGTTAGCACCATCCTGCTGAAGGAAGATGTCCAACGCAGCGACGTTTCCGAAGTTGGCGTTACTGTCGAGGTCGGCATCGTCTGCAACAACGGAGGCTGTGAAGTCAGCACCGATGAACAGAGCGTCTTCGCTGTCGAAGCCCGTGATGCTCTGATCGCCTGCCAGTTCGCCACCGTAGAGGTATAGGTCACCCTCTGCAGTTGCAACTTCAGCACCGTCAACGAGGGTCGGAGCCTCGAACCCAAGAGCCTCAAGAGCCTCAAGAGCAGCTGCTTCGTTGTCCTGCAGAGCTTCAAGCTGGTCAACCAAAGCCTGAGCGTCTGCAACGTCCTGGATCAGCTCAGCACGAACTTCCAGAGCCGTTTCGGCACCTTCGACAGCCGTCTGAGCTGTTTCTAGAGCGTCAAGCCGCGGGTTATCGAGCTCAGCAGTCGCTACGTCTGCTCGTAGACCAGCACGTTCGGCGACTTCAGCCTCGGCATCAGCAACGTCCTGACGCAGATCAGCACGCTGATCAACCTCAGCCTGAGCGGCAACAACGTCGCCGTCCAGTTCAACCTCTTCCGCACCGATTTCGCCAGTTGTCTCTGCATTAGCAGCGGCAATCGCAGCTGCGTCAGCAAGGGACTGGAATGTTGACGGAGCGTAGGCATTCAGAGCGTTGTAAGCAGCTTCCAAATCAGCATCTGTCGTTGGATCTGCCGAGTCGTAATCCGCAAAAGCAGTTTCATAGGCAGTAACGAGAGCAGCAAAGTCTGACTGGGCGTCCTGAGCGTCAGTCAGAGCTGCGTCCAGGTCAGCGTCTGGACCATCGGCAGTGATGTCAGCGTCCAGAGCGTTCTGAGCAGCCGTGACGTCCGCAGCTAGCTCAGCATCGGTGCCATCAGCTGTGATGTCAGCTTCGAGATCAGTCCGAGCAGCAACTGCAGCAGGAGAAGAGGACACATCCAGCGTGTTTACCTGAGCCTCAGCAGCAGCAGCTTCACCCTGAGCAGTGACGAGAGCAGCATCAGCAGCTTCGCGGGCCTGAACAGTCTGAAGCAGCAGGGTTACGCCTGCAGCAGTTTCTTCCGAAACGCCATCGGCCAGAACCAGCTCATCGTCGGCGTTCAGTTCGATGAGACCAGTAACAGTACCATCTGCATTAACGGTGACGGGGCCATTCAGAGCCTCATAGCGCGCCTCTGCACCAGCCACGTCAGCATTGGCTTCAAACTGAGCTTCGATGGCAGCGTCTACCGCTGCTTCAGCAGCCTGAAGGCGTGCTACAGCTGCAGAAAGGCCAGCAACAGCATTCACTGCAGCCTGAGCATCGGCAAGTTCTTCCTGAGCATCGGCAAGGTTGGCCTGCAGAACACGATCGGATGCACCAGCACGGGCAGTCGCAAGATCGGTCTCAGCCGTGGTCAGGCTTGCTTCGAGGGAGGCTTCGGTAGCCGAAGTGGTCTCATCATCGTCGCCATCGGCAGTGACGAGGAACTCAGCAGTAGCCTCATTGGCATCCTGCAAATTGGCCAGAGCTTCAGTGAGCGATAGGACCGGGGGTCGCTTTTGGCTAAGTCTATCAAGTACTTAGACTTTCAACGCGCACCAACCCACCCACAAGCCACTTTTTGGTTGCTAACTAGCCATTTATCGCCTATAATCAGGGATAGGAAGTCCCCGGTTTCTCTGGAGTTTCTCTCTATGGCTGCTCTACTCACATTTACCCACTCCAACGACAAGCTCCTGCCGTTAGAAGTCCAAGTTCACTCGCCTGCGACGAACACGAGATTGAGGAACCGGCGTAGAGGGCGCTGCTGCCTCATCACCTTTTTCCGCCAGCTGGTGCTTCCGAACGTCTGCCCGAATTGCTGATGCGCTCGGTTCCTCCACCAAAAGGCCAAACCCCTTTGCGTCGCTTTGGAAGCGGACCCCAGCCTTCTCGAAGGCAGCAACGATTTTCTTCATGTTCGAAGGTCTACCGGGGCCGTCCAGCCGCTCAAGTCGGCTGATCGACGTTTCTGAAACCTTGGAACGCTCAGCAAGGGCCGCTTGGCTCCACCCCAGAATGGCTCGGGCCGTCCGGACCAGTACGGGAAATGAGGGGTCTAACACGTCCATGATTATTCCTGCCGTCATCACTCACCCGGAGAGATAACATGCCTAAGGCCAAGTTCACTCCCTCGTTTCTCAACAATGCTGCCTGCCCGGCGAACATGAAGCGCATCATCTACTCCGATGACAGCGTGAAAGGCCTTGTCATGGAGGTTCGAGCATCTGGTGGCCGAACTTTTTACGTTCGTTATCGCGACAAAGACGGCGCTCAGCGAAACCTGAAAATTGGCGACGCTACGAGCATATCCCTTGCTGCTGCGAGAACAAGAACGATTGAAGTCATGTCACAGATTGCACTCGGACGAGACCCGCAGGGAGAGAAGCGTTCTGAGCGACAGATCCCCCTGTTCGGCGACTTCGCGCGGGGCCGCTATCTTGGGCACGTCAAGGGATACAAGCGGTCATGGAAGTGCGATGAAATCCTCCTGCGGGTTCACGTTGAGCCCCTTTTGGGTAAGAAGCGGCTGGACAACATCACCATTGGCGATGTGACTGCGCTGCACCATGGCATAGTCGCAAAGGGTCTCGCTGCTGGCACGGCCAACCGCATCTTGGTTCTTGTGCGCTACGTCTTCAATCTTGCAATCAAGTGGGGCGTCGAGGGTATGACGCAAAACCCCTCTAAAGGGGTGGACCTGTTCAAGCTAAACAACGAGCGCCAGACCTTCCTCAGCCATGAGGAGTTGGGGCGGCTGATGAAAGCCCTACAACAGTCTGCGAACATACAGCTCTATTCAATCGTCCGTTTCATGCTGCTCACAGGGGCGCGGAAGCAGGAGGCTTTGAAAGCAGGTTGGGCCGACATCGACTTCCAGCACAAGGTCTGGGTTATCCCCATCACCAAGTCGGGGCGGGAGCGCAAGGTGCAGCTGAGTGACTTCGCTCTGCAACTGCTCGAAGCCCTGCCCTCTCGCGGCAACTCAGACCACTTGTTCCCCAATCCTGATACGGGTCGGCCTTACCATACGATCTTCGTTGCGTGGAATACAGCCCGCAAGCGGGCCGGAATGCCGGAGTTCCGCATCCATGACCTTCGGCACTCCTTTGCGAGTTTTCTCGTCAACAGCGGCAGGTCAATCTTCGAAGTCCAGACGCTACTTGGGCACTCCAACATCAAAACGACCCAGCGCTATGCCCACCTTGCTAACGAAACGCTCTCCGATGCGGTGAATAGGGCCGCTGCGTTCGCGTTCTCCGGCGAGGCTGCCGCGCCTCCACTCATAGAGGGGACCGCCTCGCGGACCCGCCTACCTCCACGTGAGCGGCAGCGCCCTGTTCGGCTTCTAGCCACAAGGTAGGAGGCAGGCAATGCAGATCAGGGAACTCGATAGCTTTGGGCGAGTACGTCTGTCGCGCCACTTCTTCATGCGGGACTTCCTCTATTCGGAAGTGGCAGCCAAGCATGGCATCAACAATGTGCCAGACGATCCCGATCTGGCCATTGCCACAGGGAAACGCCTTTGCACCGAGGTTCTCGAACCGATCGTCTCTATGTTCGGCCCTATCGCGATACGCTCCGGCTTCCGCTCTGCCAAGCTCAACGAATTTGCGTCTGCACACCGACTGCAGTGCGCCAGCAACGAGAAGAACTTCGCCTACCACATCTGGGACCATCGCGACGTACAAGGCCACAGTGGTGCTGCTGCCTGCATTGTGGTGCCATGGGTCATCGACAATCTGCAGCAGAGCCGCTTGGACGATTTCGCGCTCTTTCTACACGAGCGGCTGAACTACCACCGCATGGTATTTTTCCGCAGCCACGCAACGTTGAACATCGGCTGGCATGAAGCCCCTCGCCGGGAAATCCTTTCATATTGGCCTAAGCCGCGCACCGTGCTCCGCGTCGGGCAAGCTGCACAGGGAAGCCTCAGCCTAGAGCCGAACCACATGGCCCCAGAAACGTATCAGCGGCCAGCTGGCGATCTGCTTTTCAGGAGCTAACAAGATGAACCCCGGTGCAGCAATCCTTGGCCGAAACACATGCGCGACAGGCTCTAGTTTGGCTCAAGGGCACGCCGTCCCTGCTCCGCGAAGTCGCACCCGTTCACGCCCTCCTCAGCATGGCGATGCCAGCCAGCGATTAATGCCGTCCCTGCCGTCGCAATCGCCACTAGCGGACGAGCCGCTGTCCAAAGAGGCATTGGCAGAGATCAAGGCCCATAGAAGCCTTTTCCGCAGGGGACGGAAAGCGACCGGGAAGCTCTGCAGGAGGATAGAGGAGCGGCTAGAGGCCGGGGACAGCGAAGGAGCCCGCCAAGCCCAGCGCACGCTGCTAGGAAGCTTCTCTGCCAAGCTGATGGCCTATGAGCGTGCGAACAGAAAGATGCGGGCAGACAAGAAGCTCCCTACATCGCAATTGGTCGCAGCAGCGGAGCGCTTGAACCCGTTCGACCAAGAGAGCGAACAAGTGATGCTACAACTGAAGCTCAAGGATGACGGCCGGACCCGCCGCCCCATCCATTCTTTCGGCATCAACCACCGCGCTCGTCAGTACCTCTGCAAGATGGCGCTAGAGCCCTTCCTAAATCCCATCCTGCGCCCTGAACAGTTCGCCACTCGCAAAGGGGGCAGAGACGAGGTTGCCCGCAGGATCATAACCGGCATCGAGAACGGCGAGATCAAGTACTTCGTTGAACTCGATGTCGAAGATTTCTACCCGAACATTTTCACCAACGGAGGAATAGATGAAACCAGCATAAGCCTTACCGACTGGCTCCCCTTACCTGAGCCGGTAGTCCGGTATTGCCTGACACCAAAACATTTCAATATCCATTCTCTGTTACATCATATCCCCCCTACCGAAGGTGTTAGCCTAACAATAGATAGCCGCGCCGGGTTGTCACAAGGATCGGCCACTTCACCACTTATCGCTGAAGCCATCTGCAGTACGTTCCTGTCCAGTGCCTCGCCGGATTTTCTGGCTCGCGTTCTGGCCTTCAACTACGCAGACAACTTCGGTATCGGCGGCAAGTCCGCCAAGGGTGTGAAGCAGGCGATGCTAGCCTTGAAGCGTTCTGCGGAACGCTGCCCCCGTGGCTCTTTTTGGCTAAAGGAAAAGTCCTCCCGCAAGGTGGAGAGTGGTTTCAATTTCTTAGGCTACCACTTCCAACGAACTAACAGCGGCAAAGCCGATATAAGCGTCTCCGAAAAGAACGCTGAGCGCTTCGCTGCCCGCGTCAAGTCGATCCTGAAACAATGCCGTGTTAGCACTCACAACCGCGTCGCCATTGCCGATGGCATCACTGAGCTGCAAAGATACGTGGAGAGCTGGTGCGCAGGGTTTTCCCTTGCGCCCTACGTGCAGCACCGCGCCCTCCGGTTAAGCTGTGAACAGGCCCGACACGTAGGTGGGCAATCTATGCAGGCAGTCCGACAAGCCTTCACAGCAGCATTCGGGGCCGAGTTCGTTGCTGGGGTAATCAGCGCGCGATGACAGGACGTCTTTTAGGGTGAAAGCCGCTGGTGGACCGGCCAAGCGTTTGGACTGCCGGAGTGGCACCCTGAGCGGCTCGACTGGTAACGCGGGGAGGAAGCAGCACCATTGGTCGGAAGTAGCCGTCGGCTGGTATATTTTGACGGCACCCTGTGTTTCCGTCTGACCCCACTAGGCGGAGTGGGCTGCGTGCCCCACTGATCGCTGATAGCCGCGCGCCGGATAAGAGAAACCAAATGACACGTACAGAGAACCTCATCCACGAGCCCAAGCTTACATGGGAGCAGGTGAACGCCATAAGGCGGAACTACCGCTGGCACTCGTCTACGCACGGCTGCAAGAGCCTTGCAGAGCGGTACGGGGTCAGCACCAACACCGTGCACAAGATCGTTCGCGGCAAGACGTGGAAGCCGAGGCCGGGAGGTGATGATGTGCAACCGCCGAAGTTGAAGCCGAACCACACACGGCTATTCTCGTCTTTTGCAGCAAGCACCGAGAGCCTGCGAACGCAGCTGGCTGCCCTACAGGATTTCAAATAACTGCAAATTCACCCCCTGCAGCTTTTGTAGGAGATGAACCCCGGTGCACCGAAAGCAGTGAGTTCGCCAGCTTTCCCATTCAACACCGCGCCCAGCTTGGTGTTCCTCCGGTGTCTGCAGGACGGCCGCAGCTTCACCTCTGCGCCTAGGGCTGCCCGCCTTGGATTAGAAGTGCCCACATAAAAGAAAACCCCAGCACAAGGCCGGGGTTCTCCGTAAAGACCGAAGTCTTAGATGTTATGCAGTGGCTTCGGAAACGCGCAGAACGCCATTTTCGAAAGTCACGGTGTCGGCATCAACGCCCACGAGGGTGATGGTCTCACCAGTGAACGGACCATCCTGGTTGCCCTGGAAGGTTTCGGTTTCGATGTAGATCACGGTCTCGCCAACGCCCTGCTGGATGAAGATGTCCAGTTCAGACACGCTACCAAAATCGGTGGCGTCGTCAGCAAGAACATCGTCGTCAGCAAGAGTGATCGGAGCAGCGAAATCAGCACCGATGTAGAGAGCGTCTTCGCTATCGAAGCCAGTGATGGTTCCGGAGTTTTCACCGTCGTAGATGAACAGATCACCTTCGTCGGTTGCAAGCTCAGCACCGTCCACAACAACCGGAGCTTCGAACCCAAGAGCCTCAAGAGCCTCAAGAGCGCCTTCTTCGTTCGCGACCAATGCGTCGAGCTGATCAACTAGCAGCTGCGCATCAGCAACGTCCTGACGAAGCTCGGCACGAGCCACAACAGCTGCTTCTGCGGTTTCAAGCGCATTCTGAGCGTCGATCAAATCCTGATACGCAGCGCCGGCGGCGCCGCCATTCTGGGTGATGTCTTCGATCAGAGGAGTACGGTCTTCCTGGATTTCGTTGACAGCATCGCTGGCTTCGAGCCATGCGTTGAGTTCGTTCACGACTTCCTGAAGGCCGGCATAGCCAACACCATCGGCAGTGATGACGATACGACCTTCCGGACCCGCAGCATCAAATTGCTGGAACTCAGCCACAACTTCGCCATCAGCTGTAATCGCGGTAGCTGTACGAACGACTACAACGTCATTCTCCAATTCGGCAGCAATGAAAGCTTCAACGGCCGCATCAGCGTCCACCTGAGCCGCATCACGGACTTCCTTGGCAGCGACCAGCTCAGCGGTGAGGCGCTCAAACTCAGCGACTTGAGCTGCCAGCTCAGCATCGTCTTCAACAGCTACTTCATAAGCGCCTTGAGCA
Organism: Devosia naphthalenivorans; assembly: GCF_003056355.1. Taxonomy (GTDB): domain Bacteria; phylum Pseudomonadota; class Alphaproteobacteria; order Rhizobiales; family Devosiaceae; genus Devosia; species Devosia naphthalenivorans. The sequence goes on from NZ_PYVW01000016.1 coordinate 110,953, forward strand.
GCGGAGAGATTAGCCTCAGCAGTCACTACCGCAGCGTCGAGCTGACGGTCAGTGCCATTGTCGAGGATGTCACCTGCCAGCTCGTCTTCAGCAGCACCGAAAGCAGCTTCTACGTCGCCATTCTCTTCTACGAATTCGGCGACTGCTTCCCGAGCACCAGCCAAATCGGCCAGAGCTTCAGTGAGCGCATCGCTCTCGCTGCCTGGAGTACCGGGACGGTTCTCCGCGTAGCCGAACGTGATATAGTGCTCGTAGGCTTCTTCTAGCGTATCAATGCCGGCAGCCTGAAGATCTGCATTGGCATCAATATAGGCTTGGAAAGGGAAATCGGCACGAGCAGGGATAGTGTCGCTCAGGGCGCGGCCTTCAGCGCCACCGTGCAGCTGATAGTGCTGCCAGGCGTTGAGGAAGTCACCTTCTTCAATAGCATCTGCAACGTCGGGGTTCAGAGCCAGGTACTCTGCTGCGTTGAAGGCGGCATTCGGCTGAGTGCCTTCTTCGTCGCCATAGGCATTGAAGTGCCAGAGAGCGAAATCTTCGTAGCTCAACCCGATGTTATCTTCTTCGTAAGCTGCAAAAACGTCAGGGCGCTCATCATAATAATATTCTGCGTCAAAGGTCAGAGCCATTGCTCTTTCTCTCCTTGGTGAAAACTTACATCAAGTTGAGCGGACAAGGGGCTTCCTCCCATCCGCGACTCGCCATCGAACTAGTTCCAATCCGATGATCGGCCCTTGAGGTAGCAGCAAGTCCAAGAGGGGGCAAGGCGAAATTAAGACGAGAACAGGGCAATGCAAACATTCGTGACGGGGGTTGCGGTGCGGCCAAGCTCTTGGTGGGAACCAATAATTAACTACTCGCCGCAGTCAAAGCTTCCATCTGGGATACAAGAAAATGTGGCAAGAACAACAACCTACCAGTGTAGGGCTGGCAGCGCCGCGACGCCTGAGCGAATTTAGCTGACGCTAAAGTTAATGATTTGAGTAACATAGGATGGTTGGGCCGCTGGGCCAGAGGTCACGGGAAAACTGAGCGGGTGTTGCTCCTCTGCCACTAGGCGCAGCGCCAAGAGAGTAACCGCCGCCTCCCCTCCGGCTTGCATGGCCAAGGTGACGCGGCTATATGGCGCCCTTCGAGATCGCCGGGGTCCGCCGCCCCATCAGCGGCCTCTAAGGAGAATGGCGTTTGGCCGGCAACAATCTAACACACCGCACCCCCTCCGTTGCCCGCTCCGGTTGGCAGCGCCTGATTGACGTTGCCACCCCGCTCTTTAAACGCGACATCTTCGCGCGATATCGCGGTTCAGGAATGGGGCTGGCTTGGACATTCCTGGTGCCGCTTCTGATGCTGGGGGTTTATACCTTTATCTTCGGCCGAGTTTTCCCCGCTCGCTGGTCGGAGGGCGTTGAGCCCAAGGGTCTGCTGGATTTCGCCCTGATCCTTTTTATCGGCCTCATCACGCACAGCTTCGCCACCGAAGTGCTGACGCGAGCGCCCACCATTATTCTGGGGCAGGTTAATCTAGTTAAGCGGGTGGTTTTCCCCCTCCAGATTCTGCCGGTGATGTGTGTCGTCACGGCGTTGTTTCAATATACCGTCAGCTTGCTGGTATTTTTGGCGTTCCAGCTTGTGGCGACCGGCACAGTGTCACTGGGCATATTATGGTTGCCTGTGATCATCGCGCCTTTCACGCTGCTGCTGGTGGGCGGCGCCTGGCTGCTAGCGGGCGCGAATGTTTACCTGCGGGACATCGCCCAGCTCATGGGCGTCACGTCGACGGTGCTGCTATTCATGTCGCCTGTGTTCTATCCGGTGTCGCGGCTTCCGGAGCGCCTCTGGCCGGTGTTCATGCTAAATCCACTCACCTTTATCATCGAACAGTCCCGCCGCGTGGTCTTCACCGCCGCCCTGCCCGATTTCGCCGGCCTGGCGCTTTATAGCATCATCGCAATTGCTGTGGCCTTTGCAGGGTTCGCGGCCTTTCAAGGCATGCGCAGGAGTTTCGCCGATGTCCTGTGAAACTGAGGCCGGGCTCGCAATCGAAGTCCGCAGCATCTCCAAACACTTCCGCCTCTATGACCGTCAGGCGCACCGCCTGGCGGAATTGCTCAGCTTGAGTCGCAAGCGCTACCATCGTCAATTCCAGGCGCTGAGCGACGTCTCCCTAACCGTACGGCGGGGCGAAGCCATGGGCATCATCGGGCGGAATGGATCGGGTAAGTCGACCCTGCTGCAAATAATCTGCGGAACGCTTATGCCCAGCAGCGGAGAGGTCATCGCCCAGGGGCGCGTCGCGGCCCTTTTGGAGTTAGGCGCGGGATTTAATCCGGAGTTCACTGGCCGCGAGAACGTCTATCTCAACGCGGCGCTTTATGGCTTGAGCCGCGCAGAGATCGCGGAGCGTATGGACGGCATCCTCGCCTTTGCCGATATCGGCGACTTCGTGGACCAGCCGGTCCGCACCTATTCCAGCGGCATGTTCGTGCGTCTGGCTTTCGCGGTGATCGCCCATGTGGATGCGGATATCCTGGTCATAGACGAGGCGCTGGCAGTGGGCGACGTTGCCTTTGGGCAAAAATGCATGCGCTTCTTGCGCAGCTTCCGCGAGCACGGCACCATTTTGTTTGTCAGCCATGACACGGCTGCAGTCACGGGCCTATGCGACCGGGCGGTGTGGCTCGATGGTGGCAAAAAGCGCGCCGATGGCTCGGCTAAGGAGGTCTGCGAACTCTATCTTGGCGATAGCTTCGGGGATGCGAAACCTCTGGAAAACGCCATAACCGAGCCCGATGATACCGGCTCGCCAACACCGGGCGTCCATTCTGAGCGGATAGTGCCGCCCGATGATTGGATAGATCAGCGGAGAGACTGGATCAACGGCAGCGCGCTGCGCAATGACTTGGAACTCTTCGTCTTCCATCCAGGAGCCAGCGGTGACTTCGGACGTGGTGGGGCAGTGATAGAGGACGTGCGGTTCACTGATTCAGCTGGTGTCCCCTATCGCTGGATTGTGGGCGGCGAGCCGGTGACGCTCAGCATCAAGGTAAGAGCTAGGCAAGAATTGGACCGGCCTATCGTTGGCTTTTTCGTCAAGGATCGGTTGGGGCAAAACATTTTTGGGGACAACACACATCTGACCACGCAAATTGAGGGAAATTCCTCCGTTGTTGCCAAGCCTGGTGATGTTCTATCGACAACCTTTCACTTCCCTATGCCCAGTCTGCCTAGAGGCGCATATATGATTGCGGTAGCGGTCGCGAATGGCACCCAGGAGGAGCATGTGCAGCATCACTGGATTCACGACGCCCTTATTTTTGAATCGCACAGTAGCCATACGGCTGGCGGTCTCGTCGGAATCCCAATGCTGGATATTTCCATCTCTGTCGCCGAGGCAGCCGTCGAAGCGAACGGTCACGCTTCTGCACAAGGCTGATTGCGTGTATGTCGCAGCAATGGTGACTTGGAAGGATTGCCCGTGACCCAGGCTGGCGAAGGAAACACAATTGGAAAGGGCAAAGAGAGCTCCTCTGCCCTTTCGACTAGCCTTGCGCTGCTGGGCACCTCGCTGGGACGGCTCGATCCGGCGCTGATGCATCCTGAGCGTCTAGTGGAGCCTGACTCCTGGGCCGGTCACATTCCATTTGCCTTTTGGATCACGGCCGCTGCTCGGCCGCGACGCTATGTCGAACTCGGCGTTCACACCGGTAACTCTTACTGTGCGGTTTCCCAAACCGTTGCGGAACTTGGATTGGCCACCGAATGCTTCGGAATCGACCACTGGTTCGGCGACGAGCAGGCGGGGCTTTATGGAGAGGACGTCTACTCAGAGCTTAAGGCCTGGCACGACCCCCGCTACGCTCACTTCTCTCGCCTGCTTCGAATGAGCTTTCTTGAGGGTCGCGATCACCTGGTAGATGGCTCGGTTGACTTGCTCCACATCGACGGCCTCCACACATACGAAGCCGTCCGGGAGGATTTTGAGACTTGGCAGCCTAAGATGAGCGAGCGGTGTGTCGTTCTCTTCCACGACACCAATGTGCACCAGCCCGATTTCGGCGTCTGCCAGTTTTGGCGAGAGATTGAGCGCCGATACCCAACTTTCGAGTTCCTGCACAGCAACGGACTTGGCGTTGCCTATACAGGAACTGCGCCGCTCCGTGATGCCCTTCCTGGTTTGGCAGGTCTTTTCGAGCTTTCAGCAGTCGAGACCGGCGGAGCCGCCGTGCGGACGTTCTTTTCACGCCTGGGGGATTCCTTTATCGAGCGCATCCGATCTAGGCAGGTCAGCCGCCGGGGTGAGCTAGTCTCCCGAGAATTGCATACGGCGTACCAGAACTTGGCGGCACTCGACACCGATCGTTCGCGCATTATTGCAGAGCAGGAGGGTTTGAGGGAGCGCGCCCTTAAGTGGGACAAGCTTGCCGTGCGTACGGGTGGGTCGATCAGTCTTGATCTGAACGAGGTGAGCCAAGGGCTGCACCAGCTTTACAACAGCGACAACCCACAGGCCCGGCGCGATCGGGAAATCCTCAAGCGCCAGTTTGCAGAACTGAGCCGCTCGGGTACTTTGGAGCCCAGCTACAAGGATCTGATCCTCCGCCAAGCTGAGCGGATCGGGCGGAAGGTGAAGTCCCGTGTTCTGCGGCGTCCTGAGGCGGTTGACGATCCCGCTATCGCAGCTATTCGCAGCAGTGGCCTCCTCAGCGAAAGGCATTACGCTTTTACCGATCAAGCACGCGCCGCAGGACGGGATCCACTGGAGCACTATCTGAGCGATGGCGAGAAGCTAGGTGTTGCTCCTTCTGACAAATTTGATCCTGGCTATTACGGTCGCCGGCAATTGGACGTAGCCGAGAGCGGCTTTGGCTTGCTTCGTCACTACGTACTGTTCGGTCAGCACGAAGGGCGAAGCGGTCTTGCTCCCGCCGAACGGCTCAGCCTCCCCGTGCTTGCTGATGACGGACGCGCGAGGGTTCTCCTGCTGCTGCATAGCGCCGAGCGCTCGGATGCGGTGGTGCTTGCCTTGAACATGGCCCGCCTTCTCAGGGACACTCATGATGTTATCGCCTTCTTCAAACAGGGAGGCCCCTTGCGTGCGGCATTCGCCGGAAGCTGCGTCGCCACAATCGACATGCCTGAAGAACCAGACATGCAACGCGTGGATCTCATTGCGGTTTTGCATCGGCTAGCGCGGGAGGTGAGCCCAGCCTTCGCAGTTGCAGCGAGTGCCGAAACGCGAGAATACGTCCGCGCCCTAGCCACGGCCAATATTGGCGTCGTTCAGCTCGTTCAGGACTTCGCTAGCGCAATAAGTCCTCCAGGTAGTGTCTACGACTTTTTGCCTTTCGCCCATCGAGTAGCCTTTCCGTCCCATACCGTCGCAGATTCCTACCGTCGCGAGCATGCCTTCCTCTCCCAGCGCCGGTTCGACATCTTACGGCCCAGCACGACAGTGTCGCCAGACGCTCCACTGAAAGCCTTCGGTGCAGATGTTTATTCCGAAGCTGTTCGGCGAAAAATACGGCCAATCCCGAACAAAGACGAGTTCATCGTCGTCGGAATAGGTGATGTCTCTCTTCGGAGCGGGACTGACATTTTTGCCCACCTCGCTGCTGAGGTTGAAAGCCACAGCGCTTCGGGTCGGCCCTTCCGTTTCATCTGGGTTGGGCGAGACCCCACTGGAGCAGAAAGTGAGTTCTCGCGTCTGCTCGCCGATCAAATCGAGCGATCCGGTCTTACCGGCCGTTTTGAGCTGATCGGTGAACTCGAGGACTATGATGAACTGTTTCAGCAAGCGGATGCGCTTGCGCTGACCTCTCGGCAAGACCCTTTACCTACCACCGGCATCAACGCCCTTGCTGCCGGGGTGCCCGTGCTCTGTTTTGAAGGAGCAAGCAGCTTAGCTGAGCAGCTGACGGACGCTGGTGCCGACGGCGCCTCCCTTGTGGTGCCGTTTTTCAATGTTCATGCGATGGCAGCTCGCCTCACCAGGCTCGCGGACGACACAAAGGCGTATGATGCTGCGGTATTGGCAGGTCGCGAGATCGCTGTCAGGCAAGCGGACCCAAAGCGGTTTGTGGCAGAAATCCTAAGGTTAGGTGAAGAAGCCGCAAGCGAAGCTGAGGCGGTGAGGCGGGATTACGCAATCCTAGCAAAGCAAAGTGCAGCTTTCTCGCAGGCAGTTTACGGCGGCACCCAGCCTCACGATGACTATCCCCAAGACCCCTTGCAGAATTATCTGCTGCGCTCTCGCGTCGCTCGTGGCCAGGGCAAGCTCCCGGCCACCGGCTTGCGCCGACCCCTTCCAGGGTTCAATCCCATCATCTATGCCGAAGATTGCCTTGCCAATAATCTCACAACTGAGCCGCTCGTGCATTGGGTTCAGGAGGGGAGGCCTCAGGGTCGTTGGACACATCCCCTTGTTACACTCACTGCAAGCAACATGCTGGCGCCCTCGCGTGCCAACGCTCTCCTGCACGGACACTTCTATTATGTTGACCTGCTGGAGGAGTTCCTAACGCGCCTCAATCGTAATCAAGCCAGCATTGATCTAATTTTGACGGTGCCAGATGAGCGCCGGGCGCAATCGGCTTGGGAGGCAATCGCAAAGCATCCGCCGAAAGGAAGTGTCGATGTCATCGTGGTGCCGAATAACGGCCGCGACATTGGACCCTTCCTAAGTGGCCTCGGCTCTGAAAAACTCGCTCCTTACGAGATTATAGGCCATGTCCATGGCAAGAGATCGCCACATGTCGAGGCCAGTACCGGTGAGCAATGGCGAACCTTTCTCTGGGAGCATACCATTGGAGGCCTTACGCCTGCGGCCGACATCTGTATCGCCGCGATGGAAGCGGACCCCAAACTAGGGCTGATATTCCCCGAAGATGCTAACCTCCATGGGTGGGACGCCAACCTGCCCATGGCCGAGCCGCTGGCGCGCAGGATGGGGCGCACGGCACCACTTCCGATTGCGTTCGAATGGCCCATCGGAACCATGTTCTGGACGCGTCGGAAAGCTCTTGATCCCTTGTTCAATCTCGGCCTTGATTGGAGCGACTACCCTAAGGAGCCACTGCCGCTCGACGGCACGCTGTTGCACGCGCTGGAACGCTTGATGCCTTTTGCCGTGGAGGAGGCAGGTTTTGGGTATGCGACTACTCATCTTGAGGAGGTTCAACGATGAGCACTCATGTCGTGCTGGGTGGCTGTGGCTTCATCGGCCGGCATGTTGCGCTTGGATTATTGCGACGTGGAGACAGCGTCGTCCTGGCCGATGTCGTTGAACCTTCGGCAGCAATAGCGGAAACACTTCCTGTCCCTTTTCGACTCGTTGAGCAGCCGGAACCCGATTGGAAGAAGCTGACCCAGGATGCAGACGTCGTGCATCACTACGCCTGGACCACTATTCCATCTTCGGCCAATGCCGACCCCGTCGCCGACCTGGAATCTAACCTGCGGGAGACGGTAAGGCTTCTTGAGGCGCTCCGGCTCCAGAAAGTGGAGACAGGATTTGCGCCGAAGGTGATTTTCTCCTCATCAGGAGGCACCGTCTATGGTCGGGTAAGACATACACCAGTTCCGGAAAGCCAGCCATATAACCCGAACAATGCGTATGGCGCGTCCAAGGCAGCCGCCGAAATTTATCTTGGCTCCTATCGTGCCTCCCATGGGATTGACTGCCGCATCGCCCGCATCTCCAACCCATATGGAGCGGGGCAAAATCCAGCTCGCCGCCAAGGAGCGGCGAGCACCTTTCTTTTTCAAGCGCTTGCCGGGGAGTCGATCGCGATCTGGGGGGACGGCTCTGTGGTGAGGGATTACATTCACATTGCCGATCTCGTTGCTGCGCTTTTGGCGTTGGCCGACGCGCCGCCCGAACGGCTGGGTGGTCTTGATGAGGCACCGATTTTCAATATCGGCAGTGGTGAAGGCGTTTCGCTCAACGGCATTCTCGACGTCTTACGGGGGCCGCTGTGCTTGGACCCCATAGTCGAGTACCAGCCCGAGAGACCCTTTGATGTTCCTGTAAGTGTCCTCGACATCAACAAGGCCAATCAGCTTCTGGATTGGTCGCCCCGGCTTTCCTTTGGTGATGGTTACGCTTTGATGCTCAAAGACGTCCTCGGGCCAACTCCACTTTTCTCTACACTCTTGGGTACGCGCTAGCTCATGTCATTTCAGTCCGTCGATGCACCGTTGGTGTCGGTGATCATGCCGGTATACAACCATGCCCGCTATGTAGCGGAAGCCTTGCGCTCTATCGTTGCCCAAGATTGGAGGCCGCTGGAAATCATCGCAATCGATGATGGATCCACCGATGAAAGCCTGATGGTGCTCGAGCAGGCGATCGCAGCAGTGCCCCCTCAAGAGGGTTTGTCGATCCGGGTTACCGGCCGTTCAAATCAGGGTGCTCATTCCACTATCAATGAGGGGCTCGATCAAGCGGGCGGCGAGTACCTGGCGATACTGAATTCGGATGACTTCTATCTACCTAGTCGAATTCGCCGCTGTGTTGAGGCTGCAAGACGCCACCACGCGCGCATGGTGATCACGTACGTCAATCCGATAGACGACGACGGCGATCCCTTGCCGGCGGAACATCCCTGGGTGAATTGGTACGCTGACGTGAAGATGCAGGAACTCGACCTGTCCCCCAGCCTTTCAGCACTGCTTCTTCGATATAACATCGGCGTTTCGACGGGTAATTTTGTCTTCCACCGATCGTTACTGAAGGATGTCGGAGAGTTCAGCAATTATCGGTACGCGCATGATCTAGACTTCCTTCTGCGCGCCTCCTTGTTGGAGGAACCTGTGCTTATTCGTGAAAAACTCTACGGTTATCGGGTTCATTCTAGCAACACCATCAAGGAAAATAATGATCGTGTGACAGCTGAGGCCGCCGAGATAGTGCGCTGCTATCTCGCTCGAACTTTTGTGCAGGCGCCAGCAAATCCACTGGCGCCGCGCTTCAGCGATGATTGCTACTCCCTCGCAGGTGTTCCATGGCCGAAGCACCTGGAAATGGCGGTGGACAGTTTGATGTATGATCCCGACGTGCTGTCACGTCAGGAAAGTGGGTCAACTGAAAGCAGAGCTCTCGTGCGCGCACCTGATGCAGCACAAGCGAGAACCCACATCACACTGATTAGCCATGAATTGAGCAGGACTGGGGCGCCGGTGCTACTGCGGGATGTCGCCAGCGCCTTACATAGCTCTGGCGTGCGAAGCCACGTTATCAGCCTCGGCGCAGGTCCCCTTGTTGATGACTATCAGAGCATGAACAGCCCGGTGAGCACCGAGGGCCGGCTGTCTCAAGCCCTAACACAGGGAAGCAGCTTTCTGCTTGATCTGGTAGCGGACCGCCGCGTTCCCTCTATTGCCAAGAGGCCTTTGCGAATGGCCGCATGGCTGGCTGGGGGCGTAGGAGCACGGCTTCGCCTGTGGCATTACCGTGCCCGGGCATCGGGAAGGGGCACCCTCCTAGTTAATTCATTTGCTAGTTGGCCCATCGCCCTGCCCTTGCTGGAACGGTGGCAGGGCGCAGCCTTCTGGTACATCCACGAAACCTATGAACCGGGGCTGACCATGCGCTCCGGGCGCTCCCAGGCGCGCCTGGCAGCTTTGGCGAAAGGTGGCAAGGTCACCTTCCTGTTTGGCTCCGAAGCCACTCGAGCCAAGTGGGCGTCGGAGGGGCTGGACGGTGAAGTGTTCTACTGGAGCGGCCTTGATGCCGTTTCCCTGGCTGGAGCGCAATCGCATCCCGTTGATCTTACCCAGAGCGCCTCCCCTGCTGCAAAGCGAACAATACTCTCGGTTCAGTCAACGGGCCCCCGCAAAGGCACTCGTAGCCTGATCGAAGCTTTTGCCTACGCTCGCCGGAAAGGCCTAATCCCACACGACGTCGATCTCCACATCATCGGTGCGCATCCCCCCTCCCGCAACGCTCTGAGCCGAGACCTTCTTTGTCGCATCATGGAGCCAGACCTGCGCGGGCATGTTCAACTCATCCCTAATCTTTCGCCCGGGGCCCTTGAAGACCATTACCGTTCAGCCGCCGTCTACGTGCAATCCTCGACTATGGAGTGCCTCCCCCTTGCCCTCCTAAACGCCATGGCGCACAACCTACCCATCGTCTCGACCGATGCGGACGGATGCCGGGAAGCGATCATCGAGGGAAAGACGGGCTTGCTTGTTCCGTCTCGCCAGCCCGAACTGTTGGCGAAAGCGCTTTCCCAGCTTCTGGCCGATCCGGCTCGTGCGGCTCTGCTCGGCGCTGCTGCCGGTGAACTATTCACTGAAAAATTCTCACGCGGGGCAACCGCACCCAAATTGATTAAGCGTCTGGTCGGCTAAATACTGGAGCACCAAGACGTGACGGCCTCGCAACCGGCTCGCCGTCCTGTGCTATCCCTCAAGTCCGGACAGTCGCGGCCTCTAAGAGCGACGATCGACATACACAGCAGCTTTGGTGCGCCTAGGACCTTGCAGCAGACCTATCTAGCGTCTACTGACCCGCGCTATAAGGTGAGCGACGCACTTGAGGAGAGATAACGTGAAGGGCATCATTCTTGCCGGTGGGAGCGGCACGCGTCTATACCCGGTGACACTGCCGGTTTCCAAGCAGCTCCTGCCAATCTACGACAAGCCCATGATCTACTACCCGCTTGGCGTGCTGATGCTGGCGGGTATCAAGGACGTACTGGTGATCACAACGCCTCGCGACCTGCCAGCCTTTCAGGCACTACTCGGCGATGGATCTGGTTTTGGGATCGCGATCTCTTATGCGGAACAAGCGCAGCCGAATGGATTGGCCGAGGCGTTTATAATCGGGAAAGATTTCGTGGGCGACGACTCGGTGGCTCTGGTCCTCGGCGATAACATCTTCTACGGGGCTGGCATGTCGACCATGTGCCGCGAAGCGAGCGCTCGCACCAAAGGGGCGACGGTGTTCGCCTATTGGGTTGCAGACCCGCAGCGCTATGGCGTCGTCGCTTTCGACTCCAAGACAGGGCAAGCGCTCGCGATTGAGGAGAAGCCGGAGAAGCCAAAGTCCAACTGGGCTGTTACGGGGCTGTACTTCTACGATAATGATGTGCTCGACATCGCCGCCAGAGTGAAACCCTCAGAGCGCGGTGAGCTAGAGATTACCGACGTGAACAACGCCTACCTCGCCCGAGGTGATCTGCACGTCGCGCGGCTGGGCCGCGGGTATGCTTGGCTGGACACAGGTACACATGACAGTCTTCACGACGCTTCATCCTTTGTGCGCACCATCGAGCACCGGCAGGGCATTAAAGTCATGTGTCTGGAGGAAATTGCCTTCGAGCTTGGATATCTTGATGCTGAGCAGCTTCGCAGCCGCGCAACTGACTTAGGAAAAACTGAGTACGCGTCTTATCTACGCCGGATCGCGGAGACTCCACGTGATTGAGGTTCGACCACTTGCCCTCCCTGAGGTAATCGAAATCGTGCTGCCGAAATATGGCGATGATAGAGGTTTCTTCTCGGAAACATACAACTTGGCGGGCTTTTCAGCTGCGGGCATAAACACAACGTTCGTTCAAGACAATCACTCCTACTCTGCGGCTAAGGGCGTCCTGCGGGGATTACATTATCAGCTCCCTCCCAAAGCTCAGGACAAGCTTGTGCGAGTTGTACGCGGCGCCATCTATGATGTGGCAGTCGATATCCGCCGAAGTTCCCCGACGTTCGGCAAATATGTCGGCCTTGAAGTGTCGGCGGCGAAGTGGAATCAGATTTTTGTGCCAAAGGGTTTTGCCCATGGCTTTGTGACGCTCGAGGCGGATACGGAGGTCATTTACAAGGTCAGCGACAACTATTCCCCCGAGCATGACCGCAGCATCTACTTCGGTGATCCTGAACTTGGAATACAATGGCCTCTTCCGCGTGAGGATTTGCAACTTTCTGCAAAAGACGCAGCAGCGCCTTTGCTCGCCGACAGCACCGTGTTCGACTGAGGTGTCTAGCCGGCTTGCTGACTCTTCGGTGTACTCATCCGAATGTTCAATAGCCGCCCCCTTAGCAGGCGGCGCTGAAGGGGAACGGGGTGCTTCGATCTTGCTCTGGGACGCCTCGTACGCTCTCACCAAGGGTGCCGGTCAGTTGGGACGGACCCAGCCAGGCGACGAGGGGGAAACGCTTGGATGGCGGTGGTACGCTCTACTATGGGCGGGTGAGCACCGCACATGTTGGCACTACTGCCTTATAAAACTGTGAACACCACTGCTTGCGGAAAGCTCATGGGGTAGGTCGACGCATGCAAAGTTCAAACCGTCCATATCTGCCTGAAATAGATCATCTGCGCGCCTACGCCGCCCTTCTGATCCTGCTTTACCATGGGGTGCAGTTAATTGGCGCGTACCTGGCGACCGGACTTCCATTCTCGGCCGACGCTCCTTGGCCGCAGCCAGCTAACCCCTTCCTAATCGTAATAACTGAGGGTCACTCCGCAGTCTCTCTGTTCCTCGTGTTATCCGGTTTCATACTGTCGCACGGCATGTTGCACCGCCAGCCGCGATATAGGCGGTTTCTTCTGGCTCGCATCCTCCGTATCTACCCGATGCTCTTACTCTGCCTGCTTGCAGCCGCTTCCGCATCCGAGGGGGATCTGCTCACCCTGTTGAGTACGCTGATCCCCATCGATCCCCATGCCAATCTGGGCTCGCCATTTACTTCCATGTTCTGGGCAGTGAAGATTGAACTTCAATGCTACCTGCTCTTCCCCGTTCTACTCTGGGCTTTGCGGGAGAAGGGAGCAGGCGCCTTACTCTGGGTCGTGGCGCTGTGCATGGTTATGCGCCTTCTGGCGGTGCTTGGGGCAGGAGCCAATCCGCGGGACCTAAGCTACTGGACCCTCGCGGGACGCATTGATCAGTTCGCCATCGGCATGCTGGCAGCCAAGCTCTACTCTGAACGTGCATCGTTGTTCAACCGCCCCTGGATGTTCCCGCTAGCGCTCTTATCTGCCTTTGCCATGCTGTTCACGTTCAATCGTTTCGGCGGATGGCCCACCCAGCACATCTGGCGTGTGGCATTTCCACCGATAGAGGCGTTGGTGTGGGCGGGAGTGATCCTCACTTACCTATCGTTCGGGCGCTTGCTGCCTGCTCAGTTGGGGCGCGCTGTGGCCGCTCTGGGCGTGATCAGCTATTCGGCTTACCTACTGCACCCAGTTTTCATCAACATTGTTGTGAGTTATCAATGGTGGCTTGCACCGACTGGTCGCGGTGACTGGGATGCGCTCATTACCACAATCTTGATTGTTCTTCCGGCGCTGATTCTCACTGCAACCTTGACATTTAAACTTGTGGAGGCGCCGGCGATGTCCATACGCCCGAAGTACGCATCAGGGGCAACGCAGCATTCTGCCCAGCACGAGCAGCCCAGCGCAACCGGAGAGAACACGGCGCCGCGATAAGGAAGGTCAAGGATCAGGTCACAGCATCCCAGGTGTCTGCGCTTTGGCCAGGGGAACTGACAGGAGTATCAAGTGCTTACCGAACTACTCGCCTATGCTTTTTTCGCCGCCGGAGTGGTCATGGCCATCTTCGCCCTTCTCTCCGCTTTCAGAGGCGCAAACCGGTCTTGGGTACGAGGGTCGCAAGCCTTTGCGCTCAACCTTGTCCTAGCCCTGTTGCTTGTCGGCTTCGGACAATTGCTCCGTCTGCTCCTTGCTATCCTTCAAGCGCAGAACTGAGTTTTAAGCCGTCGCCGCCCAAGAATAAAGGTGTGACACTATCTCTGATGGCGCGGGTCAGTGGCCGCAAGTCCCTCACGTCGTTGAGCGCATAATGGAACAGCGACAATGTCGCTCCAGCACTGCCCAGCGTTGTCTCCATTGCACGAGCAAGCTTGAGCAGCGCAGCAAGCGTGCAGGCTCTGCCCAGCCCGGATGTCCAGGCAGTAATTAGCTGGACGCCGGCAAAAACTGGTTGATGAGCCCGGCAGTGTCATGAGAGCGGGCTGAGTTCAGCGTTTTGGGCGGACTTGGCGCTGCGTTTGACGATCTGCGGTGCCCTATATGGGCGTTTCCCTGTATTGCGTGTCAATCGTGTGTGGACGCCCGTCTGGATGCAAGCGGTTTTTCATTGGCTTTGGGCATGTGGTCAGGTGCTGTCGTGTGTCCGGCCTCATGATGCGGCCATTTGCACGCCGCGGGCCCGTATGGA
>NZ_PYVW01000017.1 GCF_003056355.1 Devosia naphthalenivorans
AATGCCTGGTGGGGCTGCCATTGCGTCCCAACTCACGGCTGATGGTTGAGGCCGAACGCCCCAGCATCTGGCCGATCGCCTGCATCGAGAGCCCCTTGCGCCGCCCAATGTCGATCTCAACCCGCTCCCGCAGGCTCAACTGCTCATACAAAGTTCCCATCGCACCAACACCATAGCAGGTGTTGCACTTGTGGCGTGAGTCGAGGGAATCCATCTCGAGATCAAGTCCAAGCCGCAAGGGCCACTCGGCGCAACATGCGGGCGTCCCGCTCCAGTCAGAGACTGGCCGCCAACGTTTCCAACTGCCTGGAACAGATTCCCCAGCCCTCGTGGAATCCCATCTTCTTGTGGTTCTCCGCGTCTTCCACCGTCCAGTGCCGTGCCACCGCCGTATATTTGGTCTTGCCATCACCGGCATCTTCAAAGGTCAGATACCCGGTGAAGAACGGTTTCTCCGATGGCTTCCAGTCACCCACATATGCGTCCGAGAAAACCAGCCGCTCATTGGGCACGACTTCCAGGTACTGGCCAGGGTTTGGGTATTCATTGCCCTGTTCGTCCGCCATGGTGATAACGCTGGCGCCGCCCGGGCGCACATCCACAACCGCCCTGGGCGTGCTCCAGGGCTTGGGTGCAAACCATTGCACTATCAGGTCAGGTTCCGTCCAGCACCGATAAACCTCGTCCCGCGGTGCATCGAGCACCAGGCTAAGCACCAGATCGCGTTCAGTGTCTTGGGAGGGCAGGGGTGTGGTCATAATCATCTCCTCATGGATCAATTGCTGTCCTCCCAGCGACGAACAATGCAGCGCCCCTTCGACAGAACCGCACTATTTTCCGCTGCAACGGTGACATGGCACGCACCCCGCCGTCCGCGACCTCCTGAGCGGCGAGGTGAGGCAGTGCATTAAACCCTACCGCCCCAACGCCTCCAGCGCCGGCCGCAATCTTCCACCACTCTGCACCAGCAACGCCGTCGCCTCGCCAACATCCCTCGCGCCCGCAGCAAGCACGACCGCCGTTTTCACGGCCCCACCAGAACGATCCAGCGCATCACTCGCCACGGCCTCGTCAACTCCAGCGATAGCCATGACGATGCCCCTCGCACGCCCGCGCAGCTTGATGTTGTCGGCCACGACATTGACCATGAAACCGTCATGCACATGGCCCAACTGCACCGCCATCATGGTCGAGAGCATGTTGAGCGCGATTTTCTGCGCCGTTCCCGCCCCCATGCGCGTGGACCCTGCGATCACCTCCGGCGGCGTCGGCAGGCAGACCGCAACATCCACCCACTCGAACAGCGCGGCTCCCCTGTTATTCGATATCCCGATTGTCCCTGCTCCAGCGTTTCGCGCCGTCTCCACCGCGGCCATCGGATAGGGCGTATAACCGCTGGCCGTGAGCGCGATTACGCAATCGCCAGGCCCAACGCCCGCATTTCTGATTTCGGCCCGCGCCGCGTCGGCGTCGTCCTCCGGTCCGCCCTCCATCGCGGTGAGTGCCTCCATTCCCCCGGCCAGCAGCACTTTGATGCGGTCGCGCGCTATGCCATAGGTGCCCGGCAGTTCCAGCGCATCGGCCAAGGCCATAAGACCAGAACTACCTGCAGCAGCGTAGATCAATCGGCCCCCGCCGTTGATGGTCCTCGCCATCAATTCTGCCCCTGCGGCGATCTGCGGCACGGCGGATTGCACGGCCTGCGCCGCTTCGGCCTGCGCCTGCGCAAGGATGGTCAGGGCGTCCTGGGCGGGCAGCAGGTCAAAGCCCCTGGCGCTTGCGTGACTCATCTCGGTTTGCGGTGCTGCCATGGTGTTCTCCTGTGTTAGGTGATAATGCCAAAAACATACCACTTGTCCAGCGCGCCAACGCCAGTCATCGATTCCATCGGCGTATGCGGCGGGCTCGTTGGGAATGTGGCAAAATAGCCCTTGGTAAATGGTATTTTATTGGTATCATACCGCCCAATGGCTTGCGGCGATGGCTGGGCATCTGTCAGCATGGCGGCTGCTGGTGTGCGCGTTAGAAGGGGGATCGAGTGGCTGAACTGTCCAGCGGTTTTTTCGCCGCCGAGCGCGTAGTTTTGTCGTCGGGCGGGCCGCTCTATCTTCAGCTCAAGCGTTGGATTGAGGATGCCGTTCATCGTGGCGATATCAACCCGGGGGATGCCTTGCCGTCCGAGCGCGATCTCGCCGCTAAGGTTGACGTTTCCCGCGTCACAGTCCGCAAGGCGGTGCTGCAATTGGTCAAGGATGGCGTGCTGGTGCAGCGGCATGGCTCCGGCACCTTCGTTGCTCCCCAGACCCAGCGCGTCGAGCAGTCATTGTCGCAGCTGACCTCATTCACGGAAGACATGGCCCGGCGCGGCATGGCGGTGCGCGCCGAATGGCTCGATCGCGGCCTGTACCTTCCGTCTCCCGAAGAAACGGTCACCCTTGGCCTCTCTCAAGGGGAATACGTCGCCCGCATTTCCCGCCTTCGCCTCACCGGCGACACGCCCCTGGCCATAGAGCGCGCCAGCCTTTCGGCGCGCATCCTGCCCGATCCCGAGGCAATCGGCGATTCGCTTTATCGCCATCTCGACAAATCCGGCAATCGCCCCATCCGCGCCATCCAACGCATTCGCGCCGCCAATCTGGGCGAGGAAGACGCCCAATTGCTCCAGGTCGCGGTCGGCTCCGCCGGCCTCAACATCGAGCGCACCTCCTATCTGGCTTCAGGCCGCGCCATCGAATTCACCCGCTCCATCTACCGGGGCGACACCTATGATTTCGTCGCCGAACTTCGGCTCGGCGATGCTCCAACCAAGGAGACAAGCCATGACTGACCAGACCCATATGCGCCGCGAGGTTGAGGCGATCCCCAGCGTGGTCGCGAACTTCCTCGAGCGGGCGGGTCCGGTTCTTGATGCCGCCGCCGCCGCATTGCGGGAGCGCGATCCAACGGTGATCGCCACCATCGCCCGCGGCTCGTCCGATCACGCCTGCTCCTATCTCAAATATGCAGCGGAACTTACGCTCGGCCTTCCCGTGGCGTCCATCGGGCCGTCCATTGCCTCGATCTATGGCAAGGATCTCAAGCTCGGCCGTGCCGCCTCCATATCCATTTCGCAATCCGGCAAGAGTCCGGACATCGTTGGCATGACCCAGTCGGCGCGCCGCGCCGGCGCCCTGGCCATTGCCATCACCAATACCGAAGGTTCGCCACTCGACGAAGCCGCCGATTTCACCATTCCGCTCCATGCCGGCCTTGAGCAGAGCGTCGCCGCGACCAAGACCTTCGCGACCTCCATCGTCGCAGGTCTCGCCCTGATTTCCCGCTGGAGCGGCGACACTGCGCTCAACCAGGCCATCGCCGGCCTGCCCGAAAGCCTCGACAAAGCCGTTGCCTGTGACTGGTCCCCGATGATCGGCTCGCTGGATGGTCAAAACGCGCTCTATGTTCTCGGCCGTGGCCCCGGCTTTGCCATCGCCAATGAAGCGGCACTCAAGTTCAAGGAGACCTGCGGCATCCAGGGCGAAGCCTATAGCGCGGCCGAAGTCATGCACGGCCCGGTCTCGATCGTCACGCCCGGCTATCCGGTCCTCGGCCTCGCCGCGCGCGATGCCGCAGAATCGTCGGTAGCCGATATGGCGCACAAGCTGGCCGGGCAGGGCGCTCTGGCTTTCGTCACCAGCGACCGCCCGGGCGCGGCAACCCAATTGCCTTTCGCCGCCACCGGTCACCCACTGACCGACCCGCTGGCGCTGATCGTCACCTTCTACGGCTTCGTCGAAGCACTGGCGCGTCACCGCGGCCTCAATCCCGATACGCCTCCCATGCTCAAAAAGGTCACCGAGACGCTATGAGTGATCTGCTCGCCATCACCGGCGCTCGCATCTTCGACGGGTATGATTGGCACGATGATGCAGCGCTGCTCGTCGAGTTCGGCCATGTAGCCGCCGTCGTCCCTTCATCCGCCATTCCAGCGCGTTCAGAAACTGCTCTTCTCAGTGGCGGAATGGTGGTGCCGGGCTTCATCGACCTGCAGGTCAATGGCGGCGGCGGGGTGCTTTTCAATAACGATCCGACCGTTGAGAGCATCCGCACCATCTGCGCAGCACACTGGCAATTCGGCACCACGGCACTCCTGCCCACGCTGATTACCGATACGGTGGAAGTCAATCTCGCCGCCATGCAGGCCGGTCATGAAGCCGTACAGCAAGGCGTTCCGGGCTTTCTCGGCCTGCACCTCGAAGGCCCCCATCTCTCCGTGGCCCGCAAGGGCACGCACGATCCCTCCCTCATCCGCCCCATGGATGAAGCCGACCTCGCGCGCCTCGTCGCCCTGCGCGCCGACCTGCCAAACCTGCTCGTCACCGTCGCCGCCGAAACGGTAAGTCCCCGGCAAATCTCGGCACTTGCGCAAGCCGGTATCATCGTCAGCATCGGCCATTCTGACGCCGACACAGCAACTGTTTCCGCCGCCTTCGCAGCCGGCGCCACCATGGCCACGCACCTCTTCAACGCCATGAGTCAGCTCGGAAATCGCGAGCCGGGCGTCGTCGGCACCGTGCTGACGACTGACCATGTGCACGCCGGCATCATCGCCGACGGCATCCACGTCCACCCAGCTTCCCTCCAGATCGCCATGCGGGCCAAGACCAGCGATGGCCGCCTCTTCCTCGTCACCGACGCCATGTCGCAAACTGGTACCGACCTCACGACCCTTGAGTTGAACGGCCGCACCATCACCCGTTCCGCCGGCGCCCTGCGCCTCGCCGATGGCACCCTCGCCGGCGCCGACCTCGACATGATCGACGCAGTCCGTTTCATGGTGACGACAATCGGCGTCCCATTTGAAGAAGCCGCCCGCATGGCTTCACTTTATCCGGCCAGCGCCATGGGCATAGAGGCCCAGTACGGCCACCTCCGGCCGGGTGCCGTAGCCAGTCTGGTACACTTGACAGACGATTATCGTGTCGCCTCGACATGGGTTGCTGGCCAGGAAGTTCACCGCGCATAAGACAGGCGCTTCCGCGCGCTACTTGTCGAATTTGCGGCACGTGCCACCACAATGCCGTCACACCTGCGACATTCGCGATCACGCGCGAAATGCCGTATTGGGGGCGGTATTCCACAGGATCGGGTCTGCTAAACTGTTCACAGCGCAGCAAAATTAACCTGTTGTTAACCAAGGTAAACAGGTCGTTTCAATCTGTGTGCTGAATCTGCAACATCCACCCCGCAACCATATTGTGGCAGCGCCAAAAGGGCTTTTGCGAGATTGCGTACTTCCCCGCTATGCGTAGAGTGGGTCTTGCGAATCCATGCATGGGATCGTTTGTCGGTCGCAACGCGACGGCAACACACTGCACCACGAATAGTGTGGTCGCGTTACGGCAAACCGCTGGGTAACCGGCACTAAGAATGACTGACTTTGGAGGTCAACCAATGAAACTCAAGAGCCTTATCCTCGGTTCTGTTGCTGCTGCCGGTCTCTCGACCGCTGGCTTCGCTGCCGATCTGGGCGTTCTCACCTCGCTCGACGTTTGCGACGAGCTGGGTCTGTCGGGTCTGACGATCTCGTCCGACACCAACTGCCTGCAGATCTCGGGCGGCGTCTCCTACGAATTCAACTGGGGCGACTACCGCGCTCCTGAAGCCGACGTTGCTTACACCTTTGACAGCACCCGTCGTACCGCCTACGGCGACGAAGTCGGCGACTGGACTTCCAAGGTTGAAGCTTGGCTGACCTTCGTCGGCACCGCTTCGAGCGATTTCGGCGCAGCCAAGGCTGTGATCACGCTCAAGGAAGTTGACTTCACCCGTACGCAGGAAGACGACGTCGATCCGTTCGATTTCGACTCCGATGGCGAGCCAGACGGCCTGTTCATCGACGAAGCCTATGTGTCGATCGGTGACACCACCGTGATCATGGCTGGTAAGAAGGGTTCGATTGCCAATCTCGGCGACGACACCCCCTTCAACGTTCTCGGTCTCTTCACCTCTGACGGCATCGACGGCAAGGGCGTTGGCATCGACGGTGACGACGGTCGTCTCGGCGGTCACTCGATTCAGGTCGTCTCCGACCTCGGCAACGGCGTTAATGTCGGTCTTGGTCTCGAAAACCTGAACGGCGATAGCGATCTGCTTCGTGGTGAAGTTCCCCCGGCTTGGACCCACGGCACCCTGGTTGGTGTTGTCGGCTACGCCGGTGAAAACATCACCGCTCACCTGACCGGTATGGCTTACGGTATCCTCGACGGCGACGTTGAGTCGTGGGCACTCCACGCTGGCGCAACCGGCACCTTCGACGCGTTCAAGGTCCGTGCGGCAGTTGCCTATATCGACAACCACAAGTACACCGGCCGTGACGTGCTGAACGCTCTTGCCAGCGTCGAAGGTACCTTCGACCTGTTCAAAATCGCTCTGTCCGGCGAAGTTGCCGACGTGAGCGGCGCTGATGACTACACCGACTACGGTTTCGGTGGCTCGGTTGGCGTTGGCGTCACCGAAGGCGTTGAAATCAACCTTGCTGCTCGTTACTTCTACGACGACCTCAACGACTTCGACACCACCCAGGTTGCCGTTCAGGTCGTTGCGGCTCTGACTGAGACCATCAAGGCTACCGGTGAAATCGGTGTGTACCTTGGTGACCACTTCGTTATTGAAGGTACCGCGACTCCTCTCGACGACGAAATCATCTACGGTGCGGCCGAACTGGCTTGGGCACCTGGCGGTGGTTTCACTTCGTCCGTCCGCGGCGAAGTCAACAGCGTCGACGCCTACAAGGTCACCTTCAAGGCTGCCAAGTCGTTCGAATAAGCTTCGATACGATCTTGAATACGAGAGGCCCGGCGCAAGCCGGGCCTTTTGCTTTACACCGCTGCCGGTCTGTCAATCGCTCACAGCGGTTCGGGTGCTAGCAGAAGTTATGTCTGCCTAAAGCATCTCGCATAGAATGGAATTCACGCAGCAGACCTCATCCTGAGCTTGTCGAAGGACGAGGTCGTGGCACGAAGCCTCCACTTGCGACCTCGTGGTTCGACATCATGAGCTAGTCGAAGAGGCGCCATGACGTTCTCCCATGACTCTTCAATTGAGGTTCAGCAAAAGCGACGCGCGTAAATGCGGTATTTTGCGCCCTCGCCGATTCCGTCCAGACGCCAAATCATCTAGCTTGTTGGCAGTCGACACGCGCAGGATAAGAATGAGCACTGGCACCTTGAAAAACTACATGCCGCGAGTGGCATTCTCCTTCCTTAGCGTCACGTTGCTTCTGGTTATGCCCGGCCAAGGATTTGCGCAGAGTGCGATTGGTCCGGCGCGAACCTCCGGCTCCATAACAGTTCTGGATTTGCCACGCGTAGCCGACTACTGGGTCAGCGCCACACGTCAGCCCGGTGGCAAAATTGTTTTCGACGGCTATGCCCCCGACGAAGCGACACGCACAGACTTCGCCAATGATCCAAATGCAGATGTTCAATGGCTGCAATTGGGTAGTGGATCGCCCACTCATTATCACGCTGCACTGGAATTCGGCCTGACCATTCTCGACCAGTTGGAGCAGGGGCGTTTTGCACTCCGCGACAACGTCGTGACGCTGACTGGAAGCGCCTCATCGCAGGCCGACTATGTGGCGGTTACCGACGCCCGTACGGAAGGGCTGCCGCAAGGACTGGTATTGGCGCGTGCGGAGATTTTGCCGCCTAAAGCCGAAGCCTTCCAATGGACTGCAACCAAATCTTCCGATGGCGCGATAGCTCTCACCGGCATGGTGCCTGACGCCGAAGCGGAGCAGGCGCTGTTGCGTGCGAGCGGCGCATCAACAGGCTCCGAACTCACTTATGCGTCTGGCGGCCCGGATGATTTCGTCACTTCCGCTCAGCTCGGCGTCGAATTGCTGAAAAGGTTAAGTGAGGGAAAGGCCAGCTTCGATGGCACCGGTTGGACATTGACCGGCACCGGAAATTCGCCAGCCGACAAGCTCGCCATTGAAGCCGAGTTCACCCGGCGGCAGTTGGCAGCAGCAGGATGGTCCTTGGCGATAGCTCAGACTGCCGCGCCCGCAGCGAGCGAGCCAGAGGCTCCGGCCGTTGATCCAAATTATGCGTTCTCCGCTACAAAGGATTCCAGCGGCGAGATTATTTTGAGCGGCCAGATTCCCGCCGATCCCGCACTACGCTTCTTTGGCGCCATCACCGGTGGCAATACTGATGCGGTCAGCATCACGCCCGGCGCACCGCCGGACTTCATCGGTCGCGCCGAAACAGGCATACGTGCGCTCATGCAACTCCCCGAAGGAAACCTGAGCTTCTCACAAGGAACCTGGTCCCTGACAGGAACCGCAAGCGACGAGGAAACGCGCGACACAGTAACTGCATCCCTGCGCACCGATGCCGGTGACGCCTGGAACCTTGAAATAGCCTTGGCTGCCATACCCGAGCCCGCCGCTCCGGCGCCCAGTGCACCGGTACCTCCCACCGCCGCTGCCGACCTGGCAGCCTGTGTCGCGCCGCTCGCTGACTTCTCCGCTCGCAACGCCATCCTGTTTCGCTCCGGCGCTGCCGTTATCACGCCGGAATCAACCCCTGCACTTGATGAACTCGCAGCGGATCTGTCCGCCTGTCCCGATGCTATCGTCCACATCGAGGGGCATACCGATGCTGATGGCGACGATCAGTCCAACCTTGCGCTATCGGTGGCTCGTGCAGAAGCGGTCGTCGCAGCCTTGGTGGAGCGCGGCGTCGTTCCGGAGCGGCTATATGCGCTCGGTTACG
Organism: Devosia naphthalenivorans; assembly: GCF_003056355.1. GTDB lineage: Bacteria > Pseudomonadota > Alphaproteobacteria > Rhizobiales > Devosiaceae > Devosia > Devosia naphthalenivorans. The sequence continues at coordinate 8,763 of NZ_PYVW01000017.1, forward strand.
GCGAAAGCAGCCCGATCAGCGACAATGACACGCCTGAAGGCAAGCGGCTCAACCGTCGGATCGTCGTCAAAGTAAGCGCCGAACCATAGCTCGTCTCTGACGCCGTTCGCTTATGGATCGAACGAAGTCCGCAACGGCTGCGATCTCTTCGCTCTGGTCAAACAGGGCAGGAGACCCTTGTCCCGCTATGGTCAACGCCACGGCGTCAGGCCGGCGGCGAACCATTTCCCGGAAGGTCTCCTGGCGCAATTGATCCGTCAATTGCGTGCGCAACAACATCAGCGGGGCGCATTTGAGCGCGTCGAACAACGGCCATTGCGGCGCCAGCACATCGTCAAAGTTGATGCTGGCCAAAGCCGAAATCAACCGCGCATCGTAGAGCGGCCTGGCCCTGCCGCGCTTGTCGAAATAATGGCTCCGCCCGACCAGCGCATCCAACTGCTCCCTGGACAACTCGGGGTAGTCCCCACCCAGAATGCGCCGAAAGCTCCCAACAACGGCCTCACCACGCAGCGCCTCGATATGCGCCAGATTGTTGCGCAACCGAACAATTCCGCGCGAATCCGTAACGGGCCCGGCATCCAGCAACATCGTCCCCGCGATCAGCAGCGGGTGCTCGGCCGCCAACGCCATCGCGACCTGCCCGCCATGACCCTGACCAAGGATAATCGCCTCGGAAATCCCGAGCGCCGCGAGGATGGACGCAACATCACGCGCATCGGCTATCGAGCTATAATCGTCAGCCTTTGCGCGATCATCCGCCCGCCCGCGCCCCGGCAGATCGATCAACACCAGTGGCCACGCACGGCCAAAACCCTGCACGAAACCGGTGAAGTCGCTCATGTTCCGCTGATAGCCGGGTAGGCAAACCACCGGCAGATGCTGCTGCGACAAGCGGCCGGTCACATGCACCATGGCGCGTAGCCGGCTGGCCAGCATCACGGGCGTAACGGGCAGCGCGGCAAAGGGCGGATGGTTGGCGGGGATGGTTCTAGGGCGGGGCATTGGCCCTATCTACGGGCAAGCCCGGCCTGCTCTCAAGCCCTATTCCTCGATTGTCCGCAGCGCCTGTTTCAGCGACATGCGACTGTCGCCGAGGCGCTCGCGGTAAACCAGGTAGTTCCCCAATACCCGCTTCACATAGGTCCGCGTTTCCTGGAACGGGATAAGCTCGACCCAGATCACCGGATCCACATTGCTGGCCCGTGGATCGCCATAGGCCTTGATCCATTTGTTGGCATTGCCCGGACCGGCATTGTAGGCCGCCGCCGCCAACACCAGCGATCCATCATAGCGGTCCAATTGCTTACCCAGATAAGTCGAACCGAGCAGGGCGTTATAGCCGGCGTCGCTCACCAGCCGGGCAGGGGAGTAGTCGACGCCGACATCGCGCGCCACCTCCTTGGCGGTGCCGGGCATCAACTGCATCAAGCCCCGTGCACCCGCCGACGATACCGCGTCGATCTGGAACATCGATTCCTGCCGCACCACGGCATAAACGGCGGCGCGATCAGCTGCCAGACGCGCGCCTTCAGGCAGCGCGTCATGCGGAAAGCTGAACATGTCGAGCGGCGTTCCCCGCCGATCGGCGAGCGTAGCGATGGACACTGCCAGATGCTGCGCGCCGATCTCCTGCGCCAGCTTTGCCGCCAGCAGAAGCTCGCCCCCGCTCTGCAAGTCCGTTCCATACTGCCGCAGCAGCGTAGTGGCCTTGGCGGTCTCCCCGTTATGCGCGAGCAGGCGAATGGCCTGCACCACGGGGTTGCTCTCAAACAGCGCAGTGCTCTGCACGACATCCGGCAGGGGCCTGATGTCCACACCGGCCTCGCCCAGTTCGGCCCGCGCCAGCTGCCCATAATAAACTGTGCTGAACTTGGCCGCCGCTTCAAATGCCTCCTGTGCGGCCATGGCATCACCAAGTTTCGCATTGGCCCTTCCGAGCCAGTAATTAGCCTGGCTAATGCTGTCCGGCAGCGTCGAATGGGTGGTCATCTCAGTGAAATGCCGCTTCGCAGACTGAGCATCATCGAGGAATGACAGCGCGATCCACCCGGCATGGAAATGGGCGTCCACCATCCGTCCTTCGGGGCCGTTCCGATAGCCATCGGCAACTTCGAAGGCCAGCTTGGGCTCGCCAACATCCAATAGTTTGCGGATCAGCGTGCGCCGCTCATACCACCACTCGGCCGCGTCCGGCAGATCCGCGGGGGCCTTGTTGAGCCACTCGACCGCGCTCTGCCAAAGCTCGAATTGCCGCGCCCGCTGCGCGCGCGAGAAGATGAACACCGGATTGGCCTGCATGCTGGCATCGACGGCATCGAGCCTGGCCTTGGCATCGGCGTCGTCGCGCGACACAGCCGCCCGCGCCACCACCAACGATCTCTGCGCATCGGTCAAAAACGACAGCAGCCGCTCGCTTCCCTTGGCCCGATCATGCATCATCAGGTGCATGGCCCGCTGCCAATGCGCTTCGCGATCGAGCAGGGCGCCGAACGCATCCAGCACGCGTTTTTCCTGCCCTTGGCTGAGGAAATTGTCGGTCCAGATCTGCCGCGCCAGCGCACCGGCACGGTCCTTGTGGCCTTCGGCCAGCAACGCCTTCGCCAGCAGGATTTGCGCCTCGATGCTGTTCGGCGTCTCTTCGCCCAGCGCGCGCAACACTTCGGCGGCCGCCGGCTTCGCCTTTGTCAGGGCTTGTTCAAGCCTGTTGCGGAATACGCTGGCCGCACTAAACCCGGGCGCATCCGCCATGAAGCGCTGGATTGCCTGGTAATCGATATCGTCATCGTCAAAATAGATCGCGGCCCATTCAAGCGTGCGCCGCTCAACTGCATTGGGCAGTTTGCCCGCAAGTTCATAGGCCTTGGCCGCATCGCCCTTGTTCAACACGGCAAGCGCCGTCCGAAACTCCGCCGAGCCATTGTTTGGCGCAGCGGCAGGCGTTCCCTCGCCTTTTATGGCGCCGGTGGTGGTTGGATCGATCGCTTCATTGGCCGCAAAGGACAAGGGGGCAACAACCGCCAGACCCAAAACCGCTGCGACGAAACCTAGGCGAAAGCCGTTTTTCATCTGCCGTCCTGCTGGTACGCATCAACTTTTCCAGCAAGGAGCCCCCATCCTCGCGGTTAACCCAGTCTTACCGTTTCAGGGTAAAGATTGCGTTGCCGCATGATGATCCCGGCTGGTCGCTGCCCCGCAACAAAGCGTTGTCGTGGCCGCCAGTTGAATCTATGGTGCGGCTCGAAAATACAGCCGCATCGTGCGGCCTATGCCATCCTGCCACGGCCGAACTGTGGCAAATAGCCCAAGGACATTGCGACAAATGCTGCGAGGATCGATTACGGCACTCATCACTCCCATGCTCAATGGGAACGTCGATGAGAAAGCCTTCGCCAGCTTTGTTGACTGGCAGATTGCCGAAGGCACGCATGGTCTCGTACCCGTGGGCACGACCGGCGAAAGCCCGACCGTCAGCCACGAAGAACATCGCCGCGTGGTGGAAATCGCCATCGAAGTCGCCAACAAGCGCGTCCCGGTGATCGCCGGTGCAGGCTCGAACTCCACCGCCGAAGCCGTGTCCCTGGCCAAGTTCGGCGAGGATGCGGGCGCCGATGCCGTGCTGTCCATCGTGCCATACTACAACAAGCCCAACCAGGAGGGCATGTTCCAGCACTTCTCGGCTGTGGCCAAGGCAATCGGCATTCCGGTGATCCTCTACAGCGTCCCCGGCCGAACGGTTGTCGATCTCACCATCGATACCATTGCCCGCCTGCACGAGGCGCACCCCAACATCATCGGCGTCAAGGACGCTACGGCCGATCTGGGCCGTACCAGCCTGCAGCGCGACAAGCTGGGCCACGACTTCATCCTGCTCTCGGGCGAGGATATCACCGCCCTGGCCTTCAACGCCCATGGCGGCCAAGGCTGCATTTCGGTGACGTCCAACATCGCGCCTCGCCTGTGTTCGCAACTTCAGGAGCTTTCGCTTGCGGGTGATTTCAAGGGTGCTCTTGCCGTCCAGGACAAGCTGGTGCACCTGCACAAAAACCTGTTCCTTGAGCCCAATCCGACGGCTGTGAAATACGCCGCCAACCGGCTCAATCTTTGTGCCAATGAGCTGCGCCTGCCGCTGACGCCAATTTCCAAGCCGACACAGGACGCGGTGGACTTTGCATTGGCCCATGCAGGCCTTATCTAGAGCCTATGGCCCCAAAGAACGATAAATCCAAAAACGGTGTGATCAGCCACGGTGTCGTGGCTGAAAACCGCCGCGCGCGCTACGACTACGAGATTGGCGAAACGCTCGAGGCCGGCCTTGTGCTCACCGGCACCGAGGTCAAATCGCTTCGGCTTGGCAAGGCGCAGATCACCGAATCCTATGCCTCGCCTGAAAAAGGGGAGCTGTGGCTGATCAACGCCCATATCCCTGAGTACCTGCAAGCCAACCGCTTTAACCACGAAGAAAAGCGCCCGCGCAAACTTCTGGTTTCGCGCAAACAGTTGGCGAAACTGGATCAGGAAGTGTCCCGCGCCGGCAACAGCATCGTGCCGCTAAAGCTGTTCTTCAACGATCAGGGCCGTGCAAAGGTGCTGATCGGCCTGGGCAAGGGCAAGAAGAACTACGACAAGCGCGAAACAGAACGCAATCGCGACTGGAACCGCGATAAATCTCGCATCATGAAAGAGGGTGGGCGCGGCTGATATTGCCGTGACTATCCCTGCGGCATGGCAGCTAAACGCCATGCAAACCTTGTATCCCCATGCTGCCTCGTGTATGGGAAGCCCTTATTCCATAATTTTTGGAGACGTCTGTGGCCCGCGTCACCGTTGAAGACTGCATCGAAAAGATCGAAAACCGCTTCGATCTCGTTCTCATGGCTGCGCACCGTGCGCGCATGATTTCGTCTGGCGCCCAGATTACCGTCCCGCGCGACAACGACAAGAACCCCGTTGTCGCCCTGCGTGAAATTGGTGATGGTGCTATTTCGCCTGAAGACCTGCGCGAGGACCTGATCCACTCGCTGCAGAAATACGTCGAAGTCGACGAGCCCGAAAGCCACGCCGCCCCGCTGATCGAAAGCGGCAGCGACGACGATTCGATGAATTTCGACACCATCAGCGAAGAAGAACTACTCCGCGGCATCGAAAGCCTGGCCCCACCAGAACGCCGCGACGACTAAGTTTTCGTCGACGTGAATTCAAACGCCCTCGGCATCAGCCGGGGGCGTTTTCGTTTTTGCTGAGTTTATCGAAGACCTCATGGTGAGCCTGTCGAACCACGCGGTCGAGCGAGTGGAGGCCGTGGTGACACGACCTCGTGGTTCGACAAGCTCAGATGAGGGCCACTGAATTTTTGGGTAACTCTCGCTACCGTTCCCGGCTCAAAACCCCCACCAGCAGATCCCGCGTTGCCGGCACCGCGATATCGCGCGGCCCCCAGACGTGGCTCTGCAGGAAATACCCCGACAACCGCAACGCGTCGGCGATATCATGCGGACTGGCATTACCCCGCGTTGTCAAAAAGCTCGGCAGCGGTAACAGCCGATCCAGATATGGCGCCGCCGCAGACCGCGAAACTGCCCGCCCGGACCGCGGCGACACATGGGTCAGATCATCTGTGTCGCCCGTCACCGCGCAGGCGCTCAGATCAAGGCCATAGCCAAGATCTTCCAGCACGGCGAGTTCGAAGCGGGCGAGGGCGGCTCCATCGGGCGGATCATCGATCAGCCGCAGCGCCATCCCAAGCAGCCGGTCATGCGGATCGCGTTCCGGCAACAGCCGCAGATGCTCGCAAGCCAACTGACTGAGATAGAGCTGCGTACGATCATCGATGAGCCGGGCCGCTCGCGCCTCGATCAACTCGACCGTGAACATGCCCAACTGGTCTTCGAGCCGCGCGCGCCAGGTCAGCTGCAGTGAATTGCCCGGCTGCAGCACTGCCGCCAGGCGCCGTGTGCGCCCACCGCGAACCAACCCCAGGTGACGGCCCCGGCCGACCACCATGGTTTCGGCGATGACACTGCTTTCGCCGTGGCGCCGCACCCCGATCAGCAGGCCTTCGCCGGTCCATTCCATGGTGCTACGGCCGCAGCGGCACGCCCTCGTGGTTCGACAAGCTCAGGATGAGGTCTACTTGGGCACCAGCTTCGAAGTAGGCCTCATGGTGAGCCCGTCGAACCACGAGGGCGTGCTCCGAGCTTGACCCGGGGGCGGAGCACTCAGCTCTTGCCATGCGGGAATTCCAGACCCATCTCGCGATAGCGTTCCGGGTCCTCGCTCCACTTTTCACGGACCTTGACGAACAGGAAGAGGTGGATGGGCACCTCGTACATCTCCATCAATTCCTTGCGCGCTTCCTGCCCGATGGCCTTGATGGTCTGCCCGCCGGCGCCCAGTACGATCTTCTTGTGACTGTCCCTCGAAACATAAACCACCTGGTCGATCTTGTAGGAGCCATCCTTCTGGATCTTGAAGCTCTCGGTCTCCACCGTCGAGTTATACGGGATCTCGTCATGCACTCGCAAAAACAGCTTCTCGCGCGTGATCTCGGCCGCTGTGATGGCCATGGTCAGGTCGGTGAGATGGTCTTCGGGGAAATGCCACGGACCGGGCGGAATGTGCTTCACGCACCAGTCCATGAAATCCTGCACGCCATACCCTTTGAGCGCCGAGATCATAAACGTCGACTCAAACCGCAGCCGCTCGTTCAGCGTCTTGCTGAGTTCGAGCAGTGCCTCGTTCTTGATGGTGTCGATCTTATTGAGGATCAGAATCCTGGGATGGGTGATATTCTCCAGCCCCTCAAGCAGCCGCTCGAGTTCCGGCGTAATGCCGCGCTCCGCATCAACGATAAGCGCTACCAGATCCGCATCGCCAGCGCCGCCCCAGGCACTGTCGACCATGGCGCGGTCAAGCCGCCGCTTGGGCGCAAAAATCCCCGGAGTATCGATGAACACCAGCTGCGCCTTGTCCAGCGTCACCACGCCGCGAACCTGGCTGCGCGTCGTCTGCGCCTTATGCGTAACGATGGAAACCTTGGTGCCCACCAGCGAGTTCAGCAGCGTTGATTTGCCGGCATTGGGCGCGCCGACCAGCGCGATAAAGCCGCAGGATGTGTCGATCGGTTCGAGAGGGGTGCTCATGGCGTTTCCTTCCACACCTGCTGCTTGATCAGAAACATCTCGGCAGCCTTGTGCTCGGCGATTTTCTTTGATGGACCGGTCGCGCTTAACTGTTCGAAATTGCCCAGGGCCACGGCGATCGTGAATTCGGGTGCATGGTCTGGGCCGGTACGCTCGACCAGCGTATAGCTCGGTGGTTCAAGGCCGCGCGCCTGCGCCCATTCCTGCAATGTCGTCTTGGCATCGGCCTTGTTGGCTTGCCCGTCCGCCAAAAATTCCTCGAACATACGTTCAACGAATTCATACGCCTTGCCCAGGCCGCCGTCGCAGTAAATCGCACCGATTACCGCTTCGGTCACATCGCCCAGGATGGCTTCCTTTTCCGAGCCACCCGTCCGCGCTTCGCTCTCACCCAGGTTCATTTCCTTGCCCAGGTCGAGCGTGCGCGCGATGATGGCGCAGGTTTCCTTGCGCACCAGCGTATTGAGCGTACGGCTCAACTCGCCCTCATTGGCCTTGGGATAGCGGCGATAGAGCATGTCTGCCACCACCAGTCCGAGCACCCGGTCACCCAGAAATTCAAGCCGCTGATAGGAGTGCTCGATGCGCTTGCTGGGCGAAATGGCGCTTGAGTGGGTCAGTGCGCGGTTGAGCAGATCCGGGTCGGCGAAGCGATAGCCAAGCCGGAACTGCAGCTTTTCGTGGTTACGCGGTGCGCGGCTCATCAATCGATGGTCTGGAACATGCGGTCCCAGCGAACATTGGCAGGCCACTGCCAGATCTGCCAGGGCGGAATATTGTCCTTGATGGAGAAGAACCGCGCCTCGGCCTTGGCGATGAGGTTGATGGCCGGTACATAGCCGACCTGGCTCAGCACGCGGCTATCGGCCGAGCGGTCGCGATTATCGCCCATCATGAAGAAGTGCCCGGCCGGAACGACATATTCCTGCGTGTTGTCGAGCGGCCCCTGGTCCGAGATTTCCTGAATGATGTGGCTTGTGCCTTCCGGGAACGTCTCGCGATAAACCGTGACTTCGCGAGTCGCGCCTTCGCTGTCGGTATCCTGGGCAGTGCCGATTTCCTCGCGCTCGACCATGGTGCCGTTGATGTAAAGCCGCCCCTCGCGAACCTGGATGGTGTCGCCCGGCATGCCCACCACGCGCTTGATATATTCCATGTTCTGCGGCACCGGCCGGAACACGGCGACGTCGCCACGGTTCGGATCGCGGCCGAAAATCCGGTTATTGATCGGCAGCTCGAAATCCAGCGCCGTGAAATTGCCATAACGCCCGAGCGAGAACGAGTGTTTGCCGTAGCCCCAGACGAATTTGTTGGCGACGAAATAGTCGCCGATCATCAGGGTCTGCTGCATCGATGCCGTCGGGATCGAGAATGGCTGGTACAGGAAAGACCGCAGCACGATAGCGATCAGCAGCGCCTCGACGACGACGACGATGGTTTCCCACCATTCGCTGGCAGCGGACTTCTTGATCGATTTTTGGGCTGGCTGGCTCATTGATTTCCCCGGAAAAGGCTTCGCAGCGTTAGGCGTTTGTCCCGGCGGGGTCAATCGGCAGCGCCTCGATGATGACGAAAGCTTGAGCAAGCCCGGCGTCATCGGTGATGGTCAGATGGATGTGGGCCTCGTGCCCCGCCGGCACAATGCGCGCCAGTGCAGCAGCGGCGCCATTGGTCAGCTTCATGGTCGGCTTGCCCGATGGCAGGTTCACCACGCCCATGTCGCGCCAGTAAACGCCAAAACTAAGGCCGGTGCCCAACGCCTTCGAACATGCTTCCTTGGCCGCAAAGCGCTTTGCATAGGACGCTGCCCGCTGCGCCCGCCGGTCCGACTTCCGCCGCTCGATCTCGGTAAAACACCGATGCGTGAAACGCTCGCCAAAGCGCTCGACCGTATGGGCAACCCGATCGATCTGGATAAGGTCCGAACCGAGCCCGATAATCACTTCACCCCCTGAATGCCGCGACTGCCCGGCTTCACCGCCGGGATCGCAGCCAGTTCCGGCGGCAACTGATCCGCCGGATAAGCCGGCACCTTATATTCGATCAGGCTCACCAGCGGCACGCCGACATCGGATTCGCCGCCGGACCGATCGATAAGACACGCCGCCGCCACCACATTGGCGCCAATCCCGCGCAGCGCTTCCACGCATTCACGGATCGACAGCCCCGTGGAAACAATGTCCTCGACCACGATCACCTTGTCATCCGGCTCGATCTCAAAGCCCCGGCGCAGTTCGAACTTGCCGTCTACCCGCTCGGTATAAAGCGCCGGAACGCCCAGATGGCGAGACGTCTCATAGCCCGGGATGATCCCGCCAATCGCGGGCGAAACCACCTTGGTCACATCGCCGAATCCATCGGCCCGGATCTTGTCCGCCAGCGCCCGGCACAGCTTCTCCGTCTGCGCAGCATACTGGAACACCCGCGCCTTCTGCAAAAACACCGGCGAGCGCAGCCCCGACGACAGGATGAAGTGGCCTTCGAGCATCGCGCCGCATTCGCGGAAAATGGCCAGCACTTCATCTTTCGTCATCGATAAATCTCCGGTCGACCTGGCCGTCCCACTCCAGTGTCGAAATCATGGACGCTTCGCGAATACCTGCGCGCTGCACGGCCGAAAGGCCAGGACTACGCTTGAGCGTTGCCAGAACATCGGTCAGTTGCGCAAGGTCGCGCACCTCAATTTCAAAGATCATCTGGTGAAAGTCGGGCGAAATCATCCGCATCACCAGATTGTTGATGTTGGCGTCGCAGGCTGCAATGGCCGAGGAGATCTGCGCCAGCGAGCCCGGCTTGTTGACGCTCTCCATGGTGATGACGGTGGCATAGTGCTTGTCGTCGCCCTGCTCGATGTTCCAGCGCACGTCGACCCAGGCCACATCACTGTCGTGCATTTCCGTCAGTGCGTCGGAGTGGATAGGATAAACCTGCATGGGGCTGTCGGGCTGCAATATGCCCACCAGCCGGTCGCCGGGAACCACCCCTTCGGGCGACATGATAACCGGCATGTGAAAATCGAGTTGCGCCAGGGCTGCTTTGGCATGCGGGCCGGATTTCTGGCCGCCCGGCACGCGGAAACGGAAGATATCGGTGGAGCGCAGCGCGAACCAGCCCGCAGCCGTGTCGGCGACCGGCAGGTCAAGCTTGCGGCGGCGTTTGCGCAGGCCTTTGACCTTGGCCAGCTCCTCGCCCAGCGGTTCCGAGCTTACCTTCCCTTCGCCCACTGCCATCAGCAGCTCGCGCTTGCTCGCATATCCCAGTGCCTCCGCCAGCGCCTTGGATTCGCTGTCGTCGAGCATCACGCCTTCGCGCTCGAGCATCATGTTGAGCACGTTCTCGCCCAGGGCGAGGGCGCGCTGCACCGCGGCGTGGCGCACCGAACGGCGGATAGCCGCCCGCGCCTTGCCCGTGGCGGCAATACCCAGCCAATTCATCGGCGGCACATGGTTGTGGTCGCGGATAATCTCGACTTCGTCGCCGCTGCGCAGTTGCGTCACCAGCGGCAGGATGGACCCGTTGATCTTGGCGCCGACGCAGGTGTCCCCGATATCGGTATGCAGGGCATATGCGAAATCGATGGGCGTGGCGCCACGCGGCAGCGCAATCAGCCGGCCGCGCGGAGTGAAGCAGAACACCTGGTCCTGGAACAGTTCCAGCTTGGTATATTCGAGGAAGTCCTCGGTGGTGGAATTGCCTGTCGTCAGGTGCCCGATGGTCTGGCGCAGCGAGCCATAAGCCTGCGATTCCTGCTCGATACGGCCCAGATTGGCCGACGCGCCATCCTTGTATAGCGCATGGGCGGCAATGCCGAACTCGGCGATGCGGTCCATTTCCTCGGTACGGATCTGCAACTCGACGCGCTGGCGGCCGGGGCCGACAATGGTGGTGTGGATCGACTGATAATCATTATGCTTGGGGACCGAAATGTAGTCCTTGAACCGCAGCGGCACGACCTTCCACTGGGTGTGGACCACGCCCACCGTGCGATAGCATTCCTCGACCGAGCCGACGATGACGCGGAACCCGATCATGTCGGAGAGCTGCTCCAGCGCGATCGATTTGCGCTCGATCTTGTTGAAGATCGAGAAGGGCGATTTCACGCGCGCCTTCACCCGCGCCGTGATGCCTTCCGCAGCCAGCCGCTCCGTCAGCTCGCTCGAAATCGTGGAAATCGTCTCACGATACTGGGACTGCATCTCGTCGAGCCGCGCGACGATGGCCTGGTAATGGTCGGGCTGCAGGATCTTGAAGGATATGTCCTCAAGCTCGTTGCGCATGTCCTGCATGCCCATGCGTCCGGCCAGCGGCGCATAGATATCCATCGTCTCCTGCGCGATGCGCGTCCGCTTCTCCGGCGGCATATATTGCAGCGTGCGCATGTTGTGCAGGCGGTCGGCGAGCTTGACCAGAAGCACGCGAACGTCCTGGCTGATCGCCAGCAGCAGCTTGCGCAGGTTCTCCGCCTGCGCTTCCTCGCGCGAAACCAGGTTCAGCCGCTCGATCTTGGTCAGACCATCCACGATGGCCCCGATCTCCGGACCAAACATCTGGTCGATCTCGGCACGCGTGGCGTCCGTGTCCTCGATGGTGTCGTGCAGCAGCCCGACCGCAACCGAGGCATCGTCGAGCTTGAGCTCGGTCAGAATCGCCGCCACTTCGAGCGGATGATTGAAATAGGGGTCGCCCGAGGCACGCTTCTGCGACCCATGCTTTTGCATGGCGTACACATAGGCCTTGTTCAACAACTGCTCATCGACGTTCGGGTTATACGCCTGAACGCGTTCGACAAGCTCGTACTGACGCATCATGGAATTGGTCGCCGCTCGCTACAAGAAACAAACTTAGCGTTTTGATAGGCAATGCGAAAGGGTGGTTGGCGAGGGTTTGAACGCGCTCTGGAGCTTCATCGTCCACAGGGTCATTCCCGCGAGAGCACCGCTTGCGCTGAAACGACCTGTGGGATGCAGCCAATTCCCTGTTTGGCACCATCCCACACCACTCACCGTGTTTCCCTCGGGCTTGACCCGAGGGCCACTGGCAATCCGGCACATGCGACGGGTGATCCTCGGGTCAAGCCCGAGGATAGCATGGTGAAGGGGGAACATCTCACTCGCCCCAAACTAAAATCCGAGGCTGGTCGACACATCCACGCCCACCCATAACCACCAGCCGCGACACCAGCGCAGCCGATAACCCGTGCAAAACCGCATGATCCACTGCCATTAACCTGCAAATTCTGCTTCGGCGGGTATACTGCTTTCCTGATTCGTTCTCCTGGAAATACCGCTAATGTCAGACGTCGATTCCTTGCCTCCTGCCGATGACCAGCGCGTCGTCGATCTCAAGCAGGCGCTTGAGGAGCGGTATCTGAGCTATGCGCTCTCCACCATTACGCAGCGCGCTCTGCCCGACGCGCGCGATGGCCTCAAGCCGGTTCACCGCCGCATCATTCATGCCATGCGCCTGCTGCGGCTCGATCCGGGGCAGGGATACAAGAAATCCGCGCGTATCGTCGGCGACGTCATCGGTAAGTTCCACCCCCATGGCGACCAGTCGATCTATGACGCGCTGGTGCGCCTCGCGCAGGATTTCGCACTCCGCTATCCACTAGTCGATGGCCAGGGCAATTTCGGCAACATCGACGGCGATGGTGCCGCCGCTATGCGATACACCGAATCGCGCATGACCGACGTGGCCACCCGGCTGCTCGAGGGCATGAACGAAAACGCCATCGACTTTAAGCCGACCTATGACGGCGAAGACGAAGAGCCCGTCGTCCTGCCATCCAATTTCCCGAACCTGCTCGCCAATGGTTCGACCGGCATTGCCGTGGGCATGGCAACGTCCATTCCGCCGCATAACCTCAGCGAGCTGTGCGATGCCGCATTGCATCTTATTAATGTAAATCCAAACGCTTCCGCCGAAGATCTGACTCAATTCGTCAAGGGTCCCGATTTCCCCACCGGCGGCATCATGGTGGAATCCCCATCCTCCATTGCCCACTCCTACGCCACCGGGCGCGGCTCGTTCCGCCTGCGCGCCAAGTGGGAAGTCGAGGAGACTGGCCGCGGCGTCTACCTGATCGTCGTCACCGAAATCCCCTACGGCATCCAGAAGTCGCGTCTCGTCGAGAAAATCGCCGAACTGCTGCTCGCCAAGAAACTGCCCTTGCTCAAGGACGTTCGCGACGAATCCTCCGACGATATCCGCCTTGTTCTCGAACCGCGCGCCCGCACGGTCGACGCCAATATCCTGATGGAACAGCTGTTCAAGCTCTCCGATCTTGAAACGCGCTTTCCGCTCAACCTCAACGTGCTGGATCGCGGCGCCGTGCCCAAGGTGATGAGCCTGCCCCAGGCGCTCAAGGCTTGGCTGGAACACCGCAAGGAAGTGCTGGTCCGCCGCTCCGAGCACCGGCTGGAGCAGATCGCCCACCGCCTGGAAGTGCTGGCCGGCTATATCATCGCCTATCTCAACCTCGATGAGGTGATCCGCATCATCCGCGAGGAGGACGATGCCAAGGCGTCGTTGATGGCGACGTTCGAGCTGACCGATGTGCAGGCCGAAGCCATCCTCAACATGCGCCTGCGCTCCCTGCGCAAGCTCGAGGAAATCGAACTCCGCAAGGAACACGCTACGCTGACCGAAGAACAGGGCAAGCTGCAAACGCTGCTCGCTTCGGACAAGCGGCAGTGGTCCTCCATCAGCAAGGAAATAGACGCCCTTAAGAAGGCCTATCCGCTGACCAACCCCGATGGAACGCCACACGCGCTGGGCGCACGCCGCACGGTGCTGGGCACCGCCTCCACCGTCGACCTGGCGGAAGTCACCGAAGCCTTCATCGAACGCGAGCCGATCACTGTCATCCTTTCCGAAAAGGGCTGGATACGTGCACCGCGCGGCCATGCCGTCGATGTCAATGACGACAAGGGCTACAAGGCCGGCGACCGGCTCAGATTCTCGATCAAGTGCGAAACCACCGACAAGCTGCTGATGCTGACCACCGGCGGCCGCGTCTACACGCTTGCCGGCGACAAACTGCCGGGCGGCCGCGGGCAGGGCGAGCCGGTCCGCCTCATGGTCGATATCGAAGAAGGCCAGGATATCGTCGATATCTTCGTCTATCGCCCGGGCCAGAAACGTATCATCGCGTCATCTGCCGGTTACGGCTTCATCGTCGGCGAAGATGAGATGATAGCCAATACCCGCAAGGGCAAGCAGATCCTCAATGTTCCCGCCACCGAGGAAGCGCGCCTGCTTGTGCCACTCGCCGGCGACCGCGTTGCTGTCATCGGGCAAAACCGCAAGCTCCTCGTCTTCCCGCTGACCCAGTTGGCGGAAATGAGCCGCGGCAAGGGCGTACGCCTGCAGCGCTACAAGGACGGCGGCATTTCCGACCTGAAAACCTTCTATGCCGCCGATGGCCTCACCTGGACCGATTCCTCCGGCCGCACCTTCACCAAGCCGATGGAAGAACTAACCGCCTGGATCAGTGACCGCGCCACCGCCGGTCGCCAGCCGCCTAACGGCTTCCCGCGCAACAACAAGTTCGTAGGGTAGGGCGACTGAAATGATCCGCCACTGCGTCTTCGTTAGATTTCGCCCTGAGATCAGCGCCGGCGAACGCGCCGAAATCTATGCCGGCCTCAACGCCCTGGTCGGCCAGATCGACGGCCTGCTCACCGCCCATTTCGGCGCCAATGTCTCACCCGAAGGCCTCGCCCAAGGCTTCAACGACGGCTTCATCATGGACCTCGCCAACCAAGCCGCCCGCGACCGCTACCTCACCGACCCCGCCCACCAAGCCGCCGGCAGCAAACTCGTCGCCGCCCTCCAGGGCGGCCGCGACGGCCTGATCGTTTTCGACATGGAAATCTAAGCGCGTCTCGTTTGGTGGGCCTCAGGTAAGAGCCCGGCAGACCTCATGGTGAGCTTGTCGAACCACGAGGTCGAGCGAGTGGAGGCGCGGGTGCCACGACCTCGTCCTTCGACAAGCTCAGGATGAGGTCTACTGGGCGAGTATTCTGTGGGACGTGCTTCAAGTACCCGGAC
Source organism: Devosia naphthalenivorans (assembly GCF_003056355.1). GTDB lineage: Bacteria > Pseudomonadota > Alphaproteobacteria > Rhizobiales > Devosiaceae > Devosia > Devosia naphthalenivorans. Next base: position 23,957 of record NZ_PYVW01000017.1, read on the forward strand.
CCACAACGACGGCCTACGCACAATCTCACCCAAACTCGATCAGTCCCCTCGCCCCTCAGGGGAGAGGGCTAGGAAGTGTTCATTTCCGGCACTTACCGGTTTCCCAGTTATCACCGCGTCATTCCCGCGAAAGCGGGAACCTCCGTTTCAAAACAGGGGTTCCCGCTTTCGCGGGAATGACCCGGTGGAAGGAACGAAGCAACACTTCCTAGGGTGAGGGGGGCGATGCCCGGTCAACATAATGCCGAACTAGCGACACCCACCACTACAGCAGGCACCACCCCATAGTACCCTTCTGCACTTCAAGCGGCTGAAACTGCGCCTTATACGCCATCTTGGGCGAATCCTTTACCCAATACCCCAGGTAGACATAACTCAGCCCCGCCGAGCGCACCTGCGCGATATGGTCCAAGATCAAGAACGTGCCCAGGCTGCGGTGCGCCAGTTCCGGATCATAGAAGGAGTACACCATCGACAGCCCATCGGGCATGACATCGGTCAGCGCCACCGCCACCAGCGGCTGGTCCGGGTGCTCCCGCAGCCGGTATTCCACCAGAATCGATTGAACCGGCGTGTCCTCGACCATGTACTCATAGTCGACAAAGCTCATCTGGTTCATGCCGCCGCCGGCATGCCGTGATTCCAGATAGCGCTTGAAAAGGTCGTATTGCTCGCCCGTTGCCGTCGTCGGCCGCACGTCAACCATCAGGTCGTCGTTCTTGGCCTGCACCCTCCGGTAACGTCCCGACGGCTCGAACTTGCCCGCAACGATCCGCACCGATTGGCACGCATTGCACCCCTCACAGGCCGGCCGATAGATCAGGTTCTGGCTGCGCCGAAACCCGTTTTCGCTCAACAAATGGTGCAGGCTGGCAGCGCGTCGCCCCGACAGATGGGTAAACAGCTTCCGCTCCTGCCGATCGGGCAGGTAGGGGCAGGGCATGGCTGCCGTGAGAAACAGCTGCGTCGTCTCTGGCGTCTGGTCGGTCATCCCCAACCCTTGCGTACAATCAGCCGAATGTACTCCTTGCCGTCACCCGCGGCAACGCCTCAAAAAGCCTGGCTGGTCCGGGCACTTTGCGCCCGCCAGTGCCGCACCATCGGTGAGCGGCGCACCATCAGCGTACCCGTCACCAGATCATGCAGCATCTGCCGCCGCGGCGTGAACAGCACGAACAGCAGTGACAGCGGCAGCGAAATCCACGCGGTGATCCAGAACACCCCGGCATGGATCAGCGCTATCCAGCCATCGAGTGGCTGCCCGCGCGCCGGTGTCAGCACCAGGTCCATCATCAGCATCCCCAACGTCGCGCGCCTCGAGGAACCCAGCGTAATCACATAGTAAAACACAACGCTCGCCGGCACGACCACCAGCAGAGCCAGCCACGCCAGCCCAAACGTCAAGAACCCGGCAATCAGCCCCACGAACGTGAACGCCAGGATCAGCACGCCCATGGCGATGAGGTCGATCACGAAGGCAATCGTGCGGCGCGTCAGCAAGCCCTCGAACAATTCGGGCGAACTTGCAGGATCGGGCAGGCGAGGTGTCTGGTTCATGGACAAAACATTGTCACGCACCCGCCCCTGCGCAAGACCCCGCGGCCAAGTTTTCACGCAACCCGCAAAACCTGCGCTTTCCTGCGGCTGCAGGTCACACTCCTATTGACGACTAGGCGAAATCCTATGCACATGGCGCCACCATGAGTGATATCCAGTCTTTCCGCCAAGCCGTCGAATCCTTCATCTCCGCGCGCGGCTGGACGCCAACCCGCTTTGGCCGCACCGTTGCGGGCGATCCGCTGTTCGTATTCGACCTGCGCGAGGGCCGCGAACCCCGCTCGGATACCCGCACCCGCATCCTGCGCGCCATGCAGGATTTCGGCGACGGCGAATCCCGCGCGCCGCTACGCGTTGGGGTGGCGGGCCTCGGCAATGTCGGCGCCACCCTGGTGCGCATCCTGCAAAAGGACGGCGACGAGCTGACCAAAAAGCTCGGCCGCCAGCTCGTGGTCACCGCTGTCGCAGCGCGCTCCCGCTCGCGCGACCGCGGCATCGACATTTCCGGCCTCGACTGGTTCGATGATCCGGTGGCCCTCGCCAAATCCGACGGCATCGACCTTTTCGTCGAGCTGATCGGCGGCGAAGACGGCCCGGCGTTTGCAGCCGTCAAAGCGGCCCTCGAAATGGGCCGCCCCGTCGTCACCGCCAACAAGGCGCTTCTCGCCAAGCACGGCGTCGCTCTCGCCAAGCTCGCCGAAGAATCAGGGGCCCAGCTCGGCTTTGAAGCCGCCGTTGCCGGTGGCATCCCGGTCATCAAGACCCTGCGCGAAGGCCTGGGCTCCGCCAGCATCGCCAAGGTGTTCGGCATCATGAACGGCACCTGCAACTACATCCTCACCCGCATGGGCAACGAGGACATCAGCTTCGCCGATTGCCTCAAGGACGCGCAGGCGCTGGGCTATGCCGAAGCCGACCCGACCTTCGACGTCGAAGGCTACGACACCGCCCACAAGCTTTCCATCCTCGCCACCCTCTGCTTCGGCTACGAGATCGCCCCGGACAAGATTCGCGTCGAGGGCATCTCTTCCATCAGCCAGCACGACATCAAGGTCGCCGCCGAACTCGGCTACAAGATCAAGCTCCTGGGCATCGCCCAGCGCACTGAAGACGGCATCGAGCAGCGCGTCCACCCCACCTTCGTGCCCAAGGGCTCGGCCATTGCCGGCGTCGATGGCGTGATGAACGCCGTCGCCCTCGAAACCGATCACGTCCACGAACTGCTGCTGGCCGGTCCCGGCGCTGGCGGTCCCCCGACCGCATCTTCGGTGCTGTCCGATATTCTCGATATCGCCCGCGGCACCCGCGTGCCACCCCTGGGCGTGCCCAGCGACGAACTGCTGCCCTACCGCGAAGCGCCGATGCGCGCCCACGACGGCGGCTACTATATCCGCCTCAACGCCAAGGACGTTCCCGGCGCGCTGGCGGCGATTGCAACCCGCATGGGGGAGCGCGGCATCTCCATCGACTCTGTCATCCAACGGTCCGATTTGGGCGCTAAAGCCACCGCAGCGGACGGTTCGCCCACCCGCACGGTGGTGATGATTACCCAACAGACTTTGGAATCATCCGTGCGTGAATCGCTTGCGCAGATCGCCGCTGACGGGTTTATCGTTGGTGAGCCGCAACTGATCCGGATCGAAACGCTCTGATATCCCGCTCCGGGCCCGTCAGGCTGGGAGGGGAATAATGAAGCTGAGCAAGGTCGAGGAGGCCAAGAGCCCCGCCCATCTGCACCGCAGCCTGACGCTGGAACTGGTGCGCGTCACCGAACGCGCCGCCATCGCCGCTGCGGAATGGCGCGGCAAAGGCAACGAACAGGCCGCCGACGAAGCGGCAGTCCAGGCCATGAAAGCCGAACTCGCCCGCGTCGCCATCTCGGGTCGCATTGTCATCGGCGAAGGCGAAGAGAACGAGTGCGAGCACCTCTATATCGGCGAACCCGTCGGCGCCGGTGAAGGCCCCGAAGTCGATATCGCTGTCGACCCCCTTGAAGGCGTCACGCTCTGCGCCAAGAACCAGCCCGATTCCATCGTCGTGCTCGCCATGGCCGAGCGCGGCGGCCTGCTTAACGTTGCCCGCAACGTCTATATGCACAAGATCGCCATCGGGGCCGGCTACGCACCTGGCACTGTCCACATCGATTGGACCGCCACAGAAAACGTCAAGGCACTCGCCAAGGCTAAGGGCGTCCCGCTCCCCGAAATCACCGCCATCGTGCTCGATCGTCCCCGCCACGCCGGCCTGATCGAGGAACTGCGCACCACCGGTGTTGCGGTCAAACTCATCAGCGACGGCGACATTGCCGGCGTCATCCACGCCGTGAACACCGAAGACACCGGCGTCGACATCTACCTCGGCTCCGGCGGCGCACCCGAAGGCGTCCTTGCCGCCGCAGCCCTGCGCTGCATTGGTGGGCAGATGCAGGGCAAGCTGATCCTCGATACTCCGGCCAAGCGCGAACGCGCCCACGCCATGGGCATCACCGACCCGGCCCGCATCTACGACGTAAGCGAGCTAGCAGCCGGCGATGTACTTGTCGCCGCCACCGGCGTCACCGACGGCACCTTGCTCGAAGGCATCCGCCTGCGCCCCAACGCCGTCCAGACCAGCACCATCGTCATGCGCTCCTGGAGCCAGACCGTCCGCTGGATCAAGGCGCAGCACGCGCGCTGAGCCTTATTCCAACCACCGGCCGTCACCCTCGGGCTTGACCCGAGGGCACTGCACTTGCAGGGCGTTGGGTAAGTGAAGAGCCCTCGGGTCGAGCCCGAGGGTGACGATTGAGTGTGTGAAATGGCGGGTGGTTCTCCCGCCACCCTTCCCACCACACCCCAAATCGCCTACCTCTCACCCATGCTGGATGCGCCTAGATCATTCCTCGACGTCACTCGCTCGGTAACCGGCCGCACCTGGACCGACCGGCTCGACCCCGCTGCCGCGCGCACTGCCGCCGCCATCGCCCAGCGCAGCGAGATCTCCGAAATCCTCGCCCGCGTGATCGCGGCCCGCGGCGTAGCGCTGGAGGACGCCGAAAAATACCTTGAGCCCACCATTCGTGGCCTGATGCCCGATCCCTCGACCCTCACCGCGATGGACGCGCTGGCCGACCGTCTCGCCAAGGCCATCACCGACAACGAAGCCATCGCGCTGTTCGGTGACTACGACGTGGATGGTGCCTGCTCCTGTGCCCTGATGGTGCGCTATCTCCGCCATTTCGGCATCGAGCCGCAGGTCCACATTCCCGACCGCATCTACGAAGGCTACGGCCCCAATATAGCGGCAATGGACAAGCTGATCGACAGCGGCGCTTCCCTCATCATCACGCTCGATTGCGGCACCACCAGCGACGCTCCCATCGCCCATGCACGGGGCAGGGGTGCGGACGTACTGGTCATCGATCACCACTTGTCCGACCACGAACTGCCCGACGCCAATGCCCTGGTGAACCCCAACCGTGCCGACGACATTTCGGGCCTCGGCTACCTCTGCGCTGCCGGCGTCACCTTCATGGTCATGGTCGCCGTCAACCGCGCCCTGCGCCAGCGCGGTGATACCGGCCTGCCGGACCTGCTCAAGCTGCTCGACCTTGTCGCCCTCGCCACCGTCTGCGACGTCGTTCCCCTGGTCGGCCTCAACCGCGCTTTCGTGGTGCGCGGCCTCGAAATCGCCCGCCGAGGCGACAATCACGGCATTCAGGCCCTGGCGCTCGCCGCCCGCCTCTCCGGCCCGATCAACCCCTACCATCTGGGCTTCCTGATCGGTCCTCGCATCAATGCCGGGGGCCGCATCGGCAACGCCGCCTTGGGCACAGAACTGCTCACCGTCGACAACGAACACCATGCCCTCGCCATCGCGGCCCGCCTCGATGAGCTCAACAGCGAACGCCAGCGCATCGAAGTCGAGGCAGTCGAAGAAGCCGCCGCTGTCGCCGAAATGGAGATCGGCTCAGGCGAAGGCCCGCCCGTCCTCGTTCTCGCTTCGGCCAATTGGCACCCCGGCGTTGCCGGTCTCATCGCCGCGCGCCTGCGCGAGCGCTTCGAGCGCCCCGCTTTCGCCATCGCCCTCCAGCCCGATGGCACCGGCACCGGCTCCGGCCGCTCCATGCCCGGCGTTGACCTCGGCCGCGCCGTCATCGAAGCCGTTGAAGCTGGCCTCATCGCCAAGGGCGGCGGCCACGCCATGGCTGCCGGCGTCACCATCAAGCCGGGCCAACTGGGCCCCTTCCGCTCCTTCCTCGCGCAAGCGCTCTCCCGCGACGTCAGCGTGGCCCGTGCGGCAACCGCCTTGCCGATCGACGCCGCGCTCACCGCGCGCGGCGCCAGCCTGCCTTTGGTGCACGATCTGGAGCGGGCAGGGCCCTATGGCTCCGGCAATCCCGGCCCGCTATTCGCTTTTCCCGCCCACCGCGCCAAGTTCGCCCAGGTCGTCGGCAAGGGCGGCCATGTCAGCTTCTCGCTGACCTCCGATGACGGCGCCCGCCTCAAAGCCATCGCCTTCCGCGCCGCCAACACGGCAATCGGCGATGCCCTCCTACGCTCCCCCGACTCCACCTTCCACTTCGCCGGCGCCCTGTCCATCGACCACTACCAGGGCCGCGAGCAAGTCCAGTTCCGCCTGACCGACATGGCCAAACCCAAGGCCTGAATCAGGAAATAGCTGTCCCTCACTGGAGGAAGTGTTCCATCTTATTCACCGCGCCACGAGGTCGTGGCACCCTCATGCACACCAATCCACCGCGTCATTCCCGCGAAAGCGGGAACCTCCGTTGGCGAAGGTTGCAAGGAAAACAGAGGTTCCCGCTTTCGCGGGAATGACGTTGTGGTTGCTACATCGTCAAAACCAGTCCGATGTGAACACACCTCACTGGAATGGGAATCACCCAGCAAACCTCACGGCAAGCCCGCTCCCTCAGCAGACCTCATGGTGAGCCCGTCGAACCACGAGGTCGGGGCACCTTGCATCACCAATCCACCGCGTCATTCCCGCGAAAGCGGGAATCCCACTTTCGTGGAGCAATGAAGGAAGATTCCCACTTTCACGGGAACGACGCTGTGGTTGTCACCTCACCAAAACAAGCACCCCCAACTAAACCCTTCCGCTCAGGCCGCGATGAACACCGCCCCCTAACCGCCGCTACCCTGTTGAAACTGCTGCTTGCATATCCGTTTATCACCGCTAAACTAGCTGAGGGCATACGCTGGAAAGCACTGCTTTTGTGGCTCAGGGGTGTGCCGACGACGCTTAAAGTATCGGCGGCAGCGGACGCTGCCAGACATGGCGAAAAGCTGGATTCTGCAGCCCAATGAGTAAAACCGCAGTAGACGACACCAATACCGGCGTCACGCCGTGGACCCGCTTTGCCTCTTGGGCACTCGACATAATCGGTCAGAAGATGATCGGCCAGGCGCGCCACGGCAGCGTAACGGTGATTCTTCCCAACGGCCGCACGCGCACCATCGGTAATCCGTCCACCGGCGAACACTCGGTGCTGCGGCTCAAGAATTTTCGCGTTGTGCGCGAAGCCATGCAGCGCGGCACCGTCGGTTTCGCGGCTGCCTATATGGATGGCGATATCGAGGTCGATGATCTCACGGCGCTGTTCCGTTTCTTCCTGCAGAATCGCGATACACTCGAAAAGGCGAATCCCGGTTTCTTCCGCAAGGCGGCCGCCGACCTGCATTACCACCTGTCCCGGCGGAACACGCTGGAGGGCTCCAAGAAGAACATCGCCGAGCATTACGACCTGGGCAATGATTTCTACGGTCAGTGGCTCGACCCCTCGATGACCTATTCATCGGCCCTGTTCCAGTCCGGTGACCAAAGTCTTGAAGATGCGCAGCGCGCCAAATATCGCCGGGTGGCGGATATGGCGGGCGTCACCGAAGGCTCCAGTGTTCTGGAGATCGGTTGCGGCTGGGGCGGCTTTGCCGAAACAGTTGCCCGGGACTACAAGGCGAAACTGCGCGGCATCACGCTGTCGGCGGAACAGCTCAAATACGCCCGTGAGCGCTTGGCGCGGCAGGGGCTGGATGATCTCGCGACGCTGGTTTTTGAAGACTATCGCCACACAGAGGGCCAGTTCGATCATGTCGGCTCCATCGAGATGATCGAGGCCGTGGGTGAAGACAACTGGCCCAGCTATTTCCAGACCATTCATGACCGCCTGAAGCCCGGTGGCACTGCCGCCATCCAGGCCATCACTATTCACGAAGACGATTTCGATGGTTATCGCAGCGGGCCCGATTTCATCCAGCGCTACATCTTCCCGGGCGGCATGTTGCTGACCAAGACGGTGATGCGCGAATTCGGCGAGACCTACGGCCTCGTGCTCGAAAACGTCGACAATTTCCGCCTGTCCTACGCCAAGACGCTCAAGCTGTGGCGCGAGCGCTTCCTCGAGCGTTGGCCGATGATAGCCCCGCTGGGCTATGACGAACGCTTCAAGCGCAAATGGGTCTATTATCTCAGCTATTGCGAAGCCGGTTTTGCCGAGGGCACCATCGATGTCGGTATCTATCAGTACCGCAAACCGGCATAGCCGCTGCTATTTTCTAGGCAGCATCTTGTTGGTCAGCCAGAAGAAGATGGGGTAGGGCAGCAGCCTTATTCCCTTCATCAGCCAGACCATGCGCCTGGGGAAGGTGATCTCGAACGCATCCGATCTGGTCAGCGCGTCTACGATTCGCAGTGCCGCATCCTCCGTCTCCATCAGGAACGGCATGGGGAAGTCGTTCCTGTCGGTCAGCTCCGATTTCACGAACCCTGGTGCGATCATCCGCACCTTGATGTTGCGCGGCGCCAACTCGGTCCGCATCGTCTCCAGCAGGTTGATCAAAGCGGCCTTGGTGGACGCATAGGCTGCCGCTCGCGGAAGGCCGAAATACCCCGCCATGGAGGAGATCACGGCAAACTGGCCGCCACCCTGCCGGTCCATCTGCGCCAGCATCGGATTGGCCGCACGCAGTACGCCGAGGAAGTTGGTGTCCACTATCCTGTGGAACTTGCCGAAATCGTAATCCCCCACATCCATCGGCTGCCAGGCCGCCGCTCCAAACAGGAACAGATCGATCCGGCCCAGATTGCTGACGATCTGGTCCACCGCCGCAGCCACGGCGTTTGCGTCGGTTACATCCAGGGGGTAGGGGCGGATGGAAGGACTATGCTTCGCCACCATCGCGAGCTTATCGGCACGACGTCCGGAGATCGCCACGGTCCAGCCACGCGTCGCCAGGAGCCTTGCCACCGCGGCGCCGATTCCCGATCCCCCGCCAATGATCCAGGCAACGCCCGGCCGTGCTCCGAACATGTCAGACCTTCCATGCAGCTAAATGCAGAAAAGTGGGTGCAGCACAGGAGCTATTCGAAGGCCGAATGGAAGCGATCTCGAAGCAAGATCGAAGCAATCTTCTGGTACGCCCACGGGGAATCGAACCCCGCTCTGCACCGTGAGAGGGTGCCGTCCTAACCGATAGACGATGGGCGCGGACCTAGAAGAACAGCACCTAACTTATTGCATTCCCGAAAGAAAGGGAATGGTACGCCCTAGGGGAATCGAACCCCTCTCTGCACCGTGAAAGGGTGCCGTCCTAACCGATAGACGAAGGGCGCCTAAGCGCTGGTGGTCGTATAGTTGCCCCGTTTCAGATACGCAACCCCCCTCTGTCAGCAACCTCGTTTTTTTTAACAGCCGGAGAAGGTAACCGGCCGATTATAGCCCCGTGGACGCTCGCGAACGTCCACATGGATGAACTTCCGGCCAGGATAACAGCCAAGCCCGCCAACGCTTTCGGTCCGCATGGCGAACGCAATCAACTCCCGCTTGTCCACGCCAGGAATATAGAAATCCGCGGCCATGCACTTGGTATGATAGGAATTATCAGCCCCTTGCGCCGCCGAATTGTGCTGCCTGTCGCGGTAGCCGGAATTCATGATTACCTTTCGCCCGAAATGTCCCTCGAATTCCCAAATCACGAATCGCAGTTTGGGTGCGATGCAGAGAGCATTGACGTCGCGGCTGGAGACGATGGTGCCCCAATCATTGCGCTTGCCGGCATAGGCTGACCCGCTGGAGCTGGCGAACATGGCCATGGGAACGCAGGCTGACAGCACGAGGCTGCACAGCATGGCGGCGATGATGGTACGGACTATAGTAATGATCGCGACCTCCGAGACCGGCCAGTGTTGCTCGCTAGCAACAGCCTTCGGCCATTCCGTGAGTTCGCTAAAATACGATCAGTTTCGCTAACCGGAGCCTAAGCGCTACGGTTAGCGAAGCGTTAGCTACGAAGTTTGTGGCTTACCACTTGCCGGTATTGGGCATCGATAGCCAAGGCTCCTGTGGGGGCAGGGTGCCGTCCTGGATCAACTCGATCGAAACATTGTCGGGTGATCGCACGAAGGCCATGTGTCCATCGCGCGGCGGACGGTTGATAACCACGCCCATGTCGCTCAGGTGCTGGCACAGCGCATAGATATCCTTCACCCGATAGGCCAGGTGGCCGAAATTGCGGCCTTCGCCATAGGTTTCCGGGTCCCAGTTGTAAGTCAGCTCGACTTCGCCGCCTTCATCGCCGGGAGCGCGCAAGAAGATCAGCGTATAGCGGCCTTTTTCGTTTTCAGTCCGGCGCACTTCCTCCAGCCCCAGCCCCTCGCAGTAGAATCGCAGGCTCGCTTCTACATCGGTGACGCGCACCATGGTGTGCAGGTATTTCATCGGGCTTCTCCATTCTTCAGGTGCATTGGCCTACCAAGCACGCTCCGCCCCGGCAACCTTCCCCGCCAGCAACAAATTACTAAGACATGCTTAACAATGGGCGCTGAATCGGACACAGTGTTCCAATCGTATGGAGTAGCTCGCGACGGCGGGTCGAGTAAAAAGGCGTTGGAGTCCATGGGGGCGAAGTTCAGTGGGGATGACGATCAGCCGATGAACCCGGCAACGCGAACGGAACCTATTGCCGGCGCCGACTCCAGCAAGGACCAGGGCCTCGACACCATTGAGGTGACCGGCGCGATCAAATGGTTCGATGCCGGCAAGGGCTTTGGCTTCATCGTGCCCGACAATGGCATGCCCGATGTGCTGCTGCATGTGACCTGCCTCCGCCGAGATGGCTACCAGACCGCTTATGAGGGCGCCCGCATCGTTGTTGAGGCGCTGAACCGCCCCGGTGGGCTCCAGGCGTTCCGTATTATCTCGATGGACGAATCAACCGCGCGGCACCCATCGCAGATGCCCGCGCCGCGCACGCATGTCGTGGTGGAGCCCACATCAAGCATGGTCCGGCTCGAGGTGAAGTGGTTCAACCGCATTCGTGGCTTCGGCTTTCTGTCTGCGGGAGAAGGCACTCCGGACGTATTTGTTCACATGGAAACCTTGCGTCGCTTCGGCATCACCGAACTGCGCCCCGGTCAGTTTGTCCTCGTGCGCTACGGTAACGGTCCCAAGGGCCTTATGGTCGCCGAAATCAGGCCAGAGGATTGGGGCGATGCCCCGTCTTCCCACTAGGATCAGCCGATGCACCTGACCAAAGCTTTCGCTCCAGCCATCCGTAGCGCTGGCGCCGTGCTTGCTATGCTTGCCGTTGCCCTGCCGGTCGCTGTTCAGGCTCAGGACAACGAGCTGACGCTGCATACGGCAACAGGTGACTATCGCTTCAATGTCGAGGTTGTCGATACGCCGGAAAGTCGCGCCCAAGGCTTGATGTTCCGCACCGAACTGGCAGACGATGCGGGCATGTTGTTCGACTTCAAGGAAGAACGCGAAGTATCGTTCTGGATGCAGAACACGCTCATTCCGCTGGACATGATCTTTGTCGGGACCGACGGAGTGATCGACACCATCCACGTCAATGCGCGCCCGCAGGACCCAACCTCGATTCCCTCCGAAGTACCGGTTCAATTCGTGCTTGAAATCCCGGGCGGCCGCTCGGTCGAAATTGGCCTTAAGCCCGGCGACACCATGGAGCACGACCGTGTGGTTGCCCCGGCCGCTAAAGCCGATGAATGACCATACAGTCGATCACTGCCCATAGATGAAAGCTGGCGCCGCCTACCACGAACACATGCCACAGGGCATTCTGGAACCTTAGTCTTTCCCAGAGATGGAAGATAATGCCGAGCGAGTAGGTGACCCCGCCGGCAAGCAGCAGCCACAGCGTCGTATCAGGCAGGGTTTGCGCCAGCGACTGGAACACCAGCAGCCCGCTCCAGCCGATTGCCAGATACAGCACGATCGCCAGGCGTCCAAACCGCTCCGGCACGATCAGCTTCAGCGCGATGCCGACCAGCGAAGCGCCCCACACGAAGCTCGTCATCAGCATGCCCATAGCCGTACCGCCAATGATGGCCAGGAATGGCGTGTAAGTCCCTGCTATGAAAAGAAATATGGCGGCCTGGTCGAAGCGCGCGAGGTGCATTTTGACCGGCGTCACCGGCCAAAGGTTATAAGCCATCGAGATACTGAATAGCGTCACGAACGAGATCAGATAAAGCGTCAGCGCGGGAACGGCTTCCGGCGCTGTCTCGAGGACGGCATAAATTAGCAGAATCGAGCCGGCGATAAGTGCGACCAGCAGTCCCAGCACATGAACGACAGCATCAACGATCATCTCCACTCGGGTATATGGACGCTGTTCGCGGCTCCACCACGAATAGTTCGGCTGTAGATCAGTCAATCTCGGCTCCTGGTTCGCCACTGGTCGCTGCAACATGCAGACACATGTGGCGGTTCATTGACTGAACGTTCCGGTTGACAACTCGTTGCGCCGTCTCGCCTCGCTTGACGTGTAACTGTGCCGTTACTACTGGGGTGGGAGGACCTTGGACACGCTATGCCACCGCCCATCTCGATCTTTCTTGCTCTCGCCGATCCCACCCGCTGCCGCATCGTGGAAATCCTGCGCACAGGCCCTCAGCCGGTGCACGTTCTCGCGTCGCGCTTCGCCATCAGCCGTCCGGCAATTTCCCGGCATCTGCGCGTTCTCAAGCAGGCGAGGCTGATCAGCGAGAAGAAAACAGGCCGTGAGAACCTGTATCGTCTGCACGCCAAAAAGCTTGAGCCTGCGCAAAACTGGATTGGCGGTATTTCGTCTCCTGCAGTCGCAGAAGCAACCGCGAAGACGCCGCCTAAGCCGCGCAAGGCTCCGGCACCCAAGATTGTCGAGATCACCGTCAAGCCGCCGAGCACGCCTGCCGTGTCCCAGATGGGATTTGATTTCTAGAGCGCTGGTTCGACGGCTGGTTCCCCAATTTCCTGACGAAGCCGCACGCTATCCCGAACATGTCGATTGAGAGGATGGCTGGCTTGAAAGAATTGGCGTTGCGCATCCTGACCCGGACCGCCAAGATCGTTACCTGCGTTCGCTACCGGAGCCTGAAAAGCCTATGACAACCCAGATGGATATCATTACCGATCTTGGAGTCGCACCGACATTTGAGGCCTCGCGGGAGGCAGAGCGGCGCCTGGGGTTCCTCAAGGATTATCTCCAACGTTCGGGACTTCGGAGCTACGTACTCGGCATCAGCGGCGGCATCGACTCCACCACGGCAGCTTTGCTCGCTCAGCGTGCGGTACGCGAGTTGCGTGACGAGGGATATGACGCGCAATTCGCCGCCGTGCGCTTGCCTTATGGGAATCAGGCCGACGAAGTAGATGCTCAGGCAGCGTTGAAGGCGATCAATCCGGACAAGACCTTCACCGTCAATATCAAGCCCGCTGCGGATGCTATGTGGCAGCAGGTGAAATCGTCCGGCTTCCAGCCCACCGATGCGGCACAGGAGGATTTTCTCCTGGGCAACGTCAAGGCAAGACAGCGCATGATCGCCCAGTTCGCCCTCGCGGGCGGTCTCAAGGGCCTCGTCATCGGCACCGATCACGCGGCCGAAGCGGTGATGGGCTTCTTCACCAAATTCGGTGACGGCGCAGCCGATATCCTTCCCTTGGCCGGCCTCAACAAACGCAGGGTACGTGCGGTTGGCAAGCATCTCGGCGCCCCGGAAGAACTGGTGTTCAAGGTCCCCACGGCAGATCTCGAGAACAATGCTCCACTTCGGCCCGATGAGGATGCCTATGGCGTCACCTACGATCAGATCGATGATTTCCTGGAAGGCAAGCAGATCGACGACGCAGCACAGGCCCGGATCATGCAGGCTTACCGGACGACCGCGCACAAACGTGCCTTGCCGGTAGCCGCAAACATCTAACCAACGCTGTGTGCAGTTGTCCTCAACGGAATGCAGAGCGGCCGCTGGTGCACCGGGTCGATTATGATCGTCGCTTCGACATCGAAGATGGCGGCGATCAGCGCTTCCGTCATCAGCGCTTCCGGCGGCCCGCTGGCGGCAAGCTTGCCCTCGTTCAGGAACACAAGTTGATCGGCATAGCGGGCGGCCAGGTTGAGGTCATGAAGGACCAGCACCACTGTGCGGCCGAAATCACGGTTCAGCTGCCGTACGAGTTCGAGGCAGTCGATCTGATGAGCCATGTCGAGGTGGTTGACCGGCTCGTCGAGGCAAATGATGTCGGTTTCCTGCGCCAGGACCATGGCGATCCACACCCGCTGCAACTGGCCACCCGATAGCGAGCCGATGGGGCGCTCCCGCAGATGGGTGACACCCGTGCCCGCCATGGCAGCGTTGAGGGCGCGGCTGTCTTCACGGCTCCAGGGCCGCAGCAGGCTCTGATGGGGGTAGCGACCGAGGCGGACGAGTTCCTCGACGGTCATGTCGCCGGGCGCCGATGGGCTTTGCGATAACAGCCCGATCTGGCGTGCAAGGTGTTTTTCGGAGAGGCTTGCCACGTCCGTGGTCTCGATCAGCACCTTGCCGGCGCTGGGCTTGTGGAGGCGGCGGATAGCCCGCAGCAGGCTCGATTTACCGCAACCATTGGGTCCGGCGAGAACCGTGATTTGTCCGCGTGGAATGTCCAGCGACAGTCCGTCGAGCACCGGGCCGCCGCCATAGCCGAGCGAGAGGCTGTCGACCGCGATGGCTAAATCATCCGTCATGGCGCTGCCTGCTCATCAATAGGAAAAGAAAATAGGGGGCGCCGATCACCGCAGTGACGGTGCCGGCCGGCACTTCGACCGGAGAAAAGAGTACGCGCACGACCAGGTCGGCCCCCACCAGCATCAGCGCACCAAGCAGGAAGCTGCCGACGAGCCCAGCATAAACGCTACGACCGACAAGTAGCCGGGCCATGTGCGGCGCCATCAACCCGATGAAGCCCACCCCGCCCACGAAAGCCACAGCAACGGCGGTCAGGGCGGCCGCCAGGGCAAAGACCACAATGCGGAAAACCGGCAGATCGAGCCCGACGCTGCGAGCGGAGGTCTCGTCGAGATCGGCAGGCGGCAGCTTGCGGGCAACGACCAGTGAAAGGACCAGCAGGGGCAGCAGCAGCAGGGCTGTGACCTGTATCTCGCTCCAGTTGATCTCATTGACAGCGCCGGCAATCCAGCGGGCAGCCTGGCTGGTGCGGTAGATGGGCCCGATCAGCATCAGCACCATGACCAGCGCCTTGAATACGGCGCCAACGGCAATGCCGAACAGAAGGAGTCGGATCGCAGAATTCGATTGCTGGCCGCTGAGGGTAAAAACCAGGACAATGCCGAGCGCCGCGCCCACCATCGCGGCCACCGGCTGGTAGGCGATGGAGGTCACGAGAGCGTTCGACTCATCGGAGAGCAACGCCAGGAAGATAACCACACCGAGCGCGGCACCGTCGATCACGCCAAGGATGCCCGGTGACGCCAGGGAGTTCCGGGTGATCTTCTGGAGCAGGAACCCGGCAGTTGCCATGGCACCGCCAGCGATGGCGGCTATCACCACCCGGGGCAGGCGCAATTGAAGAACAATAAGCTTCTGCGTTTTTTCGCCGGCGCCAAGGATCGTTGCAGCCACCTGGTCGATCGGTATCCAGCTCGAGCCAAAGGCGACGCCGCTGAGGCACAGCAACACGCAAGCCACGGTCAGCACGACAAGGCTTGTTGGCGCGCGCGCCGCAGCAAGATTTGTCGACAGATGGCTCATGCTATCCGCCGGCGGAGAAGCAGGACAAGGACAATGCCGCCCACCACGGCGGTTACCGCACCGACCGGAGCTTCAAGCGGGAAGATAACAAACCGCGCCGCCACATCGGCGAGCGTCGTGTAGACAGCGCCCACCAGTGCAGCAGCGATGATTTGCCGGTCATGACGTAATCCGACGAGGCGGCGCGCCGCATGAGGTACCACGAGGCCCACGAAGCTGACCGGGCCGGCCATCGCCACGGCAGCGCCGGTCAGGAGGGCAACGGAAAAGAAGCAGCCGATCCGCACGAGGCCGACCGGCACGCCCAGGCTGGTGGCGGTGGAATCGTCCGCCTGTAGAGCGTCGAGGGGCCGGGCGAGCAGGAAGGCGATGACAGCGCCGACAAGCACGAACGGGCCGCAGTTGATGACGAGTGTCATGGGGCGATCGACAAACGAGCCGGCAAGCCAGAACAGCAGGTTCTGCAACTGCGCTTCGTTGGTGGTGAGAATGATCTGGACGAAAGATTGCCCGAGCCCCGCGATGGTGACGCCGATGAGGACGATCCGCAATGGCGATAAGCCGCCGGCGCCGGCAGCGATGGCGAACACCACGAGGCTGGTGACGAGGGCGCCAAGCGCCGCGGTCAGCGACAATCCGGCAAGCGAGCCAATGCCGAATACACTGCTCGCCACTACGACAGCGAGCGATGCGCCGGCATTGAGCCCAAGCGTGTCCGGCGATGCGATGCGGTTGCGTGAAAGCGTCTGCACCTGAACGCCTGCAATGCCAAGGGCAGCGCCGACCAGAGGGGCGATCACCGCACGCGGCAGACGTAGATTGGTGAGAACCGTTGCGGCCTCAGTGCCGTCGAAGTGAAACAACGCGTCCCAAAGCTGCCCAAGATCATAGATGCGGTAGCCAACCGTCGCGCTCACCAGCATTGCGGCGATCAGCGTCGCGACGAGCAACGCGTAGATCGGCACAAGGCTCGCTGTACCGGCGCGAGTGACAGCTGTGGGTGCGATATCCGACAGGGGTGCGTCCAATAAGGTGAAGTTGACAGTCAGAATTTTTTCTGACTGTTTGTCGAAACCATTTCCGGACCCAAATTGTCAAGTTCCGAGGAGGAATCATGAACATCCTTCGTCGTACGCTGCTGGCTTTTGCCGTTGCGGCCATCGTCGGCAGCCCTGCGTTCGCGCGCGAAATCACCCACGCGATGGGCGTGACCGATGTGCCCGACAATCCGCAGCGGATCGTGGTTCTGACCAATGAAGGCACGGAAGCTTTGCTTGCGGTCGGAATTACCCCGGTCGGCGCTGTTCGCTCATGGCTCGGCGATCCATGGTACGCCCACATCGCCGACGACATGGCCGACGTGACGGTGGTTGGCGAAGAGTCGGCAATAAACCTAGAAACGATCGCTGCACTCGAACCCGATCTGATCCTGGGCAACAAGACGCGCCAGGAAAAGAGCTATGATCAGCTCTCGGCTATCGCGCCGACGGTCATGTCGGAGCGCCTGCGCGGCGACTGGAAGATCAACATGGCGCTCTATACCGATGCTGCCGGCAAGGGGGACGAGGGCAAGGCTGCGCTGACAGCGTTCGATGCCAGGGCTGCCAAGCTGGGCGAACAAGCCGGTCCTCTCCTTGAGGAGGAAGTCTCGCTCGGCCGTTTCATGCCCGCACTGACCCGGATCTATTACAAGGACACCTTCGCCGGCCTTATTCTCGAGCAGATCGGTTTTCATCGTCCAGCTGTGCAGGACAAGCCTGAGTTCGCCGACGATGTCGGCAAGGAACGTATTCCCGACTTCAATGGCGACCGCTTGTTCTACTTCGTCTACGAAACCGGCGACGGCGCAGCCGAGCAGCAGGCTAGCGACTGGACCAGCGATCCCCTGTGGCAGGACTTGCCAGTGGTGAAGGCGGGCAAGGCCTACCCGGTCGATGACGCGGTCTGGAACACTGCAGGTGGCATTATTGCCGCGAACCTCCTCCTCGACGATATCGAACGCATCTACGAACTGCCACCCACCCGCTAGGGTTGTATGGACTCTCAGCGCGGTGCTGCCTCTTTCCCTTCCCCCCTGAGGGGAGAAGGTGGCCCGCAGGGCCGGATGAGGGGTTCAGCCTCGGGGCTTGAGCCGATGTGCCCGCCCCCTGAGGGCACAATAGGAACCGACATACCGCTTAACCGTCCACACGCCCTGGGCGCCTGAATTATCCACCCTTCGATTTGGGTTGCCATGAACAAGATCATCTTCGCCGCCGCAGCCTTTCTTGCCGTGATCGCCCCCGCACAAGCGCGTGAGATCACCCATGCGATGGGGACGACCGAGGTGCCGGACAATCCGGTACGCATCGCCATTCTGACCAACGAGGGGACTGAGGCACTGCTCCACATGGGCGTGGTGCCCGTAGGCGCCGCACAGTCCTGGGAAGGCGACCCGTTCTATCCGCATCTCGCCGATAAGCTCGGCGATGCGGTGTCGCTGGGCACCGAAACGGCGATCAACCTCGAAGTGCTGGCCTCGCTCGAACCGGACCTGATCATCGGCACCAAGATGCGCCAGGAAAAAATATACGAGCAACTGTCTGCTATCGCGCCAACGGTTATGTCAGAAACGATCGGCGCCGCCTGGCTGGACAATTACAGCTTCTATGGCTCCGTGATCGGTATCGACGACGAGGCGGCCGCTGGGATCGCGGCGCTCGAAGCCAGGGCAGGGACCTTGCGCGAAGAGATCGGAGAGGGCATCAACGAAGAGATTTCGTTGGTGCGGTTCGCGCCAGGACGGACGCGCATCTATTCCGACCACTCCTTCCCGGGCATTGTGCTTGACCTTGTGGGATTTGCTCGCCCGGCGTTGCAGCGCAGCGAGGAGACCTTTGTCGAAATCGGCAAGGAGCGCATTCCTGAAATGCGCGGCGATCGCATCTTCTACTTCGCTCCCGATGCCGATCCGCAGGACTCTCTCAGCAATCTTGACGAATGGCTCAATGACCCACTCTGGCTTGGCCTCGAAGCGGTCAAGGCCGGCAAGGCTCAGCGCGTCAACGAACTTGCCTGGAATCTTGGGGGTGGCATCTACTCAGCACATATGATGCTTGACCAACTCGCCGAGATTTACGGCGTCAAGCTGCCGGCAGCTGAGTGACGCGGGAGTTCTGCACCGACCGCGCCATTGCGTGCGGTGAACCGCTGGCGGGCACAGGTGCGATCGCTGAACGGCATCTGTTTCTCGTATGGCCGAAAACCAAATGGCGGCGTCCGAGGTTCGAATCCGAGGGGTTTACGCCCGAACTCACCGCTGCCATGCGGGCAACCAGCGGCGCGAAAAGCTATGTGGGCCTGATTGCAGGTGACGGTCCGGAGCTGGAACTCCGCTCCTTTCCTGACAATCGCCGCATGACGGCGCGCGACCAATCGCATCTGGCCGAAATTATTCTCGCGTGGGGCAGGGGCGAACCGCTTGCAGGAGCAAGTTCAAATCGCCGAGCCATCCTCTGTTGCACTGATGCGAGGACCGATGCCTGTTGCGCCCGCTACGGCTTCCCGCTTTTCAAGGCACTGTCTAGTGCTGCCCCTTCGTTCGATATCGACATCCTCCAGTGCACCCATGTCGGCGGGTGCCATTTTGCCCCCTCCGTCATCGTAATGCCAAATCGGCATCGCTACGGACGGCTGTCTCCGACCGACGTTCCGGCCTTTCTAGAAGCCATTTCGTCCGACGAACTCTACCTGCCGAACTATCGTGGCAACCCCCAGCTCAGTGAAGTGGAGCAGGCTGCGGAGCTTGCCGCCCATCTCCAGAATTCCTCTGCGAGCCAAAGCGACGTAATTGTTCTGGGCACCGAGGAAGCCGGCGAAGGGGCCGTTGTTCGACTTGAGGTGCGAGGAGCGCCGACAGAAGTCAGATTGCAACGCACCGATTTCGCCATTCACTCCAATTGCCGAAATCTTGACGGACCGCCCAAGCTGGTGAGCCGGTGGTTGGCCGAGAAATAAGGCCCAGGATCGACGCACCGAGCTTGTACATTTTAGTCTAGGTTAATCGGCTTATTTTGGGTTGATCGTGATTCAGGTAGGTTCCGCCACTTTAGTGGAGTGCTGGAATATGCTGGCAAGAGTAGGCTATTTCCTCGGTGTCTCGGTTATTACAGCCGTGGCAGTGATCCCGGTCAGCGTACTGGTGGCGGTGTGGCTAGTAGCGGCTGTTGCATTAGCGGTTGAGGCGGTCGTCCTTGTGCTGGCATTTTGATTCCTTTGGCTGCCCCCTTTCGCATGGCGTTGGGCTGATCCATTCATAGCGGGCTGGTTGCGGTTCTTCTTCGATTGACATTCGTTTTGCTTTCACCCTAACCTTCACTCGTTCTTGAAGACCGGAAAACCGGCCAAGGACGGGAGGACACTTTGGGCGGTACGCGTATCCACGACCCCGTGGTGATTGGCGCCGGCTTCAACGGCCAACGCATCTTCAGCGATGCGATTGGCCGAAGCTGCAGCCCGCTCGTGCCTGAAGCCGGCAGCAATAGTTCTTTGCTCTGCGTCTGCCAGGCGACTTCCAAGCCGCATTCCTCAATGATTGCCGGCTAGGAGGCTGGGATGCTCGAGCTGCGCAATATCAACAAGCAGTCCGGCGCCGAAAAACATCTCAGCGACATTTCCCTGCGCCTTGAACGCGGCACCCTCAATGTGCTGCTCGGCCCGACGCTGTCCGGCAAGACCAGCCTGATGCGCATCATGGCGGGGCTCGACCGCCCGACGAGCGGTACCATCCATGTCGATGGCGTCGATGTCACCGGCGTTTCCCCCCAGAAGCGCGACGTCGCCATGGTATTCCAGCAGTTCATCAATTACCCGTCGATGACGGTTTACGAGAATATTGCCTCGCCCATGCGTGTGGCCCGTGCCGACCGCAAGAGCATCGACGATGCCGTGCAACGCGCCGCCGCGTTGATGAAGCTGACACCCTATCTCGATCGCATGCCGCTCAATCTGTCCGGTGGCCAACAGCAGCGCACCGCCCTTGCGCGCGCCATCGTCAAGAATGCCGGCCTAGTGCTGCTCGATGAGCCGCTCGCCAACCTCGACTACAAACTCCGCGAGGAACTGCGGGCCGAATTGCCGCGCATCTTCGCGGAAAGCGGCACCATCTTCGTCTACGCCACTACCGAACCATCCGAAGCGCTCCTTCTTGGGGGCAACACGGCAACGCTGGCACAAGGCCACGTGACCCAATTCGGGCCGACCATTGACGTCTTCCGTAGCCCCGTCGATCTGGTGACGGCACGCACCTTCGCCGATCCGCCGCTCAACACCATTTCCGCTGACAAGACCGGCAATACCTTCGTGCTCGAAAGTGGCGTCGGCATTCCGGCCGTGGACGCCATTGCTGATGGCATCTACACCATCGGCTTTCAGCCCCACCATCTGTCGCTGACGCCATCGGGCGCCGAGGCCGTCGCTCTGCGCACGGTAGTGGCAGCACTCGAAATCACCGGCTCCGAAAGCTTCGTTCACCTCCGGTTTGTCGGCGCGGACTGGATCATGTTGACACCCGGCGTGCAGGATTTTGCCGTCGGTCAAGAGATCGAAGTCTTCCTCGATCCACGCCTGCTGCTCGTCTTCGACGGCACCGGAAGAGCTGTCGGCCAAACGCCGGCTCTAGCGGCATAGCGGAGGGGACATGGCACGCATCGATCTCGATCACATCCGCCACTCCTACCTTTCCAATCCGCAACGCGACGAAGACTACGCGCTCAAGGAGGTGCACCACAGTTTCGCCGATGGCGGTGCCTATGCGCTTCTTGGCCCTTCCGGTTGTGGCAAGACCAGCCTTCTCAACATCATTTCCGGGCTGGTTGCACCCTCACGTGGACGCGTGCTGTTCGGCGGCGAGGACGTAACCGATCTCTCAACCGAACGGCGCAACATCGCGCAGGTATTCCAGTTTCCAGTGATCTACGACACCATGACGGTGTTCGATAATCTCGCCTTTCCCCTGCGCAACCGCGGAGTGGCCGAAGCCGACGTTAAGCGACGGGTCACTGAAACCCTGGAGATCATCGGTCTGGCCGACTGGGCGCATCGTCGGGCACGCCGGCTCACGGC
The DNA here is from genome assembly GCF_003056355.1 of Devosia naphthalenivorans. GTDB lineage: Bacteria > Pseudomonadota > Alphaproteobacteria > Rhizobiales > Devosiaceae > Devosia > Devosia naphthalenivorans. The sequence continues at coordinate 45,647 of NZ_PYVW01000017.1, forward strand.
GGACCAGAAGCAGAAAATCTCGCTCGGCCGCGGCCTTGTCCGCCATGACGTCAACGCCATCCTGTTCGACGAGCCGCTGACCGTTATTGATCCGCACATGAAATGGGTCCTGCGCAGCCAGCTCAAGGAACTCCACAAGCGCTTTGGTTACACCATGGTCTATGTCACGCACGACCAGACCGAGGCACTGACCTTTGCGCAAACGGTGGTCGTGATGTTCGAGGGCGCGGTCGTCCAGATCGGCACCCCCGCCGAACTGTTCGAGCGGCCCAGCCACACATTCGTCGGCTACTTCATCGGCTCGCCCGGCATGAACGTCATCCCGGTGGATCTCGACGGCGCTACGGCCCGCCTGGGCTCCCAGGTCATAACGCTTCCCGGCGCTGCCAGCCCAAGCCCCGGCGCCCGCATCGAGCTTGGTGTCCGCCCCGAATATGTGCGGGTCGGCCGCGAAGGCATGCCCATACGGGTGCTCACCGTGGAGGATATCGGCCGCCACCGCATCGTCCGTGGCACCCTGGAGGGAAGCGATATCGCCGCCATTGTCCCAGAGCATCATGAATTGCCCTCGGAACCCCGCGTGCAGTTCGACCCCAAGGGGATCAACATCTACGCCAATTCCTGGCGCCAGAGCCTGGGGGCCTGAGGATGGACAAGACCTGGAATAACAATGCCTGGTTCCTCGTGCTCCCCGTTCTGGTGCTGGTGGCGTTCTCGGCCATCATTCCGCTGATGACCGTGGTCAACTATTCGGTGCAGGATACCTTCGGCAACAACGAGTTCTTCTGGGCCGGCCTCGATTGGTTCGAGGATACCCTCCACTCCGAGCGGTTCTGGGCCGCGCTTTGGCGTAACCTTCTGTTCTCCGCCATCATCCTCGCCATCCAAATTCCGCTCGGAATATTCATCGCCCTCAACATGCCCAAACGCGGCTGGGGCGTGCCCGTCTGCCTTGTCCTGATGGCCTTGCCGCTGTTGATCCCGTGGAACGTCGTCGGCACCATCTGGCAGGTGTTCGGCCGCGTGGACATCGGCCTGCTCGGCCGGACGCTGGCCGCCATGGGCATCGACTACAACTATGTGCAGGACCCGCTCGACGCCTGGATCACCGTTGTGGTCATGGACGTTTGGCATTGGACCAGCCTTGTCGTGCTGCTTTGCTACGCCGGGCTCGCCTCCATTCCCGATGCCTACTACCAGGCCGCCCGCATCGATGGTGCGTCCCGCTGGAGCGTGTTCCGCTTCATCCAATTGCCCAAGATGCAGCGCGTGCTGCTGATCGCCGTGCTGCTGCGCTTCATGGACAGCTTCATGATCTACACCGAGCCCTTCGTCGTCACCGGCGGCGGCCCCGGCAATGAAACGACCTTCCTGTCGATCGACCTCGTCAAGATGGCAATCGGCCAGTTCGACGTCGGTCCAGCGGCTGCGATGTCGCTGATCTACTTCCTGATCGTGCTGCTCTTGAGCTGGGTGTTCTACACCGTGATGACCAATTACGGGCAGGGGGACGAGCGATGACCGACCCCGACATGACCGCCGGCATGGTCACCCCAGGTGCCGCCACCATCGCACAACCCCGCCAGGCCGCCGCCCTCAATCGCACGCGCAGCAGCGTCCGGCTGGGCTGGCTGGTACCCACGCTTTACATCATCTTCCTGCTGCTGCCGATCTACTGGCTCATCAACATGAGCTTCAAGACCAATCAGGAAATCACCGGCGCCTTCACCCTTTGGCCGCGCGACTTCACCCTGCGCAACTACACCGTGATCTTCACCGACCCAAGCTGGTACTCCGGCTACATCAATTCCATCATCTACGTGGTGATGAACACCGTCATCTCGCTCCTCGTGGCCCTGCCGGCCGCCTATGCCTTTTCGCGCTACCGCTTCGTGGGCGACAAGCACCTGTTCTTCTGGCTGCTGACCAACCGCATGGCGCCGCCGGCCGTGTTCGCGCTGCCGTTCTTCCAACTCTATTCGGCGTTCGGGCTGATTGACACGCACCTTGCGGTAGCGCTCGCCCATTGCCTGTTCAACGTGCCGCTGGCGGTGTGGATTCTGGAAGGTTTCATGAGCGGCGTGCCCAAGGAGGTCGATGAAACGGCCTATATTGATGGCTATTCCTTCCCGCTATTCTTCGTGCGCATCTTCATGCCGCTGATTGCCTCGGGCATTGGGGTCGCGGCCTTCTTCTGCTTCATGTTCTCCTGGGTGGAACTCCTCTTGGCCCGCACGCTCACTACGACGGACGCCAAGCCGATTTCGGCCATCATGACGCGCACGGTTTCAGCTTCTGGACTCGACTGGGGCGTGCTGGCGGCCGCGGGCGTGCTGACCATCATCCCGGGAGCGCTCGTGATCTATTTCGTTCGCAACTATATTGCCAAGGGCTTCGCCCTGGGCCGGGTGTGAGGGGAGGGCGCCATGGATTTTGCTTGGATGGCATGGACCTGGCCTACCGCCGCCTTCTTCGGCACGATCTTCCTCATGCTTGTTGGCATGGCGATCTGGGAGTGGCGTGTGCCCGGCGGCAGCCCTCGGGTCGGCATCCTGCGCTTCGAGACGACACGAGGCGACCGCCTCTTCATCTCGCTGCTCGGCAGCGCCTTCATCAATCTTGCCTGGCTGGGTCTGGTAGGGCCCCAGCTGTGGTGGAGTCTCGCCCTGTCGGTGGTCTACGCCATCTGCGTGTTCCGCTTTGTCTAGGGCAACATAGGTCGGGATAGGCGTGGCGCGAAAGCTGCTCCATCCCGTTTTCGAGAAGTTGAATTTCAAGGGAGGATTGGAATGAAACGGCAATTGTTGACATCGACAGCGGCGCTGCTCGCGCTGCTGGTGGCGAGCCCGGCCGGGGCACAAAGCATGGAAGAGGGTATCAAGTTCCTCGAAGCCGAAATCGGCGACATGTCTGCCCTGAGCCGGGAGGAGCAGGAAGCCGAGCTCCAATGGTTCATGGATGCCGCGGCCCCGTTCGTGGGCATGGACATCAAGGTGGTCTCCGAAACCATCACCACGCATGAATATGAATCCAAGGTACTCGCCCCTGCCTTTACCGCGCTCACCGGCATCCGCGTCACCCACGACCTGATCGGTGAGGGTGACGTGGTGGAAAAGCTCCAGACCCAGATGCAATCGGGCGAAAACATCTACGACGCCTATGTCAACGATTCCGACCTGATCGGCACGCACTGGCGCTACAAGCAGGCGCGCAGCCTTACCGACTGGATGGCCGGCGAGGGCGCTTCCGTCACCAACCCCAACCTCAAGCTCGATGATTTCATCGGCATCGACTTCACCACTGCACCGGACGGCGAGCTCTACCAACTGCCCGACCAGCAGTTCGCCAACCTTTACTGGTTCCGCTACGATTGGTTCAACGATCCCGCCATCCAGACGGAGTTCAAGGAGAAATACGGCTACGATCTGGGCGTGCCGGTCAATTGGAGCGCCTACGAGGACATCGCCGAATTCTTCACCGGCCGCGACATGGGCGAGGGCCCGGTCTTCGGCCATATGGACTATGGCAAAAAGGACCCATCGCTCGGCTGGCGCTTCACTGATGCTTGGCTCTCCATGGCCGGCAATGGCGACAAAGGTATTCCCAATGGCCTCCCCGTCGACGAATGGGGCATCAAAGTCGATGAGAATTCGCGGCCAGTCGGCTCCTGCGTTGCCCGTGGCGGCGATACCAATGGACCGGCTTCCGTCTATGCCATCACCAAATATCTGGAATGGCTCAACGCCTACGCACCGCCCGAAGCCCAGGGCATGACCTTCTCGGAATCCGGCCCCGTGCCGAGCCAGGGCAAGATCGCCCAGCAGATGTTCATGTACACCACCTTCACGGCCGATCTGGTCAAGGAAGGCCTGCCGGTGATGAACGAGGACGGCACGCCAAAATGGCGCTTCGCTCCCTCGCCCCATGGCGTTTACTGGCAAGATGGCATGAAGTTGGGCTATCAGGACGTGGGCTCCTGGACCATTCTGGAATCCACTCCGGTCGATCGCGCCCAGGCGGCCTGGCTCTACGCCCAGTTCGTCTCCTCGCAAACGGTGGACGTCAAGAAGTCCCATGTGGGTCTAACCTTCGTGCGCGAATCCACTATCCGCCACGATAGCTTCACCGAGCGCGCCCCGGCATTGGGCGGACTTGTCGAGTTCTACCGCTCGCCAGCCCGCGTCCAGTGGTCACCCACCGGCACCAACGTTCCTGACTACCCCAAGCTGGCGCAACTCTGGTGGCAGGCCATTGGCGATGCGTCCTCCGGTGCCAAGACCCCACAGGAGGCCATGGACTCTCTCTGCGCCGAGCAGGAAAGCGTCATGGAACGCCTTGAACGCGCCGGAGTGCAGGGCGACATCGGACCCAAGCTCGCCGAAGAGCACGACCTCGCCTTCTGGAACGAAGACGCCATCGCCAAGGGAAATCTGGCTCCCCAACTCGCCATAGAGAACGAGGACGAAGAGCCCATGACCGTCAACTACGACGAACTGGTGAAAAGCTGGGCCGACGCCAACGCTTCGGCCGGCAACTAACCCAGACACAGTGCCGGATCACCCAGGTCCGGCACTGCCCCTTCGTACAGGGGCACGTTGGACTTACGCCCCGCCACAAATGAAGGGTGGCTTCGCGTCAAAGCATGTAGACGGGAGTAGGAAGCACTCGGTGGCACCATACCCCACTTGCTCGCTCACGGGATGTACGCCATCGACACTCAGCCGCGATCTTGCTTCGTCTTAGCCTTCGGACAATCACCCCGGTGGAATATTCAGCGAGCCGGCCATGACATTTCGCGGATCGTATGTACTCTTGATGCGGCGGAGCTTCTCGAAGATGCGGTCACGATAGGCAGTACGTACCCCGGTTGCGCTCTCGTCCTCCGTGATGAAGTTGAGATAGGCGCTTCCGGACGTAAAGGGGCGAACGCGCTCAAGTGCGCTGCGGGCCCAACCAACATGGGAAGCGTCCTCAGCCGGATCCGTCCACGCCCCTTGAAAGACCATTCCATACTGCGCTGAGCGAATGCCGACGGCGGTTGATTCCGGATCGATCCGCGCCGGGGCACCTCCGAGATGCATGCACAATATCGCGGAAAACGGCGAGGCGATTTCAGTCGCCGACTCGATCAGCTTCTCCGCAACACCATCCGATATCTCTTCGGCATCGCCCGACTTCCAATAATACCGGCGGCCAAAAGGCTGACCACCATCCAGGAAGGCCAATCCCGTACCAGATGTGGGTTCGCCTCACTTCTCGGATCAGATGCGCTGCCCATCGTGCAAGCGCCGCGGTATGAACCTATGGCTTATCCCCAGGGTCGTGGTGCGAGAGCCGGACGTGCCGAGCAATCCAAACTTTCGCGTCATCGATCATGGCCAGACCTTTCCCTATGCGTTCGACGTGATCGCCACGGCTAACAACCTCATGGTCGCCCGTGGCGCCTATGTCGCCGCTGCATTGTTCTACCCCAACCGCTGGATAACTTTGATGCAGGGTGCCTTTGTGATGAACGATAGCAAGCAAGAGGGCCCGCCAAAGCCGATAGGCGCCGACGAATACGCCGCGATGCGCGAAGCGGAGCTTAGCCTGGCTAATGTTCGCGGCCCTGCTAAAGCGAGTTGATCAGCGGCTTCTTGGTATCGGTGCCGTCATACCGGCTGTTGTTCACCTCACGGCCGACGCGGTGAAACTCCAACTGGCTATCGATCTGAGCGCCGAGCAGCAGCGCCTTGGCGTCGGTGCCCTGGTCCTCGCCAGACAGCCAGCGTTCGTATGTATCCGGCCCGATGATCACCGGCATGCGGGTATGGATCTGCTCGATCTCTGGCACGGCCGGCGCCGTGATGATCGTGCAACTAGTCACACCCAGATTGTCGTTGCGCGCCCAGATGCCGGCGAAGCTGAAACCCTCGCCATCCGGCAGCTGCAGCAGCCATGGGTCTTTCTTCCCGTCATCCTCGTTCGTGGTCCATTCGAAATAGCCATCGGCCGGGATGAGGCAGCGCCGGGACTTGAACCCCTCACGGAACGCCCCTGACGTGTCCACCGTCTCGATGCGGGCGTTGAACATGGCTGCTTTCGGCAGTTCCTTGGCGAAGAACGGCACCAGCCACCAGCGGCCCCGGTCGAGCTCCATGTTCCCGGCTTTGTCGAGGTGCACGAAATCCACGTCCTGCGTCGGCGCGATGTTGTATCGCGGCTGCATATTGTGCGGTGCGACGGGGAACAACTCATCGCTAAGCTTGTACAGCGCGTGGAGCTCTGACCAGGTCATCTCGTTGGTGAAGCGACCGCACATTCAATCATAGCCCTCCTCGTCCCGTAGCTTTCCCCACTCGTCCCGCCAGATCTCACGATCCTGAATGGAGATAACGATGCGGTTAAACGCCCAGAGTGAGCACAACGTTTCCGCCCGCTCAAGCGCCTCTGGAACGGAGTATAGGCCCTCAAGTGCGGATTTTACCTTGTCGCCCTGAGTAATCCAGTCTGGCCAGTAGATGGATGCTAACACCTCGCCGTAATCAATGCCCAATGCATCGAAGGCCTTCTCGTCTGATCCGATACCGACAATGATTGCGTCCAAGGCGATCTCGTCGTCGTCGGCCGTCCACTGGTAAGGTGTCATCGAATAGCAGTGTACGGGGGCTTTTGGCTGCTTATGGTTCATCTTGGAAACGAGCCTAGACAAACAATACAACATACCCACTCAGCAGGATTGCTGCGGCTGTGAGTCCAAAGCTCCTGGTCACCCATCTGTGCTTGGATGCGCATATCTTGGCTAAAACAAAGCAGTGGGCGGAACGGGCTTGTCGAATGTCATTTTCTGATGTCGCAGCGAGCGCCGCCAAGTACGCTGCAGCAGAGTCAAACTTCGAAACGGATGGCCAGGAAACCACTCCGTCCTGGTAGGTTTTCCATGTTCGTGGCACCACAACCACCAAAGCGGCGGCGCCGGCAGAGACCAACAGGATCAATGCTACGAGTGTAGGCCAGAATCCATGGTGAGGGGCACCTTGCTGTAGTGAGTCCCTGACGTTTTGATGGGTGGCCAGATAGCCTAATACAGCGGCGCATACTCCGAAGGCGACCGACGCTTTGGTGTCCGCCAAAGCTATATAGTGGTCGATGTAGGGCGCCTGGAACTCAGCGAGCTGCGCGTGTTCTGCTCTAAGATTTTGGTTCAAACTTGGGGGTCTCATATCGAGCACTGTAACGAAAGAAGCGATAGGGGGCGCCCGTTGCCTCGTATGTCCAACCGGTATCACTCGTCTTTAGCCAAGTGAATTGCTTCGCTTGTGCGGGAAGTTCTCGCTGAACATTCTCACCGAGCAACAACTCGTTCTCGTCCGCGAAAGATAACATTTTGGCTGCCAAGTTAGCTGTTGTTCCTATCGCGACCACTGCATTGAACCTCCGTGCTGCGCCGACCCGAGCGACAGTTATCCAGCCATCGTCAAGACAGATGCGGAAATCTAGGGGCACGAGGCGCCAAACACGAGCGCTGATGTCGTCTAGCAGGATTTTAGCTTTGAAGATCGACAGTGAGGCGCACAGGCCTCTCACCGGTCCGCTCATGTCACCCTCAGTTACGAAGTAGGCCATGAGCCCGTCACCGGTATTCTTCTCAATAGTCCCGCCTAGCTCTTCAATCACCCGGATCATCTCAGAAAAATAAAGACTCAACACCCTGAGATTATCGTCTTGCTCTAACTCGCTTTCGGAGGCTCGCTGCGAAGAACCGCAGATGTCGATGAACATAACTGTTGCTTTGACCCGTTTGCCGGCACCAATGCGCAATGTATCCGCCTCAGGGATAAAGTCCGCCTCCGGTGGAACGCCCTCGCGCTTCTCGATTCTGACTGCATTATCGAAGATGCGTGCATTCTGTTTTTGGCTGTAACCAAAGTCATAATTGAACGCCATTAAGGGATTCTTTAGAATACGTAAGCTTTGGGCAGCGGTCGCGATGCAGCATGATCGCCATATTCCACGCCAAGAGCAACATCGAAGTACTCTCGCCGGGTCGATGTGAGTGTTGCGCCGCTATCTGTTCAGCCGGCCGGCGAGAATAGGGGCGATTCTGCATGCTCTTGATTTGGACCTACTTTCACTAGCTCACCTCATCCACACAGCTTCACGCCACTCATCAATTACGGGCAACGTGTTGATTGCTTCGATCAGTGCCGATTGCGGCACATGGGTGTAGCGCCGGCTCATGTTGTCCGCGGCGTGGCCGAGGATCTGGTCCTTGATGTGCGGATGGACACTTGCGATCACCAACTGCGTCGAGACGGTGTGGCGAGCCGTGTAGAGCGAGACGTCCTTGATTCCCGACCTCTCCCGTGCGCCCGCAATGGCTGACCGCAACTGTCCGCCGCCACCTTCGCGCGGCCGGTAGGGCAGACCACGAATGGTGCGGAACATCACCCCACCATTCCCACGCAGCCGCTCTAGCAGTGGCACCAAAAAGTCGTGGATCGGCACACCTCGAGGCTCGCCAGTTTTAGAACTGAGAACGGTAATCCATCGGTTACTGATGTCGACGTGCTCGGAACGTAGTGCGAAGAGTTCGATAGGCCGCATGCCGGTGTAGAACAGCGTTGCCAGCAATTCAGCTGGGGCAGGGGACATGTGCCGAATGAACGCCCAGGCGTGCTCATATGTCACCGCCTGTGTGCCGGCCCTGGTGATGGGTTTGATAGCGAGCGTGCCCTTCGGCTTCCGAGGCCGGCGCCAAGTGCGTGCTGCCGTCCATTCGTTGCCGACTGCGTGGTTCCAAACCGCGATGAATGGGGTGTACGCCTGTCGGTTTTGGGTCTCTCTACTCGTGTGGCCATAAAGCTCACGCGCAGTTTCATCGAGGTCGGTCTGACGGATGTCGTTCAGCTTCCGCTTGCCCAGTTTGCTGGTTAGGGCACCCAGGTAGGTTCGTTGCCCTCCGTGGGCCGCGTAATCGTCACAGGCTTGGGCGAACGTATGGTCCTGTATTCCCCGCTCCACCTGACGCTCTATCTCCCGCAGCACCACCCGAGCGCGAGCGCGATCTTTGGTCTTGGTGCTCACAAAGATCTCGTCACCGTACATCGTGCCCCGCGCGTACCAGTAGCCGCCTCGCGCCACGAGCTTCAAATCTCCACGTCGCTCGACGGTGACGCGGGTCACTTCAGGGATCTTTCGTATGCCTCTTTGCCCGCATCCGTAATCGCGAGCCAGCTATGCCGGCGGGTGCCGAGTTCCTCGATGTACCCGCGTGAGTACAGGAGGCACCGAGTGCTTTCTCCCGCGCCAATGACGTCGTAGATCGGGATTTCAGCGCCATCCAAGGGATACAGCTGCCGCAGAACTTTCAATTCTAGAATGCCGAGCTTGGACTTGAGTTTCTTCTCGCTGGTTTCGAGAAATCGGAACGGAAGAAGCGGGGAATCCAGCGAGGGGTTCTCATTCGGAGGCGGCGCCTTCGGTGCCCTAGGCCCTTTGCGCTTCTGCATACTAGGCGCGCTCTCAGCGAGGGTGATGACCCTTGACCCACTGTAGCCTCCGTTCGCCGACTTGGCGAGAGACGCACCCTCGGCGGTGAGTGTCAGTAGTTCGCCGTCGTCCACAATCAGCTCGCGGCTTGCCAGGCTTTCTCTGCTGACCGGGCCTGCACCCTCTAATGTGCTAGCCGGCGCAGTCCCTCCTCTGCGGTAGAGCGACAGCAAGAGGGTGCGCTCCCAAGCTGTGAGTTCCGTTCTAGCCCGCTCCTCGGCAGAGATTGGCTCAAAGTCGAAGTCCCATTCGTCGTCTTCAGGTTCCTCGCCATCGGCCACGAGGGCGTGCATTGCTGCTTCAACCTCAGTTCTGAGCCAAATGCGTCGAGAGTAAATTCGGCGCGGATTTGGCATCATTCCGTCTGCCACCATGCGGTCGAACGTCGTGGGAGACACACCGACGACCTCGGCAGCCATAACTCGTGACAAACCAATGGGTGGAAGCGAAGCGGGCAGGGAGCTAACACGGGGCTTGCTCATCGGCTGGCCATGAGCGTCAGCGCTATGACATCGGTAGCCGCAGTTGATGTAGCGGGCGGGGTGTCTGCAATGGGATATGGAATGACTGTCATGCTCGCGATGTAGAATCGCAGTGATGCGCTTGCAATATAGATTCGCTTTTGTTGCAGCAAATAACGCTGCAATATGCCTTTTCGCATAATACATCATATGGCGGTGCGGTTATATTCTGTTGTTTCTTCCACTGCTGACTTGCGTCGATGAAATGCCGCAAAGTCAAGACGCGAAAACGCAAAGACGCTGCCCGTGGGGGCAGTTTCTTGCTTTGTGATATCTTTGGTGGGCGTATTTTGGTCAGTGGGTGTGAGAACCCTGACCACGATAGACCGCTAGACCCTTGCCGGGGTCACATCTCCCTTGCCGGGGAGAGGCGGTCGAAGCGAGCGCCTTATTGGCGACTCATGCTGACGAGCTTAGCGGCCCGTTGCGAACCTGGCTATTTAGGCCGGGGGCGACGGTTATGTCCAGATCAATTCGGTAACTCCGAAGAAGATTAAAGCCCGTCGACCAGTCTCGTTGGCTGGTTCTCACCCCCCGGTCTGTCAGCCACGTTACGGTTGGTATCGCGGCTGTGAGAAGCCAATCAACGAAAGAACCAAAATGAACACCACCAGAAACGATCCGGCTGCACCCTTGGTCGCCGTAAAAGCAATCCTTCGCATCCCCGGCGAGCCCGACCGCGCGACTTTCGCATATGTGCCGCTAGAGGTCGCGCAGCGCCAAGGTTGGTCGCTAGCGTAGCCGCCTAGCGTACGCCCGGCTGGCCACCCTTGAGGCGCAACCCAATCCCTCCCGTCGGCCGGCCGCCTAGCACTTAACGTCAATTGAAGGTTCGGTCTCGAACTGTCATTCCCCCAGAATGAAGCACACGCCAAGACCGAGCCTTCGACCCCAATCACCAAAAATTATCCGGCCGCCATCTTTCGCTGGCGCAGCTACACTGAGACGCTAGACGCCTCACAACCTCGCCATACTATCAAGGCGATGCTGTGGGCTTGCGAGCAGTGGCTCGGGCAGAATGTCGATGACCTAGACTCCGATACTGGTCTGCGTGTGAGCGAAATCAAGGCTGAGCTTGAAGCTTGGCTCGAGGAGCATGGGCAGGGTTTGCAGTATTGAGAACGAATTGGCACTCGCAGAGGCGATCCGTGCGCCGGGCGTGTGACACGGAATCAACAGAACCACTCGGAATAGATTGCTCGAATGCCTCTAAACCGGCGGATTCCGTGGGATTTTGCGTCAAAACCTCGCAATGAACCGGAACATTTGATAATCGAAGCCGCGTTCCAATTTAGCGAGCTGTTGAACGATGACCGATTTTCCAGTTTTCACTGAAATCATTGAGCTTTTCGGCGTTGAAAAATGTCCGGTCTTCCCAACGAGCGACAGTACTTTCCCAATCTCGGTACGTTACCGTGTTTTCGGGCATGAAAAAAGCCGCCCCGGAGGGCGGCCTGGAAGCTCAAGATTGTCGGTGCATCACCCGGGCAGCAAACCGGCGACCTCGGATCTTCTGAATAGGGTGATGGGGATATCCCTGAGATCGACCGGTCTGATCCCTTCACCATGCAACCGTTGAACGATCGCACGGGGTTGAACGCGGAGTAGCCTCGCCAACTTCGTGCCGGTGATGAACTCGGCCTGAAACCGATCGAGTTCGCTGACGGGGATGGTAGCGCGTGAACGCCCGGTCGCAGGGTCCACTCGTTCTTCATAGTGGACCAAGCCGCCAGGCGAGGCCAGGCGGTGTGCAGCCACCGATCCGATGCCGCAGTGGCGGGCGAATTCACTTCTGGTCATGGACTCGCTTTCACGGTCGGCGGCAGTATTGCGCCGATGGTCAGATTGGAGGAGCGCGGCTACCTCGGCGATATCGACAAGGATGGAGGCGTAAGGCTTCGCACCGGCCAGCTTGCCGACCCAGATACGCCCCGAGAATACAGCATCGTGGATCGCCAGGAACGAGCCGGTTGACCTGCGGACCATTCCCCGGATGGTGGTCTTGCCGGAAGGGGTGTCGCTACACTCGATTGCGTCTGCAAGGCAGGCGTCGAGCATGCCAGCCACATGATCCCTTCGCAGCCAGTTCCAAGTGCCTTGCTTCTGAACCTTCCGAACAACCGGAACCAAGCGGGAATGCTCGATAAGGTTGGCCATCTGCAGTTCGGTCATGCCTGCTTCGCGAGCCGCCTGCCAAACGGGCACGATGCCGCCATCCAAAGAGATCCACTCGGAAAGACGTGCCTCGTTCACCAGGTTTGGCTTGCTTGGATGGGTCGCTCCAGCTTCGGTAGCAAATGCGCAGACAGTAGCACCACCGAAGCCCAGGTTGAGGCCGGCCTGCTGGACCGGGCGCCATCGAGGTTGCCCGTCAATGCTAGGGTTTGCGCGCGAGCTATAGCGGTTCTGCCTGGATGCCTGCACCACCGCCTGCCGGACGTGCATGAAGGCGGGTTCGGAACTGTTGTCCATCAGCATGTACCATACTTTCCTCATGGCCCTCCTGACCGGCACGTTCCCCTTGAAATGGGTCTCCTCCATCAGCCGGTTCATCTCGGCGGCAATGGCGTCCTGTCCCCCGGCCAGGATCTGCAGACCCGCGCTGCGGATCTTGTTGAGCTCCAGTCTGTCCAGGTTGCGCAGGTTCTCCTTGCCCTCCATCAGGCTCCAGTTGCCGAAATTGCCGGTCAGCTTGAGGACCTGGTTGAGCGGCACACCGTGGAGCGCATCAATGGACTGCGGCAGTCCATCGAAGCGTTCGCGCACGAAGACGTCGATCGGTGACGGGTTCATCGGCTTTGACATGGCCGTCAGCAGGGGCAGCCGACCGGGGATGTCCATGGTAACCAGCGACGTATCGTGGCGGCCATATCGCCATTCGTCCCGCCCGGCAAAGACCAGGCTGCTGCGGTGGTGCACGCAGCCCGCGATGGCGCTGATGATGGAATCACGGCAGATCGCAATAGCGGCTTCCGGAGGCAGGTGCGGGGCGGCGGCCAGATCCGCGGCGATGCAAGCGGGGCAGACCCACAGGTCGACGCGGTCGAGGTAAGCCGTGGACAACACCTGGCCATCGATATGGAACCGGCCTCCGGATCGTACAGGGCTATGTCCGAGGTCTTCGATGGGGGTCTCCGTCAGATCGGCGAGAGCTTGCAGCTGGTCTGCCTTGCCGGCGGAGATACCGTCGAAGTTCAGCTCGAAGTCGGCACAGAACTGCCTCGCATTGGTGTAGCGCAGCCAAGCTGCCAGGCGCGAAACGTAACTGGCGGCCAGTTCGAGCGGACGAAGGCGTGGGGCGAGAGGGCTCGTGAAAATGCTCATCGGCTTGCCGCCTTCCATGTTGCGAGATCGGTTTCGAGCGTGACCTGCATCAGCCGGGTTCGGTCCGTGGTGTGCCACCCACCGACGATGAACGGATTCTGGTCGTCCGGCGCCTCGGTGGCGATGCGGTATCGGGCGGCGAAATCGGCTTCCTGAACCGCACGCTTTCCATCGTACCAGGCACGCATCACACTTGCCTGGCAGAGCTCGAAGGCCAGACCGCGTGCATGGTCCGTGGCGTGGATGAGCCGCTTGAAGAACTCATCCCCTGCGGCACCGTTCTCGATCCCGGCATCCTTGCAGTAGGCGTCCAACGCCGAGGCGAGACGCGTGAACTCCTCTTCGCTTCCCTGGGCCATGGGCTCGATGCGGACGGGGGTGATCTTCTCGTTGAGGAACGCATGGGCGGGTTCGTCCATCCTGCGGGCGAGCTCGGGCAATCCTGTCAGGATAACCGGCACCGGCCAGGCTGCGTGATCGAGCAGGTGGCGCACGAAACCCAAGGTGGCAACCACCACGTCGTCCCGCCGGCCAGCCGCCACGCCGCTCGGGGCAAAAGCGTACTGGAACTCGTCGAGCGTAAACAGGGTGGGCATGTGCACAGGCAGCTGGGTGTCGATGCGGTTGAACGCTGCCGCCACCGGCAGAAGGCGCTTGGTACCCGTTCCTCCCATCATGGCCTTGAGGACGGAGTTGAACAGCAGACCGTTGCTGAACACGGAGGCGCATTCGACATAAAAGGGGCGGTGTCGGATCACGGTCCCGTCAACGGCGGTCAGCTCGTCCAAGCCGTTGGCCACCTGCTGCGCAAGCTCGGTCTTGCCGTGACGGGTGGGGGCCGTGATCATCACGGCCCGGCACTTGGCGCGATTGCCCTCGCCCCACGATTCCGAATTGTCCTGGCGGACCGCGACCGAGCGAACGATCTCCTTCACCGCAGCGGTGACCGAGTCCAGTTCGGGCGTGGGGAAGAAATGACCTTCCATGGCCTCGAGAACTGCCAGATCGGAATTGCGGTCGTGGCTCATCATGAACGATCCTTCTTGGGACGGTTGCGCTTCAAGGGCGCCGGGGCTTCCGGTCGTGCGACGGGCTCATGGCCCGGCATCGCAGCAGACGTGTTCGAGGGCGGCGGCGACTGTGGGGCGATCGCCTGGGTGGAAGGGGCCGAGCGCGTGTGAACGGAACCCAGCAACGACGAGTCCTTGGTGAGGGCCTTTTCGTCTCCCGTGGGGTCGCGATCATAAAGGACGAACACCCGCAGCTGCGTTTCGATGTTGTCGATCATGGCGGCGGTCCACTGGACATTCTCGAGCTTGAAGTAGTCCTCGGCCCGCTTTGCCGCCCGCTCGATGTCGAGCAGCGCCGGCGCGATGAACCGTTCAAAGTCGAGGCGGGCTTGGTCACCGTAGCGACGGGCCAGTTCCGCATTCTTGGCAACCCATTCGTCAAGCGTGACGCCTTCGAGTTCCCGGGGCCCGGGAATAGTGGTCCAGTCCTGACCCAGCAGAACCGAGATGCGTCCGAGATTCTGCTCATCGACCTTGATCGCGACCATCTGGGGTCCCCCGGCGGCCATGACGATATCCAGCCAGCCGGAATGATAGATGATGTTCATGAACCGGATGCCGGCCCGGGTGAGCTTGCGCTGAAGCACGATGCCGAAAGCAACCCGGATCTCGTCGTCCGTGGGCGCAGCCTTGGACTGGAGACGACCGCTGATCGCCTCGAACTGCCGGGCAGAGGACAGCAGGACCTTGCTGCGGGGACGATAGTGGAGCACGTCGACCACATAGCGGACGAGCAGCTTCATGAACTGGTCCACGAAGACGCTGGCGCGGTCTTGCGGATCCTGCTCATCCCTGCCGCGGGAACGGATACTGCTGCCGGTCCTGCCCGTGATCCTGGTGATGAAGTCAACGTCCATCGTGCGGAAAATGCGCTCGATCTTGCCGCGCAGGTTTGCACGACCGGCAGCCGTGAAGGTCAGGCGATCCACCAGGGCATATGCCGAACTCATGAACATGGAACTGCGGTAAGCCCCGCCCGAGTCCGACTTCACCTCCTCGATGCCGATGCGCATGTCCCACGGGGCGGTGCATCCTGCCGCCTTGGCGATGGCGGTCTTGTCCGACATGGCCATGCGAAGAGCGGCGGTGGTCAGTTCCGCATTCTCGACAAGACCGTGCTTCAGGCCCACGATTGCGCCCGTAGCCGACTCAACTACCGCCGCCAGCACAAGGCGCTGCTCCAGTTCCTTCTTATTGAAGAGCTGCTGCGCCTTTTCGGAAAGCAGGCTGAAGACATGGGTGCTCCAGCAGTCGTGGAGTGTCATCTCCCCGATCCGCTTGTAGGATGGTCCCTTGCCGACGTGCCTTAATTCCTGCACCATCCGCTTCTTGCCCAATCGCCCACCAAGGACGACCGAGGCCGGCAGCTCGTCGATGGCCTTGGCCACGCCGTATTCGGTGGCCAGGGGGATGTGGTGGTCCTCGCCCAACACCGCGTTAAGGGCCATGATGTCGATATTGATGCGCTCGCAGACGCTACGCAGCGTAGGGTTCTTCTCGCTGGCATAGCTCTCGACCCGTTGTTGGATCTGGGTCCAGGTGCGTTCGTCGATCGACTTGCCTCCGTCGCTGTGCCCGTGGGTGTTGGGCACCAGCTTCCAGAAGTCGCGTCCGGACTCCACCCATTCCAGGTAGAGCTTGAGCAGCGTCTTGGCGCATGGCCGGAGGCGGTCGCGATCCACGTCGCCGCTTTGCGCCTTCTTGCCCGGCGTGATGCTGGCGAACTTCTTCTTGCGACGAACCTTTCCATGGTCGAAGTTGGTTTCGTCATTATGCTTTTGCCACAGGCCGGCAACGTAGTCGGCCTTGGTCTTGATCAGGTCATGGATCTTGCCGCGGCTGAGCTTTTCAAGCTCTCCGTCCTCGAGAGCCTGATCCACGACCTCCATCCAGAACGACCTGATATATGCAGTGTCACGCTGCCCTGGCGTCAACGACGACAGTGCAGCGAACGACTGGATCTCGGACACGAGCACAACGCGAGTCTCTTCCTTGAGGCTGGCGTATTCCTCCGAGGTGAGGATGCGGTTCCTGTAAGGCCGGTCCTTGCTCTGGAGCTCCCACCCGATACCCGGCAACGGATTCGCGGCGCGCCAGGGGAAGCCGTCGATGACCACGTCAACGTAAGGGGTGATCTCGCGGAAACGGATCGGATTCTTCTTGTCGGCCTTCACTGCTGCTCTCCTTGGGTTGTCCCACCGATGATCATGGTGGTGTCGTCGATCTCGCCGGGTTCCACCTGGCGAAGCGCGCCCTCGAAAATTAGGAGGGCAACGGTTCGGAAGACCGCCTTCGATCCGCCCCAGGGCTTGGCGAAATCATCGATCGGGAGAGGGATGACGAGGCTGCGGGCAGCGCGCAGCAGTTCGCCGTAGCAATGCCAATGGCGATCGTTCCTGACCGAATGGAACAGCCGGAAATTGGCAAGGGCCCATTGCGGCAGGTCCCGCTCGGTGACGAGCTGCACACGATCCGCGTCCTCCACCGGCATCTGGTTGAGCACCAGGGCGTTAAGCGCATCGGTGCGGAGCTTTACGGACCGGGCGAAGGGCTTCACCGCAACGACCGTCTTGGTCCGGTCGGCATACTGGATGCGCTGGTCAAAGACGGTGTATGTGCGCTTGCCTTCCGGCTTGAGATACCAGACGGGGCCGTACTGGGGCTCGATGCGGATGACGTTGGGGTCGGACAGGTAGCGAAGCGAAACGTTGAGCTCGAGCTGCCCCTCGGCTTCCTTGGCCAGGAAGTCGATCGGGTCGATGTAGTAGCAGGTCGAGCGTCCGGACGACTTCTCCGGTGGCTCGGGAATATTCCTGGCAGGCTTGTAGTCGGCAGGCGTCTCCGGCTTGGTATGTCTGGCAGGCTCTGACATCCGCACGGTCGAGTGGTCAGGGCCGTTTGCGGGGTCCCACACGGGTACGTCGCGGGTCTTGCGCGGATCGGTCTTGGGGGCATCCTTCCCGGTTCTCCGGGACTTCGGCTGGTTAAGTACTGCGATGTTCATCTGGCGCTCCGGACATGGTGGATCGTTCCCCGGCAGGCAGACCGGGAATCTTGATCGGTTTTTGGGTGGGGACGCCCTTTGCGGTCGCTGCCGAATAGGGTAGGATTCACGTGTCTGACGCGTGTCTCCTGGCCTGTTCGGGCGAGGCGGTAGGCTTCCCTGGAGCGTGGAAGGATCGGTAAGACGGTCCTTTCACGCTCCTTGAGGGGTCAGCTGCGGGTAGCCACGGGCAAGGACCCGTTCCGCCCGGCCCAGCGCTCGATCGGCGACTTCAACCCGAGCGCGGACGACGGGCGACGGTGGTACCAGTAGAGAACCTGGTCGATGACGCTTTCCAGCACCAGCCGGCTATCAGCAGCGCCATAGATCCCTTCCCATCCTGAGGCCTCTTCGAAGGCGACGACCGCACGGGTCTGCCGACCGATCTCCCTTGCCGCCCGCTCCAATGAGAGCCGGTCCGCCCATCCATGATCGGGTGACACGCTGCGGCGGTTGGAGCGGCGCTTGATCTCGGCAGCAAGGGCTTCCGGCTCGAACTCGCCACAGGCGATGTCGACCGCTGCAGTTTCCGGCACGTGCAAGGCGCCCAAGGCGTCCAACGCCGTGCAGGCTGCGTCGTCGAGATCGACGGGGTGAGGCAAGACCCTGAAGCTGGGAACAAGACCGCTGACGGGTTCGAAAGCCAGGATCAGCGACCAGGCATCAGGATCATCCGTAAACTCGAGCGCGACGGGCACGATCGCGATCTCCGCACAACCGCCCTTGAGCGACGAGGTCGGGTTGCGGGCGGATACCAGGATGGAGGTAGGGGAGAGGTCGATAACTGCGGCACACATGTCGTGATCCTTTCGGTTGCTGAAGGCGAAGGGCCGGTCGGGGCGTCCTCCAGTGTTGCCGACCTAGGCACATCGGACGTCGATTGCAAGCGGAGAATTTCAGTTAACATATTGATATACAACGACAATCATCAATCGTGAAACGGTCAGTCTTTCCAATGGACCTGGAGCGGGAGCTCCGGAGAATGACGCCTTTTCCACGTACGGTGGAAATCAGGAAAGCTGCCGCGACACTACTTCCATCAACATTGGAAGCGGTGTCGGGCGCGACGCCCTGATTTTTCCGGTTCTGGTGACTTTCATCCCCGACCCGCATGATGAATCCGAGACAAAGGAGACCATCATGGTGCAAAAATACATCAGTGTTCGCGATGAAGCTCGCGAGCGGTTCAAGCGGGAATGCAAACGCGACAGGACGATTCTCAAGGACGCCGATGCGTTCTGGCAGGAACTACATAATTGCGTCATCGACAGTTTCGATCGTGACGCAACAGATCAGGAACTGGCGCTTATCCTGGTGTGGAAGCCGAACATTCTCGACATGACACCTTCCGCGATTGGACAACCGGACAGCAACAAGATGCGCGACTACATCATGGACGGAATGCTGCAGTCGATTTACGACGAACTGTTCGAGGAACTGTCGCCCAAGCTCAAGGACACATACGAGGCTGCCAGCCCTCGCATCTGACAAAGCGCTTCATCGTTCCTCAAGCTTCCTGCTGCATGTTCCCCCTGAAACGGGGGTTCAATTGGAAGACGCACCTGCACCGAAGACGTTGAAGCTGGACATGAGCGACCTGGAGTTTCTGGTGCAGCTTGGCCAGCAGCTCCGCGAAGTGAAAGCCCAACAGCTGGACGCCCGAGACTACGGTCAACCGGAACGGCCCCGACTTACGGCGGGGCGTTTCGCTGACAGCATGGACGTTGTTTCCACCACCGTGAAGAACACGCTAGTTCGAATAGAGAAGTCCTTGGAGACCTACCTTGTCCCACGCATCGACAAGGGAGCTCCGAAGGTCAATCGCCGCAAGGTTCGGTCGAACTACCCTGAAGACACCGCAAGACATGGCGGTGAACGGGGTAAGGGGAGGATTGACCCCGAGTTGACGCTGGATGGAGAGATTTGGGCCCTCTACGCGGACATGGTCCTCCGGCTGCACGCCTTGACGAAACGGGCCACCGCGCCATACCCGAAAACGCCATCAAGCGAAGCAACCAAACAGTTCACCATGCGGCGGGGCTTTGGGGCAGTTGCGCGCACCCCGCAGCCGGTGCGTCCTTCCGAAGCAAGCCGAGCCAGGTTCCTGATTTGGTTACAGCATCAACATGACCTCGTCGTACAAGCAGAGGACTTCCTGCGGAACAACCGTTATGCCAAGCCGTCCCACTTGGAACGGCTGGTCCCGGGTTACCAGGCCGCTCCCGATGAGGAACCCCTTTGGGACCCTGATGACCTGGTGCAAGAGTATGATTGGGACGAGGCGACCCAGGACGAGCACAGAGGGTGACCAGCTCGTTGGAAAGCAGGTCCGTTTCAGGTTGCGGTTCGGCGGCCCCCATCCACCGCGGCAAGATGATTGCATGTAATTTCGCGGCATCTGGGGCTATCCTTCAACTCAGCACAGATGCGAATAGCGTCAGGATGCTGGTGACCACCGGTTCGCCGGTGTCGGTAATCTTCATCAGGTGCAGTCATCACCTGACCGGGCCTGCCAACCGTGCGATTGAAACGGGATAACGTTGTCGTCGTGAACCTCGGCCAGGCCTGCCTCCATCTCCGCGGCACGCATTGCGGAACGCCCGATCGCCACGAGCGCGCCGGCAGCCGCGTCCTCGTAGCACTTGTCTCCAAGCTCCAGGCGCACCTGCACCAGCCGGGTGAGCACCCGCACCAGCAACAGCTCATCCATTGCCTGTCTCCCGCTGGATATCTCGGGGTGGGTTCTGCCCCATTATTTCCAGGAACCGGTCCGTACCGACGTGGCGCCGCTCGACCAGTTCTTCGGCCAGTGCCTCGATGCGTTCTCTGTTGTCACGCATCAGTCCGACTGCCCGGGCGTAAAGCCGTTGCAATTCCTTCTCCACTTCCCTTGCGATATCAGGGTGGGCCGCCAGAGCGAGTGGGACCTCGTCCCGGGAGGCACGATAAATGAGACTGCTTCCCAGCCCGGTACCCAGATGAAGGAGGCCGATCGCCCTGGTAGCGGACGCGAGATCGCTCTGCGGACCCCCGCCGCTACCGGTGCCAACTTCCCCCGAAAAAATTACCTCTTCAGCGGCCCGGCCCGCCAATGTCTGCACGACCATCCGTTCCATTTCGGCCCGCGTCGGAGCCCGGCCATCGTGCTCGATCTCGGTGTAGCCACCGATAGCTCCGTTCGGCACGATCGATACAGCACTGACCCGGCCCAGCCCGGTAGTATGCGCGGCGACAGCGTGACCGGATTCATGAACCGCTATCCGCCAGACAAGGTCAGGTGCTCGGTCCTCTGCCGGTGCTATCACCGCCAGCAGATCCGCCATCAGCATGGGTCGCTGAGCTATACGAGCTCGGCGCCTGGCCGCCCTGACCCACTCGACCACTGTAGCGCCCGTTCCCCCGTTTGCGAGACGGGCCGCATTGGCGAGATCCTCTCCAACAAGGTCCTCACCAAGGTGTTGCCGAAGGATGCCGGCAAGGGCCTCCTCGTCTGGTGCACCTACCTCGAGGATGCGGCTGAATCTCCCTGGCCGAGTCAAAGCGCTATCGAGAGCCTCCGGATGATTAGTTGCGCCAACAACTATGAGCTTTTCGGTCTTGCCGGAAACGGCACCATCCAATGTCGTCAAGAGGTGCGTTATGACGGGAAGCCACCAATCGGCTCCCCTGGGAGAAATTTTTGCCCGTGATGGCACGGAATCGAGTTCATCTAGGAAAATTATTGCTGGTGAAACGGATCTGGCGGCGGCGAACGTCTCGTCGATCTTCTTGACGATGCTGTCCAGATAGCCGGGGCTGCTGGCGAACCACTCCCCGACAGATGTCGCGATGAGCGGCAGGCCGGTGCTCTTTGCCAAGCTCCTCATCAGCGCAGTTTTTCCGACCCCCGGTGGACCGGCGATCACGCAGGAAGCACTGCTGATATCGCCGAATTTTATCTCGCCGCGGCGCCATGCTTCGAGGTCGTCGATGAGCTCGAGCGCCCAAGATTTCGCCGGTCCCATGCCATGAAGATCGGCGACATGCGGAATGTCGTCTCCCGAAAAATCGATCGGCTTCTTGGCCCTGGATGCCCGCCGCAGACGATCGACGCATTCCGCAGCGGTGCTCCCGCGGCGGATGCATGAAACGATCTCGTCGAAATTCAGCCCGCGGCCCAGATCGGCAGGCATCTCTATCGGCAGGTTCCCGGTAACCGCCTTGATTACCTTGCTGATGACGTCACCGCTGATTGCCGGCAGAACAACCAACTTGTCGG
This sequence comes from Devosia naphthalenivorans, assembly GCF_003056355.1. Classification (GTDB taxonomy): domain Bacteria; phylum Pseudomonadota; class Alphaproteobacteria; order Rhizobiales; family Devosiaceae; genus Devosia; species Devosia naphthalenivorans. Next base: position 67,394 of record NZ_PYVW01000017.1, read on the forward strand.
CGGCACTCAGCATGGCAGCGGGCAGCAATTCCGCAGGCTGGTGGGAGACCCCGAACACCCGCCCGCCTGTGGCCAGGGCTTCCACTACTTTCTCCGAGGTGTCGTCGTCCTGGCGGAAGCGTTTGACGGCGTTCCGCTGGATGAAGTAGTCCCAATCGCCAAGCCGCTTCACCGCCTTGTAAATCTGGACGACCCAGTCGGGCCCGGGTGCCTGCACCACCAGGCAGTAGCCTTTGCGATCCGAGATTTCGCGGATGCCTTGGGTACCCACGACGCTCTCCAGAAGAGCGAGCGGCAAGCTCCGCACGGCGTCACCGAGCGGCTCAACGCCGATATCCGCGTAATCGACGTCGTCTTCGTACTCGTCGTTGTTTGCCATTGGCTCGCTCCGATTGTTGAAAGCCATCCATTCAGGGTTCGGACGGCGGGGATTTCGCCGCCACACGAGTTTCCGGCCTGCTAGTTGGGTAGGCCTTGGAGGGTCACCGGACCGAGCTCGTAGAATCGGGACAGGGTCCGCACCCAGCGGCGCCCGGGATCGATCGCGAAGAGCTCGGAGGTGACAGCCGACCGGCCATCGCCGATGTCGGGATGATTGAACACGGTACCTCCCAGACAGGGTCGAGGCCGCTGCACGAATGACCACGAGCGAAGCAACGGAGCGTCCCGGAGTTCGGATGAGGCCGGATGATTTCCCGCCGCCAACCTGCGCAGATCGGCAGCCAGCCGTTCCAGTGTTTCGGCGGTGGCGAGGGGATCGCACCCCAGGAAGTCGCTAGTGTGTTTCATGGCTCAGTGCAGCCGTGCCGGGAAACGGACCTGGGTCGCGGGAGCGATGACGGCATCGAGGTCGATGTCGATCGCGCCAGTAACGGCCAGGTGGAGGACCGCCCCCACCGGATCGGGATGGCGGATCAGCCCGGCCAGTTGCGCCAGCGTGCCGCTGCCGTTCTCCAGCAAAAAGTGGAAGATGGCCGTGCGGTCACCGCCGCTGATGTCGTATTCCATGCCACCAGGCCGATGCCCGGTATCAAGAGGTTGCGCTTTGCGGACAAGCGACTCGGGAGCAAGGATAACCTTATGGCCGAGTGAACCCGCCGCGATCCTCACTTCATTGAATCGATCCATGGAGTGCGGACGGTTCCAATGCACATTGGGCACGCAGACCAGACACATGCGGCGGCCCTCGAGCTTGATCTCAAACTGGCAATAGTCATGGTCGTCGAAACCACATTGTCCAGCCAGATCGGCAACGGTGCGGTTACGGCCCAGGACGGTCAGGTTGCGGTTGCTGCGCAACATCGCTTCCAGTGAGCGGCGGAGACGGTCCGCTTTCTTGAGCACTGCGGCAGCCGGAGCTGCGGGTGAGGGGCTTGATTGGAGTGGCTGCTGCATCATGGACATGACTTCTCCTCTCGTGCCGAAGCACGCGTTTGATCCTGCATCGCCGATGGCGTGCGGAGAAAAAGGGGTATGGACGTGAACAGTCGGCCTCCGGCCAGGGAGGAGGCGCAGATTCCGCGGGACGTTACGGGCTTAGCCCGGTTCGCACGCGATCAGGTCGGGAAATGAATGGGCCGGGCGCCGTGGCGTAACCTCGCTCGGGGAATTCCAGCTATGGTCCGGTACATCGCCCAGGAGAGCTTGCAGCATGCCGTGCAGGGCGTGTTTGTCGAGCCGGTCAGGACCGAGCGCGGACTGCGGCAGCAATATGCAACGACGGCCAAGCTCTTCCATGCGGTTCCTGACCCGAACGAGGCGGCCCATCGGTATGGGCTTGACCCAAAGCCTATCCGGAACGCCGACCACAGTAATGGGAACGTTGTCGAGCAAGAGCTGGCATGGTGCCGTGGTGGGTGGGTCACCGCCCATATCCAGCAACAGGGCCTTGAACAGCGGGTCCTCGCCCAGCAGCGTGATGCGGGACTCGCCTTCCGCCACCAGCTTGAAAGCGGACAGCAGGCGCTGACGCTGGCGCTTCTTGCGCCGGCGCGGCAGCTTGAGTGGGGCAGGCGCAATATCTTGTTTGAACAGCACGAATTTTCCTCCCTGTCCGAATGGACAAGCCCAGTAGTTCTTCCAAGGTTTGGGATCGCCGTCCGAAACGGACGCGGAGGGAAGGTCTGAGATGCGGCGGCCACGTCGAGAGGTCGCTCACTGCTTCCGATCCTCTAGTCAATAGATCAGGTCAGGGCAGATGTCAATCTGTTTTGCACAATTTGTGCAACTGTTCGTCTTATGGTTAACTTGGTGTAGACGACAACGATTCGGAGCTTACCTTGTCCGACTACCTGGCTAGTCCTGCCCAGATACGTGCTGCCCGAGCATTGCTGAATTGGTCGCAAGCAGATTTGGCAAATAAGAGTGGTACGAGCCGCCGAACACTCGCAACTTTCGAAAGCGGCACAATCGTAAGCCCCGAATCCCTCACTAGCATCGTTGTGGCCCTGGAGGGAGCCAACATCGAGTTCATCGCTGACGAGGAAGGGGAGGGCGTCCGCATCAACCGTTGAGCGGGGCTAACAAAACCTGTCAGGCCGCCCTTGCTTCGATGACTCGTAGCGCGAATAGGCCTTCCAAAGGGGGCATCGTTCATATCCGCCCGGTCGCCAAAGGGTTAGCGCAGCGCCCATGGCTCGCCGTGACCCTTTGTGTTCTGAAGGATTGCTACGTCAGAAATGCTCTCCCGATCTGAACGGACCGAACTTCGTGCCCGCAGTCACGAGGTACGCGGTAGACCAACCGATCATGAGAAATCCCGTTACGCCTTCAAGAGCTGCCAGCAACCGCCAGCTGTGAGTGGGCACGATGTCCCCGTATCCTACCGTGGAGTAGGTGATGGTGGATAGATACAGGGTAGAGTCGAAGTCCGGCCCGACACCCAGCATCAGATAGCAAAACGCCCAAATCCAGATCTCCAGCGTGGCGACCGCGAAGAGGCTGATGACAATACCTACCATCACGCCAACCCGATGCGATTGCCCGGAGAGTCGAAATCTTTTGCCCAAGGCTGTAGCAGCCTTCGTGATCGAGATAAGGCCAAGAACGTGCACCAGAACCGTCAGGCCGATCAGCATGGAGCCGACCGCAAGCGCATAGATGGATGCTGGCATCGTGGTCTCCGGTCTTTGCCGTCATCTCGCGAGATTATAGCAACTTAAACACTTGGGCAGTGGCGTTCGCTTGCAGTTCGCCTGTTTCCGTGGAGGCGTGCTCGGGTCTACACGCCGATGGTACTCCTCCGCTGGTGCGGCTTTAGAGCGAGATATGCAGCGATCACCGCCCCGAGCAGCAGCATCGGAATGATCAGCAGCGCAGGGCCTGCACTCATGCCCAGCGCCGCCATCCAACCGATCTTTGCCAGTAAGGCGGCCATCTGCAGCGACAGAAAAACCGCGTACACCGGTGCCAGGATGTCACCCGCGTTGGAACGGCGAAGGTAGTAGTAGCCTGCGAACAGCGAGGCCGGAAGGAACAGTGCAAGATCAAAACCTTGTACGATCATCGTCGTGAAGTGCGCGAGCCCGGTCGGATACAGCGTTCCCTGCAACAACGGGGGCAGGACTACGTTTAGCCAAAGCAGCCCGATGATCGTCCCGTTGACCAGGAGGAAACATCCGACATAGCGCCGGGTATCAACTGAAGGCCGGTGCCAGCTAGCCACAGCGCCGACCCCATAGAGCAGGAGGCGCACCAAGGCTTGAAACAGCAGCAGCACCAAAACTACCCAGACGAGAAAAAGCTCGTTGTACATCGCCATGGCGAGGTAAAGCACATACTGGACAAACAGGTACCCCACCGATCCGGTCAAGACGAGGTACGCGACCGTCGAACCCCGCTGCGTGCGCCAAAGAGACAGCAGCAGCATCGGAACAGCCACCAAGAGCGTGATGAGATCTTGTGCGAGCCCCTGTATCGCCACCTCTGCCGGCATCTGCCGATAAGGTCCGTACCCGTAAAGCTCGACGACCTCGCCTCGCACCGAGAGGTGAACCGATGGACCGGGACCTGATGTAAAGATCAGGGGCGCCGCGGTCGCCACGATCGTCAGAAGGGAAATAACCAAGATCACGATAACGACGGATCGCGGAACGGCCATACTCGGCTCCCGGTGACGATGCTTGGTATAGGGGCGCGCGCTTGCGCGACTGGGATCAAACGTAGCCGATCTCTCCAAGAAACCGATCAATCAAGAAGAACGACTCTGCGTCGTGCCCTATCCCTATGTGACCGCCGTCCGGGAAGATATGCACCCTGCCGTCCCGCACGTGCTCTCCTATGTACCGGGCCGCAGCGGCTGTTCCAAACGCGTCATCTTCATAAGAGACCGCCAGGGTCGGCACCGCGATCGTCTCGATCGACATCTTTGCCGGGTTTCCCGATAACCGGGCGTCGTTGAGAAGCCCCTCCACCCGCCGACTGACCGGCAGGATGGACTCGAGTATATGGCGGGCCCGAGCTTGTTCGTCGTGGCTCGCCGCCCGCACCAGAGCGGGGCTGGTTGCAAGGAGCGCCCGGGTCAGGAAGTCGGGCAGGGTTGCTATCGCAAGCCAGAACAGGAAGTCCGATCTGAGCACCGCCATCGCCATTTGCATCTGCACCGGCGGGACCGACTCTACTGGTGTCTCGCGAGGAACATAGCTGGCCGGAACCAGCGGCAGCAGCGCAGCGCACCTGTCCGGATGACGGATCGCGAAGGCCATGGCTGACAACGCACCCGCGGAGCCCCCGGCAACTGCGACACTATCGACCTGGAGGGCGTCCAGCAGATCGACGAACGCATCGGCTTGGTTCTCGGATGATGGATCTGGCGGCATGGCGGAACGAAGGTAGCCAAAGCGTGATGGCGCGATCACGCGGTACCCCGATTCCTTGAAGCGTCTAGCAAAAAACAGTGCTTGGTCGAAGCCGCCGCCCGTCCCATGAACCATGAGCAAGGGAACGCCTTTGCCTGCTTCGGCATATTCGAGATCGCCGAAGCGGGTGGGGACCACTGTGCTGAGTTCGGGTGCAACGAGCGACCGAGCTCTGGCGATCGCTCCGCCATATGCAAACGCCAAAGCGCCTCCGCCCGCCAAGCCGGCTGTCAGAGCGCCGGCTCCAAGCAGTGCCCTGCGTGTCACCATGACAAACCTCCCTACCACCTAGCCTGTCGGTGGCCTGTCCTTGTTAGGACAACGCTAGCGGTCGAGCCTTGATTTGCGTCAATGTTCAAGCGAGTGGCCGATGGCGGTGACCCGTCCTGCTCCGAGGTGGACCAAGTCTCTGACTTGACCGGGATCAAAGCATGTCGGGATCAAGGCAGGCATCTTGGCATCAGCGTTACCAGCTCCGAGGTTTACTCATGCGCCGGATTGCCATCTGTGCCGCTACCGGTGTTTCTATGCTGGTCACCTATGGACCCGCCCTGGCAGCAGACCAGTTGATCCGCAACGTTCATGTGATCGATGTTCAGACAGGGACAGCTTTGAAGGCCCAGGACATCCTGCTCCGCGATGGGCTCATAGCTAGAATCGGTAACACCCCAATGGAGGCACCGAATTCGACGGTGACGGAGGGTGGCGGTGGCTATGTGATCCCTGGGCTGTGGGATAGTCATGTGCATGTCTTCTCCAGCCCCGCCGAGCCGGCGACGGCTTTCCCGCTCTATGTCCTCAACGGGGTCACGGGCATCCGCGACATGGGCGGCTTGTTGCCGCTCGTTGAAATCGAGAGGATCGCAGCGACAGTTGAAGCTCACGAGATGACGGGGCCCCGCATCATATTATCGGGCGCCTGGGTCGATGCCTCGCCCGGATCTTGGCCGGGAATGTTCCTGGCGGACTCGCCCGAGCAGGCCCGATCGGTCGTGCGGCGGATCGAGGGCGAAGGCTGGGTCGCGGTGAAGTCGTATTCGATGCTGCACGAGGACGTCTATCGCGCACTGGCATCCGAAGCGGAAGCCCTCGGCCTCCCGCTCGTCGGCCACATTCCGGAGTCGGTGTCGCTTCCCATTGCTATCAACGCAGGTCACGACGTCGTCGAGCACTTCGGACGGATCACCAAGGCGTGCTCCACCGAAGAAGCAGTTATGATCGGGCGGGTCGGTCAAGCCCTCACAGGGGCGGATCCCCGGTCCGCGATGATCGAGGAAATGGCGGGGCACAACAAGATTGTTCTGGACACTTGGGACGAAGGCCTGTGCGAGAGCTTGCTCGTGTCGATGGCTGAAGCCAACGTCCGCGTGGTGCCGACCCTGGTAGTTGCGGATTTCTACACGGGGAAGCGGCCCGCGGACCTTCAGGAGCGCATGGCGGCGCTGCCGGAAACCGTGCGGCAAAACTGGTCAGTGCCGGATTTTCGGCTATCGGCGATGACCGATGAACTGCGGGCGCTGGCAGATGAGTCCATCGCGCTTGACGTGCTCACTTTCCAAATGGCGCACGCGGCTGGAGTGAAGATGCTTGCAGGGTCCGACGCGTCTTTTGCCAACCCCTTCATCTTCCATGGGTTCTCCCTTCTTGACGAGCTGGACCGATATGTTGCCAGCGGGCTGACGCCACGCGAGGCCCTTTACAGCGCAACGATTGCTCCCGCGGAGTTCCTCGGGCTCACTGATGAGAGCGGCAGGGTTCACGAGGGCATGCGCGCCGACCTGGTGATCGTCGCAAACGATCCTCTCGAGGACCTCCGGACATTGCGTAGGCCAGTCGCCGTCGTAGTTAACGGACAGGTCTTTGATGCCGACGGCTTGGAGAAGCTGCGGGATCAACTGCCCGACTAGCAAATAGTCCGAACAGCGCCGGATGCTGACGAGGATCGGTTCAGTTGACGGACGGGGCAGGGGCCGTGTTCCGATCGACAGGGGCATCTAAAATATGTAGGCGATCGTCAGAAGAGATCTACACCAAAGAGCCCGACAGCATGGTACCAGTCTCTTTGCGTCGGACATGCCAGGATAGTGCCTCGTCCAGAATATGTGGTGTATGGCCCCCACGCAGCAGGGCGCGGTCGAAATAATCGGCCAGTTGCTCGCGGTAGAGCGGGTGGACGCACTTGGCGATGATGGTGATCGCACGCTCCCTCGGTGCCAGTCCACGCAGGTCCGCCAACCCATTCTCTGTGACGAGGACATCCACATCGTGCTCGGTATGGTCCACATGGGAGACCATCGGAACGACCGCAGAGATCGCTCCATCCTTCGCGAGTGACTTGGCGACGAAGATGGACAGGTAAGCGTTGCGGGCGAAGTCGCCGGAGCCTCCGATTCCATTGACCATGTCGGTTCCGTTGATGTGGGTAGAATTCACATTGCCGTAGATATCGAACTCGAGCGCGGTGTTGATGGCTATGATGCCGAGGCGTCGTATCACCTCCGGGTGGTTGCTGATTTCCTGCGGTCGTAGCACCAGCCGGTCCTTGTACTTGGCCAAGTTTCCTAACACCCGCTGGGCGTACTCTTCGCTGAGCGTCATCGATGATGCCGATGCAAACGCCAGTTTGCCGGAATCAAGAAGGGCAAAGGTGCTGTCTTGCAGAACCTCGCTGTACATCAGCATATGGTCAAAAGGACCGGCAGCCAGGCCGGACAACACTGCGTTAGAGATATTACCGATGCCGACCTGCAGCGGGTTAGCCATGAGGTTCAAACGGCCCTTCGACGTCTCCTCGACAAAGAAAGATATCAGGTGGTCGGCGATAGCTCGGGTGTCTGGCCCGGGGACGTCCAATGTCGCTGCACTGTCGGACTGTTCCGTGATCACAATGGCGGCGATCTTGTCCGGATCGACACGCATGTAAGGCATTCCGATGCGACCGTTGCAGGCAATGATCGGGATTGGATCGCGGGTCGGTCTCTTCGTCGGCACATAGATGTCGTGTAAGCCTTCGAGTTGGAGCGGCTGCGCCAAGTTGATCTCGATGATCAGCTTCTTTGCAAGCGTAGCGAAGCTAGTCGAATTGCCGACCGAGGTGGTCGGCACTATCCCGCCCTCCTTGGTTATGGCTGCTGCTTCGATGATTGCGTAATCCATAGGACCCAATTGCCCCGAGCGCAGATGTTCGACTGTCTCGGACAAGTGCTGATCGACAAACATCACCTCGCCGAGGTTTATGGCGGCACGTAGGGTCGGGTCGGATTGGAACGGCATCCGCTTCTTGAGGACATGGGCCTCCGTCAAGACCCGGTCAACATCCTTGCCAAGTGATGCGCCCGTGATCAGTGTGATCTGCATCGGGTGCTCATTCGCGCGCCGAGCGATCGCCAGCGGGACTGCTTTCGCATCGCCCGCCCGGGTAAACCCGCTCATCCCGACTACCATGCCGTCCTTGATCAGGGCGGCGGCACTGTCTGCCGACACAATACGGTCCATCAGCGGAAAGAGCCGGATGCGATCGGACAACGAAGTCTTGGCGGGCTGTTCCATGTCTCTCAGCTTATGGCTGATTACCCGAGCGTGAATTGACCCACGTCAAAGCACAAGGGTCCACGCGGCATAGTGTCGGATACGTCGCGGCCCGCCCGCCCAGGTTCTGAACGATAAGGAGAATGCCATGTCCGAGTGGGAAACTGATCTGACCACGCACACGGGCTTCCGCTTTCACGTGCGCCCAGTTCGATCTGAGGACGGACCCGCCCTAGAGGACTTCTTCAACCGCGTCACGCCGGAAGATCTCCGCTTTCGCTTCTTGGGAACAGTGAAGACCGTGGATCAGCAGCGGCTCGCAGGAATGATCAATGTCGACCACCAGCAGACCGAAAGCTTCGTTGCCTACGAGCAAGAGGGATCCCCGGTCATTGCCGCCGCCATGCTGGCCTGTGACGCGTCCATGAAGACGGCGGAAGTCGCAGTTTCTATCAGGCCGGAATTCAAGAACCGCGGTATCAGCTGGGAATTGTTGCGTCACCTCACGCGATTCGCGGAGGCTAAAGGAATCGCGAAGCTTCAATCGCTCGAGGATCGATCCAACGTCTCTGCGATCAGCCTGGAAAAAGAGATGGGTTTTACCTCCAAGTCATACGGAGGCGAGCCTTCCGTGGTCCTGCTTGAAAAGAACCTCGAACGCTCGAGTTGATCTAGACGGGTACGCGTCACCAACACGGGGTAACCAAATGATCAAGGATATCGTCGTCCATCTCTCCGGGTCGGAGGAAGACGAGGTTCGCCTCGCCTATGCCGAAACGATAAGCGAGTGTTTCGATGCCCATCTGGCAGGTCTCTACGTTCACCTGCTGCCAGAAATGGTCGGTGCGGATGCGGTTACGATGGTGGGAATGGATGCGTGGTACGAGCAATCCAACACGGAAGCCGAGGGCGACTTCAAGCGATTGAAACAGCGTTTCGAAAGGTTGCGAATGCCCCATGATGTCCGGCGGTTGGATGTTTTGTCCGGCACCGCCGGACCGGCAATTGCCAACCGAGCCCGGGTTGCAGACCTGTTCGTAACGACGCGCCCGTACGGCGATCCCTCACACCAAGGCCACGCCGAGGTTTCGGTATTGTTCGGGTCGGGTCGGGCCTGTTTCTTCGTGCCGCCGAAAGGCTCGCCTGCCAAGGACTTTAAAACGCTGGTCGTCGCTTGGGACGGAAGCCGCGAAGCTGCCCGTGCAGTCGCGGAGGCGATGCCATTCCTGAGGCGAGCGAGCCAGGTCATCATCGTCACGGTTCTTCAAGGCGACGACGATGAGACCGGCGGCGACATCGCACGGCACTTGAGCCGACACGGCATCTCGGCCGTGATCAGCAGGGTGGATGAGGACGGTGAAGGATCGGGAGCGGCATTGCTTGGGGAGGTTCGCAGGGTCGGAGCCAATCTGCTGGTGATGGGCGGGTACGGCCACTCCCGTTTGCGAGAGTGGATATTGGGCGGAGTAACCCGGCACGTCCTCACCCACTCCCATGTCCCGGTTTTGATGGCACGCTGAGTTGGTTTAGCGTTGGCGGCAGTTCATTGACTGCGACTTGTGCCGCTTCAGACCTGGTGACGAACAAGGCAACAAGCGGGCTCTGCGCATGTGCTTCCAGACAGATCACGGATGCATTGCGCCGCAGCTGTGGCACGACTTATTTCAGGCTACGCGGAGTCGGGAGATTCAGGCCACGAGCCTCCAGCTCCCGCCATATGGTGGGCGGGATCTCGCGGCAGCCACAGTTCGCCGCATGCTGCACGTGCCAGTGCAAACGCTCCTCGATCGAAGCGTTTCTGTGGAGCTTGTGCAAGGCATGCCACTCTCGATTTGTAGTCACCCATCCCTCGTTATCTCGCCACGCTCAGCCATTTTCGGCACACCGGTCTCCGCTTCAATGGGACAAGAGCACTGGCAGTTTCGGATCTCGCAGGATGCTTCGGGTGGCTCCCCCCAGGATGAATTCCTGTATGCGGCTCCGCCCGTAGGCGCCCATCACCAGCATATCCGCCCCATGTTCCAGGGCCGCAGCCTGCAGCGCATCTCCGATGGGGGTCGCTCCACGGGTCTGTAAGAGGTGTCGGGAGAGAACCCCGTGATGCTGGAGAAATGCCTGCGCCCCTGCGACGCCGTCAGGTGCAATTGGCTTATCGTCGTCGACCGTGAAGATCCACACGGTGTCGGCACGCTCTAAAAGGGGCAGGGAATCGCGCAGGGCTCTTGCGGCACCCCTGCTTCCATCCCATGCCACCATGACCTTGAAAGATGCCGCCCGCTCCTCCGCGACAGGAACCCAGGCCTTTTCTACCGGACAAACAAGTACCGGTCCGCCCGAAGCGAAGATCAAGGTCTCTGCCTCTTGCCGGCGCCGAGGATCGCTACCGTCCAATATGATCGCCGTGAGGTCGTGTGAGCGTGCGGTCGGCAATAGGCGGTCGGCGAACTCCTCGGGCCTGCATCGCACCAATTGGACGGATATCTCTACTCCAAGGCTTTCGCACCGCTTTGAACTCCACGAGCCCAGCTCGGCTGCACGTGCCCTACTGAGGGCCTCCGCCTCGGCGGCCATTTCGGAGACACGCAACAGGACCTCGCCGAGTGCACTGTGAACGGGGGGTATGTCTACCTCATGGATCATGGCCGTGATCTGGAACCCGAGCATGGCCGATAGTCCGTATAGATTCCCAAGCCCTGACTTCGGGCAAGCGTCCGGATAGGTTGCGATAGGCACCAATAGTTTCATGCTCATTCTGTTTCTCCTCAAGCCACGGCGCCCGAAGCCGTGCGTGTGCTACTGGGGCGACGTGCGGACTTCCCGGACCAGCGGGTCAGCATAACCAATGTGGCGGTGCCGAAGCCGAAGATCACCAGCCCGAGCGTTATGAGCCAACCTACCAGCGGAATCATGCCCAACAGCGCCGCGGCGAGCAGAGAGACTGCCAAGACAATCAGTCGTCTGATTTTGGTGTTTGTGGCGACAAAAGCGGTGGCTACACGGAGTCCGACCATGAAGGCCCCGACAAGGTAGGCAAGGCCCGACGCCACCACCGCAAAAACCAGCAAGACCGGTACCAGCAGCAGCCCTACGACTGTCATGGCGACTACTGGAACCAAACCCAGGACGGCGGCAAACGCGAGAATGCCGAGCCCCAGGTTTCGGAAAGGACGTCGTTCCGCTGCTGACTGGAGTGCTGCAACGGCGCTGGGAAGCAGGGCGATCAGACCGGCACCGATAATGATGAGCCCTAGCCAAAACACCACAACGGTCCAGAAGACCGGCCAGAAGCGACCGACCACGTCACCAGCCGTCTTGCCTGCCTCTGACACGTAGTCGGGAGCGTCGAGTACTTCGAAGCTAACGCGTTCGGCAGGGGCCACGGACGTAGGCACGCTAACGGCATCGGGGGCCCGGATCTCGATTTTTCCGTCCACACGGGCGCCCGGACCGAACGTAAGGTTCTCACCATAGAAACTGAAGTCGCCCGCTATGGCCGTGTCGAGCGTAAGGGAATGCGCCGTGACAATGGCCGAACCGGCTACCGGCGCTGCCAGGATAACGCTGGAACCAGCCAACCTGGCGTTTCCGCCGACGGTGCCTGCCGAGCGTATGTTCACGGCGTTGCCCAATACCGTAAGGTCACCACCGACCGCCCCGGTGACATTCACTGCAAAGCCGGCGGCATAGAGATCACCGGTCACATCAGATCCGACATTTACGTCGTACCCGGCGAGATGGGCATCGCCTGACACTGTCGTGGCGAGTGTCACATCGTTTCCGACCGCAAATGCATCTCGCTCGACGGGAGCTTCGATGTTCGTAATCTTGCCTGCGGCGTACTGGTCTCCTGCGAAGGTAAGCTGCGCCACGTCATCCGCATGGCTTGCGGGAGAGGCTGCCACGAAGGCAGTGAGTGCAAGGCATAGTGCTAAGGTTTTCATCGTTCGACCCTCCGGCTGCCGAAGCATCATGCCAGAGAGTTCGGCTGCCGCTTTGACCGCGATCAAATCTCGGGGCCCGGTTGCAAGTGCCCTTGCCGGGCTCGCACATCAGCACTCTGCTGGGACGGCCTGCACGTCTTGACCTCCTACTTACCTGCCGGTACTTGTCTCCTTGCCTTGCTGTGGACCTAGTGACTTCAAGTAGGCGATGATCGCTTCTGCCTGTCCCGGATCAAATTCGAATTCTGGCATTTCAGGATGCGTGACAATTCCTTCCACCAAGGCTTCGCCAAGCTGATCCACGTCGTATCGTAAGTGCAGATCGCGGAACCGCGGGGCAGTCGCATGGGGACTCTCCCCGGTTTTCTCTGTGGCGTGGCAATCCGAGCAATATGTCTGCACGAGTTGGTGGCCATCTTCCGCCGGATCATATTCCTGTGCTGCCGCCAAGTGTCCCGATGCCGCGACGGCAATCGCCAAGATGGACAGTCTAACAATGCTGGAGCGATGGGCTCTCACGGCGATCCTCCGCTGGTGCTTGTCTACTAGTCAGTTATCGGACCGGTCACCGGAACGATGGTCATGTTATCCTCTACCCCGGACGATCCTCGGACGCCTTCGGCGATTACCCGAATAGTGTCACGCACGGCTTGGGATCGAACATCCCCGCTAAGATGGATGACGCCGTGATGCACGGTGACCTCAGGTAGATCCCCGATCAAGTCATCGACTTCTCTCAAACGTGCGAGAACACTGATCAGAATACGATTGTCACCAACAATATATTCCGCAGGCGGCGCGTCGGTTACGGCCCGCAGCAAATCCCGTCGACTGACGATTCCCACTACTCGTCGATCTCGCACGACAGGCACACGTTTGATCTTTTTCGCGAGGAATATAGCTGCTGTCGCAGCAAGGGTTTCCTCTTCGCCGATGCTGGTGACCGGCGCAGTCATCACGTCTTGGACGCACCAGGCGTGCCCCTGCACGTACCGGCGCTCCTTTGCCGCCGACGGATCTTTGTCGGGCGATACGCGGAGTTCGTCCGTACCGATCTCGGATCGCCTCATAAGGTCGCCTTCGGTCAAGACACCCACGAGCAGACCATCCCCATCCACGACGGGCAGTCCACTGACGTCATGATCCAGCATGATCTGGGTGGCATGACGAATGCTATGTCCTGGCATCACCGACACCACGTCAGTGGTCATCACATCCCTAGCGCGCATTTCTCGTCCCCGACCAAGATCATTTTGGAAGTTAGCAGCGAATGCGGCTGGAGATTTGACGGGGATCAACCGGCGCACCGATCCGAGGTGTCAATCTTGAAGGTATCAGTAGTGTTGGACCGGGCCGTCGGCTCTGCTCCAATTCAGTTATGGAGAGGCGTGTGGACACGAGCAGCAATGGCGCGCTGGACGACAGCGAACTGGATCTCATTGACGGCTATTGGCGAGCGGCGAACTACCTGTCGGTAGGACAGATTTACCTTATGGACAATCCGTTGCTCCGGGATCCGCTACTGCCAGATCACGTGAAGCCCCGCCTGCTTGGCCATTGGGGAACGACGCCGGGACTCAACTTCATCTACGCCCATCTGAACCGACTGATCATCAACCGCGATCTGAACGTCATCTATGTTTGCGGACCTGGCCATGGGGGGCCTGGCATGATCGCGAATGCTTGGCTGGAGGGCAGCTATAGCGAAGTCTACCCCAGCATAGACGAAACGGTGAGTGGCATGCGTGAACTGTTCAGGCAGTTCTCGTTCCCAGGCGGGGTATCAAGTCACGCTTCGGCGGAAACACCAGGCTCGATCCACGAAGGCGGCGAACTCGGCTACTCCCTGGCGCACGCATTTGGAGCCGCCTTTGACAATCCGGACCTGATCGTCGCGTGCGTGATTGGTGATGGGGAGGCCGAGACCGGTCCGTTGGCTGCCTCTTGGCACTCCAATAAGTTCCTGAACCCCGCCCGGGACGGGGCTGTTCTGCCGATCTTGCACCTGAACGGCTACAAGATCGCCAATCCCACGGTTTTGGCCCGCATCGATCCGGAGGAACTGACCAACCTGCTCGTCGGCCTCGGCTACGATCCGATCTTTGTCGAGGGCAGTGATCCACGAGCCATGCATTTGACCATGGCTGCCGCAATGGACAGTGCCGCGGATTCCATCAGGGCGATCCAGGCGGACGCGCGGGCGGGCGTGGGTCCTCTGGATCGTCCGCGCTGGCCTATGATCGTTCTCCGAAGCCCGAAGGGCTGGACCGGCCCCAAGGAGGTGGACGGAAAGAAAGTAGAAGACTTCTGGAGGTCCCATCAGGTTCCCGTGAACAATGCTCGGGGAGATGCTTCCCACAGGCTTATCCTTGAGGAGTGGCTTCGGAGCTATGGGGCCGAAGAGCTGTTCGATGACGCAGGGCGGCTAATTCCCAAGCTGCGGGACCTTGCCCCACATGGTGATCGCCGTATGAGTTCCAATCCGAGTGCCAACGGAGGGTTACTGCGGCGCGAGCTGCTGCTGCCCGACATCCGTGATTTCGCGATCAAGGTTGGGGAGCCCGGCTCGAGAGTGCACGAAGCCACTCGATTGATGGGCGCCTTTCTCCGGGAAACCTTCACCCTGAACGACAAGCGGCAGAATTTCCGTCTTTTCGGACCTGACGAAACCGCCTCCAACCGTCTCGATGACGTGTTCGAGGTGACCGCAAAAGCGTGGATGGAGCCGATAAGGGAATATGACACGAACCTGGATAGATCCGGTCGCGTGATGGAGATCCTGAGCGAGCACCTTTGCCAGGGATGGCTGGAGGGGTACCTGCTCACCGGTCGGCACGGTCTGTTTTCATGTTACGAGGCATTCATCCACATCGTGGACTCCATGTTCAACCAACACGCGAAATGGTTGAAGGTGTCGAGAGGGTTGCCGTGGCGCCGCCCTATATCCTCGCTCAACTATCTGTTGACGTCTCACGTGTGGCGTCAGGACCACAACGGTTTCTCCCATCAGGACCCAGGCTTCGTGGACCTCGTCACGAACAAGAAGGCCGATATCGTGCGGGTATATTTCCCGCCCGATGCGAACTGCCTGCTATGGGTGACAGATCATTGCCTCAGGACCTACGACAGGATCAACGTGATCGTGGCAGGCAAGCAGCCTGCGCCCCAGTATCTAGACATGGATGCGGCGATCGCGCACTGCGAGGCAGGCGTAGGGATTTGGGATTGGGCTGGAACCGAGCCAGCAGACGGCGAGCCGGACGTCGTTCTGGCTTGTGCCGGCGACGTACCTACCCTTGAAACCCTTGCTGCCGCCGATCTCTTGCGCAGCACACTGCCGCAACTGAAGGTGCGCGTCGTGAACGTCGTGGACCTCATGGCGCTACAGCCACAGAAGGTACATCCGCACGGGCTGAGTGACCGTGACTTCGACAGCATCTTCACCAAGGATAAACCGGTGATCTTCGCCTATCACGGCTACCCGTACCTTATTCACCGACTGACATATCAACGCACCAACCACGTCAATTTCCATGTGCACGGCTTTAACGAGGAAGGGACAACAACCACTCCCTTCGACATGGCTGTCCTCAACGAACTCGACCGCTTCCATCTGGCCATGGCCGCGATCGACCGGACCCCGGGGCTGAGCATCAGGGCTGCTCAAGCCAAGCAGCACTTCCGCCGCAAGCTGTCTGAACACTTTCACTATGTGAGGGAGCACGGGGAGGACATGCCCGAGATTCTCGATTGGTCCTGGCCGTCTCGATCCACTGGGGAGGAATGTCAGTAATGGGCGATTGCCTGCTTTCCCTGAATGCCGGCTCGTCCAGCCTCAAGTTCGCCCTGTTCCGGCAGGCAGGAAATGGAACGTTGGAGCCGCTGCTCCGCGGGCAGCTGAAGACATCTACCACAGAGGTGCACCTGCAAGCATCCCGTACACATGGGGGTCCGCTGACGGGGATGAGTTGGAGTGCCGGGCAGGGGGGCGATGTTCTCCGGCTGCTGCAATGGATACGAACAACGGCTGGAGGCGGCGAGATAGCCGCCGTCGGACATCGTATCGTCCACGGCGGCGGCAAATTTACGCAGCCGGTGATCGCGACCGCTGACATAATTGCCCGGATACAGGCAATTACTCCGCTGGCTCCCCTTCACCAGCCTCTCGGACTAGCGCCACTGATCGAACTCCGCGGTGACGAGCCCGAACTCACCCAGGTATGTTGTTTCGATACGGCGTTTCATCACGGTCTTGCGCCGCCGGTGAGCCGGTATGGAATTCCCCGGGAGTGGGAGCTCGCCGGTATACGACGGTATGGGTTTCACGGGCTGTCGTACCAGTCGATCGTCGACCAGCTTAGTGACCATTGGCCTGAGCTTGCCGCAGGGCGGGTGGTAGTTGCCCATCTGGGAAGCGGCGCCAGCCTTTGCGCGTTGTCGAACTGCAAGAGCATGGACACCACAATGGGCTTCAGTGCCCTCGATGGACTACTCATGGGGACACGTCCCGGGTCCATCGATCCAGGGGTGATACTTCATCTGCTGCGAAGCGGGCTATCGACCGATGACCTGGAGCATCTACTCTATCATGAGTCCGGTCTTCTCGGGGTGTCCGGGATTTCATCTGACATTCGGGACCTGCTAGCCAGCGATGCCCCGAGTGCTCGAGAGGCCGTTGAGCTGTTCGTGTTCCGCAGCGCGAGGGAAACGGCAGCACTTGCTGCTACTTTGGGTGGGCTCGACGGTATTGTATTTACCGGTGGCATCGGAGAGCACAATAGCACGATCCGGCAGATGGTCTCTGATCGACTTGGATGGCTTGGGGTCAGGGTAGACCCGGAGGCGAATGCAGCGGGTCTCCAGATCGTTTCGCAAGCGCAAAGCTCAGTGAGGGTAATGGCATTGGCGACAGATGAGGAGAAAGTCATCGCCAGGTCGTGTTCAGCGGCTCTTGAAGAGCGGCAGCATCCCAATGGACCAGAAGGCTAGGCTTCGACCTGCCTCTTCGACATTATGGACGGACCCAGGCTACGCCAAACGATTTTTCGCAGTTCGCTAAACCACAGCACACTGCTGGCGATGACAAAACAAGCCAGCCACTGTTGCGGCGAGAGCGGGACGGTGCCGAAAGCGACGTTTAGAGGGGCCAGATGCACGACAGCAACCTGCAGCATCACCGATAGGCCGATCGCTCCCCATAACCATCCGTTGGCGAAAAAGTGCCTAAAGGCGCTAGTGGTCTCCGAGCGAGCATTGAAGCAGTTGAAGAGCTGGGCGAAAACCAACACGGTGAAACCGGCAGTACGCGCCTGGTCAAGTGTTCCGGTGCCGCCGGGAAAGAGCCCGCCTGGCAAATAGAGGTCGATCGTGAATAGCGTGGCGATGGCCATGACAAAGCCGTTCAGAAGGACCCCGACCCACATGCGAAGATCGATGGCTCGCTCGTCAGACCCACGTGGCGGGCGAGCCATGAGGTCGTCGGTCTCCGGATCCACGCCCATTGCCAAGGCCGGGCCGGAATCGGTGACGAGATTAATCCATAGTATCTGTGTTGCCAGAAGTGGAAGGACGACGCTGCCTCCACCAGCTTCCGTAAGCCCAAGGAAGCCGGCGCCGACAACGCCGAAGAACACCGTCATTACCTCGCCCATGTTGGAGGACAGCAGGTAGCGCAGGAATTTCCGGATATTCTCAAATATGCCACGGCCCTCGCGAACCGCATCCACAATGGTTGCGAAGTTATCGTCAACCAAGATCATCTTGGCCGCTTCCTTGGTGACCTCGGTGCCGGTCACGCCCATCGCGATGCCGATGTCTGCGGCTTTCAACGCTGGGGCGTCATTGACCCCGTCCCCCGTCATCGCGACGACGTTGCCGGAAGCCTGCAGGGCGTCGACGATTCGCATCTTGTGAACTGGTGCTACCCGGGCGAAAACCGAATTCGTACGGACGGCCTCATGGAGGGTGTCGTTATCCATGAGGTCGAGCTCCGCTCCGGTGAGAGCCCCTACCTCTGCATTCTGGATGTTCAGCTTGGCCGCTATGCTCGATGCCGTGCGTGGGTGATCTCCGGTGATCATGATCACGCGGATACCCGCACGATGCGCCTCGGAAATGGCGATGCCGGCTTCCTCGCGAGGTGGATCGATGATGCCGACCGTACCGACAAATATTAGGTCGTTCTCGAGAGTTTCGGTGGGTGCCCTGCCTTCTTCTGCGGCCAACGGACGGTAGGCGACTGCCAGTGTGCGGAGCGCCTCCTCCGACAGGCGGTTGACGTCGGCAACCGCTTTCGCACGACGCGCTTCGTCGAAGGGAAGGACATCCATCCCTACGCGGATGCGAGTACAATGGCTCATCAGCACGTCCGGTGCCCCCTTGGTGACAATGAGCCGTTCGCATCCATGTTCCCTGTCGCTCTCGATGGTCGACATCATTTTCCGCTCCGACGTGAACGGAAGTTCGCCCAGTCGCTGGAATCTTTGCTCCCGGCGTTCCGCCACACCAAGCTTCAGTTCTGCGACGAGGAATGCCGCCTCGGTCGGATCACCTTGGATCGCCCAGAAACCGTCCCCCGTGTCCTCCAGTTCCGCGTTGCCCGCGAGACTTCCTCCGCTGAGTGCAACGATCTGCTCCGCCCTTAGCAGGTCGTGAAGTTCCTCGCCGTCCGCGCCGGTGACCTTGCCAACCGGTGCGTACCCCACGCCGGATACGGTCGATCCGCCGGACGCGGTTAGGATACGCTTGATGGTCATCTCCGAGCGGGTCAACGTACCGGTTTTGTCCGTGCAGATCACCGAGGCGGAGCCGAGCGTTTCCACGGACGAGAGCTTCTTGACCACCGCGTTTTGCTTGGCCATTCGCTGCACACCGAGCGCCAGCACCAGGGAGAGAATGGCCGGCAGCCCCTCCGGAACTGCAGCCACCGCAAGGGATACTCCGAGTAGCAGGACGGTGATGACGTCGGATGCGTCCTTTATGTCGGATAGCAGGAGCACCGTTGCTACCACGACAAAGGCGATGGCAACCACCGCGGTACCGAGCATGCGCCCGATCCTGGCCACTTCCTTTTGAAGAGGGGTCGGCTCTTCCATTGTCGCATCCAGCAAGGTGGCAATGGAGCCCATCTCGGTCTGCATGCCCGTGGATGTGACGATGGCCCGGCCTGTACCTTGCACGACCGATGTGCCCTTGAAGACCATGCATGTTCGTTCAGCCAACGGAGCCGGATGTGTAAGCGTATCGGTGCGCTTCATCACTGCGTCGCTTTCCCCGGTAAGCGATGCCTCCTGCACCAGCAGGCTAGCCGATACAAAAAGTCGGGCGTCGGCTCCGATCGCGTCCCCTTCTTCCAGGACCAATATATCGCCGGGTACCAGTTCTGAACTGGGAATGCGCTTCCGCTCGCCATCGCGCAAAACTGACGACGTCACGCTTGTCATTTGCGCCAAGGCCGCAACGGCATCAGCAGCTCTGGCCTCCTGAACGAAACCGAGGGCCGCGTTCGCAAGAACCACCGCCACTATGACAGTGGCCTCGGTCGGCCAGCCTTCGCTGCCCTCGATGAACCAAGCTGCCAGCGAAATGGCGATGGCCCCCAGCAGCAGGTAGACCAACGGGTCACGGAACTGCGCGAACACGCGCTGCCATGCTGGTGTTGGCTTGGTGACACGCAATTCGTTAGTCCCATGCGTCGCCAGATGCCGGCCAGCAACTTCGGTGCTGAGCCCTCGCTCCGGATCACTCCCGAACCGTTCCGCCACGATGAGGGCATCGATAAGCGACAAGTCCTTCTGGGCCGACGTAGATAGGATATGCAATTTGCCACCTGTTGGATAACGTTATCCCGTTCGAGCCAAACTCCGGATATCGCGAAGCTCTGTGCCGATACTGTACTGTGCGGCTGCTGATCCAGGATGTCATTGATCTCTATGACCGGGTGACCTGGGCGCCCCTATTGTTGTGCTGCAATAGCCAAAGGGAAAGTCCGGGAATTCCCGGCCTTTCCCTTGAAGCCTTAAATGGCCCTGACAGCATCGGCGAGCATGGCCTGAACCTTGCCCGCAACATCATGCAGTTGTTCATTGTCGATAGCCTGCATGGATGCAACTGGATCAATGGCACTGACCTCAATAACGCCGTTTTCCTGCTCCCGAACGATCACGTTGCAGGGCAGCATGGCCCCAACGCGTGGTTCAAGCTTGAGCGCCTCAAACGCCATCTTCGGATTGCAGGCTCCCAGGATCACGTAGCCAGGCATGTCGACATCCAGCTTGGCCTTCATGGTCTTCTGAACATCGATTTCGGTGAGGACGCCGAAGCCATTGTCGCCAAGCACCTGCCTGGTGCGCGCGATGGCCGCTTCAAAGGTCATGCCGGGCAATTGTTTGTCGAACGTGTACATGGTTGGTCTCCTCTTCAGATAAAGGCGGTAACGGTATGGGCGGCCATGTAGATGGCCACGGCCACGATCAAACCGGCAAAAGCGGTGTTCAGCAGTCCCTTCTTGCTGGCCATCAAGCCTGCAATGCGTGCGCCAACCAGCCCACCGAGTACCCCGCCGCCGATGAACACAGCGGCCAGCGGCCAATCCACCAGGCCAGAAAAGGCGTAGCTCAAGGCAGTCGTCAGCCCAAAGGCAGTGACTGCGACGAGAGATGAGCCAATGGCATTGAGGATCGGCATGCCAGTCGAGGCGACCAGCCCAGGAACGATCAGGAAGCCACCACCGATGCCAAAGAAGCCCGAGAACGCGCCGGTAAGGCCGCCATAGCCAAGGACCTTGGGCGCCTTCTCCCGATTGCAGGTGGCACCAGGTACTCCAGGGTTCCCTCGCCCGCGGAACATCAGCACGCCCACTACCAGCATGAGGATGGCGAACAGGAACAGCAATTTGTCGCCATCCATGGCCTTGCCCAGCGTGGAGCCAAGGAAGGCTCCGGCAATGCCAGCGACGGTGTACATGAGGGCGCAGCGCCAAATCACGTTGCCCTTGCGGGCATGGGTGACAAGGTTGGCGGCAGCATTGGCCGCCACCGCAAAGGCACTCGTTCCAATGGCCACGTGTGCGACTGGAACCCCCACGACATAGACCATGAGCGGCACGGCGAGAATGGAGCCACCGCCGCCGAATAGGCCGAGCGTGAAGCCCACGAGGCTACCAGAAAAGGCGCCGAGCAGATATTGCAGGGGTTCCAGAAGCATCATGGTCTTTCGGTCAGAGTGAGGCAGCGTAAAGGCTGCCGGCGCGCCCGCCGGAGCGGCAGTAGCCAAGGATGGGGCCGTCGGTTTCGGCACGGGCCTGTTCGAAGCGGATAAGCTGGCCTTCGGTCAGTTGGCCCGCGACAGGAATATGGAAGGCCTTGAGGCCGAACCGTTCAGCGACTTCGGCGATCTGGGCGAACGGAGGCTGGCCTGGATCTTCGTCATCTGGCCGGGCGCAGATGATGCCCTTGTACCCCGCCTCAGCGATGAGCCTGACATCATCAGGCTGGATCTGGGGAGACTGGGCAAACTGGTCATCGATCTTGTTGATTGCCATGGTGTTATTCCTTGGAAGTGGAGAGCCCGTTGATGGGCACTTTGAGGTAGGTCTTGCCATCGTCATCAGCTGGGGGAAGCTGCCCGGCACGCATGTTGACCTGCAGGGATGGGATTATGAGCTTGGGCATGGAAAGAGTGCTGTCGCGTTCTTCGCGCATCTTGACGAATTCGTCTTCGGACGTGCCGTGACCGACGTGGATGTTATGGTCGCGTTCCTCTGCGACTGTGGTTTCCCACTGGATGTCGCGGCCGTTCGGGCCATAATCGTGGCACATGAAGAGCCGCATCTCTCCCGGCAGGGTCAACAACCGCTGGATCGATTGGTAGAGCGTGCGAGCATCCCCGCCAGGGAAGTCGGCGCGGGCTGAGCCGCCGTCAGGCATGAACAGGGTATCACCGACAAAGGCAGCGTTGCCGATCACATGCACCATGTCTGCCGGCGTATGGCCGGGCGTGAACAGGGTGTGGGCTGTCATGGTGCCGATCGGGTAGCTGTCGCCATCCTTGAACAGGCGGTCGAACTGCGACCCGTCACGCTGGAACTCGGTCCCTTCGTTGAAGATCTTGCCGAAGGTGTCCTGCACCACGCAGATCTGGTCGCCGATGCCGAGCTTGCCGCCCAGCTTGGACTGGATGTAGGGCGCTGCCGAGAGGTGGTCGGCATGAACGTGGGTCTCGATCAGCCACTCAAGTGTCCAGCCATTGTCCTGGATGTGCGCGATGATCTTGTCGGCGCCTCCATATGCGATGTTCCCGGAGGCATAATCAAAGTCCATGACGGAATCGATCACGGCGCAAGCGTCAGAATTCGGGTCCTTGACGATGTAGCTGATGGTGTTGGTCGGCTCGTCGAAGAACGCTACAACTTCCGGTTTGATGCCCAGCTCCGGTGTAAATGGGATGGGTTGGGTGGACATGGAAATCTCCTTTCCAGTTCGAGGATCAAGCCAAGGCTTGCCGGCGGGTGAATGCCGCCTTGAGCGCATTGGCGCCGAGGATGCCGCCGATCATTGCGGCCACGAAGATGAGCGGGCTTGGCTCACCGGAACCTAGTGCCGGGATGGCGCCGCCGGGGCAGAACCCGGCTATGCCCCAGCCAATGCCGAACAGGGCTGAACCTGCGATGAGCGGCACGTCGAGATCACGCTTGGTCGGCAGGTGGAACTTGCGGTCGAAAAGAGGAGCGGGGCGCCGCAGTACGAACCCGTAGCCGATGAAAGTCACGACCAGGGCCGATCCCATAACCAGCAACAGGCTGGGGTCCCAGGTGCCGAAGACGTCGAAGAAGTTGAGCACCTTCGCCGGGTTGGCCATGCCGGCGATGACAATGCCCGTGCCGAAGACGAGGCCAATAGCTGCAGCGGAGAGAACCCGGAGCATCAGAAGCCTCCCAGGACGTGACGAACCACGAAGACGGTGACGAAAGTGGTCGCCATGAACGTCAGGGTCGCAGCAATAGAGCGGGTCGAGAGCCGGGCCATGCCACAAACGCCGTGGCCCGAGGTGCAGCCACCGCCGAAAGCAACGCCGACGCCAACGAGAAGGCCGCCCGAGATGATTGCCCAGGACGGAATGTCTGACTGCAGCGGCAGGGACATGCCCGTCAGCAGCAAGATCATTGCTGGAGCAGCAATGGCGCCGAGCAGGAAGGCCAGACGCCAGTTCCAATCACCCTTGGGCAGGATGATGCCAGTGAGGATTCCGGTCATTCCGGCAATCCTGCCGTGGAAAGTCATTAGGGCGACAGCGGCAAGCCCGATCAGGGAGCCGCCAAGGAGCGCTTGGATGGGTGTAAATGATGTTTCCATATGCCTATGTGTGGGTTGCTGGTTCAAGGATTGATCAAAAGAGCCCGAATTCTGTTGCTTTATATATTCGAATATTCTAATATGTCAACTATGCAAACCAGCGAAGCTCCCATGATGCAGATTACTGAACTTGAACCTAGGGCCGAAGAGGCTGCCCAGCTGCTGACCGCCATGGCTAACCCCAAGCGTCTCCTCATCCTCTGCAACCTTTTGGAGCAGGAACGCAGTGTCAGCGAATTGTCCAAGATCGTCGGCCTGGAGCAGTCGCCGTTGTCTCAGCACCTGTCGAAGCTGCGGGCGCTAGGCTTGGTGAAAACTCGTCGGGACGGGCAAACGATATTCTACCGGCTTGCGTCCGAGCCGGTAACGCGTGTGCTGAGTACGCTGTACGACATCTATTGCCTGGTCGAAGAAGCCTAGAGTAATCCGGATCGTTGATGCTTGACTGAAAATAATATATCCACTATTCTAGATAGATGGAAGCATATCGGGCTATCGAAGTTTTTTCCGCCCTGTCTCAGTCTACCCGCTTGGACACCTTCCGTCTGCTCATGGACCACGAACCCGAGGGCTTGCCTGCCGGGGAGATCGCACGTCGCCTCGAGGTCCCGCAGAACACCATGTCCTCGCATCTGGGTATCCTGACGCGGGCTGGTCTAATTCAGCCCGAGCGCCATAGCCGGTCGATAGTCTACCGAGCCGTCGTCGAGCGCGTCCGTGAGATCGCGAGTTTCCTGGTTCAGGACTGCTGTGGCGGTCGTCCGGAGTTATGCGAGCCCTTGGTCGCCGAATTCACCCCGTGCTGCTCTCCAAAGGAGTCGAGCCATGTCTGACCGCGTCTACAACGTCCTGTTCCTCTGCACCGGCAATTCGGCCCGTTCTATCCTGGGTGAGGCCATCCTCAACCATGTCGGCCAAAGCCGCTTCAAAGGCTACTCAGCAGGCTCTACGCCGAAGAACGCAGTGCACCTGATGACGCTGGAAGCCCTGGCTAAGGTAGGCATTCCGACGGAGGGATTGCGCTCTAAGGCATGGGACGAATTTGCCGTACCGGGTGCACCGAAGATGGACTTCATCTTCACGGTTTGCGACAACGCCGCCGGCGAGACCTGCCCGATCTGGCCGGGTCAACCGCTGACCGCGCATTGGGGCATCGAAGATCCCGCAGCGGTCGATGGTCCGGAGTTCAAGCAGCGCGCCGCCTTCGAGGACGCTCTCCGTTTTCTCCGCAATCGCATCGGCGCCTTCATTAACCTGCCGATCGCCAGCATCGACCGGATGGCGCTGAACTCTAGGCTCGAGGGTATCGGCGCGATGGACGGCACCACCACCAAGTCTTCCAGGGTGGCATAGGCATCATGTCCATCTTCGAACGCTATCTGACCCTTTGGGTCGCGATCTGCATCGTCGTAGGGATCGCCGCCGGCCACTTCTTTCCCGCCGTGTTCCAGGGCCTGGGCTCGTTCGAATATGCCCAGGTCAACATCCCCGTTGCGTTGCTCATTTGGTTGATGGTCATCCCTATGCTGGTCCGCATCGACTTCATGAGCCTGCGTCAAGTCGGCTCCTACTGGCGTGGCATCGGCGTTACCGTCTTCATCAATTGGGCCATAAAGCCGTTCTCAATGGCGCTCTTGGGTTGGCTCTTCATAGGTTGGCTGTTCCGACCGATGCTTCCTGAGGTGCAGATCGACAGCTATATCGCCGGCCTGATAATCCTTGCCGCAGCCCCGTGTACCGCAATGGTCTTTGTGTGGTCGAACCTGGTGCGCGGCGAGCCCCACTTCACCTTGTCCCAGGTGGCGCTGAACGATGCGATCATGGTCGTTGCATTCGCACCAATCGTGGGGCTGCTGCTGGGCCTGTCGGCGATCACTGTACCCTGGGACACACTGCTGCTCTCGGTCGGCCTCTACATCGTCGTGCCCGTCATCGCCGCCCAGCTCTACAGACGCTGGCTCCTCGCCAATGGCGGCATCGATGCAATGAACCGTGTACTCTCAGTCCTGCAGCCGATCTCCATCGGAGCGTTGCTCCTGACCCTCATCATGCTCTTCGGCTTCCAGGGCGAGCAGATTATCGCGCAGCCGACCGTCATCCTACTGTTGGCCGTCCCGATCCTGATTCAGGTCTACTTCAACTCCGGCCTGGCCTACTTCTTGAACCTGGTCTCGGGCGAACAACACTGCGTCGCAGGCCCGTCCGCGCTGATCGGCGCATCTAACTTCTTCGAGCTCGCCGTGGCCGCCGCCATTGCCCTGTTCGGGTTCAACTCCGGGGCTGCTTTGGCGACGGTCGTCGGCGTCCTCGTTGAGGTGCCGGTCATGCTGTCCGTGGTCTGGATCGTGAACCGATCGAAGAGCTGGTACGAACGCGGTGTCGCAGTCCGTCACAACACGGAAACGAGGGCTGCCGAATGAGCATCACGATCTACCACAACCCCGAATGCGGCACGTCCCGTAACACCCTAGCCATGATCCGCCAGTCGGGTGTCGAACCGACCGTCATCGAATACCTCAAGACCCCGCCGACCAGTCACCGCATTGTCGAGCTCGTTTCGGCTGCTGGCATGTCGCTGCGCGAGGCCTTGCGGAAGAAGGATACGCCCTTCGAAGAACTCGGATTGTCCGATCCCAATAAGACCGATGACGAGCTGCTTACCGCTATCGAACAGCACCCCATCCTGCTTAACCGTCCATTTGTCGAGACACCTATCGGCACGCGCCTGTGCCGTCCATCCGAGGCGGTGCTCGACATCCTGGAGAACCCCGATATCGGTCCTTTCGTCAAGGAGGATGGCGAGGTCATTATCGATGCCGAAGGGAAGCGGCTTGTCTGATCTGCCAAATATCTCAGTCGGGGCCTTCGAGGTGGCGGACTTCTCCCGCCTTACCGCCCCGGACCTGCAGCACAAACCCCGCATCCTGATGCTTTACGGCTCCCTACGGGAGCGTTCCTACAGCCGGCTATTGACCTTCGAGGCGCGGCGTCTGCTGGAAGCCTTCGGTGCCGAGGTTCGCGTCTTCCATGCCAATGGACTGCCCCTGCCAAACGACGCACCCGACACCCATCCCAAGGTGCGAGAGCTTCGCGAGGCTATGCTTTGGTCGGAAGGGCAGGTCTGGACCTCACCGGAGCGACATGGCGCCATGTCCGCCGTGATGAAGTCCCAGATTGATTGGATACCCCTCCCGGGCGGGGCCATTCGACCTACGCAGGGGAGGACCTTGGCCGTCATGCAGGTGTCAGGGGGATCGCAGTCGTTCAACGCTGTGAACCAGATGCGTATCCTGGGCCGATGGATGCGCATGGTGACCATTCCGAACCAGTCTTCGGTTGCCAAAGCGTTTCAGGAGTTCGACGATGTGGGAAGGATGAGGCCTTCGACCTACTACGACCGGGTGGTCGACGTCATGGAAGAGCTGGTCAAGTTCACGATGATCAACCGAGGGGTCTCCAACTATCTTACCTCCCGATATAGCGAGCGCAAGAAAGCCGCGGCCAAGCTGGAAGAACGTGTCGCCCTGAAATCCATCTAGGGCTCCCACGGGGGAATGCATGACAAAAGTCCTGGACGTTGTGGTTGTCGGTGGCGGACAAGCCGGCCTCGCCGTAGCTTATTACTTGCAGCGAGCAGGAACTCGCTTTGTCGTACTCGACAATTCCCCAGTAGCGGGCGGGGCCTGGCGACATGCCTGGGACTCACTGCGCCTGTTCTCTCCCTCAGAGTACAGCTCTTTGCCCGGGTGGCAGATGCCCCGCGCTTCTGTTGGGGAATACCCGGCACGCGACGAAGTGGTTGCCTACCTGTCTCGCTATGAGGAACGGTACAGCTTTCCCATTCAGCGCCCCATTCAAGTAGATGCTGTCACGCACGACGGGAAGCTCTTCCATGTGTCTTCCTCCGACAGGATTTGGACTGCACGTGCCGTGATCAGTGCAACGGGCACCTGGAGCGCTCCCTATACTCCACACATGGAAGGACAGGAGCTGTTCGTGGGGACACGGATGCACTCGGCGGCCTATAGTTCGCCGAAGGGGTTAGCGGGGCAGTCGGTCATGGTGGTCGGCGGCGGCAATTCCGGGGCTCAGATCCACGCCGAAGTCTCGCAGGTTGCCGAGAGCGTGTGGGTGACCGAGGCAGAGCCGACCTTCTTGCCGGATGACGTGGATGGGCGGGTTCTGTTCGAACGGGCAAGCGCTAGGGTCCGCGGTATCGTGAATGGAGCCAGCGTCGGCAGCCTGGGTGACATCGTGATGGTCCCACCGGTGCGCCAAGCCCGAGCACGGGGCGACTTGCACACGGTTAGGCCTTTCCAGCGGTTCACGCACACCGGAGTGGAATGGACCGATGGGACCCGGACGCCGGTTGATGTGATCATCTGGTGCACCGGCTTTGGACCAGCCCTCGGGCACTTACGACCGCTCGCAGTTACAGAAGCTGACGGCAAGGTGGCTGTGACCAATGGTGCATCACTGCGACTGCCAGGGCTGTTCCTCACCGGGTACGGAAACTGGGTATCACCTGCGTCAGCTACTCTGATCGGTGCGGGCCGATCGGCCAGAGAGCTGGTTCCTGGTATTCTGAAATTTCTCGAACAGTAGGGGCGAGCGGGTAACACCAATATTGCTTCCCCGAGCTCTCGCAGCGTGAGAATGATAGCTGTGTCCGTTTCCCCGTGACGCGGCAGTTGAACCAGGGAACGATCTTGCAATGCCTCCTTCTCTGCAAGCCCGCTTGAACGTCGCCCTTCTGATCGTGGCGCTGGTGGGACTGGTGGCAGGGCTCGGTCTGATGTTGGCTGCCGAAAACGAACTAGCCACGTTCGCATGGTCCATCGGGGTCTTTCCCGTACTCGCGGCACTGATTGTCGAAATTGTTCGCAGCCTCGCCAAGGGCGAAGTTGGGCTCGACATCGTGGCCGCCCTTTCCATGTCGGCGGCGTTGCTCTTTGGTGAGACCCTGGCGGCGGCAGTGGTTGCCCTGATGTATTCTGGCGGGACCTTCCTCGAGAGTTTCGCCGAGGGCCGAGCCCGTCGAGAGATGAGCCAGCTCCTGTCCCGCGTGCCCCGGACCGCCACCCGGCATCGGGACGGGAAGCTCGAGGATGTTCCACTTGAAGATATCGAACCTGATGACCTGCTTCTCATCCGCCAGGGAGATGTGGCGCCCGTAGACGGAGCGGTGGAGGGCGAGAGGGCTATACTGGATCAGTCGGCGCTAACGGGGGAGTCCATGCCGGTACGGCTTAGCCGTGGCCGGGACGTGATGAGCGGATCGACCAATGCGGGCGAGGCCTTCGACCTTCGCGTCACCAGACGTGCCTCGGAAAGCACCTATTCCGGGATCGTGCGGTTGGTTGAAGCGGCGCAGGCCTCAAAGGCGCCCATGGCCCGGCTTGCTGACCGTTATTCGCTGCTCTTCCTCCTCATTACCATGGTGCTGGCGGTGTCGGCTTGGTGGTTTACCGGCGATCCAATTCGCGCCGTCGCGGTACTCGTGGTCGCCACCCCTTGTCCGTTGATCTTGGCCGTGCCGGTCGCCCTCGTTGCCGGCTTGTCCCGCGCCGCGCAATTCGGCGTCCTGATCAAGGGCGCGCGGCCCCTCGAGTCACTAGCCGGAGTCCGAACATTGGTGCTGGACAAGACCGGGACCCTGACCGACGGACGCCCGCAGATCGTTTCCATCGAAACCCTCGACAGCGTGAGCCAGGACCAGCTCCTGTTCTTCGCAGCCTCGCTCGAGCAAGCGTCAAAACACCCGATGGCCCTTGCTATCGTCAGTTCGGCACGTGAACGGGGCAGGGCACTACAGATCCCGGAGCAGGTGGTTGAGATTGCCGGAGAAGGCCTCGTGGGAGTGGTCGATGGCCGTGATGTGGTGGTGGGAGGCGCGAGCTTCGTTGCCGGGATGCTCGGCGCGACCGTTCCGGAGCCCGGTATTCTCGAAGCAGGCTCCGCGCTGGTGTCGGTGGCGGTCGACGGAAAGCTCGTGGGCCATATCATCATGGCCGACGCATTGCGTTCGGGAGCCGCTCGACTGCTAGCGGGACTTCGGAAACTGGGCATAGACAGGATCATGCTGGCGACCGGAGACCGCCATGCGGTGGCCCAAGCCATCACGGTAGGATTGGGTCTGGATGCCGTCCACTCCGAGATGACCCCGGATCAGAAGGTGCAACTGGTCTTGGACGAACGGGAAAGCCATGCCCCTGTGATGATGGTGGGCGATGGTGTCAACGATGCGCCGGCTCTGGCGGCTGCGGATGTGGGGGTGGCGATGGGAGCCCGCGGTTCGGCTGCTTCTGCGGAGGCCGCGGATGTGGTTCTGCTGGTCGACCACCTGGATCGGCTGTTGCCAGGGATCGAGATAGCGCAGGGAGCGCGGCGAATTGCGCTCCAGAGCGTTGCCGCCGGCATTGGCCTATCAGTCGCTGGAATGATGGCCGCGGCCCTGGGTTACCTAACACCCGTGCAAGGGGCGCTGCTGCAGGAGGCCATCGACGTGGCCGTCATTCTGAACGCCTTGAGGGCCTTGCGCATCCAACCTCAGGCGCTTTCGTCTCCGTGCTAGACATCAACGCCGAACAGGCGACCGATTACTGCAGTGATAGCCATTGCGGCTGCTCCCCAGAACAACACACGTGCGGTTGGTCGCAGTTTGGGTGCACCGCCCGCCTGAGCGCCAAAGAGCCCCCAAATCCAGCAAGGCAGACAAGGGTGGTTACGACGACTACCGGTATGATCATGCCGGATGGGGCCAGTACGGAGGCGATCAACGGTAATGCGGCGGCGACTGAGAAGGTCACACCTGAGGCCAGTGCTGCCTGGTGCCTGGAGCGGATTGGCGCTGTGGATTTCAAACAGGCCAAGTTCGTCCCTGACATGCGCTTCCAAGGCATTGTTCCGGGTCATTTCCCTGGCAACTAATGCTGCCGTCGGTGGGGTAAGCCCACGCGATTCGTAGATAGAAGCCAATTCCGTTTCCTCTTCAGCTGGCGTATCGATCAATGCCCCCTTTTCCCGCAGCATGTCCGCCCGCTCGACATCGGACTGGGAACTGACCGAGACATACTCGCCGGCAGCCATGGACATGGCGCCGGCGGCAAGCCCGGCCACACCCGCAATCAGAACAGCTCCAGGGCAGCACGGGATAGGGCGATCAGGACGCGGCAGACTGGCTGTAAATTCTCGCATTCCCCGCGTTGGGAGAAATCCTCGGGTGGGAGAGCCCACTATCGCGAGGTCATGGCGAACCAGCGCAGTTCTGTGTGCCTCGTGAACTTCCTGCATGACCACATGGTGTCCAATCGACCGGAGCTCATCCGCGATGATGTTCGCGACCTCGGCAGTGCAACCGAAGATGCTGTCATAGACTAGCAATATGTCCACGGTGATCTTCCGGATCACCTACACGAACGAAACGAAGCAGAAGCGAGCGTCGTGATCAGCTTGTAACGGATAGCAGGGTCGTGCCTTGATCCGCGTCAAAGCGCTCCCTGCATTTCGGTGACATGAGACGGTCATCGGAACTTGGAACATCCATGAAGCATGATGATAGTCTTATCGGCACTCATCGTCGCAGTAGCTGTGGCCGCTTTCGTCTACTTGAGGTACTCGGCGGCGCGTTTTGACGGCGATGTTCAGCGGCTTCGGCTTGAGCTATTCGCCCATATCCCATCGGACGCCAAACCCAGCCTCCCAGATACCGTTCGCAACTTTGCTCTGAAAGCTGGCGGTCAGTTGGGTGCTCCGACGATTATCCATGCTCGACACAAGGCTACGCTCATGTCCAAGGCAGACGGCGAGGAGATGCCGTTGCTGGCGGACCAGTGGACACACACCTCGGTCTCGGGACTCGTTTGGTATGCACAGGCGCGAATGGGGGTCTTTCCCGTGGCAGTGTTGGACGCCTATGTTCAGGAGAAAGGCATCCTTGCGGTCCGCCTGTTCGGTGCATTGCCGGTATCTGGAGGCACTGGGCCTGACTTCGACAAGGGCGAGATGATGCGGTACCTGTCAGAGCTTCCCGTGTACCCCGACGCCATCCTGAACAATGCTTCACTGGAATGGCGAGAGCTCGACAAGAACACCGTTGAAGTCACCGGAACCGGGGTAAGTGGATCTGCGACAGTCAGGTTCTATTTCGACGGGGCTGGGGATATTGTCCGAATGGAGGCTGACGACCGCCCCATGACGATCGAAGGGGGCGGAACAAGGCCCACGCCATGGCACGGCTTCTACGGGAACTACCAGAACGTCGGACGATACAGGATTCCGACGTATGGCGAGGTGGGATGGCTTCTACCAGATGGCCTATTCACCTACTGGCACGGAACGGTGGTTTCCTATGAACCACTCGGAGTGCCTGCCGTCGATCGGGGTTAAGCCCCTGTGGGCAGTTGAAGCCTTAAATGACTACCGTGACAGAAAAACAGGCATCTTAGGGTTTAACAAGACAGCCGCCGTCGCGCCGCCTAGGACAAACTCTCGCAGGCGGCTGTGCCCGTACGCACCCATCACCAGCATGTCGGCGTCGACCAACGCTGCGGACAGCTGCAGGTCCTCGCCGATTCCCGCTTTGCTCGAAACGACTTCTCGCAGGCTTGGCTTGGCTCCGTGGCGGGCCAAATACCCCAGCAAGGCGTCGGTAGACGCCTGAGGCACCTTCTTGTCTTCACTCGCGGTAAGAACGGTTACTTCCAAGGCATTGGCGATCAAGGGTATCGCGTCGAAAATGGCGCGGTAAGCGGTCGGGCTGCCGTCCCAGGCTATGGCAATCTTGGTAACTCCGGTCGAGTACCCGCCTCGTTCGGGCACGACGATCAGGGGGCGGCCCGCACCGAAGATCAGGTTCTCGGCAATACCTTGGTGGTCGGCGCTGCGATCGCGCATGGCGAACACTGAGAGATCATGATGTCGAGCCTGCTTGGCGATAGCAGGTCCGGGATCGGCGAATGCTGCACGGATGGTGAAACTATGGGCTTGGAGCCTGCTCTCCAGCATCGACGCGTGGTGCAGGAGATCGGCTGCGCATCGGCGGCTGCGACCCTCCACTTCCGCCATCATCTGCGGCAAAGCCATGAGGGACGATCCCCAACGATCTGCAAGATCGGGCACATCGATTTCTACAGCGCAATAGGTAACGTGAGTAGCGAAGCTGTCGAGCAGCGAGCTAAGCGCCGGCAGCTCTTTTGCGCTTGCTTGTTCGGGGTAGGTCAACATCGGAACGAAGGCGTCGGTAAGCATCGTGATGTCTCCAAGGCCCATCTCAACAGGAGCGGGGCAAGCCAGCGGCACTTTAACGGGATCAAAGATCAGATCTTTGACGCTGATCAAGGCGGGCTGCGAACCTTTGGCGAGGATGTAGTTGGGCAAGCAGGAGAACTCGCTTTGGAACGCATCCAGATCACGCAGCATACTTCACTTGGTGCACTCTGGTTCGCTGGGTGGTTGTTTACTATCGGCTATCTTCACCAGGGGGTTTGGCACGGCTTGCTGGGACTAATCGTATGGCCCTACTTCCTAGGTAGCCACTTCAGCCCTTGACGGCATAGACCAGGAATCTGGGCGAGCATGGCGTTGTCAGCGTCGCGCTTTCGACAGCGACAATAATTCCTGGCACAGGGCGCCGTCTCCTGGAGGAACATGCCCGACGGAACGACATCCTCGGTGCTGGCTGGAGGATGTCGTTTGTTGCCCGCCTCCCGTTTGATCTTAATCGATAGGCGGGATGCGGTTCCTGATAGCCAGTGTGGCATCTCTTGCAGGGAAGTTGGAACGGAATGGAACAACTCACACTTAAGTTCTTGGGCGCGTCACAAGGTGTTACCGGATCTTGCTTCATGGTGCAGGCAAGCCGGTCCACCGTGCTGGTGGATTGCGGCATGTTCCAGGGGTCGAACAGCGAGCGAGCCTTGAACTCGAGGGATTTCCCCTTTGGCCCCGCAACGATCGACGCGGTTGTGCTGACCCACGCGCATATCGATCACAGCGGTCTGCTACCGAAACTGGTGCGGCAGGGGTTTAGGGGCAAGATCCACGCGACCCAGGCGACGGTGGATCTATGCTCTGTCATGTTGCCGGACTCCGGTCACATACAAGAGCAAGAGGCGGAGCGGCGGAGTAAGCGGGAACGTCGCCGGAACCGTCAACCGCCGGAGCCGGTCTACTCGGTCGAAGATGCGTACGCCTGCCTTCAGAGCTTCTCGAGGGTGAACTACGGGGAATGGGTCGCTGTCGCCGACGGAATACGTGTTCGATACTGGAATGCGGGACACCTACTCGGATCTGCTTCGATCGAAATGGAGGTGTCCGGGGAGGACCGGTCCGCTACTCGCATACTGTTCTCGGGAGACATCGGGCCGATGGGGAAGCTGCTGCAGTGGGATCCCGAGGGACCGGAAGGGGTGGATTATGTCGTATGCGAATCCACCTACGGGGCTGTCGAGCGGCCATTGGAGCACGCCGGGAGCCGAAGGGATCTCCTGCAACAACAGGTGGTCGACGCGGCTGCAAGAGGTGGGGCACTGCTGATCCCGTCGTTCGCCGTGGAGCGCACCCAAGAGGTCCTGGTCGATCTTGTGGGCTTGATGGAGGAGGGCAGGGTCCCAGCCTTCCCGATAGTGATCGATTCACCTTTGGCGACAAGGGCAACCCAAGTCTTCAAACACCATGCCGAAGAGCTGGAACACGGCGCCGAGCTGTTGCGGGCGCTGAACTCACCCCATCTCACGATTACGGAGACTGTCGAGCAAAGCAAGATGTTGGATCAGCGTAGCGGCTTTCACGTGGTGATTTCGGCCAGCGGGATGTGCGATGCCGGCAGAATAAGGCACAGGTTGAAGAACTGGTTGTGGCGCCCGGAGGGAACGGTGCTGCTGGTTGGATTCCAGGCGGCGGGCACCCTGGGCCGCGTTCTACTGGATGGCGCTACTTCCGTCAGGATCCATGGCGAAGAGATTTCGGTCGCCGCTGCCATACGATCGCTGGATGTGTATTCGGGACACGCCGACGCAACTGAGTTGGAAGCATGGCTTCGAAGCCGCAAACCCGTCAACGGCACCGTATTCCTTGTCCATGGGGAAGCTCCCAACCTCTCTGCCCTGCGTGAGCGATTTGGAAGGATGCTCGCAACCGACCAGATCATGGTTCCCGAACTGGATCAGGCGTTCCTCTTGCAGAATGGCCGAGCGATCGAGATCGATTCCGATGACGAACCGCGGCTGGTGCAGGTACATGCCGGGCAACCCGACAGCAGCAATGACGAGGCGGACCTGCTGCTCGACATCAGTGACGCTTTGTCAAAGGCTGCTGACGAGCGCACACGCGGCATTATCGTCCGGAAGCTGAAGCGGGCACTTGAGCAAGAATGAAAGGGTGGGGCAGGAGGGAAGGTCGGGAGGCCGCCGATCCTGCCCATATCTCCTTGCCGACCCAGTGTTCGCTCTCAGACGGCAGTGTAGCCGCCATCGACCAGGTGATAGCTGCCGGTGATGAAGCTTGCTGCAGGTGACAGGAGGAACAAGGTCAGGGCCGCCACCTCATCCGATGTCCCGAGCCTCCCGATTGGATGAAGGCCGCGTATGTGGGCAAGTGTCTGGTCGTCCAGGTTCTTGGAGAGCAGGGGGGTGTCGATGAACCCGGGCCCGATCGAGTTGACCCTTACCCTGTGCTTTGCATATTCCACAGCCGCTGCCTTGGTGAGCCCGACCACCCCGTGCTTGGCCGCCACGTAGGCGGAGGAACTGGCAAAGCCTACCGTGCCCAGGATCGATGCCATGTTCACGATCGCGCCGCCGCCGGCTTGCTGGATCGCCGGCAGTTGGTAGCGCAGACCGTAGAACACGCTGTTGAGGTTTGTGTCGATGACCTTGGTCCAGCCGTCCAGTGGATACTCTCCGGTCGGCGCTGCCGGTCCTGCGATGCCGGCATTGTTCACCGCGAAGTGGAGAGCTCCGAAGGTGCTACGAACACTTTCGACCATTGCCTCGACCTCGATCGCCGAACTCACGTCAGCGACACAGGCCGACGCCTTGCCGCCCGCTGCAACAACCGATCTCACAACTTCTTCCGCGGCTTCCAGGTTCAGGTCCGCAACCATCACCGAAGCGCCCCTTTCCGCGAGCCGCTCGGCGATTGCCGCACCGATGCCGGAGCCTCCACCGGTCACCAGAGCAACCTTGTCCTTGAAGTCCTGATCCATGATTTTTCTCCATTGCCGATGAGACGTTCATAGCGAAGCGCGCCGTCCGGTTCCTTGATGCCGGTCAACTGCCCCCAGCCCGGAGCTGCGGCAGGATCACATTCCCGGTCAGGAGCCGAGAGTACTCGGCTTACTTGGTGTCGAGTCTTGACGCGGATCAAGGCGTGGGTTTGCTGTCTATGCGAAGGTTTCCGAAG
Source organism: Devosia naphthalenivorans (assembly GCF_003056355.1). GTDB lineage: Bacteria > Pseudomonadota > Alphaproteobacteria > Rhizobiales > Devosiaceae > Devosia > Devosia naphthalenivorans. Next base: position 103,472 of record NZ_PYVW01000017.1, read on the forward strand.
AAGGAGACATCACATGACACATGAACGCCGACCTGACGCAGACCCCACGGAAAGCCTCCAACTCCCCGGACACCTGCTGCCCGAGAAGATCCGGGAGCTGTTGGCGCAAGGCAATGTGCGGACGCTCACTATCCGCTCCGAAACCGGCGAAGTCTATGTATCCATTCCCCTGACTGCAGGCGCAATCGTGGGTGGGGTCTTCGTGCTGACGGCGCCTTGGCTCGTGCTTCTGGCTGCCCTCGCAGGTCTGCTCGCAAAAGTGCAAGTGGACGTGACCTACGACGGTCCCGAGCAAGACGAGCGCCAGCAACCTGGGAATAACGCACCATGATCAAGGATATCGTCGTTCACCTGACCGGTTCCCAAGAGGATGAAGTGCGGCTCTGCTTTGCAGATGCGCTCGCCGGCATATTCGGTGCTCATCTCACCGGACTGCTGGTGCACTTGGAACCGGAGCTGCTCGCCGTTCCCGACCCGATGTACGCCGATGTTCTCCAAAGCATGGTCGATGAATCTGCATCCATGACGCGACAGCACAAGAGTGTGTTGTCCGCTCGGTTCGAACGTTTCGCTGTTGCCAATGACCTTCGTATCATTTCAGGGACGAGGGGCACGATCGGCGATGCTCTCGCCACGGAGGCCCGGGCATCCGATCTCTTCGTCGCAACCCGGCCCCATGGGGATCCCGGAGGCGATTACCGGGTTGAAGAAGCTGTGCTGTTCGGCAGCGGGGGACCATGCCTGTTCTTGCCCCCGAAGAAGCCTACGCTGGCCGAGATCGGAAGCGTCCTTGTCGCCTGGAAGACGCGCAGAGAGGCTGCCCGGGCAATCAAGGACGCCATCCCATTCCTCAAGAAAGCAAAGCGGGTCACCCTCGCCATCGTGACCGATGAAGCTGAACAGGCATCCAACACGGCATCGGGTGCCGACATCGGTCGATACCTCAGCCGCCACGGCATCAAAGCCGAAATCAAGGAACTAGCTGGCTGGCATTCTGCTGCAGACGCCTTGCTTAACGAGATCGCGTCTTCCGGACCGGACCTTGTTGTCGCGGGAGCCTACGGCCATTCACGGCTGCAGCAGCGCCTTCTTGGTGGCGTGACAAGGGCGTTGCTGAGCAAGTGCGAAGTTCCGGTGCTTATGTCCAGGTGAAGGGGACACCTTGCCCAGCAAGGACAAGGGTCCTACTCTCATGCCGGGCGGGGCGGCCCGGGCAATGCAAGTACGTATCCAGTCGGAAGCAAAACGGTACTTCGTAGCTGGCGGGCTTGTACTGCTGGCCTATCTGACTTTACGCTTCATCGACGTGTTTTTCGATGTGTTCATCGTGGCATCGATTTTCATCCCTGCAGTGCTCTGTGCAGCCGTGCTTGGCGGCTTCACGCCGGGCATAGTCGCTACGCTGCTGTCGCTAGCTTTTATTTTCGGGATCCTCCGCGATAATTATCCCGTTGGCGCCTTATACGCGAACTTGGGGCTGTTCGGCGCATTGGGAGTGACCTTGGCCTGGGGAGGAAAGCAACTGCACGCGGCGCGCCAGCAGGAGCAACGAACCGCACGCGATCTGTTGGAACGGAGCCGGGAATTGGCAACCCTGCTCGATACCGCACTCGACGCAGTCGTGGTCATTGAGGCGGATGGAGCCATCAGGGCCTTCAACCCCGCCGCCGAACGACAGTTCGGATATTCCGCTGCCGACGTGTTGGGCCGCAACGTGTCGATGCTCATACCCGAGCCTTATCGACACAAGCACGACGGCTACTTGGATCACTATCTGAAGACAGGTGAGCGGCGCATCATGGGGACCGACCGAGTGGTCGTTGGGGCACGCAGGGATGGTACCACCTTTCCTATGAAGCTGGCTGTTGGCGAAATGGTGATCGAGGGCAGGCGCCACTTCGTTGGTTTCGTCCGCGACCTCACTGCCATCGAGGACAGCCTCGCGCGCCTACAAGAATCCCAGGACGAGGTCGCCCGCCTTGCTCGATACAACGAACTAGGTGAGATGGCGTCGACCCTTGCACACGAGTTGAACCAACCGCTGGCGACCATCGCGAACTATATCTACGGCTCTCAGCTGATTTTGGAGCAAATCCCGGGGCCGCGGATCGCCGAAGTGCAGCAGGCATTGGAGGAGGCAGCCCTGCAGACACTTCGTGCCGGTGACATCATCCGGCACCTCCGGGAATTCGTGACCCGAGGGGATACCGAAAAGTACTTTACCGACCTCAGGAGCCTGGTGGAGGAGGCAAGCGCGCTAGCCTTGGTGGGAACGCGGGAAAAGGGGCTCAGGATATTCTACTATGTGAGTGAAACTCCACCGGTGCTGGCCAATCGGGTTCAGATCCAGCAAGTGGTGGTGAACTTGATCCGCAATGCCGTAGAGGCGATGAGAACTAGCCAGGACAAGATGCTGAACATCTCGACCAAGCGCGTCGGCGCAACTGCCGTGATCGAGATCAGCGATACGGGTGTGGGCATCCCCGCGGAAGTTTCAGAACGCCTTTTTCAGCCCTTCGTCTCTGGCAAACCAAGCGGCATGGGTATTGGATTGTCGATCTCCAAGCGCATCATCGAGGCGCATGGTGGGGAGATCTGGGCAACTGCAAGGCCGTCGGGTGGCACCACCTTCGGTTTCACGCTCCCGATCCAAGAGGAGAGGTTCTGACCATGACGAGCAGCGTAACCGTTCACATCGTCGATGATGAAGCTTCAATCCGGCAATCAATGTCCTTCTTGGTTTCGTCTGCAGGATACGCGGTGCGGGTCCACGACTCGGCGGAGGCGTTCCTCGCATCTCATCCGTACCCCCCAGGGCATTGTCTCATCACGGACTTGCGCATGCCCAGGATGGACGGAGTTGCGCTGCTGAAGCAGTTGAGCGAAAGCGGCACCATGCTGCCCTCCATCGTGGTGACCGGGCATGGTGACGTAGCCATGGCCGTGAACGCGATGAAGGTGGGTGCCTCGGATTTCATCGAAAAGCCGTTCGCGGCTGCGGTCCTCCTCGACGCGCTCAAGAACTTGGCTTCCAGAGCAAGGGACGCGAGAGAGAATGACCGTGAACAAGAGCTAATTCTCGACCGGTTAAGCAGCCTGTCGGCTAGAGAGCGGCAGGTCTTCAATGGCGTGGTCGCTGGAAAAGCAAACAAGACCATCGCTCACGAGCAGGATCTCAGTCCCCGTACCGTCGAGGTATACAGGGCGAACGTCATGGCTAAGTTGCATGCAAAGTCGCTCCCCGAGTTGGTCCGAATGGCATTGTCCGCAGGCCTCCTTGGTGACGGGGACACCTCGGCTTGATCGTCATCAAAGCGTGATCCTGAGCAGCGGTTAGCTTGTCGCGAACTGTAGTCGGGATGAGCGTTGAATGCCCAAGCTCCGGATACTCATCGAAATTCCCGACACGGACCTGTACAGTTCAGTGGCATTCTTGGTGTTGGCACATGGCTACCAACCCGTTGTCGATGATCCCACCAATTCTCGCCGACATGAAACCGCTGCCGTAATAGTCGACGAAGATTCCCTCTCCCGGTGCAAGCAGACCCGTGGCGTTCCTGTTATGCCGGTAATTGTCTTGTCGGCCAGATCCCGTCCGTCAGATTGCCCCTCGCAATGGTACTGGCTGGAAAAATCACATCTCGGGAAAAGGTTGAGCGACACGCTGGAGGGAGCTGTCGGACCCGCTACGTAGTAGTTCTACAATGTCGTTGACCCGAGTTTTGCGTCGGTTGGTCGTAGGCTATTTCTACTCCCGTGAGTTCAGGGAGAAAGCGGATGACCTTCCAACCTACTCTAAACCGGCCGATCGCCGGGACGCCCGGCATTCCGATGTATCTGGTCGGTGCGGCACAGGATGCGCGTTCGATCTATCACGACGGGTCGGAGATCTACGGCGAGGGTGAGCCTGCCGGCTCGCTCTATATGGTGGAGTTTGGTTGTGTGCGCATCGGTCGCTTCACCAGGGAGGGCAGGCGGCAGGTCTGCGGGTTTTCCTACGCCGGCGACATATTCGGATGGGAAAGCGAATCGGAGCACCGTTTCTTTGCCGAGGCTGTAGGCTACTCCGGGATTCGTGTGCTACGGCCCTCGCGTGACGCGGAAGCTTGCGCCAAGCTCTTCCCTTTGGTGATCCAGAATCTTACCCGGTTTCAGGAGCATCTGCTCGTCCTCGGCAAGACAATCGTCGATGAGCGGCTGGCTGCATTCTTGTGCGACTTGGCGGACCGGCAAGGGGGCGTCAGCCAAGTCGAACTGCCGATGACTCGCAGTGACATCGCCGACTACCTCGGAGTGAGCTTTGAAACCGTTTCCCGCATCCTTCGCCGGTTTCGGGACCAAGGGTTCGTCCACGTGCCGGACATTCACTCCATCGAGATCTTGGATCGCCCGGGCCTCGAGGCCGTCTGCAGACGCTGAGTGGACTTGATCGAGGTCAAGGTGGGGCTTGGTGCAAGCCTTAGGCTGGCGACGAGAACATAGGCTTCTCGTTGAGAGCCTGGTTTATCCCTTGGCCGCTTGCCGCAAATGGAAAATCTGGGCGGCGTCAGGGTAAATCAGATGTTCCCCAGTCGTTTGAAGTGAAGGCGCCGGTGGGGCGGCCATAAAGGAGCGATCAATGCCGAAGATGACGCATATCCGACTCGAACTCGCTCGCGAGGCCGCGCATCCTGAGGGGGACCAGGCGACAGGCTACGACCTGTTTGTCCCGCTGGACGAAAGCGGGCGCATCGACCCAAAAGCCTGGCGTCGCAGTCGCGACCAATGCGTGGTTCGCAAGTTCAAGCGGAACGGCGAGACCACGACGGGTCTTATCCGGCACGGACCCGGAGGCCGATGGGAATTCGACTACGACGACAATGCTAATTTCAAGGATCAATGGGGCATCCACCTAGGCGACGAGTCGTTCGTGCTCGGCGAATACATTTCGGTGCGTGGACCGGCCAAGGAAACTCACACCTATCGGGTACAAGGATTGGGTATTCTTTGAATGGCGCACTGACGGACCCTCTGGGTCGCGTGCGGGAACCGAGGCAAACCGGACTCATTGCCTGACAGGCCGGAATAGCCTGCGCAGGCATGAGATCTGGGCTAGTGGGAGTGCCAATTGGTTCACTCCGGCCCCCACTCTAGGCGGTGTTGGCCGTCAGCCAAGCAACCCATTGCCCTTCCACGTAATGGGAACCGGGTTGCGGCGGCCACACGGCGACTCGGCTTTGTAGGCTTCCTCGGTCACAGCAAAAGTACGGCGTGAGTTCTTGGATGTCGCGGCACTCCAAGGTGCTGTGTTCCGTGTACTCCAGAGCTTGGGGCACGGAGCTTGCGACGCAGTCGGCCACCCGGGTGTCACATCAGCCCCTTGTCCTTGAGCACTTGGACTTCATCGCCAGTGATCCAGCCAAACACCTTCAGCTTGCCGTGGTTCTGCTCAAGGAGATAGGCGTTGGTGAACGGGACATCGATACGCCTGCCATCCTTCTCGAACTCACTATTCCAGCCTACGTGAGCGAGACAGTGCGTCTGGTCGATTGGATGCACCTCGACCGCGGTGACGGTCATCGCCTTTGTTCCGATCTGGCGATATTGTTCATACCCTTTCGATACCTTTTCGCCGAAGGCATGATCGTTGTCGCCTGTCATGACCCCTTGAGGCCCCGCGGCAATGAAGTGGGAAGAGTAGAGGGAGCGGAGAGCTTCCATATCCAGCGAGCCCTCCAAGCCATCCTTGAAGGACATGGCATATCGATAAAAAAACTCCTCCACATTCTCTTTTGTGATAGTCATCTCTAGCTCCTTCCGGCGTTCGAACGAATGTTGTGTATCTAGCCGTATTCCTTGGAAGCTGTTCAGTCCGCCAGCCACTTCCGAGGTGCCGGTCTGCGATCGACCCCCATTCCGCCGCTCGGTATTACGATGGCCGTTCCCGAAAGCAGCGGCCATTACTTAACGCTGCTGGTGGTGCCGCCGGCAATCTCGAAAACGCATCTTCCCTCGAGCTCGGCTCGTATCAGCCAGCTTGCTGGTGCACTGATGTCGGTCATGCCAAAGCCGAGTAGGTCCCAAACAATCATCATGTTCGGAGAACTCAGGCCGAAGGGCATAAATCGTTGACCCCTGTTGCATGTGATTAGGCGTGGAATGAGGCCCAGGTTTTCGGAGTAACCGGCTTCCAAAAGGTTGGACGCCGATAGGGGGCCCTATCCGACGCCGATGGGGTGGACGCCCCCCGACGGCATTTATGTGCCAGAGTTGCGGTGTCGAGAACCGCTACAGAGGAGGCGTCCATGAACGAGGTTAGCATCATTGGGTTGGACTTGGCCAAAAA
>NZ_PYVW01000018.1 GCF_003056355.1 Devosia naphthalenivorans
GCAGGCTGCCGCGAAAATCCGACCTGGCAACCATCACCGACGAGCACCTGCAAACCATTGTCGCCCTCTACAACAACACCCCGCGAAAATGTCTCGACTTCCAAACCCCAAATGAGGTCTTCTCCAGCTTCTCTAACCGTGTTGCACTTCAAACGTGAGTCCACCTTCCCGCTTTCGCGGGAATGACGCAGTGGGTGGTAGCGGGGGCCATCCGCAACCCCACCCACCCACAAATCGTCACCCTCGGGCTCGACCCGAGGGCTCTGCACTTTGCCAACCCACCGCAAGTGCAGTCTCCTCGGGTCAAGCCCGAGGATGACGATCCAGCGTGTGGGGCACCACCTCACCCACCCACCACGTTCCCTCGGGCTCGACCCGAGGGCCACTCTCCCCACGGCACAAGCAACGAGAGCCTCTCGGCTCAAGCCCGAGGGAAGCACGGTGTTTGTGGGAGTAGGAACCAAAATCTCCCAACCTTCTCCCCCTTCTCCCCCCACCATCCCCCTGCGCTATCCTCCCCCCACTGCCTTCACTAACCAGCGGGTCGCGCGAACCGGCTTGTGAAGGGGCAGATGGGGCGGGGATGTCGCGATCCTCGTAGGACGGCGGAAGTGTCGTGGGGGCTATTGACGCTCCTCGTCCAGAGTCTCGCCGGGATAAACCAAAAATCCCATCGCGAGTGGCGAGGCTCTGTCTCACTACACAAAACTACTCCGAGGCAGCGCCTCGCCATTTGCTCGCTGATATCACCGCACAAGGGGCGGCGCTTCCGCACGCCTTGCCCTCTGCCCCGCCTTGTGAAAAACCTCACGGCCACAAATCGGAGCCCACCATGTCATTCGAAAGACTCGATCAACTCGGCCGCAAGCTCGAAGCCCTCGAACATGCCCTTTCCATACTGGGTGCCGATGAAGCCACCCACATGGCCGTCGGCGGCGGCGAAAAGCGCGCCGAGGCCATGTCGAACCTGGCCGGCATGTACCATGCCCAGGCCACCGCTCCCGAGATCGCCGAATGGATCGAAGCCGCCCGTCCTGAAACCGAAGACCAAAAACTCGCCCTGGCCGAGTTCAAGCGCCAATATATCAACGCCACGTGCCTGCCCACCGAGTTCGTCGAACGCCGCACCGCCGCCAGCATGCGCTCCGAACAGCTCTGGCGCGACCTGCGCGCCAAGAATGACTGGGACAGCTTCCTGCCAGCCCTCGAAGGCGTCGTCGCCTTGGTCCGCGAAGAAGCCCAGCTACGCGCCGAAGCCCTCAACCTTGCGCCCTACGACGCCCTCATGGAGCAATACGATCCCGGCAACCGCACCGCCGAACTGAACACCGTCTTCGGCGACCTCAAAACCTTCCTCAAAAGCTTCGTGCCCCAGGCGCTCGACGCACAGGAGCAGCGCCTCGCCACCCGTCCGCGGAAAACCCTCAACGGCCCTTACCCCATCGAGAAGCAGCGCGAGCTTGGCCTCGCCGCCATGCGTGCCGTCGGCTTCGATTTCACCCACGGCTCGCTAGCCGTGTCGCACCATCCCTTCTGCGGCGGCGTGCCGACCGATGTGCGCATGACCACGCGCTATCGCACCGATGAATTCCTGTCCTCGCTCATGGGCGTGCTGCACGAAACCGGCCACGCCCTCTACGAACAGGGCCTGCCCAAGGACTGGTCGCACTGGCCACTCGGCAAGGCACGCGGCATGGGCATCCACGAATCCCAATCCCTGTTCGTTGAAATGCAGCTCTCGCGCAGCCCCGAATTCTGGGAATTCATGCTGCCACTCGTCCACTTGCACCTGGGCGAAGACGCCATCCCCGGCTGGGATGTGGCCGATGTGCTCAACGAAGTGAACTTCGTCCAGCGCGGCTATATCCGCGTCGATGCCGACGAGGTCACCTACCCGCTCCACGTAATCCTGCGCTACGAACTGGAACAGGACCTCGTCAACGGCAAGCTCGAAGCCAGCCAGATCCCCGAAGCCTGGGACGCCAAGATGACCGAATATCTGGGCCTCTCCACCATCAACGACCCCAAGGACGGCCCCATGCAGGACGTCCACTGGCCCAGCGGCGCCTTCGGCTATTTCCCCAGCTACACCCTGGGCGCCATGATCGCCGCCCAGCAATGGGCTACCCTCGAAAAAGCCCAGCCCAACATCCGCAACGACATAAGCAAGGGCGATTTCACCAGCATCAACCAATGGCGCGCCGACAACATCTGGTCCCAGGGCTCCCGCTGGTCCACCCCCGACCTCATCACCCGAGCCACCGGCGAACCCCTCAACGCCGACTACTTCAAGGCCCATCTGAAGCAGCGATATTTGGCTTAACTGAACTCCAGCCACCCCCACACACCGCGTTGTCCTCGGACTTGATCCGAGGACCATTTTCCGCCTGTGCCGGTCTGATAGTGACCCTCGGATCAAGTCCGAGGGAAGCGACCGTGGTTTCGGACAGTAGCTGCTTTCAAGGGGCATCGCCGAAGTCTGAAACCTTGACATCCCCACCCCCATCCCTATCTTCCTCCCCATCCGCAGCACTGACCGGACGGTACTCATGGACTCCACCCTGAACGACTGCCTCGCCCGCATCGCTCACCTGGAATCCGCCCATGCCTTCCACCGTCACCCTGCATCAGCTCAGCTATTCGACCCCCGATAACCAGCCGCTTTTTACCGATCTCGATCTCTCGTTCGGCAGCGAACGGACCGGTCTGATCGGCCGTAACGGCACGGGCAAATCCACCCTGCTCCGCATCATCGCCGGAATTATCCCACCTGCCTCCGGATCGGTTACGATCACCGGAACGCTTGGCATGCTCGACCAGACCGTACAAGTCGGCGCGCAGACCATGGCGGATCATCTGGGAGTGCAGGAAGCTTTGACCATCCTCGACCGCCTCGAACAGGGCCTGGGTACCGCCGAGGATGCTGCAGAAGCCGACTGGAGCCTTCTGGGTGACATCGACTCCACCCTCGCCGAACTGGGCCTGCCGCCGTTCGAACCCGACCGGCCAATCGACACCCTCAGCGGCGGCCAGCGCACCCGGCTTGCCCTCGCCCGCCTGATCCTTGATCGGCCCGACATCATCCTGCTCGACGAACCCACCAACAATCTCGACGCCGAGGGCCGCGAGACTGTCGTCGATCTGCTCCATCGCTGGCGCGGCGCGGCCATCGTCGTCAGCCACGACCGCGCCCTGCTGCGCGAAATGGATGCCATCGTCGAACTCACCACGCTCGGCGCCACCAGCTATGGCGGCAATTGGGACCATTACGCCGAACGCAAGGCACTCGAACTCGCCGCCGCCGAGCATGACCTTTCCACCGCCGAACGCCGCATCGCCGAGATCGACCGCAAGGTCCAGGCCGTTGCCGAACGCAAGGCGCGCAAGGACGGCGCCGGCAAGCGCAAGGCCGCCAAGGGCGACATTCCCAAGATCATGCTGGGCGGCATGAAGGAGAACGCCGAAAACACCAGCGCCAGCGGTGCCCGTCTCGCCAATCGCCTGCGCAGCGACGCAGCCGAAACCGCGGGCGAAGCACGCTCCCGGATCGAGATTCTCACCCCGCTCTCGGTAACCCTGACACCCACTGGCCTGCCCTCCGGCCGCACCGTGCTGCAAGCCGACAATCTGACCGGCGGGCCAGCCAGCGATCACCCGATCATCCAGGCGCGCTCCTTCAGCCTGGTCGGTCCCGAGCGTGTGGCCATCGTCGGCCCCAACGGTTCCGGCAAGACCACCCTGCTGCGGCTGCTCACCGGTGCCCTCCAGCCCACCGGCGGCACCGCCCGCATCCATGTGCCCTACGCCCTGCTGGACCAAACGGTCAGCCTGCTCGATCCCACCCTCAGCATCCGCGAGAATTTCCGCCACCTCAATCCGCAGGCCGACGAAAATACCTGCCGCGCCGCCCTCGCCCGCTTCATGTTCCGCGCCGACGCCGCGCTGCAGGAAGTCGGCACCCTCAGCGGCGGGGAAACCCTGCGCGCCGGCCTTGCCTGCACCATCGGCGGCAACAACCCGCCCCAACTGCTGATCCTGGACGAACCCACCAACCATCTCGATATCCACGCCATCGAGCAGGTGGAGGCGGACCTGCGCGGCTACGATGGCGCCCTGCTGGTGGTCAGCCACGACGCCGATTTCCTCGAAAAGATCGGCATCGATCGAACCATCGATCTCGCAGAGCTGCAGAAAGGTAGATGATGAACGGTTTCTGAATCAGGGGTTCAGCCTCGGTTCCGGCTCACCTGTCTAAACCAACAGTCATCGGCAAGAAGCGCTCGGAGGGAGCGCAGCCAAACAGGAGAGACCAAAATGAAATCCATCGTCATCACCACCGCCATCGCCGCCGTTCTCGCAATGACCGCCGCTCCGGCGTCCGCCGCAGGCATCTTCGTTCACCAGCAGGGCTGGGGCAACCAGGTCGGCGGCCAGCAGATCGGCTCCGGCAACACCATCGGCGTCGATCAGGACGGCGTCTGGAACGACGCCATCGTGCAGCAGTTCGGGAACGGCAATGTCGGCGCGGTCGGCCAGGACGGTTTCAACAATGGCGCCGATGTCTGGCAGCAGGGCAACGGCAACGCCGCCGGCGTCGGACAGTTCGGCTCCAATCACAACACGGTCCTGACGCAGGACGGAAACGGCAACGTCGCTGCCGGCGTGCAGGTCGGCAACAACTGCAACGCCAACGTCAACCAGGCTGGCTCCGGCAACGTCACCGCCTTCGTCCAGGCGTGCCCCTGAGCCCTCTGCTTTTCCCGATCATATGGCCGGAAGGGCGCCCCCTTCCGGCCAATCGTCCTAGGCAAAACAATAGGAGGATCAGATGAATACCCAGACCAAACGGCTCAGTTCCATCGCCCTGCTCGGCCTTGGCCTCGCAGCACTCGCCGCCACCAGCGGCATGGCCAATGCCGGCAGCAATTCAGGCACCTGCGGCGTGCTCACCTCAACCCAGAACGGCATGCTGCTCATCCAGGGCTCTATCCTGAGCCCCGTGCCGCTCGAAGGCTCGTACCAGTTCAAGGTTCAGAGCTCCGGTGGCGGCGGCAATTCCAACATCAGCCAGGGCGGCAACTTCTCCGCTCCAGCCAACGAGCAAACCACCCTGGGCCAGGTGATGATCAACACCGGCTCGAACTACAAGGTTGATCTCGACGTCACAGCCAACGGCCAGAAACTCGACTGCGATCAGGACCTCGCGGACCTGCGCTAGTTTGTGACCCTTAGCGCGGTGCTGCCTTTCTCCCTTCTCCCCTGAGGGGCGAAGGTGGCCCGATCCCGAAAATCCAGCGATGCGCAGCGCGCGTCAACTGCAACGCAAATTCGAGCGGGCTCCGGACTTACCGGGGCCCCTTTCGCTTGTCGGCATCGCACCAACCAATCAGTGAACGAATTCTGAATACCTCACTCCGGATCGGTTCAGCCGCTCTCTCCTAATCTCTCCCCATCGGCTGAAACACCAGCACACTCGGACCAGAACCAAACAGGAGAGACGCCATGACCAACAAGTTCACCAGGACCTTCGCCGCCGCCCTTGCCGCTTCGCTCATCGGCGTTGCGAGCCTCGCTGCTCCCGCCACCGCCGGCGGCCAGGTTTCCGTCAGCTACACGCCCACCGACCCCGACCAGCAACAGGCCCTGGGCCTCGGCCTGTCGATGTTCTCGCTCTTCAATGGCATGAACTCCACCGGCGCCAACATCAGCCAGCACGGCAATGGCAACTCGGCCGGCGGATCGCAGAACGGCTCGGGCAATAACGGCGTCATCGTTCAGGAAGGCGACGGCCACACCGGCACCATCCACCAGAACGGCAACAACAACAGCTGCGGCCTGTTCCAGTTCGGCGAAAACACCGATGCCCAATGCAGCCAGAACGGCAATGGCCAGTCCAGCCTCACTACGGTGTTCGGCTTTTGAGCATTTGGATGCACCGCCAGACAAAAAGGCCCGCATCGCTGCGGGCCCTAGTCTTTGCCGGCAATTTATTCGTCGCGGTAAACCTTCTCACGACGCTCGTGCATTTCCTGAGCTTCCAGGCTCAAGGTTGCGATCGGGCGGGCATCGAGCCGCGCAATGCCGATCGGCTCCCCCGTCTCCTCGCAAAAGCCGTAGGTGCCATCATCGATTCGCTTCAGCGCGGCATCGATCTTGGCAATCAGCTTGCGCTGCCGGTCCCGCGTCCGCAGTTCCAGCGAGCGATCGCTTTCCGAGCTGGCCCGGTCGGCCATGTCCGGATGGTTTTGCGATTCTTCCTGCAAATTCTCGAGAGTCTCCCGGCTCTCGCGAAGAATATCTTCCTTCCAGGTGTTCAGTTTGCCCCGGAAATAGTCCCGCTGCCGCGGGTTCATAAACGGCTCGTCGTCACTGGGCCGGTATTCAATTACTTCTGCAACCGAAGACATCAGCAGACTCAACTCCAATGCGCCCCTCAGGCGGCCTATATATGCGCGTGCGCAAAGCCGGGCAAGCACCCAATGCGAGCGTCATTAACATTGGAATTTGCTTGCACGTGAGCCGCATAGCCCGGTTTGACAACATTTTGATGAATTGGCTCAGGCCTGCGGAAAGCGCCCGAACTTTGCCAATTCCACCCGGACGCGCAATTCAATGTCGTCGAGCACGGCGTCAAGACCCGGCACGGCGTCTTCCCGCATATCGCCGAGCATCGAAGCGAGCCGGTCCAGGCGATCAAGACTTATCCGCCCGATCAGCAGGTCGGCCTTGATCTCGTCCAGACTATCGAGAAGGGAGTTCCCGCGCCGCACAGCCTTCCGCTTTCCCTCAAGCGGACCGCCCACTGCCTGCAAGGCGAGGATCGCATCGATCCCTGCCGCACCGGCGACCGGCGCAGCCGGCGCAGCGCGTGCTGGAGCCTCGGGGCCGGTTGGCACGAAGGCAGCGCCACTGTTCCGCGCTGCAGAACCGCCCTTGCTGACGCCCGATGTCCGATTGGTGCCGTCGATCCGCACAGGAGACTCAATCCACTTGCTGCTACCCCGGCAAAATCTGCCCATAGCCGTTAACAGCGCATTAACGCACCCGGCAAGAATTGCTCCCCCGAGCGGCCGCCGACGCGACCAATTTAAAATTACCTATATAAAACAATTCGGTAGGACTCATCGCCGGGACTGGCACAGTTTTCGCAATACCCTCGGCAAACGTCACGTTGAGGCGGGTCCGGAATGAAAACACAGCTGATGCAAAGATTATGCGCCGCCATATTCGGCACCGCCATGGTGCTGATGCCGACGATGGACGCCTTCGCCGCCTCGGCCCGCATCAAGGACATCGTCGACTTTGAAGGCATCCGCGAAAACCAGCTCGTGGGATACGGCCTCGTCGTCGGCCTCAATGGCACCGGCGACAGTCTCAACAACTCGCCATTCACCAAGCAGTCCCTTCAATCCATGCTGGAACGGCTGGGCGTCAACACGGCGGGCGAAAACGTGCGCACCGCCAACGTCGCCGCCGTCATGGTAACCGCCAACCTGCCCCCGTTTGCCACTCAGGGCTCGCGCATGGACGTCTCTGTCGCCGCTCTGGGCGATAGCGACAGCCTGCAAGGCGGAACGCTTCTGGTGACGCCCCTGCTCGGTGCCGATGGCGAAGTTTACGCGATCGCCCAGGGCTCGGTAAGCATCAACGGCTTCAAGGCCGAAGGCGATGCTGCCAGCATTATTTCCGGCGTGCCCACCACGGGCCGCATATCCTCCGGCGCACTGATCGAGCGGGAGATCGATTTTCATCTCGGCTCTCAGACTTCGCTTCGCCTCGCTTTGCGCAATCCCGACCTGACCACGGCACGCCGCATCGCCCTGGCCGTCAACGACTTCATCGGCGCCCCCACCGCCACTCCAGAAGACCCGGCAACAGTACGCGTTACGCTGCCGCCGGGCTTCAACGGCAATATCGTGGACCTGCTGACCGACATCGAGCAGTTGATGGTCGATACCGACCAGAACGCCAAGATCGTCATCGACGAAAACTCCGGCATCATCGTCATGGGCAAGGATGTGCGCGTATCGAGCGTCGCAGTGGCCCAATCGAACCTGACGGTCACCATTGCCGAGAACCCGACCGTGGTTCAGCCCGAACCCTTCAGCAATGGCGTCACCGCCGTAGAGCCCAACACCACGCTCAACGCCAATCTGTCCGAAAGCGCCCTCAGCGTCGTCAATGAATCGGTCAGCCTGCAGGAACTCGTGGACGGGCTGAACGCGCTGGGTATTTCACCGCGGGACCTCATCGCTATCCTCCAGGCCATCAAGGCAACCGGCGCCCTCCAGGCCGAAATCGAGGTCCTCTGATGCTCAACGCTCTCGACCACAAACCCAATTCCGCGCAGGTCGCTCGCGTCCGCCAGCAAGCCGAAGAGTTCGAGGGAATTTTCCTGAACACGCTGACCAAGCAGATGTTCTCCAGCCTCAGCTCCGAAAAGAACGCCATGGGCGGCGGCTTCGGCGAAGAAACCTGGCGCTCAATGCAGGCCGAACAACTCGCCACCACCATGGCGCAGAATGGCGGCCTTGGCATCGCCGAGCAGCTGATGCCCGACCTTCTGGCGCTGCAGGAAGCCGCCAACAACCAGAACAAGACCATACCTACGGGAGCTTACAAATGACCGCAGCTGCACGCCTCGCTGCCTTGGATAATCTGCCCGCGGGCGAGCTGTGCCAATTGGCCGAAGCCGCGCTCACCGCTCTTGTCGACGTAATGAACCAGGAAACCACCTTGCTCCGCGCCGGTCACATGCGCCAGGCGAGCACCCTGACGCCTGAAAAGACCCGCCTCGCGCAGGACTATGTCGGCTTTGCCCGCTCCGTTCAGCGCCAGGGCGAACGCCTCAAAGCGCAGGCGCCAGATGCAATCGCACGCCTCCGGCAAGGCCACGAAATGCTCGCCACCCAAATGGCGGAAAACCTGCGCGTCCTCGCCACGTCCCGCACCGTCACCGAAGACCTTCTCACCGATGTCGCCAAGATCGTCGGCCAACAAAGCAAGGCGACGACCTACGGCAATGGCGGCCGCATGAGCAACGATCCGGCAGCATCTGCCCGCGGCATAGCAATCAACCGCGCGCTATGATTCGCTACCATTCGATTCAAACTGACCGGGGTTCATTACGCCGCTCGTAACACGATCATGCCCACGTTTCTCTTTGGCATTATCAAATGCGAGAAAGCGTCATGATCACCGCAGTGAGCCCTGAACCGGCCATCCCAAAGACGAACATCTTATCGAGCCGCCAGCGCCACGTTGCCCAACCGCCCCTGCTTCCCGACGCCCCTTCAAGCGCGCCCAAATCACACAGCACGGGTGATGATGATCCCCTCGCCCCGGAGCCTACCGCGGCACGGAATCCCTCCCCCGCGCCGGCACGCAAAGACTCATCTGCCATCTTCGCCGCCGCCGTCATCGCCGGCGCTCTCTCCCCCCGCCCCCGAACCATGGAAGAATTGATCCTGCGCATCGGCACCAGCCCCATCCCGGAGGAATCCGAGGCTAGGCTCAAGGATTTGATAGCCTGAAGAAGAAAACTCGCATTTGCCAAACAACTGACGAGCCACGTTAACGGATTTTTATTTCGAAAAGCGCAAGCATCGCAAGGTCTCAGAAGAGGCGTCAAACAATGATGAGTATCCTAGAAAGGGAACTTGCAAATGGCGAACATCAATCTCTCCGCCGCCGTCCGGTCAAACCTCAGCTCGCTGCAGAACACCGCCACGCTGATGTCCAAGACCTCGGACCGCCTGTCGACCGGTAACAAGGTCAACTCGGCCCTCGACAATCCCACCAATTTCTTCACCGCCTCGTCACTGAACAGCCGCGCTGGTGACCTGAACAATCTCATGGACTCGATGGCGAATGGCATCAAGACCATTGAAGCAGCTGATAATGGCTTGTCCGCGATCACAAAGAACCTGGAAGCAATGCAATCGACGTTGCGCCAGGCTCGCCAGGACAAGTCGTTTGAAACCAAGTCTTTCACGATCGATACAACAACTGCAGGCAACATCAGCTTCATCGGTGGTGCAACTACCGGCGTCACCGGGACCCCTGTTGACGTGGCCTTTGACGCAGACGACACCGTCGACCAGATAGTTGAGAAGATCAACACTGCAGCTGCCGAAGGCGGCAATATCGCGGGTGCCGTTCGCGCTTCGAACGACGACGGCAAGCTCCGCATCGAGAACCTGTCAACCCAAGACCTGAATGTCGCGGGAGCAGGCGTCACTGCGACGGACATTGAAGGCAACGCCGTGCGTGCCGACCTCGCTCTGCAGTACAACGAATTGCGCGACCAGCTCGACAAGCTCAGCGATGACGCTTCGTTCAATGGTATCAACCTGCTGCGCGGCGACAACCTGAAAATCACCTTCAACGAGACTGGTACCTCGTCGATTGACATTCAGACCAAGGACGAGAAGTCCATCAACTCCACAAATCTGGGGTTGGAGACCACGCTCAGCGCGAGCGATCTCGACAGCGATACCGGCATCGATGATTTCCTGGATACCGTCAAGTCGGCCCTCAACAGCGTTCGCGCCCAGTCGTCTGCCTTTGGTTCCAACCTGTCCATCGTTCAGAACCGTCAGGACTTCACCAAGTCCATGATCAACACGCTGGAAACTGGCGCTGGCAACTTGACCCTAGCTGACATGAACCAGGAAGCTGCCAACATGATGGCCCTCCAGACCCGTCAGTCGCTGGCGCAGTCGACCCTGTCGATGGCCAACCAGGCGGATCAGGGCGTGCTGCAGCTGCTCCGTTAATAGGCGTCGCAAACGAAATGAAAGGCGGGCTTCACAGCCCGCCTTTTTCTTTTCCCCTACTCCAGCTAGAAGCGCACAATGCTGCTCAGGGACGAGCGGCGAAGGAGCGTCGGCATGGCATTGAAGGTTGAACTCAGGCCCGGTGAAAAGCTGCTGGTGGGACAGTGCATCATCACCAATTCAGACCAGCGTTCGCGGCTGTTTATAGATGGCAAGGCGCCCATTCTGCGGGAGAAGGATATCCTGACGCCGGACACGGCAGACAGCCCCGCCAAGCGCGTCTATCTAGCCGTACAGCTGATGTATATCGAGGAGGATATCGACACGCTGCGGGAGGAATATTTCGGGCTCATCAACGACTTCGTTACTGCCGCACCGTCAACCGTATCGATTGCGGACCGTATAAATAACGAGATCTTAACTGGCAATCTGTACAAGGCTCTGAAGACAGCAAAAGAGCTGATCCAGTACGAACAGGACCTGTTTGAGCATGCAGCATTACGGCGCGGCAGCCTACCAGACGACAGCCAAGACAGTTGAATCGCCCCGCGAACGCGAAGCTGCACTCTTGATCAAGGCAGCGGCATCCATTCAGGCCGCACGTGACAACTGGCTGGAAGACACCGAAGCACTCATCAGCGCACTGACATTCAACCGGAAGTTGTGGACGATCTTCATGACCTCGGTAACGCGCGAAGACAATGCACTCCCCGCTCAGGCACGCCAGAACATCGCCAATCTGGGCATCTATATTCTGAATGAAACCCGCGAAATCCTGCTCGATCCCGTCACCCCTGCCCGGCTCGACCCGCTGATCAACATCAATCGCCAACTCGCGGCCGGCCTGCGCGGCAGCTGAG
Organism: Devosia naphthalenivorans; assembly: GCF_003056355.1. Taxonomy (GTDB): domain Bacteria; phylum Pseudomonadota; class Alphaproteobacteria; order Rhizobiales; family Devosiaceae; genus Devosia; species Devosia naphthalenivorans. Next base: position 11,639 of record NZ_PYVW01000018.1, read on the forward strand.
ACAAAGGCGTTCAGACGTTCTAATGGTTCTCAGTAGACCTCATGGTGAGCCTGTCGAACCACGAGGGCGTGGCAGTCCGGCCATAACTGCGTCAGCCCGCCTACACCATGTGACGACACGACTTCCGGCGTTCGAGTAACCCGCCTATCTCACCTCCCCACCGCGCTTCCCCCGGACTTGATCCGGGGGTCACTCTCAGCGCGGCACAAGCGGACAAAGACCCCCGGATCGAGTCCGGAGGCAGCAATGGTGGGCGAGGCAACAATTGGGATTCAAGCCATAGCGCATGCGGCGTTTGAGCCGCGCTATGCCGCTCAGAGGAAGTTGACGAGGCTCAATTGGCTGACCATCGCTGTGGTCTGGAAGCTCGCCTGCAATCGCGTCTGCAGCGCCAGGATTTCCATCGCGACATCTTCCTTGGACACTGTCTCGATATCACTCAGCAGGTTATCCAGTTGCGCCTTGTAGTCGGTGTGGCGGGTCGTGGCACTCTGCAGTGTGCCTTGCGCCAGGCCGATCTCCATCGTGATGATCTCGATCGAGCCGGTTTCGGTATTGTGCGATTCAGAGAGTTCCGACTGCTGCCGCTTGGCCATGCCGTCGAAGAAGCCTGTCGATAGACGGTAGTCAGCGGTAACCGCCGCGTTGTATTCCGCTAGCTTGACGTCGCGATCCGCCCCTTCGGGCAAGGCCATGGCTGCAAGGCGCAAATCCTCGTACATATCCTTGCTGCGTACGGCTTCTTCAGAGGGATATTCAGAGATGGCCAAGGCCGCCTGCGAACGGATTAGCCGCAAAAAGCCGCTCTCGTTCGCCTGCATACCGTAGTTGACGCGAGCGGTATCGTCGATGTTTGATGAAACTGTAGCACGCGGGTTAGCTGCGGTGTCACCTGTGTACCACCGTATAGCAAGTCCCGTGGTATCATCCTCCAATTCAGTGGCTGGATCTCCTAGAGGCAGCTTGGGAATACCCGACTCGTTGAAAAAATCATTTGCCGCCGCAAAGGTGGAACCTGCCTTGAGTTCAGTCTGAGTGACAACCTCAAGTCCTGTTTTGAGAGCCGCAGCAAAGTTGGCTGCCATTTCATCAAGATCATCACTGACGAGAAAGCTACCTGGCGCGGACGAACTGTCGCTGCTAGCGGTCAACGTCACCTGCGTTTCATTACCATCTGGCAGTGTGAGGCCGATGGCGATTGACTGGCCAGGTGTTGGCTGCCCTACAAATTGAACATTGAGCGTCGCAGGGGATGCGTTGACGTCTGGTGGAGTTATAACGATCGCCGAGGAAGACGCAGTTGTAGTTGCATTCGATAACTTAAGGCCGAACACATGGTCTCCGTCTTCCGAAAGGGAAACAGTGTCAGAAGCGGGCGTAGGCAATTGAAGGCGCCCTAGCTTATGAGCGTCGTCAACCCCATCAGCTTTGGCACGCAACTCACTAACGCGCTTGAAACCATATTTTCCCCCGGCCCCATTCAGCAGCGTCTCTGTATCCCGCAGCGGCGCCTTGTCCGTCGCCGTGCCACCGAACAGATAGCGCCCGGCCACATCCTCATTAAGCATGGTGACGATTTCGTCGAACCGGGCTTTTGAGAGGCCGGGCAAGGTGGCCATGTTGATGCCACCAGTGCCGTACTGCCCCTGAATGGCGGCATTGCGCGCCTCGCCTTCGAGCTTGTCGAAGCGGGTCAGGGTCTTGTCGAGAAAACTCAGGCGCAGATTGACCGTCTCGATATTGGCAGAATAGCCCTCGATCTTGTCGAGCCGCGAACGAACGGAAAGCGACAGCGGCAGATCGCGTCCCATACCGGCCAGGGTCGATGATTTCTCGCCGGTGCCAAGCTGCATCTGCAGCGTGGCGAACTTGTCCTGCATCTTGGAGATGACGCCGAAGCTGGTCTGCAGCGGATACATCGACTTGTTGACGATCATCTATTGTCTCCTTCAGGTCGATGCGAAGAGTTGGTCGATGAGTTCCTTGACCACCGACACGATGCGGGCATTGGCGGCATAGGCGTTCTGCAGCTCCATCAGGCGCGCCATCTCGTCATTGACGTCCACGCCATATTCACTGCTCATCTGGTCGACGATGGTGTCGAGCGTCAGCTGGCGATCATCGCTGCGCGTGATGGCAGCGCCGATGGTGGAGCCCTGGAAATTGATGACCTGGGCAATAACCTCACCCAGATTGCCATTGAGCTGGAAGCGTCCACTGCTGGCCTTGGGGTCGCCGCCCGAAACGAACTGCAGCGACTTCATCTGGTCGAGAATGTAGTTGGGACGGTCAGCGTTCCCCAGCGAAACGCTGGGGTCAGATTTCACCATTAGGCGGTTGTCGGCCAGGATATCGCTATTGATCGCGATACGCTGTGCGAATCCTACCTTCTGAGGCGGCGTGCCGGTCAAATTGTTGGAGAAAACACTGTTACCGCTATCTACAAACAGATTGAAGGCGGCGCTTCCGTCAGTGCCGTTGGCTGTCACTTGAGTGCTGAGTTCGGTGACCACTGCAGGAGCGGCCGCAAGTAACTCCCACTTATCGCCAACGATGTCGATGGGTAACGCTGGGTCTGCTGATCCGAGCGCGGAGCGCACACCAGCAAGCGCTTCCGTGGTATCCCCAGGCAGCTTCGACATGTTGACGCCGACCACTCGTGTACCCGAGGCATCTTGGTAGTCGACCCCTGTTTCGGTGGTGTTGACGATCTTGATGGTCTGCTCAGTGCCATCGCCCTTGAACTTGATGGTCAGGCTGTTCCCGGGCGACATAGCAGTGACAGGCACCGAAAAGGTACCAGGAACCGTTTCACTTTCCTCGCCAATCGTCTGCTGCGTCGAGAACGCCTGCGCCAAGCCGGCCGCAATCTCGTCCAGCTGCGCCTGCGCCTCGACCAGCGTCTTGTCACGCAGGGTCACCAGACCCGCAAGCTCGCCGCCCTGCAGCACACCCTGCTGCACCAGATCGACCGTCAGGCCGGACGGCGTGGTGAGGGTCAGCCGGCCAACATTGCTTTTGGAGGAATCCACATTGAATTCGGCCGTGGCGTCGAGGCTTCCCGCACCGTCGAACTTGAACTTGGAGACGCCGTTATCAAGAATGCCCACACCGGAGCGCGTCATCAGCGCCACGGTGCCGTTGGGGCGGTAGTCGGCCTTGACGTCGATGATTTCGGCAACCGAAGACACCAGCCTATCGCGCTGGTCGAGCAGCGAGGACCGCGCGGAATCGGTCATGCCCAGATCCATCAACCGTGAATTGACCTCGGACAGCGAAGTCAGCATGCCGTTGACGTTGTTGACGCTAGAGGCAATCTGGCCTTCGGTTTCGCGCCGCATCTCCTGCACGGTCGTGGACAGGCGATTGAGAGTCTCAGCCATGCCCTGTGCTGCCGAAACAGCCTGGGCGCGCACGGTATAGTCGTCAGGGCTGGTTGCCAGCTTCTGCATGGCGTTCTGCAGATTGCCATAAAGCGTATCGAGCGACGCTGCAGAGCCCGGCTTGCCGAGGAAGCCTTGCAGGCGGTTCAAATAGTTGGCCTGGACGCCGGAGTTCGCAGTGTCCGCCACCTGTCGGGTATAATAGGTCTGCAGGCTCGAATTGAACGCCCGCGTGACGCCGGCAGAGCGGGCATAGGTGCCCGACTGGGCATTGTAGTCGATGACATTGAGCGACTGGCGGTTATAGCCCGGCGTGCCGGCATTGGCGACGTTGCGGCTCAGGACGTCGATCGAATCCTGATTGATGCGCAGACCGGAGACTGCGTTGTTCAAAGAGGTTGTCAGACCCATAGGACGATCTCCCTAAGCAGATTTGGCCCGAGCAATCCCGGGCCAAATTCCATCACTGTCCGCCTCAGCGGATCATATTGAGTGCTTCCTGCAGCATCTCGTCGGCCGTGCTGACGATTCGGGTGCCGGCCGAATAGGCCTGCTGCGTCACGATCAGCTTGGTGAATTCGTCCGAAATGTCGGTGTTGGACGCTTCCAGGGCTCCGCCGATGACGCCGGTGCCGGAAAAATCGAGAATCGGCTCACCTGATTCCGAGGTGGACGAGAAAACGCCACCATCGAGACGCTTGAGGCCGTTGATGGCGTTGAAATCGGCCGTGACCAACTGGGCCATGTCGATGCGCTCGCCATTGGAATAGGTCGCGACGACACGACCGCTGTCGTTGATCGCCACCGAGACGAACTCGCCCGCGCCATAGCCGTTCTGGCTCAGCGTCGAAACGTTGGCCGTTCCGTTGACGTCGGCGAACTGGGAGATGCCTTTAGTGCCGTGATTAAGCACCACTTCATCGACAATTATGCCATTAATGCTGAGTGGGCCATCTTCCGTGAGTGAAGTGATGCCCGAGGTGGGCGCTTCCAAAGCGCCATTCGCACCAAAAGTGAAGTCTTGATCCACCTTGATCCACATGTCTTCAGCAACATCAGCGTCACTGTCGGTCATGTAGAACAGATTCCACGTGTCCTTAGTGCCGGCGTCGGCATCGGCGCTTGCAGTCTTTGCCCAACGCATTTGCACGTTGGCTGGGGCACCGTTCGTCGCATAGATGGTTATAGCACCACCAGAAATGGACTTAGAAACGAACTCGTCGCCATCACCGCCCTTGATGGTGTCAATTCCGCCAGTGAAATCTCCGACCTTGAGCAACTCACTTTCATCATCTTCCGCTTTGTAATTCGCGGTCTTCGGCAATTGCGGCAGGTTGGCCTGATAGTTGATCGTGTTGGTCTTCTGCGCTGGCAGGAAGGCGTTCGACAGTTCGATCACCTTGGGCACGGAGCCCGAAATATTGCCCGTGCCCGGATCGATATCGAGACCCTTTAGATAGTAGCCCGCCCCGTTGACCAGGCGACCATCCTTGTCGATCTCGAAATCGCCGCGACGGGTGTAGAAATTAGTGCCGGCAAAGACCGAGTTGCCGTCCGACTGGCCGATCTTCGGCTCGACGACGAAGAACCCGTTGGAATTAAGCGCAACGAAGGTTTCGTTCGAGACGGTCCTGATGTCACCCTTGACATCATTGGTGCCGCGCGACTGGGCGATAACGGCGCCGGGCACCTGGCGCTTCAGCGGCGCATCGGGGATCAGGTCGAGAAAGTCGGTCTCGATGCGCTTGTATCCGGTGGTTTGCGAGTTCGCGATATTACCGGAAATGTTCTCCAGCGCATGGGACTGCGCCCGAAGACCTGTGACCGCAGCGGAAAGCGCGCCGTAGATGCCCATCTGAAACTCCTCAAAGGTGTTGCGCGCCGACGCGCCAATTCGTCTCGATAGGAGCAATTTGGATGCCAACTGATTGGCACCTTGTTTCTGTTGAGGAATTTTCCGCCAGCCATGGATTTTGCGGCGACAATGCGGCAATTGCGTCCGCTCGGGCGGCAGAATTTGCCGGATGCTTGTAGCTTGGCGGAGCTTGCAGTATTGGAAGGCTCAAGACCGGGGCCTCCTATGCTGTTCAAATCCGCCGATGAGTTCGTCAAGTCGCCGCGCCGGGCGGTTACCGTGTTCGGCATGGCCGGCGTCGGCAAGACGCGGCTGTCCAACATGCTGCGCGCGTCGAGCTGGTTTCACTATTCCGCCGATTATCGTATCGGCACGCGCTATATGGGCGAGTTCATCGTCGACAACTTCAAGGCCGAGGCCATGAAGGTGCCGTTCCTGCGCGATTTGTTGCGCTCGGATTCCATCTACATCTCGTCCAACATCACCTTCGACAACCTCGATCCGCTCTCGACCTACCTTGGCACGCCCGGCAACCCCGACAAGGGCGGCCTGCCCTTGGCCGAGTACCAGCGCCGGCAGGAGCAGCATCGCATCGCCGAGATCGCTGCGCTGCAGGACGTTCCCTATTTCGTGGAGCGGGCCAAGGCGCTCTACGGCTATGATGATTTCATTGCCGATACGGGTGGCTCGCTGATCGAGGTGATCGATCCGGCCGACGCCGAAGATCCCGTGGTCAAGACCTTGGCGGCATCGACAGCCCTGCTCTATATCCGCGGCACCGGCAAGGACGCGTCCGAACTGGTCCGGCGCTTCAAGCAGAGCCCCAAGCCGATGTACTACCGGCCGCATTTCCTCGTCGAAAAGTGGGCCGAGTACAAGCTCATCAACGGCATCGTCGAGGATTGCGACGTCGATCCGGCTGGCTTCGGCGCTTGGGGGTTCGAGGCGCTGCTGCACGATCGTCTGCCCCGCTACCAGGCACTGGCCGACAATTTCGGCTATGTAGTGGAAGCATCGGATCTGGCGCTGGTGCGCGATGGCGATGAATTCGTCGACCTGATGGCCGCCGCTATCGAAAAGCGAATGCGATAGCGCGCCTCCCTCCGGAGACGCGCACCGCCTGACACCGCTTTTCGATTTCACTCTACCAAGAGGCTCCAATGCCTATTCGCATTCCCGACAATCTCCCCGCCCGCAAGACGCTTGAGGAAGAGGGCGTCTATGTCATGGATTCCGCCCGCGCGGCCCGGCAGGATATTCGCCCGCTCGAAATCGGCCTGCTCAACCTGATGCCCAACAAGGAGCGCACCGAGACCCAGTTCACACGCCTCATCGGTTCGACGCCGCTGCAGGTGGAACTGACGCTGGTGCGGGTGACCGACCACATCGCCAAGAACACGCCGGAGGATTACCTCAAGACGTTCTACAAGACTTGGGAAGAGGTGCGGAACAAGAGGTTCGACGGCTTCATCGTGACGGGCGCGCCGGTTGCCAACATCCCGTTCGAGGACGTTCGCTATTGGCCGGAAATGCTCGAGATCATGGATTGGACGCAGACCAATGTGCACCACACCATGTTCATCTGCTGGGGCGCGCAGGCAGCGCTGCACCATTTCCACGGCGCGCAGCGTTACCGCATGCCGAACAAGGCCTTCGGCGTGTTCCGCCACAAGGTGACGGCACCAAAATCGCCATTCCTGCGCGGGTTTTCGGACAGCCCGATGATCCCGGTGTCGCGCTACAACGACATCGACCGCACCACTCTGTCGCCTGACCTGGAGGTGATGATCGACAATCCCGAAATCGGGGTCTGCATGCTGGGTGACGAAAAGCACCGGGCGGTGCATTTCCTCAATCATCTGGAATACGACAATCGCTCGCTCGCGGACGAGTACGAGCGTGACGTGAACGCAGGACTGGATACCCCCCTGCCGGCCAATCTGTTCCCCAATGGCGACACCTCGGCCGAACCGGAAAACCGCTGGCGCAGCCATGCCCATCTGCTGTTCCAGAACTGGATCAACGAGATCTATCAGACCACGCCCTATGATCTGAACAAGATCGGAACGAACGAGGGCTGACAGTCGCAGCGGCCGGATGGAGGCGACTTCATTCGGCCGCGCTTGAAAGCACCGCATAATCGCTTAAGTTTGCGGTCCTGAGTTGAGAGAACCGCGCGTGCCCCAGCCCCCTACGACGATCGTGGACGAACTGGGCATTGCCCTGGCCAATCTGGCCGACAACACAACAGGCGCCTTCACGCCGACGCTGCGGTTGGGCGTTACCGGGCTCAGCCGCGCCGGCAAGACCATCTTCATCACGGCGCTGGTGCATAATCTGCTGACCGGGGGCCGTCTGCCCGGGTTCACGCCGCTGGCGGAAGGGCGGTTCATTGGGGCACGGCTCGCGGAATATCCCGACGCCACAATCCCGCGCTTTGCCTATGAGCAGCATCTGGAGGTGCTGACGAGCAAGGTGCCGGTGTGGCCGGAAGGAACGCGGCGCATTTCGCAATTGCGGCTGGTGCTGAAGTATCAGTCCAAGAACTGGTACTCGGGCTTTCGCGGGCCCTCGACGTTGAACCTCGATATCGTCGACTACCCCGGCGAATGGCTGCTCGACCTGCCCTTGCTGGGGCTGAGCTTTGCCGAATGGAGCGCCGAGGCGCTGGAGCGGGCGCGGCAGCCGGGCCATGGCAAGGAGGCCGGGCCGTTTCTCGATCTGCTCGACAGCATCGATCCATCCAAGGAGGCGAACGACCCGGACGCGGAGAGGCTGGCCGCGGCCTTTACCGAATATCTGCGGCGCAGCCGGGAGCATGGCGCGCTCTCGACCTTGCCGCCGGGGCGGTTCCTGTTGCCGGGCGATTTGGAGGGCTCGCCAGCCCTCACATTCGCGCCCCTGCCCCTGATTACAGCGAAGCGCAATGGCACGCTCTATGCTATGCTGGAGCACCGCTACGAGGCCTACAAGGATCGTGTGGTTCGCCCGTTCTTCCGCGATCACTTCGCGCGGCTCGATCGGCAGATCGTGCTGGTGGATACGCTGCGCGCGCTCAATGCCGGCCCCGCTGCCGTCGCTGATCTTGAAACCGCACTGAGCGCCGTGCTGGCCTGCTTCCGGCAGGGTGAAAGCAATCTGCTGCTGCGGCCGTTCACGCGCAAGATCGACCGGATTCTCTTCGCCGCGACCAAGGCGGACCATGTGCATCACACCAGCCACGACCGGCTGGAGGCGATCCTCAACCGGCTGGTTGCCAATGCCAGCAAGCGCGCCCGGTTCGCCGGGGCAGAGACCAAGTCGATTGCGCTCGCCGGCATCAGGGCGACCCGCGAGGGCACGATCAACGAGGGCGGCGAGGTGCTGCCCACCATCATCGGCACCCCCATCGAGGGCGAAGTGCTGGACGGCACGCGCTATGACGGCAAGACCGAAATCGCGTTATTCCCCGGTGACTTGCCGGAACGGCCGGATTCATTGTTCGAAGACGGCACGCCTGTCGCGCTCAACTTCCTGCGCTTTGCGCCGCCGCAAAAGCTGGAGCGCAATGTGGAGGGCGACGTCGTGCTGCCCCATATCCGGTTTGATCGTGCGCTCGACTATCTGGTGGGAGATTGGCTGAAATGAAACGCCCCGTCGCGCACCCGATAGACAGCAGCGAAAACTCCACCGCGATCCGCACGCCGCGTGCTTATGCGCCGGGCAGCGTCGCCGTCACCGAGCCGGTGTTTGATCCCGATATACCGGAGAGCCTCGTCGCCCCGCCACCGCGCCGCCTGGGCTGGATTGGCAAGCTCGCCTGGACTGCTGGCGGCATACTGGTTTCCGCCGGACTGGGCCTCGCCGCAGACCGGCTGATCCGCGACTTGTTTGAAGCCAATCCCTGGCTGGGTTGGCTGGGCCTTGTCGTGCTCGGCATGTTTCTGCTCGCCATCGTGGTGCTTGGCACGCGCGAAGCCTTCGCCTTGCGGCGGCTGAAAGTTCTGGATGCACTAAGGGCCGACGCAGCCCTCGCCACTGCCGAGAATGACCAGCACCGGGCAAAGTCAGTTGTCGACACCCTCACCGGCGTTTATGCGGCCCGGCCCGACCTGGCGCGTGCCCGCCAATCGGTCACGGATAACCTGCCGCATCTGTTCGATGGCCATGAGATCGTTGCTTTAGCCGAGCGCAATCTGATGAGCCCGCTGGACGCCCGCGCCAAGGTGCTCACCGCAGCTTCTGCCCGCCGCGTGGCACTTGTCACCGCCGTCTCCCCGCGGGCCCTCGTCGATGTCGCCTTCGTCATCTACGAAAGCATTCGACTTACCGGGTCCATCGCAGCGCTCTACGGCGCCCGCCCCGGCTTTTTCGGGTTCTGGCGCCTCGCCGGGTCGGTGCTTGCACACCTGGCGGTTACGGGCGGATTGGTCCTGACCGACGGTATCGTCGAACAGCTTGTCGGCCAGGGCATAGCCGCCAAGCTGTCGGCGCGGCTGGGCGAAGGCGTGGTCAATGGCCTGATGACCGTGCGCGTCGGCATTGCCGCGATGCGCGTCGTCCGCCCCATGCCGTTCGAAACCCAGCCCCAGCCGCTCGTCCGCGACTTCATACCCGAACTCACCAAGCTGGTCGGCGACACGGCCCGGCAATCCTAGCTACTCGTTATTCCGCGGCCTGCAGCTGTGGAACATAGTGAAGCCCCTTGTACTGTTTCGCCGCCTGCGGGTTTTCAGCCAGATACTGCCGCCGCGCATCCAGCACCTTGGGGCGATTGTCGATAGCCCACTGCCCCAGCACCTTGAGAGGCCGCTGCAGGTCGCGTCCAAGATCGGTGAGTTCGTAGTCGACGCGCGGCGGAATGGAGGGCGTCACGGTTCGCGTGATGAAGCCGTCCATTTCCAGCTCGCGCAAGGTCGAGGTCAACACCTTCTGGCTGATCCCGCCCACCATGCGCTTGAGTTCGGAAAACCGCATCGGACCGTCGCTGAGCGTATTGATGATCAACACCGTCCACTTACCGCCGATCTGGTGCAGGATCTCCCCCACCGGCCGGCAATCATGGTCCATGGGATGAATAGACGGTTTCATTTTAGTGCCTCTCGTATGGACAAAGTGCCGCCTTGCGACACCGAACAAGGTTCTTCATATAGCGTCAGTTACCAACATATACCATGGAACTGAGATGAAAAATATCGCCGTTATGGTGGGAAGCCAAAGCCCTACTTCGGTTAACCGGAAGCTCGCCAGAACGCTGGAAAAGCTAGCCCAAGGCAAGTTGCGGTTCCACTATCTGGATATCGCCAGCCTTCCCCACTACGACAACGATCTGTGGTCCAACCCGCCGCAGTCGGTCACCACTCTCAAGCATACGGTTGAAGCTGCCGACGGCGTGCTGATCGCCATGCCGGAATACAATCGCTCGTTCCCCGGCGTGATCAAGAACGCGCTCGATTGGGCATCGCGTCCCTTTGGCCAGAGTTCGTGGATGGACAAGCCGGCCGCACTGATCGGCGCGACACCGGGCACAACCGGAACAGCGGCAGGCCAGGGGCATCTGCGCTCAGTGCTGCCCGTCTATGGCTTTGTCGTGATGGGTCAGCCCGAAGTGTATTTCAACATGCGCCCAGGGCTGATTACCGACGAACTGGAGATTACGGACGAGACCACGGCCGCCTTCCTCAATGGCTGGGTAGACAGGTTTAGCGCCTGGGTCGAGCGGCATGGCACGGTGGCGGAAACCGCCATCGCAGCCGAGTAAGCCGCTATTCCTTGGCGGCGCTGGCCGCCAGGGTCACCTTGAGGCCATCGAGCGCATCGCTCATCAGTATCTGGCAGGACAAGCGCGAATTGGAGCGGACATCGCCGACGCTGTCGAGCATGTCCTCCTCCTCGTCGCTGGGGGCGCCCACAGCATCCATCCAGGCAGCATCGACATAAACATGGCAGGTGGCGCAACTAAGCGCGCCGCCGCACTCTGCCTTGATATTGAGACCCCAGTCGCGGATGACTTCCATCACGCGCCAGCCCTCAAGCCCTTCAAGCTCGTGGTTTTCGCCGGCCTGATCGGTGACGTGGATAATCATGGGCACCCTGCCTCATTGGTACCACCGCGTCATTCCCGCGAAAGCGGGAATCTCCCTTGCAGCGGTAAGTTGGATTCCCGCTTCGCGGGAATGACGCCGTGTTTTATGGACGCCAACGCTCGCCCGCAAGGGGCGAAGTTACGGCAATCGGTTACGCCACACCCAGCTTCTTCTGCAGCTTGGTGGAACTGGTGGTGTACTGGAACACGACCCGCTCGCCCGGCGAGGCGATCGCCTTGGCCGCCTGCGCCATCAGCGCAGCTTCATGGAAGCCGGACAGGATCAGCTTGAGCTTGCCGGGATAATAATTGATGTCGCCGATGGCAAAGATGCCGGGCACGGAGGTCTCGAACTTCTCGGTATCGACCACGATGGTGTTGTCGTTGAGCTCAAGGCCCCAATCGGCCACCGGGCCCAGTTTCATCGTCAGCCCGAAGAACGGCAACAGGCGTGTCGCGGGGATCGAGAGATCGCCCGCTTCCGTTGTCAGATGCACATGGTTGATCTGGCCATCGGTACCGTCGAGCTTGGCAATCTGGCCGAGCTGAAAGTTGACCTTACCTTCCGCCACCAACTCCTTCATCTTGTTGACCGAAGCCGGTGCGGCCTTGAAGGCATCGCGCCGGTGCACCAGCGTCAGCGTGCGCACGATGGGCTGCAGGTTCAGCGTCCAATCGAGAGCAGAATCGCCGCCCCCGACGATCACGACGTCCTGGCCGCGGAAATCGTCCATCTTGCGGACGGCATAGAACACCGACTTGTTCTCAAACTGCTCGATCTCAGGCACCGGGGGGCGCTTGGGCTGGAACGAACCGCCGCCCGCCGCGATCACCACAACCTTGGTGTGGAAGATTTCGTCGGCGTCGGTCGCGAGCTTGAACGAGCCGTCTTCCTGCTTCTCGATGGAATTGACCATGCGATTGAAGTGGAACTCGGGCGCAAACGGCGCGATCTGCGCCATCAGATTGTCGGTCAGCTGCTGGCCGGTGACAACGGGAAAGCCCGGAATGTCATAGATGGGCTTTTCCGGATAAAGCTCGGCGCACTGCCCGCCGGGACGATCCAGGATATCGATGAAGTGGCATTTGAGATCGAGCAGACCGAGTTCGAAGGCCGCGAACAGCCCACAGGGGCCCGCGCCGATCACAACAACGTCGGTGGTGATTTCAGTGCTCATCTATGATCTCGAAGTCCGTTCCGACCGGGGTTTGCTTCGCCCCGGTGTCATTCCCGCGGCAGCGGGAATTCTGTTTCAGCAAACGAGGGTACCCGCTTTCGCGGGAATGCCCTGTGGTTAAGTTGATAAACGTGATCCGCTTACCCTAGGAAGCGCGCCGAAGGAAGGGGCGTGTGCCAACTGGAACTTCCGTGGCGCCCACCGGCTGGTAGAACAGGGCCACTTCGGGCAACCGATCTTCGATCAGCGCTTCCCGCGTCGGCTCATGCGTCACGACGAACGCATTGATGCCGCAGCGCCGCATCAGCGGAATCTGATCCTGCAGAACGTCACCGATGGCTCTGATCTCGTTAGCATAATGATAACGTTGAGTTAGCAAACGAGCACTCGAATAGCCGCGGCCGTCGCTGAAGGCCGGGAACTTGATGGCGACCGATGCAAAGCGGCCGAGATCGGCCTCGACATCCTCGATGCGCTCGCCCGGAGAAACAAGCAGCCCAAGCGGATGCGGGTTGGCCAGGAACGCCTCGCGATTGGCGAGAAACACGCTGAGCGGCACATGCGTATAGCTGGCCGTCGCCGGATCGCTCGTCTCGCTCCAGTCATGGAACGGGTCCGCGATAAAGGCTCCGTCCTTCCAGAGTGTGTGCTTGGCTGCCGCTGTCACGGGCTTGGCGATCGCCCCGTTGAAATCGAAATGAATGCCGCATTCCTTCTTGTTGAGGCCGCGCCAGCGCCCAGCCCGCGGGTCCTCGCCCTCGGCAACCACCGAAGTGCAGGGCGCGCAGCCGATCGACTTGTAACCCTTGGCAAACAACGGGTGCTCTGGCAAGCCGTGCTCGATCTTGTATTTGTTGACGTCCGCGTCACTGAAATAGGCCAGTGGGTTGACCTTGATACGATCATCGCTGGTCAATTCGAAATGCGGCAGCACGCCGCGCTCCACGGTCTGGAAGCGCTTCCGGCCCGTGACCCAGCCGCCATACTGCTCGGTGATCGGCTCAAGCGGCTCGGTCTTGCGGATATGGCAGCAACTGTCCGGGTCGGTTTCCCATAGCGTGCCGGCGGGATCGAAACGCTGCACATCCGCTTGGTCGGGATGAATGGCGTGGATGTTGATGAGGCCCAGATGCTTTTTCAGCGTCTCGACATAGGCCAGCGTCTCGGCGAAATGCTTGCCGGTTTCGAGGAAATAAACCGGCATGGACGGATCGACCTGCGCGACCAGATGCAACAGCACGGCCGAGTCGGCACCGAAGGACGACACGATCGCCAGATCGCCGGGCAGCACATCGCTGGTGGCATAGCGCAGCACACCCACGGCATCCATCTCGTCGAACATGCCATTGAGCGCCAGGATACCCAGCGCGCGCAGCTTGTCATGCGCCGGCTGCACGGTCACGAGTTTAGGCATTCCCATAAAGGGCCTCCTTGAAGGGCGCTTCGCCCAGGCGGCGATAGGCCTGGATGAAGGTTTCGTCGGCGCTCTCGCGCTTGGCGATATAGGTATCGACCAGCGTCTCGATGGCGCCGGGCACGTTTTCGGCTTCGAAGCCGGGGCCGATGATCTTGCCCACCGATGCCTGTTCGGTGGCGTCACCACCAAGCGTGATCTGATAGAGCTCGCCACCCTTCTTCTCGACGCCCAGAATGCCGATATGGCCTACATGGTGGTGGCCGCAGGCATTGATGCAACCCGAAATCTTGATTTTGAGATCGCCGATTTCTGCCTGCCGCTTGGGCTCGGCGAAAGTGCGGGAGATCTCCTGCGCGATGGGGATCGAGCGGGCATTGGCCAGGGCGCAGAAGTCGAGGCCCGGGCAGCAGATCATGTCGGTGATCAGCCCCGTATTGCCCTCGGCGAGCCCTGAACCTACCAGCGCGTCATAGACGGCACGCAGATCGGCGACCGCCACATGCGGCAGCACCAGGTTCTGCTCGTGGGTGACACGCAGTTCGTCGAAGGAATAGCGCTCCGCCAGATCGGCAACCACGTCCATCTGCGTGTCGGTTGCGTCACCTGGTGCTCCGCCGACCGGCTTGAGCGAAATGGTCACGGACGCGTAGCCGGGTTCACGGTGCGAATTGATGTTGTTGTCGAGCCAGCGGCCATAGGCCGGATCGATGATGGATTCGTACGCCACGTCGATCCTGGTCGCCGGTTGCGCCTTGAACTGCGGCGGCGCGAAATAGGTGGTGATCCGGTCCACTTCCTCGGCGGGCAGCGTCAGCACGCCACCGCGCACTTCGGCGAACTCGGCCTCGACCTGCCCCTTGATGGTTTCCAGGCCCTCCTCGTGCACCAGGATCTTGATGCGCGCCTTGAACTTGTTGTCCCGCCGGCCATAGCGGTTGTACACGCGCATGATGGACTCGAGATACGCCAGCAGGTGCTCATTGGGCACGAAACTGTTGATCATCTTGCCGATCATCGGCGTGCGGCCGAGACCACCGCCCACCCACACTTCCCAGCCGATATCGCCCGCGGCGTTTGTCGCCGCCTGCAGGCCGATATCGTGGAAGCGGATAGCGGCGCGGTCGTTGGGCGAGCCGCTCATCGCAATCTTGAACTTGCGGGGCAGATAGCTGAACTCGGGATGCAGGCTCGACCATTGCCGGATGATCTCGGCCACCGGCCGGGGGTCGATGATCTCGTCAGCGGCCGCCCCCGCAAACTGGTCGGTCGTCGTATTGCGAATGCAATTGCCCGAGGTCTGGATCGAGTGCATTTCCACCGACCCGAGTTCGCGCAGAATTGCGGGCACGTCTTTGAGCTTGGGCCAGTTGAACTGGATATTCTGGCGCGTCGTGAAGTGGCCGTAGCCCCTATCATAAGTGCGCGCTATGTGCGCCAGCTTGCGCATCTGCCGGGAGGACAATGTGCCGTAAGGCACTGCAATCCTGAGCATATAGGCATGCAGCTGCAGGTAGAGCCCGTTCATCAGCCGGAGCGGGCGGAACTGGTCTTCGCTCAGTTCACCCGAAATGCGGCGGTTGATCTGGTCGGTAAACTGCGCGGTGCGGCCCGATACGAAGGCCGCGTCGAATTCGTCATATCGATACATGACCGTCCTCGCTTAGGTGCTGGCGGTCGTAGATCGCGCCGTTCAGTGTCAATGGTGCGGTGGGGCCCGCCGCCCTTATGCGTTCGCGCAGGCGCTTGGGGGTGATGCCCCCCGCCTCGGATAGGACTTCCTCGATCTCGATGCCCACGATGCGGCCAGTCGCCTTGCTCGCGGCTATCGCGGCATCCCGGTCGGCGACCTCTTCCTTGCCAAAGATGCGGGCGGCCTGCAGGTCCGGGACCCAAGCCCCTGATGTGCTGAGGTAAACCGTCGCCCCCGAGATCAGCTCGTTGCCTGTGAGAATTTCCATGTCGCTATGCTACCTTGAAGCTTCGCGCGGCAAGCTGGGCGCCGTTCGCCCAATCACCAGCCGCAACTGCTTCGCCTACGAAAATAATGGCGGGACCGTCTGCGAACGTCACATCGCTCTCGATCAGTGACTGCAGATTGCCCGAATATGTCTTCATGTCAGGCCGCCCGGCATTGACCACAATGCCCACTGGCATCGTCGCACTGGCGCCATGCGCCACAAGGCGCGCTGCGACGTCGGAGGCAATGGATTTGCCCATATAGAGCGCCAGCGTCAGCCCGGACTGCGCCAAGGCCGACCAATGGGTCAGGTCGGCGTCGTCGGCACCATGCGCGGTGGCCGTGACGAAGCCGCTCGACACTTTGCGCAGGGTCAGGGGCGTCGCGGTGTCGGCAGCAGCCGCCAGCGCCGCGCTGACACCGGGAATGATGGAATAAACGATGCCGGCCTGGCGCAGCGCGGCGATCTCCTCGCCGGCACGACCGAACACCATCGGGTCGCCGGATTTGAGCCGGGCAACGCGCTTGCCTTCCCTGGCGAGGCGCACGAGCAGGGTGTTGATCTGCGCCTGGCTGAAGCTGTGATGCCCCTTGGCCTTGCCCACATCGATGCGTTCGGCGTCGCGCCGGCCCATATCGACGACCACGCCGGGAACCAGCTGATCGTGAACGATGACATCGGCTTCCTGCAGCAGGCGCTGAGCGCGCAGCGTCAGCAGGTCTTCCGAACCGGGACCGGCGCCGATCAGCCACACGGCGCCCTGCCCGGAGCCTTCACTGACGTGGCGCTCGAGCAGCGCTTCTGCTTCCGACTGTCCGGCAATCGCGCTGATCGCGACAGCGGCTTCGACCCTTGGCGAGGTAACCAGCGCTTCATAGAAACGACGACGGGCGGGACCATCCTGAATCAGATGCTCAACGCGCTGGCGTAAACCACCGGCAAGTCCGGCAATTTTGCCGAAGCCCGGTGACAGCATCGCCTCGATCCGGGCACGCACCAGGCGGGCAAGCACCGGGGCAGTGCCCTCGCTCGAAATGGCGATGGTCAGCGGCGCGCGTTCGACAATGGATGGCGTATAGAAATCGCACTCGGGCGGCACGTCAACGACATTGAGCGGAATGCCCCGGCTGCGGGCCTCATTCTTGGCAAGCTCCGCATCGGCGCCTTCTTCGGCAACAAACACCAGTGCGGCATTGTCGAGATCGGCGGGGCGGAAGGCGCGCTGGATGACTTCGACTTCGAAGCCGCTGAAATCGGCTTCGATCTGGCGGGAGATAATCACGACCTGCGCAGTAGTCTTAGTGACCAACCGGGCTTTGTTGAGGGCTTCATCTCCACCGCCGATGATGACGATGCGTTTGCCCTGTACTTTGTAGCTCAACGGAAATGTGTTGAGAGCGCCCATCTTGATCCCATTGCGAGTAGCGGAAAAATACGCAGATTGGGCAAGTCTAACAAGGCTTTGAAATTCAATAGCTTTTATATTTCCCTGCGCAGGGGCCGCTTGGAAAGCTGGAAGCGTTCCGGGCTGGAAGCCGCTAAATGAATCTTAGCAGCAAGGCTGCGGAGAAAATTTTGCTTTGGATTGTACACCATAGTTAGGGCCAGACCTCGTGGTTCGACAAGCTCACCATGAGGTCCGTTCGGGATGTAGCGATCTGAACGAATAGTTCAGAGGACCTCATCCTGAGCCTGTCGAAGGACGAGGTCGTGCCCCTAGCCCTGCCGGCTGGGCACATGCACCACCAGCCCATCCAGATCGTCCTTAACCTTGATCTGGCAGCTAAGGCGGCTCGAGGCTTTTACATCGAAGGCGAAATCGAGCATGTCCTCTTCCATCATCGACGGACCACCGACGGTTTCCGTCCAGGCATCATCCACGTAAACATGGCAGGTCGCGCAGGTGCAGGCGCCACCGCACTCCGCAATGATGCCGGGCACGCCATTCATGATGGCAGTTTCCATAACGGTTGCGCCGTTCTGGGCTTCCGTCTCGATGCGTTCGCCGTCCTGCTGGACGAAAGTGATCTTGGTCATGAGGTCCCAGAGAGCTTGCTGATTGGGTGGGATATAGGGCGAGTAGCCCGTTGCGGCAACTGAGCTGCCCTCATACCGCGTGGGTGGGGTGAGCGCTAAAGCCCCAGCAACCCTTCAAGATAATGCCGCTCGATACCAAACATCGCCTTGGTCTCCGCGATCTGCCGCAGAATAGCCTCCCGGTCGCGCCCTGCCCGGCCGTCCTTTTCAGCGACGATCAAATTGTTCTTCGGAGTATGTGCGTCCGAGACGAATTCGAACACCTTGGTGCGGTAGCCATTGAGCTCCAGCAGCAGCGCGCGAAGAGCATCGGTGACCATCTCGGCCTGGCGCTCGAGGAAGATACCGTGGCGCAGCAGCACGTCGAGCTTGCCTTCAGGCTTGCCGGCCTCGATCTGGCGGCGGATCTGCTTGTGGCAGCAAGGCGCGACGGCAATCAGCGATGCACCGGCCGCAATGCCTTTATAGATGGCGTCGTCGGTGGCCGTATCGCAGGCATGGAGCGCAATGACGGCATCCGCGCCGCTGGCGTCATAGTCGAGGATCGTGCCCGGCTGAAAGCTGAGGCCGGAAAAACCGGAGGCTGCCGCCGTGGCATTGCCGTCTTTGACCAGCCCCTCGCGCATTTCGACGCCGACGATCTCGACCGGCCGCTGCGCCACATTGGCGAGGTAATCATACAGCGCGAAATCGAGATAACCCTTGCCCGCGCCCATATCCACGATACGCGGTTGCTCGGCCGTGATCGCTTGAATCAAAGGCGCAAAGATTTCCACCATCTTGTTGATCTGGCGGAACTTATCCTGCGCGTCATTGCGCACCGCGCCGTCCTTGCCGGTGATGCCGAGGGCATGCAGATAAGGCTTGTCGGTCTGGGTCAGCGGGCGGTTCTTGGCGCGGTTATGCTCCGTGGAGACGGCAGCCCGGCCCTCAACCTCAGTGCGCTTGATCCGCACCTTGTCGCCATTGCGCTCAAAGCTCATGTCGAATTCGGTGGTGGCGAGCTGCGCGCTGCGGAACTCATCCTTGAGGGCGGTGCGCAGATTGCCCATGGCCTCGGGCTGGATCTGATTCTTGATGATGTCGCGCGTCTTGTAGTGGAAGGTGAAGCTGAACTTCTCCACGCCCTTGGCGACGATCTTCTTGACGTCGACCGACTTCAGATCCGGCTCGCCCCCGTGGTAGCCGCCGAGCTTGAGCTTGATCAGCGTGCTGCCGGCAAAGGCCGACTTCACGGCGGAGAGGAACTCCTCGATGCGCTCGGTGCTCAATGCCGTTCCTTCGTCGTCAGGAACCGGATTTTCGGGAAATCCTGCTTGGCACGATCAGCCCACCAGGCATTCTGCGCCAGGAATACCGGCGCCCCGGTGCGATCCTCGGCGATGTTCATCTTCTGGGCAGCGATGAAGCGCTCAAGCTCCTTTGGATCGTCGCTCTCGATCCACCGCGCAACCTCATAGTTGAGGCTCTCAAAGGTGATCGGCACGCCATATTCCTTGGCAACGCGCGACGACAGCACTTCCAGCTGCAGCTGACCGACGACGCCCACGATCCAGTCCGCGCCGACCATGCGGCGGAACACCTGGGTAACGCCTTCTTCCGACAGGTCCGACAGCGCCTTCGCCATCTGCTTGGTCTTCATGTGATCGGTGAGGCGTACGCGGCGGATGATTTCGGGCGCAAAGTTCGGAATGCCGGTGACGTTGATCGCAGCGCCTTCGGTCAGTGTATCGCCAACCGACAGCGTGCCGTGATTGGGAATACCCACGATATCGCCCGCCACCGCCTGCTCCGCCAATTCGCGGTCATTGCCGAAAAAGAACATCGGATTGGAAACGGCCATGTCCTTGCCCGAGCGAACATTCTTGAGCCGCATGCCGCGGGTGAAGGTGCCCGAGCAGAGTCGCACAAAGGCGATGCGGTCGCGGTGGTTGGCGTCCATGTTCGCCTGCACCTTGAACACGAACCCGGTGACCTTCTTGTCGGCCGGCTCGATCGGTGCCGGGATAGCCGGCTGCGGGCGCGGCTCGGGGCCCCATTCGCCCAGCGTACGCAGCAGTTCGGCAACGCCGATCCCCTTGAGGGCCGAACCGAACAGTACCGGGCTCAGATGCCCAGCATGAAATGTGTCCAGATCGAACGGCGGCAGCATGGCCGTGGCCATTTCCAGCGTTTCCAAAGCCGTCATGAACACCGGATCATCGACCAGCGCTTCATTGTCGAGCAAATCCTCGATCTGCTCGTATTCGGCAATCGGCTTGCCCTGGGGGCTGAGCACGCGTTTTTCCAGCAGGTCGAGATAGCCATGAAAATCCACGCCCTGCCCGATCGGCCACAGGACGGGCGTAAGGTCGAGCGCCAGCTTGCCCTGGATTTCGTCGATCAGGTCGAGCGGCGACAGGCCTTCGCGGTCGATCTTGTTGATGAAGGTAATGATGGGGATATCGCGCAGGCGGCAGACTTCGAAGAGCTTCAGCGTCTGCGCCTCGATGCCCTTGGCAGCGTCGATCACCATGATGGCCGCGTCCACGGCGGTCAGGGTGCGATAGGTATCCTCGGAAAAGTCCGAGTGGCCGGGCGTATCGAGCAGGTTCAGCGTCAGCCCGTCATAGTCGAACGTCATCACCGATGAGGTGATCGAAATGCCGCGCTGCTGCTCCATCTCCATCCAGTCCGAACGGGTGGAGCGCACGCCGGACTTGCCGCGCACGGCGCCGGCTGACTGGATCGCGCCGGCAGCCGCCAGCAAGCGTTCCGTCAGCGTCGTCTTGCCCGCGTCCGGGTGCGAAATGATCGCAAAAGTCCGGCGGGTGCGGAACGGTTCGGCGGAAGGCCGCGGCGCGGCCACGGCGGCAGTGGAAAGGGACATCGGATCTGCTGAATGTTTGAGGGCGCAAAAAGGCGCACGCGTTTGAGGCGCTATATAGTGAATGATGGGTTGAGGGTCAAACAGGGGGGATGAGTAGGCAGGATGGAAACAGAGGTTCCCGCTTTCGCGGGAATGACGCTGTGGGTGTGGAGTAATTGCCGTTATGCCTGAAATCTCCACCGGCTCATTCCCGAGAAAGCGGGAACCTCTGTTTACTCCAAACCGCTATTTCGGCTCCTTACTCAACATCCCCACAATAAACCCACTCGCCTCCTCAACCGCGACCCCGATATCCGCAATGGTCTCCGGCGTAACCACCCCAGCCTCCAGCAACTCGACCTCTGCCGCTTTAGCCACTTCGGCGATCGTCCAGGCACCCACACCACTGGCAGCGCCCTTGAGCGAGTGCAGGTTCAGCCGCACCTCATCATCCGTCCCCGCAGCCGACAGCCGCGCGAAATAGGTTTTGATCGTAGTGTCGAACAGGCGCAGCACTTCGTATTCCAGGTGCTCGTCGCCCAGGCATTGCTTTGCCAGGTGCACCAGATCGATGGGGCGCATGGTGCGATTGTTTGGAACTGGCCCGATGGCCTGGGCAGCTGAACTCTGGGCCATGCTGGCAACTCCTTTACGCCTTGAGCGGAGCCTTGCGATACCCGGCCCGACTATGCACCCTAGTGGGGGCCGGTGAACAGGCGATTAAGCCACATCTTTGCCACGGCTTTACCGTTTGGATGGCGGCGCCTTCATCCCCAGAAAATTAACCTATGGGTAAGAAAGCGTTCGGTTTGGTTCAAATTGAATGTATTAATGGGCTTTGAACCAGCGCGCGGCGGCGTAGGTGAGGATACGATCCGGGGCATTTGTCTCGAATTGTCTCTATTTGACGGTCCAACCGGCAACGGGTGGGCTGTCATGTTTACTCCTATCATCCGCCCTGTCGCTGCTAAGCCGACGCGAGAGTTGTAAAGAGTATGGCGAAGAACCCGACCCCAAGTAATGATCCGGCAGCGCTGGCCTTTTCAGCGGTGGAAGATGCGCTCAAGGATTCGGTGTTCAATCTCGATAGTCCGACGCCAGCCAAGCCGGCTGACAAGAAGCCGGAACCGGTACGCTCCGAGCGTTTGCGCGCCGCCGACAAGATCGCCCAGCAGGCCGGCACCGTCGCCAATGACGACCGCTTCCCCACCTCCAAGATTCTTTATGGGCTGCATAACACCTCTTCGGCCGCTCCGACCTGGATTGCGGCCGGCCTGTCTGTGGTGTGGCTGGCTGTCTCGGGCATCGGCGCCTATCTGCGCTATGGCTCGGAGCTGAGCAATTTCGGCCAGTTCGCCGGCACCATCGATTTCGTCGGCCTGCTCGCCATCATGTTCCTGCCGGTGTTCGGCTTCTTTGCCGTGGCAAGCCTGTTCCGCCGCGCGCAGGACCTGCGCAATGCTGCCTCCTCCATCACCCAGGCCGCCATTCGCCTGGCTGAACCCGAAGTCACCGCTGCCGACAAGGTTGCGTCGGTCGGTCAGGCCGTGCGCCGCGAAGTCAATGCGCTGGGCGACGGCCTCGAACGCGCCCTCTCCCGCGCGGGCGAACTCGAAGTGATGATCCATAACGAGGTCACTGCCCTCGAACGCACCTATTCGGACAATGAATCACGCATGCGCGCGCTGATCGCCGAACTCGCCAACCAGCGCGAAAGCGTGCTGACCAACACCGAGCGCGTGCGCGAAGCGATCACCGAGAGCCACACCGGGCTGGTGTTCGACCTCGACATGATCAGCCAGCGCATTTCCGGCACCATCGTGGAAAGCGGCGGGAACCTGACCCGCGCGCTTGAAACTGCCGGCAATACGCTGACCAATTCGTTCGGCGAGCGCACCGACAGCTTCGTGAACCTGGTGGAAAACCGTACCACCGACTTCGTTTCCGCGCTGGATGACAGCACCAGCCGCCTGTCGCTGAGCTTCGACGACAAGACAGCCGCTCTCACCGATGCGCTCGATAGCCGCGCCGGCAATCTCAACGAGGGCGTGGAGCGCCGCATTTCCGCCCTGACCGACGCCCTGGACAACCACGCCGCATCCATCGCCGCCGCGATGGATGAGCGGACGCGCCTGATCGACGAACGCACCGGCACCATCACCGGCAGCTTCGAAGAGCGCACGGCCAATTTGGCCGGCCTGTTGGAAGGAACCAGCGGCAAGATCGCCGATACCCTCGATACCACCACCGACCGCTTCACAACGGCCATGGACGAGCGCACCTCGCGCCTCGAAGGCCTGCTCGAGGGCACCAGCGGCAAGATCGCCGACACGCTGGACTTCACGACCGGTCGCTTCGCTTCAACCCTGGACGAACGGACATCCCGGCTCGAGGGGCTGCTGGAAGGCAGCAGCAGCAGGATTGCCGATACGCTGGACCAGTCCACTGGCCTGCTGGCCTCCACGCTCGATGAGCGCACCAGCGCACTGACGGGCCTGCTGGGGCAGACCTCCGGCCGGATCTCCGAGGCACTCGACGAAACGACTGGCCGCCTTTCCCTTGCACTGGACGAACGTACGGCCGCGATCTCGGGTCTGTTGACCGACGGCAGTGCGTCCCTGCTCGAACAATTGCGCGAGCGCGGCCAGGAAGTGACCGGCGGGCTGGACATGATCGGCCACCGCATCGCCGAGGACATTACCGCTCGCTCGCACGAAGCCGAAGTGCTGCTGAGCGCCCTGGGTCGCCAACTGGACGAATCCGTTTCCATCCAGCTCAACGCCATGGACAGCCGCCTGCAATCGGCCGTCATCGAGATCAACGGCGCGCTGGACGATACCTCCGAGCGCGCCCGCGTCACGCTGGCCTCGGCCGGACAGGATTCCCTGAGCCAGTTCGATGCGCGCCTGACTGAAATCGCCGCAATCCTCGACACCCGCCTCAACACGCTGGATGGGGTAATCGGCGACAAGGGCGAGAGCCTGATCGCTCGGCTGGAGCAGCAGGGCACCAGCTTTGCCGCCCGCGCCAATGTGCTGGAAATGGCGCTCAACGAAGAATCCGGCCGCTTCAACGACGTCGTGGCCGAACGCACCCGCGAAATGGGCGAAGTACTGGGCGCCCGCACCAGCGCCATCACCGAAACTCTGGTGAACCGCAGCCGCGAAATCGCCGACTCGCTGGAAGGCCATGCCGACATCATTGCCGAAGCGCTCGACGGCCGCACCAAGGCTATCGAAGACATCCTCGCCAACCGCACGGGCGAGTTGACGGCGACGATCGAGTCCCACGCCCAGGTGCTGGACGAAACCCTCTCCGGCCGCAGCCGCGACTTCAGCGAAGCCATTCGCGTGCGCAGCCAGGAACTGGGTGAAACCCTTTCCACCAGCACCAGCGCGTTCGATCTGGCGATTGCCGGCCGCACGCAGCGCCTGGCCGATACGCTGGGCGAAAAAACCACTGCCCTGTCGCTGGAACTGGATAGCCGCACTGGAACACTGGCCAGCGCGCTCGAAGAGCGTGCCGAGGCCCTGGCGACCCAGATCGCCGAGCGCACTGGCGAGTTGGCCGACCGGCTCAACGAAGGCACCACGCGCTTCAGCAGCGAAATCCAGACGCAAGGCGCGGCGCTGTTCGACGGTCTCGATAGTCGCTCCGGCACCATTGCCGCAGCGCTCGATGATCGCACGGGCGCCCTGCTCCGCAATATCGATACGCGCACCGTTCAGTTGACCGAAGGGCTGGACAGCCGCACCGGCAGCTTCATCGAGAGCATCGACGAGCGCACCTTGGCACTGGGCGACAGCCTTGATGCACGCACCGGCGCACTGGTCGAGCAGATCGATACGCGGACTGCCAATCTCACCGACAGCATCGCGGAACGCACCGGCGCGCTTTCAGCCGAGATCGCCGAACGGACCGGCACCTTCACCAGCGATCTGGATAGCCGCGCCGCCGAACTGCGGGCAGCCCTCGATGGAGGCACCCAGGACCTCGCCATGGCCGTGGGCACCCGCACTCAGCAGCTCTCCGAAGCACTCAACATGCGCACCCAGGCCCTGGGCGACACGCTGGCGACGCACACCACTTCGATTGGGGAAACCATTGGCCTGCGCACCGCCGAACTGGCCGATACGTTGGCCAGCCAGGGCGACGAAGCCCGCCGCAAGATCGAAGACTCCATGCGTGCGGCTGGCGACGAAATGGGCGATCGCGTCAACACCATGACGAACCTGATCTCGGGTCGCGTGACCGAACTCAACACCAGCCTGGGCAGTGGCCTCGATAGCGCTATCGCGCGCATCAACGATGCCGAACACGGCATGACCACCCGCATCGAGACGGCCAGCGCGACGGTGGGCGAAAGCGCCCGCCAGGCCGCCGACCTCATCGAGCACGGCGTCGACTCCGCCCGCAAGGCCATCACCGACATGGTGGACAGCCGCCTGGGCACCCTGCCCGAGGCGATCACGGCGCGTGCCGATATCACCGCCGAGCGCCTCGCCGCACTCAATGCCTCGATCAATACTTCGATCACCCAGTCCATGGCCGATCTCGAAGCCGGCGCCGACCGGATCGAGGAAACCATTGCCACCCGCATCACCGCCGCCACGCACAATATCGCCAGCGACATCACCAACACCGCCGACCGCATGGACAGCGCAGTGCGCACCGCACTGGAGCAGATCCGCGTTGCGGCCGGCGATATCGATCAGCTGCTGACGGTCAAGGCCGTGGACGCGGTGGACACCATCGAAACGCGCCTCACCGACATCAACCGTTCCGTCGAAGAGCATACCAGCGCCTTTGCCGCCCTGGTCAGCGAGCGTTCGGACCAGTTGCAGGGCGCCCTCTCCAGCCACGGCAATCTGCTGCGCGATGCCCTGGGCGAAAATGCCCGCGAAGCCGAAGCCATCATGGCAGTTTCGACCTCGCGCATTCTCACCGACGTCACGGCAGCACTCGGCAAGCTCAACGACAGCAATTTGCTGCTGCAGCGCGTGCTGGATGCCTCGACGGCCAACCTGGCCAACCTGGAAACCTCGGTTGCCCAGCAGACCTCGACCTATTCCAACACCATTCGCGACGCGATCGGCCAGACCGAACAGGCCGGCACGATGGTCAGCCAGCACGTTACCGCGCTGCAGGCCACCATCCGCGGCATGGTCGAGGAGTTCTCCAGCGTGCTTGGCCGCCTCGACAGCGAAGCCGAAACCATGAACCAGGCCTCGCGGGCACTCACCGTCAGTGGCGACAATGCCATGGAAGTGCTCGAAGAACGCCGCGGCGCCATGGATGCGCTGGCCCAGAGCTTTGCCAACCGCGCGGACGACATCGATGGCCGGATGCGCATGTTCGCGCAGTCCATTGCCGATACGGTCAACGATACGGAACGCCGCCTGATCGGCGCCCGCCGCGCCATGGAAGAGGCTCTGAACGCCACCACCGGCAATGTTGCCGAAACGCTGGCCCTGACCACGTCGACCATCCGCGAAGAGCTGGGCACCGCCACAGGCGAAATCAACGACACCCTGCGCGCGACCTCCGACAATGTCAGCAACGCACTTTACGCGACCAATGAGCGCTTCACCTCGACGCTCAACAACAATGTCGCACAGGTGGACAATGTGGTGCAGCGCGCCGCCGAGGCGGCTGCCAATGCCCTCAACCAGACCGCGTCTTCGGTGCGCATGGCGCTGTCCGACCAGACCGCCCAGGTCAACGAAGTGCTGGAAGACAACGCCAACCGCGTCAGCGACGTCTTGACCTCCACGGCCTCCAGCGTCACCGACGTGCTCAATACCACCACCAGCACCCTGGCCGAAACGCTGAACGATTCGTCCTCCTCGGTGCGCGGTGCCATTGCCTCCAACACCGGCCAGTTGCGCAACGCGATCGACCAGAGCACCGGCAGCGTGCGCCAGGCCATGGACGAAACCACCAACGTCGTGCGGCAGGTTCTCGACGAGACCACCGGCACCTTCCGCCAGCGCCTGGACGAAACTTCCGAGCACTTCCACCAGACCATCGACGGCACGGGCGACCGCCTGCGCCAGGTCATGGACGAGGCCACCGGCGATGTGTCCTCGCGCCTGGGCGAGTTCCGCGATACCGCTGGCGCCGAAGGCCGCCGTGCCAATGCTGCCCTGCAGCAGGCACAGCAGCAGATGGTCAGCGAAATGCAGCGCGCCATCGAGAAAGCGACGCAACGCTTCAACGAAACCGCCCGCGCCATGCGCGAGACCGCAAAGGAAGTGGGCGGCGAACTCGAAGCCACCCGCGCCGAACTGGCACGCGGCGTAAACGAGCTGCCCGAGGAAACCCGCGCCAGCGCCGCCGCGATGCGCCGGGTCGTCGCCGAGCAGATCGAAGCCCTCAGCGAGCTCAACGCCATCGTGCGCAGCCAGCCGGCAACGCTCGACATCAATGAGCGCCGCCCTGCCCCACGTCAGGAGCAGCCCGGCTACCAGCCACGCCAGCCGCTTGTCGATCCGATCCGCACCGCCGAGCGCCCGGCCCAGCCACCGCGTCAGCCGGTGTTCCAGGGACCAGCACCGCAGCCTGCCCGCGCCGCAGAGCCGCAGCCCATCATCGAGGCCGCTGCACCGCAGCAGCCCGAGGCTGGCGGCTGGCTGCGCGACGTGTTGCGCAACGCCACGGCCAAGCAGCAGAGCTCGCAGCCGCAGCCAGGTCTTTCGGGCCTGACCGAGGAGATCGCCCGCTCGATCGACGACACGGCCCTTGCCGATGCCTGGGCCCGCTACCAGTCGGGCGAATCCAACGTCTTCTCGCGCCGCATCTACACGCTGTCCGGCCAGGGCACCTATGACGATGTCCGCAAGAAGCTGCAGCGCGATCCCGAATTCGCGCGCACGGCACAGGCCTACATGAGCGAGTTCGAGCAGCTGCTCAAGCGCGCCGCCGCCGGGTCCCGCCCCGCGCAGGAAACCCGCGAATACCTGCTCAGCGACCAGGGCAAGGTCTATACCACCCTCGCCCACGCCAGCGGACGACTGAGCTAGAATTCAGCCAGAAATGAAAACGGCCCCGGGAAACCGGGGCCGTTTTGTTTTCAGCCCGCGTCCTTGGGCGGCCGGATCTTCAGCGACACCAGCACGCAGACGACACCCAAAGCCGCCACGATGGTGGGCGCGAAGAATGCGTAGCTGCCGAAATGCACCACCAGCCAGCCGAACAGGGCCAGCGCCAGGACGGAGGCGCCCTGCTGCAGCGTATTGGCAAAGCCCTGCGCTTCGGCGGCGTTGGATTCATCGGTCCAATTGGCGATGAAATGCACGACGCCGAAATAGCCCACGCCGAAGGTGATGGCATGCAGCGTTTGCACGGCAAAAAGCAGTTCCACGGACGGATTGAACGCCATGACGGCGAAGCGCACCACCGAGGCGATGCAGGCCGCCAGGATCATGTTGCGGGCCGTGATGCGCTTGCCGAACCGGCGCCAGGCAAACATCATGACCGCCTCCGCCGCGGCAGAAATGGCCAGCAGCGGGCCGAGATAATAGCCGGGAACCCCGTTCTCGAGCCAAAGCAGCGCAGCAAAGCCGCCAATCAATGCGTGGCTCGAATTGACCAGCGCGAACGCCACCAGCGGCAGCACGAACCAGAGTTTGAGGCTGTCGCGCAATTTGGTAGGTGGAGCGGCCTCGGCCAGGGTCACGGCATGCGCCGGGGCGCGAAAGCGTGGGAGCAGCAGGCCAAGGCCGGCCCGCATCAGGCACATCAGCAAGAACAGCGGCACGAAAGCTGCCGAGCCCCAGACCGTGATCAACAGGCCAAATCCGCCTGCCCCGATCACATAGCCCACCGTGCCCCAGGCGCGCACCGCCCCGAAATCGGTGCCGTTGCGGCGCGTCATGCGCACAGTCGCGGCGTCGATGATGGGCGGGATGGTGCCGCCGGTCATGGTGCACAACGCCCAGATCAGCATGATGCCCCAGAACTCGTTGACGAAGAACAGCCCGATCGGGACAGCCGCCCCGATCAGGGCAATGATGATGATGACGCTGCGCCAGTCATTGGCACGGTCCGCCACCCGCCCGACCACCACGTTGAGCACCAGCAGGCACAGCATCGGCACCGAATTGATGATGCCGATCTGATCGGCCGGCATGCCATGATCGCTAAGCCAGATGCCCAGAAACACCGAACTGATGGCGCCAGGCAGGTAGACAGTGGAATGAAAGAGCGACGCGCGCAGTTCGGGCGAACCGAAACGCGAAAGAGCCGATGCCATGGAAAAACGAACTCCGGGCAAACCAGCGCCCGAAAATGTTGGTGACTCCAATATCGGGTTAAGGCAAGCCGCAATCTGCGTCGATCAGGTCGCCCTCGCCGGCTTTTCGGCGGTCACCGCGACAAAGCGCGCCTAACTCGCCGCCGCGCGACGTAGGCGGAACTTGCGTGGTTCGCCCACGATCATTTCGGTCCACTTGATGAGTTCGAACCCGCCTTCCGGCGTTTCCACGATTGCCGTGCAGGATTCAACCCAGTCGCCGGTGTTGATGTAGTGGATGCCCAGCCGGTCATGCATATCAGCGAAGTGGATGTGCCCGCAAATGACGCCATCGACGCCCGACTGCTTGGCTTCATGCACCAGCGCTTCCTCGAAGCGGCCGATCACCGACACGGCGTTCTTCACCTTCTGCTTGGCCCAGGCGCTGAGCGACCAATATTGCAGGCCAAGGCGCCGTCGCACCCAGTTGATGGCGATGTTGACGCGCAACGCGGCGTTATAGGCCCAGTCGCCCACATGGGCGAGCCATTTGGCGTTCATCACCACCACGTCGAACTGGTCGCCATGAATCACGAGATAGGTCTTGCCCGTGGCCGTGGTGTGCACAGTCCGGTCTACAAACTCGATCTCGCCGAAATAGGTACCCAGATATTCGCGCAGGAACTCGTCGTGATTGCCGGGCAGGTAGACGATCCTGGTGCCGGCATTCGCCTTGTCGAGCAGGATCTGCACCAGCACATTGTATTCAGCGGGCCAGTGCCAGGATTTGGCAAGCCGCCATCCATCGACGATGTCACCAACGAGATAGATGGTTTCGGCATCATGCGCGCGCAGGAACTCGGTGAGCTGACCGACCCGTATCGGCTTCATGCCCAGATGCACATCCGAGATGAACATGGCACGGACCTGTCTGACTTCGCGGTCTTCCGCCATACGGCAACGACTCCTGCTTCGTGGGCGCACTTTATCTGGGCTTATCCCGCGAGGGAACTGCCACAGCCCGGAAGATAAGGGAAGTGTTGCGACGCTGCGATAGTGGCGCAGGCAGCTAGCGAATCCGCGTCTTGAGCGCCACGATGCGTTCGTAGCTCTGCTCGATCCGCTTGGCGAAAGCCGGATCGGCGGCAGCTTCGGCCACCAGAATATCCAGGATTTCCCGCCCCAGGCTGGCGCGGTACTTGGCCGTATTGGAAAACAGCAGCACGTCCGAGCCGGCGCGGACGGCTTGCGTCACGGTCTGCTCCAGCGTGAAATGGTCGCGGATGGCGCCCATTTCCAGATCGTCCGTGATCACCACGCCGTTGTAGCCGAGTTCGTCCCGCAGCACGCCCGTGATCCATTGCGGCGAGAGCGATGATGGTGTCTGCGCATTCGCATCGGAATAGTCGGCATGGTAGAGATGGCCAACCATGACCATGTCGACATCGTCCGCTGCGATCAGGGCGCGGTACGGATCAAGCTCAGTCTCCTGCCAGGTCTCGGTGATGTCGACAAAACCCTCGTGGCTGTCCGCCGTGGATGAGCCGTGGCCGGGGAAATGCTTGAGAGCGGTCAGGATGCCGGCAGCGCGATGGGCCTTGATGAAGGCCTCGTCATAGGCTGCCACAATCGCTGGGTCGGCGCTGAACGAGCGTCCGTATTTGGCGATGATCGCGTTATTACCGTTGAGATTGACATCGGCTACGGGACCGAAATTGACGCTGAACCCCAACTCGGCAATACCCGATGCCATGGCGGCGTAAACCGCTTCCGCCTTTTCGGGAGAATTCTTGGCCGCAATGCTGGCCGCATTGGGGATTTCGGTGAAGCCCACTTCCTTGGTCAACCGCTCGACCGACCCGCCTTCCTGATCCACCGTGATGAAGGGCGGCAATTCGGGCGACGCTTCGCGGAACCCCGCATTCATCGCGGCAACGGCAGGCAGGCTTTTGACATTGGTCTTGAGCAGCATCACCCCGCCGATTTGCCCGGCGGCGATATCGGCGCGCAGGGCCTCCACCGAGGCGTCGTCGGCATCGTCGCCCTGGAACCCGACAACGATCATCTGCCCCGCCATCTGCTCGAGCGTGGCCGCATGGACCACGGGAACGGCCAGTGCCAGCATCGGCAAGGCAAGGGCGAGGCGAAGGAGCGAGGTCACGGCAAAGTCCGGGCGGAGGGAATCGTTGGGCGAGGTTGACCCTAAAAAGCAGGTGAAACAATGGCGGGTGTCGCGACAAGCGCGGTATTTCCGCCGCGTCACTCCGCCCCTACCACCGCGTTACTCCCGCCCCACCACCGCGTCATTTTTGCCCACCATCGGGCCATTTCCCGCCCCACCACCGCGTCATTTCCACCCCTATCACCGCGTCATTCCCGCGAAAGCGGGAACCTCACTTCTGGAATGAAACGGAAGATTCCCGCTTTCGCGGGAATGACGCGGTGGAAAGCGCACAGTAAACACACCCTTCCAAGGAAGTGATTACTGTCGCCGCTTGCCAGCGGCGCAATGCCGTCAAAAACGCCGTTCTGCCCTCGGGCCTGACCCGAGGGCCATTCCGAGAGCCCTTGCCGGAGCGGTGTGCTTGCGGAACGCGGCCCTCAGGTCAAGCCCGAGGGCAACACCGTGAGCAGGATAGGGCAGCACGGTGAAACGGTGCCATGCCATATGCCATAGCCCGCAACCGGGAATGTAAAAACAATCCCCCTACCGGTTCTGCCGGTTCTCGATCAGGTCGTTGACCACAGCCGGATCAGCCAGCGTGGATGTATCCCCCAACGAGCCGAAGTCGTTCTCGGCGACCTTGCGCAGGATGCGGCGCATGATTTTTCCGGAGCGGGTCTTGGGCAGGCCGGGCGCCCACTGGATGTGGTCGGGCGTGGCAATCGGGCCGATTTCCCGGCGCACCCAGTTGCGCAGCTCGGTCTTGAGCGCGTCGTCGCTGGTTTCCCCCGCCATCAGGGTGACATAGCAATAAATGCCCTGCCCCTTCAGATCATGGGGGTAACCGACAACAGCGGCTTCCGACACCTTCGGATGGGCCACCAGGGCGCTTTCGACTTCGGCTGTGCCCAGGCGGTGCCCGGAAACATTGAGCACGTCATCGACGCGGCCCGTGATCCAGTAATAGCCGTCCTCGTCGCGCCGGCAGCCATCGCCGGTGAAGTAGTATCCCTTGTACTGGGCGAAATAGGTGTCGATGAACCGCTGGTGATCGCCATAGACCGAGCGCATCTGGCCCGGCCAGCTATCGGCGATGGCCAGCACGCCCTCTGCCTTGGTCTGCTCCTGCAGCTTGCCTTCCGGCGACAGCACGACCGGCTGGACCCCGAAGAACGGCTTGGTCGCCGAGCCGGGCTTGGTCGCGATAGCGCCGGGGAATGGCGCGATCATGTGGCCGCCGGTTTCGGTCTGCCACCAGGCGTCGACGATTTCGCAGCGGCCCTTGCCGATATGCTCGTGGTACCAGCGCCAGGCTTCCGGATTGATCGGCTCGCCCACCGTGCCAAGGAGGCGCAGGCTGGGCATGTCGTATTTGTCGGCAAATTCGGAACCGGCCCCCATCAGCGCGCGGATGGCCGTGGGCGCGGTGTGGAAAATGTTGACCTTGTGCTTTTCCACCACCTGCCAGAAGCGGCTGGCATCGGGATAGCTCGGCACGCCCTCGAACATCAGCGTCGTCGCGCCATTGGCCAGCGGCCCATAGACGATATAGGTGTGCCCGGTGACCCAGCCCACATCGGCCGTGCACCAGAACACTTCGCCGTCCCGATAATCGAAGCTGAGTTCATGGGTGATCGCGCCCCACAGCAGATAGCCGCCAGTGGTGTGCAGCACGCCCTTGGGCTTTCCGGTGGAGCCGGAGGTATAGAGGATGAAAAGCGGGTCTTCCGCGCTCATCGGCTCGGGCGGGCAATCGGCATCCACGCTCGCTGCGGCATCGTCATGCCAGACGTCCCGGCCCTCGACCATGTTGACTGGATTGCCGGTGACCTTGACCACGATGACCCTGTCCACGCCATCGATCTTGGCGAGCGCATCATCGACGTTTTTCTTGAGCGCGATGGTCTTGCCGCCGCGACGGCCTTCATCGGCCGTGAGAATGATCCGGGAGCCGCAGTCGGTGACGCGGCCGGCGATCGAATCGGGAGAGAAGCCGCCAAAGATCACCGAGTGCACGGCGCCGATGCGGCTGCAGGCCAGCATGGCGACAGCGGTGTCGATAACCATGGGCATGTAGATGGTGACGCGGTCGCCCTTCTTGACGCCATTGGCCTTGAGCACATTGGCGAAGCGGCAGACGCGCTCGTGCAGTTCGCGATAGGTGACCTTGCCATCGGTGCCAGGGATATCGCCTTCCCAGATGATGGCGGTCTGGTCGCCGCGCGTTTCCAGATGCCGGTCGATGCAGTTGTAGGAGACGTTCAGGACGCCGTCTTCGAACCACTTTATCGAGACGTCTGGATAGGCGAAGCTGGTGTTCTTGATCACCGTTGGAAACTTCATCCAGTCCAGACGCTTGGCCTCCTCGGCCCAGAATCCATCCGGATCGCTGAGCGAGCGCGCATACATCTCGTCGTACTGTGCCGCGGTTACATGGGTGCGTGCGACTGCAGCCGCACTTGGCTGGAATACGAGCTGCTCGCTCATAGATTTCCTCCCTTATCTCTCCCAACCTTCGTTCTAGTGACCACACGCGCGCCGGGCAAGCCCAATGCAGCCCAACTCACTGCAAGTCTCTGGCTAGACGATATTAACTGCCGCAGCTGAGTCCGCTTCGGGCGTTGGACGCGGGGTGGTAACGTGTCTCCCCAGGATTGGAGACCGTCATGACCGATGCCGCGATCGAATCGTCCGACGCCAAGGCACCAGCCCAGGCGAAAAGCGCGACCATGCGCGGCGCCAGCTATGCCGAGATCGCCCTCGTGCATGGGCGGCTGCAGGAGGCGATCGCCACCTCCCCGTTCTATAGCGAGGAGTTCAAGGCCTATGAGAGCGGCCGGCTGACGCCCGACTATCTGGCCAGCCTCATCGACGCGGACCCTTTCCACGTCATGTTGCACCTGCGCGACGGCAAGGTTGGGGGCTTCATGATCTCGGGCCCCGAATTGGGCACGCTATGGCTCTACTGGTCCTATGTATTCCCCGAATACCGCCGCTCGACGCTGGGCGTGCAGGGCATGCGCACCTTCCTCAAGCATTGGGACAATGGCCGCTTCCACAAGGTTGCAACCTATACCAAGCACGGCAATGAAGCGGCGGCGGCCATCATGCTCCGGCTGGGCTTCGCGCATACGGCAACGCTGGAACAGCACATCTTCGGCGAAGACTACCTGCTCTTCGAGCACAAGCTCGCCAAGGCCGAACCCGGCTATGACCGGGGCATCAAGGGCGGGTTCAGGCACAGATTGCTGCGCAGGCTGAAGCTGGCGATTAGACGGTAAACCCCTACTCCGCCGGCACCGGCACCGCACGGCGGTTGCGGAACCAGGCCATGATGGAAACGTCCATCTTGGCGGTGCGCAGCGCGATCCACCACAGCCCGACCGACCACATGGTGATGGCAATCAGCGCCGCAAAGGCCGCCCCCATGAGCCCGAAGGGCGGCACCAGCAGCCAGTTGAACACCAGGAGCGTGCCCAGCCCCATGGCCACCGACGGCAGGCTGGCATTGGGCCGGTCATGGATGGACAGCACCAGCGATGCCGGCCCCATCACCGAGCGGACGACGAGCCCGAGGCACAACACCGCCAGCGGCGCAGCGCCCGCCGAAAAGGCCGGGCCAAACAGCGTCAGCGCAAACGGCCCGGCGATGGCCATGATGCCGAACAGCGCCACCGCGATCCCGCTTGCCACCAGATTGGCCTCGCCGATCTTGCGCTTGAAGGCGGCCCGGTCGGCATTGGCTTCGCTCTCGAACATATCGGGCACGGTGACCGCATAGACCGCCGCGACGCCGAACGAGACCAGCGAAAAAATGCGCGTGCACACCCCGAAGATCGCCAGATCCTCGCGGCTGAGCGTGTGGCTGAGCAGCAGCAGGTCGATGTCGAAGAAAAAATCCGTCGCCAGCGATATCATCACCCACGGCAAGGCGAAGCGCCACCAGCGGCGCGCTTCGAGCGGACGAACCGCCACATTATCGGGAATGGCCTTGATGGAATTGACGGCAATGGCGAAATGCACAAGCGCCACGACGATATAGCCCAGCCCGATCGCCCACAGCATGAAGGAAAACCCCTCGACCGGCGCGAAAAACACCAGCCCCGCGAGGAAGGCCGCCGAGAACACCATGGGCCGAAAGATGGTATCAGCGAAAAAGCCCGCCATCGGGCGCTTGAGCCCGATCAGCACGGCGCCATTGACATAGATCACCGCCGTTGCGAAGGCGAGCAGCACCAGCGGCACGAAATGATGCGCCAGCACGCTGTCGCCCTGCCCGATCAGCCCCAGCAGCGGCAGGCCCAGCACCATCAGCGCCACCAGCGCCGCGACCACGTGACCATAGCTGCGCATCAGGAAGACGGTGAACTGCTTGCGCTCGCCCCGCGCGCGATATTCAGCGGCGAAATAGGTCCCCACCGTATGAAAACCCAGCGGCATCATCACGGAAACCAGGTTCACCGTGGCGATGACGATCAGATATTCGCCCAGCAGTTCCGCCCCCCACAGGCGGGCGATGAAGGCCTGGACCAGGAAAATGAGCCCCGCGCCCACCAGGCGTGCCGCGAAGATGATGGTTGATTGCGAAGCCAGGCGCCGCTGCAGGCTCATTCGCTGGCCTCGCCGGAAGTACGCGCTTGCGTCGGCCGCGCCTTGGGATTGCGCCACCCATCGACGATGCGGCGCAGATGATAGACCCCGTCGCGCGCGGCAAAGGCACCCGCCCCTGCCAGATAGGCCCAGGGCTTGCTGGCATAATTGGCAACCGGCGGCACCGGCTGGATCACGCCCGCATCGCCGACCATGCCCTTCTTGAACTGGTGCAGCCCCTGGAAACCGTCGGTGCCGCCCAGATCGTACCAGCTGGCACTGGTGTGGTCGCGCAGCCAGCGGATAATGTGCCAATGCAGGAAATAGCCGGCGCGCAGTGGCAGCGCCTTGTCGTTGGTGGCGCCATAAAGATAGACGGCGCGGTCGCCCGCCTTGAAGATCAGGGCACCCGCGACCAGTTCGCCATCGTGCCGGACGAAGAACAGCTCGGGCCGCAGGCCGTCGTCCAGCGCCATCAGCGTCTCCACGGTTTCGTAGGCCGAGTGGTCGGGGAACTGCTTGCGATCGGTCATGGCGGCATAGAGCGTTTCAAATTCGCCCAGCCGCTCCGGCTCGGCATGCTCAAAGCTCAGCCCGGCCTTTTCGGATTTGTTGAGGTGGTAGCGCCATTTCTGGTGGAAGCTCTTGCGCTGGGCGGCGTCGTCCAGCCGCAGCGCCACGATATAGCGATTGGGGAACATCAGCTCGGAGCCGCGCCTGAAGCCGCGCGCCACCAGGCGCTGATAGGCGCCGTTGACCGGCGTGGTCGATGCGCGGGGCAGCACGGACAGCATCTGTCCCCGCTTGTCGGCATATTCGGCGATCAGCGCCTCGATCATGCCGGCATGGATCATGTCCGCGTCGGCCCGTCCGGCAAACCGCAGCATCGGACCCCATTTGGAAACCGCGATGGTTCCGAGGCCAAGCGGCAGGCGCTGCACCATCATCAGCGAACCGCCAACGATCTCTCCGTTGGCAAGAAACAGCATCGGCTCCTGCACGACGCTGGGCCAGCGGCTGATGGCAAAGGCATGCAGCTGTTCCTGGCAGACTTCGTCGAAGTCGGCGATGGTAGCGTCCCATTCGGCGCCGCTGACGATCCTGGTTTCCAGCACCGGAGCGGAAATCGCATCGGAGCGGGGCGCCTGGCGCGCTTCTGGCCCATCCTGGACCAGTCTATCGGCGATCACGGACATCGAAGAAACCTTCCGCTCAAGTAATTCGAGCGGAAGGTAGCGAGTGGAGGTGATCAAATCCCTATTCCGATGCGGCAAATGCCGCAAAGTTCAGGGCGTGGTTAGCAAAGCTTAATGC
The DNA here is from genome assembly GCF_003056355.1 of Devosia naphthalenivorans. GTDB lineage: Bacteria > Pseudomonadota > Alphaproteobacteria > Rhizobiales > Devosiaceae > Devosia > Devosia naphthalenivorans. The sequence goes on from NZ_PYVW01000018.1 coordinate 48,680, forward strand.
GCTGTCGCAGGAGCGTGAGGCGAATACAGCAGCGGGATTTCCGGGATGGTGACGAATGCACCAAGTCCTTCCAGGGCCATGCGAATGGCTACAAACAGGATGATGACCAAGCCGACCCAGGCAATCCAGCGATGCTTGTGCAGCAGGCCGGCGATGAAGGTGGCGGCAACGCCCATCATCACGACCGACAGTGCCAGACCGATGATCAGGGCTTCGAAGTGGTGCGCAGCAGCACCAGCCACAGCCAGCACGTTGTCCAGCGACATCGACACGTCGGCAATGATGATCTGGATGACGGCCTGGCGCAGCGTCTTGCGCGGTGCCTTGCCGGCAACGGTGCCATCGGCGTTGGTGTCGGCGTTCTCGAGCGCTTCCTGCGCTTCGTGCTCATCGCCCTGGGAGACGGTGAGTTCGCGATACATCTTCCAGCAGACATAAAGCAGCAGCACGCCACCGGCGATCAGCAGGCCACCGCCGAGCGCGAGCAATTGCGTGGTGATGAGGGCAAAAAAGATGCGCAGGAGCGTCGCGGCAATGATGCCGATCAGGATGGCCTTGCGGCGCACGTCGTCTGCGAGGCCCGCAGCGGCCAGGCCGATCACGACGGCATTGTCGCCGGCGAGCACGAGGTCGATCAGGATGACCTGTACCAGCGAGCTCAGAAAACTCGGGTCGATGCCGAACATGGAAATTCCTTGTTGGAGGGCAGAAAGGGTGTGTCAGCGCTATAGCGCCATGCTTCCCAACTGCAAAGCAGAACTGCGCCGCCTAGACTAAAATCCAACAAGATTCGGGTGATGCGGGCCCTGTCGACAGATTGATGACAGCTTGAGGCCTGGGCTGCCGGACCGCATTACGCAGGACACGGATGCCCGGCGCCATGCCGAGCACAATCCACAAAAAAGGGAGAGGGACTTTGGTGGGCGAGCACGGATTCGAACCGTGGACCCGACGATTAAGAGTCGTCTGCTCTACCAGCTGAGCTACTCGCCCCTACTGGAGCTTCCAAAGTGGCGCCTCTCTATCAAAGGGATTTTGCCATGTCCAGCGCTTGATGACACTTTCCTCACATCACCTGTTTGTAAGTCCACCAAACCCGCAGTGCTCCCTCATACGGCAGCAATTGCGGCTGGCGGCCACGCTGCCAAACCGGCACCATTCATAGCCGCCCTACTGCATGGGAGTGTTCACTTTGGCCGCATGGCACAGATTTATCCTACTCACCGTGTTGCCCTCGGGCCTGACCCGAGGGCCATTTTCCGCAGACACACCGCTCCAGCAATGGCTCTCGGAATGGCCCTCGGGTCAAACCCGAGGGCAACACGGCGTTTTTGACGACATCGCGCCAATGGCAAGCGTTCGATTCCAATTCATCCACCGCGTCATTCCCGCGAAAGCGGGAACCCCACTTTGACCTGGCCACAAACGAAACTCCCACCTTCGTGAAACCGACCCCCTGTGATCAGAGTAAACACTGAATCTACGGCAACTATATACCGGACGCCGGCTTTATCCCGCAGCACAACGAGCAGGAAGACAGCATGAACAACACAGCCTTTTTCGGCATCTCTACGGCTTGGGTCATCGCCAATGTATGGTCGTTCCTGGTCGCGCTGGCGGTTCTGGCGGCGGGCTGGTTCCTGGCGGGTATGGTGTCGAGCTATGTGTACAACCTGCTCCGGCAGCGGCTCAAGCGCGACGCAACAGTGGGCCCGCTGGTCAGCCAGGTCGTGCGTTACGCGATCCTGTTCGTTACCTTTGTCATCGTGCTCGGCCAGTTCGGTGTCGAAACGGCATCCATCCTGACAGTGCTGGGCGCTGCGGGAATCGCCATTGCGCTGGCCCTGCAGGGCACCCTGTCCAATATTGCGGCGGGTATCCTGCTGATCTTCCTCCGTCCCTTCAACGTGGGCGACTACATCGACGCCGATGGCATCGTGGGAACGGTGGTGGAGGTTGGGCTGTTCGGCACGCAATTGCGGACCTATGACGGCGTCTTCGTCTTTGCGCCCAATTCCAAGCTCTCCAACGCCAAGATCACCAATTACAGCCGGGAAGCGTCCCGCGTTGTGGAACTCAAGTTCAACGTGCCGCGCAGCGCCGATATCGCTCAGGTTCGCGGTGAGGTGCAGCAGGGATTGGTGGGAGATTATGTGGCGCCCGCAAGCCGGCCGGAAGTCCTGGTGGATACACTGACCGACACTTCGGTGACCTTGGCGGTGCGGGTGCCGGTGCGCAGCAGCGACTGGAACATGGCGCGGGCGGATTTGCAGGAAAAGCTCAAGATCGTGATCGACCGCGCCGGCGGATTTGCTCCGCCAGCACAGGCTTGATGGTCGTTTAACGCACGGCTGAACGGGCTCTGAACTCCGCGAAATTCAGCACATTGCCCTGGTCTGGTTCTTCTTCAGGCTGGAAATCGTCCATCAGCGTCACGGTGCGCTCGATGATATAACGCAGCTGGCGAGAGCGGTTGTCTTCCCCCTGAATAATTGCCGCGGCGCGCTGCAGATGGTCCCGGGCAAGTAGATAGGTTGGCAGCATAGGCTTGGCTCCTTGTAGTCGAAGTGGGGAGCGACGATTCGGTCGACGCATGGGCCAGAGTGGGCGGGTATGCCTTCGCGAACCTTGCCAGCTTGCCGGCAATTTTAGTCAAATGCCGCGCATGTATGTTGGCCCAAAATCTCGCAGGAGGACTGAGGTTTGCCGCGTTTGGCAAATTTTCAAGCCTGTGCAGAAGAGCGGGAAACCTCTTTGATCGCTCCCCGACGCTCTGGCTTGCTGCAACGGCGACGCCCTAAGATGGTTTAACCATTGCGAGTCGTACCCGTGCCCCGTCCAAGCCTTGCCCCCATTGCTGCCGCCCTGCCCGAAACCACGCCATTCGTTGGGCCCGAAGCCATCGAGCGGCGGGAAGGCGTGCCGACACGTGCCCGCATCGGCGCCAACGAAAACCCGTTTGGCCCCGCCCCGTCGGTGCTTGCGGCCATGCAGCAGGCGGCGGCCGAGAGCTGGCACTATGGCGACCCCGAGAATCACGACCTGCGGGCAGCCATTGCCGCCCATCTCGGCATCCCCGCCGAAAACGTCATGCCCGGGGAAGGCGTCGATGCCATCCTTGGCATGGCGGTTCGCCTCTATGCAGCGCCCGGGACAACGGTGGTGACCTCGCTCGGCGGCTATCCGACCTTCAATTACCACATCGCCGGCCATGGGGCGGTGATGCACACCGTGCCCTATCGCGACATGCGGGAGGACATCGAGGCGCTCGCCGCCGCGGCCCGGAACACCAGTGCCGCCATGGTTTATGTCGCCAATCCCGACAACCCCATGGGCAGTTGGTGGGACGCCGCTTCCATCGAACGGTTCATTGCCGCGGTGCCGGAAACGACCATGATTATCCTGGACGAGGCCTATGGCGAATTCGCGCCGGAGGGGACGTTGCCGCCAATCGAGGTGGAGCGCCCGCACCTCCTGCGCATGCGCACCTTCTCCAAGGCTCATGGGCTGGCTGGCGCCCGGGTGGGCTATGTGATCGGGGAGCGGGAGAGCATTTCCGCCTTCAACCGCATCCGCAACCATTTCGGCATCAACAATATCGCCCAGGCCGGTGCCATTGCCGCCTTGGCCGATACCGAGCACCTCAGGACTTCGCTGCTGGCTGTGCGGCAATCCCTCGAGGACACCGCCGCCATAGCCCGCCGGCACGGTCTTTCGCCGCTGCCAACTGCCACCAATTTCGTCGCCATCGATTGCGGGCGGGATGCCGCCTATGCGCAGGCGATTCTCGCCGGTCTCGCGGCGCACGGCGTCTTCGTCCGCAAGCCGGCTGCGGAAGGGCTGAACCACTGCATCCGCGTCAGCGCCGGAACGGCCACCGATCGGAAACTGCTCGACAGCGCCTTGGGACAGGTGCTCGCAAAACTTCAGTCGGCGTAAAGACCGACCGTCGCCAGCAGGCCCCGATGATTGGAGCCCAGCGGGTCATCCATGGCTTCGATGGCTTCGATACGCGCCCCGCCCCGCGTGAACATATTATCGATCGGCACGCCCAGTGCGCCAAAACGGATCGGCCAGGTCGCTGGATAGTAAGGCGGCGGCACAAGCTGCGTATCGGCCGCAAAACGCGCGACCAGGTCCGACCAGGCCGCCGCGTTAAAGTCCCCGGCCAGAATGAGCGGCCCTTCTATGGTGTTGAGCGCGCGACGAATGTGCTGAACCTCGATCCAGGCGCTTTCATCGAAATACGGCTTGCTCAAATGAGTGCCGACGACGGTTACCTCCTGGCCATCGATGCTGGTTGTGGCGATCACCAGTCGCAGGCGTTCGAACGGCTGCAGCGCCACCACCCGGACATCGGTCAGCGGGGTGCGTGAAAACACCATGGTGTCGCAATTGTCCCCGGCCTGGTCGCAGCCGGCCCGATACGGGAACGCACTCGCCAGCCGCTCAAGCTGGGGGAGCATCGCCCTCGATTCCATGATGAACACAATATCGGCCGCCGACTCGATCATGAAGTCGGCGATGTCACCGCCGCGCTGATTGTAGGCCAGCACGTTGAAGCTCAGAACCCGCGCCGTGGCGACGGGATCACGGGCGTCGAAGGCCGCTCGCGCCTCCTGCTGCCGATAGACCACCAGCGCGCCCTGCCCCAGGCTTGCGCCCACCAGCACCAGCATCAACAGTCCCCGCCAGCGCGCCCGACTGGCAAAGAGCAGGACGACCAACCCGAGCAGGAGCGCCGCGATGTGAAAGCGCAGGCTCTGCAGCAGGTCCTGGCCGGGCACCAATTGCGGGCCGTCGATAGCGACCAGCGCCGCTATTCCGACCAATGCCAGCCCGGATAGAAGGCCGCGAAGTTCTGCTGATTTCACCGCTGGCCCTGCCCCGTTCCCGCGCTAGACTGATGGAACAAAGCTGGGCCAAGCGCAAGCGGTGCAGATGCGCGAAAATCCAAAGCAAAACCGAAGCATGCTCGCGGCGAAAGCGAAGCCTACCCCGCCATTGCCCCCTGCGCCGCCGCCCCGCGCTCGATCAGCAAACGGTTATAGGCGTTGAGGTAAGCACGGGCCGAAGCCACCAGCGTATCGGGCTCCGCAGCATTGCCAGAAACGATCCGGCCGTTCATTTCCAGGCGCACATGCGCACTCGCCTGGGCGTCCGTACCCCCGGTTACACCATCAATAGCATAGAGCACCAGATGCGGCTGCTGACCCACCGCCTCCTTGATAGCGTTGAAAATTGCATCCACAGAACCCGTCCCGTCGTAGGCAACAGAGGCTTCTTCGCCATCGATCGAAAGGGTCAGATTGCAGCGATGCACGCCGCCCGTTTTGGACACGACCTCCATGTCGACCAACCGGATACGATCACCAACCGAGCCAACTTCATCGTCCACCAGCGCCACGATATCGGCGTCATAGACATGCTTCTTGCGGTCAGCCAGATCCTTGAAACGCACAAAGGCTTCCTGGAAAGCATTGTCGCCCAACTCGTACCCCAGCTCCTTGAGCTTGTCCTTGAACGCCGCGCGCCCCGAATGCTTGCCCATCACCAGGGTCGTGGCCTTGATGCCCACGCTGGCCGGGGTCATGATCTCGTAGGTCTCGGCGTTCTTCAGCATGCCGTCCTGATGAATACCGCTTTCGTGCGCGAAGGCATTCTTGCCCACAATGGCCTTGTTGAACTGCACCGGGAAATTGGCCGCGGCCGAAACGATGCGGCTGGCGCGGGCGAGATGGGTCGTTTCGATGCCGGTCTGATAGGGCATCACATCGCCGCGGGTGCGCAGCGACATGACGATCTCTTCGAGCGCCGCGTTGCCGGCACGTTCGCCCAACCCGTTGATGGTGCATTCCACCTGACGCGCGCCGCCGCGAACGGCAGCCAGCGAATTGGCGACAGCCAGGCCCAGATCGTTGTGGCAATGGGCCGAGAAGATGGCTTTATCAGCGCCCGGCACCCAAGTGATGATGGTGCGGAACATGGCTTCGTGTTCATCGGGAACGGCGTAGCCAACGGTATCAGGCAGGTTGATCGTGGTGGCGCCAGCCTTGATCGCAGCCTCGACGCAGCGCTTGAGGAATTCCAGCGGCGTACGGGTCGCGTCCATGGCCGACCATTCGACGTCGTCGATCAGATTGCGCGCCTGCGCGACCGTGCGCGCGATGATCTCAATAACCTCGTCCTCGGTCTTTTTCATCTGGTGAGCCAGATGGATCGGCGAGGTCGAGACGAACGTGTGGATACGCCCCTTCTGGGCGTGCCGCACAGCTTCACCTGCGCGGTCGATATCGGCGGTGATAGCGCGGGCAAGGCCGGCTACGGTTGCGCTCTTGACCTGCTTGGCGACAGCGACGACGGCCTCGAAATCGCCATTGGAGGCGATGGGAAAACCTGCCTCGATGATGTCGACACCCATATCGTCGAGTGCTTCGGCAACCTGCAGCTTTTCTTCCAGCGTCATGGTGGCGCCGGGCGATTGCTCGCCGTCGCGCAGCGTGGTGTCGAAGATGAAAACGCGGTCTTTGTTGGAATCGGTGGTGGCGGACATGGTCTTGGTTCCTATCGGCGGCCCGGAGCAAAGCTCTCTTGAGGCCGGACATTTACTGTTCGGCTTGTGGCGTAATCCCCTGACGACCCGCTCGTTAAACCGAGCTGCCGGTGATCAGGGGCTGATAAGAAGGAGAAGGAGCGCGGCTGGAAGCAGCAGCATGGCGCCGGCAATGCGCAGGCGGGCCTGGAGGGCCTCACGCTGGCTGATTGCTTTGGCTTGTGCGCGGTTGCGCTGCATGGATACGGTCTCGATTTCGTTTGAACAATGCGACAAAGTCCTGGGCGTTGCAAGTGCGGGGTTCGGATGAAGTGAAGATTTTGCTTAAAGCGCCCCCGCTCCCAAGCCACTAGCCCTCATGGTGAGCCTGTCGAACCGCGAGGGCGTGCCCACATCGTGCCACGACCTCGTCCTTCGACAAGCTCAGGATGAGGTCTACCGGGGCGGCCTGCGGTCACCCTCACTCCCCCAGATCCAGCGTACCCTCCCCGATAATCACTGCGTGGCCGCCGATCCCGCCATGAATCAACACGTCATCGTTCTTGCGGAACTGGATGGTGATGCGGCAGGGGCGACCCATTTCGTGACCCTGGCGCAGCACGTAGTCGGTCTGTCCGGTGCCGAGCGCGTCTTCTGCCAGCAGACCGATCAAGGCCGCTGCCGCAGAGCCCGTGCCGGGGTCCTCCCCAATGTCCATGCCGAACATGCGGGCGGCCAGATCATTGTCCGGCTCGTCAGCCGTGAGCGTGAACACATAGGCCGAGTTGTGATCGTGGCGAAACACCGTGCTGAACAGGGCCTGGTTAACCTGGATTCTGCGCAGCACCGCCGCATTCCGAACCGGTACGAGGTGAAAGGTCACCCCGGCGGAAAACACGGCAGGCTTGTAAACATCGCAACCAATATCTTCGACCTCAATACCCAGCGCCTGGGCGATACCAAGCGTGTCGGTCAGGTCGGCGACACGAGACGGAAGCCGTGGCAGCGCGAAGCGCGCCTCGCCCGAACACCTGCCGGTTTTCTCAAACAGCGCGGTGATGAGGCCGACCTTCTCCTCGAGACGGACAGCGCTGACCTTGTTCTGCAAGCCAAGCGCCACTGCCGCGCCGATCGTTGGGTGCCCGGCGAAGGGCAGTTCGGTGTGCGGGGTGAAGATGCGGACCGCAGCCGTGTTGCGCTCGGCCTTTGGCTTGAGAATGAAGACCGTTTCGCTGAGGTTGAACTCGCGCGCGATTGCCTGCATCTCATCGTCAAGCAGGCCATCGGCCTTGGGCACGACGGCCAGTTGATTGCCCTTGAGCGGCTCTCGCGTGAAGACGTCGAGCAGCAGATAGTTGAGCTTCATTTGTCTCACTCGGCAGGGAGGGCGAAATCTTCCGGTGCGAAACCCAGATGAATGGCTAGCGCGGCAACGGCCACGCCATGATCCGAACGGCCCGGCAGGCCTGATATGGTGAGGCACCCGATGATCCCGGCGCCCTTCACCCGAATGGGGAAGCCGCCGCCCGCAATCACATAGTCGGCCGGATCCGCGCCCGACTGCGGTGAGAACGGCACTTCGCCCCGCTCCAACACCATGCGGTAGCTGGCGCGCTGAAAGCGGCGAACCGTATTGATCTTGCGGCGCACCCATTCAGCATTGTCGGCCGCGGTGCCGGCAGTCGCTGCAAAAAACAGCTGCCGGTCCCAGGTACGCACATCGACGACAAGGCCGAGATTGTCGGCCAGGGCACGCTCCCTGACGGAACTGCCGAGAGCGAACGCCACGCCCTCATCGAACTGCGACAGCACCAGCGTCTGCTCCTGGTGCATTACCAGTGCGATATCGTCTTCCTTAGCCATATCAAGCCTTCCGCGGCGATTCGAATTGGGTTGTTTCAGAGCAATAGAGCAGAGCGTGCCTGCTGAGTAGAGGCGCTTTACCAATTGCCTTGATCGGCCGATAGTTTGGTTTGGCAACAGGCAAAGGACACGGCGTTGGAGAGCACCACCTGTGTGATTGCGGGCGGCGGGCCGGCGGGGATCATGCTTGGCCTGCTGCTGTCGCGGGCCGGCATCGCAGTGACCGTGCTGGAAAAGCACGCCGATTTCCTACGCGATTTTCGTGGCGACACGGTACATGCCTCGACCATCGAATTGCTCGACGAACTGGGGCTGGGCAACGCCTTCCGCAAATTGCCGCAGACGCGCTTGCAGAATTTTCAGCTGCCCCTGCCGGACGGCAGTACTTTCCTGCTCGGCGACTTTTCAACCCTGAAGCCTCCCTACAACTATGTCGCGCTGATCCCGCAATGGGATTTCCTCGACTTCCTGGTTGGCGTGGCGAGGCGCGAGCCCAGCTTTGCCATCCGCATGAACACCGAGGTCACGGGCCTGCGCCTCGATGGGGAGCGGGTCAGCGGGGTGCACTATCGCGAGCAGGACGGCATGGAGGGCGATATCGTGGCCGATCTGGTGGTCGCGTGCGACGGGCGTCACTCCATCCTGCGCGATCAAGCAGGACTGGTGCCGCATGAGTTCAACGTGCCTTTCGATACCTGGTGGTTCCGCCTGCCCCGTTATCCTGCCGAAATGGGCGAGGTCGCCGCAGTCGTTCCCCAGTTCGGGGATCGCGATGTCATGCTCACGCTGACGCGGGAAGATTTTTACCAGATCGCCTATTTTGCCGAGAAGGGCGCTGACGCCCGGCTGCGGGCCGAGGGGATCGAGCGGTTCCGCCAGCGCATCGCCAGCATGCGGCCAGACTTTGCCGACCGGCTGGATACGCTGACATCGATGGACGATCTGCACTTGCTCGACGTGCGGCTCAACCGGCTCAAGACCTGGCACCGCATCGGTCTGTTATGCATTGGCGATGCGGCTCATGCCATGTCACCGGCAGGCGGCGTCGGTATCAATCTCGCCATTCAGGACGCCGTGGCAGCGGCGACGCGGCTGGCAGTTCCCCTGCGTGAGGTCCGTCTGACAGACGCAGATCTTGCCACGGTGCGGCGGCGCCGCTGGATGCCAACGGTGGTAATCCAACGCCTGCAACGTATCCTGCACCGGGTGCTGTTCGTGCCGGCCTTCGAGGGCCGACGCCGTGGCCCGCCCTCGCTGATTGTTCTGCTGGCCAGATATGTGCCGGGCTTTACCGCCCTGCCCGCGCGGCTTGTAGCGTTCGGCCCCCGCCCCGAGCACGCGCCCGATTTCGCACAAAGAGCGCAGACCGAACCTCCGCCGGAAAAGAAAACGGGGGCCGCAGCCCCCGTCTGATTGCTTTAGTTCTTGGCCTTGTCGACCAGCGCGCCGGCCTTGATCCACGGCATCATGTCGCGCAGCTTTTCGCCAACTGCCTCGATCTGGTGCTCATCATGCAGACGGCGGGTTGCCTTGAAGCGCGAACCACCAGCCTTGATTTCCTGCATCCACTCGGCGGTGAACTTGCCTGACTGGATGTCGTGCAGCACACGCTTCATCTCGGCCTTGGTTTCCGAGGTGATGATGCGCGGACCGGTGACGTATTCGCCCCACTCGGCGGTGTTCGAGATCGAGTAGTTCATGTTGGCAATGCCGCCCTGGTAGATCAGGTCGACGATCAGCTTCACTTCGTGCAGGCACTCGAAATAGGCCATTTCCGGAGCGTAGCCGGCTTCCACCAGCGTTTCGAAGCCAGCGCGGATCAGCTCGACCAGACCGCCGCAAAGCACGGCCTGCTCGCCGAACAGGTCAGTTTCGCATTCTTCGCGGAAATTGGTTTCGATGACGCCCGAACGGCCGCCGCCAACACCAGAAGCATAGGCCAGAGCGATGTCATGGGCATTGCCCGACGCATCCTGGTGCACGGCGATCAGGCACGGCACGCCGCCACCCTTCTGGTATTCGCCACGCACGGTGTGGCCCGGGCCCTTTGGCGCAATCATGATCACGTCGACGGTCGACTTGGGCTCGATCAGGTTGAAGTGCACGTTCAGGCCATGCGCGAACGCCAACGCTGCGCCGTCACGAATGTTTGGCTCGATGTGCTGCTTGTAGATGTCGGCCTGCAGCTCGTCGGGAGTCAGCATCATGATGACGTCGGCCCATTTGGAGGCGTCGGCAACGCTCATCACCTTGAGGCCTTCGCCCTCGGCCTTCTTGGCCGATGGGGAGCCTGGACGCAGGGCAACCACGACGTCGGTGACGCCAGAATCGCGCAGGTTCAGCACGTGAGCGTGGCCCTGGCTGCCGTAGCCGACGATGGCGACCTTCTTGGACTTGATGATGTTGAGATCGGCATCACGATCGTAATAGACGCGCATGGATTTCTCCCTCGAAAAGCTTGAGTGTTATGAGTTGCTGACTTTCGCCCCATAGAGGGCGAAGAACTGGTCGGTCGCGGCCTTGACGTCGGCCTCGATATTGTCGGTCACGTTGGATTGGGTCAGACTCTTGTCGCCGAGTAGCAGACGGATCTGCACGTCGCGCACGACAAGGCCAAAGAATGTGCGGTAGGCGTCTTCGCTTGAGTCAAACCGCAGCAGGCGCGCATCGCGGCCAGCCTCGAGAATGGGCTTGAGCCGGCGGCGGATTGCCAAAGGCCCGTTTTCGAGCACGATGATGCCCAGGCTGTCCTTTTCCTGAGCAGCGTGGGTCACAGCAGTGCGATTGAGCGTGATCGAGACTTCGCCGGTAATGACCGTCAGCAGATCGCGGGCAAACTGTTCGATGCTGAGGCGCAGCGTCTTGGCGGTGAGCCCCGTGCGGGTCACCTGCGGCATGCGCACCTTGGCCGCCTGCCACTGCACGGTTGCGGTTAGCAAACCGTCCCGATCCCCGAACCATTTGTAGAGCGTTTCTTTGGAGCATGACGCGCGGCGCGCCACGGCAGTCATTGTCAGTCCGTCACCATTTTCAACAAGAAGGTCCAGCGCAGCGGTCAGCACTGCCTGCTGGCGCGGCGTAAAAACCTCTTCGTTGACCTTGATGGTCACTGCCACGATGCTATCCCCGATGCGGCCGGAAGGTTCCCAGCCTATTGCTTTAGCTGCCGTACCGTACGGTACGGTTCGAAGCAAGCGCTATTTGGGCCGAGCCTCCGAAATCCACCTCTGTGTAAAAGTCCCCCATAATCTGTGACGAAAACCGAATATCCGTGAAAAGAGTCCGTCATAATCCATGAAATTGGCAAAAACACTGATCTTCTTGGAAGTGGGCTTAGTCACGGACCCTTCAACCGCCCAGGATGATGCTTAAGTAAGCGGCGTTGAGAGCGTTCAGCGGTGACCACCCTCGACTGCTTCGGCAACACAGCGGTCTGGCCGCCCCACGCTCGCAGTTCAAGGCGTGCCAACTGGATGGCCGAACTTGGTTTGCACGGACATTACTGCCGTGCATGCAATGTAGAGGAGGCTTGGGAGGGTCCGGTCATGCAGGTCAATGTGTTCCTTGCCAGCGTCAGCTGGGATTGACGGGTGTGGCTGCTCGTACTGACGCTGACAACCAAGGCATCCGTGATATCGCTAAAGAGATGGCGATGGCGGCTCTACGGTACCCTTGATTGCGAGAGCGATCCGTTCACTGGGATGGCGATCGAGATGAACTTGCAGGCCAAAGGTTTTGTGATTGTGGAAGCGGTGCTCGACCCTCCGGTTCAAGCACTTCGTGGCGCGAACAGAATAATGCTGGCGGCAACCAGGGCCAGCGCGCCACCGAACAGGTCCCAACGATCGGGCACTCTCCCTTCTGCGAGCCACAGCCAAAGCAGCGACGCTACAATGTAGATCCCACCATATACACCGGCTTTTCCCGAGCATAACCTCGATCCAGCGACCGGGGAGCTTTTCGAGGCGGCGATCTCTATCATAGAGGGCCATATGCCGTTCCCGGCGCTCGCGGTCGACCGGCACTGGAAGCTTGTTCGGGCAAATGGTGCCCTCGCGCCTTTGCTCGCCGCCTGCTCCCCGGCGCTTCTTTCTGAGCCGATCAATGTCTTACGGCTCAGCCTGCATCCCGATGGGCTCGCTCCCATGATCCTTAACCTGGCTGAATGGCGGCACCACATCCTGGGACGGATCAAAAATCAGGTAGGGATGTAGCCAACAAGCTCGTCATTCCAGAAGCGATCGAGAAAATCGTACTCAAACCTTCCGTCGCGCCCGATCGGAAACGGCAAATTCCCGGTCATCTCATAGAGGTACAACTGGACAAGGTTCGCGACGACAGCCTTGTCCTCGGGTCCGGCCTTCACGATCGATACCTTGCTGCTCTGATTGCTCATCCTTCGTTCCGTTTCGAATCCTTTCACGCGACATCCTGATGCCAGTATTCAGTCAGGCCTGGAGCTGACCCATCATCCTCTGAGAGAGCTTGGCGTTCTCAAGGAGCGGAGTAAGGTCGCAAACATGGATCGGCTGGGCATCATCACCTAGTCTTGCGGCGGCAACACTGCGGCCCGGCCAAGCTCTGTCAGCCCGTAGATGCCTCTGCTCTCCCGTACGAACCACCCATAGACATTATTTCTTAGAATTGCAGGCGCTCTAGCGACCAGCGCTTTGAGCTGCTTTGGACTTTGTGGCCCGGCCAGCAACGCCGTGGCGCATGCTATGCAATCTTGCCGGTAGGCCGTCATGATCGGCTTGCCACGGCCCCCGCCCACCTGCGGGTCCCCTACCCTGCGCCTGTGTTCATCAAGTAGCCGAGACCGCCTTTTCCTGTCTTGGCGCGGCGTAGCCGCAAATGGGGCGACGATGACCGCCACTTCCCCAGCGTCCGAGACGGACACCACCCCAAAGCCAAGCCGTCGACACAAATTTCGGAAACGGGCATCATGCTCCCGCCCCCTACTGGTCTTGGATGCTCTTGCCGCGAGCCAGACTTCATCACAGAACGAGGCCCGCTTCACGCCTTGCATGACCAACTCGAGATTGAAGGCCAGCTTCATTTCGCAAACAACGATGACCGGCGGATCGCCCTCTTTGACGCCCACCAGGTCGCAATCGTTGACCTCGCCTTTGACGGAATAGCCGGCGCCTTCCATGAAGGTCTTCAAAGGAAGGTAAAGTTCCGTCTCTGCCATTTGCTCACTTCAGATCGAGATGCGCACGAGCTTGATGTAGTTGAGTTTGCCTACCTACGCCGTGCCGTGAGAAGGGTCGAGGCAGGCAAAAACCGGGGTGGTTTACCGTCGTCCGGCTTTTGGACAGGCCTAACCAAGAAGCCGCCATTTGTCTAATTGTCAACTTGGGTCCTATAGGCCACGCTTACTTGAGGGCGTGCCAGGGTCGGCGAACCGCTCTCACTAGCCCGCTGCCGCCCCCTCCACAGAAAAAACGGTCGCCACCATTGGATTCAAGGCCGGAAACGCCAATGCCCGGCGGCATATCGAGGCGCTCAAGCACTTCGCCCGTCTCCGGATCGATGTGGCGAATATCACTCTCGCGGTCGTCCCACGTGCCGTGCCAAAGCTCTCCATCCACCCAGGTGACGCCGGTGACGAAGCGATCGGATTCGATGGTGCGCAGCACTTCTCCGGTCTCGGGATCCACCTGATGGATCTTGCGCCCGCGATGCTGCCCTACCCAGAGCGAGCGCTCGGCCCATGCCAGTCCTGAGTCACCGCCGTCTCCAGGCGCCGGTATCGAGGCGACCACCCTACCTGTCGTGGGATCAATCTTGCGAATTATCGCATCCCCGATCTGGAACAGGTGCACGCCGTCAAATGCGGTCCCCGCATGGGCGGCGACGTCGAGTGATCTCAATATCTCTCCGCTTTCAGGATCGAGAGCATTCAACCTGTCGCCGGTTGCGAACCAAACCTGATTGCCGTCGAAGCTGACCCCGGCAACGTCGTCCACATCGGGAAAGGGACCATATTCACGGATGATTTCGGCAACTGAATGTTTCATGTGCTCATCCTAACCGAGAATTCCCGAACCGGGGAGCAACAAGCTTGTCGGGAATCCGGGCACTGTGGAGACGATCCAGCGGCAGGAACGCCCGCGTCCGAAGACCTGGACCTTGCTGTTGCGGGCGAGTTCTTCGAGTGCCCGCTGCACGGTACGGGGGCTCACATCTAGCGCCAGCGCCAATGCCGAACTTGACCAGGCTTCGCCGTCGCCGAGCAGAGCGAGCACTTCGGCATGTTCACCTTCGATGGGTGGGCGCCAGTACGGCAACATCGCCACTATCGTGGGGCCGCAGTACAAAGCCTTGTCTGGTGGCACTCAGCGCCGCCAGCGGTTTGATGGCCTGACGCAGCCGGCCAATTTCGACCCGTAATCGCGCTCGATGGGAATCGTCGGCATGCTGGGCACGGAAAGCGACTTTGATGAGTGTTTCGCGCGCTACGTCCTTCGGCCATGCCTCGGCAAGGGCGCGGGCCAGGGCGAGCAACACTGGACGCGTGGTGAGCGGAATGGCTGTTGTTCCCAGGCGCACGACATTGCGACAGGCGTCGACGATGAGCGTGTTCGAGGCCGGTAGCCTCTCGACCTCTTCCAAGTACAGCAACCGCTCGACCTGCCCAGCGACGAGACGCGCCGCCGGGGCTCGAAACGCTCGCACTGCCTGGTCGACCTCTCTCGCAAGCGCTGGAATGCGCGCGTCCTCGGCTCCTCGTCTTGCCCGTTGCAGAGCAGTTCTCGCCGGCTCTGCCCTGACGCGGCGGATGGCGATGCCCGCCACCACCAATTCGCGCCCGATCAATGAAGCGGGTGGCAGAACGCCGGGATCGAATTCATCGAGCACCGCTTCGGCTTCATCAAGTCGGCCGATCAGGAGAAGATACCGGGCTTCGAGATAGCCGGCATGTGCTGCGTTCTTTTGGTCACCAGACGCTTCGAGTACTGCCCGCGCCTTCTTGAGTGTTTGCAGGGACCGGCCCAAATCACGCGAAACTAGCGCAATTTCAGCTTCAGCGACGGCACAACGCGCACGGGCGACAGGCTCTTTTGGGCCGAAGGTGCGTGCCGCGCTCCGCAGAAGTTCCCTGGCGCGCCTGAGGTCACCCAGTTGCGCCATTGCGATGCCGCGCAGCGCCAGCGCCGGCGGGTCATCACGCAATGCGACGCTCTTCAGGGCGGCCAGGGGGTCGCCGGCCGATAGGGCGCGTGCAGCGGCACTGATCAGCGGGTCCATCTAAATCCCGTCACATTTGTAACTCTCACCCGACCCTCTTCCCAGGCTAGCGTGATCGTAACGCAATCGCTCCAAACGGCGAATTGATGAGAGGATCGGAAATGACGATGCCGGTAGCAACAGAAATTGTGTCCCATGCGGCACACCAACTGGGACTGGCCGCCACCCCGACCTTTGCGCTGATGGCCTGGATGACTGCCATCAGTCTGCCGGACATGACGATGTGCTCTGGTGCCTCGGCCTTCGTCCCTTTCAACAGCATGGCCCTGATGTACCTGCTGATGAGCCTGTTTCATTTACCGCCGTGGATGAAGCTCCTTGCCGCACGTCTGCAACGGCCCAGTACCCCTCTCATCCAACCCGAAGGAAACTGACAATGCAACACGCTGTTGTTTTAGCCGACGACTGGCTTACTGCCCGCCGAGATTTGCTGAAAGCGGAAAAGGAACTCACGCGTATTCGCGACAGGGTCGCTCGTCAGCGGCTCGCCCTGCCCTGGGTGCGCGTTGAAAAGGAATACGTGTTTGACACGCCCGAGGGTCCGCGCACGCTTGCCGATCTGTTCGACGGCAGGTCGCAACTTCTGGTGCAACATTTCATGTTCGCGCCCGGATGGAAGGAGGGCTGCCCAAGTTGCTCCTATATGGCCGATCACACGGACGGCATGAACAAGCACCTAGCCCATCACGACGTCACCATGATCGCCGTCTCGCGCGCCCCGCTTGTCGAAATCGACCGCTACCGCGAACGCATGGGCTGGCAGTTCAAATGGGTGTCGTCCATCGGCAATAGCTTCAATTACGACTTCCGCGTCAGCTTCACACCCGAAGAGGTCGCCAGCGGAGACATTGACTACAATTTCGGAGAATGGCGGGAAACAGGTGAGGAGTGGCCCGGCGTCAGCGCGTTCTACAAGGACGAGGCGGGTGATGTCTTCCGCACCTACTCTACCTATGGGCGCGGCGTCGAGGTGATGATGGGCACCTACGCCATGCTCGATATCGCTCCGAAGGGCCGCAACGAGAGCGAGGGAATGGATTGGTTGCGGCGCCACGATCACTATGAGTAGTCACCCAATTTGGCAGTGCCAAACAGGCGCTGGTGCTGAATTGAACCCGGAGGATTCATAAATTGCAAAAAACCTATTCCGGCGGCTGCGCATGCGGCGCCATCCGTTATGAAATCACTGGCGAGCCCGTCGCCATGCTCGATTGCCAATGCCGGCAATGCCAGCGGGACAGTGGCACCGGCCACCAATCCCACCTGCAGTTCGTCGGTGCCCAGATGACGTCGGTAGGCGCAGTGTCGAATTGGCAGAGCATCGGCGACGGGGGAACTGTGAAACGCCGCGGATTCTGCCCGGCTTGCGGCTCGCCCGTTTATTTGACGTTTCCGGCCATGCCCGAAGTGCTGATTGTTACGCCGTCAAGCCTCGATGATCCGGCCATCTTTAGTCCCACACATGTGACATGGTCGAGTTCCGGTCACGCTTGGGACCACCTCAATCCAGCACTACCCCAATTCGATAAAATGCCCATCTAGGGAACATTGAGAAACAGTCTGTCTCGCGCGGCAAGCACAGCGCCAGACACACAGGATGTGCAGAGGACTGTACAGGCATGAACGGGTTCTCCCACAATCATGTCCTGGGTGCGGTGCTATCGAGATGGCGGGCAGCCACGGCTGCGCCTAAGGCGACAACCGCAGAGGCCAGCATCACAATCAACAGACCAGACCGGGCATTCTCTTCTGTCAAAATGGCACCCGCAAGCGCTGCCACGATGGAGGCCCCTGCGACCGTGATCGCGCTGGCGAGACCGGCTGCGCTTCCCGTATGAGTTGTGCGAACTGAGATTGCCCCGGCATTGGCGCTCGGTTGCGTAAGGCCGTTCGACATTCCAACGAACAGGCATGGCCCAAACAATGCCAGCACATGGCCGATGCCTGCAGCGTGAAGGATGAGCCCGAACGACAGACCCGCGCAAGCCACGATCCGTCCGGCAACCATTATCGTGCCCACCGATAATTTGCCGGCGAGCCGTCCGGCTAAAAAGCTGCCGGCGATGAAGCCGCCGGTTATCGAGCCCATGTAGAGACCCAGGACCGCTGGAGCCAGATTGAAGGCCGAAGCCGCCAGCGGGGCACCGGCAAGGAAGGCATAGAAGGCACCGACCGAGAAGGCCATACACAAGGAATAAGCCCAGAACCTCTTCGAACCGATCAGCTCGGGATAGGCGCGATATTGTTGTGCAATCGTCTTCGAGGGCGCGCTGTTCGTTTCCCCAAGATCGATCCAGCACAATGCCAGAACCGCAGCCCCCAACAGTGCCAGAACGTAGAAGCTGGCTCTCCAACCGAGTAGCTGATCGAGCAGCCCGCCAATGGTTGGACCAAGCATAGGCGCTACCGCCCACGCCATGGCCAGATAGCCGAACTGGCCTGCTGCGTGATCCTTGCTGGTCGTGTCACGGATTACGGCGAGCGAGACCGCATATGTTGGGGCGATTACGGCTTGAACCATTCGGCAGGCGAGGAAGGTCCCAGCGTTGGGCGCGACCGCGCATCCAATCGTGGCCGCAATGAAAATCGCCAATGCCCAGAGGATTACCGGCCTGCGACCGAAGCGGTCGGAAAGGGGACCAAGGATCAGTTGAAGGCAGGCGGACACCCCAGCATAGGCCGCCAGTGAGAGTCCCATGACGCCATAGTCAACGTCGAACTCCTCCGCCATGCGGGGAAGGGACGGAAGAAAGAAATTGATCGGAAGAATTGCAAGCGCAGACAGCAGGATCAGCGTGGACAAGCGAGGTCCGGGCAATAAAAAAGCCCCACTTGCTTTATCGTCTGTCACAAAGCTGCCTTCGAGAGCTTTGACTCCGGTCTACTGCTATCCGCAGCTTCCAGATGCGGCATCACGAACTCGATGAAGCTCTGCAGGTCATGCGGCATAACCGGCGCCATGACGTTGAAGCCGTCAGCGGCACCGGCTTCAAACCACTCCCGCATCGTGGCAGCGATTGCTGGCCCGGTACCTACAGCAAGCAAATGGCCGCGGCCGCTGGCGAGGCGCATAAGAAGCTGTCGCAAAGTTAGTTGATCACGCCGCGCAATTCCGACAATTACGGCGACCCGGCTTTGACTGGACTGATTGGGAGCGCCCGTTCCCACATGATTGGGCAAATGGTCGTCCAAATCAGCGCCGGAGAGGTCGGTTCCGAGGAATTCAGAGAGCTTGGCCAGCACGTGCTCGATGACCATGAAACTGTTCATCTGCGTCAGGCGTGCTTCCGCCTCCTCGTGTGTCGCCGCGGCGATCGGCACGATACCGGGAAAGATACGGAGGCTTTCCGGAGACCGGCCCAGCCGCAAAGCCCGCGCCTTCATGTCCGCGTAGAATTCCTGCGCCTCCGGCAGGCTCGACTGCACGGTAAAAACCAGATCAGCATAGCGAGCCGCGAAGTTCCTGCCGGCTTCTGACGACCCAGCTTGAGCCAGGAGCGGTCTACCCTTGGGAGAGCGCGGCACATTAAGCGGACCGCGGGTGCGCACGAAAGGACCTTCGTAGTCGACTGTTCTGACCTTCGCCTGATCCAGATAGCGTCCCGCTTCCTTGTCTGCGACCCGCGCGTCATCATCCCAAGAGCCCCACAGCGCCAGCGCCGCTTCGGTCACATCGGCGGCCCTGGCATAGCGCTGATCATGTTCGGGCATAACATCCCACCCGAAGTTCTGCGCCTCGAGCCCATTGGATGAGGTGACGATGTTCCATCCCGCCCTGCCTCTGCTGATATGGTCGAGCGAGGCGAACCGCCGTGCCAGATGGTAGGGGTGATCGAAGCTGGTGGACGCGGTGCCGATCAGGCCAATCCGCTTGGTCACAGCAGCCAGAGCAGACAGAATGACGATAGGGTCCATTGCGTCGGACAGATGTCGGTCGGCACTTTGTTGCAGTGCCAGAACGTCGCCGAGAAACAGGGCGTCGAACCCGCCGGCCTCCGCCCGTTGCGCAATGTCGATCCAGTAGTCGAGGTCGGTCGACGCCAGCGGATTGCTTTCGGGCATGCGCCAGCCCGCTTCATGGCTGCCCAGCCCGTAAATGACGGCGTTCAGCCCCATGCAGCGGGTAGTCATGGCTGCATGCCGAATAGTGTGGAAACGCAATCGACTTCGATGAGCAAACGATCGCGATAATGATCGATCGCTTCCAGGGTGTGCATAGTGACACCTGCTGAATCGCCGGTTTTCAGATAAAGAGAAATTTGTGCGCCGAAAAACATGAACCGCCTCGCTCCGCTGGTATTACCCAGATCAGCTTTAGGGTTCGGAGGCATGCCGCCTTCATCTCAGCCCCGGCAATTGGGAGCACCCCTGTGGATGGCGTGGACCATAGTCGATTATCGAAACATGGCAATGGGGCTGCACGAGGTGCACGGGAGTAGGCGGCACATAGTGGTGAGTGAAACCAGAACGTGGATCATGTCCTCGTTCCGGCAATGCTGAATGTGGTCCGCCCTGCGCCCCATTTCAAACATTCAGCCAGCCTTGACGAAGTCCTAAAAGTCGCCGGTCCGCTTTGCCACGCCTGGCGTCCGAAATGGGTGGGAAAGAGACTGACCGCTTTTGGTCCGAAAAGCTCAAAGCTGACTTAGAAGGGCAAACCCTGACCCGAGGGAGGTCTCTCGACGACCCGTCCGGTCTCTTGGTTAGGCCACCCGCAATAGCGGTCGATGCCTAGATAGGATTCATGACCTGGTAATCCTTGCTGGGGGGCTAAAATGGTTCAGGTTTCCTCTCAGCGAGGGTTGAGGATCAACAATTCAGTGGCGGTTCTCTAAGCGCCCATCGATGGTCACGGCATAGGCCTGGCAAGGAGGATCATGCCGCGACAATGGGAGAAAGCGTTTGCTCAGGTCAGCGGACGCGCTCAGATTCATCCACACCATAGGTAGGCATCTGAAACTCAGAGCCGTCCTTGATCCCCGATGGCCAACGCGCGGTGACCGTTTTCGTCCGGGTCCAAAAACGAATTGAGTCGGTGCCGTGCTGATTGAGATCTCCGAAAGCACTCGCTTTCCAACCGCCAAAGCTATGATACGCCAAAGGCACGGGCACCGGAACGTTGATCCCGACCATACCCACATTGACTCGGCTGGCAAAATCCCGTGCAGTATCTCCGTCACGTGTGAAAATGGCGGTCCCGTTGCCGTATGGATTGTTCATGGTCAATCGCAACGCTGCATCATAGCTGTTTTCCCGAACAACGCAGAGGACTGGACCGAAGATCTCTTCTTTATAGATATCCATGTCGGCCGTGACGTTGTCAAAAAGAGTGGGTCCAATGAAATAGCCACTCTCGTATCCCTGGAGCGAGAGCCCACGTCCGTCGACTGCAAGCTTTGCTCCGTGAGCTATGCCGCTATCGATGAGTTGCACGATGCGTTCCTTCGCGCTTTTGGTAATCACCGGCCCCATCTCCGACGACTTATCTGTTGCGGGGCCTACTTTGAGCTTCTCGATGCGCGGCCGAAGGGCTTCAACCAAGCGATCTGCTGTTGCTTCACCGACCGGTACCGCTACTGAGACAGCCATGCAACGCTCGCCGGCCGACCCATAACCAGCCCCCATAAGAGCGTCAGCGGCTTTGTTCATGTCCGCATCCGGCATAATGATCATGTGATTTTTTGCACCGCCAAACGCCTGAACGCGCTTGCCTGCGGCAGCTGCCGTTGCATAGACGTACCTGGCGACGGGTGTAGAGCCAACGAAACTGACTGCGCTGATCAGCTCGTGGTGAAGAATGCCATCCACGGCTGACTTGCCGCCTTGTATGACATTGAGAATACCCTTTGGAAGGCCTGCCTCCACGGCAAGCTGCGCAAGCCTGATAGGCACCGATGGGTCGCGCTCTGAAGGTTTGAGGATAAAGGCGTTGCCCGCCGCGACTGCTGGAGACAACATCCACAGTGGTATCATCGCTGGAAAGTTGAACGGTGTGATTCCAGCTCCAATGCCCACGGGTTGGCGCATAGAATACATGTCAATCGAAGGCCCCGCCCCTTCCGTGAACTCACCTTTTAGAAGATGCGGCGCGCCGGCGGCGAATTCAGCTACCTCCAGCCCACGTTGAATGTCACCTTTTGCATCGTCTAGCGTCTTCCCATGTTCGGCGCTCAGCAGTTGAGCTAACTCGTCGATATCACGGTTAATCAAACCAACGAAGTTGAAGAACACTCGTGCTCGGCGCTGTGGGTTGGTCGCGGCCCATTTAGGTTGCGCAGCCGCAGCGCTGGCCACTGCTGCATCCAAGTCAGTCTTTGTCGCCAAAGCTACTCGGGCCTGCACCTCTCCAGTCGCCGGATTGTAAATTTCGCTGAATTCGACACTGCTTCCGTTTGTCTCAGTTCCATTGATGAAGTGACCGACCGTGCGCAATGTATATCTCCTTGCTGTTCCAAGCACATTGGAGCTACGATAGCCGCACCTCAACACTGAATGTTGCTTAGTCGATGTGCGCCAAATATAGCCCCTTCAATTGGGACGACATTCGTATCTTTCTTGCTGTGGCACGGCACGGACAGATACTCAGCGCTTCCAAAGCGCTGGGTTTGAACCACGCCACTGTGGCCCGCCGGCTTTCTGCTCTGGAAACGGCTTTGGGCAGCAAATTACTTATCCGCAGGACCAACGGCTCGGATCTGTCGGAAGAAGGACAGCGGTTCCTGTTGCACGCGGAGAAGATGGAAAGCGAGATGCTCGTTGCACGACAAAATGTCGGCGCGGAATCCGCGGTCGAAGGAACAGTCCGGATAGGCGCTCCTGATGGTTTCGGGGTGGCCTTCTTAGCTCCAAGGCTTATTGAACTTGCAGATAGGCACAAAGGTTTGCAGCTTGAACTTGTCCCAGTGCCACGTGCGTTTTCCTTGTCTCGCAGAGAGGCAGACGTCGCTGTAACATTGGAGCGGCCCCGAGAGGGGCGACTGATAGCCGGCAAGCTCACCGATTATCATCTACGTTTATATGCGGCTCGCCATTACCTCGAACGTAGAGGCACGCCCGAGACGATCGAGCAGTTGGCAGAACATAGTCTCGTCGGATATGTGGAAGACCTTCTTTACACGGCTTCTCTTGATTACACGGGCGAGTTTCTCAAGGTGTGGAACTCAACTGTATCGGTCTCCTCTGCGATGGGTCAGACCGCGGCAGTTCGCTCCGGTGCAGGGATCGGCATTCTTCACACCTTCATGGCTAACGGAAGCCCAGAACTGGTGCCTGTACTTTCGCAACGGTATCTCAAGCGTAGCTACTGGACCGTTGTTCACGAAGATCTACGCGCAATCGGCCGTATCGCCCTGGTGATCGACTTCATCAACGAGATCGTGGCGCGCGAGCGCGCCGTCTTCCTAGCTTAGGCGGTTTCTATCCAGTGAGGGTTCGTCTCACGTGGAACGGATCAGCTTGCCACTTCAGACCAATTCGGCGGTCGTTTGAAGCTTTACCGCACCACCTTTAAAGCAGCTCGCCTCCCAATTTAGAACGTATGTTCCATATTGACTAGTGCATGGAATTTGTGTTCTCGCTTCGTATGTAAGAAGATCCAGTGATAAGCTGATGGGGAAACGAATGGCCGATACGCAGAGAAGTCTACGAGACAAGCTACTCGACGTGATCACCATCGGCCGGGCCTCCGTGGACCTTTACGGGCAGCAGATCGGCACGCGCCTCGAAGATATCGGCAGCTTTGCCAAATCGGTCGGCGGCTGCCCCACCAACATCGCCGTCGGCACCGCGCGACTGGGCCTCAAATCAGCGCTGATCACGCGGGTCGGCAACGAGCAGATGGGCCGGTTCATTCGCGAACAACTCGGGCGCGAAGGGGTGGAAACCTCGGGCATTGCCACGGATCCCCATCGGCTGACTGCGCTCGTGCTGCTGTCGGTCGAGGCCGAGGGCGTGTCCCCGATGATCTTTTATCGCACCGACTGCGCCGACATGGCGCTTTCAGAGGACGATATCGACGAAGCACTGATAGCCTCATCCCGTGCCGTGGTGGTTACGGGTACCCACTTTTCGCGCCCCAACAGCGAGGCCGCACAGAAAAAAGCGATACGCCTCGCCACGGCTGCCGGTGCACGGGTCGCTTTCGACATCGATTATCGGCCCAATCTGTGGGGCCTTGCGGGGCACGACGCGGGCTTCGAGCGCTATGTCGCCTCCGACATCGTCTCGCAGAAATACAAATCCGTCCTTCCCGATTGCGACCTGATCGTCGGCACCGAAGAAGAAGTGCTGATCGCCTCGGGCGAATCCGATCTGCTGTCCGCGCTTCGCACCATCCGCTCGCTCTCCCCAGCCACTATCGTGCTCAAGCGCGGCCCGATGGGCTGCATCGTTTACGACAGCGCGATCCCGGACAATCTTGAAGACGGCATTGTGGGCAAGGGTTTCCCTATCGAGGTGTACAATGTCCTGGGCGCTGGCGACGCGTTCATGAGCGGCTGGCTGCGCGGTTGGCTCCGTGGTGAGCCGCACGCCACCAGCGCCACCTGGGCCAATGCCTGTGGTGCCTTCGCGGTGTCGCGCCTCCTCTGTGCGCCGGAATATCCAAGCTGGACCGAGCTGAACCACTTTCTGGAAAAGGGCAGCCCTGAACGCGCCTTGCGCAAGGACCCCGAGCTCAGCCACGTTCATTGGGCCACCAACCGGCGCCAACAAATTCCGAGCCTTATGGCGCTTGCAATCGATCACCGCAGCCAGTTGGAAGAGCTCGCGAAAGGCGATGCCCAGGTGCTGGCGCGGATACCGGCATTCAAGGCTTTGGCCGTGAGGGCCGCCACGCAAATTGCCAATGGCCGGCCGGGTTTCGGCATGCTGCTGGACGACAAATACGGGCGAGATGCCTTGTTTGCTGCGGGTGCGGAGAAGGATTTCTGGATCGCGCGCCCAATCGAATTGCCCGGCTCAAGGCCGCTGCAATTCGAATTCTCGCAGGATCTGGGCTCGCGTATCATCGATTGGCCGGTTGACCATTGCATCAAGGTGCTATGCTTCTACCGTCCGGATGATGATGCCGAACTCAAGCGTGTGCAGATCGAGAAGCTGCGTGCTGCCTATGACGCCGCGCGCAAAATCGGCCGGGACATCCTGATCGAGATCATCGCCGGCAAGCACGGCGATCTCAGCGATAACACGGTCAGCCGTGCGCTCAGCGAAATCTACGATGCCGGGATCAAGCCGGATTGGTGGAAACTCGAGGCGCAGCCCAGCGAAGCGGCCTGGCGCGAGATCGATGGGGTAATCGAAACCCGCGATCCGTTCTGCCGCGGTGTGGTATTGCTGGGCCTCGATGCGCCGCACGAAGTGCTCGAAGCAGGTTTTGCCAAGGCGCGCAGCGCACGCACCGTGCGGGGCTTTGCTGTGGGCCGGACGATCTTTGCCGATGCTGCCCGGAAATGGCTGGCTGGTGAAATAAGCGACCAAGATGCCATAGCCGACATGGCGCGCCGCTTCGGGGCGCTGGTCCAGGTTTGGGAAACATTGGGCAAGAGCACGGCGGCCTGAGAGCGAGCCGACTTGCCCGAGAGGAGGATACGGCGATGAGCCAGAAAACTGTTCGATTGACCATGGCGCAGGCCGTGGCGCGGTTCCTGACCATGCAGAAGACGGTTATCGACGAGCAAACGGTGCCGATCTTTGGCGGCGTGTTCGCCATTTTCGGCCATGGCAACGTCGCCGGCGTCGGCGAGGCGCTGCACGGGATCAAGGACACTCTGCCCACCTATCGTGCGCAGAACGAGCAAGGCATGGCGCATGCCGCAATTGCCTATGCCAAGGCGAGCTTCCGCCGCCGCTTCATGGCCTGCACCAGTTCCATCGGGCCGGGCGCGCTCAATATGGTCACGGCCGCGGCTCTGGCTCATGTGAACCGCATCCCCGTGCTGCTCCTGCCTGGCGATGTCTTTGCCAATCGCCTGCCCGACCCCGTGCTGCAGCAGGTGGAAGATTTCGGCGATGGCACAGTATCAGCCAATGACTGTTTCCGCCCCGTCAGCCGCTATTATGACCGGATCACGCGTCCGGAACAGATCATCCCGGCCCTGCGCCGCGCCATGCAGGTGCTGACCGACCCGGCGGAGTGCGGACCGGTGACGCTGAGCCTGTGCCAGGATGTGCAGGCCGAAGCCTATGATTATCCCGAGAGTTTCTTTGAGGAAAAGATCTGGCATGTCCGGCGCGTCATGCCCGATGCCGACGAGTTTGCCGCCGCAGCGACGGCCCTGCTCCATGCCAAAAAGCCGGTGATCATTGCTGGTGGTGGCGTGCTCTATTCCGAAGCCAGCCCTGCCCTCATCCGCTTTGCCGAACGCTACGGCGTACCGGTGATGGAGACCCAGGCCGGCAAATCCAGCCTGCCGCACGACCACCCCCTCAATATGGGTTCAGTTGGCGTTACCGGTTCGTCCGCTTCCAACCAATTGGCAGAAGAAGCCGACGTCGTGCTGGCCGTTGGCACGCGGCTGCAGGATTTCACCACCGGCTCGTGGGCCCTGTTCAAGAACGAGGATCTCAAGATCATTGGGCTTAACGTGCAGCCGTTCGATGCGCACAAGCATCAGGCGCTACCACTGGTGGCCGATGCGCGGGCCGCGCTCGATGCGCTCGCCTCTGCCCTCACCGGCTGGCAGGCGGAGCCCGAATGGACCGAACGCGCCAAGGACGGCAAGGACGAATGGCTCGTGGCCGCCGATCGCGCCACCGCTTCGACCAATGCCGAACTGCCCTCAGACGCCCAGGTGATCGGTGCCGTGCAGCGGGCCCGCGAGAACGCGCTGCTGGTGTGCGCCTCGGGTGGCTTGCCGGGCGAGCTCCACAAGCTCTGGAAGGCCGGCGGCCCCGGCAGCTACCACATGGAATATGGCTTCTCGACCATGGGCTACGAGATTGCCGGTGGCCTGGGTGTCAAGCTCGCAAGGCCCGATGACGATGTAGTCGTCATGGTCGGGGACGGCAGCTATCTGATGATGAACTCCGAGATCGTGAGTTCCATCATGATCGGCGCCAAGCTCACGATCGTGCTGCTGGACAATGCCGGGTTTGGCTGCATCAACCGGCTGCAGATGGCCACGGGCGGCGCCAACTTCAACAATCTGTTGAAGGACACGCACCATGTCACTCTCCCTGGAATCGATTTTGCCGCCCACGCTGCCTCCATGGGCGCCATTGCGCGCAAGGTCGGCTCTATCAGCGAGCTCGAAACCGCCCTCCAGGAAAGCGAAGGCAATGATCGCACCACGGTCATCGTCATCGACACCGACCCGCTGATCACCACCGATGAGGGCGGTCACTGGTGGGACGTTGCCGTGCCCGAAGTCAGCGATCGTCCACAGGTCAACGCTGCCCGCGAGGCCTACGTGCAGGCACTCAAGGCACAGCGGGCGGGGTGAATCCGCACTGACTCCATCCACGAGTGGGGAGCAACTGCTTGGTGGGTGCCGAGAGACATATAGAGACTTCCAATCTGTTCTACCCGTCCGCAGGGATGGTCAGGCGGGGATGGCGCAGGAGTTTCTATCACCGTATTCCTGGCCATCTGGCTGGCCTGGGAAGCGCTCTGGAACCAGGACCAGTTCTGGGCCTTCCTCGTGGGCGCGGCGCTGCTCTACTCGCTCTACAATTTCTTCTATGCCTTTCCCAAGGAGGAGCCCAAGAATGGCGAACCAACAGAACCTGCGCCTCCGTCCCCAGGCGAAGACGGGCCTCGTTCATAACGTCACGCCGGTTTCGGCCGGCTGGAGCTATGTTGGCTTTGCCCTGCACAGACTGGGCGAAGGGGAAGTCACCGGTGGCGAGGCCGGTGCCAACGAGCTGTGCCTCGTCCTGGTCAGCGGCAAGGCACGCATTTCGGTCGACGGCGTGGATCTGGGCGAAATCGGCGAGCGCATGAGCCCCTTCGAGGGCGCGCCCTGGGCAGTCTATGTGCCCATGGGCAGCGAATTGGTGGCCGATGCCACCACGGCGCTGGAGCTGGCCGTATGCGCGGCGCCGGGCGGCGGCGACTACACCGCGCGGATCATCCCTCCGGGCACCCACCCCCGTATATCGCGCGGCACGGGCGCCAATGTGCGCCACGTCTACAACATCATGCCCGAGGACGACGGCGCCGCCAATTCCCTGCTGGTCGTGGAGGTGATCACCCCGCAGGGCAACACCTCGTCCTATCCGCCGCACAAGCACGACCAGGATAATCTACCCCACGAGAGCCAGCTCGAGGAAACCTACTTCCACCGCCTCAACCCGCCACAAGGCTTTGCCATGCAGCGCGTCTACACCGATGACCGGAGCCTCGATGAGGCACTAGTGATCGAAGATGGCGACGTAACGCTGGTGCCCCGTGGCTACCATCCCGTCGCGACCACTGCCGGGTATGATCTTTATTATCTCAACGTCATGGCCGGCCCCAAGCGCGTCTGGAAGTTCCACAACGCGCCCGAGCATGAGTGGCTGCTGAAGTAAGCCAGAGCGCCTCGCTCTTCACCAACCTGTCCACTCACGCGATGTCATCCCGGGCTTGACCAGGGATCCAACTCGAGATCATGTCACAGCCGCAAGGTGGTTCTTACAGCGACTGCGTGTGTAGCAACTCCCAGGACGGATCCCGGCCCAAGGCCGGGGTGACATCGTGGTAAGCCATAGAGTGCCAAGACCTCGTCCTTCGACAGGCTCCGGATGAGGTCCATCGAGGGATGCGCCCCAGGGGCTCACCGTCCCTGAAACACACTCGCATCGGCCAAGCCGCCGGTGATCTCGCTCACCTTCACGGCACGTCCCTCCTGAACCGATCTTACCGCCGCATCCGCCAGTGCCAATGCGATCAGGCCATCCAGCCCGCTTGGCTTGGCCGGTGCCTTGCTTTCCACCGCATCGATGAACTCGCTGATCTCGCGGGCATAGGCTTCGGTATAGCGCGTCATGAAGAAATCATGCAGCGGCGGGCGGGTATAGCCGGAGGCATTGGCGACTTCAATCGATACCGGGCGCTGATTTTCGGCCGAGACAGCTCCCTCGGAGCCGTGCACCTCTATGCGCTGGTCATAGCCATAAGTCGCGCGGCGCGAGTTTGAAATCGTGGCGTGCTTGCCCGAAGCCGTCGACAGCATCACCGAGACCGAGTCGTAGTCCCCGGCCTTCCCGATTGCCGGATCAACGAGCACCGAGGCCTGTGCGCTGACCGTGTCGATCTCCTCGCCCAGCATGAAGCGCGCCATGTCGAAATCGTGGATGGTCATGTCGCGGAAGATGCCGCCCGAGCGCTTGATGTAATCCACTGGCGGCGCACCCGGATCACGGGACACGATGGTCACCATTTCCACGTCCCCGATCTGGCCGTCATCGATGGCCTTGCGCATTGCCATGAAGTGCGGATCAAAGCGCCGGTTGAAGCCAACCATCAGGGTTGCCCCTTCCGCGTCCACCACCTTGAGACAGGCCTTCACCCGCTCCACATCGAGGTCGATCGGCTTTTCGCAGAAGATGGCCTTCCCTGCCCGCGAGAACTGCTCGATCAGATCGGCATGGGTGTCGGTTGGCGTGCAGATCACTACGGCATCGATGTCGTCTGACTGGAGGATCGTGTCCACGGTCCGGATATCGCAGCCATATTGCGCGGCGAGGTCGCTGGCCGCTTTTTCGAAAGCGTCGGCCACCGCAACCAGTTGCGCCTTGGGGTTGGACGTGATGGCTTTGGCGTGAACCTTGCCGATGCGGCCAGCGCCGAGCAGGCCGAAACGAACGGTCATTTGGAATCTCCTTGTATGGTATGGCGGTAAAGGGTTGCCTGATCTGCCTGGCCTTGTGTCCACGGGAAGGGATGGCTATCCGGCCAAAGGCGTGTGATCGGGAAGCAACCTGCTGGCGCTGGTGCCGCCTCGTTCTTCCAGCACGGACACAGCCACAGAGGCTAGATGAGCATTGATGCGCTTGAGATCACGCAAGATGTCGAGATGCATTGCACTGGTCTCGAGCGTCTCACTGCGCTTCTCTCGCACCCGCTGTAAATGCTGCATGCTTGAAGCTGCTTCGAGGAGTCTTACCTCCACCTTTGCTTCTGCCAACCGACGAGCGAGATCGGGGTCTCTGGTCAGGAATACCGATTGGGCGAGTTGCACATTGTTGAGCGTTCTAGCGTAAAGGGTCGAAATTTCAGCCATGCCTTCCGCGGAGAACGAAAGATGACGTGAGGACTTCTTGAGTGCTTGTTCACATAGACCTCGATGTACGATGTCTCCGATGTGCTCCAAGTTGATCGCATAGGACACGATCTCGTCTGACCGCCGCCGATCATCCTCCCCCATTGTGTCTCTATCTAGCTTTGCAAGATAGAATTTGATTGCTTCGTGAGAGGTGTCCACCTTGTCTTCAAGGTAGGCAAGTTCGCCTTTAAGGGCGGGATCAGTCTTCCTGAGTCCCTCAAGACTGACCTCCAACATTTGATTCACGAAATCGCCGACCCGCAATGCTTCACGTGCCGCCCCCGCTAGCGCTAAAGACGGACTCCCGAGAACCGTTTCATCTAGATAACTGTTTTGCTGACCCGCTCCTCGGCTTGCCGGCACGAGGAGGTTTGCTATCCGGTTCACGGGGGTCAGCAGTGGCAGGAAGGTCAGCAGAAGACATACGTTGAATCCAAAATGGACAACTACGGCAAGCATGCTGGGCTCTGAAATCAGCCTTCCCGCGGTGCTCGCTACAGGAGTGGCGAGGATGGTAAGGACGGTGGCCCCGAGCAAACGCACAAGTAGATTAGCCGCCGCCAGCCGCCGAGCCTCAGTCCCCTCTCCCGAGACCGCGAGCCAAGGGGGGACTGCTCCGCCCAGATTAGCCCCCGCTACCAGCACGACTGCAAGTGGCGTCGGCACAACGCCAGAACCAAGCAAAAGGGACACGAAGAGAACCACAGCTAGGCTTGATGATGATATGAAGGCAAGCATTGAGGCGACCAACAAGGCCAGAAGCGGCGCGTCGCCCAACGCCTTGAGGAGACCAATAACGATGTCGGACTGGCGGAGAGGATCTGTTACGGACCCGAGGAGCTTCAGTGACAACAACATAAGCCCGAGGCCCAGAATCGAGCGCCCGAGGCCTTTGCCACGGGCAAAGCGACTCCGCAAACTCGTAACCACTCCGATCAGGACCATAGCGGAACCGAACCAGTGCACGTCCAAAGAAAGCACTAGAGCAGCTACTGCGGTACCCACGTTTGCACCCAGCATCACGGCCTGGCCCATTTTCGGTTCAATGATGCTGCGACCGGCAAAGGAAGCTGTAATCACCGCAGTGGCCGTACTCGACTGCATCGCCAACGTAGCCAAAAAGCCGGAACCAGCTGCTACGATGCGGTTGCCAGTACCTTTCCTTATCCACTGGCGGAGCGAAGCACCGAAGGCACTCAAAACTCCAGTTTTGATGAGGCGCAACCCCCAGATCAAAAGAGCGCCCGCTCCCAGGAGATCGATCAACTGTATTGTGGATGTCATAACGAGGTCCGTGAGCGCAATGGTTTGCACGCGCGTGCAACATTGGGCTTTCCCATGTGAACAGTCAAGCGAGAGAAGTTGATGATCTCGGGGAAAAACGCTACAAGCCTCTGAGGCAACGTATCAAAGAAATTTGCACGCCCGTGCACAAAGCAAGAGTCGACAATGGAAGTTCGTGAGCGGAGCTTTGTAAAGGCCGAAGAGGTAGCCAAGCTGGCTGGCGTTTCGCGTTCAGCAGTATCGCGTACGTTTACCGACGGAGCCAGTGTGTCCGAGGTGACACGCAAGAAGGTGTTAGCAGCTGCTGAAGCTTTGGGCTATCACGTTAATCACCTTGCCCGGGGTTTGTCGCACGAGCGCAGCAACATAGTTTGTTTGCTGGTGTCCGATATTTCAACGCCGTATCAAGCCCGTATGATCGACATCGCGACCCAGAAGCTGCAGTCGATTGGCAAGATCGCTATGGTCATCAACACCACAGGCGAACCAGAAGGCGTGGCTTCAGCTATGCGTCAGACGGTCAACTACCGCGCAGATGCAGTTATAGTACTTTCAGGGACACCGTCGCCCTCGCTGATCGCCACGTGCTTGTCCAACGGACAGCGCGTTATTTTGATCAACCGCGACGACCAACTAAGCGGTCCCACCAATATTGTTGTGGAGAATACTTTCGCGGCGACTGAAGCGTACCATTTACTCAAGAGAGCCGGATGCGCTCGAATTGCGGTGGTCAGCTCTACCGCAGGCACACCAAGCCTGAAGGCACGTGAAGTTGCGTTTGTGGAAGCCGCGCGGCAGGATGGTCTAGACGTGCCAGTGATGCAGACCGGGCCCACTGGCTATGCCACCGGCATGGAAGCAGCGCGCCGCTTGTTCGGACGCGCGGTCACGCCTGATGGAATTTTCTGCGTCACTGATCTTCTGGCCATGGGATGCATGGATGTAGCGCGCAACGAGTTCGGGATGTCCGTCCCCGATGAACTTAGCATCATCGGCTTTGATGACATCGATCAAGCCGCTTGGATGTCTTACAACCTCACGACGTTCCGTCAGCCTTTAGATTCTATCGCTGACCACATTGTGCGATTGCTGGCTGCTGAGACTTTGCCCCAAGCAAAGAGCCCGACGAAGAGCTTCCAACCGATCCCCGTTTGGCGAGGTTCTGTACGGCCACGGCCCCCGCGCTGAAAGCTCTCAAACCGGTCAGCCACTACTGCCATAAGAGCCTCCGCCTTGCTGTGTTCGACAACTCTGCGTCCTGAACACCAGGATAGGAAAGGCCCCTGCCCTGATTGCTATCAGATCAACAGACCGGCGAGTGCCGGGCCGTGTCGAGGAGGTCGATGGCAATTGATGCCTGCATGGCCGCTTCGATAAGGGTCGGCTTCGGAGTCTCGAACCACTCATCTTCGCGAAGCTCTCGCTTCGATCTAATATGAGCCAGTGCAACACCGAAGGTCGGAAACAGATGTGGCTGGTTCTTGGTCAAATACAGGGCAACTAGAGCGACGGAGCGGCTCCGGCCACTTCGGCAATGAACCAGCACATTCCCCCGCTCGCGATTGGGATAGGTCTTTCGTTCCGGCAGTCGCTGCTTGAGCGCTCCATCCAGGATATAATACCCCGCCATCATCATGCGAGATGGGTTACCTTCGCCGTCTATCAGGCCGACTTTGTAGGAACGAACTGCGCCGTGCCCTACAGCTACCTTGCCGGGTTCCGCTTCTTGCTCTGCTTCCACTACATAGTTGAAGTCGATATTAACGGCGCAGTTAACGACCGTAAAAATCCCATTTTCCTTGAGCAGGTTGAGATCACGTGCGCCATCGGAGCCACCGATAAATAGAGACACCCGGTCATCGCCGACCTCCGTAGCAATCAGGCTGATTGGAGGGCGATCGTAGCGAGGAGCAACCTGGTCCATACAGAGTACCTTCTTCTTCTCTAAAATTGACAACCGGTGCATTGCATCCGGCGCCACAACACGTTCGAAGCCGCCGGCACCGCGCAGCTAAGCAAGCCGAGATCTGGAACTTGCCCGTCCAATCCGGTGCGAGCATTGAACCCAGGATCACCGTCTCATCACAGCAACAAGCCGCTATCAGGACGGAAGCGTCCGGCGGTTCATCCGCCGGACGAAATCACGAGCACTAACGAGAGTAGTGGACGCGCCAGAAGTCCTGCCAGTCCTGACGAGCATCGTAATCGTCTTGTGCAGTTTCCATGGAGAACGCCATCAGGTCATCAAAATGCGCCGAGATGCCTGATGGTTCGTCATCCGGCAGCAACACCTGCGAGTTGGTCGAAATCTTCCCGTCCACTGCCTGGGGTGCTATTCCCTCCGCTGTGAGTAGATAGTGGATAAAGAGCTTTGCCGCATTGGGGCTGTCGGTGCCCGATGCAATTACACCCGGACCGGGATAGAGCCACCCTACAAACGGAACCATGTCCGTGCATAAGCCCAACTTGTAGCCTTTCGCTTCGTTGTCGCGGAACTTGGACACCGAGGTTAGGCCAAAAAAAGGATTTTGCTGACCTGGAGCTCCTACAGCGTCTGCCACGGCGGACGAGTCTCCCAGGAGTGGCTGGTTTTCAGCGTAAGCACGTACCCATGCTGCAGTGGCGCTCCGCTCGTCCGTTTCAAGCGGTGCGCCGAAGTATGACTCGTAGGCAGCCGCAATCTCAGCGTCGTGATGCATTTCCATCTGGTTGAACCAATCCGCGTAGTTTGGCTTCACCAAAGGATCCAGCATGGCTACTTTGCGCGAATACTCCGGTTCCGTGAGCTGCCAGATGTTCGCCACTGGACAGGTTTCATTCAACTCGGTGTTGTAAGTGAAGACGTGTGGATCGTTCACGATGACCAACGGTTCCCGCCATTCAGCAGCAATGTCAGCTTCCATATCTGGGGGCACCCAGCTTTCAACTATGCCACCGGGGATCAGTTCGGCTGCAACCGCCGCCACGTCAGCTGCCACTGAGACGTCGCCCAACACATTATTGGATTGGCTTTCCCGCATCAGCAGTTCTATCTGTTCAGCTTCGCTGACCTTCCGACCTTCAGCTTGCACTCCATACTTGGCAGTGAAGTTTTCTGCCGTCTCCACGATTTTGCCGGTAACTGCATACACGGTGATTGCAGGCTCTGCTCTCGCCGCTTCGATGAGTGCCTCTACGTTGAACGCCTCCTGCGCAGCAGCACCAGACATCAAAACACTTGCTGCTGAGGCTCCTAGAAACAGCGTTTTCATCTTAATCAAATTACATCTCCTCCGTTTGCATGGCCGCGCCAGCCACGCTCATTGTTTTTTCCGCAAGGACAGGAAGCTTTGGCTCAATAGCGCCTCACAGGCAGACACTCCCATCGCGCCTCCTCATGACGCATCTAGAATATGGCCAAACACGATAGTTCTGACCATGTGGGAAGAGCAGGTCCCAGCCTGAGAATAGCGGTGGAACCAACAGCGTCAAGCTATATTGCACGGGCGTGCAAATTTCATTTTGTAGGGATTTCGGCGCATCAGGGAGTCGCTCCATGCATATGCTAGGCATTTTGGAAGCAGCAATGCACACGCGTGCGCACTTATAGGTGGAAGCCCGCATACTGCACTTGCCTGCTCTAGCGATTTAGCCCGTGGAGTGGATTGATCGAGCCACCAAGCTGATGGAGAATTTGCCCGTTTTCGGCCCGATATACGAGCCGAGCATCACCATAAACGCTTGCAGTGCGGACCCTGTACTTCGCATGGGAAAACTGTGGGTGGCGTAAAGGCGGACCAATGATCGATAGAGTGAGAGGCGACGCGGCTCCACGTACTCCAATGCCAGCGCTCCTCCACGCCGCAAGCGGTACCAGTCTGCGAGTACATCCTGGAAGGGCACGTTCGGGACGCTATTCAACTCCACTCCTACTGCCGAAGCAACGTCCATCAGCGTCAAGCTGCGAACCTGGCACGCCAAATCGGTGGGCCACTCACCTTCCAAATACCGCTCGACAGCAAGCCGGCCTATGTGCTCGCTCAGGAAAGCGCCGTATGACTGCGTGCTTGTCAGCGCCCCGTTGACGGTGCTCTTCGTTTGCACCTCACGTCCGTAACTCTCGAATGCCATATCAAAATCAGGAACTAAGCCTAGCGGTACCGTCTCAACGTCAATCGTGCCGGGTGAAACCTCCACGACCTTATAAGCTGCTGGGAAACCCACCAGCGAAGGCACGGCAACATTGATCACGTCGTCAGAAGTGGCAATTCCATCGACGTGCCAGTGACCGCTGAAGTGCACGCCCAGGCGTGTCTCCGCTATAGCCTTCCGGGTCTCAACGCGGGGCATGCGGCGAATGAAATCGGATTGGCCGAGCAAGGCAAGTTCATCTTCTTCAGCGCTGGGGAGAGGATTGAGGACAGGATAATGTGAGAACGCCAAGAGCTGTTTTCCCAGTGAGCGGGCCCGGCGCACAACGTCGGCTATCCATGGCAATAAGTAAGGTTTGAACTGCAAGGCGGCATTCCAACCCGCCTCAGCGGCATCTATTGCCCCGCTCCGGGAAGCAGTCGAATGGCGGTAGACATTCGGATCAAGTGACAGCAACCATAGTCCCTCGACCGGCTCCACCAGGTACGATGCGTCCGTGACGTCCATTGCGGCAGCACCGTTGATGCCGGCAATACGAGTAGTGCGAGATTCGGCAGTGTCGCTGTGTCCAAACGGGCTTTCCCAGTGGAAGTCCGCCTCACTTCTTCTGTACCCAAGGTCGCCGAACATTTCTAAGTAGGAAGGGTATCCTTTGCAGTACATGGGGGGAGCAACGATGGCTTCAGGCATATCATGAGACAATGATGGATCGCTCGTGACCGTATCGTGATCACCGTCTCCACCCACATAGACCTTTGTGCGGTGACAGCCGTTCATGGCAAAAAGATCGTGATTTCCCACACAGGCGAAAAAACGCATGCCGTATCGGTCTTGATACTCGCTCAGCAGCTTGCGAGCGCAAGACACCGCATATTCCTGACCGTCGTCAGTTAAATCACCAAGTATCAAGACGTGCCGAATGCCACGCCTTACCACATCATCCAGGGCAGCCCGGAACGCTGGCACACTCTCATTGAAGACGCGAGTGGATGCCACAGTGTCGTCAAGAGACCGAAACGCTCCAGAGCCATCGCCGCGAGGATCGAACGATGTGTCATGCAAATGGGGATCCGCAATTACCGCGATCAGCACTAGGATGCTTGCCGGAGATCGGCCTCGATGTAATTGATCCACTTTGAGGCTCGGCGAGCAGCCTCAATCAGCATCGGTTTGGGTGCTTCGAACCATTCGTCCTGCCGTAACTCACGCTTTGTCCTCACGTGATCCAGAGCGCTATCGAGGGTTGGAAACAGGTTGGGAACGGTGTGGTGGAGAAAGAGGGACACGAGCACGACGGAACGGCTGCGGCCGCCCCGGCAATTCACCAGGACGTTGCCTCGCTCCCGCCGGGGATATGATGATCGGTCTGGAAGAATCTGTTTGAAGGCACCCTGGAGCAGATAGTACCCGGCGAGCATCATGGTTTCCGGATTGCCCGGACCGTCAATCAGACCTAACTTGTAGTATCTGATCGCCCCAGAGCCATGGCCGATTTGTGTCCCGGAGGCCTCCACCTGCGGCTCCATGACATAGTTCAGATCGAGATTCACAGCGCAGTTCACGACGGTCGATACGCCGTGCGAGCGGAGCAAACCAACGTCGCTCGCTCCATCGCTGCCGCTTATGAAGATATCAACACCGTATGGCTCTATTGCTTCCAGGATGCGGCTGATACGTGGGCGGTCGTAGTGAGGGGAGATGGTATCCATGTCAATTTGTCCGTCGTGATACTAGGCAACGCTGGAAGTGGAGCGCGAATCTGAGCCGCTCAGGTCGATGCCGGTAGCATGGCTCATGATCGACGCTATGCGCGGGGCAGTCGCCAGCACAGCACCCCCCGAGATCAACCCGCCACGGTCAAGGAAGGGTACCACGGCACCTCCCGCCTCTTCGACCAGCAGGAGGCCGGCAAGGCAGTCCCAAGGCTGCATGTGCAACTCGGCATAACAGTCAGAGCGGCCATCAGCGACATAGGCCAGAGCTAGTGCGCCAGAAGCACCCCGACGCACATTTGCCCCACAATCGAGCAAACGTTGAAGGGTATCGATGTACACCTGCTGGGGCACGCGACGAGACCATCCGAGCTCCACACATGCGGTGTTGGGGTCAGTGGTGACCGCCACGCTTATCCGTTCCCCGTTCAGCTCTGCCCCTGCACCACGTTGTGCGAAATACAACTCGTCAAGCGCGGGATTGTAGATCGCGCCCAGCAGGGTACGTCCCGCCGACACGTACGCAATGGAAATACAGAAGTGGGGTATAGCCCGGGCGAAGTTCGCGGTGCCGTCGATTGGATCGACGACCCACACGTTTTCGCCTGAATTATGAAGCCCCGTTTCCTCCCCTAGGAAACCATCCTGCGGGAACGCTTCACTGATGCGAGTTCTGATGTGTTTTTCGACGGCAGCGTCGGTCTCAGTCAAGAAGTCCTGCGGCCCCTTGAAAACGATTTGCCCTGCGGTGCGTCGTACAAATCCAGAGCGGGCGACTGCCCCTGCACTCTCTGCTAGTTCGCGGAGGAAAGCGGCGCGAGCGTCCAGATCGGCGTCGGCGGCCTTTGTAGCCAGTATCGAAGTCATAGGATATCCAGTCTGGATTGGTGCATTCGCATTTTGGACGCCATCAACGGATCGCTCGGCGTCGTTCAGAGATCTCGTTGGCCACGCGATCAAGAGTGAGGTACTGGCCCCCTGCTCCAACTGCGACGTAGCCTGGGTGGAGGTGCGCGGGAGCGCTTTCGGGCACCTTCCCAAGCGAAAGCGGCCGATAGCGCCCCCCAGCGTTTTTGAGGATCAGGACTGCGGCTGTGACGTCCCACGGATTGCAGCCGAAGCCCGCGGCCGCGTCGGTCCAGCCTGCAGCCACGTGAGCTATGCTCAAAGCAGCGCTGCCTGGACGTCGAAGGGTAGAAAACGTTTCCGCTAACTCACCGAAACTGGCTAGCGCTGCCTGCTTGCCGTCGAGGCGGAAGTCTCGAGACACAGGATAGCCGGTTATCAACGTCGCATGTGCTTCTTCAGGAATAGCGCTTGATCGAAGAGGTTCGTCATTTAACCAAGCACCGGAAAGGTCCGCGGAGAATAGGTGCCCTGCGACCGGATCGTAGATAACACCGGCAACTACTTCATCATCGATCACGGCGCCTATGGAAACACACCAGAAGGCGAGGCCCCTGGCAAAATTGGATGTGCCGTCGATTGGATCAACGTACCAGTTGACGCGACCATTCCCTATGCTTCCGCCTTCCTCACCCAGCAGGGTAGAGTCCGGCACTTCGCGCATTATGTACTCACGGATGGCAACTTCGGACTGCTTGTCATGGACGGTCACGATGTCGTGCAGGTCAACCTTGTAGTCGACCGTCATGTTGGAGCGGAATGCCGCTTTCAACGGATCACCCACAAGAAGGGCCGCACTCCTGGCGATTTGCATCAGGGCATTGGACTCTGCATGCCGCGTGGGCAGCGATGGGGCTTTCGGTACTGACATAGCTTTTCCAGGGTTTCGGGTGGCGCCCCCTTTGGGGGGCGCCTTACGATGGGTGGAGGCCCACCGTTATTTGCTGTAGTTGATGGTCCAAAGATCTTGCCAATCCTGGCGGGTCTCCCAGTCATCGATGCCGGTGCTGAGATCATACGGGAACAGCGCGTCAAGGCTGTTAGCTATGCCCGACGGCTCATCGTCAGGAATTTTCACGTCTATGTTGGTGGAGATCTTGCCATCAGCTACCTGAGGGGCAATGCCCTCTTCGGTTAGGATATAGTGAACAAAGAGACGGGCAGCGTTGGGACTGTCAGTTTTAGCTGAGATCAGGGCGAGCTTGAGATAGGTCCAGCCGACCCAAGGCTTGATGTCCTCGCACAAACCAAGTTTGTAGCCTTTGTCTTCGTTGTCGCGGAATTTCGCGGAGCTCATCAGCCCGAAAAACGGCTCTGCCTGTCCTGGCGCACCGACTGCATCCGAGGCAGGATCATCGCCATCGGTAACAAGCGGCCCGTTTGCGGCCAGTCCCTTTACCCATTGTTTGGTTGCGCTCTCAGAGCTGGTGTCGAGATCTTTGCCAAAGTGATCCTTGTATGCGGCCGCAAGTTCCGCATCAGCGTGCCGCTCCATTTGGTTGAACCAATCGGTGTAGGTGCCTTTGGTCAAAGGATCGACGAACGCCACCTTGCCATACCAATTCGGCTCGGTCAGTTCCCAGACGTTCGAGACCGGGCAGCTGTCGTAGGCCTCAGTGTTGTATGTCCACACGTTTGCATTGGTCGAAACCGCCAGTGGATTGCGGTACTGTTTTGGCACCTTGTCGGTAAGATCAGTCGGGATCCAGCTTTCCACGAAACCTTGGGGCATGAGCTGAGAGAGAGCAGCGG
The DNA here is from genome assembly GCF_003056355.1 of Devosia naphthalenivorans. Lineage (GTDB taxonomy): Bacteria > Pseudomonadota > Alphaproteobacteria > Rhizobiales > Devosiaceae > Devosia > Devosia naphthalenivorans. The sequence goes on from NZ_PYVW01000018.1 coordinate 88,360, forward strand.
GTGCATCCGTGATCAGCACGACGTCTCCGGCAACGTTGTCGGCTTGGTATTCGCGAATGATCATCTCCAGCTGAGCATTCGCAGATACTTTCTGGCCGGTCGCCGACACGCCGTATTTCGCGGTAAATGCCTCAGCCATGTCGACGATCTTGCCGGTACTATCGTAGATCGTGATCGGTGGCTCCGCCTTGGCAGCTTCGATCATGGCATCAAGATCAAATTCCTGCGCCGCTAGAGGCAGGGTAAGTGCCAATAGCGCGATCCCGGTTCCGGATAGCATGCGCCTCATCGTGGTTCTCATGTTACTCTCCTCCTTGGTGCCACCTTCCGTGGCTTTCATCCCGCTCGCGCGGTATTTGATAGGCGGTGCATTTCCACTGCAGTCAGACAGCTCTGAGTCTTGAACTGGGTTGAGCGCCACTATGCCGCCCTTTGCTCTCAGCGTGAGTAGTTCAGCTGCCAGAAATCCTGCCAATCCTGGCGCGTTTCCCAGTCGTCGATTACCGTCGACATGTTGTAGGCAAGGAGGTGATCCCAGACCTTGGCGACGCCCGACGGCTCGCTGCTGGGCAACCCCACATCGATGTTTGTGGACATTTTTCCATCCTGCGCCTGCGGGGCAATTCCCTCCGCGGTCATGACGTAGCGCAGGAACAGCCGAGAAGCGTTTGGGCTATCAGTTCCCGACGCAATCAAACCTATGCCTGCATGAGTGAAGCCCAGCCAAGGCTTCAAACCCTCGCAGATACCCAGCTTGAAACCGCTGGCGGCGTTCTCCCGAAACTTGGCCGCACTTACCAGAGCCATGAAAGCCTCTGTTTGCCCTGGCGCCCCTGCCGCCTCTGCGGCAGCATCATCGGAGTTGGTCATCAGCGGCGCATTACCTGCAAGTGCACGGATAAACGCGCGGGTTGCTGAGCCCTCCTCCAGTTCAAGAGGTTTACCAGATCGTGCCTCATACGCGGCGGCTAGTGCGGCGTCGCCATGCGCCTCCATCTGATTGAACCAATCAATATAGACGGTTTTGGTCAGGGGATCCTGAAACGCCACCCGCCCCCGCCACTCGGGTTCAGTAAGCTCCCACAGATTTGAAACAGGGCAGGATTCGAAAAGCTCTGTATTGTACGCCCACACCACAGGCGTAGTGACGACCGCTAATGGGTCCCGGTAGCCCTGCTCCACTTTCTCCGCGATGTCGGGCGCTAACCAGCTAGTGGCAAATTTTTGCGGTACAAGCTGACCTATCGCAGCGGGCGCATCCGAGATGATGACGACATCAGCCTGGACATTCTCGGCCATGGCCTCACGCACGACCATTTCGAGCTGTTCTGAGGCTTTGGCCTTCACGCCCGAGGCTTTGAGTCCGTACTTTGTCGCGAAGTTCTCGGCCATCTCCACGATTTTGCCGGTACTATCGTAAACGTTTATCGGTGGCTCACCCTTAGCGGCTTCGATCATGGCCTCGAGATCGTATTCCTGCGCCATCGCAGAACCACAAAGCATACTAAGGCTGATCCCAATCAACAGGGCTTGCAGCGTTTTTGTCATTTGTTCCTCCTCCAGTTCAGCGTTTTGGCTGACTTCCATTCGTATTGCGCAGGACGCGACAGCAGCCTCTAACCAGCAAGTTCCTTGAGCTTGGGCGCCTTGGTAAGGACGGCCTTCTTAGGTGTGCGCATCAGGCGGTCGGCCTCCTCTATTCGGCGGCCTGCAGAGTCAAAGGCATGTAATGACTTCGGCTTCGCCCAAACGGTGACGTCAGTGCCGACTGCCACTTCTGGAACCTCGTGAGTTGTTAGGAACAAGGTTCCATCACCGCACTGCAGTTCCAGAATCCAGTTTCCACCCGTCGGCAAAATGCCGGTAACAACGCCGGGAACTTGGAATACCTTTTCAGGCACGGGTTCACCTGCCTCGCTGATGTGCAACGCCTCCGGCCTCAAACCCACGGACCCTACCCCAGCCAACGACGGAAAATGCTCTGCCAGGAATTTCTTCATCGCGAAGGCGCGCTCCGACAGTTCAGGACTGCCGAGTTCCATGATGTTGATAGGGGGGCTGCCTACAAACTCGGCAACAAAGCGGTTTGCTGGTCGTTCGTAGATGTCGTCGGGAGTGCCCATTTGCTGAAGGGTCCCTTCGTTCATCACGGCTATAGTGGTTGCCAACGTCATTGCCTCCCACTGATCGTGCGTGACAAAGACGATGGTGGTTTTGAAAGCGGCGTGGAGAGCCTTCAATTCAGCCCGCATCTCGAGCCGGAGCCTTGCATCGAGGTTTGAAAGTGGTTCGTCCAAAAGCAACACGTTGGGATTGACGGCCAGCATTCGGGCCAACGCCACTCGCTGTTGCTGCCCTCCTGATAGCTGGGAAGGGTACCGATGGCGGTACTTCTCGATGTCAAGCACACGCATAACCGCATCGACACGTTGCTCCCGTTCCGCTTTGGGAACCTTGCGCAGGCGCAGACCGAAATCCGTATTCCGCTCGATCGTCAAATGAGGCCAAAGCGCATAGCTTTGGAACACCAAGCCCATGTGCCTGTGCTCCGGTGCGACGAACACACCTTGATTGATGGAATCGACAAGGCGGTCCCCAACCCGAATCTCTCCACCCGAGAGATTCTCAAGCCCCGCAATCATTCGGAGAGTTGTTGTCTTGCCGCACCCTGACGGGCCGAGCAGGCACATGAATTCTCCGTCGCCAATCTCAAGGTTGAGGTCCCTCACCGCATTGGCGCCCTGGCCGCCATAGCTTTTCTGAACATCGCGCAATTCAATAGTGGGCATCTCAGCCTCCAAGCCCTTCAGCAATATTAGTTTTTGTGAGTTTCTGAGCCGCTAGCGTGCCGAAGTAAGCCATTGCGGCAATGATCAGCACGACACCGTTGGCGGCCTGCGTGTAGTGGTAGTCAACCAGGCGCATCGAGAACGTGGTCAGAACGTCGGTGGAGGGAACCGCCAGGATCACAAACAGACTGAGTCCTTTGATCCCCGAAATGAAAGGCAGCAGGACACCGGTCACGAGCGAGCCTTTTTGGATGGGAATAACGATGCTGATCATGCGCCGGAACCAACCTGCGCCGGCGATCTGGGCTGCCTCTTCAGGGTCTTTTCCAAGCTGCATCATTGCCGAAATGCCGGCTCTCGAGGCGTACGGCATTTGATCAGCCATCAGCGCCAAGATCAGGATCGTCACCGTACCGTATAGAGCCGGCACTGGGCCACGGGGGACAGCGAACAGCGAGAGATATGCTGCAGCGAAGGCGATGCCGGGTACCAGATACGGCAGAAATGTAACCTGGCGGAGGAAGGTGGATAGCGGTCGCCAAGTTGTACGAACCACCACGTAGCCCACGAGCAGACCAAGTACGCCCGAGACGATGGAAGCACTCCCAACAATCCAGAGCGTGTTCCAGCCTGCTGCCCAAAGATCTGGGCTGAGCAAGATACCAGTCCGCAGAGCTACGGTCTCTAGGTTTGTGCCGATCCAGTAGTCTAGCGTGAAATTGCTGATCGCGAAGTTAGCCGGCTGCTTCATCACGGTGGACAGCATCAGCGTCAGAAGTGGCAAGCAGACGCTGATAACAAAGATCAGCAACGCGAACATGGTCAAGGGCAACCGCCACACGCCCAGACGGGTCAAGCGATTCATGGTCCCTTTCGAACCTATGGTAACGAAGCGACGGGCTTCCTTCACCAACTTGGCGTCAATCAATAGGGTCAGCACCCCCAAAGCCATAATTGAGCCGGCGATGACCGCCCCTACCCCGGTCTGCCTCGATGCAAGGTTCCGAAACAAGGATGTGGAAAGCACTTCGAACTTAACGGGCAGCCCAAGCACATATGGCACGCCAAACTCACCCAAACATTTGGCAAATATGAGCACAATGGCTGAGAGCAATGCTGGCCTCATCAAAGGCAGGATGATCTGCAAGGCCACATGGTGAGGTCGGGCGCCCAGCATTCGGGCTGAATCTTCGAGCTGGGAGTCGAACCGACGCAGCGCGCTGCCAAACAGCAGGATGATGAACGGGGCGTAGTGAAGTGCCAGAATGATTGTGATCGGAACTCGGCCATATGCCAGCCAATCAGGCGGAGTCAGGCCTAGAGCCTCGAACCAACCAGGTTGGCCACCTACCGTGCGGTTCTTGAACAATGTCGTCCAAGCAAGCGCGAAGGTCCAAGCTGGAAGCATATAAGGCACAATCAAAGCCGTGGCGAACCACTTGCGGCCCAGCATGTCAGTGCGACTAACCAGCCACGAAAGCGGGATGCCGACGACCATCGAAACAATGATCGCACTTCCGGCAACGGTTAGCGTGTTGAGAAGGGGGCGCCAGAATAGGTCCGTGGAGATCGCTGAAAAGAAAGTTCGGTTCAAATAGTAGAGCGTGCCTGCGCCTGCCTCAGCTGCGGTGCGCCGCTCATCGCCGAACTGCACAGAGACGGCCTGAAAGAGCATAGTCACGATCGGCGCGAGTATGAGGTAGGTAAAGACAAGCGCGATCACGATGCCGATTGCGGTGGTCGGCTCCCGCATGCTCACCCGAAGCGCATATCTTAAGCGATTGAGCATAGCGGGCCGCACAGCCGGTTGCGATCCCGCCCTGTCCAAAGATGTCGCGTCGCTCATGTCCGAACTCCGGATCTAGCGGTAGCCGCACCGCCACACACAAAGGTGGTCACCAAGAAAACTCCTCCGAATTACTGACAGGCATCCGCCCGTAGTTATTGACGAAGCCTCCACCCCGCCGAGCCGCCGTACGTACTGGCCTGCCCCAATGTTTACAGATCGGCGCCAGCAGTCAACCCGCATTCGGCAGTTTTTTGCACATGCGTGCATCGCACAACATCTACGTTTTTTCGGCCTCATGAATTGACACCAGGTTTATGTCATGGCTTTCTTGCACGCGGTTGCATGGAGGATTGCAACAGCACCACTGAGGAAGATCAGTTATGAGAATGACACTGGCGCAGCGGCCAGTCCGCACTACATGGCTTCTATTGCTATCGTGCGTAGCCGCAACTCAGGTATCTGCCGCTTGCGCAGCGGACTGGAAAGTTCACGAAGTGCAGCCACAGCTGCAGACCACTGCGTTGACCGATGAGGATGCTGATGCAGACGCAGACGACCCCGCCTTTTACGTGGACGCCGTTGACGTGGATAAGAGCTTGGTCGTTGCTGCCGTGAAAAACGGAGGAGTGCGAGTGTATGCCTTTGATGGCAGCCTCGTGCAAACCATCCTGCCTATCGAAGATAGCCGGATCAACAATGTTGACATCATCTATGACTTTGATCTTGGCGACGGCTCTAGTGCCGACCTGGTGTTAGCCGCGGACAGAGGTCTGGACATTATCAGGGTTTACCGGATTGACACTTCGGCGAAAGAGCCGCTCACGGAAATCACGGCATCCGATGCTGCCAGAGCCTTTCCAAAGCGTCATTCCACTGACGGTCTAACTGAAGAAGACAATCCTGTTGATGATCAAGCAACCGTTTATGGTCTTACCGCTTGGCATGACAAAAAACTGGGCAAGGCCTGGGTTGTGGGAACGCAGCGACACCAGCCGGTTGTAGGCGTGTTCTCGCTTGAAGCACGCGAGGGCGGCACCGTTCGAGCTGTCTTTGATCACAGCTTCAGTGTTCCCACGGAACACAAAGGGCAGGATCTGTGGCAGGAGAGCGAAGAAGATCCGTTGGCTGACTTCAGCCCGCAGTTCGAAGGTTTGGTAATTGATCGCGTCACTGGAACCATCTATGCCGGACAAGAAGATGTGGGTATCTGGACCGTGCCGGTAAGCGGCGGAACACCCCTTCTTGCTTATGAAACTCGCGGATCGGAAACGTCTCCATTCTTCAACCCTGACAGCGTCATCACGCGCGATGTTGAGGGGCTGTCGATCTACTACGCCAGCACTGGAACCCGTTATCTACTCGCGTCCAGCCAAGGCAGCGCTCACGGAGAAGCTCCGGTGGTCGCTGACCCCCCTTTCGACGACAGCTTCGCGGTTTTCCGCATCGGCGATCCGCTAGAACTGTTGGGTGCGTTTCGCGTGATCGCGACAGGCGATATTGATGCGGTTCAGGAGAGCGACGGGGATGACGTCATCTCCGTGGCGCTGCCGGGCTTTCCTAACGGCGTCTTTGTCACTCAAGACGGATATGCCGGGGACCTAAATGGACTGGACGGAGAAACTGATTCCACCAACTTCAAGTTTGTAGATTGGGCGGCGATCGCTAATAGTTTCGATCCTCCGCTTGAGATAACCCCGTCTGAATGGAATCCTCGAGACTAGGTCCGAAGCTGCTGTAGCACTTCATCAGGGACGACCGGTGGCCGCCCCTTTTTATAGCTCTTTGTAGCCGCGGCTCGTAGCCTTTGGGGGAGTCCGTGCCTGTTCTTAGAGGTCGACTTTGAAATGCTGGCCCTGGACGTTCTGACGCACACTAACAAGCGAGATGGGCGAAGGTCGTCTGAATGATCTTGCGGGCTGTCCTCAATCATGAACCCGCAGGTAGGCTTGCTCGCCGTCTATAGTCGCTTGAAGCAGCGTTTCTGCCGAGCCATCAGCCCGCTCTCGTGCATCAGCCTAGCGATGCGGTGAAGGAGAGCGGCAAATTTCCTATGCGCGAATCGAGAGGGTCGACACATCAGGCGATGACGCGCATGCGGGATGCCGACATAGCTATAAATCTCTTACAATCCAAGCAGCCAAAGCATGCGCGGACACACTCATGAGCAATGCCATAAGAAGGAAACCTCCTGAAACATGGCGGCCGAGATAGGCGCCTCCTGTTGTCGTCAGCACCGCCACCGCGAGACCGTTCAGGTACTGCGCAGTTGTTTTTCGCCTCTCAGTCATGATCACCTCCTGTTGCTGAGAACAGGATACTCGCCCTGATGGGCAGGCGGAGAAGGGGAGTAAGATGGATAACCTGCGACCTGCCGGCGAACGCTTTGGTGCTCTGTGACGAAGGAAGTTTAGCCTTACGCGATCATAGGCGGCAATCCGGCCAAGCCGATCCGTAAGCGCTTTGACGAAGCCAGAACTTCGATGCTGTTTGAAATAGCACGGTGGGACTGGCCTTTGGATCGCCTCTCGCGGGCCATGCCTTTGCTCACCAGTGCCGATCTGGAAGGCTTGCGTCGGTTCTAGCAGGAGCAGTAGGCACAAATCTATCGCACTCATCCGAAGGCGATCAGAAGACACACGGCGGAGCGGATCCTGTCCGCCCCGTTCCCATCCCCTTGAGGTCCATCAGCAATGGGGTGGTTATCGGTCGGTCCGCTTATATGCCAAATGTTGAGGAAGCGGACATTCTCCGGTTCAACGCCTTTCATCTAAAGCAAAGGCAGCTCCAAACTCGTTGAACCTCGGGTCGCGCGGTCGACACTGCTCCAACTTCTTCTTGGATCGCCAGGGATCAGGCGCGGATCACCAAGCACCCTGATGCGCGTCGGCCCGATCGGCGAAGATACTTCCCTTTGGAGCATCTGGTAAGGCGGCTCCGTGAGTCTGGAACTCTGGCCGCGGCTCTCCGTTGATCTGACTTACCCGTTTCGGGGCACTAGCAAAGCGTCAGATGATCCAATCCACATCCCACTCCCGCTCCGTCGAGGGCGACGATTTGAATTGCCTTGTCGGTAGTGACGCGCTCTGGTCTGTCGATCGGGCAGCGTCTCCGCTGATTGGCACCGCCATTCACAACGGCCATGCGCTGCGGGACGAAATCGCGTCCACCATCGCACTCGATGACGCCCAGCGCCTGCGTGAAGAAGATCCTTTCACCGAATACACCATCCGTGACGTGCCCAACCGGATCGTGTTCCATCGCTCCCGCTTCGAGGTCGACCTCAATCGCGATGCGCCTGGGGCGGTCTATCTGCTTCCCGAACAGTGCTGGGGGCTGGATGTATGGGCAATGCCGCTCGGTGATGAACTGGTGCGTCGCTCGCTGGCGATCCACGCAGCCTACTACGCCATGTTGCGGCAGATCCTGGAGGGTATCGCCGCCGAATTCGGGCAGTTCGTGCTGCTCGACATCCATAGCTACAACCACCGGCGCGCGGGACCTGAGGGGGCGCCGATGCCTGAGGCTGAGGCGCCGCAGATCAATATCGGCACGATTTCGATGGATCGGGCGCGTTGGGCCCATGTAGTCGACCCCTTCATAGAGAGCCTGCGCAGCTACACCTTCGCCGGTCGCCCTATAGACGTGCGCGAGAACGTAGCCTTCCAGGGCAGAGGCGAGCAGACCCGGTTTGTCCACACCAACTTTCCCGAAAGCGGCTGCGCCATCGCCATCGAGTTCAAGAAGTTCTTCATGGACGAATGGACCGGTGAGCCAGACCCGGAAGCCCTGGGCAGTATGCGCAGGATGATCACCGGGTCCCTGCCGGTGCTTCTGGGCGCCCTCAGGGCCTCGGCATGACGGCGGCTCGCCAACCGCTACTGGACGAACTCGCCCGAGCGCTCGCGGCCGGGGAGCCGATCCGGCGGGACTTTGGCCGGGGCGAGCGACTGCATATCGATCGGCCACTGCCCTTCCTCGTCGTTCATATTGGCCAGCGGCGGGACCTCGCCGCCGTCGATGTGGCGTCGGCCAATTCTGCCTACCTTTTGGTGCGCAGCCTGCGCACCGCCACGGCGATCATAAAGCTTGTGGCCGAGGCGATGCGGGAGCAGTTCGGCGCCTTCATCGTGATCGATGTCGGAGAGCTGGAGCGCGATCGTCTTGCCAGTGACGCCGACTATCTACCGCCGTTCGAGTTGAGCCTGTCGGCCTCCGCCGATGCGCCGGCCAAGGCGGCGTTGCTGGCCTTTGCCGCCGCCGCTGAAAAGACCGAAGCCAAATACCGGGCGCCCAAGATCGCCCGGCCGGCGATGGCGGATGACCCTGCGGCAAGGCTCGCCCGACTGCTGCCGAGGCTGGCCTGCCTGACGGTGCGCTTTGCCCCCATCTACCGGGTGCCTGAGTCCGATGCCGTCTATCCGCAATTGCGGGAGCGTTTGGTCGAAAATATTGTCGATGCAGGCTTGCGGGCCGTGGCGGGCTTTGCCGACGCGACTGGTTGCATGGCGCTGGCCTCCCATCGTGCCCTTGGCCGCCGCGCCTTCGTTGATGCGGTGACCCGCGCCGACCGGTCCATCGATGAGGTGGCCGAGTCGTTCGATTTTCTCTTGGCGGTAACGCCGATCAACGCGCAGGCGGCTTGGGCGGAATTCAGCGCCGGCAACTGCGAACAGGCGCCGCGCTTTCTCTATCGGCCTCTGACGGTCGACGTCGGCCGGCAAAAGAAGGCGCTGTTCTCGGTGGACTTCGACCGGTTCGAGGATCCGGTTCTCGCCACGCTCTATCGCGAGAAGCAGCAGGAGCTCGATCTGCAGCTGTCCTTGCTGGCGGCGCGCGAAACCCCGCGCTTCATCGAACTGGGACGGGCGCTTTATGGCCCGGTCGAGCCGTCACTGCTCAAGGCGGCGGGCGATATTCTGGCGGACACCAAGCCGGCGCGTGGCAAGGCCCGGGATGACGGTGCCGACGCCGACGTAACGGTCCTCGAACGTCGCGCCCATGCGATGATCAACGCCTATGCCGAGGACTATGAGGGCTTCTCGGCCCGCGTCGAGCTGCGCGATGACCTGCCCTCCGGCATGATGGTTTCGGGCGGGAGGCTGCTGATTTCGCGCAATACGGTCACCCCGCGAAATCGGGTTGAGGCCCTGCTGAGCCACGAGATCGGCGTGCATCTGCTGACCTATTTCAACGGCTCCGCACAGGGGTTGCGCCTGTTCCGCTCGGGCCTAGCCGGATACGAGGGGGTGCAGGAAGGGCTGGCCGTGCTCGCCGAATACCTTGTGGGCGGCATGACCGTGAGTCGGCTGCGGCTCATCGCAGCGCGTGTCGTGGCGTGTGCCGACATGCTCGGTGGTGCCAGTTTCGTCGAATGCTATCGCCGGTTGGTGCGCGAATTTGGTTTCGCCAAAAGCGGCGCTTTCAACCTGGCGCTGCGGGTCTATCGTGGCGGGGGGCTGGCCAAGGACGCGATATATCTGCGCGGCCTGCTCGAAGTACTGACCCATCTGCGCCTGGGCGGTTCGCTCGATCCGTTCTGGATGGGCAAGATTGCTGCCAGTCATTTCGGCATCATCCAGGAACTGGGCGCTCGTGGCCTGCTCAAGGCCCCGCAGCTGCTGCCCCTGTTCCTCAACCATCCGCAAGCTGCCGGACGGCTCAAGTCGGCCTGTGCCGGCATCACCCCGACGCAGATGTCGGTCAACTAGGAGCGTCACCCCATGCGCATTGCATTTCTCGTCAATTCCATCGAAGGCGAGACGGCCAACTACACGACCACCCACCTGGCGCTGTCGGCGCTCAGCCGCGGCCATGATATCTGCTACCTGACCCCCGGCGACTTTGTGCTGCGGCCCGATGACAGTCTGATGGTGCGGGCGCTGATGCTGCCGGCCAGCAACTACAAGAAGGCGGAAACGCTTTACAAGGACCTACGCAGCAAGCAGACCTCTGTTGAAACGCTGGACGTGTCCGAGATCGACATCCTGCTGCTGCGCAACGATCCTTCTGAAGACTCGGTCGACCGCCCCTGGGCTGCCCATGTCGGCGCAGTGTTCGGCCGCCTCGCCGCCGCACGCGGGGTTATCGTTCTAAATGACCCGGACGGATTGGCCCGGGCCCAGAACAAGCTCTATTTCCAGGACTTTCCGGCCTCGGTCCGGCCCGAGACGCTCATCTCCAAAAGCCTCGAAGAAATCCGTGACTTCATCGAGCAGCAGAAGAAGGGCGTGATCCTCAAGCCGTTGCAGGGTTCGGGCGGCAAGAACGTATTTAAGATCGCCTCCCCCGACGATTCCAACATCAAGCAGATTTTCGAGGCGGTTAGCGAGGAGGGCTATCTCATCGCCCAGAGTTTCATGCCGGCGGCGTCGGAAGGAGACGTGCGCTTTTTCCTCCTGAACGGCCTGCCGCTGCAGCGGGACGGCAGGTTTGCCGCTTTTCGCCGCGCGCCGGCCAAGGGCGAAATCCGCTCCAACATCCACGCCGGCGGCAGCGCGGTCCCCATAGAGGTCAACGATACGATGCTGTCCATCGCCGAGACCGTGCGGCCAAAGCTTATTCAGGACGGTATGTTCCTGGTCGGCCTCGACATCGTCGGCGACAAGCTGCTCGAGATTAACGTGTTCACCCCTGGCGGTTTAAACAATTTGTCGCAAATGTACGAGGTCGACTTCCCGCTCAGCGTCATCGAAGCGCTGGAGCGTAAGGCGGAGACCAGGAAGGGCTATCGAGGAACCCTCAACAACCGTGAGTTGGCGACGTTCTAATATCCAAAGCGCCCATAGGTAAATCGGCGTTCAAGCGCGAAAGGAATCAACGGGGTCTCGATCAGCTTCGAGAGCTATACCACCCCGGGGATCGGTTCGCCCAAAGTGTGTTCCGAGCACCGTGAACAGATGGATGACCAATACCGAAATTGTCGGTAGCAACCGAGGAGGCTTCCGCCGCCCTCAAGAACGGCAAGTGCGGCAACGCGTGGTCGAAACCGTACAGGATTGACATGAGTAGTGTCGAGTTGATGTAGGTTAGGGCATCGCATGTTGGCAACCCGTGCTGAGTAGCCGGATTGCTGACCAGGGTGGATGCTTTGGGGCCGATATGCCCAAGTGCGACGCCTTCGACGTTCAGGACTTACAAGGCTCATCTTGCTACGGTTGTAGCGACTTGGACGATGACGCGGCGGCAAGGAACGAGGCAGCCAGAGCTTTGGGTGAGATGGTGAGAGATCAGCTTACGGGCAGTGAGCAGGCTGACATTACGATCGTGGTTTGCAGACAGGATCGAACGCCCGTGCTTAAAGCGCTTATCGTCTACTCGATCTGGCCGTTGATTTAAGCTTGATCATCATCCACCGGCTGGCGGAACCCAAACGCGTTCTGAGCATTCTCAATCTCGCTGACAAAGCAGACTAAGGTCCCCCCTGATCTAAGCCTGGCAGGTACCGCCCCGTACTTGCCAGGCATTTTTATTGCGCTCTGCCGTTCCAATTGCTCATCAAGAAGCGGGCCCCCTCTTTGTTGCACGCCCTCCTACGGTGGTCCGCTTGATCCACTTTAATTGCCTCTGGCCGACTCTCGTGCATTCTTTCTGGGGGGCTCGGGAGGGTCTATTATGAAGGTGAATGTGTTTCTTGCCCGCGATTGCCGGGAAGAGGAAACGCGGCTGCTGATTTTGCCAACGGCACAAAAATCATCGACCACAACTTTCCAAGGCCGACAGTGGCGCTTCTACGGCACGCTCGACAGCGAAAGCGAACTGTTCGAAGGCGTGGCAGTGGAGTTGCGCTTGCAGGCTCGCGGATACGCCGTTGTAGAAGCCCGCTCGAAGTGCTCCACCCCGCGGTTTTAGTTCGGCAAGCACCGGAGGATTGAGGCGCTCGGCGAGGCGCATCAGAGCGCCAAGAGCAGTGGCAGTGAGTTAACCTCGATCAAACCTAGCACCGTTTCCGGTGTAAGACGTTCGCATCATTGTCGCAGCGAGCCAAAGAGACAGACATGCCGCCGATAGAGTATCTTGTGACGCAGAAAACTCGACGGTGGTGCGTTTTCTGCGCCGCCGCTCAACACGGGCCATACATCACCTGTCAAAGCGCAATAGACAGCGCTTTGGCCATGGCAAGAGCTGACTTCAGAGAAGGGCGCACGGCTATCGTCGTGCTCGACGACGATGGCCAACTCGACAAGCTCTACGATAGCACCAAACCCACAGCTTGAATGGTGAATGGTCCGTGCACTTCTCCCCGCCTCGCGCTTGAATAAACCCGAGTTTAGAGCAGTGACGTAAGGTAAGCGCCTGGCGTGGTCTTTGTGCTGCGGAGTGATAGCCCGGGTAGCGGTGGCTGATATGTGTGCTTCCGAGATTGCACTCATCAAGCCCGATTTCGGATCGCCGCGTGCATCGTGCGAGCAGTGCTTGAGGTCACGATCTATCCATGACACCACAACCGGCTCAGGATAGGATTAGCGAAACTACACGAGTTGGATCGCTCCGGTGGAAACCAATATCCAGAATGACATAGCTGCCCTCCAGCGCATCGCCGCCGTGCCAAACATACTCGACGTCGTCTGCCGTGCCACCGGCATGGGCTTCGCCGCCGTTGCGCGAGTGACCCATGACCGCTGGATCGCCTGCCAGGTGCTCGACAACATCGATTTTGGTTTGCCGCCCGGCGGTGAGCTCAAGGTCGAGACGACTCTGTGCCACGAGATACGTCAGCACCGCGAAGTGGTCGCAATCGACAATGTGGCCGAGGACGCCAAGTATTGCGACCATCACACGCCGCGCATGTATGGTCTCCAGAGCTATATCTCGGTACCAATCGTGCTGCCTGACGGTCGGTTCTTCGGAACGCTCTGCGCCATAGACCCCAACCCGCACTTGGTCGACACCCCGCAGATCATCGGTACCTTTACCCTGTTCGCGGAACTTATCGCCTACCACCTAGAGGCCGAAGACCGCATCAACGCAGCAGAGGATCGGGTTGCTGCGACCGAGCAGACCTCCGAACTACGCGAGCAGTTCATTGCCGTGCTGGGGCACGATCTCCGCAATCCCCTGGCATCCATTGATGCAGGCCTGGGTAAGCTTCTTCGCGATGGAGCTTGGACGGAGAAAACGCCGGGTTTCCTGCGGCTGATGAAGAACAGTGTTCATCGGATGAGTGGCCTGATTGACAACGTCCTCGACCTCACGCGCAGCCGGCTCGGCGGCGGCATTGCGCTGGACCTCGATCCGGAGCGTCCATTGCAGTCAACCCTGGAGCAGGTCGTCGAGGAAATCCGCACCGCCAATCCAGATCGTAAGATCGAGGCGCAAATCGACATTTCCAGGGCAATAAAGGTCGATCATAACCGCGTGGCGCAGATATTCTCGAACCTGCTTGGTAACGCAGTCACCCATGGAGCAGCGGACGGTGCCATACAGGTTGTCGGCGCATTGCGCGACGATAGCATACTGGAACTGTCAGTCGCCAATGCGGGACATCCAATCCCGCCGGAGATGGTGCAGCATCTATTTAAGGCGTTTCACCGAGGGCTGGTCCGCAACAACGACGTGGGGTTGGGCTTGGGCCTGTACATTGCATCCCAAATCGCCGAGGCCCACGGTGGTCGAATAGACGTGGAGTCCGACCCGACCGAGACCCGGTTCACGTTCCGCATGCCCGTCGACTAACTACCAGCAGGGCTGATCGCTGCATAAACCGCTGCTCACGCTCGCCACTGGCATCCCTGCGGAGGGAATTTAGAAGCATCCGAGGACTGACAACATGCAGTGCATAGGCAAGTGAGATCAACCTTCCAGCGCTATGCCTTATATACCTTGGTGGAAGTATCCATCGGCGCAAACGAAGACGAACGCTGAGGTCGGAACCGGCGCCCCGCCCTCGCGTTGGTCCAGTCCAACCGAAAAGGAGAACTCCCATGGACTGGAATCGCGTTGAAGGTAACTGGAAGCAGATGACCGGAAAGGTGAAAGAGCAGTGGGGCAAGCTCACCGACGATGATTTGGCACAGATCAATGGTAATCGGGAACAGCTTGAGGGGAAGATCCAGGAACGTTACGGCAAGGCGAAGGACGAAACGAGCCGAGACATCGACGACTGGTACAGCCGCCAGACTTGGTAGCCCCCAGCAAGTCCAAGGGCTCGACAGGAAACTGTCGGGCCCATTTAGTTGATGCGGTGTAGGGGGGTAGTCGTAGTCCTCTACCGGGCGACTGCCGATTGAGTAGACCGCCGGCAAAAAAAGGCGATGATCAACTCGCTATAGTTGGGGCAACGCCCCCCTCAGAGGCATTGATCCGAGTCATGGAGAGTTCCCCGCGAGCCTCTCCAACTGTTTGCCCGCCGACGATGCTCAATTCGCGGAGAGAAAGATCAGGTTTATTGTCTATCAGCTGATGGCGGTACGCTTCGCCGCCTACGCCCCGAACTTAAGGGTGTCCTACACACTGGCTGGTGCAGAACAAGGCCTTGCTGATATGGTTTCGCCCGGCTGAAGCATAAGCTTGGCGATCGACAAGGAGACATCGATGACCCGCGCCGTTGATTGTCCTGTCTGCGGTAATACGCTGGCGTTGCTTGAGCGCAGCACAGGGGATGTGGAGACCGTAAACTGTCCCGTGTGTGGCAACTACAACATCACCAAATCCTCGATAGAGGTACTATCGAACTACAATCTGCCCGCGCGGAGGGCCAGGCTGGAGCACGCTAAGCAAAACACAAAGGTCGATCAGTTGCCGCTGATCAAGGAAGCTTAGCGGATCGAACCAACCGGCATTGGCGCCCATTAGCGACAGGCGCAGTCAATGGCTACCGGCCATAAGGGCGGCCACTGATCTACCGGTTCAGCTTCTAGCATTCTTGCATGAACGTGACCGCCTCTGGAACATACCTCGGGATCAAGGGGCTTTCGTCCTGAGAACAGGTATCGATTTGAGAACCCCCGCCTCAGGGGGACTTTGACCTATTGAACGCACCCTTGTTCTGTGACGTAGCAGGAACTGCCGGACTGGCTGATGCAGGAGCTATCGCGGCAGGGTCTGCAGGCGCCGTCGTCGCAGCTGGAGCAGCAGGCGTCGTGGTGGTGACATTCACGACCCGGTCCCCTCGATTGTTCATGAAGACGATCACGAGAAGCGCGTATCTACTGGCGGTCCTCAGGCAATCTTCCACGATAACAACACCCAGAACTGGATGAGGTGTGCGACAAGGTCGGCGGAAAGC
>NZ_PYVW01000019.1 GCF_003056355.1 Devosia naphthalenivorans
TGCAAACCATTGTCGCCCTCTACAACAACACCCCGCGAAAATGTCTCGACTTCCAAACCCCAAATGAGGTCTTCTCCAGTTTCTCTAACCGTGTTGCACTTCAAACGTGAGTCCACCTTCCCGCTTTCGCGGGAATGACGCGGTGATAGGTGAGTGCTGGAAGTGAACTCTCCCCTCACGCTCTCGTCATTAACCCTGATCTTTGCTGCCACCGTTCCGCCGGAATGGCTATGTTAACCTCCGCTTAATATCGGGGGCCCGTCGCACATGCAGCTCAAGCCGAATGCTTATCGTCTCAACGAAACCGTAAAGGGCGTCGAGACGATGACGCGCTTTGCCCTTGCCGTGCTTGCGCTGGCGTCGGGGGTTTATACTTATCTGGGGGTGCGCGGCATCCTCGATGGCTCGGCGAGCTTCGTGTTCTTTGCCGCCATCATCTATTCGGCCGCCGTTTCTGTTGCGATCTATGCGTTCTGGAGTTTCATGCTGCGCTTCGTGCCGCTGGTGACTTCGGGGGTGCAGCGCATCGGGCTGTTCGTCACCATGGCGATCGGCTGCTGCATGATCATGGCCATGAGCTCCTGGCTCAATGCCGCGGCGCTGGCCGGTTCGGCGGCGACCGAGCAGCACATGGCTGTGACGCTGCAGGGCTATGCCGAAGACCTCGATAATGCCCATGCCAATGCCTTGGCGGCGCAATCGCTGCTGCCGGATGTGGAGCGGGCCGCCGAGCGGTTTTCGGGGCTTGCGGCCGATGAGCGGGAATCGGGTGCCCTGACGGGAACAACCGGCTCAGGCAGTGTCGTGCAGTTGCTGACCCAGATGGGTGCGCAGATGAACCGGCTTGCCGCGACTATTACCGGCAGCCGCGAGGAAGTGGCTGGATTGTTCGAACAGGGTTCGGCGCGGCTTGCAACCATGCGTGAGCTGGTCTCAACGCCCGGCGCCATCGCGCCGCGGGCTGACAGTTTCCAGGCCGAAGCTGTGCAATTGACCGCCGTAATCGCTGCGTTGCAGCAAACAGGCGTAGCAGCATCGGTCAGCCGGGCCGCTGCCGACCTCTCGGCCGGGTTCATCGCGCCCGTTGCCGATGGGCAGGTAGGAGACCTGGCCATTCGGCAGAACCAGGTGATGGACACAGTGCGGGCTTCGGTCGCCGCGCAATCGTCGGCCCTGAGCGCGGCGGCAGATGAAATCCTCGCAACCCCGGCGGTGGAGCAGCGCCGCTTCGTGCCGTTGTCGAGCGCGGAGGCGGTGTTGCGCTATTGGCAGGATTTCATCCCCAGCTGGGCCGGCGCCATCTCCATCGACCTGTTGCCGGTGGTTCTGGTGCTGGTGCTGATGATCGTCAACGACGCGATGCGGCGGGAGTCGGAATCGCTGGAGGAAGCCGAGAACATCACGGCGGCGGAAATGCTGCGGGCCATGGCGCTTTATCGCAAGATGGAGGCCGCGGGGATCGATGTTGCAACGGGGCAGCCCCGGCCACAGGCGGAGCCGGAGCCGGATGAGATTCCTGCCGTCGCGGAAGCTGAGCCGGAGGATGCGACGGTGACGCCAATCGATGCAGCGCAGCGCAAGCGCACCGACGGGCCGCGCCCCGCATGAAGACTTCGGCCAATGCCCGGACAGTGACGCATGAGGGCCCATTCTACCGGGGCGCCATTGCCTGGCTGGCGGGGCTTGAGGATGGGTCCATTTTGCGGGTAGCATTCTTCGGCCTGCTGCTGGGGACTGCCTCGGTGCTGTATGTCGATTATCGCGAACTGACCGCCAATGAGGGTGCGGCGCTGGCCATGCCCATGCAGCCTATCCTGCCGCCGGCGATTGATAATCCGGCGCAGGGGCCAATGCCGCAGATTACCACCAGTCCCGATATCCTGGATGACCCGCTAGAGATTGCGCTGGGCGCGGGGGGCGCGCTGAACCTGACCGGGACGATCGATCCCGGGTCGGGAGAGCGCTTTGCTGACGAGATTGAGGCGCGGGGCGAATATGTGCAGACTGTGGTTCTCGATTCGCCAGGAGGATCGGTAGTGGATGCACTGGCCATTGGCCGCTTGATCCATGAAAAGGGCCTTGCCACCAAGGTCGCTGCGGGCTCGCTTTGTGCTTCGTCCTGCCCCATCGTATTTGCCTCCGGCCAGAGCCGCATCGCCAGCAGGGATGCGGCAATCGGCGTACACCAGATCTATGCGGCAGCGCTCAGCGCGGACCCGCAAAGCGCGTTGCGGGTCGCGGGGACGGCCATGGCCGACGCGCAAACCACCACGGCGGAGATCATCGCGCACCTGACGGCTTCGGGCGTCGATCCGGCGCTGTGGCTGCATGCGCTACAGACGCCGCCGGACCAGCTTTACTATTTCAATGCGGAGGAAATGGAGGGTCTTAAGCTCGTCACGGAATTTGCCGTAGATTGAATGCTGATGGATGGAACCGGTGGAGGATCGGGGCCGTTCAACATGGTTACAGGCTACGAAAAAAGTAGCGATTGGAGGGAGGCCAAGAATGAGTCGAATGCATACTTTGACGCGCCACCGCGATATTCAGAACTGGGTGAGCGACCGGCGCGGAATTCCGGCTATTGCGCGCGTGCGCAACCGGTTCGGCGAAGAGCGATCCCAGCTCAAGCTGAGTTTTCAGAGGGCCCGCAATGTGCCCCATGAAAGCCTCGACGATGGGATGAGCCCATGTTCGTGGACGGCCTGGCTGGCCGAACTCGACCGCCAGCAATTGGCACTCAAGGTCGATCCGGCGGCGGACGATTTTGAATTGGTGGAGCGCCGCGAGGCGAATTAGGGCTTCAGGAGCCCGTCAGTTGTTCGGGATTGCTGGTGACAAGCATTGGATCGGCGACGATAACGCGGTTGCGGCCCGATTTCTTCGCCTCATAGAGCGCCTGATCTGCCCGGCGCAATGTGTCGGACAGATCGTCATGGGGGAGCAATTGCACCACCCCGAAACTGGCGCTGAGCGCGCTTATGCCCAATTGCGGGCCAATCCCTGAAAAAGCCACGCGCACGCCTTCGGCATAAAGCCGGGCAGTGGCGAGATTTGCACCGGGCAGGAGAACGGCGAACTCTTCGCCGCCCTGGCGGGCGACAACCATGCGTGGTTCGGCATTATCCGTCAGCAGGCGTGCAAAGGCGGTGATCACCGTGTCACCCCAGGCGTGGCCCAGCGTATCATTGATGTGCTTGAAATGGTCGAGATCGGCCACGACGAGCGCGCTGGGCAGGCTAGCCTTGCGGGCGAGCACCAGGGCGCGTTCGGTGTGGTTCTCGAAGCCGCGCCGGTTCCAGAGGCCGGATAGCTTGTCGGTCTCGGAGCGCAGGGTGATGGCGGCCATCTCGTCGCGCACGATGATCAGCAGCATCAGCACGCCAGTGGCGATGAGCAGAAATGCGGTCAGCGTTTGCGAATAGGCGCCATAAAGGCTGTGCAGGTAATCCGCCGTGCCGGGATCGCCCATGCTTAGGGCGAGGAACGGCTTGGCGACGAATTGCAGACCGCTCACCAGCAGGAATACCAGCAGGGTGAGATCAAGCGGCTGGCGGCGATGCGAGCGCCAGACGGTGAGGGCGCCCAGGACATGGGCGGCGAAATAAGGGAGCTGGTAGGCCATGGCGCGCCAGAACGAGGCGCTGGAGGCCTGGTCCATCAGCGCGGCATTGAGCCCGACCGAGGCGATCGCAAGCAGGGCCAGCGCATTCCAGAGCACCGGGGTGCCGTAGTGGCGGGCAAGGCCGATGACGGAGACCAGAAAGGCGCTGAGCGCCACCGTAAAGACGGTCAGGTTGAGCAGCGCGGGGTCCTGCATGGTGGGCAGGATGAATTCCAGGGCGGCATTGGCCATGCCGATCGAATAGGCGATGGCCAGCCAGCGCGCGCCGATGGCGCTGCGGTTGCGCCAGGCCACCGTGCCGAAGGCTGCGGTAAACAGCCCCGCGACGAAGATATTGATGGCGAGAACGAAGCCAGCAGCGCTCACAGTGAGGGACTCGGACAAGCGATAATGCGCCGATGCTAGCCGATCCGGCGAAACGGCAGGTTAACGCCGGAAGCGACTCAGCGCGGCAAAATGCCCAAGGTCTTGGCAAGGAGTTCGTAGGAGCGCCGGCGCAGTTCGTAGCTGTGGATGGTGGTGGTGATCATCACCTCGTCGGCATTGCAGGCGGCAGCCTTTTCGCTGATCGTTTCGGCCATGCGTTCGGGGCTGCCGATCAGCCAGAGGCTCGATTGATGCTCGATGATCTGCTGCTGCTGGGGCGTCAGCTGGTGTTCCATGGCTTTTTCGGGCGAGGTCAGCTGGCGCTGTTCACCGGAAACGAAGCGGGCCCAGTTCACGGCTTGGGAAATGCCGAGGAATTCGGCTTCCTCATCGGTTGGCGCGCAGATCACCGAGAGGCACAGAATGGTGCGCGGTTCGGGGAAATATTCGGAGGGCTGGAAGGCCTCGCGATAGGCGGCGAAGGCGGGGGCTGCCGGAGTGTGGCTGAAATGGGCGGCGAAGGCATAGCCAAAGCCCAGCTGGCCGGCGGCCTGGGCGCTGTTGCCGGATGAGCCCAGCAGCCATTTGGGCGGCAGCTGGATGCCGCCGGGAGAAACGGGCACGCGGGAGAACGGATGTTCTGGCGGGAAGCTGTCATCGTCGAAGGCCATCAGTTCGGCCAGATAGTTGGAAAATTCCTCGCCACCGCCGCTACGAAGGGCGCGCATGGCGTAGCCGTCGCCGCCGGGGGCGCGGCCCAGTCCGAGATCGATGCGGCCGGGGTGGAGCGCTTCGAGCGTGCGATAGGCCTCGGCAATGCGCAGGGGCGCGTGGTTGAGCAGCATGACGCCACCCGAGCCGACGCGCAGGTTTTGCGTATGGGCGGCGGCGCTGCCGATCAGGATTTCGGGGACGGACGAGGCGATGGAGGGCATGCCGTGGTGCTCGGCATACCAGAGGCGCGTATAGCCCAGCGCATCGGCGGCCTCGGCGAGCCGGACGGTTTCGGCCATCGCTTGTGGCGTTGAGGTGCCTTCGGCAATGGGGGCGAGGTCCTGCAGGGAGAGTGCGAAGGGAGCGGCCATGGGGAAAACTCTGGTGGTGGGATGTTGGGGTCTTCTATCGTCGAATTACGATAAAAGCGAGGCCCAAGCGCAAAAGGGCGTGGCCTCTTCGTCACATCGGGTGGCCGATGGGGTGCTGCAAGGCCCCGGCGCATTGACTTGATCGTAAGAGTCCGGCTTTTAGTATCGGCACATCCGTGCGGAGGATTGCCGTTGTCGCTGTTGCGTGTTGCCCATCTTGCTCTTGGTATTCTGGCCCTGACTGCGGTGCCTGCCGCAGCGCAAAGCCTGACGACGCCGGAGCCGTTTGCCGACATCGTCGATGAAGTCCGCATCGGCATTCATGCGCATGACGTTGACTATACGGCGCTGCCCCGGCCCGGTCAGTGGGATCTGGGCGAGATCGAGGATCTCAGCTTCGACGTGCTGTTCACGTCGCCCGACCTGGATGTGTTCCGCTGGATCGGCGCGCCGCGGCCCGATCTGGGCGTCACGATTAATCTCGATGGCGAGGATAGCTTGGCGCATCTGGGCCTGACCTGGCAATTGCCTGTGTTCGACACGCCGTTTTACCTGGAAGGCACGTTCGGCGCCGCCATCCACAATGGCTATCTGGATGGATCGCCCGATACCGCGAGCCGGCACAATTTCGGCTGCCGCATCAATTTCTACGAGCGGTTCGGCGTTGGGGCCAATATCAGCGAGCAGATGACGGCGACGCTGACCTATGAGCACACGTCGAATAATGAGTGGTGCGACAACAATCAGGGCTTGTCGAACCTCGGCGTGCGGGTTGGTTGGAAGTTCTAGGGCGCAGCAGGAGTTTTTCGCGCAGCGGGTAGCGGCGCACCGGGCTTCCCTCGGGCTTGACCCGAGGGTCAGGTCCCGCAGACATAATCGCTTCGGGCAAGGGCTCCCCCAATGGCTCTCGGGTCAAGCCCGAGGGCAGCGCGGCGTTCTCGACTGCCTTGTGCCAATGGCAAGTGTCTTGAGTAACACTCCTCCCTCAAGGGGGATGTGCTCTTCTTCGGCGTGGCTCGCCTTGGCTTAACGGGCTGTTATCGACAATTTTAGGTAAATCTTGCTGATTGTGGCTTGAGGCGGTCCGATGCTCCCCAAGAGGAGCGGGTTCATGGTCGCACGATTCTGGGCATTGGTGGTGATGGCGTTGGGGCTGGGCATTGTGCCGGCGCAGGCGCAGTTCAATTTCCTGCCGGAAATTCGCGGCGGGGTAATGGCCGGTGGTATCGATGATGGGGCGGAGCTGTTCAGTTCCGAGCGGATCAGCCACGCCAATGTCGAATTGCTGTTTGCGACGCCCGATCTCAATGCCTGGTCGGTGATCGGCGAGTTGCGGCCGCATGTGGGCGCGACGGTCAGTTTTGGCGACGAGCCGTCCTATGGCTATGCGGGATTGAGCTGGACGCTGCAGGCGCCGATCCTGCCGGTGTTCGTTGAGGCCAGCCTGGGCGGGGTGGCGCATACGAGCCTGTTCTCGGCGCCGGAAGATGATCCGTCGCGCAGTTTTGGGTGTGCGATCGGGTTGCGGGCGGCGGGGAGCGTGGGGCTTAACCTGCCGGCAGGTGCGTCATTGATCGCAACGCTGGAACATTTGCCGGACTTCGGGGCCTGCGGGACGCCGGAGCGCGCGAGCACCAATCTGGGTGTCCGGTTGGGGTGGCGGTTTTAACCATGGCGTTCAGCACAGTTGTTCCGATCCTGCGCAGTTTCGATCAAGAAAAGACGCAGGAATTCTATCGGGACTGGCTGGGATTTGCGCTCGATTGGGAGCATCGCTTCGGTCCCGACATGCCGTTTTATCAGCAGTTCAGCCGGCATGGTCTCGTGTTGCACCTGTCCGAGCATCATGGGGATGCGACGCCCGGAAGCCATGTGCGGGTCAAGACGTCCGGTCTGCGGGCGTTTCACACGGAACTGTCGGACAAGCGGTACAAGAATAACCGACCGGGATTGGAAACGCCGCCTTGGGGTGGGCTGGAGATGACCGTGATCGATGGGGCGGGGAACCGGATTACGTTTTACGAGGGTTAGTTTCTCGTTGTCGGCATGGAGGTGGTGGAGGGCACAATCACCGCCGCCCCACCCTTGGCCCCTCCCCCTCAGGAGCTCATCGTCTCTTGTCAATTTCATCCACAACGCGCGGGAATGACGCGGTGACAACTGGGAAGCCGGTAAGTGCCGGAATGCGCCCCTCGAGGAAGCGAGGCGCTGAAGGTGGTGGCTAAGCCGCTTGACCCGCCGCCCAGCCGGAGGACCAGGCCCATTGGAAATTGTAGCCGCCGAGCCAGCCGGTGACGTCGACGACTTCGCCGATGAAGAAGAGGCCGGGGACGGCGCGGGCGGCCATGGTCTTGGCGTCGAGGTCGCGGGTGTCGACGCCGCCCAGGGTGACCTCGGCGGTGCGGTAGCCCTCGGAACCGACGGGCTTTAGCGTCCAATTCTTGAGGATGGCCTCAACCACGGCGAGCTTCTTGTCTGAGAAGTCGCCGATCATGCCGGGAAGATTCAATTCTTCGCCCAGCAGCTGGGCGAGTTTTTTGGGCAGGACGGAGCCGAGCACGGTCTGGACCTGCACCTTGGGATTGGCCTTGCGCGCCGCGCGCAGGGTTTCGGCGGCGTCCTGATTGGGCAGCAGATCAACGCTGATGGCGTCGCCTTCGCGCCAATAAGACGAAATCTGCAGGATGGCGGGGCCGGAGAGGCCGCGATGGGTGAAGAGCAGGGCTTCCTCGAACGCGGTCTTGCCGTGGCGCACGATGGCGTCGGTGGCGATGCCGGAAAGTTCCTTGAGCCGTTCCAGGGCGCCGGTCTCGAAGGTCAGTGGCACCAAAGCGGGGCGGGTTTCGGTGAGGCGGAGGCCGAATTGCGCGGCGAGTTGATAGCCAAGGCTCGAAGCGCCCATCTTGGGAATGGATTTGCCGCCAGTGGCGACGACGAGACTGTCGCAGGTGACCGAGCTGGTGGAGAGCTGCAGCGCGAAGCCGGTCTCTTCCTTGCTCACCTGTTCGACGGAGGTTTCCAGCACCAGGGTGACGCCGGCCTGGCGCATTTCGCCCAGGAGCATGGTGTTGATCTGGGTGGCGGGGCCGTCACAGAACAGCTGGCCCAGGGTTTTCTCGTGAAAACTGATGCCGTGGCGCTGGACCATGGCGATGAACATTTCGGGCGTGTAGCGGCTGAGTGCTGAGAGGGCAAAGCGCGGGTTTTCGCTGAGGAAGCGGTCGCGGCCCTTGTCGATGGTGGCGTGAATATTGGTGAAGTTGCAGCGGCCACCGCCGGAGATGCGGATTTTTTCGCCGGCGAATTTGGCGTGATCGACCACAAGGACGGAGCGGCCGCGCTTGCCGGCTTCTATGGCCGCCATCATTCCGGCAGCACCGGCGCCGAGCACCACGACGTCGTAGTGGATCATGGTTCTTCGTCCTTGTTGGTTTGCGGCAGTTATAGGGGTTGGGGGGTGGGGTGCAAGGGTGGCGGGTGGTCGTTGAGGGGTGGTGGGTTGTTGAGGGGCTTCACCCCTCACCCTAGCCCTCTCCCCGGAGGGGCGAGGGGACAGATCGAGGTCGGGGAGACGTCTGTGACGCCAAAAGCAGGGCGTTGACTAATTCCTATTTGAGAGTATGACTTCGCCTGCTTTTCTCAGCTAAGCAGTCAATCGATGCGCAGCGCCACGCAAATCGCGGAATTCGCAACCACCTGCCGGTCGGCGGGGGGCGTTGCTGCGCTCATGACCAAAACCACCAAAACCGCCTGACGTCTTTCCCCGGGTCAACTCCCCGACGGGGAGAGGCGCGAAACCAGATGGCCGCGGTGTTGAACCGCGCGGGGCGGCAAGGTTACGGGACTGGAGTTCCAAGAAAAATGGGTTATCGCGTCGCTGTCGTAGGTGCCACGGGCAATGTGGGCCGTGAAGTTCTCAATATCCTGGCGGAGCGCAAGTTCCCCGCCGATGAAGTCATCGCGCTGGCCTCGTCCAAGTCGACGGGGCGCGAAATCTCCTTTGGCGACAAGATCCTCAAGTGCAAGAACCTTGATGATTTCGACTTCAAGGGCGTCGACTTCGCCATCATGTCGGCTGGCTCGGCGATATCCAAGGATCTGGCGCCGCGCATCGCGGCCTCGGGCTGCATCGTCATCGATAACTCCAGCTATTGGCGCTATAATTCCGATATTCCGCTGATCGTGCCGGAAGTGAACGGGCATGTGCTCGACCGCTGGCTGGCTGACCCGAAGCGCAGCAATATCATCGCCAACCCCAATTGCTCCACGGCGCAGTTGGTGGTGGCGCTCAAGCCCCTGCATGACTTTGCCAAGATCAACCGCGTTGTCGTGTCCACCTACCAGTCCGTGTCCGGTGCCGGCAAGGAAGGCATCGACGAATTGTGGAACCAGACCAAGGGCATCTTCGTCAATGATAGCGCGACGCCCGGCAAGTTCCCCAAGCAGATCGCCTTCAACGTCATCCCGCACATCGATGTGTTCATGGAAGACGGCTACACCAAGGAAGAGTGGAAGGTGCTGGCCGAAACCAAGAAGATCCTCGATCCCAAGATCAAGGTGACCTGCACGGCGGTGCGCGTGCCGGTGTTCGTGGGCCATTCGGAAGCGGTCAATATCGAGTTCGAGAATCCCATCACCGCCGATGAGGCGCGCGATATCCTGCGCGAGGCGCCGGGGATCTCGGTGCTCGACAAGCGCGAGCCGGGTGGCTACGCGACGCCGGTGGAAACGGTGGGCGAATACGATACGTTCGTGTCGCGCATCCGCGAGGACAATACGGTGGAGAATGGGCTGGCCATGTGGGTTGTTTCGGACAATCTGCGCAAGGGCGCGGCGCTCAATACCATCCAGATCGCGGAAGAGCTGATTGCGCGCGGGCTGAAGGCGCGGTTGGCGGCGTAACTGGTAGCTACGACGTCATTCCCGCGAAGGCGGGAATCCCACTAATGCGCTGAAGTGAAGTGAGATTCCCGCCGTCGCGGGAATGACGTCGCGGCTGGGAATGAAGCTGCAGACTTGCTGACATCGTGCCCTGGGTGCTATCGACCCCAGCCGCTGGATAAATGAAATGCCCCCTCGCGACATAGCTCTGGCCCTTGGCGTCGTTCTGATCTGGGGGCTCAATTTTGTCGCCATCAAATGGGGCGTCGATGAGATTCCGCCCTTTCTGTTGACGGCACTGCGCTATCTGGGTTGCGCCTTTCCGGCGGTGTTCTTCATCAAGCGGCCACAGGTGGGCTGGCCGATCCTGATTGCCTATGGCGTCACGGTGGGCGTGCTGCAGTTCAGCTTGCTGTTTACCGCGATCGAGCTGGGCATGCCGGCCGGTTTAGCCAGCCTCGTGATGCAGATGCAGGTGTTTTTCACCATGGCGTTGGCGATCCTGTTTCTGGGTGAGCGTCCGACCATGCTGCAATTGGGCGGCGCCGCGCTGGCGCTGATCGGGCTCGGGGCGATCGGGGCAGAGCGGGTTGGCGGCGCGGTGATGGTGCCGCTGGTGATGACGCTGGCGGCGGCGCTGTTCTGGGGGCTTTCCAATATCGTCACCAAGCGCGCGGGCAAGGTGGACATGTTGGGCTTCGTGGTGTGGGGCGCGCTGGTGCCGCCGGTGCCGATGCTGCTGCTGTCGCTGGTGTTCGAGGGGCCGGAGGCGATGCTGGGGCTGCCGTTCATCTCGGCGGGCGCCATCGGCTCGGTGCTGTTCATTGCCTATGGATCGACGCTGGTCGGCTATGGCAGCTGGGCGATCCTGCTTGGGCGGTATCCGGCGAGCATGGTGGCGCCATTTTCGCTGCTGGTGCCGGTGGTGGGCTTTGCCGCCGCGGCACTGTTGCTGGGAGAAGTGGTGAGTACGCTGGAAATCCTGGGGAGCCTGCTGATTTTTCTGGGGTTGCTGCTCAACGTCTTTGGACCACGCCTGGTGGCGTTTGCCCGGGCCTGATGAAAAGGCCGCCCCGAAGGGCGGCCCGTGGTTCGAATTATTGCGGCAGGGCTGCCGGATCTGCGGCTGGAGCCGCAGGGTCAGCCGGAACTGCGGGCGCTGCAGGATCGGCCGCCGGTGCGGGAGCGGCTGGGGCGGCGGCAGCCTGGAGGGCATTGAGCTCGTCCACGGTCAGTCCGCCGCTGGCGTCGGTGTCGGCAGGCCCGAATTCGGCATCTGTCATGTCCGGCCAAACGGTCTGCAGTTCGGTGAGGCTAAGCTCGCCGCTGGTGTCGACGTCCACATCGGCAAAGGTGGTCGGGGTCTGGGCGATGGCGGTGCCAGCCAGGGACAGGACGATGGCGGACGACAGGATGATCTTCTTCATGGGAGGTGTGCTCCAATGTTGGGGAGAAAAGCGGCGACCGGTTAGCCGGCCTCCGACGGGCCGCTCTCCTGCAGCCCGTGGTCAGTAACATGATCGTGAAATATGTCGGGGAGCGGCCCAAAATTCGACCCGCGGGGGATCAATGTCGGGCCATTTGGGGGCAGGGCCTTAAAGTTCGGGCCGCCTGAAATCGCCGGTTTCGGCGTCCATGATCCAGAGTTCGCCGGTCGAAATGTCGAACCAGGCACCGTGAACAGCCAGCTTTCCCTCGGCTTCGAGCGCGGCGACATAGGGGAAAGTACGCAGGTTCTGGATGGAATTGCGGATGGAGATTCGTTCCAGCGCCGTCTGGCGTTCGGTGGCGGTCATCAGCTCGTTCTGGCCGACCTGCTCGGGCAGGCCGCCCAGCATGCTCATCCACTTGCCGATGAAATCGCCATCGTCGAGCGGGCTCTGGTCGGGCGCGAGCGCCGCCTTGATGCCGCCGCAACGGCCATGGCCCATGATGACGATATTGGCGATTTCGAGTGCCTTGACGGCAAACTCGATGCCGGCCGAGGTGCCGTGCTGGCCGCCGTCAGGCTGGTAGGTCGGTACCAGATTGGCGACGTTGCGCAGGACGAACAATTCGCCGGGTGCAGCGTCGAAGATCAATTCGGGCGCGGCGCGGCTGTCGCAGCAGGCGATGATCATGGTGGTGGGGCTTTGGCCTACCGCGGCAAGCTCGCGATAGCGGTCTTTTTCACGAACGTAGCGGCCTGCCATGAAGTTGGCGTGGCCCTTAAGCAGATCGGGAGGAAATCGGTGCATGCGGTCTGAATTAGCGCTAAGAGCGTTTCAGATCAATCGGGCGTTGCTGAATGCCCGCGCATCGGGGGCATGCATGCTGATTTATCGTTTCCTGACCGGCGAGGACGACGCCGCGTTCTGTCATCGGGTTACCAAGGCGTTGAGCGAGGGCTGGCAGCTCTATGGCACGCCGAGCTACGCTTATGACGGGCACAACAAGAAGATGAAGGTGGGGCAGGCGGTGACGCGGATTGCGGCGGACCAGCCTTATGATCCGGACAAGAAGCTGGTGGATTTTTGAGGGTGAGGGCGTTTCGCTCGAAGTTTAGCCGTGGTGGCTTCCCGCGGGCTTGATCCGCGGGGTCACTCTCAGTCCGGCACATGCGACGAGTGGCCCTCGGATCAAGTCCGAGGGAAGCGCGGTGGTTGGGGAGGTAGCCGGGCTGGGTGGTGGGTCATTGGGGCTGGCTGATTAGCTGATTTCGCCCTTGGCGAGGCGCAAAGCCAGGGCTTGCAGCATCAGGATGGTTTTGGCGTCGACGATGCCGCCTTCGGCGATCATCTCCATGGCTTGCTCGAAGCCGAGTTCGAAGACTTCGATATCCTCGCCTTCGCTGGCGAGGCCGCCGCCTTCGCTGATCTGTTGGCCAGGCGTATAGCGGCCGAGGAAGCAGGCGCATTTTTCGGTGAGGGAGCCGGGGCTGGCATAGGTTTCGAAGAGGAATACGAGATCGGTGGGCTCGTAGCCGGTTTCTTCGACCGCCTCGCGGTGGGCGGCGATGGCGGGGGCTTCGCCGTCGAGCATGCCGGCGGGGGCCTCGATCAGCCAGGCGGGATCGCCATTGAGATGGGGCGGCAGGCGGAACTGGCGGGTGAGGATCACTGTGCCGGCTTCGGGCGCGTAAAGGAGCACGGCTGCGGCGCTGCCGTGGTCGTAGACTTCGCGCTGCACCGTCTGGAGCGTGCCGTCGCGCTTTGAATGCGTGATCTGGTAATCATCGAACCGGCCCCAATTGTGGGCGAGCTTGGTGACGCTGTTGATGGTGATCGAACCGGACAATTGGTGCTCCTGTGGCTTGCCTTTAGCTATGGCGCGAGATGGGGGCGATGCCAAGTTCCGCCGGTACGGACCAAATCTGCGAAGCCCGCACAGTCTGTGCGTTATACGAACAAAGTGCGACTATCGCCAAAAGTAGCGTCCCAACATGCATCTGGGGCTTTGATTTCGTAACACTTGGACGCTAGAAGTCTCGAACCATTCCAAACTGCAGGCGGGTTTTCCGCACGCCAGCGAGGCTTCATGACGGTTAGATCCCGCCCCTTATCGCCCCATCTCCAGGTTTACCGCTGGACCATCACCATGACGATGTCCATCGTGCACCGCGCGACCGGTATCGCCAATTACGCGGGCTCGGCGCTGCTGGTGCTCTGGCTCGTTGCTGCGGCATGGGGGCCCGAGCCGCTCGACGCGGTCAACGGACTGTTCGGCAGCTGGTTCGGGCAGCTGGTGCTGTTCGGCTATACCTGGAGCCTCACGCATCACATGCTGGGTGGTATCCGCCATTATGTGTGGGACTTCATCCTAGGCATGGAAGCGGGGCAGCGCGAAATGCTGGCCTGGGCAAATGTGATCGCTTCGGTCGTGCTGACCCTGCTGATCTGGACCATTTTCGTGTGGGTAGGCTAATGCGCGAACAAATCATCACCCAAAAGACGATCGCCGATCCGCGCTCGCACTATGGCGACGCCAAGGCTTCCACGCGTCACTTCATCACGCAGCGCCTGACGGGCGTCAGCAATATCGCCTTCCTGCTGTTGCTGCTGTTCGTGGTGGTGCGGCTGGCCGGGGAAGATCGTGGCGACATGGTGGAAACCATTGGTAGTGCCTGGATCGGACTGCCGCTTGCTCTGCTGCTGGGGATCGTAACGATCCACATGCGCAACGGCATGCGAGACATCCTCGAAGATTATTTTCACGGCCGCACCTATCGGCTCTACATGATGCTGAACACCCTGTTCTGCCTCATCATCGCGGTTGCCGGCATCGGCGCCATTCTCAAGCTCGTGTTCTGGGGTTAGCGAACAATGGCGCAATATGAACTGATCGACCACGAATTCGACGTCGTGGTGGTTGGCGCCGGTGGCGCGGGGCTTCGCGCTACGCTGGGCATGGCCGAGCAGGGGTTCAACACCGCCT
Source organism: Devosia naphthalenivorans (assembly GCF_003056355.1). Lineage (GTDB taxonomy): Bacteria > Pseudomonadota > Alphaproteobacteria > Rhizobiales > Devosiaceae > Devosia > Devosia naphthalenivorans. The sequence goes on from NZ_PYVW01000019.1 coordinate 14,371, forward strand.
GCATAACCAAGGTGTTCCCGACCCGCTCCCATACGGTTGCGGCACAGGGCGGCATCGCGGCTTCGCTCCAGAACATGGGGCCGGATTCGTGGCAGTGGCACATGTACGACACCGTCAAGGGTTCGGACTGGCTGGGCGACAACGACGCTATGGAATATCTGGCGCGCGAAGCGCCGGCCGCGATTTATGAGCTCGAACATTATGGCGTGCCGTTTTCGCGCACCCCCGAGGGCAAGATCTACCAGCGCCCGTTTGGCGGGCACATGACGGAATTCGGCGAGGGCCCGCCGGTGCAGCGCACTTGCGCCGCGGCCGACCGCACCGGCCACGCCATGCTGCACACGCTTTACGGCCAGAGCCTACGCAACGACGCACAGTTCTTTATCGAATATTTCGCGCTCGACCTGATCATGGGCGAGAATGGCGAATGCCAGGGCGTGATCGCCTGGAAGCTGGATGACGGAACGCTGCACCGCTTCCGCGCCAAGCTCGTGGTGCTGGCGACCGGCGGCTATGGCCGCGCCTATTTCTCGGCAACTTCGGCCCATACCTGCACCGGCGACGGCAATGGCATGGTGGCGCGCGCGGGGCTGCCACTGCAGGACATGGAATTCGTGCAGTTCCACCCCACGGGCATTTATGGCGCGGGCGTGCTGATTACCGAAGGCGCACGCGGCGAGGGCGGGTATCTCACCAATTCGGAAGGCGAGCGCTTCATGGAGCGCTATGCTCCTAACGCCAAGGATCTGGCATCACGCGACGTCGTGAGCCGGTGTATGACACTGGAAATCCGTGAAGGGCGTGGCGTCGGTCCCAACAAGGACCATATCCACCTCCACCTCGATCACCTTGACCCAAAAGTGCTGCATGAGCGCCTGCCGGGGATTACCGAGAGCGCCAAAATCTTTGCCGGTGTCGACCTGACGCGCGAGCCGATCCCGGTGCTGCCCACGGTGCACTATAATATGGGCGGCATTCCCGCCAATTATCATGGCGAAGTGCTTTCCCCGACGCCGGACAATCCGGACCGCGTGGTCCCCGGCCTGATGGCTGTGGGCGAAGCGGCGTGTGCCTCGGTGCATGGCGCGAACCGGCTGGGTTCGAACTCGCTGACCGATCTTGTGGTGTTTGGCCGTGCGGCGGCCATCCGGGCCGGGCACGTTATCGACAAGGCAGCCCCGATCCCATCCATCAACAAGGCGCAGGACGACAAGATCCTGGCGCGCTTCGATCGCCTGCGCAATGCCTCGGGCTCGCAGCCCACGGCCAAGCTGCGTGACGAGATGCAGCGCACCATGCAGTCCGATGCGGCGGTGTTCCGCACCTCGGAGTCGCTACAGAACGGCGTTGCCGGCATGAGCGAGATCTATTCGCGGCTCGCCGATGTGCGCGTCAGCGATCGCTCGCTGATCTGGAACTCGGATCTGGTGGAAACGCTGGAGCTGGAAAACCTCATGGCCAACGCGATGGTGACGGTGGTTTCGGCCGAAGCACGGGAGGAATCGCGCGGCGCCCATGCCCACGAGGATTATCCGAGCCGCGACGACGAGACCTGGCGCAAGCATACGCTGAGCTGGATCGATACGGCGAGCGGTGCGGTGACGTTGGGCTATCGTCCGGTGCATGTGGACCCGCTGACGCCCGAAAGCGAAGGCGGCATCGATCTCAAAAAGATCGCACCCAAGGCGCGCGTTTACTGATGCGCGCGCTGCTGGTTGCATTGCCGCTGATGCTGGCTACGAGTTCGGCTTTCGCCGCGGCGCCGACGGCCGAGCAGAAGGCGGAGTTCGCCCGTGTCTGCATGGGCATCGCGCAGGACGAAACCTTGTGCACCTGCAAGGCGGATGCCGCGATGACGCTGATCGACGGGCCCTTCATGGACACGGTGATCGCGGCCATGAAGGGCACGCGCAATCCGGCCGAGGGCGAGTACCGGGCGTATAATGCCTACGTCGCCAAATCGAACCAGATCTGCAAGCCGAACTATTGATGGTGCGGGTCTACCCACACCAACGATGTCACCCCGGCGTAGGCCGGGGTCCATCCTGAAATCTCAAGATGGATTCCGGCCTGCGCCGGAATGACACCGCGCAAGAGAAGAATTCAGTGCCAGACGAACGGCATGGCAAAGGAATAGTCTTATGGTCGAACTGATGCTCCCCAAGGCCGATCGCCCCACCAAGGGCAAGACCTGGCCAAAGCCTGCCGGCGCGAACCGGCTGCGCGAGTATCACATCTATCGTTATAATCCCGATGAGAACGCCAATCCGCGTATCGACACCTATTGGGTGGATCTGGACCAGTGCGGGCCGATGATTCTGGATGGCCTGCTCTGGATCAAGAACAATGTCGATCCGACGCTGACCCTGCGCCGCTCATGCCGCGAGGGCATTTGCGGCTCGTGTTCGATGAACATCAACGGGCTCAACACCCTGGCCTGCACCAAGGGGATGGATGACTCGAGCGGTCCCATCAAGATCTATCCGCTGCCGCATATGCCAGTGGTCAAGGATCTGGTGCCGGATCTGACGACGTTTTATGCGCAGCACCGGGCAATCGAGCCGTGGCTCAAGACCACGTCGCCAACGCCGACCAAGGAATGGACGCAGACTGTTCCCCAGCGCGCCAAGCTCGATGGGCTGTATGAATGTATCCTGTGTGCGTGCTGCTCGACTTCGTGCCCGTCCTATTGGTGGAATGGGGAGCGGTATCTGGGGCCGGCTGCGCTGTTGCAGGCTTATCGCTGGCTGATCGATTCGCGCGACGAGACGACTAGCGAGCGGCTGGACAATCTTGAAGATCCGTTCAAGCTTTATCGCTGCCATACGATCATGAACTGCGCCAAGGTCTGCCCCAAGGGGCTGAACCCGGCCAAGGCGATTGCCGAGATCAAGAAGATGATGGTGGAACGTAAGGCGGCGTAGGGGGCACGGTCGTACCTCTCCTATGAGGGAGAGGTGACCGGCCCTCAGAGTCACGTTTGACCCGAGTATATCCCATCCACTGTTGCTTCCTCCGGACTTGATCCGGGGTCTCTCGTCGCCGGTGCCGCGTTGAGGGTGGCCCTCGGGTCGAGCCCGAGGGAAGCGGCGGTGGGTGTTGATCGATAGTGGGTGTTCGGAATTCCTTAGCTTTCGGCGTTTTCGATCAACATGATCGTTCCCGCTTCATAGGCCGCCTTGCAGTCGGCGCTGTCGCGTTTGAGGTCGCTATCGAGGAGGACTGAGGCGGCGCCGGGGCCTTCGAAGCGGGGGTCGTCGCAGGATTGATCGTCGGCGTAGTCGGAGGTGTTGTCGCCGAAATCGATGGCTGAGCTGTCATAGGGCGCGCCGGCGGCGTATTCGGGGGAATAGACCTTGCGGATCGTGGCGGTGCCGGCTTCGACGGCGGCGCGGCAATCGGTGGCGTCGCCGTTGAGATCGTCGATCAGCAGCTTCTTGTCGACGCCCGTGCCTTCGAAGCGCAGGTCATCGCATTCGTTGTCATTGGCCCATTTGCTCCAATCGGCGCCGTAGTCGAAGGCGACGAGAGTGACGGCTTGCGGCTGGTAGTCGGAGTTGAGTGTGACGGTGCCGGCTTCGAAGGCCGCCTTGCAATCGGTCGCGTCCTTGAGAAGGTCGGCATCGACCAGTTCTTCGGCCGAGCCGGTGCCGCGGAAGCGGGGGTCGTCGCATTCGTCGTCGTTGGCCCAGTCGCCCGAATCGTCGCCGAAGTCGATGTCTGTGGTGGACGGGGTGTCGCCGGTGTCCTTGAGGGTGACGGTGCCGGCTTCGAATGCCGTGCGGCAGTCGGTGGCATCCTTGCGGATATCGGCCTCGAGCAGTTCTGCGGCCGAACCGGTGCCGGTAAAGCGGGGGTCATCGCATTCGCCGTCATTGGTCCAATCGCCCGAATCATCGCCGAAGTCGATGCCGGCGGTGGAGGATGGCGGCGGGGTCTGTTCGGTCGTCGTGAGCGGCGGGTTCTTGCCGCTGGCGGAGATCTTGTCGGCGTAGGCGGGCAAGGCGCCCAGCACCAGCGCGATCGCGGCGCCGCTCATAAGCCTCGTCAGTGCATTCATCGTTTTGTCCCCTTACCCATGCCTTGGCTGTGTGGCGGTAGATTAAAGCGCCTTTGCGGCAGCTGACAGACATCATCCTCCGGAAGCGCGAATCTGTCGCTCCGCCCGCGTGAACAACACCGAGCCGCCAATCACCAGGGCCGTGCCCAAAACATGGAAGATGGTGAAGGGCTCGTTAAGCACGACCACGGCAAAGGCGATGGTGAGGAGCGGGCCGAAGGCGGCGGTGGAGGAATTGGCGCGCGGGCCAATGCGGGTGATCGCGGCGTTCATCATGAAGGAGGGCAGGACGGTGGCGAAGATGCCGAGGCACAGGCCATAGAGCCAGACTTCGCTGGGTAGGCTGAGCAAGGCGCCGGGGCCGCTTAGCACTAGGCTTTGGCTGATCGCCACGATTGCGGCGGTGGACATGGCGATGCATGTGAAAAGAGCCGTGCCGAGCTGGCGCATCTGGCCCTTGGCGAGGAGTTGATAGAAGGCGAAGGTGATGGCCGCCGTCAGCACCAAGCAGGTGCCGATGAGAAGGCCATCGGGTTCGGCGAGGAAGCTCCAGCCAAAGATCAGCACGATGCCGGCGTAAGCGAGCAGCATGCCGGGCAGGATGCGCCAGGAGAACGGCACGCCGAAAAACAGGGCGCCGAACAGCACCACGAAGAAGGGGTAGGTGAACAGCACCAGCCGGCCATACTGGGCGGAGATGAAGTTGAGCGCGGCGAAATCGAGATAGCTCGAGATGTAATAGCCCAGGAGACCCACCGCCATTGCCGGCAGCAGCAGCGCGGGCTTGAGCAGGGTGCGTGAGGACGGGTTGCGGGTGAGGAGCGCGACGAGAATCACGAGGTAAACCGGCAACGCCACGAGCATGCGGAGCGCCAGCAGGGTTTCGGTGGAAGCGCCTTGGGCATAGGCCAGCTTGATGAAGATCGCCTTGGACGAAAACAGCACCGCGCCGCCGATGGCAAAGGCGTAGCCGACGGGATCGCCGCTGGTCCGGGAGGTGGTGGATAAGCTCATGGGGTGCAGTGGTGAGCGCCGGAAGGGAAACGGGCAAGCCCAAAGGCGCGAGATTCGTTCGGTGGTGGCTCAGGTGCCACGACCTCGTGGTTCGACGGGCTCACCATGAGGCCTACTGCGGGTGTGGTTGGCGTCGGTCCGCCTCAGCCGCGGGGGTGGGCCTTGCGGTAGCTGTCGAGGAGGCGGCCGGTGTCGACGGCGGTGTAGATCTGGGTGGTGGAGAGGCTGGCGTGGCCGAGCAGTTCCTGAATGGCGCGCAGGTCGCCGCCGGCGCTGAGCAGGTGGGTGGCGAAGGAATGGCGTAGCGCGTGGGGGGTGGCGGAGGGGGGCAGGCCCAGCGCGCCGCGCAATTGGGCTACGCGCAGCTGGATCAGGCGCGGGGAGAGAACGCCGCCCTGTACGCCACGGAACAGTGGTTCTTCCGATGCCAGCTCGAAGGGGCAGAGCTCAAGATAGAGATCGATGGATTTGCGCACGGCTGGGATGAGCGGCACCATCCGCACCTTGCCGCCCTTGCCGGTGACGCGGATCACGGCGCTTTCGAGATCGGCCTGGGTCAATGCCAGGGCTTCGGAAATGCGCAGGCCCGCGCCGTAGCAGAGCGAGAGCACGGCCATGTCGCGGGCAGCGACCCAGGGGCGTTCTTCCATTTCTGCCGTGGTCGAAATCGCGCCGCGCGCTTCTGGAACGGTCAGCGCCTTAGGCAGGGATTTGGGCAGCTTGGGCGTGCGGATGACGTTGAGGGCTTCGGTCGCGACGACGCCTTCGCGCTCCATGAAGCGGAAGAAGCTCTTGAGGGCCGATAGGACCCGGGCCAGCGAGCGCGAGCCCAGCGATTCGTTGCGCCGCTGGGCCATAAAAGCGCGAATGTCGCCGCCACGGAGTTCCCTAAGCGTGCCGAGGGTGACCGGTCCGCCGGTGTGGCCAGCCAGGAACTGCAGGAACTGATCGAGATCGCGGCTATAGGCTTCGAGCGTTTTGTCGGCCAGGCGCCGCACGGAAAGCAGTTCGCGCTGCCAGGCGCCGATCTGGTTGCGGATGAACTCGTCGGTGGCAAAGGCGGAATCGACCATGCGGCAAGGCTAGTGCGGCTGCGTTAGGAAAAGGTATCTTGCTTTAGCGAAATCGGGAGGTCCAGTCGGGCCGCTCGCTGGGTAGGATATTGAGATCTTCGTAAAGCGAGCGGGGCAGCGGCTGGAAGCGGCGCTGGTGAGCGAGAGCGGAGAGCAGCACCGCGTAAAGGCTGGCCCGTTCGGCAATTTCTACGATGTCGTTCCGAGAGGTTGCACTATCGGCGATTGCGGCCATTTCGTCCTCCTATGCTTGAGAACAAAGCATGGACGAAATCTGCTGACAGAGGCTGTCAGCATAAAACCGCTTTGGCAAAATCACTTGCGCTTCCTATCTGTTGGATGCGAACAGAACGGGCACAAATGGAGATACGTCCAGATATCGTTGCGGTGATGGTGGGGGTGGCCGTGGAGGGCCCCTATAGCTACCGCGTGCCCGCAGGAATGGCGGTCACGCGGGGCTCGATCGTTGCGGTGCCGCTGGGGCCCCGGCTGATCCAGGGCGTGGTCTGGGGGCCGCCCAAGGACATGGTGGCGCATAACCGGCTGCGCGATATTTCCTATGCCTATGAAGTGCCGCCGCTCAGCGAAGAATTACTGAAGCTGGTGGAATGGGTGGCGCGCTATACGCTTTCGGCGCCGGGGCAGGTGCTACGCGCCGTGTTGCGCTCGACCGAGGCGCTGGACACACCCAAGCCCATCGTGGCCTTTCGCCGGACGGGGCACGAGCCGGAAAAGCTGACACCGGCGCGGCTCAGGGTACTGGATGCGCTGATGGACGACAGGCCATGGCCCAAGGCCGAACTGGTCGGGGTGACCGGGGTTTCGGCATCGGTGATCGAAGGGCTGGAGCGGGCTGGGGCGCTGGAACGGATTGAGATCGCCGCGCCGCCAATCGCTCTGCCGCCTGATCCGGACAGTGCCATTGCTACCCTTTCGCCAGCGCAAAGCGAGGCGCTTGGGCGCATCCTGGCGCTTGATCCGCATCGGTTTGGCGTGGCCTTGCTCGATGGTGTGACGGGCGGTGGCAAGACCGAAGTGTTTTTCGAGGCCGTGGCCGACACGCTGCGAGCGGGGCGGCAGGCCCTAATCCTTTTGCCCGAGATTGCCCTCACCAACACGTTCATTTCCCGCTTCACCAAGCGCTTTGGCACGAGGCCCGCCGAATGGCATTCGGACATGACGCCGGCGCAGCGGGCCAAGGTGTGGCGCGGGGTGCTGGACGGCACGGTGCGGGCCGTGGTGGGCGCGCGTTCGGCGCTGTTCCTGCCGTTTCGCGAACTGGGCATGCTGGTGCTCGATGAAGAGCATGACGGCGCCTACAAGCAGGCCGATGGCATAACCTATCATGCCCGCGACATGGCCGTGGTGCGGGCCCATCTGGCCAATGCGCGGGTGATTCTGTCTTCGGCAACGCCGTCGGTGGAGACACGCAACAATGCCAATGTGGGGCGCTACAGCCATGTGCTGTTGACCTCGCGCTTTGCCGAGGCGGCGATGCCTGACATCACGGCCATCGACATGCGCATGGACGGGCCGGAAAAGGGCGAATGGATTGCTCCGCAACTGGCGCGCGAGGTGTTCGGCGCGCTGGACCGGGGCGAACAGGCGCTGCTGTTTCTCAACCGACGGGGTTATGCGCCGCTGACGCTGTGCCGCTCCTGCGGGCATCAGTATCAATGCCCGGATTGTTCGGCCTGGATGGTGGAGCATCGCTTCCGGGGCGTGCTGATGTGCCACCATTGCGGGCATGAGGTGCGCACGCCCAATGTTTGCGCTAAGTGCGGCGATGCGGAAAACCTGACGGCAGTGGGCCCGGGAATCGAGCGGGTGGCCGAGGAGGCGGCGATCCGCTTTCCCGACGCGCGGCGGGTTATTCTGTCCTCCGACTTGGGCAGCAACAAGCAGTTGCGCGAGCGTTTTGCGGAGATCGAGCGGGGCGAGTTCGATCTGATCATCGGCACGCAACTGGTCAGCAAGGGGCACCATTTCGAAAAGCTCACGGTGGTGGGGGTGCTCGATGCCGATCTGGGGCTTGCTCATGGCGATCCGCGCGCGGCGGAAAAGACGTTCCAGATTCTGACCCAGGTGGCGGGCCGGGCCGGGCGGGCGTCCCGCTCGGGCAAGGCGTTCCTGCAGACCTATCATCCCGATCATCCGGTGATGAAGGCTATGGTCAGCGGGGATCGCGAGGCGTTTTACGCCCATGAACTGACCGCGCGGGAGGCGGGCGGGTTGCCCCCGTTTGGCCGGCTGGCGGCGCTGATCGTTTCAGCCAATGAGCATGAAGTGGCGATGGCCTATGCCAAGAAACTCCTGTCTGCCGCGCCCATGGCCGATGGCGTGCGCCTGTTCGGACCGGCCGACGCGCCCGTAGCCATGGTGCGCGGCCGGTATCGTGTTCGGCTGTTAGCGCAATCGGGCAAGGATTTCGACCTGTCGGGTTATGTCCGTTTCTGGCTGGGTTCGGCGGAGAAGACGACGGGCAATCTGCGCGTGCAGGTCGATATCGATCCGATGAGCTTCATGTGAAGGGTTTTTGTATATACAAAAATTGACTCGAAGGGAGGGCGGGACTATGTTGAGGGGGCAGAATGGAATTCGAGTGGGACGAGGCGAAGAACGCCAGCAATCTGGCAAAGCATGGCGTTAGCTTTGAGTTGGCGCATGAGTTTGATTGGTATGGTGCGATCGTCGTGCGCGATGACCGTATGGATTATGGCGAGGAGCGCTATTTGGCGCGCGGTCATGCAGCCGACGGCGCAGGATACTCGATCGTTTTCACCCGTCGGGGGGCTGCGATCCGGGTGATCAGCATCCGGCCGTTCAACAGAAAGGAGTATTCCCGCTATGGCAAACGAGAATGATGATGAACGAATCTATGGCGTTCCCGATGAAGAAAATCCCGAGCTGACCGAGGAAGCCGTCCGCCGCTCCATTCCCGGCCATCAGTTCTTTGCCGAGCGCGGAATGCCGGTTCCGGGTCGCCCAAAATCCGAGACTCCCAAGGTGTCGGTGAGCATCCGGCTCGACCCTGAAGTCGTTGCCGGTTTCAAGGCGCAGGGGCCTGGCTGGCAGACGCGGATGAATGCCGTGCTGGCCGAAAGCCTCAGGCGCGAAAAGAAGAGCGCCTGAGCCGGCGTCACCCTGCGACACTTTCGCAAGCCTTGAATATCACGGGCGAGCCTTGCAAGCCGCGCAAGCCTTGTGCTAGAGCGGGCCCGACTTTGAAGGGGTCGTGGAACGCTCCCTTTTTCAACACAAGAACAAGCGTCGGCAACCGGCCGTTTTTCGCCAGCGAAAGACAGCGGTACAGCAGGCAGGCAAATAAGAGGGTGTAGCGGCATTGGCAGCGCAGAATTCAGTGCTTACCCAGATCGCCCGGCCATATGCGTCGGCACTGTTCGATCTCGCCCAGAGCGAGAACCAGTTGGCATCGGTTGAAACATCGCTCTCCGATGTTTCCCGCCTGATCGGGGAAAGCGCAGATTTCGCGCGCTTCCTGCGATCCCCCGTCATCACCGCAGACGACAAGGCGCAGGCGCTCGATTCCGTGCTTGCCAAGTCCAGCACCAATCCGCTGGTTGCCAATTTCCTGCGTCTCGTGGCCAAGAACGGCCGCCTTTTTGCACTCGATGCCATCATCGCCGGCTTCCGCGAACTCGCCGCCAAGGCGCGCGGGGAAATCACGGCCGACGTGACCTCTGCCGCGCCACTGACCGGCGAGCAGGTCACTTCCCTCAGCGAAACGCTCAAGGCCAAGATCGGCAAGACCGTGACGCTCAATCAATTTGTCGACCCATCGTTGATCGGGGGCCTTCAGGTGAAGGTCGGATCGCAGATGATCGATAGCTCACTCAAGACAAAACTCGCTGCGATGAAGATCGCCATGAAAGAGGTCGGATAATGGACATCAAAGCCGCGGAAATTTCTGCGATCCTCAAGGACCAGATCAAGAATTTCGGCCAGGAAGCCCAGGTTTCCGAAGTTGGCCAGGTGCTTTCCGTCGGTGACGGTATTGCCCGCGTTTATGGCCTCGACAACGTGCAGGCCGGTGAGCTCGTCGAGTTCCCGGGCGGCATCAAGGGCATGGCGCTCAACCTCGAAACCGACAATGTCGGCGTCGTGATCTTCGGCAACGACCGCTCCATCAAGGAAGGCGATGTCGTCAAACGCACCGGCTCCATCGTGGACACCCCCGTCGGCAAGGGCCTGCTCGGCCGCGTGGTTGATGGCCTGGGTAACCCAATCGATGGCAAGGGTCCGATCGAGCACACCGAACGCCGCCGCGTCGACGTCAAGGCACCGGGCATCCTGCCGCGCAAGTCCGTGCACGAGCCCATGTCGACCGGCCTCAAGGCCATCGACGCGCTGATCCCGATCGGCCGCGGCCAGCGCGAGCTGATCATTGGCGACCGCCAGACCGGCAAGTCCGCCATCATTCTCGACACCTTCCTGAACCAGAAGCCCGCCCATGATGCCGGCGCGTCGGACACCGACCGCCTCTACTGCATCTATGTCGCCATCGGCCAGAAGCGTTCGACCGTGGCGCAGTTCGTGCGCCAACTCGAAGAATCGGGCGCGCTGCCCTACTCCATCATTATCGCTGCAACGGCCTCCGATCCGGCTCCGCTCCAGTACATCGCGCCCTTCACCGGTTGCGCGATCGGCGAGTGGTTCCGCGACAATGGCCAGCATGCCGTTATCGCCTATGACGATCTGACCAAGCAGGCCGTCGCCTACCGCCAGATGTCGCTGCTGCTGCGTCGTCCCCCAGGCCGTGAAGCCTATCCCGGCGACGTGTTCTATCTCCATAGCCGCCTGCTGGAACGCGCTGCAAAGCTGAACGAAGATCACGGTCTTGGCTCACTCACCGCACTGCCCGTTATCGAGACCCAGGCCAACGACGTGTCGGCCTATATTCCGACCAACGTGATTTCGATCACCGACGGCCAGATCTTCCTCGAGACGAATTTGTTCTTCCAGGGTATCCGCCCGGCCGTGAACGTCGGCCTATCGGTTTCCCGCGTGGGTGGTTCGGCCCAGATCAAGGCGATGAAGCAGGTTGCCGGCTCGCTCAAGGGTGAGTTGTCGCAGTACCGCGAAATGGCCGCCTTCGCGCAGTTCGGTTCGGACCTCGACGCCTCGACCCAGCGCCTGCTCAACCGTGGTGCGCGCCTGACCGAGCTGCTGAAGCAGCCCCAGTTCTCTCCGCTCAAGACGGAAGAGCAGGTTGCGGTGATCTTTGCCGGCGCCAATGGGTATCTGGACTCGCTGCCGGTCAACAAGGTTGCGGACTTCGAGCGGACGGTGCTGTCGGCCATGCGTGGCAAGTACAGCGGTATTCTCTCCACCATCGCCACCGAAAAGCAGCTCAGCGACGATACGCGCGCCAAGCTCAAGTCGGCCCTGGACGACGTCAAGAAGACCTACGCGGCCTAAGGCCGAGGAGACTTTGGGCCCATGCCTTCGCTAAAGGACCTCAAGAACCGGATCGACTCGGTCAAATCGACCCAGAAGATCACCAAGGCCATGCAGATGGTCGCGGCGGCAAAGCTGCGCCGCGCCCAGGAAGCGGCAGAGGCGGCTCGCCCCTACGCCGAACGCATGGGCAAGGTTCTGGCCGCGCTCGGCGCGGTCTATGACGGGCAGGAAAATGCGCCCGTGCTGCTTGGCGGTACGGGAAACGATCAGGTGCATCTGCTGGTGGTCGCCACCGGTGAGCGTGGCCTAGCCGGCGGTTTCAACTCGTCGATTGCCCGCCTCGCGCGTGAACATGCCGCCAAGCTCATCAGCCAGGGCAAGACGATCAAGATCCTGACCGTGGGCCGCAAGGGCCACGATATCCTGCGCCGGCAATATCCGAACAACATCGTCGACACCTTCAATTTCCGCGAGATCAAGCAGGTCGGGTTCACCCAGGCCCAGCAGGTCGCGGACAAGGTGCTGGAGATGTTCAACGCCGGCGAGTTCGACGTGGCGACGCTGTATTTCGCCAAGTTCGGCTCGGTGATCAGCCAGGTGCCGACGGCCCAGCAGCTGATTCCGGCCAAGCTGGAAAAGCCGGAAGGCGAGGGCGCTGTCGAAGCATCGGCCGTGCCGTACGAATACGAGCCGAGCGAAGAAGCGATCGTCGAAGATCTGCTGCCGCGCAATATCTCGGTGCAGATTCTCAAGGCCCTGCTCGAAAACTCCGCCTCGTTCTACGGCGCGCAGATGTCCGCCATGGACAATGCGACCCGCAACGCTGGTGAAATGATCGGCAAGCTGCAGCTGAGCTACAACCGCCAGCGCCAGGCCCAGATCACCAAAGAACTCATCGAAATCATTTCGGGCGCGGAAGCGCTCTAAGCACACAGCGAGGACCACCAAATGGCAGACATAAAGGCCGGTCGCGTATCCCAGGTCATCGGCGCCGTCGTCGACGTCACGTTTGACGGTCACCTGCCCGCGATTCTGAACGCGCTCGAAACCACCAACAACGGCCAGCGTCTGGTTCTTGAAGTGGCGCAGCACCTGGGCGAGAACGCCGTGCGCACCATTGCCATGGACACGACCGAAGGTCTGGTTCGCGGGGCCGAAGTGGTCGATCTGGGAACCGCCATCACCGTTCCGGTTGGCGAGGCAACTCTTGGCCGCATCATGAACGTGATCGGCGAGCCGATCGACGAAGCCGGCCCGATCGTTGGCGAAGCAAAGCGCGAAATCCACCAGGAAGCGCCCGCCTTCGCCGAACAGAACCCAGAATCCCAGGTTCTGGTCACCGGCATCAAGGTCGTGGACCTGATCGCCCCTTATGCACGCGGCGGCAAGATCGGCCTGATGGGCGGCGCCGGCGTTGGCAAGACCGTCCTGATCCAGGAACTGATCAACAACGTCGCCAAGGCGCATGGTGGTTATTCGGTGTTCGCGGGCGTTGGTGAACGTACCCGCGAAGGCAACGACCTCTATCACGAAATGATCGAATCGGGCGTGAACAAGGACCCGGCAGAGAACGGTGGCTCGGCCGCCGGTTCGAAGTGCGCGCTGGTGTTCGGCCAGATGAACGAGCCCCCTGGCGCACGTGCTCGTGTTGCTCTCACCGGTCTGACTGTGGCCGAGAACTTCCGCGACCAGGGTCAGGACGTGCTGTTCTTCGTGGACAACATCTTCCGTTTCACCCAGGCCGGTGCCGAAATGTCGGCTCTGCTGGGCCGCATCCCCTCCGCCGTGGGTTACCAGCCGACGCTGGCGACCGACATGGGCGCGATGCAGGAACGCATCACCACCACCAACAAGGGCTCGATCACCTCGGTGCAGGCCGTGTACGTGCCCGCCGACGACTTGACCGACCCGGCGCCCGCGACCTCGTTCGCCCACTTCGACGCCGTGACCGTGCTGAACCGCGCCATCTCGGAAAAGGGCATCTATCCGGCCGTGGACCCGCTGGCATCTAACTCGCGTATTCTCGATGCCAATGTTGTTGGCCAGGAGCATTACGAAGTTGCCCGTCGCGTTCAGGAAGTGCTGCAGAAGTACAAGGCGCTGCAGGACATCATCGCCATCCTGGGCATGGACGAGCTTTCCGAAGAGGACAAGCTGGTCGTGGCCCGCGCCCGCAAGGTCGAGCGCTTCATGAGCCAGCCGTTCGATGTGGCGGAAGTGTTCACCGGCTCGCCCGGCGTGTTCGTTCAGCTCGAAGACACCATCAAGGGCTTTAAGGGCTTGGTGAACGGCGAGTACGATCACTTGCCCGAAGCGGCCTTCTACATGGTCGGCACCATCGAGGATGCCGTCAAGAAGGCGCAAAAGCTGGCTGCACAGGCCGCCTAATATCGGTTCGGGCGTCCGCGCCCTGACCCTTTCGTCGTGATGGAGCTCGGGTCAAAACCGGGCTCCACTGCCAAAGGACCAAAAGAATGGCTGAAGGCCTCAAGATCGAGATCGTGTCGCCCGAGCGGCTGGTGCTGTCGGAAGTCGTCCAATCGGTCACCGTTCCGGGCACCGAAGGCTATTTCACCGTGATGGACGACCATGCGCCGTTCATGACGACGCTGCGCCCCGGCTTCATCACTGTTAACGGGCTTGGCGGGCGCGACGAGATCTTCTTCGTCAAGGGCGGTTTCGCCGATGTTTCGCCAGAAGGCCTGACCATCCTGGCTGAGCAGTCGGTGCCGTTCTCCGAGTTCGATCACGCAGACCTGGCCGTCCAGATCAAGGCCGCGGAAGCAGAACTCGCCACCGCGCCGACGCCGGAAGAGCGCTCCTATGCCCAAGAGATCGTCAGCGGCTTGCTGAACCTTGCCATAGAAGCAGGCCAGATCAATGGTGGGCATATCCACTAAGGTCGTTCGGTGACCAAGATAACAAAGCCCGCGGATGACGCGGGCTTTTTCGTTTTAGGAATTGGCATCGCACCATGTCTGCTCGATCTCGGGGCCGCATCTGGCGAAGCTTCGGCAAGTACAGAGCGTCCGCGTCAAGCCCGAGGGCGACGGCCCCTTAGACCTCGTTCCTTCGGAGGGTTCACGATGCGGTCTACTGGGCAAAGGTTATGCACGATACGACTAGACCAGCGCGGCGTTGACCAGGGCTTTGGCGTGGAGGTCGGTGGTGTCGTAGACGGGGAGGGGGCTGACGCTGTCGTCGATCAGCATGGTGATTTCGGTGCAGCCCAGGATCACCGCTTCGGCGCCGCGGGCGGCCAGCCGTTCGATGGCCGTGACATAGATGCGCCGGGATTCTTCCCGTACGATGCCGCGGCATAGTTCTTCGTAGATGATGCCGTTGAGATTGGTGCGGTCGACTTCGGGGATGATCGATGCCAATCCGCGCTGCGCCAGGCGATCGTGATAGAACGGCATTTCCATGGTGAAGCGGGTGCCCAGGAGGCCCACGGTTTCGAATCCATCTGCCAGCAAGGCATCACTGGTCGGATCAGCGATGTGAACGAAGGGTATTTCGATGGCGGCGGTGATCTGGTCGGCAACGATGTGCATGGTATTGGTGGCAAGCCCGATGACTTCGGCACCGGCGTCCTGTAGCGCACGGGCAATGGTGGCCAATTGGTTGCCCGCAGCCTCCCACTCACCCTTTGCCTGTAATTCGGCCACGGGCGCGAAATCGACCGAATGCACGATCAACGGCGCGGAGTGAAGGCCGCCCAGTCGTGCGGCGGTTTCCTGATTGATGACGCGGTAATAGTGAGCGGTGGATTCCCAGCTCATGCCGCCGATCAGGCCGATGGTCTTCATGGAGTGGCGAACCGCTGTGGAATGTCGGCGAAAGCTTCGACGATTTTGTCGTAGGCGTCCTTCTTGAAGGGCACGATCAGGCTGGGCGTGCGGCTGAGTTTTTCCCAGCGCCACTCGTCGAACTCGGCGGTGAACTTGCCGCCGCCGGGGCTGTGCACGTCGATTTCACTGTCGTCGCCCGTGAAGGCAAAAGCGAACCAGCGCTGGCGCTGGCCGCGGTATTTGCCGTGCAGGGCGATGCCGAGGGCTTCGTCGGGCAGCTCGTAGTGGATCCATTCGGGCGCTTCGGCCAAAAGGCTGACGCTCGACATGTTGGTTTCCTCGTGCAACTCGCGCAGCGCAGCCCGCAGAGGGTCCTCGCCCCTATCGATGCCGCCCTGGGGCATCTGCCAGGGTGCCTCGATGACGGCTTTGCCCTCGATATAGTCGTTGGGCTTGCGCCGGCCGATGAAGACATTGCCTTCGTTATTGAACACGGCGACGCCCACACAATCACGATAGGGCAGGGATTCCCGGGCGGGACGATCAGCAGACATGGGGCAAACTCTACTTCATCAGGGCGCTGGCCGGCACCAGGGCGATGCCCTTGCTTTCCAGCTCGCCGGCCCATTCGGCGACTGCGGTTATCGATATGGGCAAGGCGCTTACCATACCAATTGCCTGCCCGTTCTCCACTGCGGCCTGCTCAAGGCTGGCAAGCGCTGCGAGTATGGATTGGCGCGAAGGATTGGCGTCGATCACCAGATCGGCCCTGGCAAAAGGCACCTTGTTGCCCTGGGCAAGCTGAGGGGCGAGCGAACGGTTGGAGGAGCCATCATCGAGATAGCCGAGACCCCGCGCGCCAAGCTCTTCCATGATCGGCGAAAAATCGGCCGCGGATGCGGTGAAGCGGGCGCCCATATTGTTGACGAGGCCCGCATAGCCGCCAAAGCGGGCCATGAGCCAGAACAGCTTGTCGAGGTTGGAGCGGGTCGGCTCACCTGTCAGCAGCGTCTGGGGGCCGGGGTCGTTCTGGGGGTAATCGAATGGCTCGAGCGGCACTTCGAGCAGGACCTCGTGCCCAGCCGAGCGCGCGGCAGCCACCGTGGTGGTGAGGGTCTTGCCATAGGGCGCAAAGGCCAGGGTCACTTCGGGCGGCAGTTGATCGATGGTGCTGAGCGAGCCCTGCTCGTTGATGCCAAGGCCACTGACCACGATGGCCACCATGGGCTTACCACTGGCGAGAGCGGCTTCAGCGGGCCGAGCATAGGCGGCGAAGGGGGTAAGGCCTGCGGCGGAGATGCGCGGGATGGCGCCGTCGGCGGTTTCTTCGCTGAGATCAGGCAGGGCACCGAACATGTCTGGGGCGCCGGTAGTGCTCGATGGCGCGGGTGGGGTGACATTGGTGCCTGCCGGGTATTGCTGGGGATCGGCAGTGATGGTCACCGGGCCGGTGCTGACGGCATTGGCGAGCTCATTGCCGTTGCGGGTGCTGGTAATCGCCACTTCTTCGCTCGGGCGACCGCCATGGGGATCATCGACCAGCAGCAGGCGCGCGGCCACGGCGGCGCTGATTAGTACCAGAACGGCCAGCAATATCCGGCCGACCGGCCATTGGCGCCTGGTTCCGGGTTTGCGCTTGCGCCCGGTCAGGGGCGTGGAGAGATCATTGGCCAATAAGGGACGTCCCGAAAGCAAAAGGGCGGGGCAGCGAATCAGCTACCCCGCCCAAACCAGTCATAGCACGGCGCTCGTGCCTACTCGGCCTTGGGCGGGAAGGCCGGATCGGTCTCCTCGCCATTGATCAGGCGGACGGCATATTGCAGCTGCGCGTCGTCGGCCGCTTCCGGTGGCACATAGACCGAGGAGCCGACGGTGGTTTCTTCCTGGCCTTCGATGGTGATGTGGCCGGCGAGCCCCGCTTCACCGATGATCTCGTCGCGGCCCTGGAATTCCTCGGGGACGACCTGCTTGACCTCGATATCGGGCGTGATGCCCAGCGCTTGGATGGAGCGGTTGTCTGGCGTGTAGTAACGTGCCGTCGTCAGCCGCATGGCCCCATCGGGGCCAAGCGAGATGATCGACTGGACGCTGCCCTTGCCGAAGGAGCGGGTACCGACAACGGTTGCACGCTTGTGGTCCTGCAACGCTCCGGCCACGATTTCGGAGGCCGAAGCGGAGCCGCCATTGATCAGCACGACCAGGGGCACGTCCGTGAGTTGTGCATCCAGCGGATCGGGCTGGGCGTCGTAGCGGGCGGATTCCTGCGCGATGCGGCCGCGCGTCAGCACGATGGCACCCTGCTTGAGGAAGGCATCGGCGACATAGACCGACTGGTCGACAAGCCCGCCCGGATTGTTGCGCAGATCGAGGATAATGCCCTTGGGCGGGGCCTTATCGCGCTCGGCATAGATGTCTTTGATCGCCTTTTCGATACCGACAAAGGCCTGTTCGGAGAAGCGGGCGAGGCGCACCACGGCAACATCGCCTTCCATGCTCCAGCGCACGGCGCGCATGGAGATGGTGGCGCGTTCCAACTCGAATGTCAGCGGCTCGGGCACGCCTTCGCGGGCGACGGTGATCTCGACCTTGGTGCCCAGCGGGCCACGCATCTTGCCGACGGCGTCATCCAGCGTCAGGCCCTGCACCTGCGTGCCATCGATTTCGACGATGAGGTCATTGGCGAGGATGCCGGCACGGGCGGCCGGGGTGTCGTCGATCGGGGAAACGACCTTGACGATGCCTTCTTCCATGGTGACTTCGATGCCTAAGCCCCCGAATTCGCCCGAGGTATCCTCGCGCATGTCGTCGTAGTCGGCGGGGGGGAGATAGCCCGAATGAGGATCGAGAGAGGTCAGCATGCCCTGGATGGCGGCGCGGATCAGCTCCTGCTCATCGGGCGGATCGACATATTCGGCCCGGATGCGATCGAAGATTTCGCCAAAGAGGTTGAGATCGGAATAGATCTCGAGCGGATCGCGCGGGGCGGCAGCGTTTTCTTCCGGCGTGGGCTCGGGTTCTTCTCCGCCCGGCGCTGGTTCTTCGACCGGAGCCTGATCGGGTGCCTGATCCGGCGCGGGAGCGGGCGTTTCCTCGGCGGGAGGTGGCTCGGTTGTGGGAGCGGGGGCCGGTTCCTGGGCAATCAACAAGCCAGCGGGCAGCGAAAGCGCCAAAGCAATGGCGAGCGTGCGAAGGGGCGTAAGGCGCATGAGGGTTCTATCCACTCTGGGTCGGGGTCGCCCACCAATTGGTGGGATCGACCGGCTCGTTGTTTTGTCGGAGTTCAATATAGAGGGTCGGCTGGGCGGCGCCAGCATTGGTGGTTACGGAGCGCCCAATTGTGCGTGATCCCATGGTGCCGAGCGGCATGCCCATTTGTACAAACTGGCCGATGTCGACCGTCACGGTTTCGAGACCTGCCAGAAGGGCGGTGTAGTTCTGTCCGGTATTGAGGATGACGATTTGGCCGTAATTGAGGTAAGGCCCTTTATAGAGCACCCAGCCATCGGCGGGCGCCACCACCTGCGCCTCAGCACGCGTCACCAGGGACAGACCCTGGTTGACGCCTCCAAAGCCGTCATTGGCCCCATAATCAAGCACGGTAACGCCATTGGCGGGCATGGTCAGATAGCCCCTGGCGGCGGCAAAGGGGATCGCCGGTTCGGTGCGCGCGGTATTGGCCAGCGCCACCTGGATTTCCTGGGGCGTCAATACGGGCGCATCGGGATCGAGCGGTGCATTGGCGGCGGCCGAGGCATTGGCCACCGACGTCAGCTGGGCTGAGAGACTGTCGATCAATTCCTTGAGCGAAGTGGCGCGGGTGGCCAAGGCCACAGCCTGTTCTTCCTCGGCGGTCAACTGGGCGTTGCGCATGCCTAGGCCCTGCTTGCGCGCGGCAATCAGGGTCGCGATGCGCAATTGCTCTTCCTCGAGCACGGCGTAATTGGCCTTGAGCGTTTGCTCTTCGGCCAGGGCCCTCGCCTTGATATCGTTCAGTTCGCGCAGATCAGCGGTGACCGCATCGGCCTTGGCGCGCAGCTGCGGCACGATGGCGGCGATCAGGATGGCGCTGCGGGCCGAGCCTAATGCGTCGTCGGGGTCAACGATCAGAACTGGCGGCGGATTGAGGCTGATGCGCTCCAATGCCGCCAGCACATTGGCGATTTCCGCGTTGGAGCCATCGAGGCGTCCGCGCACTTCAAGCTCGGAGACAATCAGTGTGTTGAGCCGCTCTTCGACATCGGCAACCTCGATTTCTGCCAGCTTGACGCGCTGGGCTGCGGCGATCAGGGCGGCGTTCTGGCTGGCGACATCGCCTTCCAGCGCCGCGATTTCGGCTTTCAGTTCATCGATGCGCTGCTGGCTGAGCGTCATCGAGGATTCAATGGCCTCGAGGTCGGCCGTGGTCGGAATGGCGGGTTGATTGGCGGCCGGTGCCTCTGGTGCAGGCGGGGTTGCGTCCGGCTCGGCAGGGGGTGCTTCGCCGGGGCTTCCCGGCACGGAAGCGGGCTGCGCGAGGACGGGCCCTGGCGTGACCGGAGCGGGTTCGGCTTGCGGTCGGGCAGGCTCGGTTTGCGCCACCAAAGGCAGGGAGGAAACGCCCGCCAGCAACATGCCAGCCAGCAAAAGCCCTAACCCTCTGACACGCCCAAGCGCCATGAAACCTCCAGCACGGGCGCCGCACGCCCGAATCAGTGCGCGCACCATAGCAAGCCCGCTCCAAAGCGGAGGTTAACGATGCTTAACCATGCCGTGATGGCCTGCTCAGTCGCCGCGATGATAGGGATGACCCGACAGAATGGTAGTGGTGCGGTAAAGCTGCTCGGCCAGCATGATGCGCACCAATTGGTGCGGCCAGGTGAGGGGCGAAAAGCTCAGCACCAGATCGGCCTGGCTGACGAATTCGGGCAGGAGGCCATCAGCCCCACCAATGACGAAGCTTGCCGCGGGGCGGCCATCGTCACGCCAGCGGCCGATCTGGTTGGCGAAGGTTTCGGAACCGATGGATTTGCCGCGTTCGTCCAGCGCTACCACGACGCCATCGGGCAAAGAGGCGCGCAGGTTCTTGGCTTCTTCGGCCTTGCGGCTGGCCGAAGAGGAGGCGCGGGATTCAGTGAGTTCGATGACATCGAAGCCGGTCAGCGCCAGCGGCTTGCCGCCGCCGGTCGCGCGGTCGAGATACCGCGCAACCATCTCACGCTCCGGCCCGGCCTTCATTCGGCCGACAGCCGCAATCGTTATGCGCATGCGAAATGATCAGTGAGCGTCGGCAGCGAAATCTGCCTGCCACATCTTTTCGATGTTGTAGAACTCGCGCACTTCGGGGCGGAAAATGTGGACGATGACATCGCCGGCATCCACCAGGACCCAATCGCAATGGGGCAAGCCCTCGATGCGCGGCTTGCCGTATCCGGCATCGCGCAGGGCTGTTACCATCTGATCGGCGACGGCACCGACATGACGCTGCGAGCGGCCGGACGCCACGACCATGTGGTCGGCGAGGGAAGATTTGCCGGTAATATCTACCGCAACAATCTCCTCGGCCTTGGCATCGTCCAGGCATTCAAGGATCACATCGATCATGGGGCGTTCCGGGTTGGCCTTGACGGCCTCAGGAGCGGAAATGGTGTTCTCGGGCAGCGCGGCCATCAGCAATGGCCTTCCGCCCATGACAGTGCATGGGTCATGCGTAGGGTCAGCATCCTTGGTTGTTGATCGGAATGTGCAGGCGTTTTGTAAACGGCAAGCAATCAGTTCCTGTTCCGGTGACTATCATCACACGGGGACAATATGCGCTCTCTGGCGCCATTTCGCAAGATTGCCCCCTCACTTTGCATCAAAGTGCCGCGTTTGGGCCCGGATTGCCGATGAAGAGAGCGTCGATTGGCGACCATGGAGATAAATCCACGAGGGGGGCGGGAGCATGGCCAGACGGGGGGCGTCTTCCTCGTCAATGCGCCAGCGCGCCAAGGCGCTCGCTGCCAGAGAGGTGGGCGCCAGGCGGGAAGAGCCGGGCCGGACATAGACGGCCATGGGCAGCATTTCGGCGATTTCGCGCCAGCGCTCCCAGCGGTGAAAATTGACCAGATTGTCGGCACCCATGATCCACACGAAGCGGCGGTCGGGCATGATCTGGGTTAAGAAGCGGATGGTTTGCCAGGAGTAAGTGAACCCATGTGCTGCTTCAAAGCCGGTGACGCGCACTTTTGGATGGCGCAGCAGGCGGCGGGCCGCCAGCACCCGGTCGGCCAACGGGGCAAGTTCCTTGTGATCCTTGAGCGGGTTGCCAGGGGTGACCAGCACCCAGAGCGCATCGAGATCGAGCCGGCGCAGGGTCTCCTCGACCACGAGCCGATGACCTTCATGTACGGGATTGAAGCTGCCCCCAAACAGCCCAATGCGCATGCCCGCGCCGGAGACGGGCAGTTCGGTGATGCCGGGAATGCGGATTGGGTGACGCAGGGTCAAAAGGGATCAGGGTCTCGTTTGGCCGTTGCCGCGGATGCGGTATTTGAAGCTGGTGAGTTGTTCGACGCCGACGGGGCCGCGGGCGTGCATCTTGCCGGTGGCGATGCCGATTTCGCCGCCAAAGCCGAACTCGCCGCCATCGGCGAACTGGGTGGAGGCGTTGTGCAGGAGAATGGCGCTGTCGATTTCGCGGAAGAATTTGTCAACGGCGATGGGGTCTTCGGCGATGATCGCTTCGGTGTGGTGGCTGGAATATTTCTCGATATGGGCGATCGCGGCCTCAAGGCTGTCGACGATCTTTACCGATATAATGGCGTCCTCGTATTCGGTGCGCCAGTCCTCTTCCGTGGCCGTTTCGGTTAGCGGATTGTTAGCATTGACAGTCGCATCTCCGCGCACTTCGCACCCTTTGGCGATCAAAGCGTCAATGATGGGGTTGAGGTGGGTCTTGACCACGTCCCGGTGCACCAGCAGTGTCTCGGCCGCGCCGCAAATGCCGGTGCGGCGCATCTTGGCGTTGAGCGTGACGCTTACTGCTTTTTCGAGATCGGCAGATTTGTCGATATAGACGTGTACCAGCCCTTCGAGATGGGCGAATACCGGCACGCGGGCTTCGTTCTGTACGCGGGCGACCAGTGTCTTGCCACCGCGGGGCACGATGACGTCGATATTGCCGTCGAGCCCCCGGAGCATTTCGCCCACTGCGGCGCGATCGGTGGTGGGGACCAGTTGCACACACTCAACCGGTAGGCCCGCGAGATGGAGCCCGTCGAGCAGGCATTCAACGAGCGCGTGGCTGGAGTGGAAGCTGTCGCTGCCGCCGCGCAGGATGACCGCGTTCCCGGATTTGATGCAAAGGGCGCCGGCGTCTGCGGTGACGTTGGGGCGCGATTCAAAGATCACGCCGATAACGCCAAGGGGCGTGCGCACCCGCTCGATATGAAGACCGTTGGGGCGATCCCATTCGGCGATGGTGGTGCCGACGGGATCGGGGAGTTCGGCAATGGTCTGGACGGCCTCGATGATGCCGTCGATGCGGGCGTCGGTCAGCTCCAGACGGTCAAGGAATGCCTTGGATATGCCCTTGGTGCGGGCCGCTTCCATGTCCTTGGCGTTGGCGGCCAGGATTTTCTTGCGGTGTGCATTGATCGCGCCAGCCGCGGTCAGCAGCGCGGTGCGCTTCTGCTCTGGCGTGGCAATCGCCAGGGCCCTGGCGCCGATGCGGGCATTGCGGCCCAGTTCGGACATGATGGAACCGAGAGATTGTTCGGCTTCAGCCAAGCTCATGGCTTTCCTCCTTGGCGCCAACCAGCACCATATTGTCGCGATGAATGAGGGCGGCACGATTGGACGTGCCGAGCAATTCCTGCACCGCGTCGCTGCGCTTGCCCATAACCAGGCGTGCTTCGTCGCTATCGAGTCCGGCGAGGCCCCGGGCGATTTCGATGCCGTCGGGATTGAGGACGGCGATGGCATCACCGCGCTCGAACTCGCCGGTGACGCGGGTGACGCCGATGGGCAGCAGCGATTTGCCCGTGAGCAGGGCGCGGGCGGCGCCGGCGTCGACGCTCAGCGTACCCGCAAGGGCGAGCGAGCCCATGATCCAGCGCTTGCGGGCCTGGGCGCGGCTCTCGGCCGGATAAAACAGCGTGTGCCGGCCGCCTTCGGTCAGCGCCTTAAGCGGATGATCTTCGGTGCCCTTGGCGATGATCATCGCCGTGCCGGCTTGCGTCGCAATCTTGCCGGCCTCGACCTTGGTGGTCATGCCGCCGCGCGACAGATGGCTCGCGGCGCCACCGGCCATGGCTTCGATGGCGGGGGTGATGACGCGCACTTCGGGCAGATGCCGCGCGTCCGGGTCCTTGGCAGGCGGGGCGGTATAGAGGCCGTCGATGTCGCTGAGGAGCACGAGGCAATCGGCCTCGATCATGGTCGCGACTCGGGCGGAAAGCCGGTCATTGTCGCCATAGCGGATTTCCGCGGTGGCGACGCTGTCGTTCTCGTTGATGATGGGAACGGCGCCGAGGCCCAATAGGGTCGCGATGGTGGTGCGGGCGTTGAGGTAGTAGCGCCGCTCCTCGGTGATGTTGGGCGTGATGAGGATCTGGCCGGTGACGATGTCGTGGCGGCCCAGGGCTTCGGCCCAGGCCTGGCTGAGGGCAATCTGTCCGGCGCTGGCGGCGGCCTGGGATTGCTCAAGGGTCAGAGCCACGGCGGAGAGGCCGAGAAGACCGCGGCCAAGGGCGATGGCGCCGGAGGAGACGATGACGACTTCGCAGCCGTCGGTCTTGAGGGCGGCAAGATCGCTGGCCAGGTTCGCCAGCCACTGCGCGCGTAGCCTGCCCGTTTTGTCGACAAGCAAGGCGGAGCCGATCTTGATGGTTAGGCGACGGTAGGGGACAAGGGCGTTCATGTTTTTGGGCCCTTTAGCACTGTGTGCTCGGCCAAACTCGGGCCGACACCTCCCCCTCGACGGGGGAGGTTGGGAGGGGGTGATGAGAGCCACAATATTGGGGCTCTCGCCCCCCACCCTTGATCCCTCCCCGCGAGGGGGAGGGTGTCGACTGAGACATCAAGGCCAAATTCATCAAGGCGTCCAATTGGGTTCCACCTTGCGGCGCGCAGCTTCCAGCCGCGCGGCCTTTTCGGCGTCGAGCGTGTCGATGATGGCATAAAGCACCATGTCCACCCCCTTGCCGGTAGCGGCCGAGACCTGGAAGACATCGGCCTTGCTCAGCTTCTTGAGCAGCTTGACCTTTTGCTTGAGGTCGTCGGGTTCAATGGCATCCACCTTGTTGAGCACCACGAGCTCCGGTTTTTCGCCCAGGCGCTCGTCATAGGCTGAAAGCTCATTGCGGATGGTGCGGTAGGGGGCCTCGATATCGTCCTGGGTGCCGTCGATCAGGTGGATAAGCACACCGCAACGCTCGATATGACCCAGGAACCGGTCACCGATGCCTGCACCCTCGCTGGCCCCTTCGATCAGTCCCGGAATATCGGCCAGCACAAAATCGCGTTCGCCAATGGAGACGACGCCCAGATTGGGGTGGAGCGTGGTGAAGGGATAATCGGCGATCTTTGGCTTGGCGGCGGAAACGGCCGCAAGGAAAGTCGACTTGCCGGCATTGGGCAGGCCGACCAGACCCGCGTCGGCGATCAGCTTGAGGCGCAGCCAGACCCACTTTTCGGTGCCGACCTGGCCCGGGTTGGCATGGCGGGGCGCCTGGTTGGAGCTGGTCTTGAAGTGCGCATTGCCGAAGCCGCCATTGCCACCCGAAAGCAGCACGACGCGCTGGCCGACCTCGGTCATATCAGCAATCAGGGTTTCGTTGTCGTCCTCGAACACCTGCGTGCCGACAGGAACGCGCAGAACGGTGTCCTCGCCATCGGCGCCAGTGCGGTTCTTGCCCATGCCGTGCGTGCCGGTCTTGGCCTTGAAGTGCTGCTGGTAGCGGTAATCGATCAGCGTATTGAGCCCATCGACGCATTCCAGCACGACATCGCCACCGCGCCCGCCATTGCCGCCATTGGGGCCGCCGAACTCGACGAATTTTTCGCGCAGGAACGCCACGGCGCCGCCGCCACCGTCGCCCGAGCGAATATAGACCTTGGCCTGATCAAGGAACTTCATGTGTTTCTGGCCTTCCAGACGCTACGCGTCAGTTGTGTGTCGATATGCTCCACCTCGGCGCCGCGCGCAAGGCAGAGCAAGGTTGAGCGCCCGATTTCGGTAAACCCAAGCTTGGTTTGAATGGCGAGCGAGGCCACATTGAAGTGGAACACGCCCGAATAGATCACCGGCGCCGGCGAGGCGTCGAAGAACCATCCGAGGCACGCCGCTACGGCCTCAGTCATGATACCCTGGCCCCAAAAGGGCTTGCCCAGCCAATAGCCGATGATCGGTCCCTGACCACCAAGGTGAAACCCGACATGACCGACAAGGCCGTGTCCGGGCAACTCGATGGAGAAATTGGTGTCCTCAGTCGGCAGATTGGGCCGACGCGTCCGCAACCAGGCCCTGGCATCACCAAGATGGTAAGGGAAAGGCACGCGCGCAAGATTGCCCGCCACATCGAAATCGTTGAGATAACGCGCGATCGGCTCGGCATCGCCGACCTGCGCCGGGCGCAGCAACAGGCGTTGCGTCTGGAGCGTAACGTTCATTATTGAGCCCGCTCCTGCCAGCGCTCACGCGTCAGGCGCGTGACCACATGGTCCACATTGTGCTGCAGGGGATGGGAGAAGCGCATTTCGTGGGCGTGCGGCTCGAAGCCGAGCTTTTTCTGCACGGCGAGGGAGGCTGCGTTGTTGTGGTGCGCGCTCGATATCACCCGGTCAGCACTGCAATTGCTGAAGTGCCAATCGAGCAGCGCGGTTGCCGCTTCCGTTACATAGCCCTTGTTCCAGTGCGGGCGGGCAATCCAGAAGCCAAGCTCGTCGAGAAGGGAGATGCAGCCGATGACGCCCCTTTTGGGCAGTTCGATCATCAGCAAGGATTTTTCCGGGGTGGCGGGCTTGGCCTGCCGCAGCCAGTCGATGGCCATGCCCAACGTATAGGGATAGGGCACCGCGGTGAGGAAGCGGGCCACATCATATTCGCCCACGCCCAGCGCCACGCAGGGCGCATCGTCGAGGCTCGCTTCGCGCAGGATCAGCCGTTCGGTATGGATCGCTATCATCTGACCCCATCTCCCCAACAGCGATGGCAGGGCGCCGACCCGCTGGCCGCTCGTACCGAAATCATGGACATGGTGTTGGCGGCAGCAAGGGTCGGTTTCATCTACGATCAGCTCCAGAACGAAAAAAGGGAAACCGGCAAACCGGTTCCCCTTCAAATATCGCTCTGTTTCAAACACGAGCCGGGGAACAGGTCACCGGCTGGGCTTGAGCACCGGCCGGATTATTCGGCGGCCTCTGCTACCGGGTCAACGGAAACAAAAACTTTGTTGTTGGCGCGGGTGCGGAACGACACATTGCCGTCCACGAGTGCAAAAATGGTGTGGTCCTTGCCCAGGCCGACGCCTGTGCCGGGGTGCCACTTGGTGCCGCGCTGGCGGATGATGATGTTGCCGGCGATGACGGTTTCGCCGCCGAACTTCTTGACGCCGAGACGACGGCCAGCGGTATCACGACCGTTGCGGGATGAACCGCCTGCTTTTTTGTGTGCCATGGTCTAGCTCCTTATTCCTTGTCGGCCTTGGGTGCGGCCTTCTTGGCCGGGGCCTTCTTCGCCGGCTTTTCAGCGGCGGTGTCGTCGGTTGCGGCAGCCTTGGGCTCAGCCTTCTTGGCTGGCTTCTTGGCCGGTGCTTCTGCCTTTTCGGCAGCAGGAGCCGCAGCGGCCTTCGGTGCCTTCTTGGCAGGAGCGGCTTCGCTCACGCTTTCGCTCGAGGTCGCAACGCCGGCGGCCTTGACGGATGGCTTGGCGCCGCCGGTCAGGATTTCGGTGATGCGGACGGTCGAGAGCAGCTGGCGATGGCCATTGCGGCGACGGTAATTGTGGCGACGGTTCTTCTTGAAGATGATGACCGTCTTCTGCTTTTTGGTTTCAAGCAGTTCGGCAGCAACGAGCGCACCCTCGACGAGCGGGGCACCCACTTCGTCGCCAACCATCAGCACCTGGTCAAAGGTCACGATGGAGCCGGCTTCGGCATCGAGCTTTTCGATCTTCAGAACGTCGTTGGCGGCAACCTTGTACTGCTTGCCACCGGTTTTGATCACGGCAAAAGTCATACATATAACCGGGAGCGTCAAACGCCCGGTCCCATTTTGTCGCGCTCTGTGGCGCCGCAGGTAAAGCCCAGTCCTGCGGTCTTCTTGCATGCTGCCGGCAATGTAACCGGCGGGCAGCCTCGAACAGCGTTTTCAAACAAAGGAAGCGCGCCAGACCAGCCAGCGCGCATTTCCGAGGGTGCTTATCAGGGCAAAAGCGCCCGGAGTCAAGAGAAGGCGGGCGCCCGATCAGCCTTGGCCGTTAGGGTACCATTCAAGGAGCCGCACTTCCACACCCTCGTCAACCGCGCTCTCCAGCACCGACAGATCGCTCTCGCCATAATGGTAGGGATAAACGATTTTTGGCTTGAAGGTGTTGATGGCCTCCGCCGCCTGCTCGGGCGTCATGGTATAGGGCAGGTTCATCGGCAGGAAGGCTACTTCAATGCCCGTCAGCTTGAGCATTTCGGGCGTGGGCTCGGTATCGCCCGCCACATAGATCACCTTGTCGCCAAAGGTGATGAGATAGCCATTGCCCACGCCCACCGGATGGTACTGCATTCGGTCTTCGGTGGTATTGTGGGCCGTGGTGGCCTCGATGGGCAGGCCATTGAGGTCGGTCGAGCCGCCATTGGCGATGGCCGTAGCATTGGCCTTGAGCGCCTCGGGCAATTTGTCGAATACTTCCTGACTGGTCAGGATCGGGGCCGAACCGGCAATCGCCTCCAGCGTGGGCACATCGAAATGGTCGCCATGGCCATGGGTGATCAGGATGGCGGTGGGCGCCGGCAGGCCCTCATAGAGCGTGGCGCCGCCAACCGGGTCGACATAGATCACCTGGTCACCATAGCCGAGCAAGAGGCTGGCGTGTTCGATGGGGTGGATGGTGACATCGCCACCCGAAGTCGAAATCGTATCGCCGTCCAAAGCGGCCTCCTGAGCCCAGGCAAATTGCGCGGCGGCGACAGACGCCAGCGGCAGGCTTGCCATTCCGATTACTACAGTGCGGCGGTTGGTCATCCAAAATCCTCCCATGGGGTGCAGCTTGCCTTGAACGTATGGCGCCGGCTGTCAGATCGGCGCTGACGGAAAATTGAGCGGTTAATGCAGCACTGGTGTTAATCGCCATCCCGGCATTCACGACCCAAACCAGCCAAAGCCTCACAACAGATGTTGCAGGCCAACAAATGCTATGTCATAAGCCCGCCCGTGTCGACCAGCGGCCTCTCCACGGAGAGCCGATCGATCTCGCGGAGAGATGGCAGAGTGGTTGAATGCACCGCACTCGAAATGCGGCATAGGGGCAACTCTATCGGGGGTTCGAATCCCTCTCTCTCCGCCATCGACCCAGGAATTGGCCCTGTAATCAAAGGGTTAAAAGGGTCGGCTTCTTTAGGCCCTATCGCGTGCCCTATCAAGGAAGTTCCCTGACTTCGCTTCAGAAACGCGACCGCTCAGAGTGTTGCGGCAGTTCCGATGATTTCGATTTTTGGTATGACAGAAAAGGGGCCGAGGCTGTGTGAGAACTCGCTGATCTGGGCGCTCAGGATAGTTTGTATCGGGGGCGTCGGCTCGGTTCACCCGTTATCGCCTTGAGTGTCGAGGCAACGCCAGCGGCGGCGATGGCGCGCTTGATGTTTTATGCCAGGATAGTCAGGCGGCTTCGGTGGCGACGTTCTCGAGGCCGCGCGTTCGGAAGTGGGTAGCGCCCATCCACCCTTTTATCGTGCCAAGGACGTGCTCGACCGTACAGCGGCGGACCGCCATTGCCTCGGGCATCGCGTCAAAGCGGCGCTCCATCTGGTCGAGCACTGCCTCATGCTCCCATCGTCGGATGCGCTTCTCCTTGCCGGCGGTGCACAGATGACGCGATGAGCAGGCGCCACAAGCCTTCTGATTGAAGTGGGCTCCGATGAGCTTGCCGCCCTCCACTCTGGCAAAGCGCTTCTGCAGCTGCTCGCCGGCTGGGCACCGATAGGTGTCGGTCTCGCGCTCATGGACGAACATGGCTTTGCCCCAAAAGCCACGGGCCACGGCCGGTGACGTATTGGGCTTAGGCACCATCGGGATGATGCCCGCTTCGGCGCAGGAGCGGATTTGTTCGCCCTCATAGTATCCACGATCGGCAAGGGCAATCATCCCTGAGCCACCGATCTCGGTCTGCGCGGCCTTGGCCATCTCCAGCAGGTGCGACCGATCATGGCCTCGGTTCGTCACCGCGTTGGCGACGACAATATGGTGCTTGGTATCGACCGCTGCCTGCATATTGTAGCCGACGACACCACGATGATCGCTTCCGGTCGCCATGGCCCGCGCGTCTGGATCGGTAAGCGAGATCTGCTCATCGGGCGCAGCTTGCAGCTGTCGGCCAATCTCCTCGAGTTCGCCCAAACGCCCGCGCAACGAGGCCAATCGCTCCGTTAGGTGCGTCACCGGGAACATGCGCCGGCCGTCTGGAACCGGCCCATGTCTGAGCGACATGATGATGCGTCCGTTTTCGCGCAGGAGCGCGCAAACCCGCCCCATACCACGCCTTCGCTCTCCTTCGTCGAGGTGCATCCAAACAGCTGAAAGCAGGACCAGATCGAAGGTTCCCGCGCGAGGCATAAGTGTTCCAAGACTGGGCAGCGCGTTGGTGACCCACTCGATACTCTGGGATGGATGAAGTTGCCGACCTGACTCGCGTAGCGCAGCGACCGGCTCAACAGCCGCAACCTTGTGACCCCGAGCAGCAAGGCCAGCAGCATCCACCCCTATGCCTGCGCCAATATCGATGATCAGCGAAGGACGCTGCGGAAAGAGCTGCAGCACCTGCTTGGGTCGATCGGTGAAAGACAATTGCTGCCAGCTCTCGACAAGCTCAACCGCATGCTCGCCATAGCCTTCTGTCCCAGCCACTTCAGCGTTCATCTGGCAGCCTCGAAGGTTAAACCAACCGCATGCACTATGCTGGACCTGCTCATAGCCCAACCTAACTCGCACGTCTGCTTCCAGGAAGTCGGCGAAGCTCTCTTCCCGGCCAGTATGGGGCGCAAAGTGACTGCATAGACAGGGTGATACGGGATAATAGCTATCCAATGCGCCGATTTAGCAGAGGCCTGTTCTCCGTTTTCGGATCTGCCATGATTTGCCGATCTTTGCTGAACTTCTCGCAAGCTCGCTTCAAGCGCCGCTTTTGCTCAATTCTGTGATTAAACTGAATGTTCGGGAAAACTTGTCGATAGGGACCTTTGTCCACCTCAGGGGCAAGCTTGTCCTCGTTGATCGCGAAGTACCAGACCTGCAGTACTTGCGCTTCAACCGGCAGCGTGCCGGTTAATGCCTGGTAGTCATGCCACCCTTCCCAAATGACTGTATCGTTTTGCACATCACTGAAGTCAGCGAGGAGCTCCGCATCTTCGCGAACAGTCTTTTTATCTTGCTCATAGAAGTGCTTCATCGCGTTCCAGTACTGGTTACGCAGGCGAACGACTTTCCCAAGCTTCATCTCTGGGTTGAGCTTCAACACAAGCGCTGAGAGCACCTCGACATTCCTATCTTGGCCGACGCCTTCTAGAAGCTCGCAGGCTCCACATGCCAGGGCGTGAACGGATATTGGATCCCTGTCTCGGAGAAACATGTCAGTAGCGGCGCCGAGCTGCGCTCTGGCAATGTCAGTCTTTACCTGGTGAATATTCATGCTCTGTCCTTTTGAAGGGATCATACCTTAGCTCTCAAAGGACACCGGCCGGAAGCCGGACCCGCTGCCTCGGCGCTAACCTCGCTGGCGTCGGGTGACGGGCAGCTTTCAGGAGTTCTCAGGAGAGCTTCAAATGGCTGAAAAGGGGCGCGTTGCTGACCGGCGGGAAGCGCCCCATCTTTGCCGTTCAGGCTGTATGCTAGCTACCGAAAAGCGGACCTGACACCGTCTGAGGCTTTTGGAAGCACACCCGATTGACTAATCCTGAGCGAGCCGACATCCTCGCTGTCGACGTGGCCTGCGCCCAACCTCTCAGACCTTCCCCAGCAAGGTCTGAACGGAGGCAAAGGGACTGCTGTCTCGGGTCGTTATCTTGGTCCGATCGTCTCGGGCGAGTTGCTAGGGAGCTGCGTTCGAGACGTGAAAGGCCCTGTCATGAACCAGAATGGCAACCTCAAGCGCTGTGTCCGAGCCCGCGCAGCAAAAACAGGAGAGTCTTACGCGGCAGCGCTACGGCATCTCCGCCGATCGACGGATACAACCCTGGTTCGTTCAATGCGCATCGCTGTTGCGCAAACATCCTTGTTCAATGACCCTCGCGACTTCACCTCGCTACAGGTGAGCGGTGCGGAGACGCTGTGGCGCGAGGGCCTGTTTGGAGCAGTGCTGTACGGCTAATTCGCCGGCCCGTCCTGCGGTATTGGAGGCGGCTTGGTGTGGAGCGCCCGCGTTTGGCGAAACACATTCGTGATGTCGCCGATACTCAACTGCACCTATATACGTCCGGCAACGATTGGTGATTAAGCTTGCGCGGTATGCATAACCCGGTATACGGGTCGCGAATTAGCGGGAAGCTACTTGCGCGAAACGCGCGAACGAACCAATGTACGGTGCGCACGTTGTCCCGGTCCGTTTGCGGTTTCGTAACGGCCGTCCGTCATAATGCAGTTGAGGTGATCGATCATGGCTTATTCGGAAGTTCCTTCTGACGACGAAGTGGTTGGTGTACTGCGTAAGATGGGCGTTGGTATTTCTGCACGCGCGCTGTGTGATGCGCTTGTGCAGGCTGGCCATCCACGGCCTGACAGTCAACTTGCCATTCAACGCGCTACAGAGCGCGGCCGAATTGTAGTGGCCAAAGACTGGACCCTTACCGCATCTAACGACATGGTCGCAGCCTGATTCCAGCGTGGTCTCCGGAGGATCGTGAGCACCGTCGGCATGAGCTGGCGGCTGTAAGCCCACGTCCAATTGGCGATGAGCAGCGGGCGCAGTTTGAGCGGGATCGCGATCGGCTTCTCTACTCATCTGCATTCCATCGACTAGCTGGAATAACTCAGATTGTGCGTGCTGGCGAAGCTGGGGTTTTCCATACTCGTCAGCAGCACACCATCAAGGTGGCACAAGTTGGCCGCCGTCTCGCCCAGAAGCTGCTCAAGGAGCAACCAGAGTCAGCTAAGCACCGAGGCCTAGACCCGGAAGTTGTCGAGGCAGCCTGTTTGCTGCACGATTTGGGCCATCCACCGTTCGGGCATGTGGGCGAGTCTGTTCTGGATGCTCTTGTGAAGCCATCCGATGCTGATGGCTTCGAAGGTAATGCTCAGTCCTTCCGAATTGTGACCAAACTGGCCATCAGGTTTCCTGAACATGACGGCATTGACCTTACTAGGGCAACCTTGGCCGCAAGCCTTAAGTATCCCTGGTTTAGGGCAGGTGAGGGGAAGGCTTCCAAAAAGTGGTCCGCCTATCGAGCTGAAACAAAAGATTTTGAGTTTGCTCGCGAGTTTCACCAGCACACTGAAAAGACGCTCGAAGCAGAGCTTATGGACTGGGCCGACGACGTGGCCTACTCGGTCCACGATCTGGAAGATTTCCACCGCTGCAACGCCTTACCTTGGCAGCGCGTCTTTCAGGAAGACCAGAAGATCATTGATCATGCCAGTGGTGGGGTAGGGCAGTATGATCCTAAGCGGCAACGCTTAACCGCGGCATATCTTCGTCTTAAAGAGTTCCTTGGGGGCACCTACTCCGTACTCTTAGAGACCCAGTACGAAGGCACACGTGAGCAACGCGAACAGCTGCGCCGCATGACCTCTCAACTCATCGGCAAGTACATGGGCGCTATCCGCATCAATGATGACCTCACATCCAATCGTGCGGTAGAGTTTGACCAAGACAAGGTCGATGAAGTTCTGATCCTCAAGCAGATCACTCGAGACTATATCATTGGCAGCCCGACCCTTGCCGCTCAACAGCACGGGCAGAAAAAGATAGTCACCGATCTGTTCGGTGCGCTAAAAGACGAGCTGGACGCAGGCAAGGAATATCCAGCGTTTCTGCCTCACCGACTCCGCTATTTGCGAAAGATAGCAGAGAATAGCCCAGCTAGGTTCGTGGCCGACTGTATCGCTAGCCTGTCTGAGTCCGAAGCGGTTGCGCTACATTCCCGGTTGATGGGTGTAGGCACTGGATCCGTGTTAGACCCGATAGTGCGATAGGGTGAATAGACATAGGACCGGCGTGATCAGTCGCGCTTGAAAATTCTCGCCAGCAGCCCCTTCTTCTGAGCCGCTTCCCTCACCCGCTCTTTGTGGACAAGTTCTTGTATGAAGTCGATGTTCAGTTGTATTCCGATCGCGCAGGCCTCCTTCTGACAGTCAGGTGGAGGAAGCTTTGACAGGAAAGCGCTTGTTGCGATCTCTCCATCAAGGCGGCGACAACCATCGCACTCCAGCGTAAACATGCCGTCTATTTTGAAACGGTCTCGGCCTGACGTTAATCCCGACCGAACACTCCGCTCTCGGAAGTAGGAGAACTGCGCGTCCAGTAAGGTCGCCTCTAGCCCCTTGAGCGGGGCTGTTCGGCCTTTCTCCGTAAGAGCATCGATCGCCTCAACGGTCATATCGGCGTTAGCCCTAATTCCCAGATCTCGTTTTGACTGCGCAGACAGTTGGATGCCGATTTGGCGAAATAGCCTGCCAATCTTATGGGGATGATGGCCTTCATTCTCTTCCATCAAGATCGCCAAGGCGGGCGCATATTCGGGCTTGATGTACCCGAGGCGGGATATCGCCTTCTCGATGTGCGGCAGGTAGCGCATGCCCGCTTCCAATATCTTGCTCGCGATACACTCGCCGACAGCGACATGCCCGGCAAGTCCCCGCTTTCATGAATCGGCATCAGCGATGCCAGAAGTAGGCAGGATCGGCCCGGACACCGCATTCCAATTCCAGGAGGCAAATGAAGCGGCAACAAGTCCGTGCAATCCAACCGACCGGTCGAGCCGCACCCATGATCAATCACCAGTTCGTTGCGACGGAATCGAACACCCGGTCAATCACCCCAACGGATGATTCCGCCCACGTCCCGATA
Organism: Devosia naphthalenivorans; assembly: GCF_003056355.1. GTDB lineage: Bacteria > Pseudomonadota > Alphaproteobacteria > Rhizobiales > Devosiaceae > Devosia > Devosia naphthalenivorans. Next base: position 48,955 of record NZ_PYVW01000019.1, read on the forward strand.
CAGGTGCACGTTCGTACCCAGGTCGTAGTAGCTGAGATATCGGCCGTACTTGCTTGTCTCTTCATGCCGAACTTTGAAAGCGTCTTGGTAAATGAGCGTTATGTGGATTTCGAGTTCGAACGTCCCCCGGTCATCGGATACCTCGGCTGCAAGATAGGGGTCGAACTCAGCGAAGGCTTCTTTCACAACTCCCGCAGCTATGTCGGACCGGGACTTAGTGCTTGAAGCTTCTCGCGCCGTGTCACCATCAATAGCTTTGGTGAGCAACGTCACCCTGAAGGCGACGTTGTACGCTGGGGAAACCCCGGAATTTTTAACCTTATAGTCTATCCTCAGCGTTCCACCCTTGATGGATGCGCTTGCAAACTCCACCAATAGAAATGGCCTGACCGCGATCTCACTGGCTCGAGCCCCCTGAAGGGCCGCCAGCGCTCCGCTCCTGGTTTCCTGCAGGGTTCTCGCAAGCAGAACCAGGCCGAAGGCCCCCACCATTGTGGATACGATCGCCACAAAGGCCATGAACCAAGCAGCATCACTCATGCTGCGCTGTGTGGCCAAATCGAGGTATTCAATGGAGTATGGACCAAGGATGGGCAGGTGCTCTGCGCGAGGGATACCCACAAGGGCCGTGGAAAGCAGTAGGCCGCCTATCATGCCCGCCCCGACAAGCATGAGCGACCAGGCGCCAGCATTCGCCAGCCTGCGTATACGCCACCACTTCATGTTTTACCCCTGATTCCTCAGCAGCCAGTTAGTCGTTCGGCGGCTGCTGTAGTCAACAGGAGGGCCACGTGATCATCCCCAGTGTCGCAGTTGACAGCGACCAAAATGCCGTTTCCCGTAGAGCACGTGTGATGTGCATAGTCCGAGGTGCGTAGTGTGTTTAGGTCGAGGGTGAACTGGTGGGCCCGCGGCGCCATGCCGGCAGAGCGGCAACGCACCAGGCTTGCGATGACAGGCAAGACGGTGAATGGCACAGCGGTGTGGACCGAAGCCGAGGAGGCCCAGGGCACAGCGGCACCTCGATCGCGGCCGAACTAGCGGACGGCACGACCCCCGACCAGATAGCCTGCATGGTCGGTCATTGGGGCATTGCTCCCAAGAGCAGCGATCCGCGTTTCACTTACGTTGACGTGCGCGTGCCGCTCGCTGCGAAGTTCCGCACCTAGCTAGCGGCCGAAGCTAAGCGCCACGGTATGGAATTGCCGGATCTGATGCAGAAGGTGACGGAGATCCGCCGTCTCATGACCGCAGCTCATGGAGCCGGTGTGCGACTGATCCACTTTCCCGAAGGCGCCACCTGTGCACCCAACAAGAGGATCATGTCGGGCATCGGGCCGCAGGAAATTGGCCCTCCGACTGGAACACGTTTGTGTGGATGGCTTTGCGTCAGGGACTCCAGACCATCAGCAAACATGCGCAAACGCTGCGGCTCTGGACCGTTCTTGGCTCGGTTCATCAACTGACCCCACCACATCGCCCTCAGAACAGCCTCTAAGTCATCTCGATCGTGGAGAGTTGGTGACCCGCTATGACGAGCGGATGCTACAGTGCCAAGCTGGAACGGGCAGTGTGATCTGTGCATGCGACAAGGACAGTTGGCATCTGGTCCGAAACGAAATCATTAGTGAGTGGATTAAGTGGTTAACGCTTTGAGGATTGCGGCGCTAATGTCCGCCGTTCTTGAACCTGCTGACTCAGCTATGGGTCTGATCTGGCCCGAAAGCTGACCATTCGCAAACCGCCCCAAAGCCGTCATTGGGCTATTCAGCGAACCGGCAGCTTTCGGTAAGTCGCAATGGCAGCCTGAGCGGCAGGACTTGGGCGCATTGCTGCTTGGCGGTTTGCGACCCATTGCGCATCTCATTAGAAAAAGCACCGCGTCACGCTCTTATTGCCAGCACTAGGCTTCGGCTTCGGCACCGGAGACGGCCTCTTGGAATAGCCGAGCCAGTCTCTCTCGATCCTGGACCAGCGACGCCACCTCATTGCCGTTGAACCTCATGCCGTGCTCAGACATGAAGTCCAACAAGAATGTGGCTACATAAAACTCAAACAGTCCGTCCAAGCCTGCTCAGCATGAGCTAACCAAGCGTGGACATAGTCACTTGGCCCTCCGCTGTCGAGCAAGGCGGCAGCGGTGAGCGCAGCGGGGTAACGGGCATCGCCGTAGCAAAGGTCGTCCACATCCACGATGCCTGACAGATATCCTTCCGGGGAAACAATGACGTTCTTGGTTGTCGTGTCATGAAGGAAGAGTACGGGCTCCACTACATGCAGCCTCGCGGTAAATTTGGTCAGCAGAGAGCTAACCTGGTCGACGGCTGTTGCGGAAAACAACCCGTTCACGACGATCCTTCCTCGAGAGCGCTCTACATGAGCCCGAACTACATCCGTCCAGCTCGCATGGGGGGCCTCGGCGGCCCTTGACGCATAGCCAAAACCGGCGCCACTGCTCGAGTCGAGCAGTTGCTGTCTGTGCATCCGCGACCGCTCTGGCGATATGGCGGAGCTGATCTGTCGACAGGACATATAGAACATGGCCAAGATCGGTACCTCGAAGGCGCGTCATCAACACATATGGAAAGCCTGCGTGTTCGCCATGGCCCAATACTGCGGGGAGCGGCACACCCAGGGGCTTCAATTGCGCCGACAACAACAATCCTTGCTGAAGAACGCCAGCTTGTTCGGCAAGGCCAATACGCACAGCGGCCTGGCCCGCTCCAGAAGTTACCTCATAGACGAAGAACGCGGTGCCTGTTGTGAACCGGCGCGCTGTGGCTGCCGCCAGCCGAAGGCACGTTCAGCGATTGCGCAGGTGACCTTTTCTGAAGGCAGCTCTCTAGACAACTTGCGCTCCGCGATATGCAGTGGACTTGCCACGAGGAGAGGATGAACAGGCCCGCGACAAGCCCGGGCGATGCGGCACAAGCACCGGTCACACTAGAACACAACTGCGGTGGGGATATGATGACTAAGGTAGGCAGCGAAACCGATTTGGGTCATCTCCAGCGCAGAACCCCGGCGAAGCGCCCGACGCACTCATCGTACCGGGTGTGAGCCGTGCCGCTAGCCAACTACCGAAGGCAAAAGCATTGATTTCCGCTGCTACGCCGATGGTCCAAACAGACCAATGTCAAAGGTGGTGTGGCCTGCGTCCCACGAGAGGAACGTGCTGTAGGCGTAGACGCCTCTTACGCGTAGATGCCGTTCATTTCGGATGCTTGCGCCTCTGCGCCACGCTCGAAAAGTTTGAACATGTTGCGAATTGCCACTTAGGCTTAGTTAGAGCGGCGCCCAATTCGGCCGGCCGCATTTTAACGCCCAAGTCCCTTCGAATGGAACCAACGCAATCCCTCCATCGTGTCGGCCTTGGGACGATATTCGCAGCCGATGTGGCCCGCATAACCGAGCTCATCGATCATCCTAAACAAATAAGAATCGTCCAGCTCTCCGGTACAAGGTTCGTGCCGCAGCGGCACTGACGCGGTCTGGATATGGCCGGTGATTGGCAGGTACTTGCGCAACGTTGTGGTCACGTCGCCATGTAAGATCTGACAGTGATAAATGTCGAACTGAAGCTTCACATTCGGCCGTCCTACTTCGGAAATGATCTCCGCTGCCATGTCGAAACTGTTGAGGTAATAGCCTGGCATGTCGCGCGTGTTGAGCGGCTCTAGCAGCACGTCGATGCCATGCGCCGCCGCTATCTCAGCCGCTTCGCCCAGTGCCGCAAAATAGCGCGTGCGGGCAAAAACATCGTCTGACGGTGCGATGCCGGCCATCATGTGCAGGCGCGGCACGCCGAGTGCCGTGGCATAGCTGAGTGCCTCGGTTAGGTTCGCGCTGAACTCCGCTTGGCGCTCGGGGAACACCGCGATGCCGCGCTCGCCCGCGGCCCAGTCTCCCGGGGGCATGTTGAACAGCGCAGCCCTTTGCCCCGCCTGTCGCAGCCGATCTTGCACCACTTCGATCGGGTACTCATAGGGAAACAGGAACTCCACCGCGTCGAACCCGGCTCTGGCCGCGGCGGCAAAGCGATCGAGAAAAGGCACTTCGTTGAACATCATGGTCAAATTGGCGGCAAAGCGCGGCATGGCAAGGCTCCGATCAGGTCGTTTTGCGCTGCGGCAAGGTGAGTCCTGTCACCTGGGCAATCATCCGGGCCACCGAGGCGTCGTCATCGCGCCCCATGCCGGCTGCGGCCGTGGCGAGGAAAAGCTGCAAGGCCGTCGACGCTACCGGCAGTGGGAAATTTTCCTTCTGTCCCATTGCCGCAATGATCCCCAAGTCCTTGGTGAAGATGTCAATTGCACTGCGGGGCGAATAGTCGTTGTCGAGAATATGCGGCACCCGGTTCTCGAACATCCAGCTATTGCCTGCCGAGGCGGTAATCACCTTATAAACTGAGTCCAAGTCCAACCCGAGCTTGCTGGCAAAGGTCATCGCCTCGCAAGCGGCTGCGATGTGCACGCCCGCCAGCAGTTGGTTGACGATCTTGTAGGCGGCCCCTAACCCAGCGGCATCGCCAAGCTCATACACCGTTTCAGCAATGGCCAACAGCACCGGACGGGCAGCCGCAAAGGCCGCCTGCGAGCCAGAAGCCATTACCGTAATTGTTCCGGCTGCCGCCTTGATGGAGCCGCCGCTGATCGGGGCGTCTAGATAAAGCAGGCCCTGCGATTCTGCCAGGTTAGCGAGGCGCCGGGCATCGTCCGGCGACATGGTGGCGCAGGACAGGATCACCCCGCCCTTGGCCATAACGGCCGCCGCACCGTTCTCGCCGAACAGCACCGCTTCGGTCTGCGCAGCATTAACCACCATTACCACTACGCCGCTAGCGCCAGCGGCGGCTTCGATCGCACTTTCGGAGGCGCTTCCACCGGCCTCGATAAACCGGGCCCGCAGATCGGGGCTAAGGTCGCAACCAGCGACAGCGAAGCGCGCGCGATGCAGGGATAAAGCCGCTCCCATACCCATTGAGCCTAAGCCAATCACGGCAATTTTTTGCGACATAGAAGCCTCTGGTGACAGCGATATCATAAGCTTGATACGCCGCGCGAAGCTCGTTATCAAGTTTCAGTGTTTGCGCTGTCATGGGGATTGGGTCTTGAGCAGCAATGCCGTTACGCTGCGCGACGTCGCCCGCCTCGCCGAGGTCAGCGAGATAACTGTGTCCCGTGTGCTGCGTGGGTCCGGTCCGATCCGTGCAGCTACGCGTGACAGAGTGCTCGAAGCCGTGCGCCGCACTGGATACGTGCAGAACCGTCTCGCGGGAACCCTCGCTTCCTCGAGCTCCAACCTGGTAGGGGTCGTGCTGCCTTCCCTTTCCAACAATGTGTTTCCCGAGGTTATGGCCGGCATCAATGCCGCTCTGGTCCGCTCCGGTTACCAGCCGGTCGTCGGTGTTACCGATTACGACGCCAAAGCCGAGGAACACCTGGTTCGTTCCATCCTGGCTTGGAAGCCCGCGGCGATGATCCTGACCGGATTGCAGCATAGCCGTGAAACCGTGCGCCTGGTGGAACGCGCCGGCATCCGCGTCATTGAAATCATGGATGTTGGCGGTCGCCCGATCGATGTTGCCATCGGCCTCTCTCACTATGCCGCAGGTATGGCCACCGCCAAGCACCTGCTGGCGCGCGGCTATCGCCGCTTCGGTTTTGTCGGGCACGACATCAAGCGCGATCACCGCGCCGGCCAACGCCTCCAAGGCCTGATTGAATGGCTTGTAGAGACTGGCATGGCGCCTCCTCGGATCCAGCTCAGCAACGGCGCTAGCTCCATTCTGGCAGGTCGCGCCGGCTTGCAGTCCCTGCTCGCCAACTACCCTGAGTGTGAGGTGGTCGTTTTCGCCAATGACGATCTGGCAGTGGGAGGAGTCTATCACTGCCTTGCTGCTGGCATTACGCTGCGTGATCAGTTAGGCATTTTTGGCTTCAACGGCCTCGATATTGCGCAGGCCCTGCCGCAGCCGCTCTCCACCATCCGCTCTAACCGTGCCCTGATCGGACAGATTGCTGTAGAGACCTTTTTGCAATCCTCGACCCCGGAGCCAGAAGGCCGGGTGATCGACACTGGCTTCGATATTATCGCAGGCGAGACCGCCTGACCTGAAACCCGGAGGATTGCCATGTATATCGGCGCCATTGCGGACGACCTGACCGGCGCAACGGACCTGTCGCTGACCTTTTCGCGCGAGGGCATGCGTGTGCTGCAGGTCGTCGGCGTTCCCGATGCCAAATTCGACTTTGGCGATGCCGATATCGTTGTGGTCTCTCTGAAGTCCCGCACCATTCCAGCCGCGGAGGCAATCGCGCTATCCGTCGCTGGGGCCCAAGTTCTGCTTGCTGGCGGCGCGCAGCAGCTATTCTTCAAGTACTGCTCAACCTTCGACTCGACGGACAAAGGCAATATCGGTCCGGTAATTGATGCCCTGCTCGAGCTCTTGGGCGAGACCCGCACCGTTGCCTGCCCCGCCTTTCCAACCAACAAACGTACCCTGTTCAAGGGCCATCTGTTTGTCGGCGACCTGCTGCTGTCCGACAGCAGTATGAAGAATCATCCCCTGACCCCGATGCACGACGCAAATCTGGTTCGCGTGCTTCAACGCCAGACCAGTACTCCAGTGTCGCTGATTGCCCGGGATGTCGTGGCCGGGTCGGTGGGCCAGCTGGAACAGGCCTTTGCCGAGCTCCGTGGCATTGCCATCGTCGACGCCATCACTGACGACGACCTAAGGGCCATCGGTCGCGCTGCGAAAACAATGAGGCTGATCACCGGGGGCTCCGGCGTGGCGCTTGGCCTCCCGGCTAATTTCACTGGCCGGCATGCAGCCGTTGCGCACACCCAAGCCGTCCATGTGCCGTCCGGAGGGGCCGTAATCCTGGCTGGCTCCTGCTCTTCGGCCACACGGCGCCAGGTCGCTGCCGCGATTGCCGCTGGCACCCCATCCTTCCAACTGGACGCTTTTGCCATTGCCGAGCACCGGATGACCGTAGAAGACGTTGTCACCTTCGTGCTGTCTCACCGTGAAGGGAATCCGCCGCTGGTCTATTCCAGCGCCAATCCCGCCGTGATTGCCTCTGTGCAGGATAAGCTCGGCCGCGATGCCTCCGGCGCTCTGGTGGAGGACTTCCTTGCAGCAGTTGCCGGGCGCCTGCACGAAAACGGCTTCAACAAATTCTTGGTTGCCGGCGGCGAGACCTCGGGTGCCGTCGTCGGTGCGCTCGGCATAACGGCGCTGCAGATCGGTCCCGAGATCGATCCCGGTGTGCCATGGACGCGCTCGCATGGGGACGATTGCCCAGTAGCGCTGGCGCTCAAATCCGGCAACTTCGGCAGTGACGACTTCTTCCTCAAGGCTTGGGAGCTGGTTCGATGAGTGGGATCGTCTCCGAACAGACCAAAAGTCGAGACGAGATCGTAGCAGTCGGTCGATCCCTGTTCGACCGGCGCCTGACCGCCGGCTCCACCGGCAATATAAGCATGCGCCTCTCAGATGGCTCCATGCTAATGACGCCAACTAATGCCTCCCTTGGCGATCTAGACCCTGCCCGACTATCGCTGCTGGACGGTAAGGGCATGCACCTTTCGGGCGACAAGCCGACCAAGGAAGCGTTTCTACATTCCTGCATGTATTGCGAACGCAGGTCCGACAATGCGGTTGTGCATCTGCATTCGACCCATTCGGTCGCGGCCAGCATTCTGGCGGATGTCTCGCCGGCCGACGTACTGCCGCCGCTCACCGCCTATTACGTGATGCGCGTCGGCCGCCTACCGCTAGTCCCCTATTATGCTCCAGGCGATGCTGAGTTGGCTCGTGCCGTGCAGATTGAAGCCAGAAAGCACCATGCGATACTTTTGGCCAATCACGGACCGGTCGTTGCCGGCGCCTCACTGCGCGAGGCGCAATATGCCATCGAGGAACTCGAGGAAACGGCCAAGCTGTTTCTGATGCTCGACGGCAAGAATATCCGCCCGCTCACCAGCCAACAGGCTGACGCGTTGCGCAAATAGCCATTCCGGCATGGCAACGAAGACCCTGTTTTGATCGGCGCTCTGCCCCTTACGACGGCTTGACAGCTGGCGCGCTGCCCCGCAAAGTACACTGGTCTGGTGGTCGGTCCACTGGATCAGGAGGGGAGAGTGCCACGGACTGCTCATAAGCTACTGCTAGATAAATCGACTGGTCTGGGCAGACAGCTTGAGCGCCGGACGATCAAGGACGTCATCGCCGACAAGATTGCCGCCTTGATTGCATCAGGCGTTCTATCCGAGGGTGACGATCTACCGAGCGAGCGGGAGTTGGTGGCTGCTCTGTCCGTGAGTCGAGAGACCGTTCGCGGCGCCATTCAGACACTGGCAGCACGAGGCATCCTGGACGTCAGCCACGGCTTGCGTACTCGGGTCGCGAACGCCGACTTCTCTGGCATGTATGTGGGCATAACCAACCGGCTTAACGTTGACAGCTACGATGTTCATGCCGTGCATGGAGCAAGACTGCTGATCGAACAGCAGGTGGTCGGAGACGCTGCTGCGAGCATTTCCGCCGGCACCCTGAACCGTCTGCACAAGTCACTCGAAGCGCAATCGTCCTGCCTCGCAGATCCAGTCCGCTTTCTTATCTGTGACCGTGAGTTTCACGTCACGATCTACCGAGAGTGCGGCAACCCACTGCTCGCCGACATCGTCACTGACCTATACACCTATATGATGGATTACCGCCGGCGCGCCGTGTCGCAGCCAGGCGCAATCCAGGAGAGCTTCGCGGATCATCAAGCCATTGTGGGCGCGCTAGGTAGGCGCGACCGGGAGGCTGCTATGGCCGCGTTCGCCGCGCATGAGGAGCGCATCTACGCCTCAACCCGCAGGATGCTGGGGGCTGACACCAACATCAGATCATAACGCCGCCGGCATCGTATATAAGTTTAGGGAGGAACTATGACGACCAGACGCAGACTTCTCGCAATGGCGGCAACCGCCGCGACGACTATTGGCTTCGTTGTAGGCGGCATCGTGCCTGCTCAAGCCCAATCCGGGGACATTGTCTATCTCACGCCCGGCCTCGATCTGCCATTCTGGCGGTATTTGTCGAAGGGGGTAGAATCCGTCGCCACGGAAAATGGCTACGGCTATCAGGTGCTCGACTCGGCCAATAGCGCCCAGACACAGTTGCAGAACGCCAAGGACGCAATAGCCCGCGGTGTCGCGGGGATCGTACTCTCGCCCACCGACAGCTCGACAGCACCAAGCGTGCTTCAACTCGCGGAACAGGCCAGCATTCCGGCCGTCATCGCCGACATCGGCACTAACAGCGGCAACTACGTCTCCTTCATCATCTCGGACAATTATGAAGGTGCCCATGGCACCGGCGAGGCGCTGGCCGCGGCGATGACCGAAAAGGGCTGGGAGGCCGGCAAAGTCGGTATCGTGTCAATCTCCCAGGCTCGGCTGAATGGTCAGGCACGCACCAAGGGCTTCAAGGATGCCATGAATGAGGCAGGGATCACCGGCGATGCGGGTCTGCAGCAGATGCAGACCTATACGGCTGATGAAACCTTCCGTTTCACACAGGACATGCTGACGGCCAATCCGGACTTGCGCGGCTTGTTCATCCAGACTGACCAACCGGCCATTGGCGCATTGCGAGCCATCCGGGCAGCCCGTCGCGATGGGGAAGTGCTGGTTGCCGCCTTTGACGGGATTCCGGAGTTTGTTCCGCTGCTCCAGTCCGGTGAACTTGTCGCATCCGGCATGCAACAACCTTTCCTGATGGGCGAAACGTCTGGCCAGGCACTGATAGATCATCTGACTGGTGAAGAGGTCGAGAAGGAAATATTGGTCCCGATCGTGATCGTGACGTCGTCGAACATCGAGGAGATGCTTCCGACAATCGAACGGACTGTATTCGCCAACGAGCTCGAATAAATCCACCCAAGCCATCGGACAACGATCGCCGGCCCGTGTTCCTGCGGATGCGGGCCGGCTCAAAGAAAGATCCACAGGACATGAGCGTAGCGTCGGAAAGCACTGTCCGGCAGGCTATGCTTGCTGCATCCGATATCGCGAAACGCTTCGGTAGCACGCAGGCTCTTGCCGGCGCCAATCTGGAAATCCAAAGCGGAGAGGTCCACGGCCTGTTGGGTGCCAATGGCGCAGGCAAGTCCACCTTGTCGCGCATCATCAGCGGGCATATCAGACACGATAGTGGCTCGATCACCTATCGTGACAAGCCGTTTGCAATCCGGTCGACACGAGATGCTTTGCGCTCGGGTATCGCTCTGGTGGCGCAAGAAACCAGCCTTGCACCGGATCTTTCTGTTCTCGAGAACATCTTCATGCCGGAGTTCGGCACCCGTGGTCGGCTGTCCTACTCCGATCTCAACACGCGCGCCCACGCAATCCTGTCGCGCCTAGGCCACGATCACGTCTTGGCGCTGGACACGGAGGTCCGGCGGCTCTCTGCCGCTCAGCGTCAACTGGTTGAGATCGCAAAGGCCCTTGCGCTTGACGCCAACCTTGTCATCTTTGACGAGCCCACCTCTTCCCTTAGCCCCTCCGAGGTCGATAGCCTTTTCGACATCATGTCCCGTATGCGCAATGACGGCTGCGGGTTGATTTTTGTGTCTCACCGCTTGGAGGAAGTGCTCGCAATTACGGACCGGGTAACCGTCATGCGCGAGGGCAAGACGGTCGCGGGTAACCTCGATACCTCCGGGCTGGCGCAGGGAGACATCATCAGGCACATGGTGGGCAAGGATCTGGGGGCTATCTACGCTCGCCGCGACCCCGTAGCACCAGCGAGTGCCGGGCCTGCCGTGCTCGAGGTGCGGAACCTTGCGGCCAAGCCGGCGGTTCGCGATGTCTCTTTCGCTGTGCGCCGTGGTGAAGTGCTTGGCCTCGGCGGACTGATCGGCGCCGGGCGCTCTGAAGCCGTAGAGGCATTGTTCGGTCTGCGTCCTCGGGACGGCGGCACGATCCAGATGCATGGCAAGGACATTAACCCGCGAACGCCGGCCGAAGCAATGCGTCTGGGCATTGGTCTGGTCGCCGAAGACCGTCGGGCGCAGAACATCGTTCCCGATTTTACAGTCAAGGAGAACCTCCTGCTTGCTCATATGGGCATGCGCAACGGGGTCGGGCTGGGCTACGGCTCTCGTCAGGTTAAGATTACCGAACTGCTCACACGCCTGGGCCTTCCGCCGGACCGCCTCGACACAAGTCTGCTTACATACTCTGGAGGCATGCAGCAGAAAGTCATCATTGCGCGGTGGCTCCTGGTGGAGCCAACCGTCCTGATCCTCGATGAGCCAACCAAAGGGGTGGACATCGGCACAAGGAGCTCGATCTATGCAATCCTTCGCGACATCGCCGAGCAGGGCGTAGCGGTTATCGTCATTTCGTCGGATTTCAGCGAGCTACTTGGTGTGTGCGAGCGCGTGGTGGTGATGAGCGACGGACTTTCGATCGCTGACCTTCCGAGCAGCGTCCTCACCGAGGAGAAGTTGACCTTGCTCGCAGCCCCGAGAACCTCGACTGAACGCAATGTGCAGTTCCTTCAAAGTGTGAGCAAGGAATTTGCCGGCACCGCGTTCTGGGCCTTGCTGGGTACCGAAGAGCTGATCTGTCTAGGCGCTGTTTCGAGCGTGGACGCCCCGGAAATAGATCTTGCGCCCGGACAGGCAGCGCGGAACGATCAGACTGCAATACCTCAGGCCCTGGCCAAGCGAGAATCCCGCTTTGTGCCCGAGCCGGACAAAGCCGTGGCGACGTTGCTCCTCCCGATGCGCAATAAGCGCGGACATGACCTGGGCTGGATAGGTCTTTCGGTGCGCAATGATCGACCTCTGCCCGACGCCGATGAAATCGCCATCAGAGTCGCCACCCTCACCAACGCAGAAGCCCCTATTGGAGTCGATCAATGACCACGTATACGGCTATCAAGAGTAACGGGTTGGCGCGCATACTTGGCAGCCTGGAAGTGCGGATGCTCGGTCTTGCCCTTGTGCTGGGCGTGATCCTGTCGCTGCTCTCACCCTATTTCCTGACGCAAAACAACCTGCTCAACATCCTCGACCAATCGGTGGTGATAGGCATTGTCGCCGTCGGCATGACCTTCGTCATCCTGACCGGCGGTATTGATCTTTCAGTCGGCTCGGTCGCCGGCTTGACGGGCATTGTCTTGGGTTTAGCCTTGCAGGTGATGCCTATACCCCTCGCGATCCTGGCGGCAGCGTTCACAGGCGGCGGCATTGGGCTGTTTTCGGGTGTGCTCATTGCAGTGTTCGGACTAGCGCCGTTCGTGGTGACCTTGGGCGTGATGGCCATCGCCAGAAGCCTGGCCTACATCTTCTCCGGACAGACTGCGATCTCGGCAATCCCGTATGAGTTGTCCAACATCGTCTACACCAGCATATTTGGCCTGCCTGCAAACGTATTGTTCCTACTGGCGCTTTATGCGTTGGCGTGGGCGTATCTCACCTACACCAAAGGCGGCCGCACAATCTATGCCGTCGGCTCCAACGCCGAGGCCGCCCGGGCGGCCGGACTCAACGTCCTGTTCTATTCAATCCTTCCCTATGTGATCTCCGGTGCACTTGCAGCGGTCGCGATTACCTTCTCGATTGCCCAAATTCTCTCCGCTGACCCTCTAGCCGGCAATCAGATGGAACTCGATGCGATCGCTGCCGTGGTCATCGGCGGCGCCAGCCTTTATGGCGGCCGCGGCTCGATCCTAGGCACGCTGATCGGGGTCATTATCATGGTGATGATCCGCAATGGCCTCAACTTGATGAGTGTCTCGCCCTTCTGGCAAGGCACTGCCATTGGCTCCATCATCATCGTTGCGCTTCTGGCCGATCGTCTCATCAACTGGCGCTCGGGGCGATGAGGGAGCTAAACGATGAGCAACAAGCCTAGCCTTGGCCTCCGGCTTTTCGGAACCGAACAAGCTGTTCCGACCCCACGCAAATTGAAGGCGGGTCCGCTGTCCGCGGAACTTGAGAACGGCAATTTGCGCTATGTCCGATGCCATGGGGTGGAGGTGATCCGTGCCGTGTCCTTCATCGTGCGCGACAAGGACTGGGGTACCTACGGCGCGGAAATCACTGACCTTGAAGTAGATGAGACCGGCGACAGGTTCAGCGTGCGCTACAAGGCTAGAGCCGCCGATGCCGCGCAGGCCTTCTTTTACGAAGCGCAGATCGTGGGTGAGGCGAGCGGCAGGCTCGTCTTTGCCGCTCAAGGGACGGCAGAGACCGATTTTCTGACCAACCGAACCGGTTTCGTCATCCTGCACCCGATCGAAGGCGTTGCGGGCGAGAAGGTCGAGATCGTGCATGTCGATGGAAGTGTGGTCGAGAGCCGCTTCCCTTCGATCATCGACCCGTTGCAGCCCATGATGGAACTGCGTCAGCTGACCCATTGGGCCGCCGAGGGCGCACTGCGGACCACCTGCCTCATGGAAGGCGATACCTTCGAGATGGAGGACCAGCGCAACTGGACGGACGCATCTTACAAGACCTATGTGCGCCCTCTGGCCTTGCCCTGGCCATACACTCTGGCCAAGGGCACGACGATCGACCAGCGGATCACCGTTGGTGTGGACGGTACCGTCCCTGCTTCAGTTACGGGCAAGCCTGTCCACGTCTCGGTTGGACACGAATTGGGGTCCTTGCCATGGCTTGGCATGGGGCTGGATCCCGACGACACCAAGGCGGCACAGTCAGCCTCCGGGGCTTTACGCGAACTTGGCCCACATCATCTCGTCTGCCATCACGATCCGCGCCGCGGGCACGGCCGGGCCGAACTGGAAGCGCAGGTCGCGTTCGCTAGGGACATCGGTGCGACGCCATGGCTCGAGGCCGTCATCACGAGCATTGATGGAGCAGAAGTCGAAGTCGCACAATTGGGCGAAATGGTCGCCGAGATGGAAAATCCCTTCTCCGCGGTGATGCTTTCACCTGCCCCCGACCTCAAGTGCACCCTACCCGGTAGCCCTTGGCCGCCCGCGCCTGACCCGGTGGCCCTTTTCACTGCAGCAAGAACAGCCTTCCCCGCGGCCCGCGTAGGCGGTGGTATGTTCAGCTATTTCACCGAGCTCAACCGCAAGCGCCCGCCAACGGAAACGCTCGATTTCGTCAGCTTCACGACTTCAGCTTTGGTACATGCCGGCGATGACCGGTCGGTTATGGAGACCTTGCAGGCGCTGCCGGCCATTGCCAGGAGTGCGCAGGCCATAGCCTCGGGCCAGCCATACGCGGTCGGCCCTTCGGCCATCGGCATGCGCGCCAACCCATATGGCGAGGCTCCCAAAGAGAACCAGCAGAATATCCGCCAGGCGATGAACCGGAACGATCCGCGTCAGCGGGGCCTGCTTGGCGCGGCTTGGGCGCTGGGCTATTTCGCGCGTTTTTCGGCGGGAGGAGCATTTGCCATAGCGCTCGGCTCGCCAGTCGGCGCCTCCGGTGCAGTTTACGCCCCAGCCGACTTTCCTCAGCCCGTGTTTGACGAGCGAGGCGGAGTTTTCCCCGTCTACCACGTGTTGCGTGGATTGGCCCGCCTTGGGGGTGCGCCTATGCGCCAGCTGAATATCTCAGAGGAAAACCAAATCCTGGGCATTGCCGCTAACGCACAAGAGGGCCTGGAACTCTGGCTGGCCAATCTCGGCGACCAGCCACTTGAACTAGAGTTGGAACGGCCGGCCGTTTCGATCGCGCGTCTGGAGGCCGGTAATTTCCTTGAAGGACTGGCCGATCCGACACTGCTGGACGCACTGGCCTCCGCCAATACTACCCAGATATCAATGGCGCCTTACGGCATAGTTCGCCTGCGGCTCGCCTGAACACGAAAAGGTCGTCACTTATGCATGTAATGATCGTTGGCGCCGCCGGAATGGTGGGGCGCAAGCTTGCGGAGAACATAGCACGCGAGGGCACCCTTGGCGGCAAGCCGGTAGAGCAACTTACCCTGCTCGATGTTGTCGCCGCCGAAGGACCTGTCGGTTTCCGGGGCACCGTTGTTATCAAAAGCGGCAATATCGCCCAGCAGGAAACCGCCCGGGAGTGGCTTTCCAGCCGTCCTGACGTGATCTTTCACCTAGCGGCGATCGTGTCCGGTGAAGCCGAGCTCGAGTTCGAGAAGGGCTATGCCATTAATCTTGATGGAACTCGTCACCTGTTCGATGCCATTCTAGAGCAGGCCCAGCAGACACCTCACAGGCCGCGTGTTGTATTCACCTCATCGATCGCGGTCTTTGGCGCACCGTTCCCGGACAAGATCAATGATGAATATTTACTAACTCCACGCACCAGCTACGGCACGCAGAAGGCAATCGGCGAGCTGCTGCTTGCGGACTATAGCCGAAAAGGATTCCTCGACGGCATCGGCGTTCGTTTGCCAACCGTTTGCATCCGTCCAGGACGTCCCAACAAGGCCGCTTCCGGCTTCTTCTCGAACATATTGCGCGAGCCGCTTGTCGGACGCGAGGCCGTTTTGCCCGTCAACGACGACGTTCGCCACTGGCATGTCAGCCCACGGCGGGCCATCGATTTCCTTACCCATGCAGCCACAATCGATTTGCAGGCAGTAGGGCACCGTTGCATCCTGAATATGCCGGGCCTGTCGGCCACCGTGGGCGAGCAGATCGAAGCGCTGCGCAGGGTCGCGGGGGACAAGGCAGTTAATCTCATCCGGCGGGAGCCCGATCCCCTGATCGAGGAAATCGTCGCCGGCTGGCCTCGCGACTTCGATGCACGGCGAGCATTGGAGCTGGGCTTCGTGGCAGACGGCTCATTTGACGAGATAATCCGCAACCATATCGAGGATGAGCTGGGTGGCACTCTCACGTGAGCAGGACATGACCAACTCTCAGCGCGACCTCCACTATCGCCTCGACGGCCAGATTTCGGTGATTACCGGCGGTGCCAGCGGCATCGGTCTCGCCACCGCCGAGCTACTGGCTGCTATGGGTGCCGGCGTGGTGATCTTGGACCAGAACATTGATCAAGCGGAGGCCGCAGCCGCCAACATCCCCGGAGCGACGGCCTTGGCACTCGATGTAACCGACGCTGGTGCCGTGGAGCAGACTTTCGATGCCGTGTCCAACATCTCCATTCTGGTTAACTGCGCCGGCATAGCGTTGCGCCACCCCGCCCTTGAACATCCCCTCGACGACTGGGATCGGGTCGCCGCCGTCAACGTCACCGGAAGCTTCCTCTGCGCCCGCGCGGCTGCGAGGCAGATGATCGCGGCGGCGCGACCGGGCAGCATCATCAATACGGCCTCGATCATGGGGCTGTCGGGCGGCGGGCTTTACCCCAATATCTCCTACCAGACGACCAAAGGGGCGCTGGTCAACATGACGCGAGCCTTGGCCGTGGAATGGGCAGCACACCATATCCGCGTAAACGCAGTGGCACCGACTTATGTGCGCACCCCGTTCATCGCTCCATTGCTTGCACAGCCGGAACTGATGGAGCGAATTAAGGACATGACACCGCTGCGGCGGCTTGCCGAGCCAGAGGAAGTTGCGCACGCCATAGGCTTCCTCGCCTCTCCTGCGGCCGCGATGATCACGGGGCATACACTTCCAGTCGACGGGGGATTTCTCGCAAGATAACCTATTGCACACATCGCAGGAGGATGGCAGGCGGCATTTCCCAAAGCCGCATCGTCATTTCGACGACCGGTTTGGGTACTGCGGACATTGTAGCGAAGCTCGTAAACGGAGCTGAGGATGCTTCGAAGGCGCTCGCACAACTTCGGGCCTATGGGAACTTTCCATTGACGCGTCGACTGACCGAAGCATGATCCGATCCGAATACGCGGGCCGAGCTTATGCGCTCTACTCCCAGAAAAAGCGCGAGCTCCTCCAGTCAATCGCGTTATTGCTAGATTTACGCGCTTTTCGCGGGATATCTGAAGGTTTCCCCATTCCGCATAAACTTCCCCACATACAACCGATTACGATGAGAAGTAGCTTATGCCAGACCAGGAATTCGATTTCGTCATCTGCGGCGGCGGTTCTGCAGGCTGCGTTCTGGCTAACCGCTTGTCTGAAAACGGCAAGTACAGCGTCGCCCTACTAGAGGCCGGTGGCCACGACAACTGGATCTGGTTCCATATTCCGGTTGGATACCTTTTCGCTATCGGCAATCCGCGCTCTGACTGGCTGTGGAGGACGGAGAGCAGCCCTGGCCTAAATGGTCGCGACCTCGCCTATCCCCGAGGTAAGGTGCTTGGGGGATCGTCGTCCATCAATGCAATGATTTACATGCGCGGCCAAGCCGCTGACTACGACCGGTGGCGCGACATGGGTCTCGAAGGCTGGGGCTGGGATGAGGTTCTACCCGTTTTTAAGAAGCATGAGGACAGTTGGCGCGGTGAAGGCCCACTGCATGGCACCGGTGGCGAATGGCGCGTCGAACAGCCACGTCTGCGCTGGCAGGTGCTCGATTCTTTCATCGAAGCCGCTGAAAGTGCCGGCATTCCGCGCTCGTCAGATTTCAATACAGGCACCAATGAAGGTTGCGGCTACTTTGACGTGAACCAAAAGACCGGTCGCCGCTGGAGCGCCGCTCGCGGCTTCCTTGCACCGGCGCTCAAGCGGCCTAATCTTGCTGTTTTCACCAACGCTCTGGTCCAGAGCGTCATCGTGGAGCAGGGAAAGGCAATTGGCGTTAAGCTGACGCGTGACGCTGTCCCGAGCACAATTCGGGCCCGCCGGGAAGTCATCCTCTCTGCCGGCGCTGTCGCCAGCCCCGCTATTCTCGAACGGTCCGGCATCGGGGAAGGCGCTCGGCTACAGGGCCTCGGCATCGGCGTAGTCCATGACTTGCCAGGCGTCGGGGCCAATCTGCAGGACCATCTCCAGCTCCGCCCGATATTTAAGGTGTCGGATGTTCCAACCATGAACATGCTCTATCGGTCGCTTATCCGGCGCTGTCTGATGGGCACCGAATACCTGTTCCTCCGTCGTGGCGCGCTCACCATGGCGCCGTCGCAACTGGGCGCTTTCACTCGCTCTTCCGTTGAGCACCAAACTCCCAATATCCAGTTCCACATTCAGCCGCTTTCGCTCGACAAGTTCGGCGATGCCATGCACAATTTCCCGGCCATTACAGTAAGCGTCTGCAACCTGCGCCCGACCAGCCGTGGCTCCGTTCATATCCGCTCGGCGGAGGCGAGCGACGCCCCGGCAATCGCCCCCAATTACCTTTCGACCGAAGAAGATAAAGAGATCGCCGCACAATCTATCCGCATTGCCCGCAAAGTAATGAGCCAGCCTCCCATGTCCCGCTATCGCGCTGAGGAATTCCGCCCCGGGGCGCATCTGGAGACCGATAGCGATCTGGCCAAGGTGGCTGGCGATATCGGAACCACGATCTTCCATCCTGTTGGTACCGCGCGTATGGGTGTTGCTGGCGATCCAATGGCGGTTGTCGACAAGTCGCTCAAGGTATTTGGTATCGCGGGCCTCAGAGTGGTGGATGCCTCCACCATGCCGTTCATCACATCGGGTAACACCAACTCTCCCACCATTATGATCGCGGAGAAGGCGTCTGCCGCTATCCTAGAGCAAGCGGGAGCCAGGCAGCACTGAAACCGCAAAATCAATTGCGATGAGTCCAGCAGGTAGAACAGAGAAATGAGCCCACTAGCATGCCCGCGCTGTAGCGATCTACGCGGTAAACGCAAAGCTGACTATTGTTTAGCCGGATAGAGCTGCGGTAATGGGCATCCTGTCGTTGGTGATGGGCGTCGTGTTCTACGTCTGCGACTGCTCGTGCGGATAGAAGTTTTCATCTGATCGAAGCTATGCCGAATAGGTTTGAAGGCGCTCCAGTTGCACGCCGTCGGCGGTGGTCAGACAATTTCAAGGCAGAGATGGTTGCACGAAGACTCGAACCTGGGCGAACGGGTTAGCGCTGGGGCGGGAGATCGGGAAATTACCGTCGCAATTGTTTCGGCTGGCGGTTTGATGCCGCCGACAAGGCCGAGGTAAAGCTGGCTGGCAGGAGCGCGACAAGCTCGGGAACAATGGCAGCTGCTGCCATCGAGCTTGTCGTTGGTGGCCTGCTGATCCGGTTGGCGCCGATATTTATGAGGATTACCTGCGCCGGGTCCCTCGCGCCGTGCGCTCGGTATGATCCCCTGTGGTGTGAAGGTGCTCCTGGCCAGCCAACCTGTAGACTTCCGGAAAGGACGGGGCGGCTCGGTTGGTTCTGGTGCGTAGTGCCGGAGCCGGTCCGTTCAACAGCTCGCTTTATGTGTTCCGCGCCAGGCAGGCGGATCGGATCAAGGTCGTTTGGTGGGATGTGTATGGACGCCCCAGGGAATGCAAGCAAAGTCTCTTGTTGAACATGAACAAGATGGTCCGGTGCTGACGTGTGTCCGGCCTTGCAGTGCGGCCTCATCCTGGCCGAGGGCCATATGGAAGTGCGCGGGTCAGGTCCAACACGGTACGGCGCTCGAGGTGCACATCCCACCACTGGTTTTCCTGCCAGGTCTTGCCTGACCGGTTGTCCATATTTCGGTTGGGCACTAATGACCAAAGGCGGCCAGTACAACGAGGCCTGCTGCCGCACGCCTCCATTGCGACAATGCAGGGGGCTGCGCTGCCATGAACCTGTGGAACTGCGACCGAGATAGCTTCTTGCGGAAAACTACTGATCTATCAGTTGCCGCTCCGTGCACTTGAAACACGTTCTTCGCCAAATCGACCCCGATGATGGTGACCGTTTTCATGGACGCTTACCTCTCCTTTGCGTACCTTTCATCCGAACGAATTTGCACCGAACGCTGGCGCCGGAAAAGGCTGGCATCCACCCCATCTGGCATCTGTCGCCACATTGAGCAATGATCTCCCCGTCAGCTTGCCGGAGGTCCCGCACCCTGACCAGCCCGGCCAAGCCGGATATGCGTGGAGACCCAGCCTCAGTTACACCAAGCTAATACACGATCAAGCGGAGAGCAGGTTCGATGCAGATTGGCAGTATGAAACGAGTTCAAACGATTTGTGGTGAGGTGCGGGTAGCCTGGCATTGTTTAGGTCATGGCCCTCCGCTTGTGTTGCTGCACGGCGGGTATGGAACATGGAAGCACTGGATTCGAAATATCGAAGAACTGTCCAAGGAATACTGGGTGCTCGCGCCGGACATGCCTGGGTTTGGAGAGTCGGATGACCCGGACGACCTCCACTCGTTAGGATCCATTGCCCGGCCGATACTTGCAGGCTTAGATGAGCTTATCGGATCACAGGAAGCGTATGCTGTAGGTGCGTTTTCGTTCGGCGGATCAGTTGCGGCGGCGATGGTTCGCTCTTGTGCTTCTCGTATGAAAGCACTGATACTGGTTGGAAGCGGCGGCTTGAGGGTCCGGCGGCCGCCCCCTGTCCAGCTTCTGCCCTGGCGGCACCTCAGCAGCGAAGTTGAAAGGCGAGCCGTTCATCTTCATAATCTTGCAGTGTTTATGTTCAGCGACCCATCGCGGATCGACAGCACTTCGGTAGATATACAAGCGAGTAATACACGGATGGCGAGGGTGAAGAGCCGTCCTCTATCAAGTTTGGGCCTCCTTCATGACGTGCTCGGAGAATATGAAGGCCGCCTTTGCGGTATTTGGGGCGAAGATGATGCTACAGCGCGCGGTTACATATCAGATCGCTGCCAGCTGTTGCGGTCGTTCCACCCCAACACTCCCTTCTACACGATTCCGGAGGCCGGCCATTGGGTTCAATACGAGCGCCACAAGGAGGTGAATGTTCTTATGCTCGACTTCTTGCGGCGTTAGAAAGTGCGCTTGGACCTGTGGAACAGGGGAACAAGTCCGACCAGCAGGATGGACCCAATAGACAAGCGGAATGTATCTGTACCCTGAGAGCATCGCATCAACGATAACCCTTGTACAGCGAGGCACACTGATAGAAGTGGTGACTAAACGAGAATGGTGTTGCGAGTTCCGAAAGCCGAGATATTAAATTCGTAGCGGCAAACCCTATCCAACGCCCGCCATCTCACCCGATTCTATTGGCGGAGCTTCGCCGTCCGGTACTGAAATCGCGACCCATCCACAGGCAGCGTACAAGTACACCTCGAGAGAACTTGGTTGTGATAATTTCAATGGGCGATATTCTGCGGTGGCCGGAGACGATAATGGAAGGTAAGGGGTTGTCTTCAAGAATCTCGCCCGGATGGATACGATATCGATGAGCAAGACTTGCGCAAAATTTGTGCCGCCGCTGGACCCCAGCTTCGGCGGAATAGATCCGTAGACAACAACGCGCCGGAATGCTCCTGGATTGCATCGAGGATCTAGGGTTTAGTTATCGCTATCGCAACCACTCGAACGAATCACACAGACAGTCGCGCGGCTTGCCGGTGGAGAAAAGCCGGGGAGGTTCGCGCCGTGTCAGCTCTCAATTGACGGTTTGAGGCACTTGAGCAAAGGTGTGACTTGCCTGCTTGTCCAAGGGGTCTATGGTGCCTACCTACGCCCATCCACGCGCCGCGCAGACACGGAGCAATGCCAATGATCCGAGATATCCCGATACTGGTCGTGCGCACTGTTACGAAGTTAGATCAAACGTCGGAGGGCACGATTGTTATTGGCGGCTCTCACGCAGCTCCGTTCACCACGTTCCTGACACTCAAGGCGAGAGCGCACGCTGCCATTCTGCACGATGCGGGTATTGGCCTGGAAGAGGCAGGCGTCGGAGGGCTCCGATGGGCGGAGCAGTTTGGTTTTGCGATGGCTGCGGTAGATGGTCGGACAGCTAGGATCGGTGACGGAGATGACATGCTGCAAAGAGGCCGCATAAGCCGGGTCAACCGATTTGCGAAACAGTGTGGCGTTGAAATTGGGATGAGCTGCGAGAAAGCGGCTAAGTTACTTCGTGATGCGCGCGCGGCAACTTCTTGGCCCGAGCAAATGCAAGAGACACGCCATGTCGTGTCGGTCGAGGGTCTGGACGTGGTAACGGTGGATTCTGTTGCGCTCGCCCGCGAAAGCGACAGGGGCAAAATAATTGCCACAGGCTCGCACGGAGGACAGCCTTCTGCTGGATATGCCGGCAGAATTTCTCCGAAAATGGTGCTGTTTAACGATGCGAGCTTCGGAGTGGATCATGCCGGGATCGCCTGTTTTCCCATCCTGGATGAGCTAGGGATAGCTGCAGCTTCTGTAAGTTCGTTCACTGCCCGCATCGGTGATGGGCGATCCACTTTGATGGACGGAGTAGTCTCCGCCCTTAACCGGAATGCTGCGCGAATGGGCGCATGTGAGGGGTCGCGGGCTCTGCAGCTGGTTACCTTTCTCACAACCAAAGGCAGCAACCTCTGCCTCTGATTGAACGTGTCCTTAGCGGTCTCTAATCGCATGTGTATACGCCTCCACGGGTAGTCCCTTGCCGGTTAACCGCTGGGGGAGTGCCCACGTTTTTGAGCAGGGTTTATAAAGAGTTAATCGAGCCTTTCGTCTTCACGTTCTCGAGCCTCTCTTTCTTCAGACCAGCGCCCTCACGCAACAATCGGATCTCGTCGGTCGTACATGGCACCAAGCC
Source organism: Devosia naphthalenivorans (assembly GCF_003056355.1). Lineage (GTDB taxonomy): Bacteria > Pseudomonadota > Alphaproteobacteria > Rhizobiales > Devosiaceae > Devosia > Devosia naphthalenivorans. The sequence goes on from NZ_PYVW01000019.1 coordinate 71,516, forward strand.
GTACAATGATGGCTCATTCCATTCCCACTACTTTGCGGACAGTGCGACAGCCACCTTGTTGGCGTGATTTCTGCTCGAGAGCATCAAGCCACTCGGCTAGTCCGATCTTTTGATCGGTTCATATGAACTATGCAGCCCCGCGCCATGAATAATACCACCGGCGCTTGTGTCTGACTCGTTCGTGATATCCACGGGACAGGATTGCTGATTCCATAGGGCGGAGGAGATTCGCCCATGTCGTTGACGGTTAGGATGCGGCAAGACTATTCGTCCAAGGAGCTTCGGCGTCTGGCGTCTCGGAGCAAAGATGCCAATCAAAGCCGAAGGTTGTTGTCGCTGGCCGCGGTCTTGGACGGCAGGAGCCGAGCCGATGCCGCCCGGATGGGTGGCATGGACCGACAGACACTTCGTGATTGGGTACATCGGTTCAATGCGGGCGGTCCCGACGGATTGTTCGATCATTGGTCCGCCGGCCCGCCGTCGCGTTTGTCAGAGGAGCAGAAAGCGGAACTAGTCGAGATCGTCCAAGCTGGCCCAAACCTGGCAGTGGATGGCGTTGTCCGGTGGCGCCGAATTGACCTGCAGCGGGTCATCAAAGAGCGGTTCGGCGTCGACTATCATGAGCGTCATGTCGGTGCGCTTCTCAAGAAGCTGGGATTCTCGCACATGAGCTCCCGACCGCAACATCCCGGTCAGGATGCCGGGGTAATCGCGGCATTTAAAAAACGTATGGCTCGCCCCGTCTGCAAGTGCTTTGTGGGATTGGTCCGAGCAGTCTGCGCCAACGTATCCGGTCTCGGGCAAAGCCCGGCCAAGATGGAGCTTCGCGCGCTTCGATCCTCATAAATTTCACGGCGGAGAACGCCATTTTTTTAACCAGGATTTCGAAGCGCCGATCGACTGTCAGGCCATCTTTCACATACCACATGCAGATCCCGACAGCCCTCGACGTGTAAGCGTTCTGGGCTGTTATTCAATCAGGCCGCGGCTGGTGTCACGCCGTGGTCAAATGGACGCCCGCTCTTGAGGACGCCGCACACGATCCTCGCCAGCTTTGCTGCAAGCGCAACCACAACGGTGTTCTTGTGCGCCCGTCCTAAAAGACCGCGCAACCATGCACCGAGTGGGGTTGTAGCGCTCGAAAGCGTCGGTAAGGCAGCACGGGCGCCGTGGATGAGCATCTTGCGCAGATACTTGTTTCCCCGCTTGGTGATGCCGAGCATCCTGGGCTTCCCACCTGTTGTCATTTGCCTCGGGACCAGTCCTAGCCAGGCCGCCAGATCCCTGCCGCGTGTAAAAAGCTGAGCTTCACCGATTGAAGCGGTCAAGGCCGTGGCATTGAGCGGACCAATGCCAGGAATGGAGGTCAGCAGCCGGCAGGCAGCATCGGCCAGGGCATAGGATTTGAACTCCTCGTCAAAGGCCTGAATGCGCCGGTCGAGCTCGCTCCACTGTGCCTGCATGTCCTCGATCAGGACCGCGACCCTTCGGCCGAGTAGCAGCTCGCCATTGCTCCGAGCCAGATCGAGCCATATCGCCAGTTTTCTGCGGCCTTGCGGTGCGGTAATCCCGCGCTCCAGAAGGATGGCGCGGAGTTGGTTGATCAGCGCCGTTCTTTCTCCAACCAGGCGATCACGGGCACGATGGAGCGTCTGCATATCCAACTGCTCCTCGTCCTTGAGCTCAACGAACCGCATGGTCGGGCGAGTGGCCGCTTCCGCGATCGCTTCGGCATCGCGATCATCGTTCTTTTGGGCTTTGACATAGGGGCGGACGTATTCGGGCGACATCAGCCGAACTTTGTGCCCTTGCGCTTCCAGAATGCGTCCGAGGTGGTGGGCGCCGCAGCAGGCCTCCATTGCCATTGTGCAGGCAGGAAGACTTGCACCAAGCTTGATGACGCTCTCCCGCCTCATGCGCCGACGAAGAACGACTCGACCGGCTTGGTCCAGCCCAACCACGCTACAGCTGTTCTTTCCAAGATCGATTCCGAGAACTACGACTTCCATCGCTCTACTCCTTCCCTGAATAATTCTGCCAACATGTGGCACAATGCAGGGGCGAGCCATTCCATAAATTTCCCGCGAGCCCTGAACGCCCATATTGGCCACCTCCCCAAAGGCAAGCCCATAGAAATTTGGTTTCAGGACGAGGCTCGCATAGGCCAGAAAAATGGCATCGTACGGCTGTGGGCGAAGCGCGGTACTCGCCCCCGGCAACCGGCAGATCAGCGTTATCAAAACGCCTATCTGTTCGGCGCCATCTGTCCGGCCAAAGGCAAGGGGGCAGGGCTGGCAATGCCCTATGCCGATACCTTCGCTATGCAACTCCACCTTGATGGGATTAGCCGAAATGTCCAAAGGGGCGCCCATGCCGTGCTGCTGCTTGATCGCGCCGGATGGCACACCACGGCCAATCTCGCCGTCCCCAAGAACATGACGATGATCTTCCTGCCCTCTCGATCGCCCGAACTGAACCCGGTCGAGAACGTATGGCACTACCTACGGCAGAACTGGCTCTCCAATCAGGTTTTTGACACCTACGACGCCATCATCGATGCCGCCTGCAAAGCTTGGCAAAACCTCCTCGAACAGCCCTCAACCATTACATCAATCGGGATGCGTGAATGGGCACATACTGGTCGATCATGAGCGCCTTTGGTATAAGCAGCTCCTAATGAGACCTGTGCCCGGAGATGCGATTCTGTTGCTTTCCGCGGCTTTAGCGGTTTTTCGTGCGAGGGCCTGCCTGATGGGGGGATTTGGAGCGTACCGTATTTCGACCGGACAGTTGGCATAGCTGATTAGGCATGCGCCTATGAGTACGACTATGTCCAGGAATTCCGATGAGCCGTTTCGACGGGTCGAGGTCATTACTTCCGTACAGTGTCGTCGACGCTGGTCAGTCGCCGAGAAGGTTCGACTGGTGGAAGAAGCCATGCAGCCGGGCATGAGCATTTCCTGTAGGGCACGGCAGGCCGGCATACCCCATCCCAACTCTTTGCCTGGAAGCGCCGCATGCTCGAAGGTGGCCATCTGGCCGTTCAGGCTGATGAAGATGTTGTGGGTGCCCCCTAGGTGCGCGAACTCGAGAAACGGGTGCGTGATCTCGAGCGCATGCTGGGCAAGCAGATCATGGAAGCCGAGATCCTCAAGGAAGCCCTGCATCTCGCGCGCCCAAAGAATGTATGACCTGCCCCGCCCGGGAAAGGATCGATTTCGTTCTGACGAGGGCAGTCCGCCTAAATGTACCCGGTCTTCTCACCACCATAAATAGGTGCGCTCCACCATCCACTTCAGCATTCATATTTTCGCTTGACATGTACGGGTGCACTCCATAGCGTTGGGAGCGTTCCCAATTCTCCAGTAAGTGGGAAGGAACGCTCTAAGTCTACGCGACTGGCGCAGCGGCGTCATAAGGCTTTTTTGCACGCCCGCGGACAAACATAGGGAGGAATAATGCTTAAGCTTTTCACTCGTGGTACAGCAATATTAGGCGCATTGATAAGCATGTCATCGCCGGTAGTGGTGTTTGCTCAGGACGAGCTAACCCCGATCCGCGGCGGGCTGGTCGTGCAATCGACCGACGTCGAGCCTACAAGCATGGACCCGGGCTTTGGTAACGCACCCGGCAAGGATATCATCGCGTTCCGCACTATTTATGAGAATCTTTTCTATCAAAGCGGCGATGGCACCCTCGTTCCTCAGCTTGCGACGGAATGGACGATCGCCGATGATGGATTGTCCATCGATTTCAAAATCCGCGAAGGTGTGACGTTCCATGACGGCACCACGCTCGATGCGGCTGCCGTAGCGTACAATTTCAACCGCTCCATCGACCCGGCTATCGGAACGCGAAACGCCACCTTCCTAGGTGACTTGGCGGGCGCAGAAGTTCTGGGTGAATATGACCTGAGGCTGACGCTCAAGCAGCCATCTTCGATTGTTATCTCCAGTATTGCTAATGAAATGGGGATGATTGCATCTCCCACCGCTATGGAGGCCTTGGGCGCCGACTTCGCCCGAAATCCAGTGGGAACTGGGCCGTTCAAGTTCGACAGATGGCAGAGCGGCGACCGCATCGAATTCTCGCGATACGACGGTTACTGGGGCAAGGACGAGAATGGCGAGCAGCTTCCCTATTTGGATCGAGTAGAACTGCGGATCATTGTTGACGCGGTCACAAAGGTGATTGCCGCAGAATCCGGCGCGGTGCATCTCGTAGACACGGTTCAGCCGCGCGACTACCAGCGGATCGAGGATAATCCAGAACTTGAGCTCGTTCCGAACATCGCGACCAATTACAATCTTCTATCGTTCAACCAGACCCGGCCGCCGTTTGATAACGTCTTGCTGCGCAAGGCGCTCACCGCCGCTATTGACCGCGACCTGATACTCCAAGTGATCTATCCCGGTACGGGCATGGTCATGCATGGGATCTTCCCTGACTATGCTCAGGAATATAACCCTGACTTGAAGGACTACGAATTCAATCCCGAACGTGCTGCCGAGCTCTACAAGGAATCCGGCTATTCCGGGCCGCCGCTGACCATGACCCTGATCCAGCGTGACCCTGACACCACGATTTCCCAGATTCTGCAGTCCCAGTGGGAAGCTGCTGGTATCCCAATCCAGATCGAACTCCTCGAGCGCCTTGCCTGGACCGACAAAGTCTACGGGCATGATTATGAGCTTGCGCTCCATAGGCTGACCGGGCCACGCGCCAATAGCGACATTCCGAACCGTTACGGCCGGGATGCCGGCGCCGACCATACCGGTCAGACGGCGCTCTTCGACGTCGTGGACAAAATCCGCACAACCATCCCTGACGACGAACGCAACGGCTACTACCGCGAGCTTCAGCAAATCATTGTCGATGAAGCGATCCAAATGCCGTTGGTCGGCCAGCGCGAGCATGTGATCGCCAGCAAGAAAGTTATGGGCCTCTCGAGAGAGCTGAACGGTAACTGGCTGCTGTCCGCGGCGTGGCTACAGCAATAAGGGCTGGATTGCACCCATGACCGACACCAGACCCGTACTCGCCGAGCTTCAAGACGTGAGCGTTAGTTTCACCAAGGGAAACGTCACTGCTCACGTTGTCGACAGCATCAATTTGAGCATCAAAGAAGGGGAAACAGTTGCCCTGATCGGTGAGTCGGGCTCTGGCAAGTCCGTCACAAGCCTTGCCATCATGCATCTGCTTCCTCGAGCCAAGATCGATGGCAAAATCATGTGGCACGGAAAGGAGGGCGCCAGGAATCTCCTGGCGCTTTCCACCAGGGAGATGCGTTCGTTTCGCGGCGGCTCCATTGGCATGATTTTTCAGGAGCCGATGACCTCGCTGAACCCTCTCTTCAAGATAGGCGACCAGATCGCGGAAGCGGCCAGGCTTCATCGACCGGTCAGCCGGCAGGAGGCGCGTCAGATCGCCGAAGATTCGCTGCGCCTGGTCGGAATCCCGGAACCGAGAGGAAGGCTCAACACCTATCCATTCGAAATGTCTGGCGGCATGCGGCAGCGCGTCATGATCGCCATGAGTCTAGTCTGTCGTCCCGCACTTCTGATTGCGGACGAACCCACGACGGCGCTGGACGTGACCATCCAGGCCCAGATTCTCGAACTGCTGCGACGCCTGCAGGAGGAACTAGGCATGTCTATGCTGTTCATCACACACGACTTTGGCGTAGTGGCCGAGATCGCGGAGCGCATTGCAGTGATGTATGCCGGTCAGATAGTGGAGCAAGGTGCTACCCAGCAAATCCTTGAAAATCCGGTCCACCCGTATACCCGGGCCCTGCTGAACGCAATTCCGCGGCTGGACAAGCGATCCGCGCGGCTGGCGTCTATCGAAGGCGTCGTGCCTGATCCCAGGGCCCTTCCTCCGGGCTGTCGTTTCGCGACGCGCTGCCAGTTCGCGGTGCCAGACCTATGCACTTCGCAGCCGCCGCCCTTGAGTGAGCTGCAGGACGGCCATGCTGTACGCTGTGCCCGCTGGCCTGAGTTTGCGAGGGTGGAATATGCCTGATCAATTTAACGTACTGCTTGAAGTCAGGAATGTGCGGAAATTCTTTGGTGTGCGCGGCAAATCCGTGCTGCCGACTGCCAAATATGTGCAGGCTGTCAATGAGGTGAACTTCAGTGTCCGGCGCGGAGAAGTCTTTTCGGTTGTAGGTGAAAGTGGCTCCGGCAAAACCACCCTTGGTCAGATGCTAATCCGGCTCCTCGATCCCAGCGATGGCGAGATCATGTTTGACGGCGTTGACCTAATGACTCTCGACGACCAGCAGATGCGCAGGGCGCGCAAGCGCATGCAGATCATTTTTCAGGATCCGTATTCGTCCTTAAACCCATACATGACGGTAGGCGATGCCATTGGCGAAGTGCTGGAAGTGCACGGGATCACTAAGACTACTGCCGAGCGGGACCAGCGCGTTGACGACCTTCTCGAAACGGTGGGGCTACGGTCGGCGACGTCGGTACGGTACCCGCACGAATTCTCGGGCGGCCAACGTCAGCGCATTGCGATTGCTCGTGCCATTGCCGCGAACCCGGAATTTCTGGTTGCTGACGAGCCGGTTTCGGCACTCGATGTTTCAGTTCAGGCGCAGATTCTTAATTTGATATCGGACCTGCGGGCGAGCATGGGCCTCACCATGGTGTTCATCTCGCACGATCTTGCCGTGGTGCGGCACATAGCCGACCGGGTCGCGGTGATGTATCTCGGCCGAATTATGGAAATTGCCGATGTGGACGAGTTCTTCGACCGGCCGCTCCATCCCTATAGCCAGGCTCTGTTGTCGGCGGTGCCAACGCCGGACATCCGGCGGTCCAAACAGCGACAGGTGCTATCGGGCGAGATAGCGTCGCCGATGTCGCCGCCATCAGGCTGCGTGTTCCGGACGCGGTGTCCTCATGCAATCGAGGCCTGTGCCGGCGTGGTGCCACCGCTTGAGCTGAAGTCAGCGACACGATCAAGCGCATGCATCCGCGATGACCTGCTGAAATAGGAAACAAAGGCCGCTCGATAGCGACCGCGCAGCAAGCCGCGGCGTCAGGAGAGGATCTGAGGAGGAACGAATGCTAAAGATGCTGATACTGAGGATCATACAATCGATCCCGGTTTTGGTCATCGTGGGTGCCGTCGTATTCAGCATTGCTGTGGCACTTCCCGGCGATCCAAGTCTCATCATTTTGGGTGAAAACGCGCCCGAGGTTGAAAGGCAGCGCATCCGTCTTGAGCTTGGCCTGGACAGGCCTGTGCTAGTTCAGTTCGGTGACTGGATGTTTAAGGCGGTGCAGGGCGACATCGGCAAATCCTACAAGACGGGTGAGCCGGTAGTGAGCGTGCTGGCGGCGCGGATACCCGTCACCCTGCAACTTGCTTTTCTATCGATGCTGTTCGCCGTGGTTGTCGGCGTGCCACTCGGCATGATTGCAGCAATCAAGCGCAATAGTTGGGTGGATGCGGTGGTTAGCGTCCTCTCCGTATCGGCGCTGGCAATGCCCTTCTTCTGGGTCGGCATCCTCCTCATCATGCTTTTCACGCTGAAACTGAGACTGTTACCTCCTTTCGGCTACGTACCCTTCTCGGAAGATCCAGTGCAGAACCTCCGGTTCATGATCATGCCGGTTCTGACGCTTGGCTCTGCTTATGTAGCTTTGGTGGCCCGCCAAACCCGTGCCGCGATGGTCCAGGTATTATCGTCTGACTACATCCGCACAGCCCGTGCGAAGGGTGCGAGCGAACTGCGTGTTGTCACCGTGCATGGCTTCCGCAATGCGCTGGTTGCAATCGTGACCGTGATTGGCCTTCAGTTCGCCGGTATGATGGGTGGCGCCGTGGTAACTGAGACCGTGTTCCAACTTCCTGGTCTCGGACGCATGATTACCAATGCCATCTTTGACCGTGACTACGGCTTGATGCAGGGCGGCGTCCTAGTAGTGGTCCTGGGCGTCATCATCGTCAACCTTCTCACCGACATGGCCTATTGGCTGCTTGACCCAAGGATTCAGCGATGAGCGTCATATCGTCTAAAGCCGTGACTTTGGGTAAGGCCGAACCAAAACGTCGACAGAACCGGCTGTTAATGACGCTAAGGGGTGTCTTCAGCCACCGCTTGGGAATGATTGGTGGCACGGTGATCGTCTTCCTCGTGATCTGTGCATTGCTGGCGTCCGTCATCGCTCCCTATTCGCCATTTACGATCAATTACACGGCGATACTTAAGCCGCCCAGCCTGGAGTACTGGTTTGGCACCGATGAGCTGGGCAGGGATATACTGTCCCGCATTCTCTACGGCAGCCAGGCATCTCTCCAGGTTATGGCCATGTCTATAGCCGGGGCACTGGTGATCGGATCGGCGGTCGGACTGGTTGCTGGCTATCTCGGCGGATGGGTTGATGAAGTCATCATGCGCGTGGTCGATGGGCTGCTCAGCTTTCCGGCTATCGTATTGGCACTGGCCATCGTGGCGGCCCTCGGGCCAAGCTTGACCAACGCAATCATCGCCATCGCGGTTGTCAACGTCCCTGATTTCGCCCGCCTTGTACGAGGGCAGGTCGTGGCCATACGGCGCTACGAATATGTGCAGGCGGCCAAAGCCATCGGAATGTCTCCAGCCAGGTTGATGTGGCGCCATGTCTGGCCCAGCGTCCGCGGGAGTGTAATCATCTATTCGACGCTCAAAGCGGCGCAGGCCATCATTACCGAAAGTGCCCTGTCGTTTCTTGGACTCGGCGTGCAGCCGCCGTGGCCGACATGGGGGTCAATGCTGTCAACCGCCATGCGGTACGGTGACAGCTGGTGGATGAGTGTATTTCCTGGACTCGCCATATTCCTGACGGTGCTGGCGCTGAATCTTCTGGGAGATGCATTGAGGGATGTTCTCGACGCCACGACCAATTGAGGCGCCGCGAACACATTAGTTGTCTCGCAATTTTGTTGTCATGCAGCAAACAGGAGCGGTCAGACACGGCCGGTTCTGAAATGGAAGGAACCATGTCTAATGCTACTGGAAGGCTTGAGTGTCATCGAATGGAGTGATGACCTTGCATCACAGTTTGCATCACGGCTGCTTGGAGATCTTGGCGCACAAGTGCTCAAGTTCGAGCCGCCAGGAGGCAGCGTGATCCGAAAAAAAGGGCCGATGTGGCCGGGTCAGGAGAACGCTCCGGAAGCCGGCATTTTGTTCGACTTTCTGAACGCTGGAAAAATCTGCCGCTCGATAGATCCGCAGAGTTCAACCGATGTGGCAATCTTCGAACGAGCCTTGGCTGGGGCCAATGTCCTGGTGCAATCGGGTCTCGATGCCGCTTTCGCCAGCGGGGGACTTTCCGTCTCGCAGCTCAGGGACCGCTTCCCGCAGCTGGTTGTGGTGTCTATTACGCCCTTCGGCGTAGATGCTGACGCGGGCCAATACCAGCCGATGTCCGAATTTGTGCTGCAGCACCATGTTGGTGTGGCCCATGCGATGGCACGTCCGGTCAGCAATCCGGAGGCTCAGCCGCCACTCGCGGCAGCTGATCACGAGGGACCGCTCGCCGTCGGTGTCTGTGGTGCCCTCGCGGCCGCATGGGGGCTACTGGTCGTTCAGGCGGGCGGCAAGGCACCTCAGATCGACTTGGCGAGCCAGGATTTTTACGCCCAAGTCCTGCTCGACGACTTTTCTCAGTTCGCCCAGGGTAAAACCAAGTTCTCCCGAGATCGTAAGGATAATCCCAATGTCGCGCCGGCCGGCGGGATCAGCTGGCTGCTGCCGGCGCAGGATGGCTTCATAATGGTATCGCCGCGGGAGGAACATCAGTGGCAGCGTTGGCTTGTCGTTTTGGATCATCCAGCCTGGGCTGGCGAGGCAGCCTTGTGCGGATCGGTAGCCATTCGCAAGCAGAATTGGGCCAAGCTGCGCGACCTCATGGGCGAGTGGAGCCGCCGTCTGCCGGCGGCCGAGCTCGCCGCCCGGGCACAGAAGCAGAAGGTCGCCTGCTTCCCGGTTAGCACGCCAGCCGAATTGCTCAAGAACGCACAACTGCATCATCGGAGATTCTTCGATCTTCTGGTGTCACCGGGGGGCGGCGCTGTCCGTATTCCGGGCCTGCCCTTTCAGATAGTCGATAGCTCTGGCCGCCAGCTGCTGCGCGAGCGGGTCGTGCAGCGGCCGCGGACCGAAGCCTTGGAGTCCAGCAATTATGAATAAGATCGAACGCGATCTGTCGGCGGGCGAGCACACGCCGAACAGCCCGGATGATGACAAGAAGCCGCTGCGCGGTCTTAGGATCATCGATTTCAGCTGGGTGGTTGCTGGCCCAATGACAACCAAGATGCTGGGCGCAATGGGTGCCGAGGTCATCAAGATCGAATCCCTTACGCGCCCCGAACACAAGCAGCGCTCCGGAATCTTCCGCATCCTCAACAACAACAAGCGCAGCTGCACCATCGATATCAGCAGCGCGGCGGGCCAAGCACTGCTGCACCGGCTAGTAGCAATGAGCGATATCGTCGTCGAAAATTTCTCCTCCAGCGTTCTGAAAAAAAATCATCTCGGCTACGAGGACCTGCGCCAGGTACGTCCGGATTTGATCTTCGTCTCGGCTTCGGGTGTGGGGCGGACCGGACCGGAAAGCGACGCTCTGGCCTATGGCACGCTGCTGCAGGCCTATAGCGGTCGGGGCGGACTCATTGGCAAGCCCAACGAGCTCATAGAGGCCATGGGCATTCTGCCGATCTGGACCGATCCGGTGACGGCCATGTGGGAGACCTTCGCTGTTCTCTCGGCTATCTATCATCGGCGCAGGACCGGGAAAGGCAGTTTTGTCGATCTCTCCATGCTGGAAGCCACCGTGGCTTTGCTCCCCGAAGCCCTAATGCGCCTGTCTGCCGGCGTTGGAGGACGTGGCCCGGGGGGCGACTACGACGGGGAATCGGCGCCCGGCGGATGCTTCAGATGCAGCGGCGACGATGCCTGGATTGGGCTGTCGGTGCGCGATGACGCCGAGTGGCAGTCGCTGTGCCAAGTCTTGGGTCATTCGAGCCTCGCTGCCCTTTATCCGACACATCAGGCACGGCTCGATGATGCGGAGGCGATTCACGCGGTAATTGCCGCATGGTGCCGGGAACAGCAGGCTACCGCTGCCGCGACACTATTGCGGCAAGCCGGCGTCCCGGCGGCAGTCACGCGCAGCTTCGACCAAGTGTTTTCAGACCCCGAAATTCAGAGGCGCGGTGTCTTCGCCCAGCTCCCCGATGGTTCGCACAACTACACTCTGCCATGGCGCGACGCCGACACCGGCTGGCGCGGCGACCTGACGCCACCCCCGGAACTGGGCGCCGACAACGACTACGTGCTTAAGCAACTTCTCGGGCTTTCGGATCAGGAATACGACGAACTGCTCGCGCCGGAGATCCTTGCGTGACCGCCTGCACTTCAGGACGGCGGGGTTCTGACCCACGCCGTCGCCTGGAACTGGGACCCGCAGACCCGATGCCGAAAGCCGATTCAGACCAACGACGTGGAAGGAAAGACCAGTGACGATCGATTACGAGAAGCGCGACGGCGTTGCCTATATTACCCTGAACAACCCGGCAAAGGCAAACGTCATGGACCGGCAACATTCGGACGCGCTAGCCGAGGTCTGGACCGATATGTGGGAGGACCGCGATATTCGCTGCGCGATCCTCACCGGCGCTGGCGATAAGCACTTCTGTGGCGGTCATAAGTTGACCTTGGCTCCTGGCATCACAGAGGAGGAACGTGAATATCTGCAGACGCGCCGCGCGTTCTGGCCCAATGGACAAACGGTCAACGGCGAAAAGATCGGCGTCGATGGACGCATGGGCGATCACTATCCACGGGTGTGGAAACCAGTCATTGCCGCGATTAACGGCTGGGCGGCCGGGGCAGGCTTTTACACGCTACTATCCTCTACCGACATTCGCATCGCCAGCGCCGAGAATGCCCGTTTTAAGTTTGCATTGCTGTCGCAGGGCTGGCTCGGCCATGGTCCCGGCGCCACGCTGCTCACGCGCCAGATCCGCTATGCTGACGCGATGCGAATCCTGTTGACCGACGAGCCCTTCGACGCTGCCGAGGCGTACCGGATCGGCATCGTTAATGAAGTGGTTCCGCATGACCAGCTAATGGCACGCGCCGAGAAGATTGCCCGTCACATCGTCACCTTGCCCCCAGTGGCCGTTCGCATGATGAAAGAGTTCGTGATCCGCTTTGCCGACGTACCTACCGATCAGGCTTGGCAGGTTCAGACGATGATGAACGCTTTCATGATCCACGCCACCATGGATGGCGAGGAAGGCCGCCGGGCCTTTAGCGAGAAGCGTCCCCCGAACTTTACCGGCGGCTTGCGCCACCGCGGGGAGGCGTGGGAAGAGCCGACGGGTGAAGATGCCGAGCGCCTGAACCGTGTGTTCAAAAGCGGCGATTTCTGATTGGAGCGATGATCCGGGCATACCCCGCTTGGAAGCGGCGGACTGATCTAGAAAGGAGACTGCGAGATGGGCAGCAAAGCCATCCACCTTCCGAATGAAATGGCGGTTGTCGAAATGCGTGCGCCCGGGGGACCAGAGGTGCTGGTTCTTGGACGCCGGCAGGTTCCGGCTCCCGCTGCCGGCGAAGTGCTCATCGAAGTCGCCGCCGCTGGTGTGAATGGACCAGATATGATGCAACGCAAGGGGCTTTACCCGCCGCCAGCGGGGGCCTCCGACTTAATGGGCCTAGAAGTCTCCGGTATAATTGTGGCGGTCGGAGCGGGCGTCACTGCCTGGGCTGTCGGCGATAGCGTCACTGCTCTCACTAATGGTGGGGGATATGCCGAATATTGTGCGGTGGATTCGCGCCATTGCCTGCCCATACCTGAGAACGTGTCTGTGCAGGATGCCGCGGGCCTTCCCGAGACATTCTTCACCGTTTGGTCCAACATTTTTTCCCCTCGACGGTTGCAGCCGGGTGCTAGCTTCCTGGTCCACGGCGGCGCGGGCGGCATCGGCTCGACGGCAATCCAGCTCGGCAAGGCTCTTGGCGCCAAAGTTTACGCCACCGAGAGTCCCGCCGCTCGCTGCGACTTCTGTCGGGACCTTGGGGCGGACCGGGTCATCGACTATGCCAACGAGGACTTCGTGGGCGTGCTGCGCGAGGAGGCCGGTGGTGCCGACGTCATCCTCGATATTGTCGGCGGGTCGTATGTGGCGCGCAATATCAAGGCTTCGGCGCCGGGCGCTCACATCGTGCAGATTGCCTTTGCGCTTGGCTCCAAGATCGAGATCGACTTGGTACCCATTATGCTGAAGCGCCTCACCTATACCGGCTCGACCCTGCGCAGCCGGTCGCCCGAATTTAAAGCGGAGATCGCTGCCGAGCTGCGGTCGGCCGTGTGGCCGCATTTCGCCTCGGGCAAGATCAGGACTTTGGTTGGGCGAGTTTTACCGTTCTCGCAGGCAGTGGCAGCCCATCAGCTCATGGAACAGGCGGGCCACCTGGGCAAGATCCTGCTGGTGCCCGATGCGCACCTCACTGAAGGCACTCGTCACGATGAGACGCCGTTGACAGGCTTGCCCTCGTGAGGCAGCGACGCCCGTCAAGCAGCTTTAGGCCCCGTCGATCCCCGCACGACAATGCCACCGCACGCCAACCGGATCAGCTTGTTTCCCGGTCGCCGGTTCTCCGACATGTCTTCGATCAGGCGGACAATTTCGTTGACTATGGTTTCGCGCGGCAGATGCAGCGTAGTCAACGAATGCGAGGGCCAGCTGGTCATCGCAATGTCGTCGCAGCCGACTATAGAAAGCTGCCGAGGCACTTGAATGCCGAAACCGTGGCGGACAGCGTCCAGGAGTCCGAGCGCCAGCATATCGGCAGCACAGAAGACCGCGTCGATTTCGGCCAAGCGCTCGACAACCTCTCCGGCCGCCGCCGCGCCGTGTTCGTAGCTAAATCCGGAGGACCGAATGATATGCGGCGCTGCCAGACCGTGCGCGGCGCAAAATGCCGAAAACCCTTCGCTTCTTTCCTGGTCAGACGAGGACTCGAGGCCCGACGAGAGATAGGCCAGTCTCTGATGCCCCAGACCCACCAGATACTCCGCCACTTTCTCACCCGCTGCAAAGTTGTCATAGGCCAACGCGAGCGTGTCCCGGTCGGCCGGAGTGCGATGGACGTAAATGATCTTCTCGCGAGCGCTAGGGGAGTGGGCGATGGAATCGGCGGAAGCGAAGCTCGAGATCACAAGCAGCGCGATTGGGTCATAGGCCATCAGCATGTCAAGCCCGTCATGAATCTCATGAACGTGCTCACCGGCGACAAGCATAAGCGTTATATTGTCCTTGCTCAGCCGGTTGGCGACAAGGTTGAGAATCTCGGAATAGAAAGACGAACTGATCCGCGAGACGAGGACGCCCACGATCTTGGTTTTGCGACCGACGAGCCCGCGGGCAAAAGGATTGGCCTTGTAGCCGAGCTCGGCCGCCCGTCTGAGAACGAGCGCCCGCGAGCTGTCGGAAATACGCGAATCCGGCTGAAAGGCGCGGCTCACGCTCGAGACCGAGATGCCCAAATCCAGAGCCAAGTCCTTGATGGTTACGCGGTCAGACCTGCGATCGTCAGTCAATTGTTTTTTCTCGGTCACACAATCGGGAGCCCTCATTACTTGAGCACGGGCTGTGGGGCAACATCTGTCCCAAGTCAAGCGGCCTGCCGGCGAACCTTATCGATGAGGTTTAGGCAGGGGCGGGCCACAACTGAGCGGTTAACCTGTCTTCTTAATACAAGTGCGCTGCGCGGACAAATTGATTGGTGCCGATCAAATCACCACTCCAATGTCAAACGAAGCAAAGTCGTGCACTCGTCAGGGGCCGACGACGCATCGTCCCGCCAGTTCCAGAAGCATGACTCAGACGCGGCACAGGGGAATATCGGTGCGAATTGAAAATGTAAGAACCATTCTTGTCGACAGATACTTGTTCATTGAGATCACCACCGAAAACGGTCTGGTCGGCCTCGGCGAAGGCGGCGCTTGGGGATTTCACGAGGCCACCATCGGTGCGGTAGAAAAGTTTAAAAACTACCTGATTGGAAAAGATCCGTTAAGGATCGAGCACCATTGGCAATACATGTATCGCTGGACCCACTTTCGCGGATCGGCGGTAATGGCGGCGATCAGCGCCATCGATATCGCGCTCTGGGATATCGCCGGGAAGCACTTCAAAGCGCCTGTCCACGCCCTGCTCGGCGGTAAGGTGCGCGAGAAGGCGCGCTGCTATTATCATGTATTCGGTGAGACAAAAGAAGAGCTGTTCGAAGGCGTTCGTAACGCCAAGGAAATGGGATTCACTGCTGTCGGGCATCTGACGCCATTCCTCGACACGCCACGCGAAGAGCCTTTGTACCAGAGCCATGTTGAGATGATCACCGATGCGGTTGAGACGGTGGCACAGTATCGCGAGATCGCCGGACGGGAGGTGGACCTGTGCATCGAAATCCACCGTCGCCTCAAACCCTATGAGGCCGTGCAACTCGGCCGGGCTATCGAGAAGTTCACGCCGCTCTTTATCGAGGATCCGGCGACCCCCGACAACCTGGACGAGATGGCCTATATCGCCGACAAGATTTCCATACCGCTGGCGACAGGCGAGAGGATGACCTCGATTTGGGAATTTCAAATGCTTCTGGCTCGCAATGCCGTCCAACTGGTGCGTCCAGACGTTTGCATTGTCGGTGGGATTTCGGGTGCGCGCAAGGTCGCCGCACTTGCGGAGGCATCCCATGTCGGCGTCGTGCCGCACAATCCACTGAGCGGGGTTTCGACGGCGGCTTGCCTGCAGATCGCCGCGACTGCTCCCAATTTCGTGTTGCAGGAGTTTCCGGGCGATGTCTGGAACGTCACTGATGCGCGGCCGGACACTGGCAGCTTCCTGATCGGTGCCGCCCTCCACGACGGCGAAGGCTTCCTGACCATCAGCGATGAGCCGGGCATCGGCGTTGCACTGAAGCCAGACGCCTCCCTGAACTTCCCCTATCGGCCTCGCGAGGTGCTCACCCGCCTGCACAAGGACGGATCAGTCGTGGACCAGTAAAGGCGAGCCGGCTTTCTATTCTACTGCCCAACCGGCAGTGACAGAACCACATCTAAACCTTGGAGGAGAAAAGAATGAGAGAAGATATCCCGACAGCAAGCCGCGTGAAGGATACCGGTATCCGAGCACTTTACGCCTTGCCTAACCGGTGGCAAGCTTGGATTGACGTCGAAGTCGCCCTAGCGCAGGCTCAGGCCGAAGTTGGCATGATCCCAGCCGAGGCAGCCGCAGCCATCGCCGACAAGGCGCAACTACAACTGATGGACAGCGCGCGCATAACCGAAGGCTTTGAACGTACTGGTCATCCCCTGGTGCCGCTCGTGTGGGAATTGTCGCGCCTGGTTGGCGACCCCCATGGTGGCTGGGTGCACTGGGGCGCGACGACCCAGAATATCGTCGAAAGCGGCGACCTGCTGGTAATCCGCAAGGTTCATCAGGTTCTGCGCGATCTAATCCGCGACACACTGTTGTCTATGGCGGATCTTGCTGAGCGTGGCGCCGACATGCCGATGGCAGGACGTACGCACGGCCAGCACGCAGTTCCCATTACCTTCGGTTACAAGGTGGCGACTTGGATCGACCAGTTGATGCGGCATCTCGACCGCATGGATGATCTCAAGCCACGCCTGTTCTGCGCGGTACTGGGTGGTGCCGCGGGGACGTTCGCCTCATTGGGCAAGGATGGTCCGCTGGTGCAGCAGAAAATGGCGGAACGGCTTGGGATGACGGCGGTGACGAACCCATCGCGGGCCATTCTCGATACTCTAGCAGAAAATGTCACCTTGCTGGGCTTGCTTGCTGGCACTGGCAGCAGGATCGGGCGTGAGATCTACGACCTCATGAAGACGGAGTTCGGCGAGGTCGAAGAACCCGTCCCGCCGGGCACGGTCGGCAGTTCGACCATGCCGCAAAAACGCAACCCTAAGCTGGCGCAGGACGTGGTGGCGCTCGCCGCTGAAATCCGTTCACAGATTCCGCTCGCGCTGGAAGCGGTTCAGACCGAGCACGAGGCCGATCGTACCACCAGCCTGATGATGCAGACGGCCGAGGAGCAGGCGAGTGTCGCGGCTGGCGATATGCTAGTGCGAATTGCGACCATCATGCGGGATCTTAAGCTTCATCCCGAGCGCATGCGGCGCAACATCGACCTGAGCGGCGGCCTGATTATGGCCGAAGCGGTGATGCTTCAGCTCGGGAAGACCATAGGTCGCCAGCACGCCCATGATGCTGTCTACGACGCTGCTCAGGAGTCGGCGATACAAAGCAGGTCGTTCGCCGAACTGCTCGCCGAAGATCCCCGCGTGAACGAACATCTGGGCAGCGAGGAGATCGAGAAGCTGCTCGATCCCACCGTATATACCGGTCTCTGTGCTGATATCGCGAGGGAGGCAGCGGCCCGAGTTCGCCAGCGGTATGCGTAATCCCGTCGATACCGCCATAACTGTCCGCCCGTAGTCCAGGCGTGCGTTAAGCAAAAGCGTGGATGCGCCGCGAGGGAAGCAGGGCATCCACATTTCGTCACACTGGAGGAGACCCAAATGAAGATCGTCGAGATTACCACCGAAGAATATCGCTGGCCCCGCAAGAAGCCGATCACCAACGGACTGCACACCTACACCGATGTTGAATTTGCCATCGTCCGCATCAAGACTGATGAAGGTGTCGAGGGTATCGGCCTGGGGAGCGGCGGTGCAATATGGCGATCAACCATCGAGCGGATGGTGCCGCTACTGATAGGCGAGGACCCGGTGAACACCGAGCGATTGTGGAACAAAATGTGGGTGCCTAAGCTGATTGGGCGGCGTGGGTTGACTACGAGGGCCATCTCCTCGATCGACATTGGGCTGTGGGACCTTCGCGCTAAGCTGGCGAACATGCCACTCTTTAAACTTCTCGGCGGCTTTCGTGATGCTGTCCCCACCTATGTGGCAGGCGGCTACTACGAAGAGGGCAAGGGGCTCAAGGAGCTTGCCCTTGAGATGGAAGAAAACGTCAATATGGGCGCACGCGCCATCAAGATGAAGGTCGGCGCCGTGCCGATAGCCGAGGATGTGGAACGGGTACGTATCGTGCGTGATGCCATTGGGCCTGACGTTAAACTGCTGGTCGATGCCAACTGCGCCTATCGCTGGTACACGGCAGTGCAGTTTGCTCGCAGAATAGAGCAGTACGATATTTTCTGGTTTGAGGAGCCCGTTCAGCCGGACGACTATGACGGTCACCGCAAACTTGCTGCGGCGACAGTT
The DNA here is from genome assembly GCF_003056355.1 of Devosia naphthalenivorans. Lineage (GTDB taxonomy): Bacteria > Pseudomonadota > Alphaproteobacteria > Rhizobiales > Devosiaceae > Devosia > Devosia naphthalenivorans. The sequence goes on from NZ_PYVW01000019.1 coordinate 89,839, forward strand.
ATTCCCATCGCCACGGGTGAAAACGAATACACACGCTACGGCTTTCGCGATCTTATTCGCCATGACGCGGCCGCGATATTCAATGCCGACGCTAAGGTGCTCGGCGGAGTGACCGAGTTCATGAAGGTGGCGGCTCTCGCGCAGGCCAACGATCTCGACATAGCCCCGCATGGCTCGCAGGATATCCATGTACATTTGGTGGCCGCGATTTCGAACGGGCTTATTCTGGAGTTCTATGGGGAAAGTTTTGATCCGATGTGGGGGCGCATCTACAAGGAGACTCTTCGGCTTAACAAAGACGGCACCGTCAGCCCGCCGGCCACCCCTGGTATCGGCGTCGATCTAAATTACGATGCTCTCAGAGAATATCGGGTTGCTTGAACTCCAGATCTGTTGAGTAGTGGCAGCCCGGGAATGACATGACAAATCATGTTCCCGCGGCTTTCATTGGCCCTACATCTATTACGCCGGGTCGTTGCTTGGCGCGGAAGTTGTTACCGATGGATCGGACCACCACCGAGATTATGGACCGACACGCCTCAACTAGTGCTGCCTACATACGCCAACCACACGACGTCTCCCGCATTGCTCACCTAGCTCCCGCAACCTCTTCGGTCCCATTATGTTTCAACAACTGCCCTTCCCCTTCCTTCCCCTGTTCGTGCCTGCCGACCGGCCCGATCGCTACCTGAAGGCGGCGAATTCGGGAGCGGATGCGGTGATCATCGACCTGGAGGACGCTGTCGTCGCCTCCGCAAAGGTGGGAGCGCGCGAGCAACTACTGGCCTCAGCGGCAATGCTGGCGAAATGCCGGGTGCCAGTCCTGGTGCGAGTCAACGCCGCTGATACGGCGTGGTACGAGGACGATCTTGCGAGCTTGCGTACCCTGCCGCTGAGCGGCATTTTGCTGCCCAAAGCTGAGGATCCTGCAGCAGTCGGCGCCCTGGCGTCCAGCCTGTCCCCAGGCACCGAGCTCATCGCGCAAATCGAGAGCCCGCGCGGTTTGGTGATGGCACGCGGGATCGCCATGGCGGCCTCGCGCCTTGCTTTCGGCTCGGTCGATTTCTCGGTGGCGCTGGGGATTGAACACCGCCGAGATGCGCTGCTATTCGCCCGCTCTGAACTGGTGCTGGCATCCGCCCTCGCCGGCAGACCCGGGCCGATCGACGGTGTCACGACCGCCCTGAACGACGACGCGTTGACAGCCGACGACGCCTGCTATGCCGCCGCCCTGGGCTTCGGCGGTAAGCTCTTGATCCACCCCCGCCAGGTCAAACCAGCAGCGGCGGCGTTCGCTCCCACTGAGTCCCAAGAGCAATGGGCCATGAGGGTACTCGCGGCCTCGGACGGGGAAGCGGTGGCAGTCGACGGCGCGATGGTGGATGCGCCGGTGTTGCAGCAGGCCAGCATGATTCTTGCGCGCGCCAGCCTGGCTAGGCGCGGCTGACCAGCGTCAATCTGAGACATCGGACTCGGTTTTTCTGCGCTGCGACAGCTACCGCCTGCGCGAAAAGCGTCGATCCGGCCTCTGCAGAAGGCCGAGCTACACTCGAAACCAACGAACCGAAAAACCAATGAAGAGGTCAGTTCTTCACTTCGCAAAAGGGAGCAGTTCTTCGTTTCGCTCGACACCCTAACTCCTTAGCCTGTATGCAACAGCGTCAGCCCTAGCGCGAACTCGTCCGTCTTAAGTGCACCGCGATTTGGATGTTCTTTGCCCACGGCAGCGGCAAGCAACGGCTCGGCATCGTAGCGGCTACCATTGGGCGCGCGGAGGAGGGTGGAGCTCGCGCTGAACCCATACCGTTCAGGAGCCGATCTCGATCAACCTGGTCGAACTCCTCCATTGCGGCTTGTACGGCATCACGGCTGGTCAGTAGAGCAAGCGACATAGATAAGGGGCCCGAGTGCCGTGGCAGTTGCGGCAAGTCCCGAGCCTGTCAACCGTCAGGTCGGTTACGTGCTTTACTGCGTATGGGTGTGCGTGCGTGTGGGGATGGGGTGAGGCCGTCGCCTCTATACGGGTGCACAAGAGGCCGCTACGGGTCCCTCTCGGCAGAAGGGGCGTTCGGGGGGTGCGCGGAGCTCCGGATTCCGACAGTTTCTGGCTTGGAAGGTTCGACCTAAATGTTCGAGTCCAAACGGGCTAGTCTTGGTCCAACCAAATAAATGCTAAGTCACTGATTTTTATAGCTGGTCCAAGCGGCCCAGTGTCGGCCCCATCTCTCCAAGCGATTCCTCGCCCCCGCTAGTTCAAGCCAAAATTCTTCCACTTTGGTGATTCCTATAGACTCCTAGGACTCCGTGGACAGATGTAACTTATTACCTGAAAATGTTGGACAATCTCTGTCCCTGTATGGTGAAGAGGGGCGCCTCGACTCGGGCCGGTTGGACTAGGATGGTGTGAGATCAAGAATCCCAGTCGGGAGTCTGCTTCAACCAATCGGAAAACTCTTCACGGCACTTTTTCAATGGCGGGATGACATAGAACCACGGGCGAGCACCGTTGTCCCCACGGCCACGCTTGTCCTGCAAAGAGGGAAGGATCGCGCGAAGCTCTTTCCCAAACTGCTGACGGTCGACAGGCTCTCCCTGGTATCTGCTAGCACGGATGAAGCGCTCATAATGATCACGAAGATCTTGCCTGCCTACCATCAGCGGACCATTGACCCAATCACCTGGGGTAAACCCCAGTGACCCGTCATGAAGAAGGTCGAACCACCATCGTGGGACGCCGGTCAGGCCCGCCAATTTCTGATCCCGCAACGCATTTGTTTGCGGGACTTGGGTAACTTTGAAATTCGTAAGGTCCACAGACAGGAGATAAGACAAAAAGGCTGCTGAGCCGTCTCCGTGAATTTCCTCATAGAGCGGATCAAAGTAGGCTGTGTCGCCCGTACGCGCGTTGCTCACCTCTAGAACCGCATATCTACGCTCATCGTTCGATGCCGGTACTACCCATCGGTCATTGGTGGTCATCAAGATTCGACAGTATGAATCCACGGTGACTGGATCGACGCCCTTGCGTTCAACCGTCATAGTCTCTGAAGTGATAAGTGCTTGAAGCACACCTTTTTTGTCGGCGGCCCCAGCCCAGTATGCCTCCTCAACATGTACAAGGATGGCAGGGGCGAGGTGTGCATTGAAGCGCTGGGTCAATAGGTCCGGCTTTTCGATATGGGCAACGTGACGTTTTCCAATAATCAATTTCAAGATCGCAGCTAGCGTATCCTTGCCCGCGCCTTTTCCGCCTTTCAGCACAAGTGCAACTCTGGGCTTTCGGCCTGGGTTTTGGAAGATGTCAGCCAACCAGCACTTGACGTAGTGGAAGTGCGTTTCGTTGCCTGAGCAGACCACTTCTAGAATGTGAGCCGCCGGTCCCGCCTATCGCGCTACCCATGCCGGGCACCTGAGCCTTCCTCAACTCAAGGTCATGTCGGCGATCGAGAGCTGTCGCAGTGCAGCTCTGGGCGGTCACGTCGAAGCCTGTTCCGACTGCG
>NZ_PYVW01000002.1 GCF_003056355.1 Devosia naphthalenivorans
GCAGGCTGCCGCGAAAATCCGACCTGGCAACCATCACCGACGAGCACCCGCAAACCATTGTCGCCCTCTACAACAACACCCCGCGAAAATGTCTCGACTTCCAAACCCCAAATGAGGTCTTCTCCAGCTTCTCTAACCGTGTTGCACTTCAAACGTGAGTCCACCTTCCCGCTTTCGCGGGAATGACGGCGTGGGTCCCGCGGTGAGTGGGATGGGAAGTACGCGGTGGTTGGCGCCTAGCTGATCTTTCCCAGTGCCGCAGCCATGGCGGCCTGATCGTAGCCCAGTGTCGTGAGTGCGGCGGTGACGATGCCCGAGCGGTCGAGACCGGCGGCGGCGTACATGTCGGCTTGGCTCGAGTGTTCGTCGAAGCGGTCGGGGATCATCAGGGGGCGGAAGCGCAGTTTGCCGTCGAGCAGGCCATTGCTGGCGAGGAAGGTCGCCACATGGCTGCCGAAGCCCCCGATGGAGCCTTCCTCCGTGGTCAGCAGCACGTCGTGGGTGCTGGCGAGGCGGGCGATCAGTTCTTCGTCGAGCGGCTTGAGGAAGCGCGCGTCGGCGATTGTGGGGTTGAGCCCCAGCGCTGCCAGCTTGTCGGCGGCGGCGAGCACTTCGCCAAGACGGGTGCCGTAGCTGAGGATGGCGATGGTCGCGCCCTGGCGCACGATGCGGCCCTTGCCGATCTGCAGTTTCTGGCCGCGGGCGGGCATATCGACGCCCATGCCTTCGCCACGCGGGTAGCGGAAGGCGATGGGGCCGTTGTCATAGGCAGCGGCGGTCGTGACCATGTGGCGCAGTTCGGCCTCATCGGCGGCGGCCATCAGCACCATGCCGGGCAGGGCGCCGAGATAGGCGGCGTCGTAATTGCCGGCGTGAGTGGGGCCATCGGCGCCCACGAAGCCGGCGCGGTCAATAGCGAAGCGGACCGGCAGGTGCTGGATCGCCACGTCGTGCACCACCTGGTCATAGGCGCGCTGGAGGAAGGTCGAATAGATGGCGCAGAACGGGCGCATGCCTTCGCTGGCAAGACCCGCCGCGAAGGTTACGGCGTGCTGTTCGGCGATGCCGACGTCGAAGACGCGCGTGGGATGCACCTCGCCGAATTTGTCGAGGCCCGTACCCGCCGGCATGGCGGCATTGATAGCGACGATCCGGGGATCGTCATTGGCTTCCTGGATCAGGGTTTCGGCAAAGACATTGGTATAGGTGGGGGCGTTGGATACCGCCTTGGCCTGCGCACCGGTGATGACGTTGAACTTGCTGACACCGTGATATTTGTCGGCGGCGTCCTCGGCCGGCCCATAGCCCTTGCCCTTCTTGGTCACGACGTGAACCAGGATGGGGCCGTCCGTGGCGTCGCGAACGTTATCGAGCACCGGCAGCAGGTGATCGAGGTTGTGGCCATCGATCGGGCCGACATAATAGAAGCCGAGTTCTTCGAACAGCGTGCCGCCGGTGAAGAACGAGCGGGCGAATTCCTCGGTGCGGCGCGCCGGTTCATGGAAGAACTGCGGCAGCTTGCTGACCACCGATTTGGCAGCCTCGCGCGCCCCGCGATAGGCGGGGCTCGATACCAGCCGGGCGAGATAGGCGCTCATGGCGCCGGTCGGGGGGGCAATCGACATGTCGTTGTCGTTGAGGATGACGATCAGCCGCGCATCCATGGCGCCGGCATTGTTCATCGCCTCATAGGCCATGCCGGCGGACATGGCGCCATCGCCAATCACAGCGACGACGTGACGCGGGTTTTCCAGCATGTCGCTGGCGACCGCCATGCCCAGGCCTGCCGAAATCGAGGTGGACGAATGACCCGCGCCGAACGGATCGTATTCGCTTTCGGCGCGGCGGGTGAAACCGGATAGGCCGTCCTTCTGGCGCAAGGTTCGCATGCGGTCGCGCCGTCCGGTCAGGATCTTGTGCGGATAGGCCTGGTGGCCGACATCCCAGATGATGCGGTCATGCGGGGTATCGAACACGGCGTGCAGCGCAACGGTGAGTTCCACCACGCCAAGCCCGGCTCCCAGGTGTCCGCCGGTGGCAGAGACGCAATCGATCATCTCAAGGCGCAACTCATCGGCCAGTTGACGCAGGTCCTCGCGCGGCAGGGCCCTGACATCGGCTGGCATGTTCACAGTGTCGAGGAGCGGCGTGTTAGGCTTGTCAGGCAAGCGGGCGGTCCTTGGATAAAAGGTTCAGTTAATTTCTTTAGGGCCGGGAAGACCCGTTTGCAACCAAAGCAAATCCCCTGCCGGCGGCAGGGGACATCAATGGCATCAATCATGGGTGAAATAGGGCGGCGCGCGATTGGTTGCTAGAGTGCGCGCGCGCTGGTTCTGACGAACTGGGTATGTGGCATTGGTTCGGGGAAGTCCCCGACGGCAAGCACCGGCACGCCCTTGCCCAGTTCGGTCGCCGGGCTGAAATCGGCCTCGTCGTGATCCCAGATCACGGCAAAGTGGTCCGAGGTCAGGGAAGCGGGGGTGGTGAACACATCGGCGACGTGTTCGAGATCGGGGGCGATCAGGTCCGGCTTGCGCATCACTTCTACCGATGCCGCCTTGGCCAGGTGGCCAGCAAGGGCTGCAGCAACCGGCTCGTCCTGCCGGGCGGCGCTGAAGGTCTGGTCGAACAATCCGGCAAGGGCGCCGGTCACGGCCGAGCTGCCGCCCAACGAGGCGGTGTGCACGCCGGTTGCCGCCGTGAGCGGGGGCAGGATGGGCAGGCGCCTGCTTGGGCTAGGCGGAGCGGATGGCGTGGCTGCCACGGCGGTTTCGCGCTTGATGATCATTTCAAGCGCGCGCTGGGCCTCTGGGTCCTGCGGCGTTGGGGGTAGATAGGCGGTGACCATGTCCGGTTCCGCATCGGTCATGTGCAGGCGCGGCTGTGGAAAGGGCGCGGTAAGCGCAGCCAGCGCCGTGACGGCGTCGCCGGAGGGCAGCGCTGCAGCTGTAGCGAGCTGAAGCGTCTCCGACTTGGCCATCGGGAAGGGGGTGTCCTCGGCCGATACCAACTCGGAGGGATCCAGCGGCGCGCTGCCGGTGGTGCTGAACGGAACGGCAATCGGCGCGGCTTCGGCGACATCCATGCTGGCGGCAATGCCACCCAGGCTCGCCGGGCGCATGGCGGGGACAGGCGCCATCTGCGGGATGGCGGGCTGGGGCGTGGCTGCGGCCATTTGTACCGGCGCTGATGTCTGTGCTGGAGCGCGCGCGGCAGCGGCCGGCGCCGGCTGCTCGTCGCCGCCAAAGAACATGTCCATCAATGTGCGGCCGCTACCGCCATTGGAGGCGACCTGGGTGCCCGAGGAGCCGCCATTGCAGGGATAGGCGTGGCAGGTTTTCCATTGCGCCAGAGCGATCTGGTAGCCTTCCCGGGACAGCGGCTTGCCATCGGTGGGCAGGTGCATGGTGCGCCCGTCAGGGAAGATTTCCTTGAGCTGAGCCCGCGTCATGCGCGGCCAGGCGCGAACCGAACCGGTATCGAGGTGAACGAAGGGGCTGCCCGAGGTGGGGTAATAGCCGACGCCGCCGACCTGCTTGCGCATCGCCGCGGCACGCAATCGGGGCAGGGAAACGCCGGGGATGAAAAAATCCATCGCGTTGCCCTTGGTGTGCTGGGAATTTTCGGCGACGCCCGAAGAACTCGCGCGCAGCATCGCGTTGGTCTTGGGGGACCGATAGGCGGAAACCACATGAACCGGCTGGGATGCGCCGACTTCCTGATAAACTTCCCAAATGAGATCGAAGAGGCGCGGATCCATCTTGGCCGGCTCATTGCGGCGCCAGTCGCGCAGGAATTGGTTGAGTTCGGTCAGACCCGACTTAACGTATTGCCCATTGCGCTTGAAGACGATCCGGGCCGTCTCCTTGGTGTGGGTGTAATACAGGTAGAGGGCGCGCTCGCTCGCGGCAGTTGCAGGGATCACAGCCTGGGGCATGATGATCGTGATGCTCATAAGGGCCGCGACAAGGAGCCGCCCGATATGGTGCCGTTTCAAAATGCCATTCCCCGCCACGCTGTACTCTGCCCGGTTAGTGCCGTTGTGGGTGAACGTTAGCGTAAAAAAGGATCGAATTGATTAACGCTAACAAGCTCTCAACCTGCCCCGGCAGGGCCCCTCACGCCAATGTTATTAAGGGCAAAACCCGGCGCAACCAAGGCGAAATTGTAAAGCGGAGGTTAAGACCGGTATTCCGCGGGGGGCGGTAGTTCACTTTGGCCGCATGGCTCAGATTGATCCCACCCACCGTGCTTCCCTCGGGCTCGACCCGAGGGCCACGCTCCGCAAACACACCGCCCGGCAGGGGCTCCCGAAACGGCCCTCGGGTCAAACCCGAGGGCAGCACGGTGTTTTTGATTACATTGAGCCACTGGCAAGCGTTCTGATGCGAACACCTCCCGCACTGGCGGATGGGTGTTATGGGGGCAATGGTTACCCCTAAATTCTACCTTACGGCGCCACGGACGGATCGGCCACTTCGGCGACGATCTGCGGCTCGACCGGGGCGGGCCCAAGGCCGAGTGCCGCGATCAATTTGGCGTTGTGACCGTAGACATCATCGAAGGAGCGCAAGGTGCCATCGGCCTGTGGGCGAATGGTGAAATACGCCAGGTGCACGGGAATCTGCTGTTCGGGGTTCACCCAGCGTTCGGACGGGCCGAACATTGCTTCAAGCGTTTCGCGGCTGATATTGGGTTCGTTCGCCATCAGCGCATCGGCGAAAGCCATCGGGTCCTGCACGCGGACGCAGCCGTGGCTGAGGGCACGCGCATCGCGCGAGAAAAATGCCTTCGATGGCGTGTCATGCAGGTAGACGTCGTGCTTGTTGGGGAACAGGAACTTGATCTGGCCCAGGGCATTGCCGGGACCGGGGCGCTGGCGGATCTTGAAGGGGAAGTAGCTGGGGCTGACCATCGACCAGTTCACCTGCCACGGGCTGACGGCGTTGCCCTCGTAGAGCAGGTCGTAATTGTGACTGTCGATATAGCCGGGATTGCGCAGCACGGCCGGGGCGATCTCGCCTTTGACGATCGAGCTGGGGACGTTCCAATAGGGGTTCACCACGATGTGGCGGATGGAGTCCGAAAAGATCGGCGTCTGGTTCTTCATCGTTCCAACCACCACGCGAGTGGTGAATTGTTCCTGGCCGTCGCGCTTGATGGCGAGACGGTATTCGGGAATGTTCACGAACACATGGAAGGCGCCGAGTTCGCGCGGCATCCAGCGCCAGAGTTCCATGTTGGCGATGATGTCGGCGCGGGTTATCGGCGCACCGCCATTGATGGCGGTCAGCGTTGCCGGGCCCATGACGCCGTCCACATCAAGGTTCAGGCTCTGCTGGAATGACTTCATGGCTTCGACGAGCGCGTCGTCGTAGACCAGCCCATCGGAGGCGGGAAGCTCGAAGCGGGTGCGCAGCGCCGGAACGCGCGCATCGCTCATGCCGGGCTTGAGCGTCGGGCCGGAGGCGATCCGCAATGGGGCATCGGCCTGATTTTCGTCGAAGCTCGCGAGGGCAGCCTTGAGCGCAAGGAACTCGGGATGGGTTGGCTCCAGCGCCTGCAGCACCGGAACCGGATCATTGCTGGACGCCAATTGCACCAGCAAGGCGGCCTCATCGAGCTTTTTGGGCTGAATATCGAACCACTCGCTCACCGATTGCGGTGCCACGCGCCCGGTGTAGATGTGGGTGGCGTAGCGCATGGTCGCGCGGGAGAAGGCCGTTTCGAGCGCAGCCATCTTGGCCGGATCGTTCTTGACGGCCGTTACATCGAGATCGGCAGTCAGATAGTCCGCCGGGCGCAGGCCTTCGGAGGCCGCGGCCTCGAACAGCTTCATGATCTTTTGCGCCGGGGCGGAGAAGGTCACGGCACCGCTATCGGCTTCATCGAGCCAGATCGGCTCGAAGTGCCGGGCACCGTAGAAGAAATAGAGCCTCTGGGCTTCGCTATAGACCGGAGTATCCTTGCGCGCGCTGGAATAGGCAGCAGCAAGGCCCGATTTGATGGCCTGTGCCAGCGGCGTCTGCGCCGGCGCGATGATGACGGGACCGGCAGCAAGACCTGCCACGTCCTGTCCCATAACGGGGCCAATCGTTGCGGCGCCGGCAAGAAGGGCGGCGAGGCAAACCACAAGCTTGTTCATAGAAACTCCATGCACGGCAACGCTGTGGCCACCCTGTTTGCTGGTTGATTTGGGCCAGACGGGCGGCATCCAATGCTCCCAATCAATACTCTGCAAACCTTAACAGGAGCAATCACTCGCGCATTCGTGAGCCCGATCCATGTCGGCTTTGTCGGGCATGTGGCGCCTGGAACACACGTATGGCGAGAATGAATTTTCCCCAGCTTGTGGAGGCAAGAGAAGGTTAAATCTCGTTAATCTCTAGTCAGCTGATAGAGTAGGCGGATCAATCGACGATCCTAGCTGGCGGCGCCAGCGCATCGGGAGTAGCAGCGATGATCCATTTCTTTGGCATTCTGGAGCCATTGACCGGCAAGCGCCAAAGGGCCGACGAGGCGCCGCGCAAGATTGCGTTCTTTGGGCCTGACGTGGCGGCCGAGCGCAATACCGACGATCTGGATGATACAGAGCGGGCCGACATCGAAGATGCCGCACGCGAACGCCAGAACTTCCTGCTGCAGAGCTTTTCGCCGCAGTTTTAGCCCTTCCAGGCAAAGGAAGGGCTGAAGCGGTGCTCTGGTCTTTTGGGGTTGTCAGGCGGCGTCGTTGATCATTTCTTCGGCCAAGCCGTATTCGTGCAGCTTGCGATAGAGCGTCGAGCGGCCGATCTTGAGGGCGCGGGCGACGCGGGACATGCGACCGCCGTGATGCTCGATGGCAAATACGATGGCGGCGCGCTCGATTTCTGCCAGCGCGGCAATTTCCCCCGACGGATCGAGGAAACGATCCTGCCGCACCGGCTGTTCTGCGGCGAGGCGCGGACGGGATGCGGCGGTGTCGATGTGGGTCGGTGCCGCGGCGACGGGGGCGTTCTCGATTGCCTTGGCGGCGATCTCGCGGCCATTGGCCTGCGCCACGATCTGCGGGAAGTCCACGGTTTCGAGGAACGGGCCATCGGTCAGGACCACGGCGCGATAGACGCAGTTTTCCAGTTGGCGGACATTGCCGGGCCAGTCATAGGCCATCAAAAGGGTAAGGGCGGCTGGTGAAATGCCCAGGACGCGCTTGCCGGCTTCGGCCGCAAAGCGGGCGATGAACATGGATACCAGGGCGGGGACGTCTTCCATCCGCTCGCGCAGGGGCGGGGTATAGATCGGGAAGACGTTGAGGCGGTAGTAAAGGTCTTCGCGGAACTCGCCGGATTTGGCGAGGTTGAGCAGCCGCCGGTTGGTGGCCGAAATCAGCCGCACATTGATGCGCTCGGGACGGGTAGAGCCGATGGGCTCGATTTCGCCTTCCTGGATGACGCGGAGCAACTTGACCTGGATGTCGAGTGGCAATTCGCCGACTTCATCGAGAAACAGGGTGCCGTTGTGGGCTTCGGCAAACTTGCCGGCATGGTCGGACACGGCGCCGGTGAAGGCGCCCTTCTTGTGACCGAATAGCACGGATTCCACCAGATTGGGTGGGATGGCGCCGCAGTTGACGGTGATGAACGGCTTGCCGGCGCGATCGCCGGAACCCTGGATGATGCGGGCGATCAACTCCTTGCCGACGCCGGTTTCCCCTTCGAGCAGCACGGGAATGTTGGATTTTGCCGCCTTGCCGCAGAGGTTCAGCACGCGAGCCATGGCGGGGGCCCGGGCGATCATGTCGGACGAAGCAAAAGTGCCCGTCTTGCGAGCATGCTCGGAGCGAATGGCGGCCTCAAGCGCATCAAGCTTCATGGCATTGCGCAGCGAAATGACGAGGCGCTCGGGTGCGACGGGCTTGACGAAATAGTCGGCAGCCCCGTTGCGCATGGCCGAAATAACAGTTTCCAGCGAGGCATTGGCCGTCTGGATAATGACAGGCGTCGTAAGCCCCTCGCGCCGCATCGCGTCCATGACGCCCATGCCATCGAGGTCGGGCATAACCAGGTCCAGGATCATGGCGCCGATATTGCGATCTTCGCGCAGCATTGCCAGCGCCTGTTCGCCGCCCATGGCAAGCAAGGGCTTGAATCCGGCGCGATTGGCCACCTCGGCCGTTAACCGCAACTGAACCGGATCATCGTCGACTACGAGAACGCGCGTCATCCAAACTCCAGTGGTCGTTTACCCCGGCACGATTCGTGTGCCGTTTTGGGAACAAGATGAGCCGACGGTCTTAAGAGGGGATTAATCATGGGAATTTTGGCGCGGCCACGAGGAAAGCGCGGCAACCCTTCCAATCGACTCCACCTCTCGCTAAGGTCGCGCGCGATTTGACCAGCCGGAGGCCACCCCATGACCGAAACCGCTCAGAAGAGCCATAACCAGTTCGGCACGCTTCCCGTCTGGGATCTCAGCGACCTTTATCCCGCCAAGGACAGCCCGCAATTCAAGGCGGATATGGAAAAAGCCAAGGCGGACGCGGCCAAGTTCGAGGCCGACTACAAGGGCAAGCTGGTTGAACTGACTCGCGCCGGCCGGCTGGTGCAGGCCATCAAGGACAGCGAGAAGCTGGGCGACCTGACCGGCAAGATCGGTTCCTATTCGTTCCTGCAATATGCCCAGAAATCCACCGATCCCGATCGCGCCAAGTTCATGGGCGACACCAATGAGGCGCTGACCAATCTTTCCACTCGCGTGCTGTTTTTCGAGCTGGAGCTCAACCGCATCGAGGACGAGGACCTGGAAGCTGCATTCGCCGCCGATCCGGAACTTGCGCGCTATCGCACCTGGTTTGCCGAACTGCGCAAGGCCAAGCCATACCAGCTCGACGACAAGCTGGAGGAGCTGTTCCACGACAAGTCCGTGACCGCCTATTCCGCGTGGAACCGGCTGTTCGACGAGACGCTCTCGAGCCTCGAATTCGAGGTGGATGGCGAAACGCTCAACATGGAAGCCACATTGCACCTGTTGAGCGAAAAGGACGAGAAGAAGCGCGAAAGCGCGTTCAAGGCGCTGGGCAAGACGCTCAAGGCCAATGGCCGGCTGTTTACCCACATCACCAATGTGCTGGCCAAGGATAAGGAAATCTCCGATCGCTGGCGCGGCTACGAGGACATTGCCGATAGCCGCCATATGGCCAATTCGGTGGAGCGCGAAGTTGTCGACGCGCTGCAGAAGGCTGTCACCGATGCCTATCCGCGCCTCAGCCATCGCTATTACAGCATGAAGGCCAAGTGGTTCGGCAAGGACAAGCTCAACGCCTGGGACCGCAATGCGCCGCTGCCCACCAGCGACGAGCGCACCTGGGATTGGGACAGCGCCGTTTCGACCGTGATGGAGGCCTATGGGCAGTTCTCGCCCGAGTTGGCCGAGGTCGCGCGGCCCTTCTTCAACTCCGGCTGGATCGATGCGCCGGTCGGCGAGGGGAAGCTTTCGGGAGCCTTCGCGCATCCGACCGTGCCAAGCGCGCACCCATATCTGATGCTCAACTATATGGGTCGCTCGCGCGATATCATGACGCTGGCCCATGAATTGGGCCATGGCGTACATCAGCGGCTGGCGGCAGCGCAGGGGCCGATCCTGAGCAACACGCCCCTGACGCTGGCCGAGACTGCGTCGGTGTTCGGCGAAATGCTGACGTTCCGCTCGCTGCTCAACAAGACCACCGATCCGCAGCAGCGCTTTGCCCTGCTTTCGAGCAAGGTGGAGGACATGCTCAATACCGTTGTCCGCCAGATTGCGTTCTATACCTTCGAGCGCCGGATCCATACCGCGCGGCGGCAGGGCGAGTTGCGGGCCGAGGAGATCAACCAGATCTGGCTCGACGTGCAGAAGGAATCGCTCGGCGATGCCATCATCCAGAATGAGGGTTACGAGACCTTCTGGGCCTATATCCCGCACTTCATCCATTCCCCCTTCTATGTCTATGCCTATGCCTTCGGGGACTGCCTTGTGAACTCCCTCTACGCACAGTATGAGAAGGCCAATGAGGGCTTTGCCGAGCGCTATTTCGAGCTGCTCAAGGCTGGCGGAAGCAAGCATCATTCCGAATTGCTGGCGCCGTTCGGGCTGGACGCCAAGGACCCGCAATTCTGGTCGCTCGGCTTGTCGATGATCGAAGGATTGATCGACGAGCTGGAAGCAACCTCGCCGTGAGGCAGACTTTCGGCGACAAGACTTTGAGATCACTGGACTAACGAGGACGACATGGCCACCAAGCACCGCCCGGAACACCATTCCGAACTACAGGTAGAATCCCCGATGGACTACGCGCAGCACGAGAGGACCTATAACGGGTTCATCACGGCTTTTAAGTGGACGGGTATCACCCTCGCCATCTCCCTCGTCATACTCTACTTCCTGGTCCAGCCCTAGTTTCAGAGCTGATACAGGCGCGCGACCAGAGCCTGTCCGACTGACAGGCGGGCAGGAGACTTCCATGAAAATAGCTGTTCTTCGCGAAGTTTTCGCAGGCGAAAACCGCGTTGCGGCTACGCCGGAAACTGTCGGCAAGCTCGCCGCGCTCGGAGCCACGGTTGCCGTGGAAGCGGGCGCCGGCGCCGGGTCGCGGATCATGGACGCCGATTATGCGGCGCAGGGCGCCAGCATCGTACCGGATGCACAAGCGGCGCTGGCGGGGGCGGAGATCGTGCTGACGGTTCGCCGGCCAAGCGCCGCGACGCTGAACGGTGTTGCGCCAGGAGCGCTGGTAATCGGCGCGCTCGACCCCTATGGCAACCAGGCAGATATCGCGGCGCTTGCTTCGGCGGGCGTCACGGCGATGGCCATGGAGTTCATGCCCCGCATCACCCGGGCGCAGGTGATGGATATCCTCTCTTCCCAGGCCAACCTTGCGGGCTATCAGTCGGTTATCGAAGCCGCGGCCGAGTTCGGGCGTGCTTTCCCCATGATGATGACGGCGGCCGGGACAGTGCGGCCGGCCAAGGTTTTCGTGATGGGGGCAGGGGTTGCGGGTCTCCAAGCCATTGCCACTGCCAAGCGGTTGGGCGCGGTGGTATCGGCCACCGATGTTCGCCCTGCGGCCAAGGAGCAGGTGGAATCGCTGGGCGGCAAGTTCATCGCCGTCGAAGATGACGAGTTCAAGCAGGCCGAAACCGCCGGCGGCTATGCCAAGCAGATGAGCGCGGAATACCAGGCCAAGCAGGCCGAACTCACCGCGCAGCACATCGCCAAACAGGACATCGTGATTACCACGGCATTGATCCCCGGCCGCGCTGCGCCACGGCTGGTGACCCGCGCAATGGCGGAATCAATGGCGCCCGGCTCGGTCATCGTCGATCTGGCAGCCGAGCGCGGCGGCAATGTCGAACTCACCCAGCCCGACGAGGTTGTGGAGCACAACGGCGTCAGGATCGTCGGCTATACCAATATGCAGGGGCGGATCCCCACGACCGCCAGCCAGCTTTATGCGCGAAACCTTTTGGCATTCGTCATCACGCTGATTGACGCCCAGAGCAAAGCCCTGACCGTCAACTGGGACGATGAACTCGTCAAAGCGGTCGTGCTGACGCGGGATGGCGCGGTGGTGCATCCGAGTTTCGCCGGAGCCGCCGTGGCCAGCCCGGTTGCTGCCGTGGCGGTTCCAGTGGCCAAGCCGCTGCGCAAGGCGACGGCGCGAAAAGCCCAGGCACCTGCAATGGCGGACACGCCAAAAAAGGCGGCCCCAGGCGTCGAGCAATCCGTGCCGTCAGCAGCAGAGCCGCCACCCACTCCAGCCAAGCGGGCCGCCACCAAGAAAGCGGCGGCAGTGATCAACGCAGCGGCGGCCGTGAAAACCGCGTCGGGTAGGCCCATTGGCGCCAAAGGCCCGGACGTGGCAGTTCCACCCAAGGTGCGGACGCGCCGTGCGATCAATCCCGCACTGCTGCCGGGTACGAGCAGCAGCGAGAAGTCCGCCGCTCCTTCGTCCAAAAGCGTGCCGCGCAAACCTGCAGCCCGCAAGGAAACCGAATAAATGGAAACCACGGCAGAACAGACCGCCGACGTTTTGGCTGCAGCGGCGCACGCCGCCATCGGTGGGGCGATCGATCCATTTACGTTCAGGCTGGCGATTTTTGTGCTGGCGATCTTTGTGGGCTACTTCGTGGTCTGGTCGGTCACACCAGCGCTGCATACGCCCCTGATGAGCGTAACCAATGCGATTTCCTCGGTGATCGTCGTCGGCGCGCTCCTGGCAGTCGGCGTGCACCTGACCACGGAATCCAGCTGGGTTTCGAAGATTTTCGGCTTCATTGCGCTTGTCCTTGCCAGCGTCAACATCTTCGGCGGGTTCCTCGTCACCCAGCGCATGCTGGCCATGTACAAGAAAAAGGGCTGACCCGATGATCTCTGCGGATTGGGCAGCGCTGCTTTATCTCGTCTCCGGTGTTCTGTTTATCCTGGCTTTGCGCGGACTTTCGAGCCCGCGTTCATCGCGCCAGGGCAACATGTTCGGCATGGTCGGCATGGGCATCGCCATTGTCACCACGCTACTGGTGGCCGCGCCATCGGATTGGATCAGCTGGGTGTTGATCGTTGGCGGCATCGGCCTTGGCGGGGGCATCGGCGCCTACATGGCCCGCACCGTCAAGATGACCGACATGCCGCAACTGGTGGCCGCGTTCCACTCGCTGGTGGGTCTGGCGGCCGTGTTCGTTGCAGCAGCGGCGCTCTATGCGCCCGTCGCCTTTGGCATTGGCGAGCCCGGCGCCATCCATGCGCAAGCGCTCATTGAAATGAGCATAGGCACGGCGATCGGCGCCTTCACCTTCACCGGCTCGGTCATCGCCTTCGCCAAGCTCAACGGCAATATGAGCGGCAAGCCGATCATTCTTCCGGCGCGACACGCCATTCACATCGTGATCGGCGTTGCTATCCTGGCACTTGTCTGGGCCTTCACTGTTTCGGCAGACCCCTGGCTGTTCTGGGCCATCACTGTGCTGGCGCTGGTGTTGGGTGGGCTGATGATCATCCCGATCGGAGGCGCGGACATGCCGGTCGTCGTATCCATGCTCAATTCCTATTCAGGCTGGGCGGCGGCGGGCATCGGGTTCACGCTGGGCAATACGGCGCTGATTATCACCGGTGCGCTGGTGGGCTCGTCCGGCGCGATCCTGAGCTACATCATGTGCAAGGCCATGAACCGCTCGTTCATTTCGGTGATACTGGGCGGGTTCGGCGGCGACAGCGGCGCGGGTGCGGGTGCGGCTGAAGACGATCGCCCGGTCAAGCAGGGCGCGGCCGAGGACGCGGCGTTTCTCATGAAGAATGCGGGCAAGGTCATCATCGTGCCGGGCTATGGCATGGCCGTGGCGCAGGCGCAGCACGCCCTGCGCGAAATGGCCGATCTGCTCAAGGCAGAGGGTGTTACGGTCAAATACGCCATCCATCCAGTGGCGGGACGGATGCCCGGCCATATGAACGTACTGCTTGCCGAAGCCAACGTGCCCTATGACGAGGTGTTCGAACTCGAGGACATCAATTCGGAATTCGCGCAGTCCGATGTGGCCTTCGTGATCGGCGCCAATGACGTCACCAACCCCTCGGCCAAGACCGACAAGACCTCGCCGATCTATGGCATGCCAGTGCTCAACGTCGAAGACGCGGGCACGGTATTGTTCATCAAGCGCGGCATGGCTGCGGGCTATGCTGGGGTGCAGAACGAGCTGTTCTTCCGCGACAACACCATGATGCTGTTCGGCGACGCCAAGAAGGTGACCGAGGAGATCGTCAAGGCACTGGGGCACTGAAGGCGCAGGGATTCGTTGCGCTTTTTTGCCACGACCTCGTGGTTCGCCCTTCGACAGGCTCAGGAGGCTCACCATGAGGTCTGCTAGGATGATTAGTAGTGCGGCGGCGGGGCTTCGGTGCTCGGGTCCGCGATATAGACGCCGGAGCGCACCTGTTCCTCGACGGTTTCGAGCTTGCGGCTCAGAACATCGATCTGGCGCCACTGCTCGGTGATGGTGGCGTTGAGTTCCTCGATGGTCTGATCCTGGAAGGCGATGCGCGTTTCAAGCGCTTCGAGACGCTCGGCAAGATCGGTCATTCATAGCTCCCGTATTCTGCTCAGTCTCTTGGACATGCGTGCATTTAATGGGCATGGAAGGCAGAAACAAGCCGCATGGTTCCGGCCTTTGGACCGTACAGCGTCCTGAAAAGAAAAAGACCCCGTCGCCAACAAGCGCCAGGGTCTTTCCTTGTTCCGGCGCAGCATGGAGGGACGCGCGCGCCGGTATTCCGGATAGATATGTCGAGCCCAGCGCTACGCAAGATCGATCGCGGATGCGTGATCGTTGACTAGCGCCTCACGCCACATTGCCGCAGATGGCGTTGGCCCGGGCCGTGGCGGTTACGGAGGCGTCTATATCGGCGCCCAGGTTGGTGCGGACCCGATCTTTGAGGTTTGGCACCGTGTCGGGAGCGGTGGCTTCAAGGGCGATCTTGATGCGGGGCGCCTTGATGGCCGTTGTCCAATAATCTTCGAAATTGCTGAAGGAGCGGGTGACGGGGATATCGCGTGCATCGATCCGGGTCAGGCCCGCTTCGGTCCAGAGCCGCATGAGTTCTGCGGCGTCGCCGGCCTGGGGACTTGGTGGTTCGGAGGGAGGCAAGCCAAGCTCCCGCATTGCCTGATGCAGCGGCTCATAGGGGAAGCCACCGTTAAGAAGATCCCAGCCATAGGCGGCGACGGTTCCGCCAGGACTAGTGACGCGCTTCATTTCAGCGATGCCCTTGGTGGGATCCGGCATGAAGTGGACAACCAGGGCGGCGACGCTGATGTCGACGGAATGATCGTCCAGCGGCAGGGC
The DNA here is from genome assembly GCF_003056355.1 of Devosia naphthalenivorans. Lineage (GTDB taxonomy): Bacteria > Pseudomonadota > Alphaproteobacteria > Rhizobiales > Devosiaceae > Devosia > Devosia naphthalenivorans. Next base: position 14,850 of record NZ_PYVW01000002.1, read on the forward strand.
CATGGCGTCGCCAACCTCGAACCGAATGATCTCGCCCAGGCCACGGGTCCGAGCGAAGTCGAGTTGGGATTCCGATGGGTCGATGCCCAGGATTGAAGCCGGTGCGCAGCGCTCGGCGATGAGTTGGGAGAATGCGCCGCTGCCGCAGCCGACATCGATCCAGAGTTTTCCAGCAGCTGGGCGGACCCAATCGAGGAATATCTCGCCCACGCTGCGGCTCCAGATACCCATCATCTGCTCGTATCCGGCGCCGTCGCTGAACCGTACTGGCTGGTTGGTCATGTGTGTTCCTCCCGCATGTGATCGGCAGCTTCAAGCGGCCGATAGGTGGAATGATCCCCAAGTCGTGAATTGACGTTAACGGAACCCTTTGTCTGCTCGCGGACTTTCTTTTGCAAGTCTTACCAAGCGGGTGCCGAAAATGGCGACCATCACTGCAGCTAATCAGAGTACTCATTCCAAGTTCTTGCTCGATGCCAATCGGCAGGATGGGTTAGGTTTGCTGTTGAGCGCCGCGTTGCCGCTTGCCGCCTATGTGGTTTTTCATGGATTTGCGGAGATGAACGGCGCCATGCCGTTGTTTTTTGCGCCCTTCGGCCTGCCCGGCTGGGCCGGTGCGATGCTTTACCTGATGGCACTGCCGCTGTTTGGTGTTGCCCGCTGGATGGTGGCCGAAAAGAGCGATGAAGGCCGCAACGCCGGATGGTGGCTGGTTGCGCTGATGGCTGGCACCATCGTCTTTCCTTTCGTTGTGGCACCCCTCGATTCCCTGATGCTCAGTATCATTTCGATGAGCATGCTGGTGGCGGCGCTTGGCGCTGGTGTTCGTACGGCGCGGGTGTCTCGGCTGGCTGGCCTCGTCATGCTGCCCGGACTGGCGTGGATGGGCCTTAGCGCCTTTGTTGGCTTGAGCTTTGTGGCCGGCTGGACGCCGCCGTTCGGGCTGACCAATGCCAATGCGAACGTGAACCCCGCAGCCTAAGGCCGGTTACCTCCACGTGCGTTCTTGCGGTGAGCGTGCAACCGGGCCATGTCATGGCAAAGAGGATTTGCCATGACCAAACAGCTCAAGATCGATGTCTTTACCGATGTGGTTTGCCCCTGGTGCATCGTGGGTTCGGCGCGGCTGGATAATGCCATCGCCGCCTTGCCCGAAGATATTGAGATCGTTATCGAAAATCACCCCTTCTACCTCGATCCTAACACCCCGGCCGAGGGCGTTGTGGTGGCTGATATGCTGCGCGAGAAGTATGGCAAGGACCCGCGCGAGATGTGGGAGCGGGTGGAAAGCGAGGCGCTAAAGGCCGGGGTGGAACTGGACCTTTCCAAGCAGCCGCGCATGTTCCCGACCAAGAAAGCCCATACGATTACGCGGTTGGCCAAGCCTTTGGGCATTCAGCACGAACTGGCCAATGCCATTGCGAACGCCTATTTTCTTGAGCACCGTCAGATATTTGACGACAATGTGCTGGCCGATATCGCGGTGGAATTCGGCTTTGATCGCGGCGATGCGCTCGATGCGATGAATGACGAGAATGAGTTGGCGATCACCGAACAATTGGCGACCGATGCTGCGGCGCAAGGGATCAGGGGCGTGCCGTTCTTCATCTTCGGCGGGAAATATGCGCTGTCGGGGGCACAGACGGGGGAGGTGTTCGAGCGGGCGCTGGCGCAGACGCTCGACGAGCTTTAGCTCGCTTTTTGCTTCTGAGTTGCGCTAGGCATGCTTCGGTTTATCCTGCATGTTGCTTCCTCTTTTCTGAGGTTTTCTTCCGTGAAGCTCCTTGTCCGCATCGTTGTCGGCGTTCTTGCCGTGCTGGTCGTCGCCTATGCCGCAGTCGTCGGCTACATGTATGTCAATCAGCGGGCGCTGCAGTACGAGGCGCAGGGCGAGGTTACCGCCTTGGCGGATACGGTACTGCCCGGCGCAGAGGCCGTGGCGATTCCCTCTGGCGATGGCGTGATCAATGGCTGGTACCAGGCGCCGCAGCCGGGCAAGCCGCTGGTCATCTACTACAAGGGCAATTCGGGCAGCTTCAGCGCCGAGCATGAGCGGTTCGAGCAGTTCGTTGCCGATGGCTACGGGTTCCTGTCGTTCGATTATCGCGGCTTTCCCATGTCGCCGGGATCGATCAGCCAGGACGGGATTTTGGAAGATGCGCTGGCGGCATTCGATTGGGCCGAGCAGAAGGGGTTCCCGATCATGATCTGGGGACGCTCGCTCGGGTCGGGGCCGTCCACCTATGTGGCCAGCCAGCGCGATGCAGAGGCGCTGCTGCTGGAGACGCCGTTCCTGTCGGCCTCGACGGTGGGCAGTGAGCGCTATCCCTATCTGCCGGTGGCGCTGGTGATGCAGGACCAGTTCCCCGTCAACCAGTGGATCGTCGATGTGAGCGAACCGGTGCTTGTTGCGCATGGCACGGGGGACCGGACCATCGACGTGAGCAATGGCGAGCGGCTGTATGAGCTGGTGCCCAACAAGGACGAACTCTGGATCGAACCGGACGCGGACCATGGCGATCTGTGGGATCGGGGCATCTGGAGCCACGCCGTGCCATTCTTTGACCGGGCGCTGGCGCAATAGCTCCAGGCTGAGGACCTTACGGGGAAGGCTGGGGCTGGTCCGGGGCTTCGCCGCCGACGGCGTCTGGCGTTGCTTCGGGCACGCCGGCCGAGACGTTGTCCTGCTGGGTTTGTCCGTCGCCGCCGCTCGGCGTGTTGTTGATGCTGGTGAACACCAGGATCGCGACCAATAGGCCAATGACCAAAATGCCCAGGCCAATCAGGGTTTGTTTGTTTCTCATCGGTGCGCACCGTGTTTGCCAGGAATGGGGACAACGGTGGGGCGGGGGAAAGGGTTCAACCGGGCGTGGAGCGCTTGTGGTGGGTGCTTGGGCATGGTGTGTCGCACGGGCGCTGAACCCCTCACCCGGCGCTGCACGCCGACCCTCGGGTCGGTGCCCGAGGGCAGGCTCTCCCCTCAGGGGCAAGGTGAGGAAGAGGTGGGCGACTTAGGAGACAAACAAAAACGCCGCCCATGAAGGACGGCGTTTTCGAATATGGGGTGCCAGGCTTTAGGTGCGCGGCGTTGCTGCGGCGGGACGGCCGGGCTGACCGGGGCGTGCCGTCGGCGTTGGGGCGGGCAGACCGCCTTCGCGCTGGGCGCGCTTGCGGGCCAGCTTGCGGGCGCGGCGCACGGCCTCGGCCTTCTGGCGAGCCTTCTTTTCGGAGGGCTTCTCATAGTAGTTGCGCAGCTTCATCTCGCGGAAGACGCCTTCGCGCTGCAGCTTTTTCTTCAGCGCGCGCAGCGCCTGGTCTACGTTATTATCGCGAACGACTACTTGCAAAGGTCAACCGCCCTTTCGAAGCTTGGACAAATGAGTTTGGAATATAGCAGCGAAGCCAAAAAGCACCGCCGCTGACCAGCAGAGCCAGTCACCGTGGGCCGCTCTATAGCCCAGCCTTCCCGGCTTGTCCACTGCTGGCAACACAAAAACCGCGGGACAGCGTGATCCGGGCTTGCCCTGGGCGAGTATGGGCGAAACACTTCAGCCAGGCGATTGTGCCTGCGGAGAGGGATGATGACAAGCAATCTGCTGCTGCTGCCGGGTTTGTTGTGCGATGAGCGGCTGTGGCGCGACGTGCAAAGCCAGTTGCAGGCGTCGGCGCTGGTCGCAGATTTTACGCAGGACGATTCGATTGCCGGGATGGCCCGGCGTGCGTTGGAGGCAGCACCAGCACGATTCGCCTTGGCCGGGCTTTCCATGGGCGGCTATGTCGCGCTCGAAATCATGCGGCAGGCGCCCGAGCGGGTCACCCATCTGGCGCTGCTGGATACGTCCGCGCGGGCCGATGACGATGCGCGCCGGGAAACGCGGCGCAAGGGCATCGAAATGGTCGGGCAGGGGCGGTTCATCGGCGTGTCTCGTGGACTGTTGGGTAATCTCTTGGCGCCGCACCATCTGGGTACGCCGCTGGCGGCAGAGGTTCAGGCCATGTCGGAGCGCGTCGGCGCGCAGGCCTATCTGCGCCAGCAAGTGGGGATCATGAACCGGGTGGATTCGCGGGAGCTGCTGCCGAGTATTGCGGTGCCGACACTGGTTGGCGTGGGGGAATTGGACAAGCTGACGTCGCCGGAGCTGGCAGAGGAAATGGCGGGGATGATCGAGGGGGCGGAACTGGTGCGCTTTGGGGACAGTGCGCATTTGCCGACGATGGAGAATCCGGCGGCGGTGGTGGAGGCTATGCGGGTGTGGTTGGGGCGGTAGGATGCCGATGGCCGAGTGCCACGACCTCGTCCTTCGACAGGCTCAGGATGAGGTCTACTGTGGGGACGGAGAAGGTTAGGATTCAGCGCAAAGCGCCTGAGCTCTTTTGGTGAGCTTGCCGAACCACGAGGGCGAGTGAGTGGAGCGGTGTCCTTGCTAAACCCGCCGGGTGATCCTGCTCACTGTGCTGCCCTCGGGCTTGAGCCGGGGCCCTTTTCCGCAAACACACCGTTCCGGCAGGGGCTGTCGGAATGGCCCTCGGGTCAGGCCTGAGGGAAACATGGTGTTTTTGACTACATCGTGCCACTGGCCAAGCGTTCGGTGTGAACACGCCCCTCTTTGGGGAGGACGGGGTGTGGAAGAGCCCCGATATTGGGGCTAACCATCCCCCACCCTTGATCCCTCCCCGCAGGGGGGAGGGTGTCGACTGGGGGAATTGGTTGAGGTGCGGGGCCTTTTTGCGGAGCTAAACTCGCCGGGTGATCCGGCTGATGTGGCCCATCTTGCGGCCGGGGCGGGTTTCGGATTTGCCGTAGAGGTGGGGTTGGGTGTTGCCGTCGAGAGCGGAGGGGACGGCGAGGACTTCGTCGCCGACAAGGTTTTCCATGATGACGTCGGCCATGCGGGCGGGATCGCCCAGGGGCCAGCCCAGGACGGCGCGGATGTGTTGTTCGAACTGGTCGGTGAGGCAGACGGCTTCCGTCCAATGGCCGGAGTTATGGACGCGGGGCGCGATCTCGTTGACGATGAGCGCGGGGCGCTCGCCGGCGACCACGAAGAACTCGACGCCCAGAACGCCGACATAATCGAGCGCCACGACGATGACCTTGGCCAGCATGGCGGCGTGTTTTTCAACGCCGGGCGGCACGTTGGCGGGGACGGTGCTGGTGTGGAGAATATGATGGCGATGCACGTTTTCGGCGGCATCGAAGGCACGGACTTCGCCTTGGGCGTTGCGCGCCACGACGACCGAGATTTCCCGCTCGAACGGCACGAAGGCTTCCAGCACCAGCGGCTTGGGCGAAAGCTCGGCGAAGGCTGCGGCGGCTTCACTGCGCTCGCGCAGCACGCGCTGACCCTTGCCGTCATAACCAAGCCGGGTGGTCTTGAGAACGGCTGGCAGGCCGAGAGCGTCGATGGCGGCTTCGAGCTCATCGAGGCTGTTGACCGGGCGGTGTGGCGCCACGGGGATGTTCTTGGAACTCAGGAAGCTTTTTTCCGCCAGGCGGTCCTGCGAAATGGCGAGCGCATTGGCGCCGGGGCGCAGGGGCTTGCGGGCGGCAAGGAAGGCGGCGGTGGCTGCCGGAACGTTCTCGAACTCGTAGGTGATGACATCAACCGCGTCGGCGAAGGCGGCAAGGGCTGCTTCGTCGTCATAGGCGGCAATGGTCTGGTGCGGGGTGACCTCGAAGGCGGGGCTTTGCGGATCGGGGCAGAAGATGTGGGTGCGCATGCCCAGCCGGCTTGCCGCCAGCGACAGCATGCGGCCCAACTGGCCGCCGCCCAGGATGCCGATCATGCTGCCGGGGGGCAGGGCGGAAATGTCTTGGGGCAAGGCCTACTCGGTATCTGTGGGGAATTGCGGAACGGCGGCCGTCTGGCGGGCGCGGAAGGCGTCGAGCCGATCGGCCAAATCATCGTCGCTGAGCGCCAGAACGGCGGCGGCAAGCAGCGCCGCATTGATGGCGCCGGGCTCGCCGATGGCCAGCGTCCCCACCGGAATGCCGCCGGGCATCTGGACGATGGAAAGCAGGCTATCCTGGCCGTTGAGCGCCTTGGAGCGTACCGGCACGCCGAACACGGGCAGGGGCGTCATGGCGGCGATCATGCCGGGCAGATGGGCTGCGCCGCCCGCGCCGGCAATGATGACCTTGAAGCCATCGGCGCGCGCCTCGGTAGCGAATTCAACGAGGCGCTCGGGCGTTCGGTGGGCCGAGACGATGCGCGCCTCGTACTCGATTTCGAGCGTTTCGAGCGTTTCGGCGGCGAGCCGCATGGTGGGCCAATCGGATTGGCTGCCCATGATGATGGCGACGAGTGGATTGGTGAGCACGGCCGATTCCCCCATCGGTCTCAGGCAAAGCGCGGAACTAGCCTAATTGTCGCCACACATCAAGGCGGGTGACGATCAGGCGATGATATCGGGCAAAAGGATATTCTCGAGCTGCACGATGCGATCCTTGAGCGCGAGCTTGCGCTTTTTCAGGCGCTGCAGCAGCATCCGGTCGGCTACATGCGACTGGGTCAGCGTATCGATGGCCGCGTTGAGATCGCTGTGTTCCTGGCGTTTGGTTGCCAGTTCCAGCCCCAGGCCGGCTTCCTGTTCCTTGCTGAGCGACATCATGGTTTCGAGCGCATCCCACGCTTGTATGTCAGCTCTGGTTAACCGATCGGGACGGGCTTTGCATCACATTTCAGATGGGGTGACCTTGGCGGTCGACAAAGCGTGAATTATTTGTGACGATGCCGGTGTCCACCAAACTTCTAGGAGTTGTTATGACGACTGAAGGGCATGTTGCGGCGCTGGAACGGCGCCATCAGGAGTTGGATCGCCAGATCCAGGCTGAAATGCAAAGCACGCGAATTAACGACCTCGCGATCGCTGCACTCAAGCGGAAAAAACTCGAAGTGAAGGATGAACTCTACAAATACTCGATGACGACACAGTAGGCATAAGGTCCCTGATGGGATGGAAGGGTCTCAGCCTATGCTGCGGCCCTTTTTTGTTGGCTGGAGGGTTTTGCGTTTGGTGGACCTAAGTGAAGGAGCCGGCCGACCTCAAGGTGAGCCTTCGACAAGCTCAGGAGTACGACCACCAGAGGCTGCCCCGGGAGTGTTTACTTCGGGCTTCTCGTCTCCTGTCAGTTCCATCCACTGTGTCATTCCCGCGAAAGCGGGAACCCCTGTTTTGAAACGGAGGTTCCCGCTTTCGCGGGAATGACGCGGTGATAACTGGGAGGCCGGCAAGTGCCGGAAATGATCACTCCCGCTTGGCCTGGGGTCGAGCGAGGCCGGCGTGCCACGACCTCGTCCTTCGACAGGCTCAGGATGAGGTCTACTCGGAAGCCTGTTCTGGCTGACCTGCTTTAGAGCCCCAGAAACACGCCGCGGATGCCGTCCCAAACCAGTTTGAGGGCGAGCAGGAACACCAGCCAATAGGCGATGCGGTAGAACCATTTCATGGAGATGCGGCGGACGAGATAGATGCCAAGGAACACGCCGGCGATGCCGACGGGGATCAGCGCCGCTGACAATTGCAAATTGTGCACATTGAGCTGGCCCAGAAAGAAATAGGGGATCAGCTTGGCGGTGTTGACGATGGCGAAGAACACCGCCGAGGTGCCGGAATAGGTGGCGGGCGGCAGGCGCTGGGGCAGCACGTAGATCTGGAATGGTGGGCCACCAGTGTGGCTGATGAAGCTGGTGAAGCCGGCAAAGCCGCCCCAGAATACGCCCCAGGGACGGGATGGCGGCAGGCCTTCGAGCTTCTTGCGCAGCGGCAGGAGGGCGTCGAGGATGAACAGCAGGGTCACCACGCCCACGAACAGCAGCACGGCGGCATCGGACACAAAGGCCCAGAGGGCCCAGCCCATCAACGTGCCGATGGCGGCGCCGGGCAGCATGATGCGGATGATGTGCCAGTCGACATCCCGGCGGTAGGCGTAGACGGCGATGACATCCATGGCCAGCAGCACCGGCAGCATCATGCCGGCGGCATCGCGAGCGGGCATGACGAGGCTGAGCAGCGGCACGCCGACCATGCCAAGGCTCCCCAGGAGCCCGGCCTTGCTGAGGCCAACGATGAGCACGGCGATCACGGCGATCGCGACGAAATACGGATCGAACGGGGGCATGGGGATAGTCCGGCGGGTGTCGTACCCATGGGTACGCCTTGGGGCGGCGTTGTCAACGGGTTTGGGGGTGCCATCAGAGCGCCGCCCTATCCCAGTTCGTCACCCTTGGGCTTGACCCAAGGGTGTTCATTACCCGCGTGCCTTAAGTGCAAAACCCTCGGGTCGAGCCCGAGGGTGACGATTGGTGGAAAGACGAGTGGCGGAAAACCTTATTCGTCGTTGTCGTTCTTGAGCGACTTGAGCTTGGAGAAGACCGAGTCGGCGTCGAAGTCGTCCTGCGCTTGCTCGGGGCGGTGGTCGTTGGCGGCGAATTCGCCGTCGGGGCCTTCCGAATGGCCGCGGGCGCCGGCGCGGGCCATCGCCTCTTCGGCGGTCATCAGGGTGGTGCCTTCGGGGGCTTCATCAACGCCCGGGCCGCCCTTGGAGGCGCGCTTGACTTCGAGGTCGAGGTCGATCTGGCTGCAAAGACCCAGCGTTACCGGGTCCATGGCCGCAAGATTTGCCGCGTTCCAGTGGGTCGATTCACGCACCGAGTCGATGGTCGACTTGGTGGTGCCCACGAGGCGCATGATCTGCGCGTCCTTGAGTTCTGGATGGTTGCGAACCAGCCACTTGATGGCATTGGGACGCTCATTGCGGCGCGAAATGGGGGTGTAGCGAGGGCCCTTGCGCTTGGCGGCTGCGACGCGAACCTTGGGCTCGCTCAGCTTCATGCGATAATTGGGGTCTTTTTCGGCCTTCTCGATTTCTTCCCTGGTGAGCTGGCCGTTCTGGATCGGGTTGACACCCATGATGCCGCCGGCAACGTCGCCATCGGCAATGCCCTGAACTTCGAGCGGGTGCAGCGTGCAGAAGGCTGCGATCTGCTCGAATGACAGCGCAGTGTTGTCGACGAGCCAGACCGCGGTCGCCTTGGGCATCAACAGTGGCTGGGTCATGATAAATCTCTCCTGCAGGCGCGGCCGGTTTTCCTCCGGACCGCTCCGCCTCTTTGCTTCATGCTGAGGGGGAACAAAGCACAATATACGGTCTCGGCGGCTGATCCGCAATGGCGATGTCGCGGTTTACGCTGCTAACCCTCGGCCCCAAAGGCTGTGACCAGCACCATCTTGCCCAGGTGGCCGCGCGCTTCCATGGCAGCATGGGCGGCGGGGGCCTGCGCGATGGGGAAGCTGGTGACTCGCGGCCTGGTGAAACCGGGTTGCTCCAGCGCCGGTAGCAGTTCGGTGCGGATACGGTTGGCGATGGCCGCCTTGGTGGCGCTGGTCTGGGGGCGCAGGGTCGAGCCTGAGAGGGTCAGCTGCTTGGCCATGATGGTGCGGAGGGAAATATTGGTGGTACTGCCGTTCAGCGTCGAGATCTGGACGATGTGGCCGCCGCATGCCGAGGCTTCGATGTTCCTTGCCGCCATTTCGCCGCCGACGATATCGACGACGCGGTCGACGCCCTTGCCGTCGGTGAGTTCAAGGACGCGGGCGACGATGTCTTCCTGGGTGTAGTCGATGGTTGCGGCGGCGCCGAGCTGGCGGGCATAGTCGGCCTTGGCGGGGGAGGAGACGACGCCGAAGGCGGTTGCTCGGAGGATGTTCGCAATCTGGATGGCCGCGCCGCCTATGCCGCCCGAAGCGCCATGCACCAGGACGGTCATGCCGGGCTCAAGCCCTGCGCGCATCACCAGCGTCTGGGTGACGGTGAACCAGGTTTCGGGCAGAGCGGCGGCTTCGGTGAAGGTCCAGCCTTTCGGCATGGGGAGAACCTGGCCATGAGGGACGACGACGTAGTCGGCATAGCCGCCGCCATTGACCAACGCCATGACGCGGTCGCCGATCTGCCACTGGCCGGCGTCCTCGCCCGTGGCCTCGACGATCCCCGAGACTTCCAGCCCCGGAAGCGACGATGCGCCGGGCGGCGGATCGTAGTGGCCGCGGCGTTGCGCGAGATCGGGGCCATTGACGCCGGCGGCGGCGACGCGGATCAGCACGTCGCCGGGGCCGCAAACGGGCATGGGCCAGTTCACCGGCTGCAACACTTCGGGGGCGCCGGGCTTTGTTATGGCGATGGCTTGCATGGTGGCGGGTTGGGTCATGTGTCCATGCTGCGCGATAGGCTCTTGCCCGGCAAGCCCATCAGGCTAGGTTGGTGGCAGATTGGCGGAGAAGGCTCACATGGACGAAGAAACATTCAAGAAGCCCACGGCCCATGAAGTCGGCATGATGCTCGATACCATGTCGGTGGAAGAGCTGGAGCAGCGCATCGGACTGCTCGAGGGCGAAATCAAGCGCCTGCGGGCGGCGATCGACGCACGAGGCCAGACGCGCAAGGCGGCGGAGTCGATTTTCAAGTTTTGAGCGGGTTGGTGGGCGGCGGCCGAGTCAATATCGTCCATGCGCGCAGGGTTAAGAAATCGAGTCCTCTTAACCGGCAATTAATGAGTTGGCGCTAATCTCTCATTATTCAGATTGTTCTGGATTTGGCAGAGCGATTTCTCCCTCTGTTTGACGCCTCCCTGTTAACTTCGAGAGCGGTTTTTACCGCTCTTTTTTTGTCTGCAGCGATTGGCGCCATCGTATCGCCCTGATCTTAAAGCTCTTTTTAGGTAGATCAAAGCGTGGTGATGACGATGGACCGATTTGGGCCTACCCTTTCAGCAAGGTAAGGAGCAGCGGCTTTTGACAGATATGAACCAGACTGGAGCGGCAATCGCCATTGGCCCACGCATCGTGGCCTCGGGCGGATTCGACCTGCTCTATCGCGAGGGCATGGCCCTGATCGAGGAAGTGGCCTCCTACCTCGATGGGGACGGACGCGCTGAAAGCCGCATCCTCAGCCGCGAAGCGTCATTTGTCTACGCCACCGAATCCATGCGCCTGACGACGCGGCTGATGCAGCTGGCCTCCTGGCTGCTGCTGCAGCGGGCGGTCAATGAAGGCGAGATTTCCAAGGAAAATGCCCGTTCCGAGAAGGAAAAGGTGCAGTTCTCCGCGACCCCTTCCGAGCGGGGCGGGCCGGGGTACGAGCAATTGCCGCAGGCGCTGCGCGATCATATCGACAAGGGCGACAGGCTGTTTGATCGGGTGATGCAGTTTGATGCGCTGGAGCGTGGCAAGATGCCAGTGCTGGATGCGGGCGTGGCCAATGGAATTGCCGATCAGCTGGCGCGACTCAAGGCGGCGTTCGGGCGGGCTTGAGGGCAGCGCACAAATGGAATTCTTGCAGCAGACCTCATCCTGAGCCTGTCGAAGGACGAGGTCGTGGCCCCCCAACCTCCACTCGCTCGACCCGTGGTTCGACAAGCTCACCATGAGGGCTACTCTCACCCGATCGCGCGCAACAAAAAACCCGGCACGAGGCCGGGCTTTTCAAAACTCGCAAGAGGATCGGCTTAGATGCCGAGGCCCTTGAAGCGCTCCTTGAAGCGCGAGACGCGGCCGCCGCGATCCAGCAGCTGGCCCGTGCCGCCGGTCCAGGCGGGATGGGTCTTGGGATCGATGTCGAGCTGGAGGGTGTCGCCCTCCTTGCCGTAGGTCGAATAGGTCTGGTATTTGGTGCCGTCGGTCATAACCACATTGATCAAGTGGTAGTCCGGATGAGTATCAGCCTTCATCGGTATCGCCTCAAATCAAACGGGCGCCGCAGCGCCCGGAGAGCATCTAAAACTGGTGTTGGCCGCTTCATACAGAAAGGTGGGGCGGTCCGCAAGAGCAAGGGCGCGGCAATTTCACGCCGGACAAAGCTGTTGCCCGACAAGGCCGCAAACTCTATATCGGGGCCGCAGCACGGCCCGGCTGATCCGGACCCTCTAAACGAGTGGCGAAATCCGAGCGATGACAGACCAGGCCGTTCCGGTTCAGGCCGACCCCGAAAAAATTGTCCCCAATACCATTGTGCCGAAACGCAAGCTGCAGCCGCTGCGGCGCCTGATGCCGTTCGTGCTGCGCTATCCGGTGCGGCTGGGCCTGACGGTGATGTTCCTTTTGATCTCGGCCATCTCCTCGCTGTCGATACCAGCAATGCTGGGTGGGGCGATCGACGAGGGTTTCATCGAGCAGAACCTGGAAAATGTCGGCCGCTATGGCTGGCTTATCGTGGGCATTGCCGCGATCATGGCCATCGCTTCCGGCGCGCGCTTCTATTTTATCTCCGTCATCGGGGAGCGTGTGCTGGCCGATCTGCGACAGGCGGTGTTCGTGCATCTGCTGCAGCTCGATGCCCGCTATTTCGACACCAACCGGGTGGGCGAGCTGACCAGCCGCCTCAATGGCGACGTTGGCGTGATCCGCGCGGCGGTTGGCTCGAGCTTCTCGCTCGCCTTGCGCTCGATAGTGACGATTGTCGGCGCGCTGATCATGATGTTCCTGACCAGCCCGGTGCTGACGCTGGCGGTGGTGATCATCGGGCCGGCGCTGTTGCTGCCGGTGATTGCATTTTCCAGGCGCTTGCGCCGCATGTCCCGGCGTACCCAGGATGCGCTGGCGGACCTTTCCGCCATGGCCACGGAGATGCTGGGCGCGACCCGGACGGTGAAATCCTTCACCCAGGAAGAGGTGCAGGCCGGCATCTACGGCGCGCGCAGCGAGGATAGCTACCAGGCCGAAATCAAGCGGCTCGGCGCGCGCTCCATGCTGGTCGGCATGGTCATATTCCTGGGCACTTCGGCCATCGTGTTCCTCGTCTGGTGGGGTGCGCGGGCGGTGTTCGAGGGTACCGTGACGGCAGGCCAGCTGGCGCAGTTCCTGATCTATGCCCTGATGGCCTCCGGCGCGCTGACCAATGTCAGCGAAGTACTGGGCATGTTGCAGACCATTGCCGGCTCGACCGAGCGGCTGACCGAGATCCTCGATACGGAAGCCTCCATCAAGGACCCGGCCAATCCTGTTGCCTTGCCCAGGCCGCCGCTGGGCACAGTTACGTTCGACCACGTTTATTTTGGCTACGATACCGGCGGCGCCGAGCGCGTGCTGACGGACATGAATTTCTCCGTCGCGTCTGGCGAAACCGTCGCGCTGGTTGGTGCGTCCGGCTCGGGCAAATCCACCACCCTCTCGCTGCTGCAGCGCTTCTACGACGTGACGGGCGGCTCCATCAAAGTGGATGGCGTCGATATTCGCCAGGTGCGGCTGCAGGATCTGCGGCAGCGGTTCGCCTATGTGGAGCAGGAACCGACGATTTTCGCCGGTACCATCGCCGAGAACATCCTGTTCGGTAAGCCCGGTGCGAGCACGGCCGAAATGGAAGCGGCGGCGAAGGCCGCGCTGGTGCATGACTTCGTGCTGGAACTGCCGCAGGGCTATGACACGCTGGTCGGTGAGCGCGGCGTGATGCTGTCAGGCGGGCAGAAGCAGCGGCTGGCCATTGCGCGGGCGATACTCAAGAACGCGCCTATCCTGTTGCTGGACGAGGCCACCAGTGCGCTGGATGCGCAAAGCGAGCAATTGGTGCAGCAGGCGCTGGAGCATCTGATGCAGGGCCGCACGACGCTGGTGATCGCGCATCGGCTGGCCACCATTCGGGACGCCGACAAGATCCTGGTGCTCGATGCGGGACGGATTATCGACCAGGGTACGCATGACCAGCTGGTTGCCAAGGGCGGGCGCTATGCGGAATTGGCGCGGTTGCAGTTCCGGCTGGATGATATTGGGGTGTAGGTTCGCGGTTGGTTGTGGTGTGGATGGATGGTGGGCTCCATCCGGCTGTGCCCCTCCTCCAGCCTACTCGGCGCGTTTATGGATCTCAGGAGACCTCATGGTGAGCTTGTCGAACCACGAGGTCGAGCGAGTGGAGGCTTGGTGCCACGACCTCGTGGTTCGACAAGCTCACCATGAGGTCTCATGCGTTAATCCCATTTTGTGTGACACGCTTTCAAGCTCTGCACGTGTGACGAGAGGCCCTCGGATCAAGGCCGAGGGAAGCTCAGTGGTGGGGACGTGGGGGCCAAGGACACAAGGTCGATGGCGGTCCACCCCACCTGAGTTAACCCTCGGTCAGCTTGAACTCGATGCGCCTGTTCCGGCGGTAGGCTTCTTCGGTGGTGCCAGGGTCGATGGGGGTGAATTCGCCGAAGCCGGCGGCTACCAGGCGGTTGGGCGAGACGCCTCTGCTGACCAGGTATTGCGCGACGGAGATGGCGCGGGCGGCTGACAGTTCCCAGTTGGAGGGGAAGCGTTCGTTGCTGATCGGGCGGCTATCGGTGTGGCCGTCGATGCGCAGCACCCAATTGATATCGGGCGGAATTTCGTCTTCCAGCTGCAGGATGGCGTCGGCCAGGGCGTCCAGATCGGGCAGGCCTGCCTGTTGGATATCGGCCTGGCCGGGATCGAACAGCACCTCGGACTGGAACACGAAACGGTCGCCGACGACGCGCACATCGGCGCGGCCTTCGAGGATTTCGCGCAGGCGGCCGAAGAAATCCGAGCGATAGCGGGAGAGGTCCTGCACGCGCTGGGCGAGCGCCACGTTGAGGCGGCGGCCGAGATCGGCGATCTGGGTGCGCGATTGGCTGTCGCGGGCTTCGGAGGCTTCGAGCGCGGTTTCAAGCGCGCCGATCTGGGTGCGCAGGGCCGCGAGTTGCTGGTTGAGCAGCGCGACCTGGGCGTTGGCTTCGTCCGAGAGTTCCTGGGCCTCCAGGAGGTCGCCTTGCAGTCCGGCAATGGCTTCGTCCTTGCCCTCGATGCCTGCACCAATCCCCGCGAGTTGCGAGCTCAGATCGGCGTTCTCCGACTGGGCGCTGCCAAGGGTTGCCGTCAGCTGCGCGATTTGCGTGTTGAGGTCTTCGGCATTGCTGCGTTCGAGTTGCAGGGATTCGGTGAGTTCGGCGATCTGGCTGTTGAGGCGGGCGAGCGCGGTGTCGCGGCCCTGGATTTCCTGGCCCAGGAAAAACTGGGTCAGCATGAATAGCGACAGCATGAAGATGATGACGAGCAGCAGGCTCGAGAGGGCGTCGACGAACCCCGGCCAGTAATTGGCCTCGACGCGCCGCCTGGAACGGGCTCCCGGCATTGGCTAGTTCCGCCGCTCGGTGTCGGCCTGGCTGAGCACGGCCTCGATCAGTTCGCGCAACTTCTTGTTGGTCTCGCCCTGCTCGTCGATATAGCGGCGCAGATCGTCCTGCTCGGTGCGCATGTGCTTGACGAGGCCATCGATGCCGCGCGCCAGTTCGGCCATGGCGCGGATAGCGTTCTGGCTCGAGTTCTGGTTCTGCATGGAATTGCCGAGCTTGTCGAACATGGCCTGCATGTCCGGGCCGCCGGCATTGGCCTGCATCGCGGAAACGGGGTGGTCGAGCTCGGTCATGGAGGTCATCCAGTCTTCGAGGTCGGTATAAAAGGCGTTCTGGGCCTGGCTGGTCTGCAGGTCGAGGAAGCCCAGGACGAGCGAGCCGGCGAGGCCGAACAGTGAGGACGAGAAGGCCGTGCCCATGCCGGCCAGCGGAGCGGCGAGGCCTTCGCGCAGGCTGGCGAATTGGGAGGCGGTGTCGCCATCCGCAACATCGAGCGTGTTGATGACGCCCGCAACGGAGGTCACGGTTTCCAGCAGACCGTAGAAGGTGCCCATGAGGCCGAGGAAAACGAGGAGGCCGGTAAGGTAGCGCGAGGTATCCTTGGCTTCGTCGAGCCGGTTGCCGACGGAATCAAGGATCGAGCGCATGGAAGAGGGGGTGATGACCGCTTCCCCGATCCGTTCGCGCAACAGGCCCGCGACGGGCGCCAGCAGGATGGGCGGGCGCACATTGGAGGCGTTGCCGTCCTGCAGGGAGTTGACCCATTTCACCTCGGGAAAGAGGCGGATCACCTGCCGGAAACTGAGGAAAATGCCGACGAACAGGGCAAAAAAGATCATCGAGTTGATGAACGGGTTTGCCCAGAAAAACGTGACGATGGTGCTGAACAGAATGGCCCCAACCAGCCCCACCAGCACCAGAAAAATCACGATCTTGACGAGGTAGACCATGGGGCTGGCGAGGTGATAGGGATCGTAGCCTTGCGTCATCTGCCTAAAACCTTGCCCCGAACGCCAAATCACTAGGCGCAGACTAGTCAGAGCGCCTCACCAAGACAATCCTAAAGGTTAACGGATGGGCAGCCGAAGGCAACATCATGGCCGCCTTTGGCCATGACGCAACACAATGTAGCTCCCTGACGAACTGCGATCAGTTGATCGGACGCAATTCCTTGAGCAGGGCTGCCTGGAGCGTCTCGTTGCCGGCCACGATCTGGCCGTTCCATACCGAACCCGAGGCGCCGGAAAAGTCGGAGACGAAGCCGCCGGCTTCCTTGACGGCGAGCAGGCCCGGGGCGACGTCCCAGGGTGCCAGTCCGGCTTCCCACAAGGCATCGAAGCGGCCAGCGGCGAGCCAGGCCATGTCCATGGAGATGGAGCCGGAACGGCGGATGCCGGCGACGGCGGGGTTGATGTGGGCCAATTGGCGCAGCTGCAGGCCGTCATTGGCCGTGCCCTGCGTCTTGACGCCAGTGCTGACCACGGCGTCCGACAGGGTGCGGCGACCGGCCACGCGCAGGCGGCGACGGTCGTTGAGCCAGGTGCCGCCGCCCTTTTCGGCGGTGTAGAGCTCGTCGAGCACGGGGTTGTAGATGACGGAGGCGACGATCTCGTTGGCGCGTTCAAGGGCGATCGCCACGGCGAACAGCGGGATCGAATGGAGGAAGTTGGTGGTGCCATCGAGCGGGTCGACGATCCAGCGGTGCTGGCCATCGGTGCCGGCGACTTCGCCACCTTCTTCCATCAGGAAGGCATAGGTGGGGCGTGCCTTTTGCAGCTCGGTGAAGACGATCTGCTCGGCGCGCAGATCGGCCTTGGAGACGAAATCGGCGGGACCCTTGCGGGATACCTGCAGGTTTTCGACTTCAGCGAAATCCTTGGTCAGCGATTTTCCGGCCTTGATGGCGGCGTTGACCATGACATTGAGGAGTGCAGAACGTGCCATGATCAGTCAGCCCGGCGCATGTAAGTGGCTTCGGTGGTATCGACGACGATGCGTTCGCCGGTGGCGATGAAGGGCGGCACCATGACGCGCAGGCCATTGGCGAGAATTGCCGGCTTGAACTGGTTGGAGGCCGTCTGGCCCTTGGTGACAGGATCAGCTTCGGTCACTTCGAGGACCACGTTGGCCGGGAAGCGAATGCCCAGCGGCGTGTCCTCGTGCATTTCGAGGGTGATCTTCATGCCATCCTGCAGGAACGCGGCGCGTTCGCCGACGAACTCCTTGGGCAGTTCGACCTGCTCGTAGTTTTCCTGGTTCATGAAGACGAGATTGTCGCCCTGCTCGTACAGATAGGTGAAATCGCGGAATTCGAGTTCCACCTGTTCAACGGTTTCGGCCGAGCGGAAGCGCTCGTTGAGCTTGGTGCCGCCAAGAATGGCCTTGAGTTCGACCTGGGCGTAGGCGCCGCCCTTGCCGGGCTTGACGTGATCGACCTTGACGGCCACCCAGAGGCGGTCCTGGTGGTTGATGACGAAACCGGGGCGGATTTCGTTGCCGTTGATCTTGGCCATGCGTGCTGCTTTCGTTAACGGCGGCTGGATGCTGGAGCAGACCTTATCCCGAGCCTGGTGGAAGGATGAGGCCGTGGCTTGGTGGCCGCCCGATCTTGTGGTTCGTCAGGCGCACCACGAGACCGGAAAACAGACCTTGCCGCGAAAAAATCGTGTGGCGGGCTTATTGCCCCAGAATGCCTGCCGGTTCAAGGGGCTTCCGGCGCGACCGGGCCCTCAGCAGGCGCCGCTGCCGGTGCCTGGTCCGTGTCGGTGGGCGTGGGCAGGGCCGCCGGGCCAGCTTCGGGTGGTGTGGCCGTGGGGGGCTGCAGGGTGGTCTCGTTGTTTTCGGGCCTCGGTGGCTCGGATGGCCAGAAGCGAGCGCGTTCTTCGGCCGCATCCAGGCTTTCCGGCGGGATCGATACCAGGAGACGGTCCAGCGCCGGGTCCGACAGCCCTTGCCGCCGCGAGAGGGAACGCCACATGGCAGCTTCCTCGAGATCGAGAGGAACCCCTTCGCCCACGGCCAGGAGCTTGGCATAGCGGTTTTGCGCCACGGCATTGCCGGCCTCGGCAGCGCGCTCGTACCAGCTGGCGGCCTGCTCGATGTTCTTTTCGATGCCCTGACCCAGATACAGCATGGTGGCGTAATCGATCTGGGCGGGGACCAGCCCTTGCTCGGCTGCAAGGGCAATGTAGCGGGCGCCGCCCTCGGGATCGGGCGGAAGGCCGGCGCCTTCGATCAGCATGGTGCCATAGTCATATTGCGCTTCGGGCAGTTCGGCGTCGGCGGCTTCCTTCATCAGGGCCGCAGCGTCCGTCAGGCTGGGAGAGGCATAGATGCCTTCCACATGCAGCAGCGCCATGTTGTACTTGGCCGGGATATAGCCGGCATCAGCCGCCTTCTTGAACAGTTCGGCCGCTTTCGCCCGGTCCTTGGGAACGCCGATACCGTCCTGGTAATAAAGCGCCAGCGCGAAGGTCGCGAGGCGGTCGCCATTGTCGGAGGCAAGCTTGTACCATCCGGCGGCGCGTTCAGCGTTTTGCGCAATGCCGAGGCCCTTGGCGTAGATTTCGGCGATCAGGGTCTGGGCGGCAGCGTCGCCCTGTTCGGCACGGGGGAGGGCGTATTCAAGCGCCGTCAGGAAATAGCCGCGCTGGAACGCACCAAAGGCGTAATCGGGGGGCACTTGCGGCCCGAAAATCTCCGAACTGATCGCTTCGGCGGGGCTGTCGCCCTCTGGCGCTGGACCGGCTTGTTCGGCAGGCGCGTCGGGGGTCGGCGCCTCCGCTGCCGGGGCATCAGCCGCAGGTCTTGGCGCCGGACGCGGGCCGGCAGGAATGGGAGCCTCTTGCGCCAGGGTTGGCAGCACGAGGAATGGCAGCGTCAGCCAGGGCAGGAGGCGCGCGATCATGCGCGTTCCCTAAGCGCGTCGGCAATGGCGCGCATTGCCTTGGCGGGATCGGCGGCCGACCAGATGCTCGTCGAGAGCGCGATGAATTCGGCGCCGCGGCTGTTCACCTGTTCCGGCGTGGCGGAAGGGTCGCTCAGGACGGCGGGGATTTCGAAGGTTGCGGCCCACCATTCGGCCAGATCGCTTGCGATCGGATCGGTTGCGTCTTCGAGCGGACCAAAGAACACGTAATCGACCTCCATTTCGCCCATGGTCATGGCGTCGTGGCGGGTGGCGGCCGTTCCTGCGCCAACAATGAAGCTGGGTTTCAACGCCATTATCGCGTCTTGCACGGCTTCAGGGCCCCGGGTGATGTGCACGCCGTCGGCACCGAGGCGCTTGGCCAGCGTTGCGTCATCTTCCAGCAGCACGGCGCAGCCGGCGCCCTGTCCGACATTGATGATTTCCCGCGCGCGCTTGGCGTAGCCGGCCTCATCGGCGTTGCCACGACGCACCAACAGGGCCGACACTTCGGCGGCGTTGAGCACGGCCATCAGCACTGCCGGAAAACTGGCTGGATCGGGATTGGCGGGGGTAATCAGATAAAGCTGGGGTGCCATGGACTTCCGGACGATCGCGACGCGTGGGCTCTTGTGTCGTCCCATTTTGGCGACAAAGAGGACGCCTGTTGCAATAGCGGGTCCTTATGGTGTGGCGCAAAGAAAAAGCGCGCTCCCAGGTCGAGGGCGCGCCATTCAGCTGTGTTTACGCGATGTTCTAGGCGGCGCGGTCGACCTCGCCGGTCCACTCGCCCAGCGCCGCGAGGGAATTCATATGGGCGCGGTGGGTGAAGGCTGCCTGTGCAGCCGGGAAATTCTCGCGGCGACCGGCCCAGGTGCGCAGCGCCACGTTCTGCAGGGCGCGGCCATAGGAGAAGGTCAGCGGCCAGGGCTTGTTGGGGATCTGGTTCATGGCCGAAAGGTGGGCAGTGGCTTCCTCGTCGGTCTGTCCGCCAGAGAGGAACGCGATGCCGGGAACGGCGGCCGGGACATGCTCGCGCAGCACTTCGACGGTGCGCTTGGCGACTTCCTCGAAGGATGGACGTTCGCGCGAATTGACGCCGGGCAGCACCATGTTTGGCTTGAGCAGCATGCCGCCGAGATCGACGCCGGCAAGGCGCAGTTCCTTGAAGGTGTTCTCAAGCACGTCGCCGGTGACGGAGGCGCAGCGTTCCATGGAATGGTTGCCCGGATCGCCATCGCCGACGACTTCGGGTTCCACCACCGGCACAATGCCGGCTTCCTGGCAGAGGATGGCGTAGCGGGCCAGGGCATGGGCATTGGCGCGGATATTGTTGCGCGTGGGGGCCACGTCGTTGATGGTGATCACGGCACGCCATTTGGCAAAGCCGGCACCCAGGCTGGCATAGCGCTCTAGCCGTTGGCGCAGGCCATCGAGACCCTCGGTAATTTTTTCGCCGGAGTCGCCTGGCATGGGGAAAGCGCCGCGATCGACCTTGATCCCCGGAATGACGTCGGCATCGGCCAGGATGGCGCGGAACGAGGTGCCGTCCGCTGCCGACTGCTCCAGGGTTTCTTCGGTCAGGATGACGCCGGAAATGTAGCTCTGCATCGCCTGGGTGGAGCGGAACAGCATTTCGCGATAGTCGCGGCGCAGGTCGAGCGAATTGGGCAGGTTGATCTTGGCAAAACGCTTGGCGATGGTGCCTTCGGATTCGTCGGCCGCGAGGATCCCCTTGCCGGGTTCCATCAGTTTCTGAGCAATGGCGTTGAGCGACTTCGTCATGGATCTGCCTCCAAAGGGTGTTGCCCGGCAGATTAGACTTTCGTTAGCGCCCCCGCGATTAGACCTGTGGTTATTAGACGAAAGGCTGATCTTGTATGGAAGGCCAAGGTGGAACCAAACTAGCGCGCGTCCCGCAGTAGACCTCATCCTGAGCCTGTCGAAGGACGAGGGCGTGGCACCAAGCCTCCACTCGCCCGATCCCGTGGTTCGACAGGCTCACCATGAGGTCTGCCGGGCTTCTTTGCTTGCGGTGTATTAAACCTGACAAGCTCTAGAGCTTGGCTTTCTCCAGAACCTCGCTCATGCGCGCTCGCCAGTCGGGACCTCTGGCCTTGAACTTGGCGAGAGTTTCGGGCGCCACACGTAGTGTAACCGCCTCCTTTGGTGCTTCCACACGAGGCCTGCCCCGCGACCGCTTGATCGCCTCTGCCAGCCCTGGCAACGCTTCGGCAAATGGACGCCCGGTTTTCAATTGGGCTTCAGTGGCCTCGGGCGCATCAGGGTCGCTTGCAATCTGGCGCTGGATCTCGGCCTCTTCAGCATCGATCAATTCACGCAATTTTCGCATATATCGCCCGCTCCTTCCGGCTTGCACGGCGCATCGACACGATCGCAATGGCCTCCGAACCCAAAGGGGCAAAGATGATCGTTATGACCATCTCGCCATTCAGTTCGTTGATTCCGGTGTACGTAAAATCCCGCGCTACTTCTTGAGCGCCTCGACACCAGGCAGGGGCTTGCCTTCCATCCATTCGAGGAACGCGCCGCCGGCGGTCGAGACATAGGTGAAGGCGTCCTTCACGCCGGCATGGGCGAGCGCGGCGACGGTGTCGCCGCCACCGGCAACCGAGACCAGCTTGCCGTCGTGGGTGCGCTTGGCGGCGTGCTTGGCGATGGCGACGGTGCCGGCGTCGAACGGGTTCATCTCGAATGCGCCCATGGGGCCGTTCCAGACCACGGTGTTTGCATCGTCGATGGCGCCCTGGATGCGCTCGATCGAGGATGGGCCGATATCGAGGATCATGCCGTCCTTGTCGATGGCGTCCACGCCGTAGAGGCGGGTGGGCGTGTCGGCCTTGAAGTGCCAGGCGACAACCGCATCGATGGGCAGGATGATGGCGCAGCCGCTGTCGATGGCCTTGTCCATGATGCGCAGGGCGGTTTCGGCGAGGTCCTTTTCGGCCAGCGATTTGCCCACGCCATAGCCCTGGGCATGAAGAAATGTATTGGCCATGCCGCCGCCGATCACCAGCGCGTCGACCTTGGTCACGAGGTTTTCCAGCAAATCGATCTTGGAGGAGACCTTGGCACCGCCGACAATGGCGACCACCGGTTTTTTCGGCTTGCCCAGGCCGGCTTCAAGCGCCTCGAGTTCGGCCTGCATGGCAAGGCCGGCAGCTGCCGGCAGCAGGCGGGCCAGCGCCTCGGTCGAGGCATGGGCGCGATGGGCGGCGGAAAAGGCGTCGTTGACATAAACATCGCCCAGGCTTGCCATGCGCTTGGCCAGTTCTGGATCATTGGCTTCCTCACCGGGGTGGAAGCGGGTGTTTTCGAGGATCAGCACGGAGCCGGCGGGGGCTGATTCGATGGCCTTTTGCGCATCGGACATTTCGGTCCAGTCCGTTGCGACGAAGCCGACCGGATGGCCAGTGGCGTTGGCGACGGCTTCGCAGACCTGTTCAAGGGAAAACTCGGCGTCGACCTTGCCCTTGGGGCGCCCGAAATGGGACAGCAGGATCGCCTTGCCGTCCTTCTTGACGATTTCGCGGATGGTGGGCACCAGCCGCTCGATGCGGGTGGCGTCGGTGACCTTGCCGTCCGCAACCGGAACGTTGAGATCGGCCCGCAGCAGCACGCGCTTGTTGGCCAGGTCGAGTTCGTCAAGCGTCTTGAAAGTCGCGGTCATCGAAGGAGCCTCCCGGGGGATCAATGTTTGGCCGTGGCGTAGCAGACAGGGCACCGAGGGGGAAGGGCTCAGGCGATCCGTTCGAACAGACCGGGATAGTTCAGCTCGATCATATCGGCGTCCACTTCCAGGATGCGCTCGAAATCGGCGCTCTGGAAGCGGAAATGGGTTTGATCGATCCGCGTATAGATTTGCTCGCTGCGCGCGACAGCCATTTCGTCGGCGTCGATCCAGGCCATGGCAAAGCGTTGCGGCTGTTCCTCCGCCCATTGGCAGCGCCACAGCGGCAGCGAATTGGTCAGCGGCGTGGGCCAGATATCGATGTCGACGCAATTGGCTAGCGCGGGCAGCGGTTCGGCGCGATCATCGGACCAGTTGCCGGCGCCATCGGAGAAGAGTTCCAGCACGGCGCCATCGGTACGCTCGAGCTTGACGGTGCGGACATGCTCGCGGTCGTCGAGCTTGATACGGTATTGGAGGCCATAATCGGGAGTGATGATCGTGCCGCGAATCCGGGTGTCGCGATCGGTCGAGATGATGTGGCAATGCTCGATGCTGGTGGGATCAATGCCGCGCCAGCGAATGGACCGGTTCAACGACATAGCGGGCGATCCCACTTCACCTATCTTGATCGTAACGTCGAGGACCTGCCACGGTTTCTCAACCGACGCCAGACGCTTTGCGCCGCCGTTTCAGTCGACACCCTCCCCCTTGCGGGGAGGGATCAAGGGTGGGGATGATAGGCCCCGATATTGGGGCCGACCGCCACCCTCTCCCAGCCTCCCCCGTCAAGGGGGAGGTGCCGCCCGGAGGATAGGATGCATCCCACCTCCACCACCGGTCATGCTCCAGCCGCTTAAAGCGTCTTGCCGAGTGCCACAGCCGTATCGGCCATGCGGTTGGAGAAGCCCCATTCGTTGTCGTACCAGCTCAGGACCGACACGAAATTGCCGTCCATCACCTTGGTCTGGTCCAGTGCAAATGTGCAGGAATGCGGATCGTGGTTGAAATCGATCGAGACGTTCGGATGCTCGGTATAGCCCAGCACGCCCTTGAGTTCGCCATCGGCGTACTTGCGGACGGCGTCGTTGATTTCCTGGGCGGTGACGTTGCGCTTGGAGATGAACTTGAAATCGACGCAGGACACGTTCGGCGTGGGCACGCGGATCGAGATGCCGTCCAGCTTGCCCTTGAGTTCGGGCAGTACCAGGCCAATGGCCTTGGCAGCGCCGGTCGAGGTCGGGATCTGCGACAGCGCTGCTGCGCGGCCGCGATAAAGATCCTTGTGCATGGTGTCGAGCGTGGGCTGGTCACCGGTGTAGGAATGGATGGTGGTCATCATTCCCTTTTCGATTCCGAATTCCTTGTGCAGCACATAGGCAAGCGGCGCCAGGCAATTGGTGGTGCAGGAGGCGTTCGAGATCACGACGTGATCCTTGCCCAACTGCTGATGGTTGATGCCGTAGACCACCGTCATGTCCGCGCCCTCGCCGGGGGCGGAGATGATGACCTTCTTGGCGCCGGCCTTGAGGTGCGCCGAAGCCTTCTCCTTGGAGGTGAAGATGCCGGTGCATTCGAGCGCGATGTCGACGCCCATTTCGCCATGCGGCAATTCTTCGGGGTTGCGCACCGCCGTCACCTTGATGGGGCCGCGACCCACATCGATGGTGTCGCCATCAACCGTCACGGTGCCGTTGAAGCGGCCGTGCACGCTGTCGAAGCGGAACAGATGGGCATTGGTTTCGACCGGGCCAAGATCGTTGATGGCCACGACCTCGATATCGGTGCGGCCGGATTCGATGATGGCACGCAGGACGTTACGGCCAATGCGACCAAAACCATTGATGGCGACGCGGACTGCCATGGAAGGCTCCTTGGGAGGTTAGGAGGGGAGGGCTTGCGCTCTCTTACAACTGTGCGGTGACGGCTTCAACAACGGCCTTCGCCGTAATCCCAAAGTGGGCATAGAGGTCGTCGATGGGGCCCGAAGCGCCGAAGGATTTCATGCCGACAAAGCGGCCCTTATCGCCAAGGAGCTTGTTCCAGCTCATCTCGATACCGGCTTCGATGGCGACGCGCGCCTTGGCCGAACCCAGCACTTCGGCCTTGTAGGCGTCAGGCTGCTTGGCGAACAGCTCCATGGAAGGAACCGAGACGACGCGAGCCGAAACACCCTGCTCGGTCAGTTGCTTGTGCGCCTCGACGGCGATGGCGACTTCCGAGCCAGTGGCGAAGATGATCGCATCGGCATTGGCATCACCCACCAGGGTATAGGCACCCTTGGCCGACTTGTTTTCCGATGTGTATTCGGTCCGCACGGTCGGCAGGTTTTGGCGTGACAGGGCCAGGATCGACGGGTGATCGGCCGTTTCCATGGCGATCTGCCAGCATTCGGCGGTTTCCACCGCGTCGGCAGGGCGGAACACCAGCAGGTTCGGAATGGCGCGCAGTGCGGACAGATGCTCCACCGGCTGGTGGGTCGGGCCGTCTTCGCCAAGACCGATCGAATCATGGGTCATCACATAGATCACGCGCTGGCCCATCAGGGCCGAAAGGCGGATCGAGGGGCGGGCATAGTCGGTGAAGACCATGAAGGTGCCGCCATAGGGGATCAGCCCGCCATGCAGCGCCACGCCGTTCATCACGGCGGCCATGCCGTGTTCGCGGATGCCGTACATCATGTAGCGGCCGGAACGGTCGGTGGCGGTGAAAGGCTTGGTGTCGGGCGTGTTGGTCAGGTTGGAGTGCGTCAGGTCGGCAGAACCGGCCAGCGCCTCGGGCACGACCTTGGTGATGACTTCAAGCGCCAGCTGCGAAGCCTTGCGCGAAGCGATCTTCGGCTTTTCTTCGGTCAGCTTCTTTTTATGCGCATCCATGGCAGCAGCGAAATCGGAGGGCAGCGTGCCCGCCATGCGGCGCTCGAACTCGGCGCGGTTCGGATTGGCTGCCAGGCGTGATTGCCATTCGCCACGCACGTTCTGCGAGCGGGTGCCGGCTGCGCGCCAGGCGTCCAACGTTGCTGTCGGGATCTCGAATGCCGGATAGGTGATGCCCAGAGCGGCCTTGGCGCCAGCCAGTTCCTCGGCCCCGAGCGGGGCGCCGTGCACCTTTTCGGTGCCAGCCTTCTTGGGCGCGCCGAAGCCGATCGTGGTCTTGGCGGCGATCAGCGTGGGCTTGTCGGAATTCTTGCTGTCGAGCAGCGCCTTTTCGACGGCGGCCTGGTCGTGGCCGTCGATTTCCACCGTGTTCCAGCCGCTGGCCTTGAAGCGGGCGATCTGGTCGGTCGAGTCGGAATTGGAAACGGCGCCATCGATGGTGATGGAATTGTTGTCCCAGATCAGCGTCAGCTTGTTGAGCTTGAGGTGACCGGCGAGGGCAATGGCTTCCTGGGAGATGCCTTCCATCAGGCACCCGTCGCCAGCCAGGCACCAGGTATGGTGGTCAACCACGTCGGAGCCGAACTCGGCTGCAAGCTTGGCTTCGGCGATCGCCATGCCCACGGCATTGCCGACGCCCTGGCCGAGCGGGCCCGTGGTGGTCTCGATGCCTTCGGCGTGGCTATATTCGGGATGGCCCGCGGTCCTGGAGCCAAGCTGGCGGAAGTTCTTGACCTCGTCGATGGTCATGTCCTTGTAGCCCAGCAGGTAGAGCGAGGAATAGAGTAGCATCGAGCCGTGGCCAGCCGAAAGCACGAAGCGGTCGCGGTCAGCCCATTTGCTGTCGGCGGGATCGAACTTCATCACCTTGGTGAACAGCACGGTTGCGATATCGGCGCAGCCCATGGGCAAGCCCGGGTGACCAGAATTGGCTTTTTCGACCGCGTCCATGGAGAGGGACCGGATCGCATTGGCCAAATCGTTTTGCTCAGCTGTGTTGGTCATCGGGTGCGCTTTCTTCGGCTGGAAATCTGGGGAGAAGAGGCTCGCAAAGCCTCCTCCCAAAGGCGGGTTCGAGGCATAACAGGTTCGGATTGCCTGTCAATGACAGCAGGTTGCATTAGCCCGGTGGCTGGGGCACCCTGTTGGCGCTGAATTGACGGCCGCGAAGGATCGCACAAGCCATGAGTGAGATGGAACCCCAGGACCGTCTGGTTGCCGCGCAGGCGCGGTTCGATTCTGCAATGGCGAGCCTCGACCGCAGTGTGAAGAGCCTTTCCAACCGCATGCGCCAGCTTAATCGCATGGAGGTGGACACCCAGCGCCTCGTGCATGAACGGGCGCGGCTCGCAACCGAGCTGGACAAGACCGCGGCGCGCGCCAAGCGGCTTGATGACAGTGCCCATGATGTGTCGCGCCGCCTCGTCGAGGCGATGGAAACCGTGCGCGAAGTTTTGGCGAAAGCGGAGAGCTGACGTGCCCGAAGTCAATGTCGAGATCAATGGCCGCAAATATCGCATGGCCTGCGAAGAAGGTCAGCAGAAGCATCTGATCGGGCTGGCCGAGCGGTTCAACACCCAGGTCGAGGCGCTCAAGGGCGCGGTCGGCGAAATCGGTGACAATCGCCTGACGGTGATGGCGGGCATCGCGGTGGTGGACGAATTGGCGGAGGCCGAGCGCCGGATCAAGGAACTGGAACAGGAAGTTCTGGTCCTGACGCGGGCCGGCCAGGAAGTGGCTGCCGAGATCGAAACGCTGGAATCCAAATTCGCCGAAAAGCTCAACAATGCGGCCCAGACGCTCGAGAGCGTGGCGGGCATGCTGGACGATACCGCGCCGCTACCGCACAATTAGTCGCCGTTTTTCTGCACGATGCAATTGCCGCCTTGTGCCTGCAGCTTGGTGCAGAACTCCTGCGCGGCCTTGCGTTCGGGAAAGCCGATCTGCGCGGAATAGCGGGTGCGGGTTCCCAGGCTCAGATTGCGGGTGGTGATCAGCAACAGGTCCTTGCTCTCCAATAGATCAGGGAAGCGCGACTGCGCCCGCACGAACGCGGCGCGGGCGATGTCCTGTGAGAAATTCTGCGCCAGAAGCACGCCCCAGGGCTGCCATTCGCCAGCTTTTGGACCGAAACTTGGCATGGGTACGGCCTTGGCCATCTCGATGCAGGCGTCCTGGAAAGGCCGCTCGGGGCTGAGCGCATAGTCGGCGGGCTCGATGGTTTCCCCCAGCCACGAATCAACCGGGCGCCCGGTGATAATCGAAACATAGGCCCGGGTTTCGCCGGCCACCCCGCCGCCCGTGAGAAAGCGCGAGATGCGGCCTTCACCGCCATTATAGGCGGCCGCAGCCAGACCCAGATTGCCGAATTTCTGTTCCAGGAACCGCAGATATTCCGCTGATTTTGCCAGGGCCTCTGCCGGATCGAACGGGTCGCGCAAGGCGCGCAGCCTGGCGGTGCCCGGCATGAACTGGGCAATGCCCTGCGCCCCAACCGGGCTGATCGCACGTGGATCGAAGCGGCTCTCCTGCCAGATCAGGCGGGCGAGAAAACCCTCGGGCAGGCTGAAATGTTTGGCGTAAGTCTCGATCGCAGCGCAGACGTCTGCCGTGTAATTGATCTCGCTGATGCAGATTTTCTCCGTGCCGAGCGGATGGCAGGTGGTGGTCGCTTCGTC
Source organism: Devosia naphthalenivorans (assembly GCF_003056355.1). Taxonomy (GTDB): domain Bacteria; phylum Pseudomonadota; class Alphaproteobacteria; order Rhizobiales; family Devosiaceae; genus Devosia; species Devosia naphthalenivorans. Next base: position 43,121 of record NZ_PYVW01000002.1, read on the forward strand.
CTCTTCCGCGGCCTGCAAATGCAGGGGCCAGAGCAGCACCAGCGCCATCAGGGCGATTAGCCATTTCATGTGTCCGCGCAGCAAGCTAGCCGTCCCTCATGGCAACAAGCTTCCCCGCAATGGCGCGGGCGGTGTTGGCAAAGTTTGCCAAAAGTGTATTATCTCGCGTCAAAGGAGTTCTGCCATGGCTACCATGAATGTCTCGCTGCCCGATCAAATGAAAGAATGGGTCGAGGAGCAAGTCAAAACCGGGCGATACGGCAATAGCAGCGACTATGTGCGCGATCTGGTCCGCAAGGATCAGGAGCGGGCAGAGGCGCGTGAAAATCTACAGCAGATGGTAGATGACGCCCTCGCAAGTGGGATAGCGGATTTGGGGCGAGAAGAGTTGCTTGAGAGGATTATGGCTCGGGCCAAGGCTGCTGTTGATAAGCGGAAGTCGGCTTAACATGGCTTGGCAAGTTGCCGAAGCTGCGGCCCTCGACATGCAGCACATTGCCGAACAAGGCATACTGAACTTCGGCTTAACTCATGCTCGAGCGTACATTGCCAGCATGCTCGACATGTTCGAAACGCTTGCTGCCCATCCCGAACTTGCAGCGGAACGAGAGGCGTCGCAGAGCAGGGTGCGCATTATGCCATGTGGTGCACACCACGTAGTATACATCGTTCAAGATCAAGACGTCCTGGTGCTCCGTGTACTGCATGGCCTGCAAAATTGGTTCGATCTGCTCTAGCTTCCCCTTTGCACGGCTCCCCAAACGCCCTATATTACCCCTGCTGCCCGGCGCGTGAGGATACCAATATCCCCGGGGCCTTAATCGATCTCTAGGGAGCTGTCCCTGACCGGACCCGTGGGTTCGGACACACGGCGCCCACCTACGTAAGTAGGTTCCCGGGATCGTCATCCCACGGCCAGGGCGGCACCTGATTATTGGGAGAATGCGGCGCGGCATGGTGGACGAGACAATCGAGGAAGCCAAAGCCGTCTTGCGCATCGATGCCCACGCTGCCCGCGCTGCTTTATCGCAGAGCGAGCGCGCCGAGGCCGCCGCCTCTGTCGCACAACTGTTTTTCGAAACGCTCGCCCCCCGGACAGAGGATGTTGTCGCTGCCTATTGGGGCATTCGCGACGAACTCGACTGCCAGCCTATCCTGGTCCGGCTCATGGATGCCAACATCAAGGTGGTGCTGCCCGCTGTATTAGACGACGAAGAGCCGCTGGACATGCGTTTGTGGGAGCAGGGCACGGCGCTTTATGAAGCTGGGTTCGGTACGCTGGCTCCATCTGCCCTGGCACCACGAGCCGAGCCGGACGTTATCCTGATCCCGCTTCTGGGGTTCGACCGCGTCGGGACGCGGCTTGGGTATGGCGGGGGCTATTATGACCGCACGCTCGTTTCGCTCAACAAGAAGCCCAAACTGATTGGCCTTGCCTTTGCCGTACAGGAACTGCCTTTGATCCCGCGCGAACCCCATGACGTGCCCCTCGATGCCGTGATTACCGAAGCCGGTGTCCGCCATTTCGGCGCTGTCGCATGAGGCTGTTGTTTTTGGGCGACGTCATGGGCCGCTCGGGACGGGACGCTGTCACCGAACGCCTGCCGGGTATCATCGAGCGCTACGGCTTTGATTTCGTGGTGGTGAACGGCGAAAATGCCAGTCACGGCAAGGGTTTGACCGAACCGCATTTCAACGCCATCCGCAATGCCGGCGCCGATGTAGTGACGCTGGGCGATCACGCGTTCGACCAGCGTGAAACCATTTCTTTCATTGAGCGCGAAACCAGCCTGGTGCGCCCCATCAACATGCCGCCGGGAACGCCGGGGCGTGGCGCCATGTTCGTCGAAAGCCGCGGCGGCTATCGCGTGCTGGTAATCAACGCGCTGGGCCGTGTGTTCATGCCGCCGATGGATGATCCGTTCAGGGCAGTAGAAGCAGCCGTTGCCGCCTGTCCGCTGGGCGAGCAGGCCGACGCGATCATCGTGGATTTTCACACCGAAGCCACTTCTGAAATCCAGGCCATGGGGCATTTCCTGGATGGCAAGGTTAGCCTTGTGGTGGGCACGCACACGCACATTCCTACAGCCGACCAGCGTATCCTGCGCGGCGGTACGGCGCTGATGGCCGATGCCGGCATGTGTGGCGATTTCGACTCGGTCATCGGCACGGAAGCCGACGAGCCGCTCAACCGGTTCCTGACGGGTATTCCCAATGGCCGGTTCAGCCCGGCCGACGGAGAAGCAACCTTGTGCGGGGTGGCCATCGAGACCGATCCGCGCACGGGGCTGACCAGCAAAGTGCTGCCGGTTCGCATCGGTGGCTCGCTGGCGCAGGCGGAGCCCGATTTCGGCGAAGCGTAAACTGGGCAAGAATCCCCGAGCGGTGGTGGAACACCTTTCGGGCGTTGCGACTTAGGTGACAGGGTCGGCTGGCTTTGGGCGCGTTTGATGCCCGCTTCATCCGAGCGCCGTCGAACGCACAAGCGTCAGGAGTTGGCACGCCATGGACACGGTCATCAATTTTCTCAACGAGATCTTCTGGGGCTATGTGCTGATCTATGGGCTGCTGGCGGTGGGAGTGTTCTTCACCATCCGCCTGGGATTCGTGCAGTTCGTCCAGTTTCCCGAAATGTTCCGTGCGGTGCTGGGGTCCAAGCAGAACGACACTGCGGGCATCACCCCGTTCCAGGCGCTGTGCACCAGCCTTGCCTCGCGCGTTGGTACCGGCAATCTCGCCGGCGTTGCCGTGGCGCTGTATCTTGGGGGCCCAGGTGCCCTGTTCTGGATGTGGGTCGTGGCGCTGGTGGGCATGGCGACTGCCTATGCTGAATCGACCCTCGCGCAGCTCTACAAGATCAAGAATGAAAACGGCGATTATCGCGGTGGCCCGGCGTTTTACATTGCCCGTGGGCTCAAGGCGCCTTGGGCCGGGGCGATATTTTCGGTTTGCCTTATCCTGGCTTTCGGGCTGGTGTTCAATGCGGTCCAGGCCAATTCCATTGCGGACGCCTTCCAGGGCGCATTCGGGATCGACAAGCTCTGGGTCGGCATAGCGCTCGCCGCGGTCACGGCCGTGGTGATCTTTGGCGGCATCAAACAGATTGCGCGCGTGGCCGAATTCATCGTGCCTTTCATGGCGGCGGTCTATCTGTTGGTGGCGCTCTATGTGGTCATTATCAATATCGGGGAAGTACCGGCTCTGCTCGGCATGATCGTGCGGGAAGCGTTCGGACTCGGAGCCGCCACCGGCGGCATTGCCGGCGCCATGCTCAACGGGGTCAAGCGCGGGCTGTTCTCCAATGAAGCGGGCATGGGTTCTGCGCCAAATATCGCCGCCGTCGCGACGCCACAGCCACATCATCCATCCTCGCAAGGCTTCGTTCAGGCGCTTGGCGTTTTCATCGATACCATCCTGATCTGTACGGCGACGGGTCTGATGATCCTGCTTTCAGGGGTCATGGTGCCGGGAAGCGAACTCACCGGCACGCCGCTGACCCAGGCGGCCATGACCGTGCATATCGGGGGCATGGGGCACTACTTCATTGCCATCGCCATCCTGTTCTTCGCCTTTACCTCGATCATCGGCAATTATTCCTATGCCGAGAACGCCATGACCTTCCTCAAGTTGGGCAATCGGGCTGGGCTCACCGTCTTGCGGGTGGGCGTTCTGGCGATGGTGGTGTGGGGCGCCTATGAAAGTGTCGCCACGGTGTTCAACGCGGCGGATGCTTCGATGGGGCTGATGGCAACGGTGAACCTCATCGCCATCGTCCTGCTTTCGGGCACAGTAGCCAAGCTCACCAGGGATTATGCGGCGCAGCGGCGCTCGGGCAAGTCACCGCTGTTTCATGCTGCCGACTATCCCGAGCTTAGCGGCAAGATCGATCTGGAGATCTGGAACCGCAGGGATCCGGGTTAAGCTGGTTCGCCCTGCGTTATGCGCCGACTTCACAAGCGCTGCGTCGTTGCCTATAACGCGCCACCAATCCAGCATTCTTTAGACGAGGGGGAGTGACCGATGGCCGGCCATTCACATGCCAAGAATATCATGCACCGCAAGGGCAAGTCCGACGCGGTGCGCTCCAAGGTTTTCTCCAAGCTTGCCCGTGAAATCACCGTGGCGGCCAAGATGGGCATGCCCGACCCAGCGTTCAATTCGCGCCTGCGCCTTGCTGTCACCAATGCGCGCGCCCAGTCCATGCCCAAGGACAATATCGACCGCGCCATCAAGAAGGCCATCGGTTCGGACGGCGAGAACTATGACGAAATCCGCTACGAGGGTTACGGCCCCGGTGGCGTCGCGATCATCGTCGAAACGTTGACCGACAACCGCAACCGCACGGCATCCAATGTGCGCTCATACTTCTCCAAGAATGGTGGCGCCATGGGCGAAACCAATTCGGTCGGGTTCATGTTCGACAAGGTCGGCGAGATCACCTATCCGCTGAGCGCCGGCTCGGAAGACAAGGTCATGGAAGCCGCTATCGAGGCTGGCGCCGACGATGTCGAGAGCGACGAGGAAGGCCATTACATCACCACCTCGTTCGAGGCGATGGTGGACGTAGCCGCGGCGCTGGAGAAGGTGTTGGGCGAAGCCGAATCGGTCAAGGCCGTCTGGAAGCCGCAGACCAATACCCCGATCGACGCAGAAAAAGGCGCGACGCTGATGAAGCTGATCGCCACCCTCGAAGAAGACGATGACGTGCAGAACGTTTATTCGAACTTCGAGATGAGCGACGAAGACGCAGCCAAGCTGGAAGCCTAAGAGCCCCGCTGGAACCAAGATCGAGCCGGTGCTTCAAGCGCCGGCTTTTTTCATGCGCTATATTTGAGTTCCACATAGGGCTGATCATCCATATGGACGATGGTCACCCGGTTGCGGCCGGTCTGCTTGGCGCCATAGAGCCGCTGGTCGGCAATGCGGAACAGTTGCGAGAAGCTCGCGCTCCCCTCGAACACCGCCCCGCCAATGCTGACGGACAATGGGCGCTGCCGCCCATCGGGAGCGAAGTCCACGAGATTGACGGCGCACCTAATGCGCTCCGCGACTGCTGCGGCGTCCTGCTCGTCGACGCCGGGCAAGAACACCGCGAATTCCTCGCCGCCCATGCGGCCCACCAGATCCCCGGCGCGCAGAACCGAGCGGATGGAGCGCGCAATCATGGTGAGCGCTTCATCGCCAATGTCGTGCCCGTAGAGATCGTTGATGGCTTTGAAATTGTCCGCATCGATCATCAGCAGGGCGCCGGTGGTGCGGGGGTGCTGGGTTAGTGCCTGGTCTACCCTGCTGGTGAAGGCGCCGCGATTGAGGCACGAGGTGAGGCTGTCGGTGCGTGCCACAAGGCCCAGTTGCCGGTTCACGACTGCCAGACTGCGCAAGCGCATGCTCATGTAAAAGAACAGCGGCGTCGCGAGCAGGATGGGCAGAATGGTTGCGCTGATCAGCGATCTTTGCAGGGCTTCAGGACCCAGATCGCCAAAGAACACGGCATTGAAGGAGACCGCGACGATCACGCATGCCGCGGTACCAAAAAACGTCCAGCGCCGGACGCTCGACCAACTCTGCAGGGCAATGATGGTTTTAGCAGACATCATGACGGTCGAAACCTTCCGGCGAATGGGAGATCGCTTCAGGCCCCAGGACTGAAGGCAGGTGGGCGGTGAAGCACTTCCGGCCGGCTGGCGAATGGCTGGCTCCGGCGTATGATCTTCTCCACTGTGGCCGCAAAGATCCCCGCTATTTCGGTCCATCCTGCATTCCCGGGGCGGAAGGTATGTAGCGGTGTTGAAGATGGTCTTGCCAAGATCGATACAAATTGAAAAACCATGCGTTATCCACCGGGTCGTTGCCTTTTTGTTCACTTACCGCTTAGTAGTCTGCAAGTCTTCGGTTTAAGGACAGGCGCATGAGCGCACCAACGCGAATCATTGGAATCGATCCCGGGCTGCGCCGCTGCGGCTGGGGTGTCATCGAGACGGCGGGCAACCGGCTGAGCTTTGTCGCAGCAGGAACAGTCACCCCGCCTATCGAGGGGTCGCTGGCGGAGCGGCTTGCGCTGCTGTTTGCGGGTCTTGGCGAGGTGCTCGAGCGCTTTGCGCCCGATGAGGCGGCCGTGGAAGAAACCTTCGTCAATTCGGGGCCGCGCTCGGCGCTGATCCTGGGGCAGGCGCGCGGCGTGGCGTTGCTGACGCCGGCGGTGCGCAGCATCGAGGTTTCGGAATATGCCACGAACCTGGTCAAGAAATCGGTGGTCGGCACTGGCCACGCCGACAAGTCGCAGATCCAGCTGATGGTCAAGACGTTGCTGCCGGCGGCTAATTTCAAGGGCGCCGACGCTGCCGACGCGCTTGCTGTCGCCATCTGCCATGCCCATCACCGCGTCGCCAATATGCGCCTGAAGGCCATTGCATGATCGGTAAGCTCAAGGGCGTGGTGGATAGTTTCGGCGACGATTTCGTGCTGATCGATTGCAACGGCGTTTGCTACGAGGCCTTCTGCTCGGGCCGCACGCTGCAGTCGCTGCCGCGGGTCGGTGAATCAACCGTCGTATTCATCGAAACCATCGTGCGGGAAGATTTGATCCGGCTGTACGGGTTCGCCACCCAGGCCGAAAAAGCCTGGTTCAACCTGCTGATGACGGTACAGGGCGTCGGTGCGCGCGTGGCGTTGTCGATTCTTTCGGTATTGTCGCCGTCCGAACTTTCGAGCGCCATTGCCTTGCAGGACAAGGCCATGGTCGGCCGTGCCAATGGGGTTGGACCGAAGCTCGCCGTTCGCCTCGTCACCGAGCTCAAGGGCAAGGTGCCCGAGGGTGGTGGCATCGACGCTGGAACGCTAGGCCTTCAAGCCGCACTGGGCGAAGGCGTTGCGCCGAGCACGGTTGCAGATGCCGTTTCGGCGCTCACCAATCTGGGCTATTCCAGCGCGCAGGCGTCGGCGGCACTGGCCCGCATCGTGGCGCGGGAGGGTGAGGGCGTTCCCACCGAGAAACTGATCCGCCTGGGCCTGCGGGAGTTGAGTAGTTGACTGATCTTACGTCTCCCGCTGCCGGCCGCGACGACACGCTCGATGTGTCCATGCGGCCCACCGGCTTTTCCGAGTTTGTCGGGCAAGCGGCGGCGCGGGCCAATCTTGAGGTTTTCATCAAGGCCGCCAAGCAGCGCGGCGCGGCGCTGGACCACGTGCTGTTCGTCGGACCGCCTGGCTTGGGCAAGACCACGCTGGCGCAGATCATCTCGCGCGAGCTGGGGGTGGGCTTCCGCGCGACATCGGGCCCGGTGATCGCCAAGGCGGGTGATCTTGCGGCGCTTCTGACCAATCTCGAAGACCGCGACGTGCTGTTCATCGACGAAATCCACCGGCTCAATCCCGCGATCGAGGAAGTGCTCTATCCCGCGATGGAGGATTTCCAGCTCGACCTGATTATCGGGGAGGGGCCGGCGGCGCGTTCGGTGCGCATCGATCTGGCGCGGTTTACCCTGGTTGGGGCGACGACGCGGGCGGGATTGCTGACGACGCCATTGCGCGATCGCTTCGGCATTCCGGTGCGGCTCAATTTCTATACGCCCGAGGAGCTGGTGCAGATCGTCACGCGCGGCGCGCGGTTGCTGGGCATGCCGATGGCACCCGATGGAGCGATGGAGATTGCCCGCCGCTCCCGAGGCACGCCGCGCATTGCCGGGCGTTTGCTTCGCCGCGTCACCGATTTTGCTTTGGTCGACGGCTCGGGCGAAATAACCCGTGCCATTGCCGACAAGGCGCTGTTGCGGCTCGATGTGGATGCGCGCGGGCTGGACCAGTTGGACCGGCGCTATCTCACCACCATTGCCGATTTCTACAATGGCGGCCCGGTGGGCATCGAAACCATTGCCGCTGCGCTCAGCGAGCCGCGCGATGCGATCGAGGAAATCGTTGAACCCTACCTGCTCCAGCAGGGCTTTATCCAGCGCACGCCGCGCGGCCGCATGTTGACGGGGCTGGCCTTCCAGCACCTGGGCCGCGTGGTGCCGCAGGGATTCATCGGGATGCAGTCGAGCCTGTTCGAAGAGCCGGAGAGCGACGCTTGAGGCCGGTGGTGCGCGTCACGCGCTATGCGCCAAAGATTGCGGGGTGGCCAAGCCAGCTCAAGCTGCGCATCGTCATGCTGACCGATTTCCACGCCTGCGAACCATTCATGAACGCCAAGCGGGTAGCAGCGATATGTGCCCAGGCCAACGGGCTGGGTGGCGACCTCATCGTCCTGCTTGGAGACTATCTTTCCGGGCCCCGGTTCAGCACGCCGCCCAAGGGGCAATGGGCGGCTCCACTCAAGGCGCTGTCGGCGCCGTTGGGCGTGCATGCGGTGCTGGGTAATCACGACTACAACCACCAGCCCAAGGGCGTCCCCACGGCGGTGGAACGGGCGCTGACGGCGGTCGGCATTCCCGTCTATATCAACCGGGCCAAGCGCTTCGAGCATGGCGGGCAGGGCTTCTGGCTGGCCGGACTGGGCGACCAATACGCCTATCTGCCGCACGGTTCGGCCCAGCAGACCGGCCATGGCGTCGATGATTTACCGGCCACACTGACGCAGGTCACGACCGATGAGCCCCTGCTGCTGATGGCGCATGAGCCCGACATTTTCGCCGAACTACCCCGGCGTGTGGCGCTCACCATGAGCGGGCACACTCATGCGGGGCAGGTGCAATTGTTCGGTCACGCGCCGGTCGTCCCCTCCCGCTTCGGCAAGCGGTTCCTCCACGGTCATATGGTGGAGGATGACAAGCATTTGATCGTCTCGTCGGGGCTGGGCTATTCCGGCCTGCCGATCCGCTTCGGCGCACCCCCCGAGATCGTCGTTGTCGAACTGGGCGGCGGCGCATGAGCGAGCATAGCTTTCCGGTGCGGGTCTACTACGAAGACACCGACTTTTCCGGCAATGTCTACCATGCCGCCTATCTCAAGTTCTTCGAGCGCGGCCGCACCGAATGGCTGCGCGAAGCGGGCATTCACCATAGCGAACTGGCCCAGCAAGGCATCGCCTTTGCGGTTCGCGCCATGGACATCCAGTTCGATGCCGCGGCGCATATCGATGATCTTCTGGTGGTCAAAACCGCGGTTGCGTCGGTCAAGGGCGCACGGCTGATGCTGACCCAACATATCCTGCGTAGGGAGACCGTGCTGACGCGGGCTAACGTCACGGTCGTCGCAATCAAGACCAGCGGTGGTCCGGCGCGGATGCCCAAGGGCATTGTCGAGAGGTTCGGCGGGGGCTCAAACGCGATCCCACTGTAGACCTCATCCTGACCCTTCGACAGGCTCAGGATGTCGAAGGACGAGGTCGTGGCACATACGGCGTTTCAAACCTCGTGGTTCGACAGGCTCACCATGAGGTTTCCAACATCCGGCACAGCCTCGCAGCCGAGTCGGTTTATTAACCTCTTCTTGACCATAATTGCGGCAAAGCGAACACGTGTCCGGCAACAGCCTCGTTCAGGGCTGCCCTGCGCGGCATTTCTCTTAATTTTGACAGATTTCGCCCCCATCGCCCTAAGGCTAAGGGGTCGGGCATAGGAACCGGGCCGAAAGGATCACTTCATGGAAGCAATGGATGCTGTGGGGGCGGCCGCTCCGCACGCCGACTTGTCTATCTGGGGCCTGTTCTGGGCCGCCGACTGGATTGTGAAGTCAGTGATGCTGGGCCTGCTCGGCGCCTCGATCTGGTGCTGGGCCATCATCGTCGACAAGTCCATCACCTATCGTCGCATGGCCGCCGAGATGAACCGTTTCGAACGCACCTTCTGGTCGGGGCAGTCGCTGGAAGAGCTCTACCAGCAGCAGTCCGAGCGCACTTCGGGCGGGCTGGGCGTGGTATTCGTCGCCGCCATGAAGGAATGGAAGCGCAGCCACGAGCAGAACGCCGCGAGCTTTGTCGGCATGCAGCAGCGCCTGGACAAGGTGCTCGACGTCGCCATCGCACGCGAAAGCGAAACGCTGGAAAAGCGCCTGGGCTTTCTCGCCACCATCGGTTCGGCCGGCCCGTTCATTGGCCTGTTCGGCACGGTCTGGGGCATCATGAATGCCTTTACTGCCATTGCCGCATCCTCCAACACCAGCCTCGCCGTTGTTGCTGGCCCGATCGCCGAAGCGCTGTTCGCGACGGCCATTGGCCTCGTGGCCGCTATTCCGGCGGTTATCGCCTACAACAAACTGAGCGCCGATGCCGGAAAGTTGATCGGCCGGCTGGAAGGCTTTGCCGACGAGTTCTCGACCATTCTCAGCCGCCAGCTCGAAGCCCGGAGCCGCTGATATGGCTATGGGTGTTTCATCAGGTGGTGGTGGCGGCGGACGCCGCCGCCGTGGCCGCAAGAAAGCGGTGATGAGCGAAATCAACATCACGCCCATGGTGGACGTGATGTTGGTGCTGCTGATCATCTTCATGGTGGCAGCGCCGATGATGACGGCCGGCGTGCCTATCGACCTGCCGACCTCTTCGGCCGCTGCGATGCCCAACCAGGCCGATCCGGTCACCGTTGGCGTCACCCCTGAAGGGGCCGTGTTCATCGACGAAACGCCGGTGCAGGAAGCGGATCTGGTTGCGCAGCTCGCCGCCCTGGGCGTCGATGGCGCCGAGGACCGCATCTTCCTACGCGGCGATACCAGCGCCAATTATGGTGCGGTGATGCGTGTCATGGGCGTGCTGTCGGCCGGAGGCTACAGCAAGATCGGCCTCATCACGCAGCCGGACCAGTAAGGGTAAGTCCGATGCGCACCGGCGTTACCGTTTCAGTTGTCGCCCACATCGCCATCATCGGCATCGGCTTGGTGAACCTTGGGTTCGCCGAGCCTCTGACGCCGATCGAGAATGCGATTGCGGTCGACCTGGTGCCGGTCAGTGAATTCAACAATATCCGCATGGGCTCGCTCGACAGCGAGATCGTGGAAACCGAGACGCCCTCCATTGTCGAGGACGACCAGCCGGCCGAACTCGCCCAGCCCACCGGCAATACCGAGCAGGACCAGCCCGAGCCATCGGAAGCGGACATTCCCACACCCGCTCCCGTGACCAACACGGCGCCCGAACCCGAGGCAGCCCCGCCGCCGGAGCCCGAGCCGGTTCCCGAACCGACGCCTGAACCGGAACCCGCGCCGCCACCCGAGCCTGCGCCGGCGCCAGAACCAGAACCGCAGCCTGCACCAGCGCCTACGCCAGCGTCACGGCCCACGCCGGTAGCGACCCCGACGCCGGCGCCTGAACCCGTCCCTGCACCCGAGCCAGAGCCGGAACCCGAGCCAGAGCCGGAACCCGAGCCTGAGCCGGTGCCGGAGCCGACGCCCCCTGAGCCCGAGACCCCGCAGGTCGCTGCGCCCGCGCCGGCCGCACGGCCAAGCAATCTTGACCAGTTGCGCAAGCAGTTTGCCGCCGCCGAAGCCGAACGTAGGGAGCGCGAGGAAGAGGAACGCAAGCGCGTGGCCGATGCCAAGGCTGCAGCGGAGGCTGCCGAGCGCAAGAAGGCCGAGGACGCAAGGCAAGCCGAGCGCGAGGCCGAGCAGGCTGCGCCCGCCCAACTCGATGCCTCACTGGCTGACGATATTTCGTCCATCATCAATCGCGACAACAGCACCGGCGCCACGACCGGGCAGGGCGGCGCGCCAACCCTGGGCGACACGACCGGCGCTTCGGCAACGCTGAGCCAGACCGAAATCGGCGCCCTCGTCGCCAAGATCAAGCAGTGCTGGTACTTGCTGCCCAACGAAGAGGCGAGCGGTGCCGAGGTGACGGTGAACATGCGTCTCAACCAGGATGGCTCACTGGTTTCCGCTGCGCAGATCGTATCGGTCAGCCAGCAACCTGAAGCGATCACCATTGCCCAGAAGGCAGTGGGGGCGGTTACTCAATGCGGGCCGTACACCATGTTGTCAGCCGCCAGCTACGATCAATGGCAGAATATCAACGTCACGTTGCGTCCGTGACTTATTGGCAGCACGTTCGTGACCCAGGATGGTGCGCGAATGGAAGGAATGGAGACTGAAATGAGTTTTGTCACCCGGCGCAATGCCCTCAAGTTAGGTCTTGCAGGCGGTTTGGCCATGGCCATGGCTTCCAGGGCAAATGCGCAGCTCAACATCACGGTCGAGGGCGCCAATTTCCGCCCGCTGCCGATCGCCATTCCCGACTTCGCTTCATCAGATCCGGCCTTCGGGCGTGAGATCGCCGAGATCGTGCGCAACAATCTGTCCCGCTCCGGCCTGTTCCTGCCGCTCGATACAGCCTCGCTGCCGATCCAGGTCGGCGACGTCAACGCGACGCCGGACTTCAACACCTGGCGCACGGCCAATGTCGATGCGCTCGTCATGGGCGGCGTCGAACGCGGCGGCACCATCTCGTCCTCGGTTCGCGTCTGGGATACCCGCCAGGGCGCGCAGGTGGTGGGGCAGAGCTACAACACCGATCCCAATTCCGCGCGCCGGGTCGGCCACATCATCTCGGACGCCATCTATTCCGCGCTGGCCGGCGGAACGGGATATTTCGACACCCGCGTCATCTATACGGCCGAAAGCGGCCCCAAGGCCAACCGCGTGCGGCGCCTCGCCATCATGGATCAGGACGGCGCCAATATGCAGTACCTGACCGATGGCAGCACCATGGCGCTGACGCCGCGCTTCTCGCCCAATGGCGACATGGTCACCTATATGAACTTCGCCGACGGCAATCCGCAGGTTTACCTGCTGCAGCTGTCGACCGGCCGCCAGCAGCGGCTCGCCAATGTCGGCGCCATGACCTTCGCGCCGCGTTTTTCGCCCGATGGCGGCACGGTTGCCTTCTCGGTGGAACAGGGCGGCGCGACCAATATCTATACCGTGGGCATCAATGGCGGCCAGCCGGTGCAGCTGACCTCTGGCGCAGCGATCGACACCGGTCCGTCCTATTCTCCCGATGGCTCGCGGATCGCTTTTGAAAGCGATCGTGGCGGCTCGCCCCAGATCTACATGATGGGCGCCAGCGGGGGTAACCCCAACCGCATCAGCTTCGGCCAGGGCAGCTATTCGACGCCCGTCTGGTCACCCCAGGGCGATCTCATCGCCTTCACCCGCCAGTCGGGCGGTCAGTTCAACATCGGTATCATGAACCCCGACGGCTCGGGCGAGCGCATGCTTTATTCGAGCTACCATGCGGAAGGCCCGACCTGGGCGCCAAACGGTCGCGTCATCATGTTCTTCCAGGACCCGGGCGGCAATGACGGCCCCAAGCTGCAGAGCATCGACATCTGGGGCCGTAACCTGCTCACCATCCCCACCGAAGGCTATGCCTCCGATCCTTCGTGGTCGAAGTTGCGGTCCTGATATCGTCCTTCCCACACATACGGCGTCATTCCCGCGAAAGCGGGAATCCCACTTTCGTGCTGGAGCAAGAGGAGATTCCCGCTTTCGCGGGAATGACGCCGTGAATACGGGATTGACGACGAGTGTGCGGGAGTGAGGTAGTCCATTTCGCAGGAGATGGATTGATCGCAGCGCGTTGAACGACCACCCCACCCTTAACCTTAACGCGCGCCCATCCGTCCGCTGTTGCACATCAGCATCATCACGAAAAAGCCTTGATTCCGGCCACATTCGAGCCGCGATAAGGCAACATTAACCACGCAGACAAACTCGGCCTTAAGATTAAGTGCGGTAAATGTCGTGCTTAAGATTGTTGCCTTTCAGGAGCCTCCCCCGTGGTTATCACCGCACCCATCAACACCGTATTGCGCGCTGCCGCGATGCTGCTTTTCGTCGTGGTCGTGGCGGCCTGTTCGCGCACGCCAAACAGCAATGTCGGCATGACCGGCGTTGGCAATCTGGGTCCGGGCGGTGGCGCTCCCGGTAGCCAGCAGGAATTCCTCGTCTCGGTCGGCGATCGCGTGTTCTTCACCACCGATTCCAGCTCGCTCACCCCAGAGGCTTCTGCCACCCTCGACAAGCAGGCTGCCTGGCTCAACCAGTACCAGAATTACCGCATCATGATCGAAGGCCATGCCGACGAGCGCGGCACGCGCGAATACAACATCGCGCTGGGTGCCCGCCGCGCCTCGGTGGTCGTGAACTATCTGGTGTCGCGTGGCGTCAACCAGCAGCGCATCACCTCGCAGAGCTTCGGCAAGGAACGCCCCGTGGCGATCTGTAACGACATCTCCTGCTGGTCGCAGAACCGCCGTGCGGTTACCGTCGTCCAGTAAGTAAAACGGCGGCGCCCTCCCGCGCTGCCGACACCATCCAGTGCAAACTGGAGGCAAGAGCGTCCGGAGCCACCAATTGGCCCGGGCGCTTTCTTTTGACCAAAATTGGCCTTTATTGGCTGCTTGCAACAAGCCGGCGCTCGCATTTGGCGGGGCCGTTGGAGGCTGCTGATTTGACCAAGAAGAAAATGGACGTGGCGCGCAAAACGGGTGCGCTCGCCACTGTGCTGGCACTGGGCCTGTCCCTGCCAACGCTGGCCCATGCGGCAATATTCGAATTCCCCTTCGCCAACAGCGCCGAGACGACCCGCGAGGCTCCCGCCGAGCGCCTCTATGTGGCGCAGTCGCAGGAAACCGCGCAATTGCTGCTGCGCATCCAGCAGCTTGAAGAACAACTCCGCTCGGTCAACGGGCAGGTCGAAGGCCTGACCTTCCAGATGACGCAGATGCAGGAATTGCTGACCCGCACCACTGAAAGTTACGAAGCGCGCCTGAGCGCCCTGGAAGGCGGTGCAGGGGGAAAAACTGATGCGGCAAATCCAGCAGGCGGCGTGACGCAGCCCGAGGCCTTGCCGCAGGACTCCAGCGGCGTGCCCTCCACCGAAATCCCGGCACAGGGCGTGCAACCGCTGCCCGGCGAAGCAGAGTTTGACCCGACCTTCGATGACGGCTCGGCTCCAGCGGACGAGTTGGGCAATTCCGCCGATCCGCTGGTCGGCACGGGCGCATCCGGCGGGGTCGATCTCACCACGGGCCAGCCGCTCGATCTCAACCTGACGCCGCAGGACACCGGCGATGCCGACGCCGATGCGCAGTTCGCTGCGGGCGCCGATGCCCTGGCCAAGGGTGATTATGCCTTTGCCGAGGACCAGTTCAGCCAGTTCCTGTCGCTCTATCCCGAAAATCCGCAGGCGCAGGATGCGGCAAACCTGCTGGGCGAGGCTTTGTTGCAGCGCGAGGCCTACAACGAAGCGGCCGATGTGCTACTCAAGGCCTATCAGCAGAAGACCGATAGCGACGTGGCGCCCGAATTGCTGCTCAAGTTGGGTGTTTCCCTGGCCGGGGTAGGGGAGCGTGAAGTCGCCTGCCGCACCCTGGCCCAGGTGGATGGCAATTATCCAGACCTTGAGCCAGAGCTTGCCGCACGTCTTGCCCAGGAGAAGACCAAAGCCGCATGCCCACCCGCCTGAGCTTTGACCTCGATGACGCGGCCGACCTCGACCGGCTCTTTGCGCCGGTAAAGGGGGAGCCCGCCATTGGGCTCGCCGTTTCCGGCGGAGCCGATAGCCTGGCGCTGATGGTGCTGGCCAAGCGCTGGGCGAACAGTGCTCCAGGACGTCCGCGCCTGCACGTCTATTCGCTCGATCATGGGCTACGGCCCGAAGCAGCGCGTGAAGTCGCGACGGTGATCGAGACCGCGACAAGCCTGGGCCTAAAGGCGACGGCGCTGCAATGGTCGGGCGACAAGCCCCGAACCGGCGTTCAGGAAGCCGCCCGCAGCGCACGCTATTCCCTGATCGGGCAAGCCATGGCGCAGGATGGTGTCGGCGTATTGCTCACCGCTCACCACCGTCAGGATCAGGCCGAGACCGTTCTCATGCGCATGGCCCATGGCAGCGGCATTGAGGGCCTCAAGGGCATGTCGTTGCTGGCCGAGGTCGAAGGCGTGCGGGTGTTCCGCCCCCTGCTCGATGTCGATCCCGCGGCCCTGCGCCAGGTGGTGGAGGATGCGGGCCTCACCCCGGCGGAAGATCCTTCCAATATCGACCCGCATTATGAGCGGGTACGCTGGCGCCTGGCCATGCCCGCCTTCGCAGAACTTGGCCTCGACGCCGCGGCGCTCTCCATTTTTGCCGAGCGGATCGCGGAAGCCGACGCCGCCATCGCGCAGATGGCCAATGCCTGCTTCACCGAACTGGTCCGGCTCGATGGTTTTGGCTCAGCCCGCATCGAGCTCGCGCCCTTTCTGGGCCTCAGTCCCGCCATTTCCACACGAATGCTGAGCCGGGTCCTCAACATCGTCGGCGGCCGGCAGAAGCCGCGCGCGCTGGGCCAGGTGGAGCGCCTGCGCCAATCGATTGCCGACGGCAGTCTGCCCAAATCCACCACGGTTCTGGGCTGCGTCGTCCGTTTCAAGGACAATGACATCGCCATTGCCCGCGAGCCCGGCCGCATTGCCCCGCCCGACGCCATGCTGCTGCCGCGCAGCGAGCTGGTGTGGGACGAGCGGTTTCTGATCATCAATGGCTCCGATCACGCGGACCTCACCGCCAGCGTCGCCGATTACCTGCCCCGCCACCGGCTCGAGGATTTCCTGGGCTTCAAGGTCACCGCCCCCGCCGAAGCCATCCGCACCGCACCCATCGTGCGCGACCCCGATGGCGGCGTGCTATCACTGGGCGGCTGGTCGTTCGACGAGCGCATCAAGGTGCAGCTGCTGATCGATTGAGAAGGCCATGAGCTCTACTGGGCGAATGCTTTAATGACACCGCAAGTGCAGTGCCTAGTGGTCAGCCGGGGTAGTAACACGCTTCCCATCGGCGAGCCCCAGACTGGGCACCGCCCCCTCAGTCATCTCCCTCCCCCTTGCGGGGAGGGATCAAGGGTGGGGGTTCCGGTCCCTGCTCAACCTCGATGTGGTTGTGTCCCGAAAGCGCCGCACCATCTCACCCACCCACCGTGCTTCCCTCGGGCTCGACCCGAGGGCCACCCTCCCCACGGCACAACCAACGAGAGACCCTTGGGTCAAGCCCGAGGGCAGAATGGCGTTTTTGATTACATCTCCCCACCCACCGCGCTAATCCCTCCCCCTCCCAGGGGGAGGTCAGGTGGGGGTTCTCTCCACACCCACAAATCTATCCATCTTCTCCCCCCTCCATCTCCCACATACTATCCTCCCCGATACCAACCTCACGCTCAGCGGGTCGCGCGAACCGGCTAGTGTCGTTGCCAGATGGGGCGGGGATGTCGTGATCCCCGCAGGCAAGCGGAAGTGTTACCGGGTCTATGGCGGCCCGGAGCCAGAGTCGCGCGCGCCGCAAATCCCATCGCATGTGGCGAGGCTCTGTCTCACACACTAAAACTTACCGGGGCAGGGCCTCGCCACGTGCACGCTGATAACCGCCGGGACACCCCGTGCGGTGTCTTGGCTTGCGCTATGGAACCATCGATTCCACGCCGTATTAACCCAAACGTGACAATATGGCTGGACGGGAAGGCCAAACGACCGCAGGTCTTGCCCTTGTAACGCCCTATTGCCGGACATACATTCGGCGCACGTACCGGCACCAACGGCCGGCCTCTCCGGGACAGGAATTGATGAACGGAAATTTCCGCAACTTTGCCATCTGGCTGGTCATACTTTTTATGCTGATGGGCCTGTTCCAGGTCTTTCAGTCTTCGACCCGCTCGGTTTCCGTTTCTGACAAGAGCTATTCCCAGTTCGTCACCGACGTTGAAGCCGGTTCGGTCACCAGCGTTACCATCACCGACAACGTAGTTTCGGGTTCGCTGCGCGATGGTACGCGCTTTGAAACCGTGCTGCCCGATGGCGCCGACGTAATCTCGCGCCTCGAAGACAAGAATGTGGCGATCACCGCCCGGGCTCCCGAATCGAGCCCGTTCTGGTCGATCCTGCTGTCGTCCTGGTTGCCCTTCATCGTCATCATCGGCGTCTGGTTCTTCTTTATACGCCAGATGCAGGGCGGTGGCCGCGGCGGCGCGATGGGCTTTGGCAAATCGCGCGCCAAGCTGCTCACCGAATCACATGGCAAGGTGACGTTCGAAGACGTTGCCGGCGTGGACGAAGCCAAGCAGGATCTCGAGGAAATCGTGGAGTTCCTGCGTGACCCAGGCAAGTTCCAGCGCCTGGGTGGCCGTATTCCGCGCGGCGTGCTGCTGGTCGGCCCTCCCGGTACCGGTAAAACGCTGCTGGCCCGCTCGGTTGCCGGCGAAGCCAATGTGCCGTTCTTCACCATTTCGGGTTCCGACTTCGTTGAAATGTTCGTCGGCGTGGGCGCATCGCGCGTCCGCGACATGTTCGAGCAGGCCAAGAAGAACGCCCCGTGCATTATCTTCATCGACGAAATCGACGCCGTCGGCCGCCAGCGTGGCGCCGGCCTTGGCGGCGGTAACGACGAACGCGAGCAGACCCTCAACCAGTTGCTGGTCGAGATGGACGGCTTCGAGGCCAATGAAGGCATTATCCTGATCGCCGCGACCAACCGTCCCGACGTGCTGGACCCTGCGTTGCTGCGTCCAGGCCGCTTCGACCGTCAGGTCGTTGTGCCGAACCCGGACGTGTCTGGCCGTGAAAAGGTGCTCAAGGTTCACGTCCGCAAGGTGCCGCTGGCCCCTGATGTGGATCTCAAGGTCCTTGCCCGTGGTACCCCCGGTTTCTCCGGTGCTGACCTGATGAACCTCGTCAACGAGGCCGCACTGATGGCGGCGCGCAAGAACAAGCGCTTCGTGACCCATCAGGAGTTCGAAGACGCCAAGGACAAGATCATGATGGGCGCCGAGCGCCGCACCATGGCGATGTCCGAGGACGAAAAGAAACTGACCGCCTATCACGAAGCTGGCCACGCCATCATCGCGCTCAAGGTTGCGGGCATCGACCCCATCCACAAGGCGACGATCATTCCGCGCGGCCGTGCACTGGGCATGGTGATGACCCTGCCCGAGAGCGACAGCTATTCGTTCTCCCGCGAAAAGGCCCTTGCCCGCCTGACCATGCTGTTCGGTGGCCGCGAGGCTGAGATCATCAAGTTCGGCCCGGAAAAGGTCACCTCTGGCGCCTCCGGCGATATCCAGATGGCAACCAATCTGGCCCGCTCTATGGTCATGGAATGGGGCATGAGCGAAAAGCTTGGCCGCGTGCGCTACAAGTCCAATGACCAGGAAGTGTTCCTCGGCCATTCGGTGACGCAGTCCCAGCATATGTCTGATGACACGGCCCGCATCATCGACCAGGAAGTGCGCAAGCTGATCGAGGATGGTGAAGCGTCCGCCAAGGACATCCTCACCACCTACCACGATGAATGGGAAGCGATTGCCCAGGCACTGCTTGAGTTCGAGACGCTGACCGGCGACGAGCTTCGCGCCCTGATGGAAGGTAAGCAGCCTGTGCGGCCAGATGATAACGGCCCGACCAACAAGGCGAGCGGCGTTCCATCTGCCGGCAAGCTGGGCAAGAAGCGCCCCGATGCGCCCCCCGAAGGCGGGCTCGAGCCACAGCCGGGTAGTTAGGGTACTGCGAGTTTGCTCGGAGTCATTCCCGCGAAAGCGGGAACCTCACTTCCCCACAAAAGTGGGATTCCCGCTTTCGCGGGAATGACATTGTGGCTTCTGGTTTGGATATAAGATTATAGGGCCGCTGCAAGGCGGCCCTTTTCCATTGCGCGCTTATCCGTTATTTCGCCGTGAAGCGGCGTTAACGTATAATCGCTAGAGTCGCCGGAATGGCGGACGAAGAGGGCAGATCATGGTCAGGAAATATTTCGGTACCGATGGTATTCGCGGGCTCGCCAATGGCGACAAGCTGACCCCGGAACTGGCCATGAAAATCGGCATGGCTGCCGGCAAGAAATTCGTGCGCGGCGAGCACCGCAATCGCGTCGTGATCGGCAAGGATACCCGCCGCTCCGGCTACATGATCGAAACCGCGCTGACCGCCGGGTTCACCGCCGTGGGCATGGATGTTTATCTGCTGGGCCCGATGCCGACGCCCGCCGTTGCCATGCTGACCCGCTCGCTACGCGCAGATCTTGGCGTCATGATCTCGGCTTCGCACAACCCCTATGACGACAACGGCATCAAGCTGTTCCGCCCCGATGGCTATAAGCTGTCCGATGAGGTGGAAGCCGATATCGAGCGCCTGATCGATGGCGACAGCCGCTCGCTTTTGGCGCATGGCATGGAGATCGGCCGGGCGCATCGCGACGAAGAAGCCCGCACCCGCTACATCGAATATGCCAAGCGCACCCTGCCGCGAAACGTGGACTTGTCGGGCCTGCGCGTGGTGCTCGATTGCGCCAATGGCGCGGCCTACAAGGTCGCACCCATCGCCCTGTGGGAGTTGGGCGCGGAAGTCATCACCATCGGCGTTGAGCCCGATGGCTACAACATCAACCACAAGGTCGGCTCCACAGCGCCGGACGCCGTGGCGGCCAAGGTGCGTGAGATGCGCGCCGATATCGGCATTGCACTCGATGGCGACGCCGATCGCGTCATCATCATCGATGAAAAGGGCAATGTGGTCGATGGCGACCAGTTCATGGCGGTGATCGCGGAAAGCTGGATGCAGCGCGAAATGCTGCAGGGCGGGGGGATCGTTGCCACCGTCATGTCAAATCTGGGGCTTGAACGCTATCTGACCTCGCTGGGACTGACGCTGGAACGCACCCAGGTGGGCGACCGCTACGTGCTCGAAGCCATGCGCGCCAAAGGCTTCAATGTGGGCGGCGAGCAGTCGGGGCACATCATCCTGTCCGACTTCACCACCACGGGCGATGGTCTGGTCGCGGCGTTGCAATTGCTGGCCGTGCTCAAGCAGCAGGAGCATCCGATTTCCGAGATCTGCGCGCGCTTCGCCAAGGTTCCGCAATTGCTGCGCAGTGTCCGCTTCAAGGCCGGCAAGCCGCTCGAGCACAAGCAGGTCATCGCCGCCATCGCCGATGGTCAGGCCATGCTGGGGCAGGGGGGGCGGCTGGTGGTGCGTGCCTCGGGGACCGAGTCCGTTATCCGCGTCATGGGTGAAGCGGACGATGCAGCATTGGTCACCACCGTGGTCTCCCAGATCGAGGCCGCTATTCTCCAGATCGCCTGAGATATTGCCTCATTTCCTTGCCGCTCCAGTATAGTGGCAAGCAGTTTGACGCGTGATTAGGGTTAAGCGTTTAGGTTAAGCGCGCTTTAATAAACTTCGACCATATTGATTGGCAACCAACTGGTGTCGTGGCAATCAAAGGACGAAACTCATGCGCAAGCTCATCGCTGCGGCTGTTGTGGCAGGAGCCACTCTCATCGCCGGTCAAGCAATCGCCGCCGACTTCCCCGAATACCCCCCGATCATCGAAATTCCGGAAGTGGACTACGGCGTAGAGGGTTCGTTCTACCTGCGCGGAAGCGCGGCCTTCAATGGCCTGTGGACCGAAGAAGGTATTGGCTATGAGTGCGGCGCCTGCGAGACCACTTTCCCCTTCGAGGAAATGGGCTACGGCTACAGCGTCGGCGCGGGCTTTGGCTATGAAACCGGCACTGGTCTGCGTGCCGACGTGACCGTTGACTACGTCAACAACGAAGATATCGAGTTCTCCAGCCCCTCTGGTCTGGGCAATTACAGCGCCAAGCTGCGGTCCACCATCGCCCTTGCCAACGTCTACTACGATTTCTCGCTTGGTGGGGAATATGGCTATGGCGCCGCTGGCGGCGCTTTTGGCTACGTCGGTGCCGGTGCGGGTGTCGCATTCAACCGGATCGAAGCCTCTACGCCAGCAGGCGACGCCGTCCCATCTGGCAACAATACCAGCTTTGCCGCTGCAGCAATGGCCGGCGTCGGCTACGACTTCGGCTCCGTCGTCGCGGACGTTGGCTATCGCGGCGTCTATATTGCCGAAGTGAGCAATCGCGCCGCGGTGCCGCAGAATATCGCCGCCGAAAACAATTGGCTGCACGAAGTGCGCGGCACCGTTCGCTATCGCTTCAACTAATCGCTGCACCAACAGCACCAATCCTGTTCATCGGCGCCCAAGGGCGTCGATCTTTTTTATTGAGGAAATTGCCGTGACCGCCTGGCCTAAACTGGTGTTGTTCGACCTGGACGGTACCCTGATCGATTCCGTTCCCGATATCCGGCTGGCCATCAATGAACTGGTCGCCCTGGATGGTCTTGCCCCGTTCAGTGAGGCCGAGGTGCGGTCCATGGTCGGACGCGGTCTGGGCAAGCTCGTCGAGCGTGCCTATAGGGCTCGCGGCATGGATCTCCCGGCCAGCGAACTCCGGGCCAGATTGCAAACCATGGCCGCTATCTACATGCGCCACCTGACCGGGCATACGACGCTGTTGCCGGGCGCACTGGAGGCGCTGAGCAAAAGGGAAGGGCGGCAGTTGGCTCTGGTGACCAACAAGCTGCAGGCGGCCACCGAGGCGCTTGTCGATCATTTCGGCCTGCGTGGTGCCTTTGCCATGATCCTGGGCGACAGCGGCATTCCGTTGAAGCCCGCGCCGGACATGCTCCTGCACATTGCCACCTCACTTGGTGTCCCGCCCGGTGACACGGTCATGGTTGGCGACAGCGCAGCCGATATCGAATCGGCACGTCGCGCGGGCATCGCATCGATCCTGGTGGAGGGAGGCTATTCCGACATTCCTGCTGCCGAACTTGGGGCAGACATCGTCATCGCCGACTTGCACCAGCTTGAAGCTGCCCTTGCAACGTTCGGTCAGGGCTGAGCGAGCAAACTCTCAGGCGTTGATTTGCTGAAGCCGGATAGCCTGGCGCGCCAGCAGCCGCTCGATATCGGCGACGTCCAGCGATGAAAGGGCAGGGCGCGGCTTGCGCAGGGCCGCCGATTTAATGACGCCGCGTTTGGCCAGCACATATTTGCGTGCCGCAAGGCCGATCCCCTGCTGTTGCTCGTAGCGCGCTAATGGCAGGTAGGCGGCAAAGATCTCGTGGGCCCGGTCGACATTGCCCTCCGCAAACGCATTGACCACGCCCACCATCATTTCGGGATAGCAGAAGCCGGTCATTGCGCCGTCGGCACCGCGGGCCATCTCCTCGGGCAGGAAAAGTCCGCCATTGCCACACAGGATGGAAATGCGGCGGGTTTCGCCCTTCTCGCTGGAAGCGCGGAGCGCCGTGATCTTAGCCAGACCCGGCCAGTCTTCATGCTTGAGCATGACGCAGTTGGGCACTTCGCGCACGATGCGGTCGATGACTTTGGGTGCGATGGTGACATTGGTGGTGAGGGGATAGTCCTGCAGCACGAATGGGATCTGTCCCAAGGCCTCACCAACAGATTGGTAAAACGCAAAGCTCTGATCGTCGGTCTTGGTGGTCCAGGGCGGCGCCACCATCACCCCGGCGGCGCCTTGATCCATTACCGTCTGTGCCAGCTCAGCCATCGGAGCAAGGCCGGGAGCCGAAACGCCGACAACCACCGGCAAGCGTCCGTCGAGGCGCTTGAGTACGCGCTGCACGACCTGGGCCGACTCCGCTGCCGTCAGCTTCGGCGCCTCCCCCAATTGCCCAAGCACGGTTATGCCCGTCACCCCAACGCTCTCGTAGAAATCGATCATGGAATCGATGCTTTCGAGATCGAGCGCACCATCTTCGGAGAAGGGGGTCACAGCGATGACGTATACGCCCTTTGCCGCTTCGTTCAGCATGGCCATCTGTTTTCTCCTGGGGAGCGCCGCTCGGCGGCTGAGGAAATATCTATCGGCCCGCAACTGACGATCTGTCATCGGGGGACCGGAATCGTTTATCGCAAAGGCTGTGCCGCGTCCTACCGATTTTCTGCTCAATAGCTGTCGCTGGAAAAACTGACAAGCAGCGGCAATTGTGGCGCTCTTGGCTGGACAATCAGCAGTGCATATCCCAAATGTCCTTCTGCATGCTGCATCAACCATCGAGCGCCAGCCCGGTGAGCGCGGCATGATTTTCGCTGCGCAAGGTGGGCGCGACAAGTTTGACTGTTGCATGCGCAGCCAAACACGAGTCACTGAGTGCATCCTTATTTCAAACTCGTGAGTTTGCTCAGCCCCGATGATTCTTCCCATTCTCCTGGTCACGATTGTTGCCTTGCCGTTCGCTGGAGCGCTTATCGGTGCGCTGCTTCCGCGGGAACAACAAACGACCGGAGCGTGGCTGGCGGGACTGATCGCGGCATTCGGGCTGGGTGTGACGCTGTGGTCGTATCCGCAGATCACCAATGGCAATGTCGTCCGCATCGACATTCCCTGGATCAGTTCGCTCGGACTTGACCTGATCTTCAGGCTCGATGGGTTGAGCTGGCTGTTCTGCCTGCTGATCACGGGCGTGGGCCTGCTGGTGGTGCTGTATGCCCGCTACTACATGTCCCCCAAGGACCCGGTTACCCGCTTCTTCTCGTTTTTCCTGGCCTTCATGGGGGCGATGCTTGGCGTCGTGCTTTCGGGGAATCTGATCCAGCTGGTGCTGTTCTGGGAGTTGACCAGCATCACCTCGTTCCTGCTGATCGGCTACTGGTTCCACCTGTCGGCGGCCCGCGATGGCGCGCGCATGGCGCTGATCGTCACCGGGCTCGGCGGGCAGGCGCTGCTGCTGGGCGCGCTGATCATCGGGCATATCGTGGGCAGCTATGATCTGGACGTGGTTCTGGCCTCGGGCGATCTGATCAAGGCGCATCCGCTTTACGTGCCGGCGCTGATCCTTGTCCTTTTGGGTGCCCTGACCAAAAGCGCGCAGTTTCCGTTCCAGTTCTGGCTGCCGCACGCCATGGCCGCGCCGACGCCCGTTTCCGCCTATCTGCATTCGGCCACGATGGTGAAGGCCGGGGTGTTCCTGCTGGTCCGGTTCTGGCCCGTCATGGCGGGGACGGACCAATGGTTCTGGATCGTCACCTTCGCGGGCCTCACCACGCTGATACTGGGCGCCTATGCGGCGATTTTCCAGACCGACCTCAAGGGTCTGCTGGCCTATTCGACGATCAGCCATCTGGGTCTTATCACCACGCTTTTGGGCATGAGCAGCCCGCTGGCTGCCGTGGCGGCGATCTTCCACATCGCCAATCACGCCACTTTCAAGGCCTCGCTGTTCATGGCGGCCGGCATTATCGACCATGAAACCGGCACGCGAGATATCCGCAAGCTAAGCGGGATATTCCGCTTCATGCCGTTCACCGCCACCCTTGCGATGGTGGCGAGTGCGGCCATGGCAGGGGTGCCGCTGCTCAATGGGTTCCTCTCCAAGGAGATGTTCTTCAGCGAAACCGCGCTGCGCGACGCCAACCCGTTCGTCAATCTGGCTTTACCGATCGGCGCAACCATTGCGGGCATGTTCAGCGTCGCCTACTCGCTGCGCTTCGTGCATGGAGTTTTCTTCGGCCCGGCTCCTACCCAGCTCGATCGCGTTCCGCATGAACCGCCGGCACTTATGCGACGCCCCATCGAAATCCTGGTGCTCGCCTGCCTGATCGTCGGGGTCATTCCGGGGATCACCATCGGCCCGTTCCTTGCGGCAGCCGTCGTCTCGGTGACGGGGCCCGAAACCCCATATTACAGCCTTTCGGTCTGGCACGGGTTCAACGTGCCGCTGGCCATGAGCGCTGTTGCCCTGGTGGGTGGCGTGCTGCTTTACTGGGCGCTGTATGGCTATCTGCAACGCGGCATCGAGGGGCCTCCCCTGATCCGCAATCTGCGTGGCCAGCGCATATTCGAGCGGGTCCTCACGACTATCTCGTGGAAGGGGGCCAAGTGGATGGAGCGCCGCTTCGGCACAAGGCGGTTGCAGCCGCAACTCGCCCTGCTGGTGCTGTTTGCCATCGGAGCTGCTGTTGCTGCGGTGTGGGGGCGACTGGGTGAGTTGATCGCTCCGCCGACGCGGATGGACCCGGCATTTGCCGCGATCTGGCTCGTAGGCATTTGCTGTGCCATTGCTGCAAGCTATCAGGCCAAGTTTCACCGCTTGGCCGCCCTGGTGCTGTTGGGGGCCACGGGCATCGTCACCTGCATCACCTTTGTCTGGTTCTCGGCGCCTGATCTGGCCCTGACGCAGCTGCTCGTGGAAATCGTAACGACGGTGCTGATCCTGCTCGGCTTGCGCTGGCTGCCCAAGCGCGTCGCCTTTGCCGGCGATGATGTCGCCTTGCTCAAGGTGCGTATTCGCCGTGTGCGCGATCTAGCGATCGCCATTGTCGCGGGTATGGGCATGGCGCTGCTCGCCTATGCGGTGATGACCCGCCCGGTGCTGGTTGGCAGCATCGGCGATTATTTCCTGGAGCACGCCTACAAGCTTGGCGGCGGCACCAATGTGGTCAACGTGATGCTCGTGGATTTCCGCGGCTTTGACACATTGGGCGAGATCACCGTCCTCGGCATCGTGGCCCTGACGGTCTTTGCGCTCCTGCGTCGCTTCCGCCCTGCGGCGGAGTCGGTGGACAAGCCCGAGCAGCAGCGTTTGCAAAATGCGTTCGATGCTCAGCAGCCAGAGCGCTATGATGGTGAAACGGTCAGCGAATACCTGCTGGTTCCTGCCGTCATTATGCAGTGGATGTTCCCCGTCATCATCGTTCTGGCAGTGCATGTGTTTTTGCGCGGTCACGACCAGCCGGGCGGCGGGTTTGCGGCCGGGATCATCATGTCGATCGGCTTCATCCTGCAATACATGGCCGCCGGTACGCGCTGGGTAGAAGACCACTTGCGTATCCTGCCCATCCGCTGGATCGGGTTTGGTCTTCTGGCGGCGATGGGCACGGGACTGGGTTCGTGGGTGTTTGGCTATCCGTTCCTCACCAGCCACTTCCAATATGCCGAGCTCCCCTGGATCGGCCGGGTACCGATGGCGACCGCCCTGCTGTTCGATCTGGGCGTCTTTATCCTCGTGGTCGGAGCAACCGTGTTGATCCTGATTGCCCTGGCCCACCAGTCGGTGCGCTCCCCGCGCGCCGCGCGTCCGCCGGTCCGGGTGCCGGAAACCGAAGCGCAAATCGGGCAGGAGGTGCTCTGATGGAGCTTATTCTTGCCATCGGCATAGGGGTGCTGACCACTTGTGGCGTCTGGCTGCTGCTGCGGCCCCGCACGTTTCAGGTGATCGTGGGGCTGTCGCTGCTGTCCTATGCGGTCAATTTGTTCATCTTCGGCATGGGGCGCCTGCGCATCAATGCCGCTCCGGTGGTCAATGGCGGCACTGTCGATCCGCTGTCCTATACCGACCCTGTGCCGCAGGCGCTGGTGCTGACCGCCATCGTCATCGGTTTTGCCATGACGGCGCTATTTCTCGTCGTGATGCTGGCGGTGCGCGGCTTTACCGGTACCGACCACGTCGATGGAAAGGAGCGCTAGATGATGATGCTTCAGGATCATCTGATTATCCTTCCCATTCTGCTGCCGCTGGCAACGGGTGCATTCCTGCTGTTTGTGGATGATCGCCACCGCCCGCTCAAGGCAGGCATCAGCTTTGCCTCGACGCTGGCGCTGCTGGTGGTTGCGGCTCTGCTCGTCCATCGCGCGGGCCTTGTCGGTCCGGTGGATGGCGAATTGACCGCCACCTACCCGCTCGGCAATTGGCCCGTGCCGTTCGGCATCGTTCTGGTGGGCGACAGGTTGGCGGCGCTCATGGTGCTGCTGACCGCCGTGCTGGGGATGTGCACGCTGGTCTTTGCCATTGCCCGCTGGCACGCTGTTGCCCCCAGCTTCCATAGCTTGCTGCACTTCCTGCTTATGGGCTTGTGCGGGGCGTTTCTCACCGGCGATCTGTTTAATCTCTTCGTGTTCTTCGAAGTGCTGCTGGCCGCGTCTTATGGTCTGCTGCTGCATGGGTCCGGTTCCGCCCGGGCGCGTGCCGGATTGCACTACATAGCGGTCAATCTGGCGACGTCGTCCCTGTTCCTGATTGGCGCGGCACTGATCTATGGAACAACCGGCACGCTCAACATGGCTGATATTGCCGCCAAGATCACCAATGTGCCCGAGGCTGATCGCGGGTTGCTCGAAGCCGGAGCCGCCATTCTGGGCGTTGCTTTCCTCACCAAGTCGGCGATGTGGCCGCTCGGGTTCTGGTTGACCGGCGCCTATGCCGCGGCCTCCGCGCCGGTTGCCGCGGTATTTGCCATCATGACCAAGGTGGGCGTCTACGCGCTCTTGCGGCTGTCCTTGCTGTTCTTCGGGGATGCAGCGGGCGTGTCGGCAGGGTTCGGTCAACTGGTGCTGCTCTATGGCGGCATGGGAACGATAGCCTATGGCGCGGTCAGCGCCCTGGCCGCGCAGACCACGGCGCGATTGTCGGGCAGCCTCGTTCTGGTATCGTCAGGCACGCTGCTGGCAGCCATCGGGCTGGGCAACGAAGGCGTCGTCGGCGGTGCGCTGTTCTATCTGATCAGTTCGACACTGGCGATCAGTGCAATGTTCCTGCTGGTAGAACTCGTCGAACGCGTCCGCATGGAAGGCGCTGATATCCTGGCCGTCACCATGGAAGCCTATGGTGATGATGAGGAGGATGAAGCGGTGCAGGAAATTGGCACGGTCATTCCCGGCGCCATGGCCGTGCTGGGCATCAGCTTTGCCGTTTGCGCCCTGGTGCTGTCCGGTCTGCCGCCGCTATCGGGGTTCCTCGCCAAGTTCGCGATGATCTCGCCCATGCTCAACCCGGAAGGACTGGCGACCCAAAATGTCGTTTCGCCCCAGGCCTGGTGGCTGGCGAGCCTGCTGATCATTTCGGGCTTTGCGGCCCTCGTCGCGCTGGTGCGCACTGGCATCAACACGTTCTGGGCTACGCTCGAAGAAGCGCCGGCAGACGTACAGGTTATCGAGATCGTGCCCGTGGTAACGCTGCTGGCGCTGTGCATCGTCATGGCTGTCATGGCAGGCCCCATCCTGGGCTACATGGACGCAGCCGCCCAGGCACTTTACACGCCTGCCGGCTATATCAACGACGTTCTGGGCGCACCCCTTGCCGGTTCGGTGGCCGCGCCATGATCAAGCGTTTATTGCCCTATCCCCTGCTGTTCGTTGGTCTGGTGCTGATGTGGGTGCTGTTGCAGCAATCGGCCGGGATCGGTCAGTTGCTGCTGGGCGCTGCCGTGGCCTTCGGCGCGACCCACGCCATGGCGGCCCTGGTGCCCGAGCAGCCAAAGGTGCGGCGCCTCGACAAGGTGCTGCTGTTGATGTGGCTCGTGCTGGTGGATGTCGTCCGCTCCAATATCGCGGTCACCGCCATCATCATTCTGGGGCACCGGCGCCCGGAGCAGTCCGGCTTCCTGCGTTTGCCGCTTGATCTGCGCGACAAGACGGGCTTGGCCGTCTTGGCCTGCATCGTCACGGCAACGCCGGGCAGCGCTTGGCTCGAACACCGGGCCGCCGATAACTCCGTGCTGATCCACCTGCTCGACCTCAAGAGCGATCAGGAATGGATCACCACCTTCAAGGATCGCTACGAAACACTGCTGCTGGAGATCTTCCAATGAGCGCAGACCTGTTGTTCTGGATGCTGACCATCGCCCAGATATTGCTCGCGCTGGCGATGGCTGCCACGGCCTACCGCATCATCCGTGGTCCCCGGGCGCAGGATCGGATCCTGAGCCTTGATGCCCTCTACGTGAACGCCATGCTGGTTCTCGTTATCTTCGGCATGAAAACCGGCACCACGACCTATTTCGAGATCGCCCTCATTATCGGATTGCTCGGATTTGTCGGAACGGTCGCCCTTGCCAAGTTCCTGATGCGCGGAGAGGTGATCGAATGAGCCTTTCCGAACTCCCGCTCTGGTTGGTGCTTGCCGTGGGGATCTTTGCAATACTTGGTGCCATGCTGACCCTGGTCGGTACCATAGGCCTCGTGCGGCTCAATAATTTCTACGAGCGGGTCCATGCGCCAACGCTCGGCACCAGTCTTGGAAGCGGCTTCATCCTGCTCGCGTCAATTCTCTATTTCAGCGTAACCGCGCAGCGGCCCTCGGTGCACGAAGTGCTGATTTTCATCTTCGTTTCCCTGACCACGCCGGTGACCTTGATGCTGCTGGCCCGTGCGGCGCTCTACCGGGACCGCATGGAAAGCCCCAATGCCCGGCTCGACCCGGACGCTGATATCAAGTCCGAAATCCCTGGCATTGAAATTCGGGAAATACGCTAGTTAACTCATGTTAGCGGACTCCAGGGCGCGCCTGCGCTAGCATCGCGCATGGACCAGAATTGCCCATTGGCCTTGTTGCTGGAAGACGAGGCGCTCATTGCGATGGATGTGGAACAGGCACTCGACAGTGCAGGCTTCGCCGTAGCAACCATGTTGACCTGCGCCGATGCCGAGCAGTGGCTAGAGGCGCACCGGCCGGACGTGGTGATCGTCGACATCATGCTCAAGGACGGAACATGCGAGGCCATCGTGTCGAGGCTCGTGCAGGATCATGTCCCCTTCGTCGTGCATTCCGGCGACGTGCCAAGCCTGCATGCCAATACGCTGTTTTCCCGAGGTGTCTGGGTCAGCAAACCTTCCGATAGCCGAGAACTGGCGGAAGCCGCCAGCGGACTGATCCTCCAGACCAGTTGATGGGGCTGCCCGTCTCGGGAAATGCGCTCAGCTTGACTTTATTTATTCGCGGCTTACGCTGACTGCATGAGCCTGATCTCCAATATCTATCAAGCATTTGCCCACCGGACAGTTCCGGCCGAAGGATAGTTTCCCTAAACCGCGCATGTTTTTCTGCGCAAGGTTTAGGGATCAGGAACTCCAACACATCACCGATCACAGCCGTCAGCGTCCAGCCGCAAGTGCTGGGTTTAACGGAGTGCAACTGAAATGCTTGCTTATGGTTCGGCGCGCGGAAAGCTGATGCTGCTGCGCCTGTCCGGATTTGACCTGCCAATGAGCGCCTTGCCTGGTTCGGCCACCTGCTGCGGCAAGAGCTGAACCAGGTAAACCATTCCCTCCCTTCATCGCATTGATCCAGGGTGAACCGCCTTTGCGTAGGTTCCCGGATCATGAGAGCTCTTGGAAAATCTTTAATGACAATCGCAATGACACCCCTTCTTACCGAACGCGACCATGCCATCCTGGTTGGATTGTTCCGCCAGGGCGGCCTCCACACGGCAACTTACCTCCAGCAATTGCATGAGAAGCTTCAGACTGCTGAAGTCGTGCCGCTCGAGGAGGTGGAACCCGACCTCGCGACTTTCGGTAGTTTCGTTCGTTATCGCGTCAACGAAGGCCGGTCGATGGAACACAAGCTGGCGCTTCATCCCCGTCGCGGCCAGGAGCAACACACGATCTCGATCAGGACTGCGCGCGGCCTGGCACTCCTGGGCATGCGCGAGGGCCAGGTCTTTACCGCCCGGCAATCCCAGGACGTTCACGAAAGCATAGAAATCGAGATGATCATGTTCCAGCCCGAAGCAGATGGCGAGCAGCTCCGCCCTGAAGCCTTTGGGAGCTGACCTTCGGATCGCCGACGGGGGCCTCTCGGCGAACAGCGCCGGGAGGTCTTGTGGTATTCAGCAGATAAACTGCAGACAAACCGCAACAATATTCATTTGCTTACGAATGCTTCGTAACCATAGGCTGGCTCATGCGTATGGAGTGGCCGTTCAGGTTTGAGGCAGCGCCTGGTGCAGGGAACATCTCGGGCCCGGCCTCCGCGACTGCCGCTCAGACAAACCTCGTGGCCTTTCATCCTTTGCCAGACATCCACACCATCTTCGAGCAAGTCGTCAGCGCCTACGCTGATCGACAGCTGCAGCGGGTGAGGAATGTCCTTTCGCCTCGATTGTACAGTCAGTTGTCGCTGGAAATCTCGGAACGCGAGCAGGCGGGCCATGTGCTTCACTCGGAACTGGTCAAGTTCGTTGCAGCGGAGCTTCTCGAGCCCGAGGAACAATCAAAATTGCGCCGCATCGAAATGCGGTGCATCTCGAGGATGATCGTCGCCCTGAAAGACGCAGACGGCCGCATCCTGGCAGGTGACCCCGAACATGTAAGGTGCTTGTCCGAAGTGTGGACGCTGGAAAGGCCGGCTGGTTCTTCTGGATGGGTCGTGACCTCGATCGAAGAGGACGAGTGATGCGTATCCGGCAGGCAAGCAAAACCAGAGAAGCTTGCACGCTTTTAGGGTGCGAGCTTCCAATTGTTCTCGCTGGAATGGGAGGCGTCGCGCGTTCAGAACTGGTCTCGGCAGTCTCGGCGACCGGCGCTTTCGGCTTCTTGGGGATGGTTCGCGAACCACCCGCACTCATCGAGCAGGAGGTCGGCCGCGTGCGCGATGCCGGTCATTGCCGGTTCGGTGTGAACCTCATTCCCGCAGCCACCGAACCGGACCTGCTGGCGCGGCAACTCGATGCCGTTATCGCCCTTGAAGTACCTGTCGTTGAATTGTTCTGGCAAATCGATACCGCAGTGGTCGGCCGATTGCGCGATGCCGGGATCGTCGTGGTTTACCAGGTTGGCTCGGTGCAGGAAGCGCGAACGGCCGAGCGCGCAGGGGCACAGATCGTAATCGCCCAGGGTGTCGAAGCAGGTGGGCACGTGCGCGGCATCACCCCACTTCGCGACCTGCTGCCCGCGGTGGTGGACGCAGTGCATGTTCCGGTACTGGCCGCCGGCGGGCTGGCGCTCGGTTCCGACCTTCTCACGGCGACGGCTCTGGGTGCACAGGGCATAGTGCTGGGTACGGCGCTCCTGGCTACCTTTGAGTCGTTCGCCCACCCATATCATCGGGAGCGGCTCGTTGCTGCCGATGCAGCTGACACCGTTTTGACCAGCGCCTTCCACATCAATTGGCCATCCGATGCGCCGGTACGGGTGCTTCGAACTCCCGTTGTGGCGCTCGGGGAGGAGCAGGCAGAAGGCCGGGTGATCGGATCGGAGGAGGGGAGGCCGATATATCTGTTCAGCACCGACTCGCCGCTGCGCTCGATGACCGGGGACTTCGCCTCGATGGCACTCTATGCCGGAACCGGAGTGGGTGAGATCAAGTCGATCGTTTCTGCTGCCGACCGCATCGAGACCATCCTGTCCGAGGCAGAGGAGGCCTTGCCTGCCGTCGATACACTGCTTGCTCCGACAAGCTCGCCCGTGTGTCTGGCGGGGGAATTCTCTGGCGACTACATGGGCCATGCCGATCAGGACGAGATCAATGCCGCGGTGGCGGCATTGGTCGAGGAACTGCGGGCGATAGTGCAGTTGACGCTGAGACAGCAGGAGGCAGGGCCGAGCGGCGATCATCCACCCTTCCGTCCGGAAGCGGCAGCAATGGCAGGCTGGCTGTGGCTGTTCAGCGAGAACAGGCGCCCCAGGTCCAGCGATCTGCCGCAAGGTGGATTGGACATCGAAGCACGGCGGCTCCGCGCGCGACAGATATTGCAAGGCCTGCTGCCCAGGATGGCCGAGTCAGACCTGCGCAACACGCTTTCGGCATTGCAGGTTCAACTAACGCCCGAATTCGAGATTATCCCTGATAGCAAGAAATCCGGATCGAACCCGCTCAACCAGGGAAGTCTCGGCACGGTTTGAATAGACCAGGTGCATCGAGTAGGCGAATTCAGGGGCGTCGGCCACGCGATAGAGCGTTCCCGCATCGAGGAACTCTTTGACCGCGCTTTGACGGAAATATCCGCTGCCACCGGACTGCGCGATGTACAGCAGGGCCAATGGGCCGTGCGATATCGAAACATCAGGCACACCCAAATCGGGGAAAGCCGCCTGATGGCTGGCCTGGAACGTCATGCCCCAATCCACATAGACGTAATCTTCCTGCCGCCCGATTGTACCATCCGGCCGCGAGGTGACCATGATCAGTCGCTCCTCGACGAGCAGCTCCACGACGAGATGGCCGCTATGCGGTGGATCATACGCCACCGCCATATCGAGAGAGCCATCCTTGACGCGTTCCAGCAGGTTCGCGGTTGTGTCCACTTCGGCCGCTATGGCGACGTCGGGATGTTCCTGCCGCATCCAGGTGAGCCAGTCCACGAGAGTGGGGTTCCATAGACTTATTTCGGCGCCGACGCTGGCAATGTCCACCCTGCCTTCCGGCAGACCAACCTGCAGACGGGCCCGATCCCATACCTGGATGAGGTTTGCAGCATGTTTGACGAAGCGCTCACCGGCCGGCGTCAGCCGTGCGCCGGCTTTGTTGCGAACAAAAAGGCGCCGCCCAAGCTGTTCTTCAAGCGTGCGGACGCGCGCGCTCACTGCTGTCTGCGTTACGTTTAATTTGCCTGCAGCAGTAACGAAGCTCCCTGACTCCGCGATCTCGAGGAATGTCTTTGCCAGAACGAGGTCCATGGGTGTTTATGCATTCTTTTTGTTGCAAAACCGTATTATCATTCATTTGACCGTCTGTTAAGCGGCTGTCAACACTCCGCACCAGTTCGCCGATCAAGTAAGCGGGCATAGGGGTTAGCGGATACCGACATGACAAAAACCGAATTTCCCGGACTGGGTCTCAGCGACGACCAGTGGGAAAGCCTGAAGGCACTCGCCTCTTCGCTCAACCCGCAGCAATCCACCTGGGTGGGAGGCTATTTCACCGGTTTCGGCGATGGTGTCCGCTCGCTCGATGTTGCTCCACCCAAGGACGTTGCGCCCGCAGTGGTGCCGGTCCGAACCTTGGCGGTGCTATATGGCAGCGAGACCGGAACCGGTGCGGCCCTGGCTGGTGAAGTTCTGGCTTCAGCCATTGCGCTGGGCCTCTCAGCCAAGGCCATCGACATGGCTGACTACGAACCTTCGGCCCTCAAGCAGGAAGACGATCTAATCGTCATAACCAGCACCCATGGCGATGGTGATCCACCTCAGCCTGCGATCGGCTTTTTTGAATTCATGGGCAGCCGCAAGGCGCCCCGTTTGGACAATCTGCGTTTCGCAGTGCTGGCCTTGGGAGATTCCACCTACGAATTTTTCTGCGGAGCGGGCCGCCACATCGATCAACGTCTGGGCGAACTGGGCGCCAGCCGCCTGGCTGACCGGATCGACTGCGACGTCGATCAGACCCCGGCTGGAAGAAATTGGGCAAAGGGTGTGCTGGAAAGCCTCGTTCAGTCGCGTCCCACAGTGGCTGCTTCTGCCGAGGAACCCCAACCGCCCGCGCGACGCGCCGCCGACCAAGACAATCCCGTCGTAGCGCGCCTGCTGGAGAATTTGGTCATTACCGGGCGCGGGTCGAGCAAGGAGACGCGCCATATCGAGCTGGACCTTGAAGATTCCGGGCTCGCTTATGAACCCGGCGACGCCCTGGGTATCATCGCCCGCAACAGCGAAGAGGTGGTGGATGGGCTGATTGACGTGCTGTCCCTGGACGAGGCAGAGGCAGTTCAAATCGACGGCGAGACGCTGTCCCTGCGCGCTGCGCTAGCGAGCAAATACGAGATTGCCGGCGCGACACCGCGGTTTCTAGAGCAATGGGCGCGGCTCAGCGGCGCTGCCTCGCTTTCGAAAATGGGCGTGACCGAGAGACTGGCCTATCTTGAGGCGAACCACGTCGTCGACATCGCTCGCCAGTACCCCGCTTCGGGTGTCGGTGCCGCCGATTTTCTGGCTGGCCTGCGCCGGCTTCAGCCCCGCCTCTATTCTATCGCTTCCAGCCAATCCGCACATGAAGGGGAGGTCCACCTGACCGTCTCCACGGTCCGCTACGCGCTTCACGGCAGCGAGCGTCTTGGCGTGGTAACGGGCTCGCTCTGCGACCTGCCAGACGATGCCGCGCTGCCGGTCTATGTTAGGCCAAACCCTCACTTCCGGCTGCCCAAGGACGATGTTCCCATCATCATGGTCGGGGCGGGAACCGGCGTGGCGCCGTTCAGAGCGTTTATCCAGGAACGCCGCCAGCGCTCCGCCAATGGCAAGGCGTGGCTGTTCTTTGGCGACAGGAATTTCCGGAGCGACTTCCTCTACCAGGCCGAGTGGCAGGGTCATCTTAGGGACGGCGTGCTCAGCCGCATGGACGTGGCCTTCTCCCGTGACCCCGGCGATCGCGCATACGTTCAGCAGCGCATTCGGGAGGCCGCGGCCGAAGTCTTCGCCTGGCTTGAGGAAGGCGCACATTTCTATGTGTGCGGTGACGCCAAGGGACTGGCGCCAGACGTCAACGCAACCCTCATCGACCTTGTGGCCGATGCTGGCGGCCTGGGGCGCGAGCAGGCCGAGGAATATGTACGGGACCTGCAGCGCCAAGGCCGCTACCAGAGGGATGTCTATTGATGATCACCGATACCATCAGCCGCGACGCCGACCTCTCCCAGCCGCTGGAGCGGCTCGGACCGGACGAGACATTGAAGGCCAACAGCGATCAATTGCGCGGAAGCATTGCGCTCAGCCTGCTCGACCGCATCAGCGGCGGCGTGACGCCTGAAGACACCAAACTTCTCAAGTTCCAGGGCATCTACCAGCAAGACGACAGGGATGTCCGGGAGGAGCGGCGGCGGCAAAAGCTTGAACCGGCCTACCAGTTCATGGCCCGTGTCAGGCTGCCTGGCGGTGTGTGCACGCCGGAACAATGGCTGGCCATCGACAATTTGGCGCGCCAGCATGGCGGCGACACGCTGCGCCTGACCACCCGCCAGACCTTCCAGTTCCATTGGCTGCTCAAGGACAATCTTCGAGCAACAATCCAGGGGCTGCACGCGGTGCTGCTCGATACGGTCGCTGCCTGTGGCGATGACGCCCGAGGCGTGATGTGCTCGGTAAATCCCGGTCTTTCCAGCCTGCACGCGGAGCTTTCCGCCCTGGCGAAGCGCGCTTCAGACCGCGCCGTGCCGCGCATGCCCGCTTACGGCGAGATATGGCTGGACAAGGAGCGGCTGGCGACCACCGAACCCGAAGAACCCTTCTACGGACATACCTACCTGCCGCGAAAGTTCAAGGTCGGGTTCGTCCTCCCGCCGACCAACGACATCGACGTTTACGCGCAGGATCTGGGCTTCATCACCATCGTGGAGGCCGGGCGATTGGTTGGCTTCGACGTCGCCATCGGCGGCGGCATGGGTCGAACGGACCGAGTTGCGACAACATACCCCCGCCTCGCCAGCGTCATCGGCTATGTGGACAAGGAAGCCGTGCCTGCCGTCACCGATGCGGTCATGTCCGTGCAGCGCGATTACGGCAACCGCGTCGACCGCGCACGAGCCCGCTTCAAGTACACGATCGACGACAAGGGCCTGGACTGGGTCACCGCCGAGATCGAAAGACGTCTGGGCTTCGCCTTCAAGCCTGCCCGCACTTTCGAGTTCACCAGCAATGGCGATGCCTTTGGCTGGGCGCGGGGCGAAGATGGCCGCCACCACTTCACCTTGTTCATCGAGAACGGACGGCTTGGCCTGGGCGCGACCCGGGACGCCATGACCGCGCTGCGCGCCATCGCCGAGGTTCACAAGGGAAGCTTCCGGCTGACCCCGAACCAGAACGTGGTGATCGCCGACATCGAACCCGGCGAACGTTCCCTCATCGCCGGCATTCTCGACAGTCATGGTCTGGTCGATCCGGAATGGCCGGGGACACTGCGGCAGAACGCCATGGCCTGCGTCGCCTTCCCGACATGTGGTCTGGCCATGGCCGAGAGCGAACGATATCTGCCCAGCCTGATCGGCAAGCTTGAACTGCTTCTGGCCGAGCACGGCCTCTCGGAAGAACCAATTACCCTGCGGATGAGCGGCTGCCCCAATGGCTGCTCCCGGCCATATATCGCCGAGATCGCCCTGACGGGCAGGGCGCCGGGAAAATACAATCTCTACCTCGGCGGCGGCTTTCATGGGCAGCGGCTTGCCCAGCTCCATCTTGAAAACGCAGCCGAACCCCAGATCCTTGCCACTCTCGGGGACCTCTTCGGCCGCTACGCCGCAGGGCGTGAAGCCGGAGAGCATTTCGGCGATTTCCTCGTCCGCACAGACCTTCTTTCACCCCTCGCTCCACCTCAAACCCCAGGAAAACATCCATGAACCTTCAACTCGGCCAGATAGCTCCCGATTTCACGCAGCAGAGCACGCATGGCGAAATCCGCTTCCATGACTGGCTCGGTGACCAATGGGGCTTGTTCTTCAGCCATCCGAAAAATTTCACGCCGGTCTGCACGACTGAGCTGGGCGAGGTTGCCCGGCTCAAGCCCGAGTTCGACCGCCGGCTTGTCAAGCCGATCGGACTTTCAGTGGACGCCGTGCAGGCTCACGAAGATTGGGCGGACGACATCGAGCAAACCCAGGGCCATGCCCTCAATTTTCCGATGATTGCCGATGTCGATGCCGGCGTGGCCGATCTCTACGGAATGATCCATCCGGAGGCTGACCCGACCGTTACGGTGCGCTCGATTTTCGTGATCGACCCGGCCAAGAAAATCCGCCTGATCCTGACCTATCCACCAAGTGCCGGGCGCAATTTCCAGGAAGTGCTGCGGGTAATCGATAGCCTGCAACTCACCGACACCCAGAAAGTGTCCACCCCGGTCAATTGGTTCCCGGGCGAGCGCGTGGTGATATCGCCGGCCATATCGGACGAAGCTGCGCGGCAGAAATATCCGCAGGGTTTCGAAACGCTGCGCCCCTACCTGCGTCTGGTGCAGCTATAGGAGCAGCGCTTGACCCTTCCTGATATTCTTGTTGCCGGCCACCGGCATTTTCGCGAGGGCTTCCCCGGTGCCGAAGACCGGTACCGGCAATTGGCAACCGAAGGCCAGAAGCCGCCCGCCCTGGTCATAGGGTGCTGCGACAGCCGGTCTGCACCGGAATCGATCTTCGGCAGCGGTCCGGGCGAGCTCTTTGTGGTGCGGAATGTCGCCAATATCGTCCCGCCCTATCAGCCGGATGCGCATTTCCACGGTACGTCGGCGGCGATCGAGTACGCTGTCGATGTATTGGAGGTCGAGCATGTGCTGGTGCTTGGGCACGCCGGCTGTGGCGGCATCCAGGCTGCGCTGGGGAACGCGCCACGCACGGACTCCGCCTTTATCGGCAATTGGGTCCTGCCCCTGGCCCAACTGGCAGGCAGCGTCCAGGTCCCACCGGGACCGGCAGCCGCAAAGGACCGGGCGACAGCGCTGGAGCGGCTGGCCGTATTGGCGTCCATCGCCAATCTTCGAACGTTTCCATTCGTGTCCGAGCGTGAAAAAGCTGGGCGTCTGGCGCTGCACGCAGGCTGGTTCGATATCCCGACCGGTCGGCTGTGGGTGCATGAGGATGACGTTTGGCAGGTTTGCGAGTGACACTTTTGCTACTCACCGGCGAGTTGCAAAAAAAACGGGCAGTGCGCTCAATTTCTATTCGACACACCGGACAGTTAGGA
This sequence comes from Devosia naphthalenivorans, assembly GCF_003056355.1. Classification (GTDB taxonomy): domain Bacteria; phylum Pseudomonadota; class Alphaproteobacteria; order Rhizobiales; family Devosiaceae; genus Devosia; species Devosia naphthalenivorans. The sequence continues at coordinate 82,276 of NZ_PYVW01000002.1, forward strand.
TAGATGAAAGGCCATCTATCAAGACTATGACAACGCGCGAGTGGCCCCCCCGATGATCGATGAAAAGCTTCAACCCATTCTCGAGGGCGTGCTGCAGCGCAATGCAGGCGAGCCCGAGTTCCATCAGGCCGTGCGGGAAGTGCTGGAGAGTCTGGGACGCGTTATCGCCAAGCGTCCGGACTATCTTGAGCAGGCGCTGATCGAGCGCATTTGCGAGCCTGAGCGTCAGATCATCTTCCGCGTGCCGTGGGTGGACGACAAGGGACAGGTGCAGATCAATCGCGGGTTCCGCGTGCAGTTCAACTCGGCCCTGGGCCCCTACAAGGGCGGGCTGCGCTTCCACCCGTCGGTGAATGTCGGCATCATCAAGTTCCTCGGGTTTGAGCAGACCTTCAAGAATGCGCTCACCGGAATGCCTATCGGCGGCGGCAAGGGTGGGTCGGACTTCAACCCGCGGGGCCGCTCGGACGGCGAAATCATGCGTTTCTGCCAGTCCTTCATGACGGAGCTATACCGGCACCTGGGCGAATATACAGACGTTCCGGCCGGTGATATCGGCGTCGGCGGGCGCGAAATCGGCTTCATGTTTGGCCAGTACAAGCGCCTGACCAACCGCTACGAGGCGGGCGTGCTCACCGGCAAGGCGCTGTTCTACGGCGGCTCGCGTGCCCGCACCGAAGCCACCGGCTATGGCAACACCTATTTCGTGCAATCCATGCTTGCCACCAAGGGTCACACCTTCGAAGGCAAGAAGGTTGTCGTCTCCGGTTCGGGCAATGTGGCGATCTACAGCATCGAGAAGGTTCAGTCGTTCGGTGGCAAGGTTATCGCCGTCTCGGACAGTTCCGGTCATATCGTGGATGAAAGCGGGATAGATCTCGAGCTGCTGAAAGAGGTCAAGGAGGTCCGCCGCGCGCGCGTTTCCGAATATCTGCAGCTCAAGGGCGAAGGCCATGGCGCCTATTTCGTCAAGGCGGCCAAGGGCTCTATCTGGGATGTGCCTTGCGATGTGGCGATGCCTTCGGCAACCCAGAATGAGCTTACCGGCAAGGATGCCAAAGCTCTGGTCTCCAATGGCGTGATTGCGGTGGGAGAGGGGGCCAACATGCCCTCGACGCCCGAAGCCATTCGCATCTTCCAGGAAGCCAAGGTAATGTTCGCGCCGGGCAAGGCCGCGAACGCCGGTGGCGTTGCGACGTCCGCGCTGGAAATGCAGCAGAATGCCTCGCGCGACAGCTGGTCATTCGAGCAGACAGAAGAGCGCCTGGCCGAGATCATGCGCACCATCCACGACAACTGCGCGAACACTGCCGACGAATATGGCGCGCCGGGCGATTATGTCCTCGGTGCCAATATCGCCGGTTTCGTGCGGGTCGCCGAAGCCATGAGGGCTCTCGGGGTTATATAAGCCTCGCCTCCTGGCGCGTCGCCTTTGGTGGACCTCATGTGTACGTCCCTGAGACCTCATGGTGAGCTTGTCGAACCACGAGAGCCTGCCCCGGGCTTGACCCGGGGTCGGGCGAGTGGAGGGCGGGTGTCACGACCTCGTGGTTCGACGAACTCACCATGACGTCTGCTGGGTGAACCCCGTCCGTTGCGACAAATGTCAGTGCCGGTGTCCTCCTTGGCAAAGAGGACATCGGCCTTTGTCATTCCAGGAGAACGGCACAAGACCATTGTCGCTACGCAGTGCGGCGTCCCTTTTTCGAAAGCCATTTGCGTATTTGACTAGGTGCATTCTATTAAATATCACGTTGTTAGAACGTGTTGCTCAGAGCATGGACAAAAATAGACTAACGTTGCGCTATCCTCGTACAATATGGTAACTGCATCTTCTCACTAAATGTATGTGGAGGATGGCGATGCAGGTGATGCCATGTTCGAGGGAGTGGCGAGCAAATGCTGTCCGGCTCATGGATGCCGACAGCCGCCGTTCTGCGGACTCCCACCTTATCCCCCTGAAAATGACGGGTTTCGATGGCGTGGATATCTACCTCAAGGATGAGTCCACCCATCCCACGGGAAGTCTGAAGCACCGTCTGGCGCGCTCGCTCATCCTCTATGGGATCTGCAATGGCCTGATCGGGCCAGAGACCAGGCTATTCGAAGCTTCGTCGGGATCGACAGCGGTGAGCGAAGCCTACTATGCCCGCCTGCTGGGCCTGACCTTCACGGCCGTGCTGCCGCGCTCCACCAGCAAGAGCAAAATCGAGGCGATCGAGCGGCAGGGTGGCCTGTGCCGCTATGTCGATGATCCCTCAATGATCTACGAAGAGGCTCGCTCATTGGCTGATTGTCCGGGCGGCTATTATCTGGATCAGTTCACCTACGCCGAACGAGCGACGGACTGGCGTGGCAACAACAACATTGCAGAGTCGATCTTTCAGCAGATGTCCCTGGAGCGACACCCGGTTCCGCGCTGGATCAGCATGAGTGCCGGCACCGGCGGTACCTCCGCGACCATTGGGCGCTATATTCTTTACCGGGGCTTTTGTACCCGGCTTTGCATTCCTGATCCGGAACACTCCGCCTATTTTGCGGGTTGGTCCGAAGGCGATGGAGCAATGCGATGCAATCGCGGTTCGCGCATCGAAGGCATTGGGCGCCCGCGGGTAGAACAGTCGTTCCTGCCCGGCGTCGTTGACGCCATGATCAAGGTCCCCGACGCGGCATCCATCGCCGCTACCCATGTGCTGTCCCGGATGCTGGGGCGGCGCGTCGGAGGCTCGACGGGCACGAACTTTATCGGCGTGCTCTGGGCTGCCGCCGCGATGAGGAACGCCGGCGAGGAGGGCTCCATCGTCACATTGATCTGCGATAGCGGCGAGCGGTACGCGGACACATATTTCGACGATGACTGGCTGCGCGAGCAGGGTCTCGACACGGCAATGGCGACACAGTTCGTCGAGGAGAGTCTGGAGCGAGGCTATCTTCGGCCAGAACTCCTGTCGGCCGAGAAACTGCGGGTACCTTAAAGCGTTGTAAGTCAGCAAGGGCAGGGGTCCGGCGATTGCTGGCGCCACCTCACCCACCCACAATTGCTGCCCTCGGATCTGATCCGAGGGCCACTCTCCACACGATATGCGCAACGAGAGCCCCCCGGATCAAGTCCGGCGATGGGGAAGCTCTGGGACTACATCTACTCCCCACCTAACTCCGTGCAACCGTCCACTCGGAGTGCTTGCAATTGGGGCATTCGTGGGGGGCGGGGTGCGTCTCCGGCAATCTGAGCGTGCCGCAATTGAGGCACGCAAGTATCTCTGGAGAACCAGCTGCATCGTCCGGTGTCAGCGTCACGGGCGGGGTGATTTCCCATGGCGGAACAATGGGAAGGCCTGGCAGGGGTGCAGCCTTGGTCTTGAACACTGTCAGTGTGCCGTTGGTCTCCACATAGGCATGCTCTACCTGTCCCAACTGCTCGATGCCGTGCGCTCTGAGCTGCTGGAACAGTTCGCTGTTGCTCAATGTCGTGCTGTGCAGGAAGTCAACGCAAATGGCACCAGCCTTGATGGCCTCCTCCGGTATGCCGTCGAGGGCGCGTTCGACTGGCGCGCGGCGTGCCATCATGACATCCAGAAGCTTATTGGCGAGGACCACGACGGTGACGACAGCCAGAGAATGGAGCAGCGGCACGTCCGGGTAGAACATGGCGTCGCCCACGGCGGAGCCAAGTGCGATGACGAGCAGAAATTCAAGATTGGACAACTGGCTAAGAGTGCGGCTGCCCAGCCAGCGGAGCAAGCCCAGGGTGTAGAGATAGATCACCAGTGTCCGAAAGAGGATCTCCAGGAAGAACCAGGGCGGCTCTTCGCCGAGCAATATCCGTCCCCAATCGAACATCTGAACAGGCGCTTCCAAGGCAGCTCCTTCACAAGCGGTGACGCAAGCGGATTAGCCTGTGATTGACTGGTGGTCCATCCCGGCAGTCCTCGACAAGCTGTTTAGCCGGTGAACTGCCGTTGCGCCATGGTCTCACGCTGCTCGTGGGAGCGGCTTCAGCTTCGCCCCAGGCTGGCGATCACCTTGTCCGCCATGGAAGTGCACCGCTTGCCATCGAACGGGTACAGTGCGGCAAACCCGCCGGCGAGTTGCTGTTCCAGGTGCGAGCGGAGTTCAAGCCGGGCACGACGCAGCCGGGACTTGACCGTTTCGGCCGGGATGGCCAGGAAGTCGGCGGTTTCTTCGACGCTCCAGCCCTCCACCTCGCGGAGCACGAAAACCGATCTGAAATCGGGTTGCAGGCGATCAACCGTCCGCTCCAGCAGCAGGGAAACTTCCCGTCGTGACGCTTCCTCCTCCGGGCTCGGCTCCCGGGCGATCGACGCGGATGTTTCCACCTCTGCCTTGAGGCTTTCAATGGCACCCATCCGCGGGCGCTTGCGCAGCCGGCCGAGCGCCTCGTTCACCGTAATCCTCGTGAGCCAGGTGGCCATGCTCGATTCTCCCCTGAAGCCGTCCAGGTGGGTGAAAGCTCTGACATAGGAGGCCTGCACAATATCTTCGGCCTCCGTATTGTTGCCTGCAATCGAGCGGGCGGCCCGGAACAAGCGTTGGTTGTGCCGCTTGATGAGCAATCGGATTGCCCGCTCGTCCCTTTGGCTGGCAAGCGCCACCAATGCCGTTTCGTCCAGTGCACCATAGTCTACCGCCGGCGGGGTGCATTCCGTCGCGGTTCTCTCCACAAGCATTGTCCTGCGCCTCCTGCGATAGGCCGGCGTCGAATGCCAGGGCATCCGGCGCCAGCAAGATCATGGGCTGACAGTCAGCGTGCCAACCATACCCGAATGGAGGCGGCAGTAGAACTCGATGCTGCCGGCCGACTCGAGCACAAGCCGCGCTTCGGCTTTGGGTGGCAGATCGACATCGAAACTGCCGTCCCGGTCCGTAGCCGTGTGCCGGAACATGTCATTGTTTCGCCAGATGATCACATCGCCGACCTTGAGCTCGGCAGGTACGTCGCCGAATTCCATCTGATCGATCGTAACGACGTATTCCTCGGCAAGCACAGGCGCTGCCGGGCTCAGAAAGCAAAGCAAACCCGCAAGCATGCTTCGCCGAATGAGAAGCGTGCTCATTGCAAATCCGCAGCGAGATGCTCGGCATGCGCTTGGTGGCTTGCGAACAGCTTCAGGCCGGTTTCGAGGAGTGCCTTCAGTTCGGCATTGTCCGCGGAGGGGATCAGGGTGCCCTCGAGCGCCTCGTTCACCGTCCTATGATACGCCACCTCGTTAGCAACATAAGCTGCGTCAAAGGCCTCACCCTCGAGAGCCTCGAGTTCTTCGCTCTTGGCCTGGGCCGCGTCAGAAAGCGCCGTGCTGGTGGCGTTTTCTTCAGGCGTCACGCCGAGTTTTTCAACCAGTGCAAGGGCTTGCACGTTCACCGCCTTGTGGTCGCGTACCATGGTCTGCGCGAAATCGGTGACCGTTGGATTGGTGCTCTTGCGCAGCGCCTGCTCGGCCGCCGTGATATCGATCTGACCAGCCGTATACGCGATGTGCGCGATCTGAGGATCGCTCAGGTCGTCCTGGGCAATGCCAGGGGCGGTCATGACAAGGGCCAATGCTGCCGATGCGAGTAGTGTTCTGAACATCTTTGCCTCCGTTGTGAGGAACCTCCGGCGCCGCTCCACTAAACGCCGCCGGTGAGTTCTGAACCATTGGATGCGCGGCAGCTGGAAAAGGGTCCCGCAAAAGTGCAATCATTTGATTTTCAAGCCGTATTTCCCGAAAATCCCGCCCAAGCGATCCGCCCAACGAGCGCTTGACTCATGGCCGACAGCGTGAAACGATTTACGTAAATCGTTTTTTGGCTCTAACATGAGCCTGTTCGGGGAGGACGGAGCGATCAAACCGCCGGTAACCATGAAGGATGTTGCCAACCGCGCCGGCGTGTCCATCGCGACGGTGTCGAACGTCCTGTCGGGTGAGAAGCCGGTCAGGGCAAAGTCGCGGGAGCAGGTGCTCGCGGCGGTCAAGGCGCTGAACTATCGGATAAACCCTGCGGCATCCTATCTGCGCAGCGGGCGCTCCAAAATTGTGGCGGCGGTGGTGCCGACGCTGGACAATCCATTCTTCCCCACGATCCTGGCTGCAGTCGAGGCCGGTTGCCAAAAGGACGGCTACGAGTTGATCGTTGCCAGTTCCGCCAATCAGCCCGAGGTCGAAGAGGCGCGCATCAGGGCCTTGATGCATTGGAAGCCGGCCGGCTTCATCGTCATCCCCTGCTCAGGCGAGTTGCCCGCCCGCAAGCAGATCGAGGCGTCTAAGATCCCGCTGGTCTTTGCCGACCGCGCGCCCGACGGCGAGCCGGGTGATTTCGTCGAGATCGACAATGTGACAGCGGGGGCGTCCGCCGCCCGACATCTGACCCAACTGGGCCATCGGCACATCACCGTCTGCACGCCTTCATTGTCGGTGCGGAATTTGCGGGAGCGCATCCAGGGGGTTGCCCAGGTGCTTGCCGAATTCGGGACTGAACCGGTTGTGGTGGAGACCGGATTGGGCGGCGTACCCGAGGCCCTGCCGGGCGAGGCGGAAGCCCAGATCGGCCGCGCCAGCGCTATCGTGGCGTTGATGAACACGACGACGCTGCAAGTTCTGGCCGCGCTCAATCGGGCAGGACGTTCGGTTCCCCACGATGTGTCACTGATCGGGTTCGACGATTATTCCTGGATGCCGGTGGCCCGGCCGTCCATCACCGCCATCCGGCAGCCGGTCGACCTGATCGGGCGCCTGGCATGGTCGCAACTGCTGGAACGCATCAACGGAGCCAGCGGAGCGCCGGTACATCGCAGGCTGCCAGTCGAGCTGGTGCTGCGGGAATCCACAACGTCGCCATCAGCGGAGCGAGAGACGCCCGTGCTGCCAACGGAAGGAGCTGCCGTATTGTCGCTGGCGACAAGGCGCTGAGACGAGACTTCTCCGGGGGAAGGCCGGAGAAGCTTTGGAGATTCAAGGAATTCCCGCCCAGACGGAATAGTCGGGCTGGAGTAGTGCATAACGCAACCAGAATTGGGAGGAATACATGTCTAGAACTATGATCGGAACGGCACTGGCAACCACGCTTGCCGGCATGCTGATGGCAGGGCCCGCCCTGGCGCAGGTGGAGAACGCCACGGTGGCGTTCCTGATGCCTGACCAGGGCTCGACCCGCTATGAGGAGCACGACTGGCCCGGGTTCCAGGCCGAAATGCAAAAGCTGTGCGCAAGCTGCACGCTGATCTACCAGAACGCCACGGCCGATGCGGCGCTGCAGCAGCAGCAGTTCAACTCGGCAATTGCCCAGGGCGCCACGGTGATCGTGCTGGACCCGGTGGATTCGTCGGCCGCCGCTTCGCTGGTGCAGCAAGCTCATGCACAAGGCGTCAAGGTCATCGCCTATGACCGCCCGATCCCCTCGACACCCGCCGACTATTATGTGTCCTTCGACAATGAAGGCATCGGGGCGGCCATCGCGCAGTCGCTGGTCGATCATCTCAAGGCCGAGGGCGTGCCGGAAGGCTCGGGCGTGCTGCAGATCAACGGCTCGCCGACCGACGCAGCGGCCGGACTGATCCGCGACGGCATCGATTCCTCGCTTGATGGCTCGGGCTATGAAACCCTGGCCGAATTCGACACCCCCGATTGGGTGCCGGCAGAGGCCCAGCAATGGGCGAGCGGGCAGATTACGCGCTTTGGCGACCAGATCGTGGGCGTTGCGGCCGCCAATGACGGCACCGCAGGCGGCGCCATCGCGGCCTTTAAGGCCGCCGGTGTCGATCCTGTGCCACCGGTTACCGGCAATGACGCGGTGATCGCGGCGCTGCAACTGATCATCTCGGGCGATCAGTACAACACCATCTCCAAGCCTTCCGAGATCGTCGCGGCTGCCGCGGCGCAGGTTGCGTACAAGCTGCTGAATGGAGAAACCCCGGAGCCCAAGACTACGCTCTACGACACTCCCTCGGAACTTTTCGTGCCGGTGGTGGTGACGCGCGAGAACATCAAGGCGGAAATCTTCGACAAGGAGATTGCCAGCGCGGAAGAGGTTTGCACCGGCGAGTACGAGGAAGGCTGCCGCGAGCTCGGCATCCTCGAGTAACGTCAGCCAACGTCCGTCCGGCCAGCACAATGGCCGGACGGACATCGCGCCGTCTTGCGAAGGGGCCAAGACCATGTCCGACTTACCAGACTACACTCAGCGCCTTGGCGAGCCCGTGCTCAGCCTGCGCGGAATATCCAAGAATTTCGGCGCTGTCTCGGCGCTGACCGATATCGAACTCGACGTCCATGCCGGCGAAGTCGTTGCGCTTGTCGGTGACAATGGCGCCGGCAAGTCCACCCTGGTCAAGATCCTCGCCGGGGTGCACCAGCCAAGCTCTGGCGTTATCCGCTTCAATGGCCAGGAAGTGGCGCTCGGTAGTCCTGCCGACGCGCTCAATCTGGGCATTGCCACGGTGTTCCAGGATCTGGCGCTGTGCGAAAACCTCGATGTCGTTGCCAACATCTATCTGGGCCGCGAGCAGGAGCCTTGGCGCCTCGATGAAGTTGCCATGGAAGTGCGCGCCTGGACGCTGCTCAACGAATTGTCCGCGCGCATCCCCTCGGTACGCGAACCGGTAGCCTCGCTGTCGGGCGGACAGCGCCAGACCGTCGCCATCGCCCGTTCGCTGCTGCTTGAACCCAAGCTGATCATGTTGGACGAGCCAACCGCAGCGCTTGGCGTCGCGCAGACCGCCGAAGTGCTGAACCTGATCGAACGGGTCCGCGCCCGCGGGCTGGGAGTCATCATGATCAGCCACAATATGGAGGATGTGCGAGCGGTCGCGGACCGCATCGTCGTGCTCCGCTTGGGCCGGAACAGTGGCGTGTTCACGCCCGAGGATTCCAACCATGAACTGGTGGCCGCTATTACCGGCGCCAGCGAAAATGCCGTATCGCGGCGCATGAACCGCAAGCAGGCTTCGGAGGCAATGCAATGAGCCAGCTCGATCAGGTCAAATCCGAAACACCCCCGCAGGCCCTGGATCGCAGCGACGTGCGCGTGCGCCACGATGAGGGGATCAGGGGCACCGTGCGCGCCTTTATCGACCGGGTGCGCTCGGGCGATCTGGGCATGTTGCCGGTTGCGGTCGGGCTGGTGGTTATTTCGGCGGTGTTCACCGCGCTCAACCCGGTGTACCTAGCGCCCAATAACCTCGTGAACCTGCTGTTCGATTGCGCCACGGTGGGCATTATCTCGCTGGGCATCGTCTGCGTGCTGATGCTGGGCGAGATCGATCTGTCCGTAGGCTCGACGAGTGGGCTCGCCTCGGCGCTGTTCGGTTCGCTGTGGGTGACCCAGGGCTGGCCGCTCGGCTTTGCCCTCATCGCGGCGCTGGTCGCCGGCGTTGTCATCGGTAGTCTTTATGCGCTGCTCTACAACCGGTTGGGCATGCCCAGTTTCGTCGCGACGCTGGCGGGCTTGCTCGCCTTGCTGGGCCTGCAGCTCTACATCCTGGGCAATGCCGGGTCGATCAATCTGCCCTATCAGTCGCCGCTGGTGATGTTCGGCCAGATCCTGATGATGCCCAAATGGCTGTCCCATGCCCTGGGCGTATTGCCCGGCATATTCACCATCCTGGTAGGCATGCGGGTCATCCGCCGCCGCCGCGAGGCCAATCTGAGCGCAGGTGGCATGGCGGGCCTCCTCTTCAAGGCGGCGGTACTGACGGCAGTCATCGAAGGGGTGGTCTATTATCTCAATCTGGGTCGCGGCGTGCCGTGGATGTTCGGCCTTTTCGTCGCGCTCGTCATCATCATGGACTATGCCTTTACCCGCACCAAATGGGGCCGCTCTATGCAGGCCGTGGGCGGTAACAAGGAGGCTGCGCGGCGGGCTGGCATCAATGTGCGCCGCATCTATGCCAGCGCCTTCATTCTCTGTTCCAGCTTTGCCGCGCTTGGCGGGGTGCTCGCGGCCTCAAGGCTTGCCTCATCAAGCCAGCAGGCGGGCACGGGCGACGTCAATCTCAATGCCATCGCGGCAGCCGTCATTGGCGGCACCAGCCTGTTCGGAGGACGGGGCAGTGCCTATTCGGCGCTGCTCGGGATCATCGTGATCCAGGCCATCGCCAACGGGCTGACGCTGCTCAATCTCAGCTCTTCGCTGCGCTACATGATCACCGGGGCCGTGCTGGCCATCGCCGTGATCGTGGATTCACTGGCCCGCCGCTCGCGGGCGTCGCACGGGCGTGCGTAGGACCAAGCATACGGAGTATCCAATATGAGCAATGAACTGAGCGGCAAGATTGCCGCGGTAACTGGCGCGGCTTCCGGCATTGGGCTCGAATGCTCCAGGGTCATGCTGAACGCTGGGGCCACAGTCTTTCTGGTCGATCGCGCGGGCGAGCGGCTGGACGCGCTCTGCGCGGAACTGGGGCCGCGCGCCATTCCGCTGGTAATTGACCTGCTGGATGCTCAAAGCGTCGCCACCATGATGCCGGCCATTCTGGAGCGGGCCGGCCGGCTAGACATTTTCCACGCCAATGCCGGCGCCTATATCGGTGGCGAGGTGCTCGAGGGCGATCCGGACGCCTGGGACCGCATGCTGGACCTCAATGTCAACGCCGTGTTCCGGACCGTCCATGCGGTGTTGCCGCATATGGTGGAGAAGGGCAGCGGCGACATTCTCGTCACCAGTTCGGTAGCTGGGGTCATTCCGGTGGTGTGGGAGCCCATCTACACCGCCTCCAAGCATGCGGTGCAGGCCTTCGTCCACACGGTACGGCGGCAGGTGTCCAAGCATGGCATTCGCGTCGGTGCGGTCCTGCCGGGACCGGTGGTGACGGCATTGCTCGATGATTGGCCCAAGGCCAAGATGGAAGAGGCGCTGGCCAATGGAAGTCTAATGCAGCCCAAGGAAGTGGCCGACGCCGTCATGTTCATGCTGACCCGGCCGCGCAACGTGGTGATCCGCGACCTCACCATCCTGCCCGTCAGCCTGGACCTCTGAGCCATGACCTCGCCAGCCTCTTCTCGCGGCGTCATCGGCGTCGATGTCGGTACCGGCAGTGCGCGCGCCGGGGTGTTCGATCTCGCGGGGCGCTTGCTGGGATCAGCCAAGCGGCCGATCACCATCTGGCACGAGAATGTGGATGTCGTCGAACAGTCGAGCGAACAGATCTGGCAGGCGGTGGCGCAAAGCGTGCGCGAGGCCGTTGCGGCTTCAGGGCTGCGGCCCGGCGATATCGCGGGGATCGGGTTCGACGCGACCTGTTCACTGGTTGCCGTCAAGGCGGATGGTACGCCTGTAACGGTCAGTCCGTCGGGGGATGCGGCGCGCAACATCATGGTGTGGATGGATCACCGCGCAGCAAGGCAAGCCGAGGAAATCAATGTTGGCGGCCACGACGTGCTGCGCTATGTCGGCGGGCGAATATCGCCCGAAATGGAAACGCCCAAGCTCGTCTGGCTGAAGCGCAACCTGCCCGATTCCTTTGCTGCCGCGGATCACTTCTTCGATCTGGCCGACTATTTGACCTGGCGCGCGTCGGGCTCGGCAGCGCGCTCGATCTGCACCGTTACCTGCAAATGGACCTATCTTGCCCATGAACGGCGCTGGGACGCGGAGTTCTTCCGGGCGGTTGGTCTAGGCGAGCTGGCGGACGAAAACTTCGCCCGCATCGGCGCCGAGATTGTGGAGGCGGGCTCTTCGCTGGGCGACGGCTTGACCGCCGAGGCCGCAGCCGATCTGGGGCTGATGCCGGGAACTCCCGTGGCGGCGGCATTGATCGACGCCCATGCAGGAGGCGTGGGCACGCTGGGCACCACGGTCGAGGGTACGGGTCTCGAACTCGGCTCGCGGCTGGCCTATGTTTTCGGAACCTCCGCCTGCTCCATGGCCTCGGCCAGCGAACCGGTTTTCGTGCCGGGCGTATGGGGGCCCTATTTTTCTGCCATGGTGCCCGGTCTCTGGCTGAACGAAGGTGGTCAGTCCGCCGCGGGCGCCGCCATCGACCATCTGGTCAGCCTGCATGCCGCGGCGCCCGATACGGCGCAATTGGCTGCACGAGAGGGCCTGACGCTGGTCGAATGGCTGGACCGGGAGGCATCGCGCCTCGCTGCTTCTCCAGAAAGGGTCGTGGAACTCGCGGGTAGTATCCATGTCGTGCCCGAATTCCTGGGCAACCGCTCGCCTCATGCCGACCCGGACGCCCGGGCGGTGATTGCGGGGCTCGGCATAGACCGCGATGTCGCAAGTCTTGTGGCCCTTTACGTCGCAGGTGTTACGGGCATCGGCTATGGCCTGCGCCAACTCCTTGATCGGTTCGCTGCCGATGGGATCGCCATATCGACAATCCTCGCAAGTGGCGGTGCGGCGCGCAGTCCGCTTGTTTGCCAGATGCTGGCCGATGCAACGGGCGTTCCAGTCGCAGTGGCCGAAACGAGCGAACCTGTGCTGCTCGGCTCGGCAATGCTGGCGAGCGTTGCCGCCGGTGGCCATCCGTCGCTGGTCGATGCGATGCGCGCGATGTCCGGCACCTCGGTGCTGTTCAGACCTGCCCAGGGTCACGCCGCCGAACGCCATCGCCAGCGCTACGCGGCCTTCGAAATATTGCAGAAAGCGGCGCGCCAGATCCGGTGAAATCCGGTGGTTCAATCATCAAGAAGAGGAAAAACGATGCAGGGGTTTGGTGTCCATACCAGCATGTGGACGATGAACTGGGACCGTGCCGGTGCGGAGCGGACCATTGCGGCTGCGGTCGGCTACGGAATGGATTTCATCGAGATCGCGCTGGTAAACCCCGCCGTCGTCGATCCTGCCCACACCCGCGCCTTGCTCGAGCAGAACAATCTTCGGGCAGTCTGCTCGCTAGGCCTGCCGGAAGGCGCCTGGCCCTCGATTGATCCCGAAGCAGGTATTGCCCATCTGAAACAAGTGATCGATGTCGCCGCCGAGATGGGGGCGGAGGCGCTGTCGGGCGTTACCTATGGCGGCATCGGGCAGCGCACGGGTGTACCGCCCACCACGGTCGAGTACGACAATGTCGCACGTGCGCTGGAGGTTTCGGGCCGCTACGCCAAGCAGAAGGGGCTGGCTTTCGGCATCGAGCCGGTCAATCGCTACGAGAACCATCTGATCAACACGGCGGCACAAGCCCGCTGGATGATCGAAAAGGTCGGCGCCGACAATATCTTCATCCATCTCGACACCTACCACATGAATATCGAGGAAAAGGGCGCCGGCAATGGCATCATCGATGCAGGTGATCTGCTGCGTTATATCCACATGTCGGAATCGGATCGCGGTACGCCGGGCGAGGGCACCTGCGACTGGGACGAAATCCACGCCACGCTCGCGGCCATCGGCTTCAAGGGCGGCATCGCCATGGAAAGCTTCATCAACATGCCGCCCGAACTGGCCTACGGTCTAGCCGTATGGCGACCAGTCGCCCCGAGCTTCGAAGACGTGATGGAAAAGGGCCTGCCTTTTTTGCGCAACAAGGCCAGGCAATACCGGCTGGTATAGGCTGGCTCATGAGAAGCGCTGTTGATCGGCCGGTTTGCAAACTCGCAGACTTGCCGCAGTGGTGCCGGGCGTTAGTGCAGTGGTAGTGGAACTCACCTATGATAGGGCCCGGACGCCCGATGGCTGCCAAGCGCGCCGCAACCAGGTGAAAGATGAGCCTTAGTCTCTCGCAGAATTTCGATCTGACAAACCACAACAGCTTCCAGCTACGCGGCAATTCGGCTTATGCCCGAGCCATAGTTGACGAGGCCGAACTGCCGCAGCTGTTTGAGGTTGCCGAAGAGCTTGGTGTTCCCGTGCGTATCCTGGGAGGCGGCAGCAACGTCATTCTGAGCGAGCAGTATGACGGCATCACCGCTATCATGTCATCACGGGGACGCTCGCTTGCAGATGGAGAAAACGGGCAGTTTATCGTCGAGGCCAGTGCTGGAGAAAACTGGCATGAGTTGGTGACGTGGACCGTTGAGCAGGGTCTGTGGGGGCTGGAGAACCTGGCGGGTATTCCCGGAACCGTCGGCGCAGCCCCGATCCAGAATATCGGTGCTTACGGTGTCGAGCTCAGCGATCTGTTTGAGTCGCTGGTGGCGTTCGACCGGACCGAGCGGCGTTTTGTATCGATGGATGGGCCATCTTGCCGGTTTGCCTATCGGCAGAGCCTCTTCAAACAAGAGCCGGGCCGATATGTAGTGACAAGTGTTCGCCTGAAGGTAAGTCAGTCGCGTGGACCCAGCTTGGGGTATCGCGATCTGTCTGCCTTGGGTCCGTTCCGGTCACCATCAGAGGTCATGCAGGCTGTGTTGCGGTTGCGCGCGTCGAAACTGCCGGACTGGCGCATCCTGGGTAATGCCGGATCATTCTTTCACAATCCGGTCCTCTCAGCTGACGCCGGTCAGGCTTTCACGTTGGATTTTCCCAATGCGCCCGCCTTCCCCCAAACCGATGGTTCGATCAAGCTTTCGGCTGGTTGGCTGATCGAGCAGGCTGGGTTGAAGGGGTACAGGCGAGGCGCTGTCGGCGTATTCGAGCGACACGCCCTGGTGCTGGTCAATCATGGCGGCGCCACCTGCAAGGACATTCTGGAGCTGTCCGATTTCATCATGACAAGCGTGCGCGACAAATTCGGAATTACTCTCGGGCGGGAACCGGAATTGTTCTAGACTAGCGGTCAGATGCGCTCGATGCACAAAGCCACGCCCATACCGCCGCCGATGCATAGAGTGGCAATCCCCTTGGCGGCCTGGCGGCGCTGAAGTTCATGGATGAGGGTGACCAGAACGCGGGCGCCGGAGGCGCCGATCGGGTGGCCGATGGCGATTGCGCCACCGTTGACGTTGACCTTGGCAGTGTCCCAACCCATGCTTTGATTCACGGCGCAGGCCTGTGCCGCGAAGGCTTCATTGGCCTCGATCAGGTCGAGATCCGCCGCTGACCAGCCGGCCTTTGCCAGCGCCTTTTGCGAGGCGGGAATGGGGCCAGTGCCCATAAATGCTGGGTCAACACCGGCGGTTGCCCAGGAGGCGATGCGAGCAAGAGGTGTAAGACTACGGCGCTCGGATTCGCTCGCGTGCATCAGCACCAGTGCCGCAGCGCCATCGTTGATACCCGAGGCATTGCCGGCAGTCACGGTACCTGCCTTGTCGAAGGCGGGGCGCAGTTTGGCAAGTGCCTCGGCGGAGGCGTCGGGGCGGGGGTGTTCGTCGCTGGTGATCTCTACGGGGACGATTTCCTTGTCGAAGTGGCCAGCAGCCTTCGCTTTTGCTGCTTTTTGCTGCGAAGCAAGTGCGAAAGTGTCTTGTTGTTCGCGGGTGATCCCAAACTTGGCGGCGACGTTCTCGGCTGTGATGCCCATGTGGTACCCACCGAAGGCATCGGTGAGCCCATCCGAGAGCATGGTGTCGACCAAGGATATAGGGCCCATCCGCGCGGGCTGGCGCAAATTCTGGCAGTGGGGGGAGAGCGACATGGATTCCTGCCCTCCCGCGACCAAGACCCGCGCATCGCCGGTCATGATCTGCTGCATGCCCAGCGCAACGGCGCGTAAGCCGGAGCCGCACACCTGGTTCACGCCCCAGGCCGTAGCGCTTTGCCCGATGCCGGCGGCCAAGGCTGCCTGACGGGCCGGGTTCATGCCCTGTCCCGCCGTCAGCACCTGCCCGAGAATGACTTCGTCCACCTCGGCCCCCGCGACTTGGGCGCGCTCAAGGGCGGCTCTGATCGCGGTTGCGCCAAGCTGATGCGCCGGCACGGTGGCGAAGGCCCCAAGGAAACTTCCAACCGGCGTCCGGGCGGCGCCGACAATGACGATATCGCTCATGCGTCCACCTGTTGGCCCAAGCTTACCTCGAAGCGTGCTTGCGTTTTTGCCATAATTTCTTCCAGCGAGACGCCCTCAGCCAGTTCGATCAAGACCATCCGCGGCTCACCCTTGCGCGCCAGGGTGAAGACGCCAAGATCGGTAATCACCAGATCCGCGCAACGCTGGCCGGTGAGGGGCAGGGTGCATTCGCGTAGCAGTTTCGGCTCGCCCCGTGCCTCGTGCTCCATCACCACGACGACGCGGTTGACGCCTGCCACCAGATCCATGGCGCCGCCCATGCCTTTGACCATTTTGCCCGGGATCATCCAATTGGCCAGATCGCCATTCTCGGCCACCTGCATGGCGCCCAGGATCGACAGATCGATATGGCCGCCCCGGATCATGCCGAAGCTGTCGGCACTGGAAAAGAAGCTGGTCTGCGGCAATTCGGTGATGGTCTGCTTGCCGGCATTGATGAGGTCGGGGTCTTCCTCGCCCTCGAAAGGGAAAGGGCCCATGCCCAGCATGCCGTTTTCGCTCTGCAGCGTCACACTGATGCTTGGCGGGATGTAGTTGGCCACCAGGGTCGGAATGCCGATCCCGAGATTGACGTAGAAACCGTCCCGAAGTTCGCGGGCGGCGCGAGCCGCCATCTGATCGCGGGTCCTTGCCATCAGGCGTTCTCCTCCAGGCGCGAGCGCGTGGTGCGCTGCTCGATGTGTTTTTCCGCGTCTGGCACATGGACGATGCGGCTTACGAAAATGCCGGGCGTGTGAATGCCGTCGGCGTCGATCTCGCCGGTTTCGACCAGATGCTCGACCTCGGCAATGGTGAGCCGGCCGGCAGTGGCCATCACCGGATTAAAGTTACGGGCAGTCTTGCGATAGACGAGATTGCCCTCGTGGTCGCCCTTCCAGGCATGGACCAGGGCAATGTCGGCGACCAAGCCCCGCTCCATCACGTATAATTCGCCGTCAAATTCCTGCACTGGCTTGCCCTCGGCAATGATGGTTCCCACGCCCGTCTTGGTGAAGAAGGCGGGAATGCCCGCGCCGCCCGCACGGATGCGTTCGGCCAGGGTGCCCTGGGGATTGAATTCGAGTTCCAGCTCACCGGACAGGAACTGCTGGGCGAACAGCTTGTTCTCACCCACATAGGACGAAATCATCTTGCGGATCTGCCGGGTCTCAAGCAGCGTGCCGAGACCGACCCCGTCCACCCCGGCATTGTTTGAGATGACGGTGAGTTCGCGCGCTCCCGACAGGCGGACCGCATCGATCAGTGCCTGCGGAATACCGCAGAGGCCGAACCCGCCTGACATGATGGACATCCCATCCCGCAATTGTCCTGCCAGAGCCTGGGCAGCGGTGGAGTAGACTTTCTGCACTTGGATGGCTCCTAAAGTGGTTTCTTGATCCAGCGCGATATCACGCCGACGATGCCTTCCCGGAACAGCAGCACGCTGATCACGAAGATCATGCCCTGCAGCACGGTGACCCATGCGCCGAAGCTGGCGAAGTAATTCTGCATGCCGATGATCACCGCAGCGCCCACCAAGGGACCGAAAATGGTGCCCATGCCGCCCAGCAGGGTCATCAGCACGACTTCGCCGGACATGGTCCAATGCACATCGGTCAGGGAGGCGAGCTGGAACACCAGCGCCTTGATCGCCCCGGCAAGGCCGGCCAGCGTGGCCGACATCACAAAGACGGCGAGCTTATAGCGATCGACCTTGTAGCCCAGCGACGTGGATCTGGGCTCATTGTCCCGGATGGCCTTGAGCACCTGCCCGAAGGGGGAGTGGATGATCCGGTAGATGGCCAACATGCCGCCGGTGACTATCGCCAGCACGACGAAATAGAAGGTGAGGTCGTTGGCCAGATCGATGAAGCCGAAAAGGCGTCCGCGCGGTACGGCCTGGATGCCATCCTCGCCGCCAGTGAACGGTGCCTGGAGAGAGAAGAAATAGACCATCTGCGCAAAGGCCAGGGTGACCATGGCGAAGTAGATGCCCTGGCGGCGTATGGCCAAGGCGCCGATCAGCAGGCCAAGAACGGCGGCAGCGGCCGTGCCGAGCAGGATGGCCAGTTCGGGGGGCAGGCCCCAGACCTTGGCCGTGTAGGCAGAAACATAGGCGGCAATGCCGAAATAGGCCGCATGACCGAAGGACAGGAGCCCGCCGAAGCCAAGGAGAAGATTAAGCGCGCTGGCAAAGAGGGCGAAGCACATCACCTTCATCAGGAACACCGGATAAAGCACGAAGGGTGCCACCAGCATGATGAGGAGGAGGGCAAAAAAGACCAGCGTATGGTGACGGGGCGCGCCGACCTTTGCCGCGGAATTGGGGAGTGTTGCAGGAGCGTCAACAGCCATCAGGCGACCCTTCCGAACAGTCCGGCGGGCTTGACCAGCAAGACCAGCGCCATGATGACGAACACGGCCACGGCCGATGCTTCAGGATAGAAAACCTTGACCAATCCCTCGACGATGCCCAGGCCAAAGCCGGTCAGAATGGCACCCAGGATCGATCCCATGCCGCCAATGACCACCACCGCGAACACTACGATGATGAGATCGGCGCCCATATTGGGATTGACCGAATAGATCGGCGCGGCCAGCACGCCTGCCAGCGCTGCCAAGGCCACGCCGAAGCCGTAGGTCAGCGTGATCATGCGCGGCACGTTGATGCCAAAGGCGCCGACCAGAGACGGGTTTTCGGTTGCGGCGCGCAGATAGGCGCCAAGCTGGGTGCGCTCGATTGCGAACCAGGTGCCCAGGCACACGGCGAGCGAAGCCACGACCACCCAACCGCGATAGGTGGGCAGGAACATGAAGCCCAGATTGGTGCCGCCGCTAAGCTCGGCCGGTATCGAATAGGGCAGGCCGGAGACGCCGTAATAATTGCGGAACAGGCCCTGGATGACGAGCGCCAGGCCGAAGGTCAGCAGCAGCCCGTAGAGATGGTCGAGATGATAGAGCCGGGAGATCATCAGCCGCTCGAGAACGATGCCGGTGGCACCCACGGCCAGGGGCACCAGCAGCAATGCCCACCAATAGTTGACGCCGAAATAGGTCAGCATCATCCAGGCGACGAAGGCTCCCATCATGTACTGGGCGCCATGGGCGAAATTGATGATGTTGAGCAGCCCGAAAATAACGGCTAGCCCCAAGCTCAGAAGGGCATAGAACGACCCGTTGATCAGCCCCAAAAGGAGCTGGCCGAACAGGGCCTGCGGGGGAATGCCGAATAGCTCGACCATGGCCTATCCTCGTTGGTGAAGGTGCGCGCCGCGGTGGCGCGCACCTTCTGACGTAACTACTGGGTGACCAGCGCGCAGCCGCCTTCTTCCATCGGGCGGAAGGCTTCTGCCGCCGGGATGGTGGCGAGCAGGTTGTAATAGTCCCAGGGGCCAGAGGACTCTTCCGGCGTTTTCACCTGGAACAGGTACATGTCGTGAATCTTGCGGCCATCGGCACGAACTTCGCCCTGACCGAATAGTGGATCGTCGGTCGGCGTGTCCTTCATCGCGCTCATCAGCTCGGCGGTGTCCTTGCCGCCGGTGGCTTCGACGGCCTTGAGGTAGTGCATGACCCCGGAATAAACGCCAGCATGCACCATCGTTGGCATCTTGCCCCCGTTTTCAGCGGCGAAACGCTCGGACCATTCGCGCGTCTGGTCATTGAGATCCCAATAGAAGCTTTCGGTCAGCACCAGACCCTGGGCGGCTTGAAGGCCGAGCGCATGGACGTCCGTGATGAAGATCAGCAGACCCGCAAGATTCTGACCGGCCTGGGTGATGCCGAATTCGGCAGCCTGCTTGATGGCGTTGACGGTGTCACCGCCAGCGTTGGCAAGGCCGATCACGTCAGCACCGGAGGATTGCGCCTGGAGGAGATAGGAGGAGAAATCAGTGCCGGGGAAGGGATGGCGGGCCGTGCCCATTACCTCGCCCCCGGCCGCCTCGACCACCTTTGTGGTTTCTTCTTCGAGGGAATGGCCGAAAGCATAATCGGCCGTGATGAAGAACCAGTTGGTATCGCCCTGTGCCACCATGGCGCCGCCCGTACCCTTGGCCAGGGCGTAGGTGTCATAGGTCCAGTGGATGGTGTTGGGCGAGCATTGGTCACCAGTCAGTGCAGTGGAACCGGCGCCTGAATTGATGAATACCTTGTCCTTTTCGCGGGTGACTTCGCTCACCGCCAGCGCGGCGGAGGAGGTGGGTACGTCAACGATGATGTCGACGCCATCCTGGTCGTACCACTGCCGGGCGATGTTGGAAGCAACGTCGGGCTTGTTCTGGTGGTCGGCCGAGACGATCTCGACATTGATGTCCTTGTTGGCTGCGTCGAAATCCTCGACGGCCATGCGGGCGGCGATCACCGAGCCTTCGCCCGAGAGGTCGGCGTAAACGCCGGAGCGGTCGTTGAGCACACCGATCTTGATGTCGGTGGCCATGGCGGTACCGGCCATCAGAGTGGTGGCCAAAGCCGCCAGCAGCAGAGTCTTGGTTGTCATAATCGTTCTCCTCCCGATTTTGGTTGGCCCCATTGGCGGGGCAAACACTACACGCCCAGATAGGCGTGAAGCTTGGCTGTGTTGGCCGTCAGGTCTGCGTTTGGGATCATGTCGATCACCCGGCCCTGTTCGACCACGTAGTGCCGATCCGCGACCGACGCCGCGAAACGGAAATTCTGTTCCACCAGAACGATGGTGAAGCCCCGTGCCTTGAGCATCGCCAGGGTTCGGCCAATCTGCTGCACGATGACCGGGGCCAGACCCTCGGTTGGCTCGTCGAGCAGAAGGAATTTGGCGCCGGTTCGCAGGATGCGGGCGATTGCCAGCATCTGCTGTTCGCCGCCGGATAGCTTGGTACCCTGGCTGGAAAGGCGCTCCTTGAGATTGGGGAATATGTCGAGCACTTCCTCACGCCCAAGCCCGCCCGGGCGCACGATCGGCGGCAGCATGAGGTTTTCGTCGACCGAGAGCGTGGAGAAGATGCCGCGTTCTTCGGGGCAAAATGCAATGCCGGCGCGGGCGATCTGGCGAGGGGGCAGGCCCAGAAGCTCCCGTCCCTCGAAGCTTATCGAGCCCTCGCGGCGCGGCAGCAGGCCCATGATGGCGCGCAGCGTACTGGTCTTGCCTGCCCCGTTGCGCCCCAGCAGGGTCACGACTTCGCCGGGGCGCACGTCGAAACTGACGCCGTGCAGGACGTGGCTTTCGCCGTACCAGCCATTAAGATCACGAACGCTGAGCTGGATGTCGCCAGGCGCGGTTTCGGCGGCAGTCGCGGCTGCGTCACTCATGGCCCGCTCCGATATAGGCTTCGATGACGCGCGCATCCCCGGAGACCTCCTCATAGGTGCCTTCGGCGAGCACTTCTCCACGCGCCAGCACCGTGATGCGATCGGACAGGTCGGCCACCACGGAAAGATTGTGTTCCACCATCAATATGGTCCGGTTGGCCGAGATCCGGCGGATCAGCGCCGAGATGCGCGCTACGTCCTCCTGCCCCATGCCCGCCATGGGTTCGTCGAGCAGCATCAGCTCCGGTTCGAGCGCCAGGGTGGTGGCGATCTCCAGCGCCCGCTTGCGGCCATAGGAGAGATCGCCCGCCTCGGCAGCGGCGTAATCGGCCAGCCCCACCTCATCCACCCGACGAAGCGCATCTTCGTCAAATGCGGAGAGAACCTTTTCGGAGCGCCAGAAGTCGAAACTGTCGCCGCGCCGGCGCTGGAGCGCGATGCGGACGTTTTCGAGCACGGTGAGCCGCGGGAATACCGCCGAGATCTGGAATGAGCGGATCACGCCAAGTCTGGCGATTGCGGCGGGGGAGAGGCTGGTGATGTCGCGGCCATTAAAGCGGATGGCTCCGGCGCTGGGCTGCAGGAATTTGGTCAGGAGATTGAAGCAGGTGGTCTTGCCGGCGCCATTGGGGCCGATCAGCGCGTGGATGGAGCCGCGCCGCACAGCCAGGTCTACCCCATTTACCGCCACGAAGCCGGCAAAGCGCTTGGTCAGCCCTTGGGCGGATAGGATAATGTCGTCTTTTGCTGCGGCGGTGCTCATTTGGCGGTCCACCCCCCATCGATGCTGATGGCCGATCCGGTGATGGAGCGCGCCCAATCCGAACAAAGATAGGCGGCCAATTCAGCAATCTCCTCGGGCTGGACAAACTGACGGGTCGGCTGCGGCGCCAGGATCACCTGCCGGATCACTTCGTCTTCGCTGCAATTGTGCACCGCTGCCTGGTCTTTCACCTGCTGGGCGACCAGCGGCGTCCAGACATAGCCGGGGCAGATGGCGTTGACTGTAACGCCTCGCTCGGCCACCTCAAGGGCCACGGTCTTGGTGAGCCCGACCACCCCGTGCTTGGTGGCGACGTAGGCCGATTTGTAGGGCGAGGCTCGCAGGCCATGGGCGGAGGCGATGTTTATGATGCGGCCCCATCCAGCCTGCGCCATGCCTTCGATGGCTCCGCGGATGGTGTGGAAAGCGGAATCCAGGCTCACCGCAACGATACGATCCCAATCGGAGGGGGGCAGCGCCTCGATCGGGGCGACCTTCTGGATGCCGGCATTGTTGACGAGGACTTCGAGACTGCCGAAATCGGCGATCACCCGCTTGACCAGCGCGTGGCTCGCCTCGCCATCGGCAAGATCGGCCTGATAATAGGCGACACGGCCAGTAGCGCCGGCGCGCAATTGCTGCATCACTCCGGCTACATCTGCCTCAGGCTCGAAGCTGTTGACCGCCACGTCATAACCCATGGCGACGAATTTGCCGGCGATCGCCAGGCCAATGCCACTCGTGGAGCCAGTCACCAATGCGGTGCGCTTTGCATCGCTCACTGCGTTCTCTTCCCTTGCTGGACCTTTAGTCGATCCTTCCCCGGAACGTTGCAGGTTCCGTGCCAACTCCGGCAGCGAGGCAAGCCGGGCAATGTCAGGTGATGAGGTGTCCGGGAATTGGGACGATCTAGCAGGATGTCCGGAAAGCCGGACAGATCAGAGAGCGTGGCGCTTGAGCTTTTCATAGAACTGGGAGCGGGATACGCCCAGCCGCCGCGCCGCGGCTGTCCGGCTGCCGCCGCTGGCAGCGAGTGCGTCGACCAGAGCCTGCCGCTCGGCTGCTGCCAGGCGCATGGAGAGATCGCCCTTGTGGGTGGCCGCGGGGTTGTTGCGCTGGCGCTGTGGCAGGGCGCGCTCGATCAGCGGTCCGCTGATCTGATCATTGGCGGCCATGGCGGCCGCCCGCTCAAGAGTATTGCGCAATTCGCGCACGTTGCCGGGCCAGTCATGCTGCATCAGCTGGGTGATGGCTTCCGGTGAGATGATCCAGCCGCTGCCGTCGGGGGGAGGGGCGATCTGCTCGAGGATGACTTCGCTGATTGGTCCAATGTCCTCCAGACGCTCCCGCAGGGGCGGCACGTAAACCGTCAGAACCGCGATCCGGTAATAGAGGTCCGCCCTGAATGATTTCTCGGCGAGGCGGCTTTGGAGATCCTGCGAAGTCGCTGCGATGATGCGGACATCGACCTTCTTAACCGTGTTGGAGCCCAGGGGCTCGATTTCACCCTCCTGGAGGGCGCGCAGCAGCTTGGCTTGCAGCGAAGCCGGCATATCGCCGATTTCGTCCAGAAAGAGGGTGCCCCCATGGGCGAGTTCGAACTTGCCCTTGCGCGGCTTGCGGTCGGCACCGGTGAAGGCGCCCGGCGCCACCCCGAAGAATTCCGCTTCCAGCAGGGTTTCGGGGATGGCGGCGACGTTGATGGCAACGAACGGCCCATCCGCGCGGTCCGATTGCTGGTGCATCGCATGGGCCAGCAATTCCTTGCCAGTGCCGGTTTCCCCCTCGATCAGCGCGGCGCCGTCGCGCAGGGCGAAGCGCCGGACAGTCGCCTTGAGTTCGCGAACGCATTCGCTGATGCCCACGAAGCTCGACAGCGTGTACTTGGTTTGCCGCTCGCGGGTGAGGGCTGCCCGGGCCCGGCTGAGCTGCTGCTGCAGGCTGGCGAACTTGTCCAGAATTGGCGCAAGATAATCGACATTGTCGTAAAAGACGAAACCGACCGCCCCTTCGACATGGCCGTTCTCATCCTTGAGCGGAATGCGGCAGACCACGAACTGGCGATCATCGAAGTCCATGATATCGAGCAATATCGGCCGCCCGGTCTCTACCACTCTTCGCAACAGCGAATGGGGAATGACATCCTCGACGGACAGGCCGAGCGGATCGAAACTCGGATCCAGCTTCAGCAGTTCACGATAACGAGTGTCGATCCAGGTGATGCGCGTCTGCGCATCGACAATGATCGCTCCCTCGAAATAGTCGCGCAGCAGGCTGAACGCGTCAACCGCCTGCTCGATGCTGGCGAGACGGTGTGCCGGTTGGAGAGCGCGGAGCGTTTCGGTCAAGTCTTGTGATCCTGAATGGCGATCACAGACTAGCCATGTCCGACTTTCCGGGCAATCGGTCTTGCAGAGCTACGTTCTCATGACCACGTTTCCAGCGATGGGTCATCAGTGGCATTGAGCCCCCGGCACGTGTTTCACCTCTATGACTGCTGCTTCGTGTCCGCTCCGTGCGTCGCATCTTCCACGCTGGCGAGAAACCAATTGGGATCGGCTGAACGCAGATTGCGTTCAAAAGTCCAGGTCTGCAGCGCTGTCATGGCCTGTTGCCTGCTTTCGCTCCAACTCCTGGGGCTGTCCCAGAGACCAAGGGGTACGCTGGCCCTGCCGAACCGCACCTTGATCCAGGCGTGCCGGCCGATGATCCCCGCGCCGACAATCTCGGCGAAGCTGGCCATCTCGCCGCTATACAGGCCAACACAGCTGCCGATGCGCTCCCGCGCGGACATCGAAGCCAGCGCAGTTGTCTGGGTCATCTCGCCTTTGCGCGCGGCGTCGGTGAGTTGATTGAATGCGTTTTCTGCGCCGAGCAAAAACTCACTTGCCGTGGCGTAGCCGCAAGCAAGGCAAATCCGCTGCATGGTCTGTCCAAGCTGGTCCGCGCCAGTGGGGCCAGTATCTGGAAGATCTGGGGGAACACCAAGCGCTGCGCCGGAATAATAGTTTCCATAAAGGTCGTGCTTGATCACCAGCCAAATATACAAGGCGATCAATGGCCCCAACAGCAGCAAACCAGCCAGATTGTCCATCCTCGGCCACCTTCCTACTTGATAACCAGAACGGGGACTTTCCCGCGCGTGATCACCTCAAGCGTCTCGCTCCCGAGGAGAAGCCTGGCCATGCCGCGCCTGCCGTGTGAGGCCATTACGATGAGATTGATGTCGTGTTCTTCGGCGGCCTCCAGGATGCCTTCGCCGGCATGGCGATCGCGTAGAAGAAGCGGCTCCACGTCCACTCCAAATTCGCTCGCCTGCTTTCCGGCCGCTGCAAGGACTTCTCTGGCCTGCTTTTCCAACGTGGCCGCATAATCGGCTGCGGCGTCGATGCCGCCGGTCTGGGCGGATAGATCTTCCAGGCCCACCCTGGACCAGGGTTCCGTTACCGTGAGTACAAAGACTTTTGCCTTGAGGGTTTTCGCAAGTGCCAACCCATGGTCCAAGCCCCGCTTCGCCAGGTCCGATCCATCGGTCGCAATCAGGATGCGCGTATACATCTCGCCCTCCTTTCAGGATGAATCCTCGCAGCGGGTGACAGCTTTGTCCAAGTAATTGTTTTGCAAGATGGCAGCAATAAAACTGCGCAGTAGCGAACCCTTCCTCGCTTATGCTGGAAGCGCGATGATCTTTACTGGTCGTCGTGGACATCGGGGTAAATGACCTTGTCTCCCTCGATCTTGGCGCCGCGGGTGAGAGATGCACTCGTGACCTGTTCCTCTCCCATGATGTGAAAGACCGTCTCGCCCTTCGCCAGCAGGTAGTCAGCGATGATCCGGCGGTGGCAGCGCCACCAGACCGCCTCGGCACACATGATCGCCGGCCGGCCCGTCTCGGCCAGATCGATCAATTGCTGCAGCCCGGCGCGGAACTCGGGTGTTTGGGAATAGTCCGCATAGTTCTGGAAACTCTGGTTCCGCCAGAACCTGCCTTCGGCGTGCGGGAATTGACGCTGCTTGCCACGAAGCCCTCCCAGGCCGGCAATGTGGCAGTAGGCGATCTGATATTCCTGCAGGGTTGTGCCCAGCACGTCCAGATTGAACTGCGGGTTGGTTCTGGATCGTGGAACCGTGCGCACATCCACGAGGTATTTAATCTCGGAATGCTGCAGCAGGCTTACGAATTCCTCGATGGAGCGTGTGGAGTGCCCGATGGTGAAGAACGGATAGGTCAACGGTGTGAGGCTCCCAAGGCAGTTTCCTTCCGACGCCCATGCGCCCTCAACTGCAACATGTTTCGCCTGGGATAAGGTTCCAATGGGCGCGTCATCGGTCAGGGAAAACCGACATCCCCTTCCAGCCAAGAAGCCGCATTGCGTTGGCCGTCACGAGAACCGTGGCGCCGGTATCGGCCAGGATCGCTGGCCAAAGCCCGGTGATCCCAAGGATGGTGGTCACCAGAAAAACTGCCTTGAGTCCCAGGGACAAGGTGATGTTCTGGCCGATATTGGCCATGGTCGCGCGCGACAGAAGCATCATGTTGGCGATATCGATAACGCGCCCATGCAGGATGGCCGCGTCGGCCGTTTCCAGGGCGACATCTGTGCCGCCGCCCATGGCGATGCCGATATCGGCCGCGGCAAGGGCAGGGGCGTCGTTGATCCCGTCGCCCACTTTGGCGACGATGGCGCCGGCCGCCTGAAGCTCACGAACGATACGCTGCTTGTCTTCGGGCAGCAGGCCGGCGCGGACGGTCATGCCAAGAGAAGATCCGATGGCACGAGCGGTGCGCTCGTTGTCGCCCGTCAACATCACCGTTTCGACGCCGGCATCCCTTAGCGCCGAAAGGCCCGCATGGGCGTCGGGTCGCGGCTCATCACGGATCGCGAAGATGCCCACGATTTTATCGTTGGCCAGAAGGACTGAAACGGTCTTTCCCTCATCGTTGAAGCCATCGATCCGCGCCTGCAATTGGGCTGGAATGTCGCCCAGCTCGGCAGCGGCCCTCGCGGAAGCAAGCAGCAGACGATCGCCGCCGACGGTCCCGGTCACGCCCTTTCCTCCGATAGCCTTGGCGTCCATCGCCGGCGGTACCGGAACGTTCATCGCCTTGGCTTTGGCCAGGATCGCCAGGGCCAAGGGGTGGCTCGAACCGGTTTCGATGGCTGCCGCCATGGACAGGAGCTTGGCTTCCGCGATACCGATCGCCACGACATCGGTGACCTGCGGCTTGCCTTGGGTCAGGGTTCCGGTCTTGTCAAACGCCACCATGGTGATCTTGCCGAGACCTTCGAGGATGGCGCCGCCCTTCAGCAGCAGGCCGCGCCGCGCCCCGGCCGACAAGGCAGCGGCAATTGCCGCAGGCGTCGAAATCACCAATGCGCACGGGCAGCCGATCAGGAGGATCGCCAATCCCTTGTAGATCCACTCGCCCCAGGATTGGCCCAGCAGCAGTGGCGGCAGACTGGCAACCAGGGCTCCCACCACCAGCACTGCGGGCGTGTAAAACCGGGAGAACCGATCGATGAAGCGTTCGGTGGGTGCCTTGCTCTCCTGCGCTTCCTCGACGAGACGGATAACCCTCGCGATGGTGTTATCGCTCGCCTGGGCGGTGACACGGATCTTGAGGACATTGTCGGTGTTGATGGTGCCGGCAAAGACCCCGTCGCCCGGCTGCGTGCTCTTGGGCATGCTTTCCCCCGTCACCGGCGATTGGTCGACGGCGCTGCTGCCCTCAATGACGGTGCCATCGGCGGGAATCCGGTCGCCGGGGCGGACCATGACCAGTGCGCCGATGGCCAGGCTGGCAGCAGGCACTTCGCGAACCTGGTCGCCTTCGATGAGTTGGGCGGTCTTGGGAACCAGGTCGGCAAGGCCCTTGATGCTGGATCGGGCCCGGCCGGCAGCCACGCCCTCGAGCAGTTCGCCCACCAGGAACAGCAACACCACGGTGGCGGCTTCCTCGGTAGCACCTATGATGACGGCGCCGATCGCGGCAATGCTCATCAGGGTTTCGATGGAGAAGGGTGACCCCGCCATTGCCCCTGCGATGGCTCGCCGCCCGATCGGGACAAGCCCCACCAGCAGGGCGAGCAGGAACGCCCAATGACCGATTTCCGGCGCGAGCCTCCCTACCAGATAGGCGGCCAGAAGCGCCGCCCCGCATGCCAGGGCCAGCAAGGCCTTCCGGGTTTTCGACCAGGGGCCGTCTATATTGAACTCGGGGTCGCCGTGAAGGTGCGGCCCGGCGGATGGCTCCGATGTGTCCTGCGGTTGGGCCGGACGAATGGGCTTGGTCGGGTACCCGAGATTGCTGATTTGAGCGGCGATGGCACGCAGGTCGGCCTTTGCCTCATGCCTCACCGACATCGTGCCTGCCATGACGGAGACGGAAACGTCTTCGACACCAGCCACGCGGCGGGCAGCAGTGTCCACTTTTGCAGCGCAACTGGCACAATCCATGCCCTGCACACTGAAGCGTGTCGTTTCAATTCCGGCCGTCATGGCACCAACTCCTTGCATTCTGCATTTGGTGCCTACATCCTCCAGTGACTATAGGAGCAAGAGGAAAATGCAGCACGCAATCGCTATCGGCAAGGTTTCGGCAGCAACCGGGGTGAAGGTGCCCACGATCCGCTATTACGAGCAGATCGGGCTGCTGCCGCCACCGCCTCGCACGGAAGGCAACCGTCGGACCTATGACCGGAAGGATGCCGAGAGGCTGACCTTTATTCGCCACTCGCGCGAGCTGGGTTTCGAGATCGACCAGATTCGCACCTTGCTTTCACTGCAGGACCGTCCCGACCAATCGTGCGGCGAAGCGGACGTTATTGCCAAGGCGCGGCTGGCCGAGGTCAAGGAAAAGATCGCGAGCCTTCTGGCGCTTGAAGCGGAACTTGAGCGCATGGTCGAGGGCTGTTCCCATGGCAGGGTCGAAACCTGCCAGGTGATCGAGATCCTGGCCGACCACGGCAAGTGCCGGCACCACCAGCACGAGCAATAGTCGATCCAGGTGGTGGCCCCTCCACGATCACGAATGTCACGCAGGGCTGCTCATGTCAGTGGGCTCCTGGTCGTTGGGGTCGGGATTGTTCTGGGCAGCAGGCAGAACGCGTAGTGCCTGCTGGCCCGGTCCCGGCCCAAAGCGACTTTTACCGATCCTACGCCAGGGGCTCGGCGGCCTGACCCTGCGGTGACGAGAAGCAAGATCTTCAGCGGATATCTGCTGGTCTATGCACAGTTGGCTTTGTTGTAGTCCGGCGCACGATATCAGGCTATTCAACGGAGCTTAGACCCATCTCTTTTGCTCGAGCGCGCGGTAGCGAGCATCGAGCCCAATAAGTGACTAGCTCTACTGACAGGCAGCCGCCCGGCTGACCGGTCGGCGATCCATGTGGGAAACGGGAGACCATGGAAAGCATCATTTCTGTACGTGAGGTCTTCAAAACATTCCGTCAGCCGAAGCGTTTCCCGGGCCCCGGGGGAGCCGTGCGCAGCATTTTCAGCCGGGATTTCACGGAGGTTCGTGCTGTCTCCGGGATCAGTTTCGATATCGCTGCGGGCGAGGCGGTGGGCTATCTCGGCCCGAATGGCGCCGGCAAATCCACCATGATCAAGATGATGACGGGGATCCTTGTTCCAACGTCTGGCACGCTGACGGTTCTTGGTCGTACACCCCATCAAGAGCGGATGATCAATGCAGGCGAAATCGGCGTCGTCTTCGGCCAGCGTAGCCAGCTTTGGTGGGACCTGCCGGTAAGCGATAGCTTCTCGCTGCACAGGCGCATCTACGACATCCCCGATGCGCGATACGCCGAAAACCTGTCCTATCTCAGCGCGATGCTGGCCATGAACAGCTATCTCGATCGCCCTGTTCGTCAGTTGAGCCTGGGGCAGCGCATGCGCGCGGAAATCGCCATGGCCCTCCTGCACGATCCGAAGGTCTTGTTTCTGGACGAACCCACCATAGGGCTCGACGTGGTGGCAAGGACGCGGTGCGCAAATTTCTTTCGGAGGTAAACCGCGAACGCGGCACGACCATTGTGCTCACAACACACGATCTGCAAGATATCGAAGAAATATGTCCGCGCCTGATCATGGTCGACGACGGCAAGCTGCTGTTCGATGGTGAGCTTCCAAGGCTACGAGAATCCCTTGGTTCACGTCGGCGATTGACGCTTGAATTTGCTTCCGACCCCGGCGCGGTGGCCCTGAGCACGGCCCGGCTGGTTCACGATGAAGGTGCGCTCAAGCACTTCCTGCTCGATCGGGAGGATACCTCCATTCTGGACGTTCTGACCGAACTTGGTTCAGGCTATGACCTCAAGGATGTCGCGCTGCACGAGCCGGCCATCGAAGAAGTCATTCGCACCTTCTACCAACAAAAGCCGGTGCTGGTGTGAGAGCGCTGGCCTACACAGCCTTTGCAGCCAACGCGTTTCAGGCGCGCCTTGCGTATCGCAATCAGGTTTGGGCCGGTGCGTTCGGTGACCTCGTCTTCATGTTCGCCCGGATCGCAATCTGGATTTCGGTGTATACCGGGGCGAGCAGTCATGGCGGCGTCACGCTGCCGGAGATGATCACCTACGCGCTACTCGCCGGGCCGGTGCTCTACTGGGATTATTCCAGGCTTCTGAACGATGTGGATACCGTCGTGCGCACCGGCGACATCGCCGTGTACCTGCTCAAGCCCCTGCATTTTCCAGTTTACCTGCTGGCTAATCATTTCGGTAATTTCGCGTTTGAATTTCTCGCCATGACCGTTCCGGTGGCTTTGGTCGTCGGGCTCACGTTCGGCCTTTTGCCGCCGGCCGATCTATTTTATGCCTTGGCCTTTGTTGCGTATTGGGGCCTGTCTTTCATGATGCTTTTTGTGTTGGCGACCCTGCTCGGACTTGCCGCTTTTTGGCTCATGACGGCGCAGTCGCTGGACTGGTTCTTTAACAGCATCATGACGCTGCTCTCAGGCGGCCTGTTGCCGCTATGGTTCTTTCCAGATTGGCTGGCAGCGATTGCCGGCCATCTGCCTTTTGCCTGGGTGTCCTATTATCCTGCGGCCGTGTATTTGGGGAAACTGGATGTCATCCAGACGCTGATCTACTTTGGGATAGGATTGGCCTGGCTCTCAGTGCTCCTCGGTGCTCTCGTTTGGCTGTGGTCTGCAGCACGCCACCGCCTCGTCGTTCAGGGCGGGTGACCAATGACCCGAGAACTCACCATCATTCCCGAACTGGTCCGTATGTTCGTGAAGACCAAAGCCGAGTACCCCGGCGCCATGATCCTGGGCTGGGTGTCGCAGTTTGCCTCCTACGGGGCCATGTACACTGCCATTGCTCTGATCATCGCCCGCTTTGGAACGCTGGGTGGCTGGACCTGGTCGGAGATGGCGCTCCTCCTGAGCTTTCACCTGCTCAGCTATTCGCTCGGCGCCGCCTTCAGCTTCACGCAATTCCGCGACCTCGAAGAGCTCGTTCGGATGGGCCGTATGGATGCGATCCTGGTGAAACCCATCGGTCCCTGGGTCTACATGGTCTTCTCGGGCCTCAATATCGGTTATGCCGGACATGTTGTTTTGGCGGTAGGCCTGATGGCATGGGCACTCACGCAGGTGCAAATCGACTGGACGCCGTGGATGGTGCTTTATCTGTTGGCGACGCTTATCGGTGCAGCGATGATTGTCTGTGCCATCATGACTATGATCGGTGCCACCGCACTGGTATGGGTTCGCTCACGTCACCTCTATTCGATTTTCTTTGGCTTCTGGGAACTCGCCCGTTACCCCCTCAACATCTTCCCTGGCGTGCTGCAGATCCTGCTGCTCACCTTGGCCCCGTTGGGCTTCATGAGCTATGTCCCGGTCGCCGTGGCATTGAACAAGGAAGTGGTGCTGCTGGGTGGTTGGGCAGCTTCTGCCTCACTCATAGCCGGCCCCGTCGCCGTTCTTCTGGCGATGATGCACTGGCGGTTCTGCCTACGGAACTATCAGGGAGCCGGTGGCTAGGCACCCACAACGCTATCCGCGCGGCGGAGACATGATCAGGTTCATACCCCGCCAGTGGCACGGCCCCGACGCCAACGGGTCACATAAGGAAGACCGAACAGATATAGCCCGGTGACTGCCAGCAGGGCGAGCGGAAGCAATGGCAGATAGGACACCCAGACAATGGGAGTCGGCTGCGCCAGTGCGATGAACGTGGCGATCACTGTGAGGGTGAAGACGATAGACATCCAACGATGGAACAGGCGGATAAATGCATTCAGGTTCAACTGACCCTCCTATGATGTTGCCAATGAGAGCTCAGTCGAGCTTTGCCACAACGGCTTCCAATTTGGAGAAGAAGGCTTTCCAGCCCACTTGAGCGCCGCGATAGGCCTGTTCCTGATCGGGACGGAAACCCACCTGTTCCATACGCAGATTTGTGCCTGAATTGGTCGGTGTGAGCGTCCAGGTCACCGTGCTTTCCAGGCCCAAAGCGTTCCAAGTATAGGAGAGTTGCCGATGGGGCTCGACTTCGACGACCATGCAATCGACGGCGCCCCAATCTGCCGTCAACTGGAACTCATGGCCCGCAACTGGCTTGAAATCGCTCTTCATCAGCCATTCTTCAATAAGCTGCGGTTGGGTCAACGCGCGCCAGAGTTTTTCCGGCGGGAAGGCGATTTCGCGTTCGATGATGACCGAGCGTAGCTGCGTCGCGCTATTGGTAGTCATTGGTCCATCCTTTTGAGCAGACTTTCGAGATCGTCGAACCGGCTTTCCCAGAAGCCAGTCATTTGGCGGGTCCAGTCCATGAGCGGGGTCAGGGCAACGAGTTTGGCACTGTAGTGGGTTTGGCGGCCCTCGCGGCGGTCCTGCACCAGACCAGACTGTTTGAGAATGCCGAGATGTTTGGACACGACAGGCTGCGAGACACCGGCCTTTGCAGTCAAGTCGCCCACAGTCTTCTCGCCCTCCCGGCAAAGCCGTTCGAAGAGAGCGCGCCGGGTGGGATCGGCAAGCGAGCGAAAAAGCGCGTCCTGTGCAGTCGACATGGTAAATCCATAGCTGGTTGGCTATAGAACAACCCATAGCTATATAGCTATGGGTTCGTCAAGGGCGTCCTTACTCTGGCAGAGCGCGTTGCCGATAATACCGGTCGGCAACGCCGTTCGTCAGATCTACGGTTGCCCAAGCACTTCGCTCACGGCAGCAGTAAATGCGGCGATGATGATGTCTGCCTCTGACTGGCTGAGACACAAGGGCGGGGCGAAGCCGATGATGTCGCCCTGCGGCATGGCGCGGGCGATGACGCCACGGGCCAATAGGGCCGCGGCCAGCCTCGGACCGACCTTTTCGGAGGGATCGAAGAAGGTGCGGCTGTCCTTATCCTTGACGAATTCGACGGCGCAGAGCAGGCCCTCGCCGCGCACGTCGCCGACATTGGGATGGGCCGAGAGGGCGTCAAGCATGGCGGCGTTGAAATAGCCGCCGACAGTGCCGGCGTTCTCGACCAGGCCCAGGGAATCCACCAGCAACAGATTGGCGACCCCGGCCGCGGCACTGATCGGATGCGACGAATAGGTCCAGCCGTGCCCGATCGAGCCATTCTCGTCGGTGCCGCGGACCAGCACGTCCCACATGCGCTTGGAGAAGATCGAGCCCGAAAGCGGTGCATAGGCCGATGTCAGCCCCTTGGCGATGGTGATGATATCGGCTTCGAGGCCGTACTTGTCCGAGCCGAACATGACCCCAAGACGCCCGAATGCGGTGACCACCTCATCGACGATGAGCAGGATATCGTGCTTTTTGAGGACGGCCTGGATGGCAGGCCAGTAGCCCTGCGGCGGCGGCACCAGGCCCCCGGTGCCCAGCACCGGCTCGCCGATGAAGGCCGCAATGGTATCGGCGCCCTCGCGCTCGATCATGGCTTCGAGTTCGGCCACGCAATGGGCCACGAAATCGGCTTCGCTCATGTCCAGCCGGGGGCGGCGGAAGTAATAGGGCGCCTCGGTGTGCAGGATTGGCGAGAGCGGCAGGTCGAATTTCTTGTGGAAGGCCTCGAGGCCGGTCAGTGAACCCGTCATCAGGCCGGAGCCGTGATAGCCGCGCCAGCGCGAGATGATCTTCTTCTTTTCGGGCCGCCCCAGGATGTTGTTGTAGTACCAGACCATCTTGATGTTGGTCTCGTTGGCGTCCGAACCGCCCAGGCCGAAATAGACCTTGGACATGTTCTTGGGCGCCCGCTCCAGGATCATCTGGGCGAGTGTGATCGAGGCCTCGGTACCGTGGCCGACATAGGCGTGATAATACGCCAGTTGGCGGGCCTGTTCGGCAATGGCGTCGGCGATTTCGGTGCGGCCATAGCCGACATTGACGCAGTAAAGGCCCGCAAAGGCGTCGAGCAGGCGATTGCCGTCGCGATCCTCGATATAGACGCCCGAGCCGCCGGTGATGATACGGCTGGGACTTTCGCCCCGCGCATGCTGGCCCAGATGGGTCGAGGGATGAAAGAAGTTGTCGCGGTCCCAGCGGTCGAGTTGGTCGTTGGTCAGCATTTTCTTGTGTTCCTTCCGTGAGATACGCGAGCGATCAACGCCAGTCGCGGCAGACATATTTGACCTCGGTGAAGGCCTCCATCCCCAGTCGCGCGCCTTCGCGGCCGAGGCCGGACTGCTTCATGCCGCCGAAGGGGATAGGCGCGCCGGTCACCTTGGTGCGGTTGACGGCGACCATGCCGAATTGCAGCGCGCGGCTGGCGCGGTAGATGCGGCGTGGATCGTTGGTGTGGAGATAGGCGATGAGGCCGTATTCGGTGTCGTTGGCGCGGGCGATGACCGTGGCTTCGTCGTCGAACGGCGCAATGGCCGCCACGGGCCCGAATGTTTCCTCATGCATGACGAGGGCATCGGCGGGGACGTCGACGAGAACCGTGGGTGCAAAGAACAGCGGGCCGGCCGGATGCGCCTTGCCGCCAACGAGGCAGCGGGCGCCTTTGGCAAGCGCATCCTCGACATGCTGGCGCTGCTTGTCGACGGCGCGCTGGTTCATCAGCGGCCCGATATCGGGATCGTCGATGCCGGGGCCGACGGTGAGTGCGGCGGTTGCCCCGGCGAAGCGCCGGCAGAATTCGTCGTAGAGCGGGCGTTCGATGAAGAAGCGGTTGGCGCCCAGGCAATCCTGGCCGGAGGTGGCGAATTTGGCCTTGATAGCTTCTTCGACGGCCTGGTCGAGATCGGCATCGGCGAAGACGATGAATGGCGCGAGGCCGCCCAGTTCCATCACCAGACGTTTCATCGTGCCGGCCGACTGGCGGTAGAGCAGACGCCCGATTTCGGTCGAGCCGGTGAAGGAGAGGACGCGCACGCGCGGGTCGTTGGTCCAGGGCTCGACTACCTCGGCGGCACGGCCGGTGACGACGTTGAATACGCCGGGCGGCATTCCGGCACGATCGGCGAGGACGGCCAGCGCAGTGGCGGAAAACGGCGTTTCGCTCGAGGGATGGGCCACGCAGGTGCAGCCGGCCGCCAGGGCCGCAGCCGCCTTGCGGGTCAGCATGGCGGCGGGAAAATTCCATGGGGTGATGAGGGCGGCCACCCCGGCCGGCTCGCGCCAGACTTCGACTTCGGCATCGGCCAGATGGGAGGTGACGCTCTCTATATTGGGGCGCTTGGCCTCCTCGGCGTAGAACTCGACGAACGAGGCGGCATAGTCGATTTCGCCCCGGGATTCGAACAGCGGCTTGCCCTGTTCCCGCGTCATGATCAGCGCCAGGTCGTCGCGGGCGTTGCGAATGGCCTCGTACCAGCGGCGAAGGATCGCCGCGCGTTCCTGGGGCAAGAGCCCCGACCAGTCGGGAAACGCCCTAGCGGCCGCGTCGACCGCCGTCGTGGACGCAGCGCCGTCCAGTGCTGGAACCGCGCCGATGACCTGCCCGGTGGCGGGATCGGTCACGTCGATGGTGTCGGCACTATCGTTGCTGCGCTGTCCGTCTATGAAGGCGGAAGCGCAGAACAGGTCGGGGTCGGCCAGGCCCGCGATCGGGTCGGCGCGCCGGTGGGTTTTCGATGCTGACGCTGACATTGCCGCCTCCACATTGGCTGCGACAATATCGGGCTAGCGGGAGAGGCGTTCGCCAAACTCGGTCGCAAATTCGGAGGGAAGCCCTGTTTGCCAGCGGGCAAGTGGGCAAATCATCTGGCGCCGGTTGGGCGGACCTATTCCTGGCTGGCGGCGAGCCGGGCGACGGGCAATGGCTCGTCCTTGATCGGGAGGGTGACGACGTAGGAATAGTAGCGCTTGATGCCGATTTCCCGGGCCAGCAGATCGTTGATCAGCCGTTGGTAATCGTCCAGGTGCCGGACGATGAGCTTGCAAATGTAGTCCATGCCGCCGCCTACGGCCCAGCATTCGACGACTTCGGGGATGGCGGCGATGGCCTTTTCGAAGCGGGCGAAATCGTCGCTGCGGTGGTTTTCGATCTCGATCGGCACGAAGACGATGGTCACCGGCCCGAAGGCCTTGAGCGAGATCTGTGCCTGGTAACTCTCTATAATACCTGCATCTTCCAGGCGCCGCAGCCGCTCCCAGCAGGGCGTGGCGGAAAGGTTGACGCGCTCGGCCAAAGCCGCCTTGGGGATGCGGCCCTCGCGTTGCAGGATGCTCAGGATCTTGATGTCCCGGTCATCCAGCCTCAGTCGTTCGGTGTTTGATACGCTCACGCCAGATCGAGGCCCCAGTTAAATCTGGGACCACACTAGAGGCGTAACGGCACAATCGTCCAGCAGCATGCTTGCACATTGCTGCGGGCGTGCCTGCATAGTGCTTGCAGTTTGCCAGCAAGAACGTCGGGTCAGGCGTCGAGAACAGCTTTGAGGAAATCGCGCGTGCGTTGCTCCTTGGGGTCGGTGAAGAGTTCTTCAGGCGTGCCCTGTTCCTTGATCCGGCCCTTGTCGAAGAAACAGACCCGGTCGGACACTTCGCGGGCAAAGCGCATTTCGTGGGTGACCAGCAGCATGGTCAGGTCATGTTCGGAGGCGAGGCGGGCGATGACGTTGAGGACTTCGCCGACCAGTTCGGGGTCGAGCGCCGAGGTCGGTTCGTCGAACAGCATCACCTTGGGGCGCATGGCGAGCGCGCGGGCGATGCCGACACGCTGCTGCTGGCCGCCGGATAATTGGTGGGGATATTTATCGGCCTGGTCGGCGAGGCCCACCATTTCGAGCAGTTCCTCGGCGCGCAGATTGGCATCCTGGCGGCTGAGGCCGAGCACCTTGACCGGCGCCTCGGCGATATTGCGGCGCACCGTCATATGCGGAAAGAGGTTGAACTGCTGGAACACCATGCCCAGCTGCTGGCGCATCTTGCGCAGGTGCCCCTCGCCGGCGGGAACCAACGCGCCGTTGCACTGCTCGTGCCATAGCGGCTCGTTGCCGACATAAACCACGCCGGCATTGATGGTTTCGAGCGTCATCAGCACCCGTAGCACCGTCGACTTGCCCGATCCCGAAGGCCCGATGATGGTGACCTTCTCGCCGCGCTTGACCTCGAAATCGAGGCCGTCGAGCACCTTGAGCGACCCATAGCTCTTTCCGACCTTGTCGAACTTGATGATGTGATCGCTCATTTGAGGGGCAGTCCTTGCTTGGGAAGGCGCATGTCGAGCAAGCGCACGCCGGCCGAGGCGACCAGGGTCATGATGAGGTAGAGCCCGCCGACCATGGAGAGCGGCACCATGTAATCGAAGGTTCGGTCGCCGATGATCTTGGCGACGTTGAGCATTTCGAGCACCGTCACCACTGACAGCACCGGCACGTCCTTCATGATCGAGACCAGGTAATTGCCCATGGCCGGGATGATGCGCGGAATGGCCTGTGGCAGCAGGACGTGGGTGAAGGTGTGGGCGGCGGGGAAATTGAGGGCCCGCGCCGCCTCGCGCTGGTCACGGCCGATGGCTTCGAGCCCGGCGCGATACACCTCAGACGTATAGGCGCTGTATTGCAGTCCCAGCGCCAGCGCGCCGGTGAGGAAGGCCGGCAGCACGATGCCGTATTCGGGCAGTACGTAGTAGAGAAAGAACAGCTGGATCAGCAGCGGCGTATCGCGGATGAATTCGGTCAGGGCCCTGGCCGGCCAGGAGATGAAGCGCGAGGGCGCGGCCTTGAGAACCGCCAGGATCAGGCCCAGCACCAGCGCGACGAAGAAGCCCAGCACGGTTGCCTGCACGGTGACCCACAGACCGATCAGCAGGATCGGCAGGATGGACCAGGCAAAGGCCAGTTCGCTCGATGTGTCCCATTCGATACCGAACAGCATGGCTAGTTACTCGCGTAGCGCCAGCGGCCGACCAGCCGCTCGAGCGTCTTCATGAGGGCGGTCACGACCAGCGCCATGCCGAAATACATGAACAGGACCACGGTATAGATGGTGGTGCTGTCCTGGGTGAAGTTGCGCAATTGCTCGGCGCGGAAGGCCAGGTCGCCAAGGCTGATCAGGGAGACGAGCGCGGTATCCTTGAGGTTCTGCACCGCCAGATTGCCGAATGGCGGCATCATCTCGGGGATGGCCTGGGGCAGGGCGACGCCGAACAGGGCCTGGCGCGGCGTGAAATTGAGCGCCCGCGCCGCTTCGTACTGGCTTTTCTGCACCGACTGGATAGCGCCGCGCACGACTTCGGCCCCATAGGCGCCAATATTGAGCCCCAGTGCCAACACCCCCGCGACCACCGGCGGCAGGCGCAGATCGAGCCCGATGACCTGCCCGGCAATGGGCAGGGCAAAATACAGCCAGAACAATTGCACCAACAGCGAGGTGCCGCGGAAAATTTCGATATAGGCGACGGAAACCGCCTTGATCAGCCCGTTTGGCGACAGCTTGCCAATGCCGAAGGCAAAGGCCAGGATGGCGCCCAGAATGGTCGAGTAAACGGTCAGCTGGACCGTTACCCAGGCTCCCGCCAGCAATGGCGTCAGGTACTCAGTCCAAGCCATCCAGCCTCCCTCTTTCCGTGGCCATGATGCCGAAAAGGCCGGCGCGGGGAAAGACCAGCGATGTTACGCCGGCCTCCCCGCGTCCCCTTCGCTTATTCGGCGGCGCAGAGTTCTGCGGTCGTGTGCTTGGTCGAGCCATCGACGTCGGCCTGGCTGAAGCCATAGCCCATGACGGTGGAGGCCCATTCGTCGG
Organism: Devosia naphthalenivorans; assembly: GCF_003056355.1. GTDB lineage: Bacteria > Pseudomonadota > Alphaproteobacteria > Rhizobiales > Devosiaceae > Devosia > Devosia naphthalenivorans. Next base: position 121,282 of record NZ_PYVW01000002.1, read on the forward strand.
TCTGCTTGAACTCGGCCAAGGCTTCGTTGACGGCATCGCGCAAAGCGGTGTTGTCCTGGGCGAAGGTGAAGCCACCCCAGCTGCGGACTTCCTCACCATCGATCACCGGATCGACGAACTCGGCGGCAACTTCCACATCGTCGCTCTGGCCATCCAGCTCGGAGGCAGTGAGGCTGGTCGCCGCATAGGCATCCGCGCGGCCGGTCGAGACCGTGGAGATGGCGTCGGCATTGCTGGCGATGGTCACCAGATTGCCTTCGCTGACACCCAGCGCCTGCATCATTTCGAGCTGGTCGGCGCCCGCCATGATGGCGACCTTGAGATCGGGATTCTCGGCGAAGTCGGTATAGGCGTGGATATCCTTGGGGTTGCCGGCCGCGACCAGCAGGCCTTCACCATAGGAGGTGTTGGGCTCCGAATAGATCACCTGCTCGCAGCGGTCGGGCAGGATCGCCATTTCGGCCGCCACCATGTCGAAGCGGTCGGCTTGCAAGCCGGGAATGAGCGAGGAGAAATTGGTGGTCACCCACTCGATATTTTCGATGCCGAGCTGCTCGACGATGTGCTTGGCCACGTCGGGACCGGCGCCGAGATATTCCCCATTGGGATCGACATAGCCATAGGGGATCTCGTTGGCGACCGCGATGCGGATCGTGCCGGACGCCTGAATTTCCTCAAGCGTCGCTGCGCTGACCGCAGTCGTCGCCATCGCCGCCGCGGTCAAGGCAACGAGGGCGATCGAGGCATTTTTGGTAAAGGTCGTGATCATGTTTCTGTCTCCCGGTTCCTGCTGTTGGCGGTTCGCGCCATATTCTGTTTTGGCCGGTCGCCTTGCCGATGCGACCGGATAGCCTTGGTCCGACCGGAAATCCCGGTCGGGGAGTGGGTGGCCTTTTGCCGGCCAGTGAGCTGAATAGTCAGCGCTTTTGATCTGTCGTCACGGTGAACTGAGCCGGCTCCAGCGTTGCGGAGCGGAGCGTTCGAGTCGAGGGATGATACGTCTATTTTGCTGGCCGGCAGGTAGCAGGATCGGCTGCGGGGCGGCGGCAGATTGGAAGGATCGACTATCTGGAGCGCAGGCATAGTGCGGCACGAAACATGGGCCTTGCCGGCGTGGTCTTGCCACATTCGCGAACGTGCCTATGACTACATCTGCGACGGTAGCGGGAGGAGCCCGGCATGACCATCGATTTTGCCGAGATCCTGCTGGCGCGCCAGCGGATTGCCGGGCGGGTGCTGCGGACGCCGCAACGCAACGCTGTGGCGCTGAGCGCCCGGCTCGGCGTGCCCGTGCAGATCAAGTGCGAACATCACCAGACCACGGGCAGCTTCAAGCTGCGCGGCGCGACCAATGCCGTATTGGCGCTCGATCCTGCCCAGCGCGATGCCGGCGTCGTCGCCGCGTCCACCGGCAATCACGGGCGAGCCCTTGCCAGCGCGGCGCGGTCCGCGGGCACCAGGGCAGTTATCTGCATGTCGCGCCTCGTACCCGCCAACAAGGTGCGGGCCATCGAGGCACTTGGGGCCGAAATCCATATCGTCGGCAACAGCCAGGACGATGCCCAGCTGGAGGTGGACCGGCTGGTGTCGGAGGCGGGCCTGACGCAGGTGCCGCCGTTCGATCATGCCGAGGTGATTGCGGGGCAGGGCACGCTCGGGCTGGAAATGCTGGAAGATGCGCCGCGCACGACCACGGTGCTGGTGCCGCTGTCGGGCGGCGGCCTGCTGGCCGGGGTGGCGCTGGCGCTCAGGACTCTCAACCCGGCAATCCGGATCATCGGGGTCACCATGGAGCGCGGTGCCGCGATGCGGGCCAGCCTTGATGCCGGCAGACCGGTGGCGGTCGAGGAGTTGCCGACGCTGGCGGATTCGCTGGGGGGCGGGATCGGGCTGGAGAACCGGCACACATTCGGCATGGTCCGCGATCTGGTCGACGAGGTGGTGCTGGTGAGCGAGGCCGATATCGCTGCCGCCATTCGCTCGGCCTATTTCGAGGAAGGCGAAGTGCTCGAAGGCGCGGCGGCCGTGGGCATTGCGGCGCTCCATACCGGCAAGGTGACGCTCACCGGCCCGGCCGTGGTGCTGCTCAGCGGCAAGAATATCGACATGGACCTGCACCGGCGTATCGTCTCCGGCGAAACCCCGGACCTCGCGGCGGAGCGAGATCATGGCTGATATCACCATCCTGACCGAAGCGGTGCTCCGGCAATTGGTGCCGCTCGATCTTGAGGCAATCGCCTGCGTCGAGGACGCTTTTCGCGCGCTGGCCACCAAGGCGGTGGTGATGCCGCCAATCCTGCGGCTCGACATTGCCGAGGCGCGTGGCGAGGTGGACGTCAAGACCGCCTATGTGCCGGGGATCGACAGTTTCGCCATCAAGATCAGCCCGGGCTTCTTCGACAATCCCAGGCTTGGCCTGCCCTCGGTCAACGGCCTCATGGTGCTGCTCAGTGCTCGCACCGGGCTGGTCGAGGCCATGCTGCTCGACAATGGCTATCTCACCGATATCCGCACCGCCGCAGCGGGCGCGGTTGCTGCGAAGTACCTGGCGCGCGCCGATGCTTCCACCGCCGCCATTATCGGCGCAGGGGCGCAGGCGCGGCTGCAGCTGGCGGCGCTTTGCCTGGTCCGGCCGATCCGCCGCGCCGTGCTGTGGTCGCGCGATCGCGGCAAGGCGGAGACACTGGCCGCCGACATTGTGGCTGAACATGGTATCGCCGTGTCGGTTGCCGCAACGGCAGAGGCAGCCGTCAGCGACGCGGATATCATCGTCACCACCACGCCATCATCGACGCCGCTGGTCCGCGCCGAATGGTTGCGAGCCGGCCAGCATTTGACCGCGATGGGCTCCGACGCCGAGCACAAGAACGAAATTGAGCCAGCGGCCGTTTTGCGCGCCGACCTCTATGTGGCCGACAGCCTCGTCCAGACAAGGCGGCTGGGCGAGTTGCATCATGCCATCGCGGCCGGACTGGTCGCGCCGGACCGGCTCTTTGCCGAGTTGGGCGCAGTCATCGCCGGGCAGGCAACCGGCCGTACGTCACCCCAGCAGATCACCATTGCCGACCTGACCGGCACCGGCGTGCAGGACACGGCCATCGCAACGCTGGCCCGCCAGCGCGCCGAAGCGGCCGGGGCCGGCCAGATATTTTCCAGTTGAACGGTTTCCCGGAGGGAACGCGAATTGTCTGAAATCACCCTGGCCTTTTCGATCGAGGAATATGCCGCGCGCCTTGCCAAGGTTCGGGCCGCCATGGCCAAGGCGGGGATCGAGGTGCTTGTCGTCACCGACCCGTCCAATATGGGCTGGCTCACCGGCTATGACGGCTGGTCGTTCTATGTGCATCAGGCGGTGATCGTGCCGCCAGAGGGCGAGCCGCTGTGGTTCGGCCGGCCGCAGGACGTCAATGGCGCGCGGCTGACCAGCTATCTCGATCCGGCTTCGATGTTTTCCTATCCCGACAATTATGTGCAAAATCCGGACGTGCACCCCTATCAGGTGCTGGCCAAGGTGCTGGTCGAGAAGGGGCTTTCCGGCAGGCGGCTGGGCGTCGAGATGGACAATTATTATTTCACGGCCAAGTGCCTGGAAACACTGCGCCAGGAACTGCCGAACGCCATTATCGGGGACGCGACGGCGCTGGTGAACTGGCAGCGGGCGGTCAAGTCCGAGCAGGAACTGGTCTATATGCGGCGGGCGGCGCGGCTGGTGGAAGTCATGCACCAGCGCATTCGCGATGTTTCCGAGCATGGTCTGCGCAAGTGCGATCTGGTGGCTGAAATATATGATGCGGGGCTGCGCGGTACCGATGGTTTCGGCGGCGACTATGCTGCCATCGTTCCGCTCACTCCGTCCGGCAAGGATGCCTCGGCGGCGCACCTGACCTGGGACGACCGGCCCATGCGGCGCGGCGAGGGCACGTTTTTCGAGATTGCCGGCTGCTACCGGCGCTATCACGCGCCGCTGTCGCGTACGCTCTATCTGGGCGAGCCGCCGGCCGGCATGCTCAAGGCGCAGGAGGCGGTGCTGGAAGGACTCGATGCCGGGCTCAACGCGGCGCGCCCGGGCAATACCTGCGGGCAGGTGGCCGAGGCCTTTTTCGCGGTGCTGCGCAAATACGGGATCGAGAAGGATTCCCGCACCGGCTACCCCGTGGGCATTTCCTATCCGCCGGACTGGGGCGAGCGCACCATGAGCCTGCGGCCGGGCGACACCTCGATCCTTGCCGAAAACATGACCTTTCACTTCATGCCGGCGATCTGGACCGACGACTGGGGTTTCGAGACCTCCGAAACTATCCGCATTCGCGCTGGGGGGCCGGCCGAGTGCCTGGCCGACGTGTCGCGCGAACTGGTCGTCAAACCCTAGGCGCCGACGTCACATGGCCCACGCACTGCTCACCGAGACGATCGATATACTGGGGGACCTGATTGCCTTCCCCAGTATCTCGCAGCAATCCAATCTCGAGCTGATCGCCTATCTCAACGGCAAGCTCGACCAGATCGGCGCACGCACCTTCCTGACGCTGGACCCCGGCGGCTCCAAGGCCAACCTGTTCGCCACCATCGGACCGCCCGATATGGATGGCGGCATCGTGCTGTCGGGGCATACCGACGTGGTGCCGGTGGAGGGACAGGACTGGAGCAGCGATCCGTTCGTCGCCACGCTGCGCGGTGGGCGCGTTTACGGCCGCGGCGCCTGCGACATGAAGGGCTTCATCGCCTGCGCCATGGCCTATACGCCGCTGTTTGCCCAGGCCGAGCTCAAGCGCCCGCTGCACCTGGCCTTTACCTATGACGAGGAAGTGGGGTGTCTGGGCGCACAAGTCATGCTGGAGCAACTGGCCAGGACCGGCCCCAGGCCGGCGATCTGCATCGTGGGCGAGCCGACCAATATGGGCATCATCGAAGGCCACAAGGGGTGCTGCGAATATACCACGGTTTTTTCGGGCACGGCCGGGCACGCGTCCCAGCCCGATCTGGGCGTCAATGCGGTGGAATATGCGGTGCGCTATATTACCCATCTGCTCGATGTCGCGGAGGACCTCAAGGCGCGGGCACCGGCGCAGTCGCGGTTCGACCCGCCTTGGTCCACCATACAGGTGGGGACGATTGCCGGCGGGGCGGCGCGCAACGTGATCGCGGAGACCTGTTCGGTCGAGTGGGAATTGCGGCCGGTCAACCATGCCGATTTCGCCTTCGCCCGGTCGCGGATCGAAAGCTATGTCGAGACGGAGCTGCTGCCGCGCATGCGGGCGGTGCATCCGGAGGCCGATATATTGACCTCGGTCATCGGCGAGGTGGTCGGCCTTGAACCGATGAGCGCGTCGCAGGCGGAGGCGCTTGTCCGTGCCTTGACCGGTAACCGCGATCCGGCCACCTGCGCTTCCTTCGGCACCGAGGCGGGGCTGTTCCAGCAGCTGGGCGTCTCCACCGTGATCTGCGGCCCCGGCTCCATCGCGCAGGCCCACAGGGCCGACGAATATGTCGCGCTCGGCCAGCTGGACGCGTGCCTCGGAATGATCGGCAAGCTCAAGGACAAGCTTGTCATCTGAACCTAGGGGATCAACAAGCGGCCGCGGTTCCTGGTTTGTGACAGGGCTTTCATGTCGTTGTGATGATTGCGACATGCCCGGTGCCTAGGAAGAAGCGTCAGTTTCTCCGGAGAATACAATGCTCAAAGCTCTCGCCCTTGGCGTCAGCCTCAGTTTCGTTTCCGCGTTTGCCGTGGCACAGGACACCGCTGAAGGTCCTGCAAAGTTCGACGCCGTGCTCAAGGCTCATGCGCAATTGCCAGCCCAGACCTTCCTGCCTGCTCCGGCCGATGCGCCTGCCGGCCTTCAGCTTTCGGGTCGTTTCACCTCCGGCACACGTGTCGAGACGCCCTATGGCTGGGCCAATCCGGCTTCGGGTGTTGCCATGCCGTTTCCCGGTCAGCCCCTCCAGGGCATGAGCGGCGTGCGTTCGCTCGGCGATGACCGTTTCCTGTTCCTGACCGACAACGGCTTTGGCAACAAGGCCAACTCGGCTGACGCCATGCTGATGTTCAACATCCTCAAGATGGACTGGGACGCCGGCAAGGTCGGTATCGAGGAGACGATTTTCCTCAAGGACCCGAACCGTGTCGTGCCATTCCCGATCGTCACCGAGCATAGCGACAGCCGTTATCTTACCGGCGCCGATTTCGATCCCGAGTCGATCCAGCCGGTAGGCGAAAACTACTGGATCGGCGACGAATTCGGTCCCTGGCTGATCGAAGTCGATGCCGAGGGCGTGGTGTTGCAGGTGGTCAAGACCAATCCAGGCGGCATCGACTACAAATCGCCGGACAACCAGTTTACCTCGCAGCCTGCTGCAGGCACCCCCGTCACCGGTATCAACACCGGACGCTCGGGTGGCTACGAGGGCATGGCGCAGTCGATGGACGGCACAACGCTTTATCCGCTGCTCGAAAAGCCGTTCTACGATGAAGAAGCCGCGGCGCTGGAAACCATCGACGGACAGCCCGTCATCCGCATGCTGGAATTCGATGTTGCCGGTGCATCCTGGAGCGACATTGTTCGCTACTATCCACTCGATGATTCTGGCCACGCTATCGGCGACTTCAACATCTTCGAAGGCACCCGTGGCCTGATTATCGAGCGGGACAACAACGAAGGTGACGATGGGCGCGAAAAGGCCGCGGCGTTCAAGCGCATCTACCTGGTTGATCTCGCCCGTGCCGACGAGAACGGCGTCCTTGAAAAGATCGCCTATATCGACCTGATGGCCATCCAGGATCCCGATGGCATCGCTCTACGCGGCAGCAAGGATGGCGTCTTCACCTTCCCCTTCGTGACCATCGAAGATGTCGATCTGGTCGATGAAACCACCATCGTCGTTGCCAACGACAACAACTATCCCGGCTCCACAGGTCGTGAAGCAGGCCGTGCCGATGACAACGAGTACATCCTCCTCGAAGTCGCGGACTTCCTCGCCGCTGAATAGCCAGCAAGCGCAATGAGGGGGTCTTCAGACCTCCTCATTAACTCCATCTGCACCTGAGACCATCGCACGAAGCCAGGCCCCAACATTGATGCTGAGGCCTGGCTATTCTGCAGTAGGAGTGCTGCCTAGAAGTGGAAGTTCACGCCAGCCTTGACGGTGTGGAAGCGGATCTTCTCTTCCAGTTCGAAGTTGGCGGCGCCAGGAGGATTGGTGAAGACGACGTTGTCGCCGAGGTCGGTGTAGGCGTATTCTGCGAACAGGCTGATGTTGTCTGCGGCCTTGACTTCCAAACCTGCGCCCACGGTGAAGCCGAGGCGGGTATCGCCGCTAAAGCCTCCGACGTCGCTACCGGAAATGTCGAATGTCGCAGAGGTGTCAGTTTCGCTTACGACAGCGCCGCCATGGACATAGGCGAGGAACGTGTCCGCTGCGTAGCCTGCCTTGGCGCGCAGGCTAGCGAGGTAATTGACTTCCGAATTGATCGTGATCCCGCCGCCGCTGGCGCCTGATGGCAACATTGTGCCGCGTACCTGCTGCGGTCCAAACTGAGTAACGACTTGATTATCTTGGCGTCGGGTTGTTGTTCGGCTAGAGCCCCAGGGCCTTAAGATAGTCGATGGAGCGCCGTGCGAAGCGTTGCCAGTCTGCCGGATTGTCGTGCTCGGTGACGATGTGGTCGGCCCTGGTCTGTCGGAATAGGGGCGCCATGGCGGCCCAGTCGATGATGCCGTCGCCGGTGGCGGTCCAGCCATCGTCCTCGGTGGTGCCGGGGGGCGAGGTGTCCTTGGTCTGGATGGCGATGATGCGACCGGCATACCGCTTCAGCTCCGCGGCCGGATCGGCACCCGCGCGGGCGATCCAGCCGCAGTCGATCTCAAGCCAGACGCCAGGCCCGCCAGCCTCAAGGATATGGTCGATGGGCCTGGTGCCATCGGGCAGGGGGACATACTCGAAATCGTGGTTGTGCCAGGCGACCTTGAGCCCGTGCGGGATCGCCTGTTCTGCGCCGCGCGCCAGTTTGCGCCCTAGGTCCTGCCAATAATCGGGCGTGTTCCTGCGCTCCTCCGTCGTCACATAGGGCGGTATCATCACGCTGGCGCCGAGGGTAAGGGCGATGTCGATGAAGCGGTTTGATTCCTCAACCAGCCCCGCCAGCGGCATGTGGAAGCCGAGGCACTTCAGCCCCGCATCATCGAGCTGACGGCGGAACAGTGCTGGATCGGCCTCATAGGCTGGCAGCCACGGCTCGATGGCGTCGTAGCCCATCGATTTGAGCTTGGGCAACTGGTCCGCGAGTGGCGGAAAATTGCGGGAGGAATAGAGCTGGTAGGCGATGGGGTAGGGCATGATGGGCCTGAGTTTGTTGGCTCGATGCAGTCACGGCACCGGTGTTACCTCGGGCTTGAGCCGAGGGCCGCTATCAGCACGGCATGGATGGCGAGAGGCCCTCGGATCAAGCCCGAGGGAACGCCGGTGGGTGGGACGGATGGTACCTAACGGACAGCCCTAACCCTGCGCTTCCTTGTCCTTGTCGAACTCCAGCAGCTCCACCATCACGCCGAGATCCTTGACCGTGTCGTAATACGCGTACCGCCCATGCGAGCCATCGAACTCGCCGCGCTGCAGCAGCTTATGGCCCTTGCTTTCGAGATAGGCGTTTCGTCTGGTCAGGTTTCGGGTGCGGAAGGCAATGTGGTGGCAGCCGGGGCCTTTTTGCTCAAGCAGGTCGCGCCAGGCGCTCTTTTCGGGACCCGGCTGCAGGAACTCGACGTCGATATTGCCAAACTTGAACATCATGATGCGGCAGCCGACATCGGCCGGCTTGCCTTTGTAGATGGCCTGGGCCTCATCGGGTTCGGCCGCCTTGCCTTCCGTGGGCATGGGCTTGCCGGTAAGATCGGAGAACCACTGAGCAGATTTCACTACGTCGTCGGTGACGAAGCAGATCTGCATTACTTCGTCCTCATCAAGCAGGCGCTTGTCCATTGTTCTGGTCCATTGCAATGTTTGGGAGCCGGCGGCCAATGCGGTCGCCGGCCCAGGGAGGAGGCGTGTCAGCCCAGGATGATGTCGTAGTTCTCATGCATCTGGGCGATGGCGTCTTCGACGGTCATGTTGGGATCGCTCCAGAAGTTGAAGACAACGTTCCAGATCGAATCCTGCCAGTCGGCGTCGGCGGTATTGTGTGGGTTCTGCACCTGCTGGGCAGGGTCCTCAAGAATGCGCAGCACCTCGGTGGAGCATGCGTCGAGGCTTTCGGCCGGAGCGTCCAGACGCACCGGGGTGGAACCCTTGGCCGCGGCGAACTTGGCCTGCGCACCCGGATCGAGCACTTCGGTGGCGAAGTCCAGCTCAGCGGTCTGCACCTCCTCGGGCGTGCCACCGAGCAGGCCCCACGCATCGACGGTCACCACCACGGCCTGTGCGCCGGGGATTTCGATGCAGCCGAAATCGGTGCCCGCGACCTTGCCGGCGCCGAGCCATTCGCCCTTCATCCAGTCACCATGAACCTGCATCAGCGCCTTGCCGGTGATCACCTCGTTGGTGGTCTCGTTCCAGGGGCGGTTCTGTGCTTGCGGGCCTGCTTCGTTGGCGAACAGGCGCAGGGTTTCCAAGGCTTTGGCGAAAGCTGGATCGTCCAGCGCAGCGGGATCGACCTCTTCGCCGTAAATGCTGTTGTAGAGGTCAGGGCCTGCCACTGCGGCGACCAGTGCATGGGTGAGATAGCCGACCTGGAACGGTTGGCTGCCGACGGCTAGCGGGGCATAGCCGGCGTCGCGGATCTTCTGGAAATCGGCAAACATGGCGTCCAGGGAATCCCAAGCCGTCGGGTCGACGCCTGCGGCCTTGGCGACCTCCATATTGTAGTAGACCATGCCGTCGATGTGCAGCGCCTGGGGCACCTTGACGATTTCGCCATCGACGGTGATGGAGGCGGCCACGGCGGACGGCAGCTTGTCGACGATGGCGTTTTCGGTGAACCATTGGGTCAGCGGAAAGCCCATTCCCATGCTGGCAATGTCACGATAAACGCCGGGATTGGATTCCATGAAGACGTTGGGTGGTTGGCCGCCGGTGATCAGGCTCATCAGGTTCACGTTGGAGCCGGTGTCGTGCGGAATGGCGATGTCGGTCCAGCTATGCCCTTTGGCTTCGATGCCGGCCTTGATGACGTTGAGGGCGGCAATTTCGGGCGGGGCGGACCAGCTGTGATAGATGACCAGATCGGTGGCCATGGCGCCGAATGAGGCAGTGCTCAGCAACAGGCCGGCGACAATGCCGGCAAGTCTCTTGTTAGACATCGTTCTCTCTCCCTTGTCGTTTGCCTACAGTCTCTGCCCGGTGTGGGCGTCGAACAGGTTGGTCTTGCCCTTAAGATAGCTGACCCCCATCGATTGACCGGGTGTCAGCCGCGCGGCGATGTCGGGATCGACGCGCAGGGCAAGCAGATCGTCTTCGAAGCTGAAATAGGCGCTGGCGTCCGGGCCGGTGCGCTCGGCATATTGAACCGGCACGGTGAAGGTTGCGGCCGCCCCCTCAGTGGCAGCGAGGGTGAAGTGTTCGGGGCGAAGTCCGGCGATAACTTCGTTTCCGTTCTGCGGCGGGGCAACGAATGGGTAGTCGGAAACGTCGAGCCGCACGCCGGAGGCGAAGATGGCCTCTGTCTTGCCGTTGGCTAGCGCCAGCTTGGCCTTGCGCAGGTTCATGGCCGGAGAGCCGATGAAGCCTGCGACAAAGAGATTTGCCGGACGCTCGTAAATCTCGTCGGGCGTGCCGAACTGCTGGATAACGCCGGCATTCATCACCGCGATCTTGGTGGCCATGGTCATGGCTTCGATCTGGTCGTGGGTGACATAGACAATGGTCGACTTGAGCTGGTCATGCAGCTTCTTGATCTCGAGGCGCATTTCGGTACGCAGCTTGGCATCGAGGTTGGAAAGCGGCTCGTCGAACAGGAATACGCCGACATTCTTGACCAGCGCCCGGCCGATGGCGACGCGCTGACGCTGCCCGCCCGAGAGTTGGCCCGGCTTGCGATGCAGGAGCGGCTCGATCTGGAGCAGCTTGGCGGCCCAGGTGATGCGTTTTTCGATTTCGTCGCGCGGCAGCTTGCTGGCTGAAAGGCCGAACTTGAGGTTTCCGTGCACGGTCTTGGTCGGGTAGAGCGCATAGGACTGGAACACCATGGCCAAGCCCCGATCCTTGGGATCGAGGTCGGTTACGTCGCGCTCGCCGATCATGATGCGGCCATCGGTGACATCGAGCAGACCCGCCAGCAGGTTCAGCAGCGTGGTCTTGCCGCAGCCGGAGGGACCCAGCAGCACCAGGAAATCGCCGTCGTCTATTCTGAGGTTGAGATCATCGAGAACCTTCATCAGGCCGTAGGTCTTGGTGATGTGCTCGAAGCTTACGCGGGGCATATCGGTCAACCCTTGATGGCGCCGGCGGTGATGCCCTGAACGAAGAGCTTGCCGACGAAGAAATAGATGACGAGGGGTGGAATGGCGGTGAGCAGGGCCGCTGCCATGTTGTCGTTGTAGCGGACGGTGCCGGTCGAGATGGTAATGAGGTTGGCCAGGTTCACCGTCATCGGCTGCCCGCCCATGCCGCCGAAGGTCACCCCGATGAGGTAATCATTCCAGACCGAGGTGATCTGCAGGATCAGCACGACGATCAGGATATTGCCTGACATGGGCAGGATGATCTCGAAGAAGATCTTCCAGAACGAGCCGCTGTCCATCACGGCGGCGCTCATGATTTCCTGCGGAATATCCTTGTAGTAATTGCGGAAAATGAGGGTCAGCACCGGCATGGCCAGTATCGCGTGGATAATGGCGACACCCCAGATGCTGCCATAGACCTTGAGGCTTGCCGTCATCGAGATCAGCGGGAACATGATGATCTGGAACGGCACGAAGGCGCAGATGAAAAGGATGAAGAGGAATGGCCCGGCCCATTTGACGTTCCACAACGCCAGCGCATAGCCGGTGACGATGGAGAGCCCGATCGAGAGGATCAGCGACGGGATGAGGATGGCCACGGAGTTCCAGAACCCGACTTTGAGGCCCTCGCAGCGGGTGCCCGAGCAAGCCGAATTCCAGGCATGGTCCCAAGCTTCCAGGGTCCACACATTGGGCAGCGCGAACATGGCGCCCTCGCGGATCTGGTCCATGGTCTTGAACGAGGTGACGATCACCACGTAGAGCGGCACGCAGAAGAACAGCGCGCAGATCGACAGGAAGACGATGACGGCGATGGAACGGCCGGTGATGACCTTCTTCTTGCGCGGGAAATAGGGCGCACTGCGGACGGCTATTTCCGCGCCCAGGGCTTTGTGGGAGGCGGTCATGTCGTTCATCGCGTGGCTCCCGAGCGGCGTTGTTGCCAGGCGGTGAGAAGCACCAGCGGCAGGAAGACGGCGGCGGTGATTACGAGCATCAGCACCGCGGCGGCCGAGGCAAAGCCGAGATTGCCCTTGGCCGAGAGCGCCTGGATGGTGAAGTAGGCTGGCACATAGGTCGATTGACCCGGGCCGCCATTGGTCATGGCGACGATGACGTCATAAGCCTTGATCACGCCCAGCGAGAGCAGGATGGCGCAGGTGACGAAGGTGAACTTCATCATCGGGATGATGATCTCGGTATAAAGCTTGAACAGGCCCACGCCATCGAGGCGGGCCGCGCTCCAGATTTCCGAATTGATCGATTTTAGGCCTGCCAGCATCAGCGCCATGTAGAAGCCGGCGCTCTGCCAGACCGAAGCGAGGATGACGCCATACATGGCTGTCTCCGGCCGGGCCAGCCAGCTCGCATTGACCCAGGTCAAGCCGATCGAGTGGATGAAGTGCTCGACGCCAAGCTCGGGATTGAACATCCAGCGCCAGGCGGCGCCGGTCACGATGAGCGAGATGGCGAGTGGATAGAGAAACACGGTGCGAAACAGGCTTTCGCCGCGCTTTTCCCGGTCGATCATGGCCGCGAGGATGAAGCCGAAGACGATGGCGAGAGCACTGCCGAGCCCGAGCACGATCAGGTTCTGCAGCGAGATCATCCAGGCGTCGTCTTTGAACAGCCGCTCATACTGCCGGCCCCATTCGGACCAGTCGATCTCATATTCCGGCAGCCGTCGGCTGCGTGTCAGCGACAGATAGATGGTCCACAAGATGGCGCCAATGAAGGCAACCAAGGTCACCAATCCTGCCGGCACGAGTGCCAGTTGGGGTGACCATCGGCTCCACCGAAAGGTCATGCTCGTCCTCCCTTGCACGTCGCGGCGGATTGTTCCGCTCTTCGTCGTGTCAGCTCTTGCGGGCAGTATTATCGTTAAACTAGGTTCATGCAGAGCGATCCGTCAATAGACTTTTCGCTTGTCGAGTGGGTGTCTTGATCGGCCAATGGCGTACACGGGTCGCTGGCATTGGAGTGGATGTGGAGGAAAGTTATGCAAAATCAATATGATATACCCGCTATGGGTTTCGGCACCTATGCACGCAAAGGCGAGGCTGGAATCGCAGCCATGCTGATTGCGCTGGAGACGGGCTATCGCCATCTCGATACCGCACAGGACTACGGCACCGAGAAGGAGGTTGGCGAGGCGATCGGGCGCTCGGGTCTCAACCGCTCGGAAGTATTCGTTACGACCAAGATCGCCACCGGCAATCTGGGTGCCGGAGCCCTCATTCCGTCATTGCGGGAGAGCCTCGACAATCTGCAGCTGGATCAGCTTGACCTGACGCTCATTCACTGGCCATCGCCCAACAATGCCGTGCCGCTGCCGGTCTATATCGAGCAATTGGCCGAAGCGCATGCCCTCGGTCTCACCCGGCTGATCGGCGTTTCCAACTTCACCATTGCCATGCTGGAACAGACGCAAGCCATTCTGGGCGACCTCAAGATCGCCAATAACCAATTTGAGCTTAATCCGCTGCTGCAAAACAAGAAGCTTGCAAGTTATTGTATCAACAAGGGAATTTCCGTCACCTGCTACCTGCCAATTGCCCGCGGCATCCTCGGCGATGTGCCGGTCATCGCCGAAATCGCAGCGCGTAATGCCGCAACGCCGGAGCAAGTTGCCCTGGCCTTCGAATTCGCCAAGGGCTACATCGCCATCCCCACATCGAGCCGGGCGGACCGCATCCGGTCCAACTATCTGGCGACCAAACTTGTCCTGTCCAACGCCGATATTGCGGCCATCGAAGCGGTGGATCGCGGGCAGCGCGTCATCGATCCGGCACGGGGACCTGACTGGGACTGAGATGATTTGCGGCTGTTGACAACGTCGCGGCTTGGGATAATACCTTCCGTATTAACGTTCCTATTGGTCGCCCCTTGCTGATATCTCGGGGCGGTCCGCTGGTCTGTCGCCAGCGGAGACGTAGAGGCATGGCCGCAATGTCGGCGGGAGGAATCATGAAGGGCATAACCAGTCTCGGGCACGTCGCGATCAATGTGATCGACCTTGAAAAATCGCTGGACTACTACGTCAACAAGCTCGGCTTTCCCGAAATGCTGCGGCTGAAGCGCGACGATGGCGAGACCTGGCTGGTCTATCTGCGCATAACCGACGAGCAATATCTGGAAATTTTCCCCGGCGCCGAGAACGATCGCGCACCCGCCAGCTGGCACACCAATGGCATGACCCATATGTGCTGGACCATCGACGATCTCGACGCCACCTGCGATCGCATCAAGGCGGCGGGAATTACGCTACTCTCCGAACCCAAGGCCGGGCTCGATGGCAACCGTCAGGCCTGGCTCGAGGATCCCGACGGCAACCGCATCGAGCTGATGGAAATGCATCCGGACTGCTTGCAATATCAGGCAATCCGACGTCTGCACGCAGAAGGCGTCTAGTTTACAGCCGGCGCTGGTGTGTATTGTCGCCCATGATTTTGATCTTCATTTGTTGGCCGCGTAAACCGCATATCGGGCAGGCCGCGCCGCTCGTAGTGCGTCTTGGGTAGGTTGAGATCATGGGCAAATCCACCGTTCGCTTGAAGGACATCGCCGATAGGACCGGTTTTTCCGTCAATACGGTGTCGCTGGCCTTGCGGCAAAGTCCACGCATTCCCGAAGAGACTTCGATCCGCATTCGCGAGGCGGCCGAGGCACTCAATTACTTGCCCAATCACGTCGCCAAGTCGCTGGTCAGCCGCGAAACCAAAACTATTGGCCTGGTGCTGACCGACATCACCAACCCGGCTTTGACGCAAGTGGCCCGGGCGGTCGAGATGACGCTATCGGAGCGGGGTTATTCCACGCTCTTCGCCACATCCAACAATAATCTCGACGAGGAAAAGCGCGTCATCGAAATGTTCCGCTCCCGGCAGGTGGACGGGATGCTGATTTATCCGCGCAGCCACCGCGAGCTCGAGCATATTCGCCGGCTGCGGCGGGCGAACTATCCGGTGGTGCTACTGGTGGGGGATCCCGATGCAGGGATCGACGCGGTCTGCATCGACGAGCGGCGCGGCGCCTATCGGGCCGTGCGCCATCTCATCGACATCGGCCATAGCCGGATCGGCATCATTGATACCTCAAATGCCAAGGGGAACCTGGAAAAGCGCGACGGCTATGACCAGGCGCACAAGGAGGCTGGCCTGAAGGTCGACGATGACCTGCTTGCAGACCCCATGGGCAATACGGTCATTCGCGGCTATTGGGCCATGGATCGCCTGATGAGCGTGCCCGTCCGCCCGACGGCAGTGTTTGCGGCCAACGACTCCCTGGCCATTGGCGCCTTGCGCTGGACCCAGAAGAATAACCTGCGCGTTCCCAAGGACGTCGCCATTATCGGCTTTGACAACATCGAGTTTGCCGAACATGCAGCCACGCCGATCTCATCGGTCAAATACGAAGTCGATATGGTGACGGAACTGGCGGTAGAGCGTCTGCTGCAATTGATCGCCGCGCCCGATGGTCTGCCTGAACCGCGGGTCACCATGATTGATCCCGAATTGATTGTGCGCGACAGCACCGCGGGCAGGGCGGACTAGCCGGGCATCGGGCAGCTTTGGTTTTTCTGAGGAGGACGGATCATGGCTTTGAGAATCGGCGGCTACGGCATCGACTATAGTGGCGATCCCGAAGCCTATGCCCAGGCCCATGTCGCCTTCGGCTACAATGCCGCCTACATGCCCAATATCAGCATCGACAACCGCGACGAGATCGCCGCAATCGTCAAAGCCATGGCCGCCGCCGACGTGGTCATCGCCGAGGGCGGCGCCTGGAAAAATCTGATCGCCTATGACGACGACCAGCGCAAAGCCAACCTCGATTACGCGGTCCACCAACTGGCCCTCGCCGATGAGCTGGGCGCCCGGGCCTGTGTTGCCTTTCATGGCACTGTCGGCCACGCCGGCGACAAGTGGCAGCTCAGCGACAATTACGATTACGGCCCCCACCCCGACAATCAGAGCGAGGCCGGCTTTCAGCGCGCGGTTGAGACGGCCCGCTATGTCATCGATGCGGTAAAGCCCAAGCGAGCGAAGTTCTCGCTGGAGATGGTGCCATGGCTGGTGACCGACACGGCCGAAAACTACCTCAAGCTCCTCAAAGCCATCGACCGTCCGCAATTCGGCGCCCATATCGACGCGGTCAACATTGTGATCAGCCCGCGCCTCTACTTCAATACCGGGCGCATGATCCGCGACGCCTTCGAGCTTTTAGGGCCCTGGGTTGTCTCCTGCCATGCCAAGGACATCGTGATGAAGGGCGGGCCGGGCACGATCTCATTCCACTTCGACGAAGTGCCTCCCGGCGACGGCAATCTGGACTACGGCGCCTACATTGCCGAGATCGACAAACTGAGGCGGGACGTGCCGTTGATGCTTGAGCATTTCGATGTACCCGAGTACAGGCGCGGTCTGGCTTACATCAAGCAGATTGCTGGCGTGGCGGTTTAACGGCGGTTGGGGGCCGGGAACGCTGCGCCGACAGGCGGTTTTGATCGGCCGAGCGCGCGTTCTCTCCGGTCTCGATACGTTCCCCCTGGGCGTCGAGATGGGTGGTGCAGGATTCAGCAGCTCATCTTCGAATGCCCGTTGACGCGCTGCTCCTGGCGGCGTATTTCCCGTCTCAGGACATCTCGCCCTAACGCGAGACGCATAGACCTGGGAGGGTCGCTGAAGATGGCTGATATGCCCCAAACCGCACCGGCGGTAAAACCGGCTAATCCAAATTTTTCGTCGGGCCCATGTGCCAAGCGTCCCGGGTGGACGGTTGAAGCGCTCGGCGATGCGCTGGTCGGCCGTTCGCACCGCTCCAAGCCCGGCAAGGCGCGCATCCAGCGTGCCATCGATCTTACCCGTGAACTGCTGCAGGTTCCCGCTGATTACCGCATCGGCATCGTCCCTGCGTCCGACACCGGCGCCGTGGAAATGGCGCTCTGGTCCATGCTTGGTGCGCGCGGGGTTGACATGCTGGCCTGGGAATCGTTCGGCGAGGGCTGGGTCACCGACGTGTCCAAACAACTCAAGCTGGATGATGTCCGCATCATCAACGCGCCCTATGGCGACCTGCCGGATCTGGGGCAGGTCGATTTCAACCGTGACGTGGTGTTCACCTGGAACGGCACGACTTCGGGCGTGCGTGTCGCCAATGGCGACTGGATCGCTGCCGATCGGCAGGGCCTGACCATTTGCGATGCCACTTCGGCCGCTTTCGCGCAGAACCTCGATTTTGCCAAGCTCGATGTCGTCACCTTCTCGTGGCAGAAGGCGCTGGGTGGGGAGGCTGCCCATGGCGTGCTGATCCTGTCGCCGCGCGCCGTCGAGCGGCTCGAGACCTTCAAGCCCGACCGGCCGCTCCCCAAGATCTTCCGCCTGACGAAGGGTGGCAAGTTGCTGGAGGAAGTGTTCCAGGCTGCCACCATCAACACGCCGTCGATGATCTGCATCGAAGATGCCATCGACGCCATGGAATGGGGCAAGGCGCTGGGTGGGCTCTCCGCCATGCAGGCGCGTGCCGACGCCAATTTCAAGGTGTTGGCGGACTGGGTCGCCAAGACTGACTGGATCGATTTCCTGGCCAAGAACCCGGCCAACCGGTCCAACACGTCGGTCTGCTTCTCGATCGTCGATCCGGCGGTGACGGCTCTCGACGCGGACAAGCAGGCGGCGTTCGCCAAGGCGATCGTGGCACGCCTCGACAAGGCCGGTGTTGCCTATGACATCGGCGCCTATAAGGATGCACCTTCGGGCTTGCGCATCTGGGCCGGTTCCACGATCGAGGCAGCCGATCTTGCGGCGCTCGTGCCGTGGCTCGATTGGGCCTTCGCGCAGGAAAAGTCGGCGCTCGGCCAGGCTGCTGCCTGACGATCCTGAACGGCGCTGACTGCGCCGTTCATCTCACCCAAAATTCCATTCACATACCGTTTCATCGGTATGGCGAAAGCAAGGAGGGCGTCATGCCCAAGGTTCTCGTTTCCGACAAGCTCAGCCCCACGGCCGTCCAGATTTTCAAGGATAACGGCGTCGAGGTCGACTACCTGCCCGATTTGGGCAAGGACAAGGAAAGGCTGCTCGAAGTCATCGGTCAATATGATGGTCTGGCAATCCGCTCGGCCACCAAGGTGACCGAAAAGATCATCGCGGCCGCCACCAACCTCAAGGTCATTGGCCGCGCCGGCATTGGCGTCGACAATGTCGATATCCCCGCTGCCACCAAGAAGGGGATCATCGTGATGAACACCCCTTTCGGCAATTCCATCACCACCGCCGAGCATGCCATCGCCATGATGATGGCGCTGGCCCGCCAGTTGCCTGAGGCCGACGCTTCGACCCGTGCCAGCAAGTGGGAAAAGAACCGCTTCATGGGCGTTGAAGTCACCAACAAGACTTTGGGCCTGATCGGCGCGGGCAATATCGGCTCGATCGTTGCTGACCGCGCGCTCGGCCTGCGCATGAAGGTGATCGCGTTCGATCCATTCTTGTCGCCGGAACGCGCGCAGACGCTGGGTGTCGAGAAGGTCGAGCTGGACGAGCTGCTGGCACGTGCTGACTTCATCACGCTGCATACGCCGCTGATCGATGCGACGCGCAATATCATCAGTGCCGAAGCGCTCGCCAAGACCAAGAAGGGCGTGCGCATCGTCAACTGTGCACGCGGTGGCCTGATTGACGAAGCGGCCCTTTATGATGCGCTGAAGTCCGGCCAGGTGGCGGGCGCGGCTCTCGACGTGTTCCTGGCCGAGCCGGCCGAGAACAACCCGCTGTTCGAACTGCCCAACGTGATCTGCACGCCGCATCTGGGTGCGGCCACCACTGAAGCGCAGGAGAACGTGGCGCTGCAGGTGGCGGAACAGATTTCGGCTTATCTCATGTCGGGCGAGATCACCAATGCGCTGAACTTCCCTTCCATTTCGGCCGAAGAGGCGCCAATCCTGACCCCATGGGTGAAGCTGGCGGAAACGCTGGGTTCGTTTGCGGGGCAGCTGACCGAGACGGCCATCACGGGCATCAAGATCGAGTTCGAAGGCAATGTGGCCGAACTCAACACCAAGCCGATGATTGCGGCCGCGATCAATGGCGTGCTGAAGCCTTCGCTGGGTGACGTCAACATGGTGTCGGCCCCGCAGATCGCCAAGGATCGCGGCATTACCGTCGAGACAACGAACCGGGATCGTCAGGGTGCATATGAGGGCTATATCCGGCTGACCGTCACCACCGAGCGGCAGACTCGCGGGGTGGCTGGTACGCTGTTCGCCAATGGCAAGCCGCGCATCATCCAGGTCAAGGATATCAACATGGAAGCCGAGTTGTCGCCGTCCATGCTGTATGTGACCAATGAGGACAAGCCGGGCCATATCGGGCGCCTGGGCACTGTGCTGGGCAAGCTGGGCATCAATATCGCCAACTTCAACCTGGGCCGCGAGGAAGTCGGTGGCGGTGCCATCGCGCTCGTTTCCATCGATGGAACGCTGACGGAAGCTCAGCTTTCGGAAGTGGCGGCGCTGGAAGGCGTCAAGCAGGCCAAGGCCCTGCGGTTCTAAGCGCGACAACAAGCAGACTGAACAAGGGCCGGCGTTATGCGCCGGCCCTTTTGTTTTCAGGTGCGCCGGGCGGCCCATTCGGCAAGAACGATGCCGCCAATAATGATCGCCGCAGCCAGGTAGTGGTATGGCTCGAGCCGCTCGCCCAACAGAATCACCGAACCAAGTGCGCCGAAGACCGGAATGAGATTGTGGCTGGGTGCGGCACGGTTGGGGCCAACCAGTTCGACGCCGCGAGCATAGGCGACCTGGCTGAACATGGATGGGAAGATCGCGACATAGACGAGCACGGCCCAGACTGCGGGTGACATCGACGGCAGTGTCGAAAAGCTCGCCAAACCGGGGCCGAAGAGCTGCAGCATGATCAGCCCGGTGATGGCCGCGCCGGTAAAAGCCACTGCCATGAAGCTCATCATGTGCATTTGCGGGCGGAAGCGCAGGGCCAGGGTATAGGCAGTGTAGGTCAGGCAGGCCAGCAGTACGAAGCCATCGCCCATATTGATATCGAGGGTCAGCAGGCGCGCCGGATCGCCATGGGTGGCGGTCAGCATCACGCCTGAGATGGCGATTGCTACGCCAAGGATTTGCAGCCAACTTGCCCGCACGCGGAAGATGATGAAATTGGCCAGCAGAATCATCATCGGCAGGGCGCCGGTCTCGATCGAGGAGTTGACGGCCGTCGTGGTGGTAAGCCCCACATAAAGCAGGACGTTGTAAAGCGCGTAGCCCAGGGCGCCGTAACCCATGACCAAGGGCCAGGTGCGCCGGATCACGCCCCAGTCCGCGGCAACGAAGCGCCAGGCGAACGGGTAGATAAACAAGGTCGCGCCAACGCAACGGGCTGCCAGCAACAAGAATGGGTCGATCTCCCCTACCACCATCTTCGCGGCGACCACATTACCACCCCAGAACAGAGGGGCGAGAATCAGCAAAAGATAGGGCTGTTCGAGAACGCGGGCCGATTTGCCGCGATTTTCATAGGTCTGCGGCTTTGTCATCGTCGCCATGGTGATGTAAGGACAATCGGACTTAGCAGTTATTCGGCCGCCAGCAAAATTCTTGCGGCAGCCTGAGAAACAGAGGTCCGATATTGGGAAGGGTGCGGCCGTGGCGGTCGGGCCCTTTGTGTCTCGTGCCTATCCTGGAGAAGGTATTTCATGGCTAATGTGGTGGTCGTCGGCTCGCAGTGGGGCGACGAAGGCAAGGGCAAGATCGTTGACTGGCTTTCCGAGCGCGCCGATGTGGTGGTGCGCTATCATGGCGGCCACAATGCCGGCCACACGCTGGTCATTGACGGGGTCAGCTACAAGCTCGCCTTGCTGCCATCGGGCCTGGTACAGGGAAAGCTCAGCGTCATCGGCAATGGCGTCGTCGTCGACCCGCACCACTTTGTTCAGGAAATGGCCAAGCTGCGCGGGCAGGGTGTCGAGATCACGCCGGAAATACTGCGTATTGCCGACAATGCGCCGCTGATCCTGTCGCTGCACCGCGAACTTGATGCCATACGCGAAGACTCCAATTCGGGTCTCAAGATCGGCACCACCAAGCGCGGCATCGGTCCGGCTTACGAAGACAAGGTGGGCCGTCGCGCCATCCGCCTGGTCGATCTGGCCGAGCCAGATACGTTGATGGTGAAGATCGAGCGCCTGCTCGGGCACCACAATGCGCTGCGCCGGGGCATGGGTCTTGCCGAGATCGAGGCACAGACCATTTATGACGAGCTGACCTCCGTCGCCGCCGAAATCCTGCCCTTCATGGACCAGGTCTGGCAGGTGCTCGACGACAAGCGCAAGGCCGGGGCCCGCATCCTGTTCGAGGGCGCGCAGGGTGCGTTGCTCGACAATGACCACGGCACTTATCCGTTTGTTACCTCGTCCAACACAGTCGCCGGCCAGGCCGCTGCCGGTTCGGGCCTGGGGCCCACGGCGATCGGCTATGTGCTGGGAATCACCAAGGCCTATACGACCCGAGTGGGCGAAGGCCCGTTCCCGTGCGAACTCGACGACGAGATCGGCAAGCACCTGGCGACTGTCGGCCGGGAAGTGGGTGTCAACACCGGCCGGCCACGGCGTTGCGGCTGGTTCGATGCGGTGCTGGTGCGCCAGACGGTAAAGACGTCCGGCATTTCGGGAATCGCCCTGACCAAGCTGGACGTTCTGGATGGCCTCAAGGAGATCAAGGTCTGCGTCGGCTATGAACTGGACGGATCACGGATAGATTATTTGCCTGCCTCAATGGGGGCACAGGCGCGGGTTAAGCCGATCTACGAGACGCTGGAAGGCTGGTCCGAGACCACCGCAGGCGCCCGCAGCTGGGCGGAGTTGCCGGCCCAGGCTGTCAAATATGTTCGCTATATCGAAGAGCAGATCGGGGCTCCGGTGGCGATGTTGTCGACGAGTCCGGAGCGAGCCGACACCATCCTTGTCGTTGACCCATTCCAAGACTGAGTTTTTTTGTTACAACACGTCGCTGACA
The DNA here is from genome assembly GCF_003056355.1 of Devosia naphthalenivorans. Classification (GTDB taxonomy): domain Bacteria; phylum Pseudomonadota; class Alphaproteobacteria; order Rhizobiales; family Devosiaceae; genus Devosia; species Devosia naphthalenivorans. The sequence continues at coordinate 143,734 of NZ_PYVW01000002.1, forward strand.
TCGTGAGTATCAAGTAACCAATGGCGGACTACAAAGAGCTGTTACGCCGGGCCATCTCGGCGCTGCCGGAGAATAATGGTGCCGCACGACGTGCGGTTTATGAAAAGGCGCGTTCGGCTCTTGTGGGCCAATTGCGCGCTATTCAACCCCCTCTGGCGGCCCGTGATATCACCCAACACCGGCTGCAGCTTGAAGACTGTATCCGCCAGGTCGAGCAGGAAGCCAGCGAGGCGATCATCTCCCTGGGGCGCGACGCTGGTTTGGGGGCGCGCTTTGCGCCCAAGCCTCCTGCTCGCCCGGTTGAGACTGCCGCGCCGGCTCCGGTCAGCGCGCCAGAACCGGTAGAGGCACCCCAGCCGGTTGAGGCCGCTGAGGACGAGCCGCCTGCACCTATAGCCGAGCCGCCAGCGCAAGTGAACGAGCCCGAGCCTCCGCTTGCCGCTCCGCCCTCGGCCAAAGTGGTCTCGATCGAGGACATTATCGCCCAGGCTGCTGCGGCGTCGGGGAGCGATGTGGTCGCCGCCGAAGAGCCGGTCGAGGCGACCGAAACTCCGCCGGTTGCCAAGCTGGAGCCGAAGACGCCGCCGATCAGCGTCGTCAAATCGGGCCCGACTTCTCCCGTACCGAACAAGAGCCGCCCATCCGAAGCTCCGCTCAAGAGCCCTGGTTTCGAACCACGGCGTGATCCGATGCCATTGGTGGGGAGCACGGCGCCACGGCTGGAGCCAAGCCTTGGCCGTGGGCAGGCCGTGGCGCGGCAACAGGATGTCGTTCCGCTGATCTTGCCGGCTACACAGCCGGTCGAAACGGCTCTGTCCAGCGTTCGAGAAGTCGAACTTGAAGCGAGCCAGCCCGATCCGACCGAAGCCGAAAGCGTCATCGAGCGCGCTATCGAGACGTTGGACCGTGAGGCACGCGGCGAGATTACCGAGATTACGGAAGCTCCCGTCGAGCCGGCCGCGGAGACGGCCCGGGAGGCTGCCGATCGCATGTTTGCGGCGCCCAAGGCGCCTCCGGCGGCGGAGCCGGAAGAGGCGGGCTTTGTTGCCGCACCGGCCGCAGCGCGCTCAAGCGGCGGTGTCACGATTTTCCTCATCGTTTTCGCCGTACTGCTGTTTGGTGCTGGCGGCGCAGGCTTTTGGGCCTGGCGTGAAGGCTATATCGATCTCGACCAGATGTTCGGCCAGGGTGCCCCGGTGACCGAAACAGCCGATGTCTCGCCGAGCACAACCCCGACGCTGGACCCGGTTCAGCCCACGGATACGCCCGTGACCGAGGGGCCAGGGAACACCGCCACGGCCACCAACCCTGAACCAACGTCGACGCTGGACGGCCTGCAGGTTGAAGACCGGCTGGAGCCGACGCCAGAACCGGTCGTGCCCGAACCATCCCAGAGCGTGCTGCCCGGCATCGGCGCCACCGAAGAGCCCAAGGGCGAAGAACGCCTGCCGGTCGAGGATCCTGCGATGGCTGCCGACGTCACCGATCCGACGGCTTCGGTAGATCCTGCGGTTCTCGCCGGTAGCCAGTCGCTGCTGCTTGAGGCAAGTGCGGACGGACGGACCGGCGCAGTGCCATTCTCGGGCACGATCGAGTGGACCAAGGGCGAGGACGAACTGGGCCTGCCGACGATCGTGGGCAATGCCAGCATTCCGGCGCGCAATCTGGGCGTCGAGATCACCATCCGCAAGAATTCCGATCCGAGCCTGCCGGCGAGCCATCTGATGGAGGTGGACTTCGACGTCAACGACACCTTTATCGGCGGCACCATCGCCAATCTGCCGGGCGTGTTGCTCAAGAACGAGGAATTGGTGCCGGGTACGCCGCTGGTTGGTGCCTCGGCGCGGGTCGTGGGCAATTCGTTCCTGTTTGCACTCAGTGCCTCGCCGAACGACCTCGAGACCAATACCGACCTGCTCGAATCCCGCAAGTGGATGGATCTGGCGGTGGTCTATGGCACCGGGCGGAACGCCATCATCACCCTGGAAAAGGACGAAGAGGCGCAGGGCATGTTCGACGAAGTCTTCACGGCCTGGGCTCAATAGAGCTCAAGCCGTCCTGCTTCGATGCGGTAGCGGCGCTGCGCCAACTGTTCCACATCGTCGGCGTGATGGCTGACAAGGATGGTGTGCCAGCGGTGGCGAATGGTGAGTGTCTTCACCAGGTCGCGGATGGTTTGGCGGGTTTCATCGTCAAGCGCCGAAAAAGGTTCGTCCAGCAGCAGAACGGGCCGGTTGCGCAGCAAGGTGCGTGCAAGGGCAACGCGCTGCTTTTGCCCGCCTGAGAGGGTGGCGGCGATTTGGTGCTCGACGCCGCTCAAGCCAACCTCCGCCAGTGCCTGACCGACTTTCTGGCGGGTGGTGTCCTTCGAGGTTCGCGGTGGCAGGCCAAGGGCTATGTTGCGACCGGCGCTCAGATGCTCGAACAGGCTTTCCGATTGCAGCAACAGCGAGATCGGTCGCTCCTCGGGCTGGAGGGGCACGAGTTGGATATCGTCGAGCGTGATCCGGCCTGAGCGGGGCTCCAGAAAACCGGCGATAAGGTCGAGCAAGGTGGATTTCCCCGATCCGCTTGGGCCCGAGATGGCGGTGACTTCACCCGCCTCGGCGATGAAGCTGAAACTATACTCCGTTGGCTGGCCGGGGTGGACAAAGAGCAGATCTTCAACGCGCAGCATCAGCGATCTTTCCGAAGAGTTTGGGCAGGCCGGCGAAGGCCAGGATAGTGCCGATCAGCAGGATGGCGGCGATGGCGCCCGCATCGTTGTTGCGGTAGGAGCCCAGCGCGCGGAACATCATCAGCGGCAGGGTCTGGAAATCCTGGGTGCCGAACAGGGCGATGACGCCCAGATCGCCAAGCGAGAAGCAGAAGGCGAGCGCCAGCATGACGCCGAGGTCGCGACCGATCAGGGGCAGTTCCACGAGCCGGAATTGCCGCCAGCCGGAAAGACCCAACGAGCGCATCAGCTTGCCCCGGCCGCGGGCGATAGTTTCGAGCGGGGGCCCCAGCGTGGCAATGGCGAAGGGCAGGGCGAGCAGGCTGTTGGCCAGGATCACCACGAAAGGTGCGGCTTGGGCGGGGGCGATGCCGAGGGAGCGGACCAGCAAGAAGAAGCCGAGCGAGAGGACCACAGCGGGGACGGCGAGATAGGCGAAGGCCGGCATCCCAAGCAGGGTGCGTAGTGGCCCGTTGGCAGTCGCGCCGCGCCCCATGGCGAGAGCAAGGGCCAGTGCAAGGGTGAGCAGGGCCGAGGCGCTGCCGACGGCGAGGCTGGTTCCTGCGGCCCACCAGAAGGTCGGTTGGGCCAGGACCCTTCCGATGCTGCCGACGCCCCCGACCAGTACGGAAAGGAGCGGGAGCACGAAGCCGAGAGTGGCGATGGCGAGCACCAGGCCTTGCAGGATGCGGGCGGTGGATGAGTCGCGCCAACGCGGCGGCGTCGACGCACCGAAACTGGTGGGGACCGGGGCTAGGGCGGAGGCGATGAGGATAACGATGGAGCAGACGGCGATCTGCGTGGCCGCCAGCCGCACGGCGCCACTGAGGTCGAAATCCTGCCGGACGGCGGCGTAGATGGCGACTTCCAGCGTCTGGTTGGCGGGGCCGCCGCCGAGCAGCAGCACGATGGGGAAGCTGGTGAAGGCGAGGAGAAAGATGATCGCGCCGATGCCGGGCAGGCTGCCGCGCAGGGCGGGCCAATCGATCAGGGTGAAGCGCTGCCATGCCGAGAGGGCAAGTGATTGGCCGGTCTTGAGCCGGTTGGCGGGAACGGCGTCGAGACGCGCCAGCAGGATGCGGGCCGCGAAGGCGCCGTCGAGCACCACATGGGCGAAGAGAATGCCGGAGAGGCCGTAGGCGGGGCTGCCGATCGAGACGCCGAACAGCGCTTCGCTCGCCTGATTGATCCAGCCATTGCGGCCCCAGATGGCGAGGAGGCCGAAGGCGACCACCATGCCGGGGGTGACGATGGCGGAGGCGAAGAGCCCCACGACGAGGTCACGGCCGGGGAAGCGGAGGCGGTTGAGGGACCAGGCCAGGGCGGTGCCAACGGCGAGGGAGAGCACGGTGGTCAGGCCTGCCTGGATGGTGGTCATCCGGAGCAAATGGGGGATGTCGATGCGCGAGGTGCTGCTGCTGTCGGTTGCTGCGGCAAGGATGGCCCAGAGCACCAGGGCGATCAGCGTGGCGATGGCGGCGGCGAGCGTGATCGCGGTTGCGATGCGGAACGGGCGGTGGGGTAGGGTCAGCATGGCAGGCCGCGATACCGTGCCGACCACCAGGCCGCACCTCCCCCTTGACGGGGGTACTGTTCACTGTGGGCGCATGACTGGCGGTGGAGATGCGATGCATCCTTTCCACCGGGCGGCACCTCCCCCTCGACGGGGGAGGCTGGGACGGGGGAGGCTGGGACGGGGTGGCGGTTGGCCCCAATATTAGGGCTAAACGCCCCCCACCCTTGATCCCTCCCCGCAAGGGGGAGGGTGTCGACTGAAACGGCGGCGCAACGAGCCCGATATGAACCCTCCTCGCAAGGGGGAGGGTGCTGTGCCGTGGGTGCGGACATATCGCGGTCTACTGCACAGCCGCCAGCATTTCGTCGATCCAGCGCTGGCTGTTGGCGGCAATGTCTTCGTCGCTGATGGTGAGAGTTTTTTCGGGCTGCGGCAGGCTGGCGAAGGCGGGGTCGAGGTCGGCGCCGAGGTCGGTGACCGGGAACATCCAGTTGGTGGTCGGGATGATCTTCTGGCCATCAACGGATGCCAGATAGTCGAGGAACTGGCGGGCCAGTTCGGGCTGGTCGGAGGATTTGAGCATGCCAGCAACTTCGGTTTGGGCCAGATGGCCCTCGTCGAACAGGGCGGCGTGGATGGTTTGATCGTCTTCCGAGACGATGTGGTAGGCGGGCGAGGTGGTGTAGCTCAGCGCCATGTCGGCTTCGCCCTCAAGGAACAGATTGTAGCTCTCGCTCCATTCGCGGGTCACGGTGAGGATGTGGGGCTTGAGGCCGGCCCAGATCTCGGGGGCGCGGTCGCCATAGGCCGCGGCAATCCAGAGCACGAGTCCGAGGCCAGGGGTGGCCGAGCGCGGGTCCTGCACCACGATCTTGAAGTCGTTGGGCAGGGCAATCAGTTCTTCGAAGGATTTGGGGGGCGTGGTGAGCGTGTCGGTGTCATAGACGAAGGCGAAGTGAGCGTAGTCGAAGGGCACGAAGGTCGTGTCGGTCCATTCGGTCGGCAGGGCCAGGTGGCTGAGGTCGAGTTCGTGTTCGGCGAACAGGCCGGTGGCGCGGGCTTCGCCGGCGATGGCGGTGTCGAGGCCGACGATCAGGTCGGCTTCGGTGGTTTCGCCTTCCAGCTGGACGCGGCGCAGGGTGCCGATGGAGCTGTCGGCGGCGATGAAATCGACGGTGCAATCGCCGCAAATGGCTTCGAATCCTGCCTTGAGGCTGGGGCCGGGGCCCCATTCGGCGGCGAAGCCATCATAGGTGTAAATGGTGAGCTTTGGCGCGTCCTGGGCGATGGCGGGGCCAGCGATGAGTCCGGATAGGACCGCAAGCGCAATGGATGTGAATTTGACCATGGGTCAATCCCTTCAATGGTTGCGGCCATGAGTGAAGGGATGTGTGTCAATGGCTGGCGCCGAGACGCTCTTGCCATCTCGAACTTCCTCCGCCAGCATGACCTGGTTCAGGTTCAATGGGTAATTCTCAGCTCCGGTTTCACGGAACACCCCAGCGAGACGCCACACACTTAATGAGAGCTGTATCGTAGTGCAAGACACTTCCGTGACGACAGCGGACGCGCCTATCCTCGCTTTTGAAGGCCCCATTGCCATTGTTGGGGGTGGTGCCGTGGACCCCGGCCTGCTGGTGGCGCTCCACCGCCGTGGCGTGGTGCTGATCGGAGCCGATGGCGGGGCCGATGCCATTGGCGCGGCGGGCTTGGTGCCGGCGGCGATCATCGGCGACCTCGATTCGCTGCAGGATCGATCCGGCTGGGAGCGCCGGACGCGGGTGATCCATATTCCCGAGCAGATCACCACCGATTTCCAGAAGGCGCTGTATTCAACGAAGGCGCCGGTGACGCTGGCGCTGGGCATGACGGGCAGGCGGCTCGACCACACGCTGGCGGCGCTGAGCGCGGTGCTGCAATATGCGCCCCAACGGCGGCTGCTGCTGGTGGATGAGGTGGATGTGGCATTGGCGGTGGTGGGATCGATCAGCTTCGAAGCTGGCAGGCGTGAGCGGGTTTCGATCCATCCGCTGGTGCCGATCCGGTTCGAGCGCTCCAGCGGTTTGTTTTATCCCATGGATGGGTTGCGGCTCGAGCCGGGCGGGCTGATCGGCACGTCCAATGAGGGCAATGGCGAGCGGGTGGAGATCGTGCCGGCGGATGATACGCCGTGGCTGCTGATTCTAGCCAAGGAGCGGTTGTGGGATCTGGTGCAGGCGAGCCGAAGCGCCGCCCGGGCGTGATGCCCTGCGGGTGATGGGTCGGTGTTTGTCGCGGCAGGCTGCGACATGGGGCGAGGTTCGTCCCGGTGCCGGTCGTCCGGCAAAATTGGTATGAGGTGGAACCCACCTCGCCCCATGTTTCCGGGGGCTCTATGGAGTAAGGACCGTCTGCGGCTAGTCGCCCGTGCCGAAAGTCACACCGGGGGCTTTAATCGGTGCCAGATCATCCTTGTGCCACAGGAGATGGAGCGACCCCCACCTCACCCGGCATTCCCGCACCGACCGTTCGTCGCGACCGCGCAGCATGTGCGGGAATGGGGGGATGATGACATGACGCCGTGGGTGGGGGGAGAAGGGGGATAAGTTAGGTCCTTTTCCCTTGTGGCTTCCACACCCACTGGCGTTTCCCCCGGACTTGATCCGGGGTCTCTCGTCGCTTGTGCCGTGGGGAGAGTGGCCCTCGGGTCGAGCCCGAGGGAAACATCTGTGGGTGGGTGGGAGGGATTGTGCCATACACGATTGGGGAGTGAGGCGGTGTGCTTCTCGTAACAAAAAAGGCGGGCACTGGGCCCGCCTTTGTCATTCGATCATTTAACGCCTAGTTTGCGTTCGCCGCTTCCTTGACGGCGTCCTGCACTTTTTCGAAGGCGCGGACTTCGATCTGGCGGATGCGTTCGCGGCTGACTTCGTATTGCTGGGCCAGCTCTTCGAGGGTCGAGGGGTTTTCCTGGAGGCGGCGGGCATGGAAGATGGCGCGTTCGCGCTCGTTGAGCACGTCCATCGCGTTGTTCAGCAAGCCCATGCGTTCGGAATATTCCTCGCTTTCGCCCAGCTTGGTTTCAGCGCTCGGCGTGTCGTCGACGAGCCAGTCCTGCCATTCCGATGAGCCTTCATCAGCCCGCATGGGCGAGTTGAGCGAGGCATCGCCGGAGAGGCGGGCGTTCATCGAGACCACGTCGTCTTCGGTTACCTTGAGCGTGGTCGCGATCTGCTTGATCTGGTCGGGATGGAGTGCACCATCGTCCAGGGCCGCGATCTGTCCCTTCACCTTGCGCAGGTTAAAGAACAGGCGCTTCTGGGCGGCGGTGGTGCCGATCTTGACCAGGCTCCAGCTGCGCAGGACATATTCCTGGATGGCGGCGCGGATCCACCACATCGCATAGGTCGCCAGGCGGAAGCCCTTGTCGGGCTCAAAGCGCTTGACTGCATGCATCAGGCCGACATTGCCCTCGGAAATCACTTCCGAGATGGGCAAGCCATAGCCGCGATAGCCCATGGCGATCTTGGCCACGAGACGCAGATGCGAGGTAATCAGTTTCTGGGCAGCGCCGGGATCGGCATGTTCCTTGTAGCGCTTGGCCAGCATGAATTCTTCATCCGGTTCCAGCATCGGGAACTTGCGGATTTCCTGAAGATAACGGCTCAGCCCGCCTTCGGCTGAGAGGGTTGGAAGATTGGTCTGGGCCATTTATTGCACCCCTTTCATGTTCCCCCGAGACGAGGACACCAGATTTGCGAAAGCCCACGCAAACCGAATAGCGCCCTCGAGGGCAGATAGCCTGGCCGATGTTCACTCGACCCATCGGCAAACTACGATGAATATATAATCGGCAATTTGGCGATTGTAAGAGGACCAAACCGCCAAAACGGTTACAAATCGGCAAGGATCAGCCGAATATCGGGATTTTGCCCTTGGTATCAATACGTCCCAGTGCAAGGTCTGGTTCATTCACCATGCAGTGAGGGCTAGCGCGCAAAGGCCTTGTTATAGTTCTCCAGAGCCTCCTGCAATGCCTCCAGATCGGGCGGCAGGGGGGCTTCGAAGAACATTTCCTCCTTTGTGACGGGGTGCTCGAAGCCCAGCTCGGCCGCATGCAGCGCCTGGCGGCCAAGTGCTACAAGCGGCTCGACGACGTCGGCGGGCAGCTTGTTGATCTTGGTCGCGTAACCTGAAGCATAGACCGCATCGGCGACCAAAGGATGGCCGATATGGGCCATGTGGACGCGGATCTGGTGGGTGCGGCCGGTTTCGAGGTGGCATTGCACCCGGGTGATGTCCCAGCCCTCGTCGCCGAAGCGCTGTTCCACGAAATAGTGGGTGATCGCTTCGCGTCCATCCTTGCGCACGGCCTGCTTGAGCCGGTTGTTCTGGTCGCGTCCGAGCGGGGCATTGACCGTGCCCTTGCCAGTTTCAGTCGAGCCCCAGACAAAGGCGAGATAGGCGCGATGCAGCGGGCCGGTACGGCCGTGATCGGCGAACTGCTCGGAGAGGTGCTTATGCGCCTTTTCGGTCTTGGCGGCGACCATGACGCCGGAGGTGTCACGATCTAGACGATGCACTATGCCGGGGCGCTTGACGCCGCCAATGCCGACGAGGCTATCGCCGCAATGGAACAGCAAGGCATTGACCAGAGTGCCGCTGGGCGAGCCGGGGGCAGGGTGCACCACCATGCCGACGGGCTTGTTGATGACGATAAGCTGGTCGTCCTCATAGAGGATGTCGAGCGGAATATCCTCGGGCAGCGGTTCGGCATCTTCTGGGGGTGGGGCAAGAAGAGTGATTGTCTCGCCCGCGGTAAGCCGGTATTTGGGCTCGCTGACGGTTTGGCCGTCGATGGTGACGGCGCCGGTCAGGATCAGATCCTTGATCCGGTTGCGGCTCAACACATTGTGAGCCCTGGCCAGCACGGCATCAAGCCGCCCGCCGGCCATGTCGGCGTCAACGACGACTTCGACTTCGTCGACCTCGAACTCCAGTGCGGTATTATCGGCCATGAGCAATCCTAACGAGAACGGGCCTAGCGGCCCCAAAGCGGATGAGCCGCTATCCCCCGAGGCGCTGGCCATGTTCAGCAAGGCGCGCCGTTCGTTCGGGATATCGATCGGCATCCTGTTGCTGGGCTTTATGGCGATTGGCTTCGCCCTTGTCTATCGTGTGATGCGCGATGCACCCCCGCCCGCTATCGCGGAAGCGGTCAGTTTGCCGGCCGATGCCCAGGTGGTCTCGGCGCTGGTCAGCGAAGGGCAGATCAACGTGACCTATACTGTGGGTGGCGTAACGACGCTGGCGCTGTTCGATCTGGCGACGGGTGAGATGAACCGCAGCGTGGTAATCGGCAACTAGCGTCCCCGGATTTCCTGCAGCGCGGCCATGCGGTTCGACACGGCGCTTGAGCGTTCGCTCGTGGTGTCCGGGGGAGGATCGGTCAGGCTGTCGCCGTCATCGGCGAAGCGCTGGACGCGGTCGAACAGGCTTTCGCTCTCGCCGCTGCCGGTATTGTCGGTTTCCACGGCATAGACGAGGCGGCTGACATTGGCCGCGATGTTGTTGAGCTTTTCGCGCAAGGCGGCTTCATCAGCGGTGTCATTGTCCCAATCGGTCAGGATGGTGTTTTCCACATCGGCCACCTTGCTGCGCAAGGCGCCCAATTCTTCCTCCTGGGTCAGCTCGTCCGCCAAAAGCGGCTCGTTGTGGCCGGGGGTGATTTCCACCACCTGTCCGGTTTCGGCCAGAAGGGCGCTGAGCCGGTTTTCCGCGCTGGCAATGCGGGCTTGGGCGGTCAGGACATCTTCCAGCTCGGGTGGGGTGCTGTCCTCGTCGGCTGGAGGGGGCTCGCGTAGCGCGGCCAGTTCCTGGGTGCGCACCTCCAGATCGCGTTCCCGCATGCGCAGCTTTTGCGCCAGATCGGTGTTCTCGCGCTCGAGTTCTCCGAGACGCGACTGCAGCTCGACAGCGCGGGTTTCCAGATCCTGCACGATGGCCTCGTGCTTGGTGCGTTCGGCGTTAAGCACGCCGAGATCGCTGCGCGCCTGGTTGAACTCGCCCAATTGCTCGGCAAGCTTGCCGCGCAGCGCCTCGATGGTCATTTCGAGGCGCCGCGTGGTCAGCGCGAATTCGGCGCGCAACTGATCCTTGTCGGCGCGAAATTCCGCCATGGTGATCGGCGTTGCAGCCTCGATGCGGCGCTTGGTGAGGCGTACTGCGCGCTTCCAGACGGCGGGCAGGATGATCAATGCGATCAGCCCTGCAACCAGCACGCCCAGCGCGAAGTACATCATGTTCTCGATCAGCATGGGCTGAGCTCCAAACGCGCGCCCGACACATGGGGCGGAATTTTTCCTTGGCACAGGGGCCAGGGCCGATGTGACTTGTCGTTTTATCCCACATGCAGGTCAACAATGCATCAATGGCTGTTTTGTGACTGCAAAGGAATCTTTGCAAAGGAATGTTTGCAGACTTATGCTGAGGCTCATCTGAAGAAGGGGTTGCCATGCGCAAGGTCAGCAATGTCGTGCCCGATGCAACCGCGCTCAAGGCACTGGCGCATCCGGTGCGGCTGCGCATGTTGGGAATGTTGCGGATCGACGGACCTGCGACTGCAACACAATTGGCGGGGCGGCTGGGTCTTAACAGCGGCGCCACCAGCTACCATCTGCGCCAATTGGCCCAGCACGGCTTTATCGAGGATGCACCGGGTCCATCGCGACGGGAACGCTGGTGGCGAGCCCGCCACGAGACGACGTCGGTGCTAAGTGCCAGTGCAAGCGGGGAAGACCTTGAGCTGGGCGTGGCGTTTACCCAGGCGGCGCTGTCCGGACAGGTTAGCCAGATGCAGCAGGCCGTGGAGGAATATGCGCGACTTCCCGAAGCGTGGCGCAAGGCCAGCACGGCAAGTGACCTGACCATTCCGCTGACGGCCAGCGAGGCCGACGCCCTGACGGCCAAGATCATGGATCTGTTGTGGGAGGCGATGCGCAATGCGCCCCCGCTTGGGGAAAAGCTGGAAGGGGGCAGGGAGCCTTTTTCGCTCATTCTGCACGCGTTTCCCTATCCGGGACGGCTGGGCAAGTGACCGGGCGGCCGTTTCTGACGCTTGCGGTGGCTGAGGCGCTGTCGCTGTCGGGAACGAGACTTTCGACCATCGCCATTCCCTGGCTGGTGCTGAGCACCACTGGAGACGCCATGCAGACCGGCCTTGTCGCCATGGCCGAGATGCTGCCCTACGTCGTGGCCAAGGCGGTGGGCGGGCCATTGATCGACCGGCTGGGTGCGCGATCCATGGCGATTGCCTGCGATCTGGGTTGCGTGCTGGTGGTGGGCCTGGTGCCGCTACTGCATGGGCTGGGCCTGCTCAGCGTGCCGGTGCTGCTGCCGATCGTGTTCCTGCTCGGCGTGTTGCGTGGCCCATCCGACGCGGCAAAACAGTCGCTGGTGCCGCAAGTGGCGGTGGCTGCCGGCTTGCCGCTCGAACGGGTGACGGGGGTGGTCGGCGCTATCGAACGGCTGGCATCCACTGCGGGCGCAGCGGGAGCGGGGGCGTTGATCGGCTGGATCGGGGCGGTCGAGGCGCTCTGGGTGAATGCAGCAACCTTCGGGTTTGCTGCGCTGGTGCTGCTGGTTGGCCTTGCTAGGGGAGCGAAAGCCGAGGGCCATCCGCAGCGCCGCTCTTACCGGCAGGATTTTGCCGAAGGTTGGCGTTTTCTGAGATCCGATGCGGTGCTGATGGGGATCGTCATCATGGTGGCGGCAACCAATCTGCTAGACCAGGCCTATGCCACTGTGCTGCTGCCGGTCTGGACGCAGCAATCGGGACACGGCCCGGCGCTGCTGGGCATGATGTTCGCGGCTTTCGCGGGTGCGTCCATGCTTGGCGCCATCATAGCCGCGATGATCGGGGAGAAGCTGCCGCGACTGCTGGTCTACACAGTCGCTTTTCTCCTGACCGGTTTCCCTCGCTTTGTGGTGTTTGCTGTCGAGGCGCCGCTATGGGGGATTTTTGCGGTGTTGGTGACGGCGGGGTTTGCTTCGGGGTTCCTCAACCCGATCCTCTCCGCCGTGATGTTCGAGCGTATTCCCGCAGCGCTGGTGGGGCGGGTGACTTCGATTTATGGCGCGCTGTGCTGGGCGCTGATTCCGTTAGGCGGGCTCGTCGGCGGGGCGCTGATCGGTCTGGTGGGACTTGCGCCGGCGTTTGTGCTGATGGGACTGGCCTATCTGGCGGCGACACTCCTGCCGCTGATGCGCAGGAGCTTTCGCGGTTTCGCCCGACCGGTACTGCCCTAGCTCAGAAGGGGTTCCAGGTGGGCTGGTTGGTGAAATTGAGGTAGCCGATATTGACGCCCAACCGGGCACCGACGCCTGAGCGGATCGGCACCATGACAACAGGGCCACGCTTGATCACCGTCATGCCGAAGCCGCCCAGCACATACGCTGATCCATTTACCCCGGCGTAGCGGCCCAGGACGTCGCCGATCTGGTTTAGGTTATAGACCAGCATCATGACCTTGGAGCCATCCCCCCCGATATCGAAGCCGAGGGAGGGGCCTTGCCAATAGACGGCGTATTGGCCGGCATTGCGGGTGTAAACAGTGCCTTCGCCGTAACGCGCACCGGCAAACAGGGCGCCGCCCGCGTCTTCGCCCAGAATATAGCCGTTGGGCAGGCCGAATTCGCTGACGGCACGCTCGACCAGCGACGCAAGGCCTTGGGACGCGCTGCCGAAGAACTCGCGGCCGCTTTCGACCAGTTCTTCGCCGGAATAGGTATCACTGAGCGAGCCTTGGGCAAAGGCTGCCGGCACGGGAGCGACAATGGAGGCCAGCAGGGCAAGGAGGAGGGCAAGGCGCTTGATCATCTGGGATCTCCTGGGATCGCGGCGAGGCAGGCAGTTACGGTCTCGTTAAGGCTTGGGCCCTAGTTTTACGTCACGACACCGCACGTCCGGCCTGCCGATCATTGGACCAATGATGACGCAAACCTCTAAACAAATCTTAACCATGCTGGCCTTTGTTTTGCCCTTGTTCGGCATGGTTTCTGCCGCAATCGCGCCCTTGCAAGCGCAATCGGTGGTGACGCTGATCGTTACCGATCCGCTGACGGGCATCGCCATGTCGGGCTATGATCCGGTGAGTTATTTCACCGAGGACAGGCCTGTCGCCGGCCGACCCGATTTCGAATTCACCTGGCAGAACGTGCCCTGGCATTTTGCGACGGCGGCTAATCGTGACGTGTTCAGCCGGGCGCCTGAAATCTATGCGCCGCAATATGGTGGGCATGACGGGATGGGCATTTCACGCGGCTTCGTGGCAGACAGCGATCCGCGGATTTATACGGTCTTCAAGCAGCGGCTCTATCTGTTCTATTCGGCAGCCAATCGGGAAGCGTTCTTGCTGGCGCCCGATGCTGCCGCGCGGACGGGGGAAGAGAAATGGGCCAGTCTTTCCCGCCAGCTTTCGGTCAACTGACGGCGGCCCGGTTTTTGGGGTCCACTTTTAACCTTCTCACTTTAATGTCGGCACCTAGTGATTCTTGGCGCCTTGACGCCTTACGGAGATTGTCCCCCATGGCAGATATCATCGAGCTCCAGGCCACCGATCTTGCGGCCATGCTGTGCAGCCGAGTGTGCCACGATCTGATCAACCCCATCGGCGCAATCGGCAACGGGCTCGAAGTTCTGGCCGATCCCAACCAGGGGGAAATGGCCGAAGGCGCGCGGGACCTGATCGCCAGCGCCGCGCGGCAGAGCCGGGCCAAGCTTGAATTTGCGCGGCTGGCCTATGGCGCATCCTCGACGGCTGGCACCGATATCGACACGCGTGAATGCGAGCGCGTGGCGCGCATCCTGTTCGAGATCGAGAAGGCCGATCTGGAATGGAACGTGCCGCTGATCCTGTTGCCCAAGCACAAGGCCAAGCTGTTCATGAACATGCTGCTGATCGCGGCCATGTCGGTGCCGCGTGGCGGGCAGGTCACGGCCTCGATCACTGGCGAAGCAGGCAGCGAAAAATTCGAGTTCACATCCAGGAGCGACCCCGAAAAGCGGCAGAAGACGCTGATCCCGTCCGGCGCTGCCGGGCTGCTGTCGGGCATGCCCGAAGAAGGTTCGGTCGATGCACGCGGCATCCAGCCATTCTATACCGGGCTTCTGGCGCGCATGACCGATATGGAAATCGCCATCGGCATCGAGGATGCGGTGTTCTTTTTCAGGGCCACGCCGAAGGCTGTCGTTGAAGCGGCCGCCGAAGTCTCGGCATAATGCTAACCAATCGGTAGCATGTGTGGCACATAATCGGTATGTGCGTCAGCCTCTGCGGAACCGGTTCGATGAAATCCTGTCTGATCGTCGATGACTCCAGCGTCGTGCGCAAGGTCGCGCGGCGTATTCTCGAGGACATGGATTATATCGTCGAGGAAGCCGAGGACGGGCAGGAAGCCTTCGATAAATGCCGGCAGGAAATGCCCGACGCGATCCTGCTCGACTGGAGCATGCCAATCCTCAACGGGCTGGAATTCCTGAAGCTATTGCGGGGCTATGTCGGCGGGGAAAAACCGCGGGTGGTTTATTGCACGGTCGAGAATGACATCGGTGCGATTGCCATGGCGCTGAAAGCCGGCGCCAGCGACTATATGATGAAGCCGTTTGACCGGGCGGTGCTTGAGGCGAAGTTCGAGCTGGCGGCTTGAGGGGGTCGTTCAGGTGGAAGCTGAGCGATCTGCATAGCTGATAGATCGCACCCCTCACCCTAGCCCTCTCCCCTGAGGGCCGAGAGGACCAGATCGCGGGCTGGGCAGGATCAGGGCCGTCCTCATCCTATAGTTTTTTCCTCCGCCCGGCCCATCAGATAGGCGCGCTCGCGTTCGTTGCGGGTGAGGTCGGCGGCGCGGCGGAATTCCAGCATGGCTTCGGTGTGGCGGCCGAGTTTGCTCAGCATGTCGCCGCGAATGCCGTAGAGCAGATGATAGTTTTTCAGCGCCGGGTCGTCCTTGATGGTGTCAATGATGGCCAGACCTGCTGCTGGACCATTGGCCATGGAGACGGCGACGGCCCGGTTGAGCTCGATGACGGGCGAGGGGGTAAGCGCCGCCAGTTGGCCATAGAGCTGGGCGATGCGCGGCCAGTCGGTTTCCGCAGCGGTGCGAGCGCGGGCGTGGCAGGCGGCGATGGCGGCTTGGAGGGCATAGGGGCGGTTTTCACCGCCCAGGGCAATGGCCTGGTCGAGTGCGCGAAGACCGCTGCTGATCTGGTTCTGGTTCCAGAGCGAACGATCCTGGTCGCCGAGGAGGACCGGATGGCCCTTGGCATCGGTGCGGGCACCGGAACGGGATGCCTGAATTTCCATCAGGGCCAGCAGAGCATGGGCTTCGGAATCCTGTGGCACCAGCCCGACCAGGACCCGTCCGAGGCGAATGGCTTCGTCGCACAGCTGGGGACGAATCCAGTCCTGCCCGGAAGTGGCGGAATAGCCTTCGTTGAAGATGAGGTAGAGCACGCCCAGAACCGAGGACAGCCGCTCCGCGCGCTCGGGACCGCTGGGAACTTCGAAGGGAATACCGGCTTCGGCGATGGTCTTTTTAGCGCGCACGATGCGCTGGCCGATGGTGGGTTCGGCGGCCAGGAACGCGCGGGCGATTTCTTCGGTGGTGAGCCCGCCAAGCAGGCGCAGGGTAAGCGCGACGCGCGATTCCGCCGGCAGGATTGGATGGCAGGAGGTGAAGATCAGCCGCAGCAGATCATCGCCCACCTCGTCATCCATGGCCTCGTGCAGCGCTTCGATGTGGTTGGGCACATCGGTTTCTATGGTGTGGCCGACTTCAACCAGCTTAGTCGCGGCCATCTTGCGGTGGCGGAACAGGTCGATCGCGCGGCGCTTGGCCGTCTGCATCAGCCAGGCGCCGGGGTTTTGCGGGATGCCCGCCTTAGGCCAATTGCTGAGGGCAATCACCAGGGCGTCCTGCGCCAGTTCTTCGGCGAGAGAGATGTCGCGCAGCATGCGGGTCAGCCCCGCGATAAGGCGGGGCTGTTCATCTTTCCAGACGGCGCTGATGGCGCGATTGGTATCTGACTCGGTTTTCATCGCGGCGGATCAAACCAGCATTGACCTCATGCTGCAAGACGCCGCGCCACAGATGGTGTGGAGCCTTACATGCCCATGAAGCCAGCCGGGGTCTCGCCCTTGAGGAAGGGTTCGATGAAGGCACGGAGCAGGTCGGGTTGATTGATGACGGCGGTGTGGGAGGTTGCGGGCAGGATGGCGAGGCGCGAAGCGGGCAGGGGCTCGCCCATGTCGCCCATGACGCCACCGCCCAGGAGCCGGAACAGCGCAACATTGTGCTCAAGGGTGGAAACATCGGCGTCGCCGGCGATGATCAGCACGGGGGTCTTGAGCGTCTTAACGTCCGCTTCCCAGGCCATGGGCTCCTTTTCCAGCGCGATCAGCTTTTCAGCAAGAGCGCGAAAGCCATCGGGGTTGGGCGCGAGCTTCTTCCATTCTGCTTCCATCGGCGAGCCGGCAAACATGTCGGGGTTCATCTGTGGGATGAAATCGCGGAAGGCGGGCTGCCAGCCGGATTCGTCATAGGCAACCGAGGCGGCGACGAGCTGGTCGACCTTTTCGGGGTGGCGGATGGCCAGTTGCAGGCCGGCGGCGGCGCCCATGGAATAGCCGAACACATCCGCCTGTTCGAGGCCGACCTCATCCATGAAGGCGGCGACGTCGTCGGCGAGGTTGGGGTAGGTGATGGGGCGATCGATGTCGTTGGTGCGGCCATGGCCCTGCATTTCGAGCGCATAGACCTTGTGGGTATCGGCCAGCATGGGGATGATCTCGCCCATGGTGGGGATGTTCATATAGGCCCCGTGCAACACGACCAGCGGGTCACCCTCGCCGGAAATTTCGTAGTACATCTGCATGCCGTTGACCTCGACCGTGCTGCCGGAGGGTTCGGACTGGGCAAAGGCTGCGGTGGCCATGAGCAGGGTTGCGGTGGCAATCGTGGCGCGGATCATCTTGGGTTCCTTTCGTGACGCTGGCGAGCAAGTTGCTTCTGTGCACACGACGAGGGGGGATGATGGATTTCGACAGGGTTAGTGGCGGGACTGGCAATATGCCCAGACGCCGATCACTGGGCACGCTCGAAAGCCAGGCCAGAGAGGACGCAGCCTTCGGCGTTGCTGATGGTGAAGCCGTTGTCGTTGGCTTCCACCGGGCAGGTCATGGGGAAGGTAGCGTTGCCGATGGCGCCCTGGGCGTTGGAGAGCGATAGCTGGTTGTCGGTCAGGGTGTAATCGCCATTGACCGTGCGATTGGCGCGATCGGTGAGGGTGAACTTGCCATCGGGGTTTAGATCGAGGGTCATGCCGCGTGCCTGGCCTTCGCTGCCTACGGCGTAACGCCCGGTTGTCGCTGCCTCGTCGGAGGTGGCAACGGCCCGCGCGATCCGCTCTTCGAGCGTACGAAGTTCCTCGCCACGCTGGGCCAGGGTTTGGGCGAGTTGCTCCACCTGCGGCTGCAACTCGTCGCGCTGGTCCTGATAGCCCTGGACTTCGGCGGTCAACTCATCGCGGCGGGTCTGCAATTCCGCCACCTGCTGCTGCAGGGCCTGCAGATCGGTGCCGGCGGTTTCGCTTTGAATGGCAAGGTCGGCGAGCTGGGTCTGCGCAGTGGTGAGCTGTTCGCGTGCGGTCTGCAACTGGCTCTGGAGTTCGGCCAGATTGCTGGTGGCGGAGGCGGCTTCGCTGGTGAGTTGGGCTGAATTGGCGGTTGCCGTAGCTTCCTGCTGACGGGCGGCCTCGAGGCGGGTGCCGATATCGGTGAGCTGCTGGTTGGCGGTATCGATCTGGGCCTGCAATTCCTGCTGCTGTCCGGTCAGCTCGGCGGTGAGCTGGGTCGCGGCGTCGGCCTGCTCCTGTAGCGTGGTTGCCTCGGCGCGGCGTGCTTCAAGATCGGCATTCACCGCTTCAAGGTCAGCCTGTCGCGCGCTGAGTTCGGTGCGCACTGTTTCCAGCGAGGCTGTGCGCGCGGCGACGTCCTGTTGAGCCGTGGCAATTTGCGTGTTGAGTTCGTCGAGGCTGCCCTGGGCGGCTTCGTGGTCGGAAAGGCGCTGGGCCAGATCATCGCGCTCGCCCGTCAGCGCCACGATGGTTTCGCCCTGCTGGCCTGAATAGGTAGATGAATTGATCCACATGGCGATGAAGGCCAGCCAGCCTGCCACCGCGATCACGAGAATGATCAGCACAAGCGGATCGCGCAGGCGTTTGGAAACATCAGACATGTCGGCTAGCCCCCGAGTTCAACTCACAAACGCTAACGCTTGTGCATCAGCCAAGTTCCTGCCGCCTTGATGCGACCAGTAAAGAACAAAGAAAACCCCGCGGGACTTGCGTCACGCGGGGCGGATTGGAACGACGAAGGGTCCTGAAGGGGATCAGGCGACGTTTTCGGCGTAGACTTCGCTTTCGTCGGGCTCGCGCAGCACATAGCCGCGACCCCAGACGGTTTCGATGTAGTTCTTGCCGCCGGTCGCGACCGAAAGCTTCTTGCGCAGTTTGCAGATGAACACGTCGATGATCTTGAGCTCGGGTTCGTCCATGCCGCCATAAAGGTGGTTGAGGAACATTTCCTTGGTGAGCGTCGTCCCCTTACGCAGGGAGAGCAGCTCAAGCATCTGGTATTCCTTGCCGGTGAGGTGCACGCGCTGGGTCTGCACTTCAACGGTCTTGGTGTCGAGATTGACGGTGAGCTCGCCCGTGGTGATGACCGACTGGGCGTGGCCCTTGGAGCGGCGCACAATGGCGTGGATGCGGGCAACCAGCTCGTCCTTGTGGAACGGCTTGGTCATGTAGTCGTCGGCGCCGAAGCCGAGACCGCGCACCTTGTCCTCGATGCCGGCGAGGCCGGAAAGGATCAGGATGGGGGTCTGAACCTTGGCGACGCGGAGGGTGCGGAGCACCTCGTAACCGCTCATGTCGGGCAGGTTTAGATCCAGCAAAATAATATCGTAGTCGTATAGTTTGCCGAGATCGACGCCTTCTTCACCGAGATCGGTGGTGTAGACGTTGAAGCTCTCGGACTTGAGCATCAGCTCGATGCTCTGCGCCGTAGCGCTATCGTCCTCAATAAGGAGTACCCGCATTATATTCCCCTTGTCATTCGTTCCTGCTGGAACCGTGGACCTGGCCGCCCACGCCAACCCTACTGGATATGACTGAACCCTAAGCCCAAATAGTTAACAAAGTTTAATTCAGTTGGGCAATACGCAAACGGCGTTAGGGTGAATTAAGTCTAAGTTGTTGAAATTTAACGGTTAATCTTATCAATTTTTCTTAAGAAAATGGTTTAACTCGGCCCGCTAAGCGACTCTGTGGACTCAGGCATTGCGGGGTCTGTCGGGGGTTTGGAGGAGGGCCCGCGCAAAGCAGCGGACGGAATGCTCCAATGCTTGGAATAGCGCTTTTGCGTTAATGATCAGTTACGATCTGATTCGCACCTGCAAGGGGCCACGGCCACATGGAAACCATATTTTGGCCACGGCGATGAACGGAAGCTGGACGCATTATGAAGGCGCTTATTTCGGCCATCGATGCCATTGACGACGTGGAGGTCTATGGACGGGTAAAGTCCGTGCAGGGCCTGCTGATCGAGATCGTCGGGCCGGTACGCGAATTGCGGGTCGGCGGACGGGTGAGCATCGAAACCGTCAATGACGAGCAGCTTGCCGCCGAGATCATCGGCTTCAAGGACGGCCACGCGCTATGCCTGCCATTCGGGCAATTGGGCGGGGTGCGGCTGGGCTGCAAGGCGGTGTTCCAGCGCAGCGACGGGGCGGCGTTTCCCTCCGAAGGCTGGCTCGGACGCGTCATCAATGCGAATGGGGAGCCGATCGATGGCAAGGGGCCGCTGCCGCGCGGCGCGACGGCCTATCCCTTGCGGCAAAATCCGCTGCTGGCGCACGACCGGGTACGGGTGGGCGATCCGCTGGATCTGGGGGTGCGATGCCTCAATACCTTTACGACGGTGTGCGAAGGGCAGCGGCTGGGGATCTTTGCCGGCTCGGGCGTCGGCAAGTCCGTGCTGATGAGCATGCTGGCGCGCAACACAAATGTGGACGTTGCGGTGATCGGGTTGATCGGCGAACGCGGGCGCGAGGTGCACGAGTTCATCCAGGAATATCTGGGCGAGGCGGGGCTGGCCAATGCCGTCGTGGTGGTGGCGACCTCGGACGAAGCAGCACTGATGCGGCGGCAGGCGGCTTATATGTCGCTGGCGCTGAGCGAATATTTCCGCGACCAGGGCAAGCGGGTGCTGTGCATGATGGATAGCCTCACGCGCTTTGCCATGGCGCAGCGCGAAATCGGGCTGGCCATCGGCGAGCCGCCGACCGCCAAGGGTTATCCGCCGACAGTGTTCACGGAATTGCCACGTTTGTTGGAAAGGGCCGGACCTGGAACGCCTTCGACCGGTTCTGTTACCGGACTGTTTACCGTTTTGGTGGAAGGTGATGATCACAATGAGCCCATTGCGGATGCCGTGCGCGGAATTCTCGACGGGCACATCGTAATGGAGCGCGGCATTGCCGAACGGGGTCGTTACCCGGCCGTGAACGTGCTCCGGTCCATCTCGCGCACCATGCCAGGGTGCGTGCCGGTTGATTTCCGGCCTGTCCTGCAAAAGGCGCGAGAGCTCATGTCCATCTATTCGGACATGGAGGAACTGATCCGGCTTGGGGCTTACCGGAAAGGGTCAGATCCGAAAGTGGACCGCGCGATTGCTATAAACCCGGCACTTGAGGCTTTTTTGAGCCAAAGCCGGGAAGAAACGACGACGATTGCGGAGGGCTATAAAATGCTCGAGGCGATCGTCAGCGAAGCAGGCGCGGCAGACTGATGGGACCTTTGTTCGGGTCCCGGAACTGACTTGGTGTGTAAGGAGTACAGGTCTTGAAATCGCGCAGCGAGAGCCTCATTCGGCTCAAGAAGTTCCAAGTGGACGAGAAGCGCCGTCAGGTTGCGCAGATCGAGATGATGGTCCGAGATTTCGAGCGCATGGCGGGCGAACTCGACCAGCAGATCGAAATCGAGCAGACCAAGACCGGCATTTCGGACGTCGCCCATTTTGCCTATTCCACCTTTGCCAAGGCCGCGATGACGCGGCGCGACAATCTGCTGGCTTCGGCCAATGACATGCGCGGCAAGCTCGAAACGGCGCAGGATGGCCTGGCCGAGGCGCTGGAAGATTTGAAGAAGGTGGAACTGCTGGATCAGCGCGAGCATCAGCGCGAGAAGGATGAGCAGCTCAAGGTCGAGCAGTCCGAGTATGACGAGATCGGGCGCCTAAGGTTTTCGCGGCAGTAGGATATCGCGGGTTTTGGTTGAGTTTTCACCCTCGGGGGTTGTCCCGGGGGTGTTTTGTTTTTGAGGTCTGCTGTCGGGTTGATGGGTATCGGGGCTGGCTGAGCGTGGAGTGATGCGGCGGGTTTTGCACCCCTCACCCTAGCCCTCTCCCCTGAGGGACGAGGGGATACCTCCGGTGTGAGCCACAAATCGTGTCTAAGCCCAACCACAACGTCATTCTCGCGAAAGCGGGAACCTCTGTTTTTCTTGCATCCATCGCCAACAGAGGTTCCCGCTTTCGCGGGAATGACCCGGTGGAAAAAGCGCACAAAGTGAACACTCCCTCAGGAGGGGCCAGAGTGAGGGGTGCGTAGTTGCGTAATCGCCGATTGGCTATCAACGACCTACGGGTTGATCACCATGCGTTGGGTGTCGCGTTGGGCGGGGTAGGTCTCCGGGTCGTATTCGGGTTGGGCTTCGAGCTGTTCGCGCGAGGTGTTGAGGAACAGGTAGCGGTTGCCGAAGGTATCGGCTGAGAAGGTGAGGTTGTCGAAGCCCACGGCGACAGGCTTGGCGCCGAGGCCCAGGAAACCGCCGACGTCGACGATGACGGCATCGAAGCTGCCGTCCGGATTGGGGATGACGTCGCCGATGGTGCCGATGAGTTCATCGTTGATGCCATAGACGCCGATGCCGCGCAGCTCGTCGGCGGTGAGGCCCGTTTCATCGAACTCGGAGAAGCCGGAGCGATCGAGCGGCGTCGTGATGGTCTGGCGTTCGGGCTGGTCGGTGGTGAGGGCCGGATCGACCTGGGTGGCATTAGGGTCGCCTTCAACCATTTGTTCCTGTTCTTCGGCCGGGCTCATGGCGGGCTCGCCGGTGGTTTCCTCGCTATCGCTCCAGATAAAGGCAGGGGCAGCTTCGAGCGTTTCCGCGGTTGCGCCCAGGACCCAGCGGCGGGTGCCGTCTTCGCGCTCGGCCCATTCGAGCTGGGTGAAATCGACGGCCACGTCCTTGCTGCCGACGCCGAGGAACCCGCCAACGCCAATGACGACGGCGGAAAGCCCTTCGCCCGAGGTGACCACGAGGTCATTAACGGTGCCGATCTCCTCGGCATCGTCGGCGGTGGAGGTGTAGACCGTTTCGCCCAATAGCTGAGTGACCAGGATATCCGCTCCGCCCGTGGAATAGCCTTCGGACAGTACGGTTGGCGGAGTGAGGCCAATCTTTTCGAGTTCACTTGGCGCCTGGGCTGCAGGAGCCGGGGTCGCATCCTGAGCAAGGGCTGGCGCCGCCAGCAGCAGCACAAGGCTCGAAACGAGGGTGACGCGATGCAACATGGCTTTCTCCAACAAGGACGCAAGGCAAAGGGCCGACCCGAAGGCCGGCCCTCTAAAATCATAATCCGTGAAGGATTAGTTGGTTGCGGGAGCCGCAGGAGCCATGGCGCCACCATCGGCAGGAGCCATTGCACCGCCATCAGCCGGTGCCATTGCGCCGCCATCGGCTGGGACATCGCCGGCGTCAGCTGGCTCGTCTTCTTCCCAGACGAATTCTGGAGCAGCGTTCAGGGCATCAGCCGAAGTGGGAACGACCCAGCGTTCGGTGTTGTCGGCTGCGACCACGAATTCCAGCGTTTCGAAAGGAACGGCAACGGACTTTTCGCCAATGCCGAGGAACCCGCCGACACCGATCACCACAGCAGTGATCTGGCCCTGCTCGTTGAAGATGATATCGGTGATGTTACCGATTTCCTCAGCGTCGTCGCCTGAGGACGAATAGACGGGCTGATCGATCAGTTCGGAGCCGAGATTGTCGCTGTCGACCGCGGTGTAGCCAGCCGACATATCCCAGGCCTCGGTTTCTGCAGCATCAGTTGGTGCAGCCGTGGGTTCGGCTTCCACTGGAGCAGGCGCGTCAGCGGTTGGCGCTGGTGCGGCATCGGCCGGAGCGGCCGCGTCGGCGGGAGCAGCTGCATCAGCAGGAGCGGCTGCATCAGCAGGTGCCATTGCGTCGGCTGGTGCCGTTTCCGTCGTGGCAGGTGCGTCCGTGCTCTGAACAGGAGTCGCGTCCTGAGCGATGGCGCCCGCGGACATCAGAGCTGCAAGTGCCGTAGTGGCCAAGAGTGTGCGGATCATTATAGGCTCCATGAGTTCATTGTTGTTATGAACGGGCCGTGCGGTACAAAACTTTCCCGGTCGCGTACCGTGCGGCCCATGATGCTTTGACAACGCCATGACCCGCGATGTGTTCCGCCAATGTTGTGATCGAAGGGCGTTTTTCGCCCAAAAGAAAAAGCCGGTCCTCAAGCAGAGGCCGGCCTTCTCCCCGCCTCCCTGGCGGTTTTTTATTGTGCGGAGCGAGCTTAACCGAGCGTCACAACTCCCCTTGTCCCAGACAATACAGCAGGATGAATGGCGGGCAATGAGGAAGCCTTTAACAGGCTTAACTGCTTGCTAACTGGTTAATACGGCCGTGTCGCGATCATAGGTGCGCATGGCGCGATGGGGCATGCCGCCATCCATGAACTCGGGACCGAAGGCGGCAAAGCCGAGCTTTTCGTACATGGCGAGCTTGTCGGACTGCGCCGTCAGGTAGAAGCGATCGCGCCCGCCGGCACGCGCATGATCCATGGCAGCCAGCATCAGCCGTTTAGCAATGCCGCGGCCGCGGAAGGCCTGGCGCACGGCGACGCGGCCGATCTTGTGGTGTTCGGGCTTGTCAATGAGGCGCAGCGTGCCGACCACTTCACCCTCGGCAATGGCAACGAAGTGAGTGGCGGTCATATCGTCGGCGTCGTGTTCGTCCTCTTCGGGCACTTTTTGTTCCCAGACAAAGACTTCCCGCCGCAGCGCGAAGGCGGCGTTGCACAGGGTCGAAAAGGGCGGGGTGATGAGGATGGTGACGGACATGGGGATCAGATTAGCTGAGGAGGTGATGGTATAGTGTCGCGGCAGGCCGGCGGTAACGCGGGCCCAAGCCGAGGCGCCGGCGCGCCGCTGATGGGCATCGAAGGCGGCCTGGTCGACGAACAGTTCGCAGACCAGAAACCGGGTCGGGTCCTCGGTACTGGGTACGACCTCGAAACTGATGCAGCCGGGCTCGGCGCGCGTCAAGGCGATATGATCCGGCAGAGCCTGGGTGACGGCAGCCAGCCGGTCGGGAGGCACTTCCAGATAACCGGTCAACTGCACCTGACCCGTATTGGTCGATGCCATAGTCAGACGCTTCCCACGGTCTTGAGGCGGATGCGGGGGTGGACCTCGTTCTGGCTCATGACGACGGTTTGCGGGCGGAAACGCTCGATGATGGAGCGGACATGGGGGCGGATGCCGGGCGAGGTGATGAGCACGGGCAGTTCACCCATCTGGGCGGCGCGTTCGAAGGCTTGCTGCACGGCACCGATGAATTGCTGCAGGCGCGAGGGTGCCATGGCCAGGTGCCGGTGATCGCCTTCGCCCACCATGGCTTCGGCGAAATCGCGCTCCCATTGGGGCGACAGGGTCAGGAGCGGCAGATTGCCGTCGGGGCCAAGATTGGCGGCACACAACTGGCGGGCGAGGCGCGAGCGGACGTGCTCCGCAATGACCTGCACCGGGCGGCCGGGCGCCGCGATTTCGGCGACGGCTTCAAGGATGCTCGACAGGTCGCGGATCGAGATGCGCTCGTTGAGGAGGGTCTGGAGCACGCGCTGCAGGCCCGAGACGGTGATGAGGCCGGGGACGATGTCCTCGACGAGCTTTTGCTGTTCCTTGGAGAGGCCGGCGAGAAGGGACTGCACATTGGCGTAGCTGAGAAGGTCCGCAACGTTGGCTTTGAGCACCTCGGTCAAATGGGTGGAGATGACCGTGGATGGATCGATGATGGACAGGCCGCGCAGTTCGGCTTCGTCGCGCAGGGCGGGCTCGATCCACGTGGCGGGCAGCCCGAACGTGGGTTCAGTGGTGTGGTGGCCGGGCAGATCGATCTTGTTGCCGTAGGGGTCCATCACCATGAGCTGGTTGGCGTAGATCTCGCCGGCGCCGGCTTCGACTTCCTTGATGCGCACCTTGTAGGCATTGGGCTCGAGCTGCATGTTGTCGAGGATGCGCACGGGCGGCATGATGAAGCCCAGTTCGGCCGCAAGCTGGCGGCGCAGGGCCTTGATCTGCTCGGTGAGGCGGTCACTGCCGTTCTCGTCTTCCTTGACGAGGGCGAGGAGGCCGTAGCCCAGCTCGAGCTTGAGCTCGTCGATCTTGAGGCTATCGGTGATCGGGGCTTCCCCAGGCGGGGTGGCGCCGGGGGCGCCGGGTTGCGATGCGGCTTTGGTAAGGGCGGTGGCGGCTTCGGCCGTTTGCCTTGTGTCCTTGCTGCGCGCGGCGCGCCAGGCGACATAGCCAACGCCGCCGGCCAGCGCCATGAACGGGAGAAACGGCATGCCCGGCAGGAAGGCCAGCGCGCCCATGACGGCCGATGACATGCCAAGCGCACGGGGATAGCCGGTGAATTGGGCGGAGAGGGCCTTGTCGGCCGAGCCGGTGACGCCGGATTTGGACACGAGGATACCGGCGGCAGTGGAGACGATCAGCGCCGGGATCTGAGAGACAAGGCCATCGCCGATGGTGAGCAGGGTATAGACGTTGCCGGCTTCCTGGAAGGAGAGGCCCTCCTGCATCACGCCGATCAGAATGCCGGCAGATACGTTGATGAAGGTGATGATGAGGCCGGCAATGGCGTCGCCGCGCACGAATTTGGAGGCGCCGTCCATGTTGCCGAAGAAGGCGCTTTCGCCTTCCAGCTCGGCGCGGCGGCGCTTGGCGGTGTCTTCGTCGATCAGGCCGGCCGAGAGGTCGGCGTCGATGGCCATCTGCTTGCCGGGCATGGCGTCGAGGCTGAAGCGGGCGGCAACTTCAGCGATACGGCCAGAGCCCTTGGTGATGACGATGAAGTTCACGATCACGAGGATGATGAACACCACGAGGCCGATGACGAAATTGCCGCGCGTGACGAAATTTCCGAAGGCCTCGATGACGTGACCGGCGGCGTGGGTGCCTTCGTGACCATCGGAGAGGATCAGGCGGGTGGTGGCCAGGTTCAGGCCCAGCCGCAGCATGGTAGCGATCAAAAGGACGGTCGGGAAGGACGAGAATTCGAGCGGCTTCTGGATGAACAGGGCCGTCATCAGGATCATCACGGAGAAGACGATCGAGATGGCGAGCAGGCCGTCCACAAGCAGCGCCGGCATGGGCACGATGAGGATGACGATGAGCCCCATGACACCGGCGGCAAGCGCGATGTCGCCGGAACGCAGGAGGTCGACCACCGAAGATGGGGTGGGAATCTTGAACTTTGCGTGCTGGCTGGGGAGGTCGGTCATGGGGTGGTTGTCCGAGTAGACCTCATCCTGAGCCCGTCGAAGGACGGGGTCGTGGCACCATGGTGGGCACGACCTCGTGGTTCGACAGGCTCACCATGAGGTCTACGGGGGGATTTCATCTATGCCACGTTCCGCCGTTCGCCGGGGTCGGGCACGTTGGTGCCTTCGTCGGCGTATTGGTTGAGCTTATTGCGCAGGGTGCGGATGGAGATGCCCAGGATGTTGGCGGCATGGGTGCGGTTACCCAGGGTATGATCGAGGGTGTCGAGGATCAGGTCGCGCTCGACGTCGGCCACGGTGCGGCCGACAAGGGCCGCGGACATGGTTTGGGCAGTTTGCGCCAACTGCGCGGAGAGTGAACTGGCGGCGGCGACTTCGGTGAGGCCCATGCCGTCGGGCAGCACGATTGCGTCGGGGCCGATGACACTGCCGGAGGACAGGAGCACCGCGCGATGGAGGGTGTTTTCCAGTTCGCGCACATTGCCCGGCCAGGGCGCCTTGATGAGGGCATCGCAGGCGTCGGGAGAGAGCGTGCGGGTGGGCAGGCCGTTGGCCTTGGCGTATTTGGCGACGAAGTGCTCGGACAGCGCCAGGATGTCGCCGGGGCGATCGCGCAGGGCGGGAAGTTTCAGGTTGATGACGTTGAGGCGAAACAGCAGGTCCTCACGGAAACTGCCTTCGCGGACGGCTTCGCTGAGGTTGCGGTTGGAGGTGGCGAGGATGCGGATATCGACCGGCACGGGCTTGCCGCCGCCGACGCGATCGATCAGGCGCTCCTGGATGGCGCGCAGCAGCTTGGCCTGAAGGCGCACGTCCATTTCAGAAATTTCATCAAGCAGCAGGGTGCCGCCCGAGGCTTCCTCGAACTTGCCGATGCGGCGGGCGACGGCGCCGGTGAAGGCACCCTTTTCGTGGCCGAAGAGTTCGGATTCGAGCAGCGCTTCGGGGATGGCGGCGCAGTTGACCGAGATGAACGGCTTGTTGGCGCGCTTGGAGCGGGCGTGAACGTATTTGGCGATGACTTCCTTGCCGGTGCCGCTTTCGCCAGTGATCAGGATCGAGGCGTCGGATGGGGCGACCTGGTCGGCCATGCGGACGACACGCTGCATGGCTGGATCGCGGAACAGGAAATCGGAGCTTTCCCGGGCGACCGCGGCGATGACGGCTGCGATCAGTTCGGCGTCGGGGGGCAGGGGGATATATTCCTTGGCGCCGGCGCGGATGGCATTGACGGCGGCGGCGGCATTGGCTTCGACGCCACAGGCAACCACGGGAATGGCGATGCGCTCGGCTTCCAGCCCGGAGATCAGCCCGGCAATGTCCATCAGCACGTCGCACAGCAGGAGGTCGGCACCACGGCCGGCGCGCAGGGCGGCCAGCGCGATCTCGACCGACGGCGCATGGGCAACCTTGGCCCCGCCATTGATCGCCATCACGGTGGCTTCGCTCAATTGCCCCTCAAGGGCACCGATGATCAGCAGACGCATCCTCGCCTCCCTTATTGTGGTTTGATGATTTCAGTCATGGTGACGCCGAGCTTGCCATCGACCAGCACGATTTCGCCACGTGCCACGAGGCGCTCGTTGATGAAGATTTCCACCGCTTCGCCAACCTGGCGATCCAGTTCGATCACCGTGCCGGTATCGAGCTTGAGCAGGGCGCTGACAGGCATCTTGGTGCGGCCGAGCACGACCGATATGCGAACGGGGACGTCGAATACCGCTTCCAGATCGGCGGCGGTGCGTTCGATATAGCTGTCGGGACCGGCGCCCTTGCCGGCGGGGGACATTTCTTCAAAAGTCATGTTTTCACGGGTAGTGATGTCGTCGGGATCGGAAGCGCTCAATGGCCGCTCTCCTGTTGATTGTCCCGGCCGCGGGCGGCGGCCAGGAAGGCCATGATCTTGCGATCGATGTCCTTGGAAATTTCGCCGATGTCACGGACGAGGCCACCATCGACCCATTCGAGCTTGCCATCGCCCAGGCGCACATCGGGGTCGCCCATGACGATCAGCCGGCCGGAAAAGCCGGAGGTGTGCATGTGGGCGGTGGCGATGTCGCGGATCTCGTCGGCAATGGCGGGATTGCAGCGCACGACCAGGTGCGGTACCCCGCCCAGGCTTTGCATGCACTCGGCAATGAGGGCTTCAAGCTCGACGGTGGGATGGCGGGCGAGAAGGTGCAGTGCCAGCTTGCGTCCGATGCTGGCGGCCATTTCGATCGCCTCGCGCTTGGCGGCAAGGCTCGCATCATCGAGCGCTGCAACCATTTCCGCGGTCTGGGTCGCCAAGGTGCCTGCCGCCGCCGCAAGGGTCTGGGCGGCCATGGAGGCTGCGTTACGCTCACCGGCGGCCAGGCCTTCTGCGTAGGCATCCTCGCGGGCCTGGGCGACCAATTGGGCGACCAGTTCCTCGGGCACGGTCGGCGCTGGCGGCGCTGACGGGATGGTGCGCTGGCCCAGATCGAGATCGAAGGTGAAGCGGGCGGGTTGAGCCATCATGCCACCATCTGATCGTCGGCCTTGGACTTCATGATCATGATTTCGCCCTTGGCTGCCAGATCCTTGGCGGTCGAAACCATGCGCCCCTGGGCTTCGTCCACGTCCTTGAGGCGGACGGGGCCCATGGCCTCCATGTCATCCTTCAGCAGCTTGGCGGTGCGGGCCGACATGTTGCTGTAGAAGGTTTCCTTGAGGCCTTCATTGGCGCCCTTGAGCGCCAGGGCGAGTTCACGCTTGTCCATTCTGGTGAGCAGGGTCTGGATCGCCGAAGCTTCCAGCTTGCCCAGATCCTCGAAGGTGAACATCAGCGACTTGATGCGCTCGGCATCGTCGCGATTGTGTTCTTCGAGCGTAGTGATGAAGCGTGCTTCGGTTTGGCGGTCGAAGCTGTTGAAGATCTCCGCCATCTGCTCGTGACTGTCGCGGCGCTTGGAATGGTTGAGGGTCGACATGAATTCCGTGCGCAGCGTGGTCTCGATTTTTTCCAGAATCTCCTTTTGAACGGGATCGAGGCCCAGCATGCGCTGGACCACATCCATTGCGAGTTCCTCCGGCAGGACGGCCAGGACCTTGGAGGCATGATCGGTGGCGATCTTGGAGAGCACCACGGCGATGGTTTGGGGATATTCGTTCTTGAGATAGGCGGCGAGCACGTCGGCCTGCACGTTGGAAAGCTTTTCCCACATGTTGCGGCCTGCGGGACCACGGATCTCTTCCATGATGGAATCGACCTTTTCCTGAGACAGGAAGCTCAGGAGCAGGCGTTCAGTGCTGTCGGTATTGCCCGAGAGCGACCCATTGGAGGTGATGGTGGTGACGAACTCGATCATGAGATCGTCCAGCATTTCCTGGGTGATGGGCCCAAGGCGCACCATGGCGCGGCTGAGTTGCTTGACCTCGAGTTCGTCCAATTCGTCGAAGATGGGCTTGCCATAGTCGGGACCCAGGGCCAGCAGCAGGGCCGCGGCCTTTTCGTCGCCGGTCAAGACGCGCTGGTTGCTGGTATCGCCAACAATGAGTTGCTTGGGGGCGTTGGCGTCCGGAACCTGGGTGGATTGGGAAACGAGGGCCATGGCGGTTACGCTGCGTTACTGAGCCAGTCGCGCACGATCAGCGCGGCCTGGCGGGGGTTTTCTTCAACAAGGGTGCCGACGGTCTTGAGCGTCTGCAGCTGCGTTTCGCCCATGGATTTGGCATTGGCGACCCAAGCCGGGGTCTTGTCGCGGTCCTGCTCTTCCGGTTCGTCGCTGATAACCAGGCCATTGGCCGACAGAACGCCGTGATGGCCAAGCTCGGCGGCGCTGGGCAGGGCGAGCGGCTTGGTTTCGGGCGTCAGCACCTTCTTGAGCAGCGGGCGCATGACAAAGAACACCAGGGCCAGGGCGATCAGCAGGGTCACGGCCATTTCGGCGCCGTTCATCAGATCGTCGCGGGTGAAATCGAGCAGGCCGCCAGCGGCGTCAGTGCCCGGAACAGCCAGTTCGGGACGCTCGGCGAATTGCAGGTTTACCACCTGGACCGTGTCGCCACGCGCTTCCGAATAGCCGACGGCGGAGCGCACCAGCGTGAGGATTTGCGCCACTTCCTCAGCCGAACGCGGCGAATAGGTCGAATTGCCCTCGGCGTCGGTGGTGTAGACCCCATCGATCACTGCAGCGACCGAGAGGCGCTTGAGGGCGCCGGCTTCGGTGACGGCGGTCTGGGTGGTCTTGGAAATCTCGTAATTGGTGACTTCTTCGGTGGAGCTGCCCTGATCGGTGGGGCCGGTGCCGGCGTTTTGGGAAGCGCCGGGCAATTCGTTGGCAACGGTCACCTGGCCATCGGCGCCATTGGTGAGGTTCTGCGATTCGCGGGTCTGGGTGGAGCGGACGACCTGACCTTCGGGGTCGAAGGTTTCCTGCGTCGTGGTCGAGCGATTGTAATCGATCTCGGCAGCAACCTCGACGCGGACCCGGCCGGCACCGACGATATTGGCCAGCATGTCCTCGACGCGGGTGCGCAGGCGATTTTCGTAACCAAGGGTGCGCTCGTCGGCTGCACCGGCCAGCGCGCCTTGCTCGTTTTCGGTACCTGACGCGAGCAAATTGCCTTGGTCATCGACGATGGAGACGCGGTTCGGGGTCAGCCCTTCGATGGCGGAGGCCACGAGGTGCTGCACGGCGCGAATTTCGCTGGCGGAAAGCTGTCCGCGTACCGCCAGGACGATAGAGGCGGATGGGTCCTTGCGCTCGCGGCGGAACAATTCGCGCTCGGGCAGGACGAGGTGGACACGGGCCGACTTGATGCGGTTGAGCGAGGTGATGGTGCGGGCCAGTTCGCCCTCAAGTGCACGGACATTGTTGATGTTCTGCACGAAGCTGGTGGCGCCCAGCGTCGATTGCTCATCGAAAATCTCGTAGCCGACCTGGCCGCGCTGCGGCAGGCCGGAGCCGGCCAGGTTCATGCGCAGGGTGGTGATCTGGTCGCGCGGCACGAGGATGGTGTCACCTTCGCCGCGCAATTCGAACGGCACGTTCTGGGTCTGGAGTTCGGCGACGATGGCGGAAGAATCTTCCAGCGACAGGCCGCTATAGAGCGGGGCGAGGTTGGGCGTCTGCGCCCGCAGCATCAAAAAGCCGAAGAAGCCCAGCATCAGCACAGCAACGGTGGCCATGGCCGCGAGACGCGGCAGGCCTATGCGATTGATGAGCTGGGTAAGATTGTCCACGCTGCACTCGTTTCGGGTGTGGCCAAAGCGACGCAGGGAGCGTGGCAGCCGATGGGCAAAAATTACCTAGTAGATGGTAAACATTGTCTTAACTATCGGTTGCTGTTTGCAAAATGGCGGCAGAAAGTGCCGGGCGAGATGAAGGAAAGGTTAGCGCAGTGCTGAAGATTCTGGGACGGGTGACGTCGATCAATGTGCGCAAGGTGCTTTGGGCGCTGGATGAGTTGAGGCTGCAATACGAACGGGAGGACTGGGGTCTGCCTATTCGCGACCCGAAGGTGCCCGAGTTTCTCGCACTCAATCCGAACGGGCAGGTGCCGGTGCTGATCGAGGGCGATTTCGTGCTGTGGGAGAGCAACGCCATCCTGATCTATCTGGCCGAGCGTGAGGGTGTGCTGCTGCCGCAGCATCTGGAATCACGGGCGCTGGCGCTGCAATGGCTGGGCTGGCAGGCCTCGGAGCTCAATCCGCCGTGGGGCTATGCCGTCAATGCGCTGATCCGCAAGACGCCTGGCTATGACGATCCCGAACGGATCGCGCATTCGATTCGCCAATGGGGCGCCAAGATGGCGTTGCTGGAGGAGCGGCTGGCCAAGGGCACGGCGTTTGTGGCGGGGGATGAATTTACGATTGCCGATATTGCGCTGGGGCTTTCGGTGCATCGCTGGATGAGCGTGCCGGCGGACAAGCCGGAATTGCCGGCGGTGGGCGAGTATTACGAGCGGTTGATGAGCCGGGAGGCGGGGGCGAGATGGATGGGGGCGGAGACGCCTTAATTCCTAAGCTTCACCACCAAAGTGGGATTCCCGCATTCGCGGGAATGACGCTGTGGTGGAATTGACCATGCGCCGCAAAACACAAAGCCCGCCGGCTTGCGCTGGCGGGCTTTGATCTTGATGGAGGGCGCACTAGCCTTCGCGGTAGTGCTGTATCCATGTGGTCCGCAGACCGGCCAGACCATGTTTGTCGATAGCGGCTTGCCAGTTGAGGAATTCATCGACGCTCAGAGTGTAGCGATCGCAGGCCTCTTCGAGGCTGAGCAGACCGCCGCGCACTGCTGCGACGACTTCGGCTTTACGGCGGATGACCCACCTCCGCGTATTGGCGGGGGGAAGGTCTGCAATCGTGAGCGGACTTCCGTCCGGTCCGATAACGTACTTAACGCGAGGACGCATTTGTACGGTCATTTTACTCTCTACTCAACCTGACCATATGAGGAAGAGAGTAGGCCGTTGGCCTTAAAATTCAGCTAAGGGGAAACTTACAACAGGTTAAGAATGGTGTTGAATTTCAAGCGATTGGATTTGAGTTTGCTGGGGGGTTAATCCGGCCTGGGCGGGAATGACACTGTTAGAGTGGAAGCTGGCGAAGGGTTCGAATAACCCGCTTATGTCACCTTCTCACGATTGCTGCCCCCGGACGTGATCCGGGGGGCACTCTCGGCACGGCACAAGCGGGGAGAGGCCCTCGGATCAAGTCCGAGGGAAGTACGGTGGGGATGCAACGACTTGGAATCAGGGCCCTTGCATCCGGAAAACGTCAGCTGTCCACCCGGCTATGCTGCGTCTCCCTCAGACGGTTCTTCCTCGGCCGGTTCTTCCGTCGACGGCACGCGCACATCGGTGACGTCGGAGATCGCGACCTTGCGGCTGCCGATGGTCAGGATTGGGACATCGCCGGTGAAATCGACGCCGGTGACGACGCCCACCGATGAGGTGGTGACTTCGATGCTGGACCCGCTCAGGCTCGTGCCTTTGATGTCGATGGTATAGATGCCGTTGGGGGCGGTGGTGCCTGTGGTGGTTTTACCGTCCCAGAGGAATGTGCCCGGTCCGGCGTTGAGTGAGCCGGTTTCGGAATAGACCACGCTGCCCTTGGAGTCCTTGATGGTGACAACGGCGTTCGGCACGGTGGTTTCGGCGTTGAAGGCCCAGGTGGCCTTCTTTTCGTCGTTCAACTCGCCTGTCTTGCCGGAGGCGGTGACCTGCTTGCCGATATAGCTGACGGCCTCGGATTTTGCCGTGTTCTGGGTCGACAGCATCAGGGTTTCGAGAAATTCGTTGGTCTTGAGCTGCTGCTCGACGCCGGTGAACTGCACCAATTGCGCGGTGAACTGGTTGGTATCGAGGGGATCGAGCGGGTTCTGGTTCTTCAGCTGCGTCGTCAGGATGTTGAGGAAGGTATCGAAATTGTCCGCCATGGTTGCGCGGGAGGTTGCAACCTTGCTGGTGCCGGTGGCGGAAACGTTGTCGATGGCGGCCATGATCCGTCCCTATGCGATGATGTTGACGCCGCTGGCCGACAGGCTCGCGCGGTAGAGATTGATTGTTGGGGGCGGCTCGGATGGTTCGGAGCCATTGCCGTTCTGAGCGTTTCCGGCGTGCCAGGGACGGCCCTGCTGCTGGGCATCGCCGCCATTGTTCTGCTTGAGCGAAAATTCCAGATTGGTCTTGCTGCTGTCGAGACCGGCCTGGTGGAGGGCTTTTTCCAGGCCCCGCTGATCGCGCTGCATCAGGTCCAGCGTTTCGGCCTTTTCGACGATCAGGCGGGCATTGACCTGGCCTGATTTGTCGATATCGAGCTGCACATCGATGCGGCCCAGTTCGGCCGGATCGAGCCGGATCTGGAAGCGAGTATTACCATCGGTGGTCTGGCGGGCCAGCTCGAACGCGATCTGGGGCAGGTTCAGTTGTTGCTGGCTGGTCTGGTAACCGACCTGCACCACGCGGGGGGCGGCGACGGCGTCGGCGCGGGCCTGCTGCTGGGGTTGGGGGGCGGGGAATGGCGTCTCGGGCTTGGGTTCATTGCTGTTTGCGGCAATGGGAGTCGGCTTGGCATCGGTGGGCTTGCTGTCATCCTTGCGCTCCCCGGAGGTGCCGGGGTCGCTCTTTTGCTCCGAAGCAGGCTTCTCGATTGCTGCGAGTTCACTCGGGGCAAGCTCGGCTTTTGCTGCAGGTTCGGCCTGTGCCTTGCCGGTGAGAACGGGTTCGTCCAGTTGCAGCGTCGGCTTGGCCAATATCGGGGTGGCAACTTCCACCTTGGGGGGTGAGACGAGCAGCTTGGCGATGGCGGCTTCGATCTCGGGATCGAGTTCGGCATCGGTGAGGCTGAGTTCGGCCAGCTTGCTGGTGCCCAGTTCGCCATTGTTGATGGAGCCGAGGAGAGCCGCCAGCTTTTCGCCGACGCTCTTTTGCAGGGCCGCGGTATCGGCCGGAGCGTTGGCGGCGCCGGTCAGGAGCTTGTCGGCAAGCGGGCCGAGGCTGCCGGCTAGCTTTTCGGATGGGCTTGCAGTGTCTGGCACAGGAGTGGCGACCAGGGCCTCGAGTTCCTCAAGGTCGGGCATGTTGGCGAGGTCGATGCCAAGGGCTTCGCCCAGACTGTCGAGTTGCGCGTTGAGCTTAGCCAATAGCTCGGGATCGAGCGGCTCGCCGTTCTCGAGCTTGATCTTGAGGTCGGAAAGGCTCGCGAGCACATCCTCGAGCAGCGGCTTCGCCTCGACGGGCGCCGGAGTCTCGAAGGGGAGGGTGGCGTTGAGCGCTGCCGCAACCGGGTCGGAATTGCCTTGCGCCTGCTGGTCCGAACCGGCGGTGTCGGAATTCTCCGCTGGCGGCGCGTGAACCTCGGGAGCGTCGGACTTGGTGCTGGACGCGCCAAGCAGGGCGGCGAACGCATCGGGTTTGTCGCTGGGCTGGTTGTTGAGCGGACGGGGGGCCGGGACGCCAGCCACCGCATTGCTCGAAACCGTCAGATGTGATGCCAATTGCGCGGACCCGTCGTAAGGATATTTCCCATGCGGCGTTGCAAGCGCAATGCCAATTTTGCCCCGGGCGGAAAAGCTGTGCAATTGCAGCGGTTTGCCGGATTATGGTCGCTGCAGGTGAAAGCCAGCCATCCTTTTTGCGGCGGCAAGAAATGGCTCGGGCGGCAAGTCTTGCCGGGTTGAATGCAGGGGCCTGTTGCGAGAGGCGCACAGCCAGGCCGTTGCAGGCTCCTCCGGTTCGGCGTAAAAGCCCGCCATTCGTCCGCTGGCCCTTGAACCCAACCGGATCAAAAGGAAAAATGCTGAACTCGCTTGATATTGCCAAGCGCCCCGAAGACACGCGCGTCGTTGTCGCGATGTCCGGAGGCGTTGATTCATCGGTCGTTGCCGGCCTGCTTGCCCGCCAGGGCTATGACGTGGTGGGGGTAACGCTCCAGCTTTACGATCATGGCGAGGCGACATTTCGCAAGGGCGCCTGTTGCGCGGGCCAGGACATTCATGACGCGCGCCGCGTGGCGGCTACGCTGGGCATTCCCCATTACGTGCTCGACTATGAAGAGCGTTTCAAGAAGTCGGTGATCGCGCCGTTCGCCAATGCCTACCAGCAGGGCGAAACGCCGGTGCCGTGCATCGCCTGCAACCAGAGCGTCAAGTTCGTGGACCTGATGGCGGTGGCACAGGACCTTGGTGCCGATGCGCTGGCGACTGGGCACTATGTGCAGAGCCGCCTGGGTGAAGACGGACGTCGGCAATTGTTTCGCCCGGTGGATGGGGATCGCGACCAGACCTATTTCCTGTTTGCGACAACGCAGGCGCAGCTCGATTATTTGCGGTTTCCGCTTGGCGGCATGAGCAAGACGGAAGTGCGTGATCTTGCGCGCGAGATGGGGCTGGAGATTGCTGAAAAGCACGATTCCCAGGACATCTGCTTCGTGCCGCAGGGGAAGTACGCCGATATCATCCGCAAGATGCACCCCGAAGCGGTGGCTACGGGGGAGATCGTGCACCTGGATGGGCGTGTGCTGGGCACGCATAACGGGATCGTCAATTACACGATTGGCCAGCGCAAGGGCCTGGGTGTGGCGGCGGCGGAACCGCTTTATGTGATCAAGTTGGAGCACAAAACGGGGCGGGTTATCGTGGGGCCGCGCGAGGCGTTGAAAAC
Organism: Devosia naphthalenivorans; assembly: GCF_003056355.1. Taxonomy (GTDB): domain Bacteria; phylum Pseudomonadota; class Alphaproteobacteria; order Rhizobiales; family Devosiaceae; genus Devosia; species Devosia naphthalenivorans. The sequence continues at coordinate 180,785 of NZ_PYVW01000002.1, forward strand.
GCATACGGTGCGGCTGCGGGATGTGAACTGGCTGGGGGCACGGCCGCTCGCTGAACTATCGGCGGGGAATGGGGCGCCGGTCGAGGTCAAGGTGCGCTCCACGCGTGGGCCGCAGCCGGCGGTGATCCATAGCCAAAACGGCGAGGTGTTCGTGACGCTGGTGTCCGGCGAGTATGGAATTTCGCCGGGGCAGGCTTGCGTGTTCTATGCGGATGATAGTGCGACGTCGGAAGTGTGGGGCGGCGGGTTTATTGCCGAGGCCGTGCCGCAGGTGTTTGCGGCTTAGGGGCGCTCCGCAGTTGCAACAGACCTCATCCTGACCCTTCGACAAGCTCAGGATGTCAAAGGACGAGGTCGTGGCGTGATTTGAGTGCCCGATCTCGTGGTTCGACAGGCTCACCATGAGGGCTCCACGGAGAGGGCTACTGCGCCTCGCCGGGCAGCGGCTTGGGGAGGGGGATGGCGTCTTCGGGGGCGATGTGTTTTTCGGTCTCGATGGTGTCGTAGTTGCGCCACATGACGAAGTTCGAAATGAACGTGCCGGCTATCGTCACGATGCCGATGACGATGAAGATCATGAGGACCCAGCGGCCGTTTTTGTTTTCGGGTTCTTCGCTCATGGCAGCCTTCTTGCAAATAATTGTCTGAGCCAGCCAAAGGACTGCCCCGGTCGGCGCGTCTTATCACTAAGATGGCGCCGAGGGTAACGCAGAGTGCATTTGCCGGTGATGGGACCGACTGCCGCAGAAGAGCTGGGTCACACGCAGGCGATGACGCAGGCGCTGGTGGTGCGTGCCCGCAATGGCGATGCGCAAGCCTTTGGCGAACTGCTGGAAGATCATTTTGAGCTGATCTTTCGCACCGCATGGAAGTGGTGCGGCAATCGCCATGATGCCGAGGATATTGCGCAAGAGGTTTGCGTCAAGCTGGGGCAGGCAATCGGCGGGTTCGATGGGCGCAGCGCGTTTTCGAGCTGGATTTACCGGATCACGCTCAATGCGGTGCGCGACTGGCAGCGGGCCGGACGCAGGCGCGGGCGCCATGCCGATCGGTATGCCGAGATCGCGCCAGACGAGCACCCGGCCGACCAAGAGGATGCGGCGACCAGCGGGCAGCTCTGGGCTGCGGTGCGGCGCCTGCCGGAAAAGCAGCGGGACGCCGTGCTGCTGGTTTACGCGGAGGAACTGAGCCATGCGGCGGCGGCCGACATCATGGGCATCAAGGAAGCCACGGTTTCCTTCCATGTGCACGAGGCCCGCAAGACCCTCCGAGGATTGCTATGAGCAATGACATGCAGAACGATCCGCTGAACCGGCTTAAGAATGTTGCGGCCCCTGACGCTCGGAGCGAGGCGAAACAGCGTGCCGTCAGTGCTGGCATGGCGGCGTTTGAAGCGGCGAACACGAAATCTGCCACGGCGCCCAAAGGAAGCTCCTGGGGCCGGCGTCTTACGTCCATCATCACCTCCTGGAAAAGGAAAACGATCATGGACATGCGCCTTCCCATCGGAACCGCCGCGATTGCGCTGCTGGTGCTGCCGCTCGGCTATCAACTTTATACGACGACATCGATGACCGGCTTGCCCGAGGCGTCGACGCGCGCGGTTGCTCCCGTTGCCGAACCTGCGCCAGTCGACGAAGCTTTGTCGCCACCGCCGCCGGCCAAGGTCGCTCAGGAGAGGGCTGCGCCCGCTCCGGTTGCGCCGGCTCCGGCAGAGATGGAGATGAGCGCTGGGGACAGGGTGATGATGGAGACCATGCCAGAACCTCTGGCGGCGCAGAACTCCATGTTGACGCGAGCGCCGGCTGCGGGCTTTGCAACTCCGATGGGCGAGGCGATGCCGATGCAGGCGCAGCCTAGCGGAGACGAATTCATCAGTTTTGACGAGCAGCGGTTGAAAGTGGTGGCAGAACAGCCGGTTTCCACGTTCTCGATCGACGTGGATACGGCAAGCTACTCCTATGTCCGGCGCATGCTGGAGGATGGGTTTGTGCCCGAGCCCGACGCGGTGCGCATCGAGGAACTGGTCAACTACTTCCCTTATGACTACCCGGCCGCGCCGAGCGCCGAGGTGCCATTCCAGCCAACGCTGGCGGTTTTCCCGACACCATGGAACCCTAAGACGCAGCTGCTGCAGATCGGGATCAAGGGCTATGTGCCGCCCGCAGGGCAGGACAAGCCGGCAAATCTGGTGTTTTTGATTGATACCTCCGGCTCGATGGACGAGCCGGACAAGCTGCCGCTGCTCAAGCGGGCCTTTGCGCTACTGGTCGAGCAGCTGTCGGGCAATGACACGGTGTCCATCGTTGCCTATGCGGGTTCGGCTGGCGTGGTGCTGGAGCCCACCATTGCGACCAATAAAACAGCGATCCTGGGTGCACTTGATAATCTTTGGGCTGGCGGCAGTACGGCAGGCGCCGAGGGGATCGAACTGGCTTATCGGTTGGCCGAAGAGGCTCGGGTCGACGGCACCAATCGAGTGATCCTGGCGACGGATGGCGACTTCAATGTGGGGATCGATGATCCAGAGAAGCTTGAGGGCTTCATCAAGGCCAAGCGCGATGGGGGCGTGACCCTGTCGGTGCTGGGCTTTGGGCGGGGCAATCTGGACGATGCCACGATGCAGGCGCTGGCGCAGAACGGCAATGGCAATGCCAGCTATATTTCCAGCTTCCGCGAGGCACAGAAAGTGTTGGTGGAGGAAGTCGGCGGCACGCTGGAAGTGATTGCCAAGGATGTCAAGATCCAGGTGGAGTTCAACCCCGCAGCGGTCAGCGAATACCGGTTGATCGGGTATGAAACGCGGGCGCTCAACCGCGAGGACTTCAACAATGATGCGGTAGACGCCGGGGATATCGGCGCGGGGCACACGGTGACGGCGCTGTATGAAATTACCCCGGTCGGCTCGGGTGGCGAGCTGGTCGATCCGCTGCGGTATGGGGCGGAGGCCGCGCGGGCGGGCAGTGAGGAGATTGCGTTTTTGCGCATGCGCTACAAGCTGCCCGATAGTGATGTCAGCCAGTTGATCGAGCAGCCGGTGACGCCGGAGGTGGTTTATGCCGATATCGGGCAGGCCAGCGATGACGCACGGTTTGCGGCGGCGGTGGCGGCGTTCGGGCAGAAGTTGCGGGGGAGCGATTATGGGGCGGGCATGAGCTGGGACGCGATTGCGGAGCTGGCGCGGTCAGGGCGGGGGGCGGATGAGAGCGGGTATCGGAGTGAGTTCGTGCAGTTGGTGAAGGCGGCTGCGGGGCTGAAGTAGGAGGGGCAAGGTAAGGCGTCAATTGAGGATGGCGTAGATGGCTATTGTCATCGCAACGGCGAAGGCGCCGGCGCTGCACCAGAGCGCTATCCTGATCCAGCCAAACGGAATGGGCAGCCAGCCGAAGCGGGAGATGACGCCGACCACGCCCAGTATGGCATAGACGGGGATAAACGCGTTGATGGCGGCATATCCGATATACCAGCCATCCGCATAGTCGGCAGTGGACGTACCGGGAATGCCCAGGATCCAAGGCACGTAGAGCAGCAACGCCCCTGCCAGCAGAAGGTGGGGAACCCAGCCGAGGACGGTTTTGACGAAGCTGGCCATGATCCTCCCCAAACATGAACGGCGCCGGGGTGGCGCCGTTCACAAGTTCTAGGAAATCGGCTCGCCCTAAGCCAGCGGTTTGAGATTGGCCTCAATGCTGGCGCGGCGGCTTTCGAGGAATGGTGGCAAGGCCAGGCTCTCGCCCAGCGATTCCATTGGTTCATCGGCAGCGAAGCCGGGGACGTCGGTGGCGATTTCGAACAGGATGCCGTTGGGCTCGCGGAAATAGAGCGAGGTGAAGTAGAAGCGCTCGACTTCTCCGCTGGAGCGGATGCCGAACTGGCGGGTGCGGGCGATCCATTCGCGCAGGGTGTCCTGGTCGGGCGTGCGGAAGGCGACGTGGTGTACGCCACCGGCACCGGGCCGAGCCGGCTTGAGGCTTGGATCGACCACGACATGCAGTTCAGCCGCCGGACCGCCGGGGCCCATCTCGAAGACATGGGTTTCCGCCACGCCATTGGCCGCGGCGTAGGAGCGAACCTTTCGCATGTTCATCACCTGCGTCAGCATGGCTTCAGTGCCATCGAGCTTCGGCACGGCCATGGAGATGGGGCCCAGCCCGATGATCTGGCGCTCGGCTGGAACGGGCGACTTGGCCCAGGGCACAACCTTGTTGGCCCCATCGATCACCATGCGGAAGCGCTGGCCTTCGAAATCCTCGAAATCGAGGGAGAGATGGCCGTTGCGCTCCTTGATGGCGGAGGTGCCCACATTGTGGGTCTGCAGATGGCTCTTCCACCAGTTCAGGCTGTCCTCGCTATCGACGCGCAGACCTGTGCGGCTCACCGTATGGTTGCCGCGCTGCTCGCGCGCTGCGTCGAAGTCAAAGAAGGTCAGGTCGGCGCCGGGAGAGGCCACGCCGTCACCATAGAACAGGTGGTAGGCTGTGGTGTCGTCCTGGTTGACCGTCTTCTTGATCAGCCGCATGCCCAGGGTCTGGGTGTAGAAAGCCAGGTTCTTCTTGGCCTCGGCGGTGACGGCGGTGAGGTGGTGAATGCCTCCAAGTTCGAGCGTCATGATTGTTCTCCTGCCAAGCGCGGGTGCGCTGTTGTTGGCTCAAGATGTAGTGCAAGCGCGCGGGCTTGGGGAGCTAGACAATGCCGACAGACTGATGCGTTTTGTTGAACGGTGGCGTGAGGTGGTTTGTTCACAATGCGCTCAGTTGTGTCTTTTTGACATGCGGGGGGAGGCGCTATGGGCTAGTGTCGCGGTGAACATAAAGGGAACGTATATGGCCGTCCTGACACTGCGCCGGAAGCTCGCGATCCTCTCCGATGCTGCAAAATATGACGCCTCATGCGCTTCGAGCGGCACCGAAAAGCGCAATTCAGCGGGTACCGGCGGCATCGGTTCGACCGAAGGCAGCGGCATCTGCCACTCCTATGCGCCGGACGGGCGTTGCATCAGCCTGCTCAAGATCCTGCTGACCAATTTCTGTGTTTATGACTGCATCTATTGCGTCAACCGATCCTCGTCCAACGTCGCGCGAGCGCGGTTTTCAGTGGAGGAAGTGGTCCGGCTGACGCTGGACTTCTACAAGCGCAATTATATCGAGGGGCTGTTCCTGTCCTCGGGGATCATCCAATCGCCCGACTACACCATGGAGGAAATGGTGCGCGTCGCGCGCTCGCTGCGGCAAGAGCACAAGTTCGCCGGCTATATCCACCTCAAGGTCATCCCCAATGCCGCGCCGGACCTGCTGGCGGAGGCGGGGCGGTGGGCGGATCGGCTATCCACTAATATCGAAATGCCCACCGATGTCGGTCTGGCTTCGCTGGCGCCGGAAAAAAGTCCCAGCGAAATCCGCACCGCCATGGCCCGCGTGCGCGGCAAGCTCGATGAGGCAGCGCCCGACAAGAAGGCCAAGACCAAGCCGGAGAAGTTTGCGCCGGCTGGGCAATCGACGCAGATGATCATCGGGGCGGATGCGGCCGACGATGGGGCGATCCTGCATCGGGCGGCGGGGCTTTATTCCGGGTACAAGCTGCGGCGGGTTTATTATTCGGCGTTTTCGCCCATCCCCGATGCCAGTTCGCGCCTGCCCCTCAAGCCGCCACCTCTGATGCGTGAGCATCGGCTCTACCAGGCAGATTGGCTGATCCGGTTTTATGGCTTCGATGTGCCCGAGATCGTGTCGGGTGGCGAGGATGGATTGCTCGATCTGCAGATCGATCCAAAGCTCGCCTGGGCGCTCAAAAACCGGCATCTGTTTCCGGTCAACGTCAACCGTGTCGATCGAGAACTGCTGTTGCGCGTGCCGGGATTGGGGACCAAAAGCATCGACCGGATGATCCAGACCCGGCGGCACCACAGCCTGCGGCTTGATGATGTGGCGCGGATTGCGGGATCGATCGACAAGGTTCGCCCGTTCATCGAGGCGGTGGATTGGACGCCGGGCGGGCTCACCGACCATGCTCGCCTGCGCGCCAAGCTGACGCCGCAACCCGAACAACTCAGTCTTTTTTGATGCACAGCGTAACCCTTCAGGCGCTGAACGATTTCGATGAATGGCGCCGGGCGGCGCGCGGGCTGCTGCAGGCCGGCATTGTGCCGGAGGACGTCGCCTGGCGCGATCCCCTCACCGAGGCCGGGCTCTTTGGTGCCGAAGATGTAGCCGAAGGCGATCGCCCGGTGGGGTCCGTGCCGCCGGCGTTTATCGAGTTGGCCAGAACCGCCATTGCCAATGCCGATCCCGAGCGCTTTGCCCTGCTATATCGGCTGCTGTGGCGGCTGCAGGCGGATCGCTCCTTGCTCGAGGTGTCCTCCGACCCCGATGTGACGCGCCTGGTGCGGCTCGCCAGCGCCGTGCGCCGGGACAGCCACAAGATGAAGGCCTTCGTTCGTTTTCGCTCGATTCTCGATGATAGCGGGCTTGAGCGCTTTGCCGCCTGGTTCGAGCCGGAGCATTATAGCCTCGAGATGACCGCGCCGTTTTTCGTGCGTCGCTTCGATGGCATGATCTGGGCGATCGTCACCCCCTATGCCTCCGCCTTTTGGGATGGCGAGAGCCTGGCATCCGGGCCCGGCGGCAAGAAAACCGATGTGCCCCAGGAAGACGCGATTGAGGGCGATTGGAAGACCTATTTCTCCTCCATCTTTAATCCAGCCCGGCTCAAGGTTGCGATGATGAAATCGGAGATGCCGGTGAAATACTGGCGCAACCTGCCCGAGGCTGAACTCATTGCTCCCCTTATTCGCGGCGCAAGGGAAGCGGAGCAGGAGATGATCGAGCGAGTAGCCAGTCTGCCGCCATCGCGGCATGTGCGAAAAAAGGCGCGCGAAGAGATTGTACCGGAAGCCGAGACCGAGATCGTTTCACTCGCCGATGCACGGGCGGCCGTACAGGGCTGCAGGCGCTGTCCGCTTTATGAGCACGCGACGCAAGCGGTGTTCGGCGAAGGCCCGAAACATGCCCAGGTGATGTTTGTCGGTGAGCAGCCGGGCGATCAAGAGGACTTGGCCGGCAAGCCGTTCGTGGGCCCCGCCGGCAAGGTGCTGGACGCGGCGGTGGAAAAAGTGGGCATCGACCGCTCGCGGGTCTATGTCACCAATGCGGTCAAGCACTTCAAGTTCGAGCCCCGCGGCAAGCGGCGCATCCACCAGAAACCCGATGGAGGGGAAATCGCTGCCTGCAAATTCTGGCTTAATCTGGAGATCGAATTCGTCAAGCCCAAGGTGATCGTGGCGCTGGGCGCAACGGCGGCGCAGAGCCTGTTGGGGCGTAGTGCCACAATTAGCAAGCTTCGGGGCGCGCCCATCACCATGGATGACGGCACGACCCTTTACGTGACCAATCACCCTTCCTATCTGCTGCGTATCCCAGACCGGGAAAAACAAGCGCTGGAGCGGGAAAAATTCGAAGCCGATCTCGTGCTGGTGCGCGATGCGATCGAGGCTTTGGAGGCAAGGCACTGAAACAGTTTCTCTGGCGACTTGACAGCCAGCCGTGCTAAACTTAGTAAGTCGCGTCGCCGGGGAAACCCAGCCAGCCCCTTGGGGCGGAGTAGCTCAGTTGGTTAGAGCAGCGGAATCATAATCCGTGTGTCCCCAGTTCAAATCTGGGCTTCGCTACCAAAAAAACCTAGTGAAATCAATCTGTTAACATACAGGTTGATTTCACTGGGACCTAGTCGCAAGCTAGCACAGTCTAGCACAGCGACTGAGCATCCCCATTGAAATCACTGACAATTCTCCTGCGCTGGCCAAGCGTGGTAGCACATTTTCAACACAGCCCGGATACCTCCATAACGGGAGGTGCGCGCTATGACTGAAGCATCAGACTTGCCCTACAAGCTGTTTCAGCGATCGGGCACTAGCAATTGGTGGGTTCGTTTTTCCATCAAGGGCGAAGGTCAGGTCCGCAAATCACTGGAAACCTCCGATGCTGCGTTGGCACAGCGCAAGGCTCATGAAGTCTGGTTCGAGGCCAACTATCGCACGCGCAACGGCTTGAAATCCGGTGCCACGTCATTCACCAAAGCAGCAGAAGCGTTCATCGCCGTGGTGGAACGAGAAGTTGAGCGTGGAGACCGCCCCGCTTACCACAAGCGAGACATTCCACCTGTGATTAGGCGGTACTTCATCCCGTTCTTCGCCAAGAAGGACGTTGATGCGGTCACAGAGCGTGACATCGCCAGCTACATCGAGTGGCGTAGAGATTATTGGGTATCCGGACCAGGCAAGGATATCACCGAAATTCGCTATGAAAGGGAAGGGCGGTCCATCAGGCGACCGCTAGCCCAGAAGCGCGTTCCCACGGTGAGCCGTCAACGCGGTGAACTGGTCATCTTGCGCCAGATATTTCGCTATTCAGTTGGTCAGGGTTTTCTCAACAATGGGCAGGTTCCCGAAATTGCTGTTCCACGCGCCAAGGTCCCAAACAATCGCCCTAGCTTCGCACCCGAGGAATTTAGCAGGCTTGAGGCTGCCAGTTTAGCGCGGCTGTCTGATCCTGCCATTCACGAGCATCTGCGCTGGGATCGCACTATTCTGCACGCGCAGATCATGATCGCTGCATTCTCGGGCATGCGGCCAACCGAAATGAAGAACCTGAACTGGGGCGATGTGCTTGACTACCGAGCAGGGCGAACGAAGCCGCTCAAAGATCGCGACATCAAACTGCGCGTTCATGGCAAGGCCAAAAGCCGTACCTTTGTGCCACAGAGAGCCGCACTCTCGTGGTTCGACGTGCTTTGGGACTTCTGGGTAGCCAATCAGGGCAGTGCGCCTCCCAACGATGCCCCCGTATTCTCCACACGAGATGGAAAGCGGCTGGGCTCCAGCAACAACGCACTCACCGAGCTATTCAAGCATTGTGGGCTGCTAACGGACTATCGCGGGATCAGAAGAACGCTCTATTCGTTCCGGCATTTCTACATCAGCCAGCAGCTGGCCCATAATGTCGAGGTGTTCCACTTGGCGGTCAACACCGGCACGAGCTCGGGCATGATCGACAAGTTCTATGGTCAGGTAACCAGCGATCGCATGAAAGAACACCTGCGGCCCGAGTGGGGTGAAAGCTAAAGCGTGTCATCCGAGGCTGCCTGGCTGACATTTTCAACAATGCATCGGGCACGATAGAACAGTTCATCGAAGGTGAGGATCTCTGGCGAACGCGTGTTGCGCCTGTACAGCTCAAAGCAAGCAATTTTATCGCTGTTGTCGGCGATCTGCGCGAGGTTTCCAACGACTAAGTATGACTTAGGCTCAATGGAATAAACGAAGTCGTCGAGATGGGTCCCAGCTGCATCTCGCATTTGGTCTCGGAAGCGATTTCGGGCAAAATCGAAGGTTGTCTTTTGTATCTGCGTCACTGCATCAGACAGTTCGTGGCCGACCGACCAGCAGCCCGATCGGTAGGGCTTGAGTTGAAGGAGCGGAGTTGTCGACCGCTTAATCTCCACTAGAACGTACTGGCTCACCTCCGCGCGAGTACGCAGCAGGGCATCCGTCCGCTTGCCTGCGTGATCGAAGCTGGCGCCAGTAGTCACGGCCTCAAGCTTGGATTGAACTCCATCGAGAAAAACGTAATTCAAGCCGTGCCCAAATATCCAACGGTTTGCTTCGAAAAATTCTTGCCACTCAGGTTCGGTGGCATCGGCGTCTAGAAGCGTTTTGAATTGGGTTAGTGATTTACGCTTGTGCGCAACTGCATAGATGTCGTGATGCAGGTCTGTCGAACCCGAGAGTTCCCGCATTAGTTCAGTGCCTTTGCTGCTGCCTAGCAACGTGGCCAATGCGTCGAGTTGCACCTCTCCAAGAGCGATTTTAGTTTTCCTGCTGTCTGCAAGGTTTAAAGCCGACAGGATCGAGACCAGTTCACGAATGCGCGCTAAACCAAAGTGGTTTACTTGCACCTGCCCGTCGGCGTACCAGCCCCGAGTTTTATGGAATTTTAGCTTCGTAAGCTTGAAAGTACCAAAATCTGCCTTGTCGTTGACAAAGAAGGCCGACACCGCGAGCCGCGCTCGGTCAGTCACCTCGATTTCGTGCAGTAGCGTCTCGCCATCAGCCAGCAACGTAGCGTACGCCCCATTCGCGCCTGGGTGGATGTACAGCGTCTCCGTTTTATAGTTCTGCAGGTATTCGACGTCGGCGGACATTGGCGTCTCGTTTTGCTTGTGGAGCAAGAGACTAGCTCGTTCACGCGGAACATCAACGTGCGATGTGGAAAGAACTCTTTGGTCGCTCTTTTGGCTGCTGGCTGTAGTCGGGAATGGAGATCAACCGTTTCCGGAGAACAGAATGAGCATCCTGAAGTCCCTGAAGCTGACTACGGCCCAGCCGGTTCGCGCCAGCAGCGATCCTATCGAACGCGCCCGCAACAAGGTCATTTCGGCTCTTGCCGAACAGCGGTCTATGGCCGAGGCCAAGATTGCCGGGCAGCATTATGCGCCGACCCAGATGGTGTGGCGCAAGAACGAAGTTGGCCAGCGTGTGCAGGTCGAAACTCCGAAGCGACTGCGCGCTGGTTGGTTCGTTGACGCCAGCGGTCAGACCTTCTTCGGTATTCGCTATGCGGGCAAGCCCATCGAATTCGCCAAGGACAAGAATGCGATTGCAGTGGGCGAGCTTTCGGCACTCCCTGCGATCCTCGACACCCTGACAGAAGCCGTGCGCGCTGGTGAACTCGATACCCAGCTTGCCGCTGCCGCAGCTGAACGCGGGCTTATGCTACGCAAGGCAGGTTGATCCCGGCTATCGTGAAATACCGCCGAGTGCCGGGAATGGCAGTCATGCTGTTCCTAGCATTTCTGTCTTTGATTGCTCCAGCCCATGCTGACTGGCAGCAGGGCCAGCGCGATTGCGCCAGCCTTCGAATTGTTGTGCTGCAATTGGTCGGGGATTGGTCGAAGGAACTGCTATTTGCCAGCCGTGACATGAACGCGAATGGCTGGCTCGATGTCAATGTGGCAAACACTGCCTTCAAGGACGTGCAGATTGCGGTGATGCATTTCGATCATGCCTATGAGGATGTGCCGAAGAACCGCGACGCCTGCCGGGAACTGGCTATGCAGTTCGGGATGACTGTCGGCACCTATATCGAGTGGGTCATGGGAACCGGGATGCGCTCAGAGCGGGGCGCAGCGGGCAGATAGCCCTAAGCATAGCGCCGGTCTTGCAGTGATACTGCGAGCCCGGCCATCGGGCATAGCAGATTAAGGCCTGCCAGCTGCATCCCCTTGCACGTGTTACTGGGGACCTTTGCGGCGAAAAGCTTGGGAGCTGGTGTCGGCGTCGGAACCGGCATTGGGCTGATTTTTTGGTGGGGCTCGCACGGGTCGTGGCCAGGGCCGATGCCCCAAGAGCAGTATGGACTCTATAGAGCCATCCACCCCGTTAGCGGGCATCGTAGGGCATCAGTGACACCCGGCATTGTTCCGTCATCCCTACAGGTTGGAGTTGGACGCGCGAATGCGCACGTGCCACCCGCAGAGCTATAGCCATCGGCTATAGCTCTGTGGCCTTACACTCGGGTGCGGAGTGGCCGAAGCGCCTTCCTAACCTATTGTTTGGGTTGAGTTTTTTTCACTCATTCCGGGGTCTTTGGGCCTTTAATCCATCGGCTGTATACCGAGGCATCGACACGGCAATGGAGGTGCGCTTGCGACCACGACTGAAACATCCAGAAGTCCCGCGTGTGCTAGCCCGCAATGTGTGGCGGTTCCGTGAACAGCGCAGGATGACTGCCGGAGCATTGGCTGAACATCTCGATTGGCCATTGGTCGAAATAGACAAGATTGAGAACGGCGACAAACTGGACATGAGCCTCGACGATCTGGAACGGATCGCCCTGGCTTTATTCGTATCGCCCGCTGACCTCCTTAGCAGAAATACGACCAGCTAATCTGCTGCCCGTCGGAGATCAAAAAATTTAGTCAATAAACTTTTTTGATCTCCTGGGTGCGGGCGAGTGGGTTGGGCTATCCAGTTCGTATCCAGTACCGAATTATTGTTAATGCTCGAAAGCCAGTAGTCTCACCATTGCATCTGACACCAATGTCACTTGGTTAAATCCCACCAACACAGCCACAGACACCACAACCAATTGCATCACCTGTCCTTCCGTTTCGGTCCGATACGGAAACGCATCGCTCTGAACGCTCCGTGCTGATTGCACAGCCATTTGGCATAAGCAGCAACATCTGCTTTGGGCCACCAAGCTCGTTCCTCACACGGCAAGAACTCCAGTTCCTCATCACCACCAAAGGCATCGCGGCGCTTGAAGTTGTGTTCGATACGAAACTTCATGCAGTAGCGCGTGACAGTCTGCAGATTGCGTTCCACGGGTCGCTGGACATCAAACGGCTGAAGGTCCACCTGATATGGCTGATTAAAGGCCTCATTCCGAAATAGGTCTGTGATCTCTGCCAGGGAGACTTCACCACGTGCGACGATTGCGTGGAAATGCGGATGCCAAACCGTGCCACCGTTAGCGGCCAGTGGCCAGTTGAGCTTGTCCATGGCCATTTGCGTCAGGCGGCCAAACTCAAGATAGTCGAGATCCGAATATCTGTTGAGTTCCCAGTAGCCGACCATATGCACCGACTTCCAGCGGGCGTCCTCACGGCGTTTCACCGCCAGCATGTTGATGATCTTCTGCTTATGGTAGGCCATGGATTTACGCACCGTGCCAAGGTCTGTTGTCACGGGCAACAGCACGCTCAGAAGTCCAAGGTCTGTGTTTTCGCAGCCCTTGAAGAACTTGCGGATGTTTTTTCCAGTTTCTCGGCCACGGCGCAGCATGAAACAGCGCGGGCACAGGGGAACCCGGCATTCCTGATAGTTGCCCTGTGAACGAAGAATGCCGCAGTTGTCCATTCGGTTGGCGATGTCGCTGTGCCTGCCAACCGCAAGCTTGACGGCCCACCGGTGCTGTTCGAAGCCCGGAGCGAGTGTGAGAATGCGGTCCTTCTCCCACCACGAGAATGCTGTAGCGAGTAGGGCTTTGCGGAATTGGATCATCTTGGGGCTTTGTCCCTTGATGTCCTCCCCATAAATTGTCCAGATCGTTGGGGCTTTGTTTTGGTCTTCCATGTGTTGCTTCCAAAAAATGACCCAGGCGCTGCAACACCTGGTGCCTATGGTGCGCGGAAGCTGGCAGCACATGAATTTCTCGGTCAGCAAAACAGCATGATCCAGCTCCCGGCATCGGCCTGTTCGCAGCAGGTTCAAGATGTTCAGGGTATTATATCCCCGAGGGGATGACCGATCTTGTCGCCAGTGGCAGTTGAGCTAATTGCCCTGCGACATGCTATTTATGCAGCACCACCAAAGCCGCCCTTAAATACGGGAACAGGAGGTGCAAATGAAAATCCAGAACGTCTACCAAATTCTCCAGGAGCTTGGCTTAGTCCGCTCGCAGATGGAGTTTTCGCGGCTTTGGCTTTGTAAAAGTCCCCGATATTATTCCAGTTTGTTGGCGCGGCGGCAGGAGCCCAGCATTGGAACTTTGACTGGTCTAATATTTCGCCTACGCAACATCCTTGTGCACACTAACAAAGGCGGGGACTGGTCCGCAATATTCACGTTGATCCAGCATCTTGAGCTCCACGTGGGAAACCGAGTGGTTATGGATACTGCTTTGCGGCAGATGCCAGATCGAAGCCGCTGACGAATGTGGCTGTGGCACCCTATCCAAGGGGATACTGAGCCAGTAGCATCCTTGGGTCGTAAAACCCCGATATACCCGTGCTTAGCTTCGCAGGGGCGGGACGGCTGCGATCAAAGCTGATCTCGCAGACGGGTACATTGCAAGTTGCAATGTGCGCGTAGTGTTCAAGAATGATGATCGATGGTCCAGGCGGAACTCAGCTCTTGTGGTTGGGGCTGCTATCGACCCCAATCCGGTCAATCGAGCCTAACTCATGAAATCTTGAAAGCTGCCATTCGCTGTGGCAGGCAAGATCGGCTTTGCCCCCTTCCGGTCACAAGAATCTCGATAGGAGCTCCAGAAGCTGACGTTTGGATATACTGAGATGAGCATCTGTTTGGCTGTTACTAGCAAGGTCGTCAGGCCGCGAAGTGACTGGCGCAAATCGTCTCGCAGCACTTACCTATCCAGCGTCTGCGCGTATTGCCCTCGCGCAAAGTAGCGGTCTCTCTCTTCTTGGGTGGCTTCATGCTGGTGGGATGGTAAGTTTTCGCTAATGGAGAACGCTCTCTTGGCTGCCGGGCGCTCGAGGATCGCTTCGAACCAACGACGAAGGTGTGGGTGTTCCGGCCAGCCGAAATTAAGGACTCGGTGGGTCGCCCCGAAGAGTTTTGCCTGGACGCGGATCCAAGGCACCGTGGCGACATCAGCAATGCTATAGGCATAGCCACCGAGGAATCTCGCCTCACCTAGCCGCGCATCGAGGAGGTCATAAAGGCGTCTCACTTCGCTGGTGAACCGATCGACTGAATATTGCTCCTTGGCGGCATAGCGGACGAAGTGATTGAACTGCCCGAAATTGGGACCCACGCCGGCCATTTGGATCATTAACCACTGTACAACCTGATAGCGCTCCATTGGTTCTACGGTCAGCAAATGCCCCGTTTTTTCCGCCAGATACATGAGGATCGCGCCCGATTCGAAGATGGTCATCGTAGCGCCGCCAGCGGCGTCGTGGTCGGCAATCACGGGCACTTTGCCGTTGGGGTTGAGAGCCTGAAAAACTTGCCCATATTGCTCGCCCCGATGCACATCGACCGGCGTGATCTTATAGTCTAGCCCGGTCTCCTCCAACATGAGAATGACCTTGGTCACATTGGGACTCGTGCTCGCGAAAAGTTCGATCATGTGAGCTGGCGTCCTTCGAGCGCTCCCAACACGGCGATAAGATCAGCGTCGCGCGCATCGGCCAATTGCTTGATCGGCACATCTCCGACAGCGCGATTGACGCCCAGAACCAGAGCTTCAATCAGCGCGTCGTTGATCTCGGGCGCGCCGAGATCTCCGGCCCACACCTTGAGTGGCTCCTTGGCCCAGGCGAAGAATCCTGCAAGGCCATTCTCGCCACCGCCCATATGATAACTGAGATGCGGGCCCGCAATGGCGGAGCGCAGCCCCGGGCCATAGACGACCGCCGCGTCCACATCCTCCGCCGAGGCAACACCGCTCGCCACGAGAAAGGCCGCTTCGCGCCAAAGTGCGACGGTTAGGCGGGTGGCAAGGTGCCCAATGACCGGCTTGTTCAGGACCACGGCGCGCTTGCCAATGGCGTTATAGAAATTGGTCGCTTCGCGCACAGCTTCGGGATCGGTTTGGTCCCCCCCGACGATTTCCACCAGCGGGATCAGGTGCGGCGGGTTCATGGGATGGCCGATCAGCACACGCGCCGCATGGGTCAGCCCCTGCTGCATATCCGACACCAGAAGTCCCGACGTACTGGAGGAAATGATCACATCAGCTGGCAGCACAGCGTCCAGCTCACGCAACGCCTGCCGCTTGACTTCAAGCTTTTCGAAGACGCTTTCCTGGACAAAATCTACACCGGTAAGCTCGGCAAAGCTGGTGTGAAAATTCAGTCTGTCCAACCCCGCCCCAGCCGCAATCCAACCGAGTCGTTCGAACTTAGGCCAGGCTGCCTCTACTAGTGCATTCACGCGCGCCTCGACGCCTGCATCTGAGTCGGCAACATGGACGTCAAAACCCTTGGCAAGGAAATAGGCGGCCCAGGCGCCACCGATAGTTCCGGCGCCAGCGATGCCTATGGAGTTGATCTTGTCGAAACCACGAAACACTTAAACTATTCCCATCTCAATGCTTGCTCTTGCGAGGCCGGGCCGCTCGCACATCGCCGCCGGCATGCTCCGGCGAGAGCTTGGCGATGTCATTGGTAATCTCTTCGGCCAGCGCCAGAATTTCCTCGGACAGTGATTCCTGCCGGGCAGCATCCAGAGTGGTTTCATCGACGATAAAGACGATGCTCCCCAGCACCCGGGTTTCCGCGTCAAAGATAGGCGCGCCTATCCCGACGAGCTTGGGAAATACCTCGCCCCGCGTGATGCAGACACGCTGGTCACGCAGCTTGGCCATGGTTTTGCGGAATTCATCCCAGTCTGTCCCCAATCCGCTCTCGCGGATCTGGTCAGCGTGCCAGAGCATCATGTTACGCATCTGATAGGGGGTCAGATTGGCAAGGATGGTTTTGGCCATGGCACCCCTGAACATGGGCATGGATTTGCCTCGCTCATAGAGCTGGGCCATGCGGCTATCGATCCAGAACTGGTCCGAGCACATGACCTTGTCGCCATAATAGGCGCAGAGCATCACATTCACCGAAAGCCGTGTGCCAAAGTCCTTGATCTTGCCGTGTGCCGAGCGAAGCAGCGGATCATTTCGGCGCAATAGCCGGTCAAACTCTATGATACGCGTACCCAGCACATAGCGGCCTCCATTGGCTGGCGAAAGCAGGCCGCTTTGGCAGAGCGACTGCAGATACCGGTAAGCGGTGGCCTGAGATAAGTCCGCCTGTGACATAGCTTCCTCAAGCCCAATGCTCATGCAGCTCTCGTCAAAAAGATCGAGCAGAGAAAGCATCTTGTCGAGGCTGCTCATACCACCTGCCTCAATTCCCACTATGCCCTGGCAAACCCGACCAAGGTCGAGTCATCAACATCGGCCAAATTGACAACGATGTTATCTGGTGTCCTGCAAGTCAGCCAGATAAGCTCTTCAGTTATGCTCATATTGACTTCAACATGGTGCATATGGGGCGGCACGAAGACAAAGTCACCCTCGCTCATGTCGACGTATTCGGCATAGTTCTCGCCGAAATAAATGCGGCCCTTTCCCTTGAGCAGATAACCGCCGGTTTCCGCATCGCCGTGGTGGTGCGGCAGCGAACGGTAGCCGGGCTCATTGCTCACCCTGCCGAACCATATGCGGGTCGCAGGCGTATGGGCGGGACCCACGCCCGACACGCGGATGCAGCCACCGGACTGTTCGGTGTTGGTGTCTTCCTGGTCCTTGCGGGTAACGACGGGAACAACTGGGGACGTCAAAATCTATCTCCGTTCATAATTATTGCTGGAAACCGGGCCGAGCGGCACCGGTGAAAAGGAAGTGGGCAGCATGATGCGGTTCGACATGTTGGCCAGCATCGGGCGCACCTGCCGCAGGAAGGCACGCCATTGTGGCTTGGCGGCCAGTTCCCGCCGCCGTGCCGCGCGGTCGTCGAAGCTCTCATAGCCCCACATGTGCACGATCTGATTGAGCTGGCCGATCTCAACGACGTAATAGCCGAGCATGGTGCCGAGCGCTGCCCGCTGCAATTCCAGCCCGTCCCGCTCATAGAGGCTAAGATAGTCCTGCACTGTGTGCTCGGGATGGAGCGTGTATTCGCGTAGTTCAACGATCATGGGAAAATCCTGAGCCTCAATCCGAGCCGGCGAAGTTTTCCCGCTGCTTGCGGAAGCTTGGCAGGGCGGTCATCAGCAGGAGGAGTATCGAGATGCTCAGCACCGTTGCTGAGATCGGGCGCTGGAAGAGCGAGAAGAGGTCACCCTGGGAAATCACCATGGCGCGGCGCAGGTTCTCTTCCAGCATCGGCCCGAGGATGAAGCCTAGCAGAAGTGGGATTGCCTGGAAACCTGCTCGATAGAAAAGGACGCCTATCGCTGCAAACGCGGCGAGCGCCACAAGGTCATAGACAGACCCGCTTAGCGTATAGATGCCGATACAGCAGAAGACGACGATCGCCGGAAAGAGAATGCGCTGTGGCACGGCGAGTAGACGCACCCAGACCCCGATCATGGGCAGGTTGATGATCACCAGCATGAGGTTGCCGATGAACATACTGGCAATGAGGCCCCAGACCACCTCGGGACGGGTGACCATGACGTTTGGCCCAGGCTGAATGCCCTGGATGACCATGGCGCCTAGCATCAGGGCGATCACCGGGTTGGCGGGAATGCCCAGAGCCAGCAGCGGAATGAACGAGGTCTGCGCTGCAGCATTATTAGCCGCCTCGGGGCCTGCCAAGCCTTCCACGGCCCCCTCGCCAAACTGCCCAGGCTTCTTGGAAAGACGACGCTCGATCATGTAGGAGGCGAAGGGGCTCAACACCTGGCCGGCGCCGGGCAGAATACCCAACAGAGCGCCGATAAAAGTGCCGCGCAGCGCAGCCGGCGTACCGGCCCGGAACTCGGCCTTGCTCGGCCAGAGATCGCGCATTTTGTATTTGAGGTCGAGCACCGACATCTTGTTGCCGTTGGCCAGATTGACCACAATCTCGGAGAGACCAAAAAGGCCCATTGCCACGGCGACAATGGTGATCCCTTCGGAGAGCTGCAGCACACCAAAGGTGTAGCGCTGCGCGCCCGTTTCAACGTCGGTACCGATGCAACCCAGCAGCACGCCAAAAGCGGCCATGATGAAGGCGTTGAGCACCGAGCCATTGCTGAAGACCACACAGGCAACGAGCCCGAGCACCATCAATGAGAAATATTCAGGCGCATTGAAGTTGAGCGCGAAGCGGGCGATCGGGGGCGTAAACAACCCGATGATGATGGTGGCGATGATGCCAGCCAGAAGCGAGCTCAGCGCCGCAATGGCGAGTGCCTGCCCTGCCCGGCCCTTGCGGGCCATTTGGTGTCCATCAAGACAGGTGACTACCGAGGCGGCGTCGCCGGGGATGTTGCAGAGAATGGCGGTGGTGGAGCTACCATACTGCGCACCATAGAAAATGCCGGCCATCATAATGAGCGAGGTGACCGCGTCCAACTGGCTCGAGAACGAGAGCAGCATGGAGATGGTCGCGAGCGAACCGATGCCCGGTAGCACACCTATCATGGTGCCAAGCACGCAACCGATCAGGGCGTAAAGGAGGTTCACCGGCGTGATAGCGACGGTGAAGCCCATGATCAGAGAGTCAAAAATGCTCGTCATGATTTAGTACCAAAAGAGGGGGAGCGGCTGGCCCAGAAGACCAATGAAAATAGCGCACACCACAACGGCTAGAATGAACGGCGCTAAAAAGGCCTCGACACTGAACTGCTTGGTGCAGGCAACTCGAACGAGCGAAAAAACAGCAAAGGCGGTGATGAAAAGACCTGCCGGCTTGATCAGAATAGCGAACAGAACCGGCGCCAGAACGATGCTGAGAAAGGGTACAAGCTGGAAGCTAGGCGGCATCTCGCCGGTGACCCGCAGGCCTCGCAGCACCACCAGTGCCGACAAGACGACGATACAGACTCCGACCACCCGGGGCATAAAGCCCGGGCCCATTCGTGCCATGGAGCCGAAATTCAGGTCCTTGCCGAAATAGAGCGCACTGATGCCAACAATGAGCAGAAAGCTGCCACTCATTACATCCAGTGGATTCCTGATGGCGAGTTTCAAGCGGTCCTCCCTTCGCAAGTAAGGGGCGGGGACTGAAGCCCCGCCCTTGCTTCCTGCTATTCGATGCGAACGCCGGCTGTGGCGATGACTTCCTCGAGCACATTGCTTTCGTTCACGAGGCGTTCGGTGAATTCCTCCGGCGAATAGTCGACAACGATCAGGCCAAGTTCGTCCCAACGCTGGGACAGTTCCGGCGTCGCCAGTGCGTTCTTGATAGCCTGGTTGAGCTTTTCGACGATCTCGGTCGGCGTGCCAGCGGGGGCATGCAGGCCGTACCAGTTCGACATCACGTTGATCTCCGGCACGCCGATTTCGGTGGCGGTCGGGACGTCCGGCAGCACGTCGTAGCGCTCCGGAGCAACCACGAACAGCGGCTTGAGATCGCCGGATTCAAAGTAGGGCATGAACGTCGCGATACCGTCGACATGCATCTGGATCTGATTGGCGATGAGTTCCGGCAGCGCCGCGCCGGTGCCGCGATAGTGCACGGCGTTCATCTGCAGGCCTGCCTTCTGCTGGAACAGTTCCGAAGCGATGTGCAGGAGGTTGCCGGCGCCCGGAGTGCCGAAGTTGATCTCGCCGGGACGGGCACGGACCATTTCGATAAATTTTTCCGCGTTGGCGGCCGGGACCTGCGCGTTGGTGGCGAAGAACAGGTGAGCGTCAGCAACCATGGCAACATGGGCAAGATCGTTCATCGGATCTGCCGGCATCGATGCGTAGGTGAAGGGGTTGGCGACGATCTGCGTCGCGGCCGACAGCAGCAGCGTATGGCCATCGGGCTCGGCTGCGGCGACCGAGGCCATGCCAACGTTACCAGCAGCGCCGGTGCGGTTTTCAACGATGACGCGCTGCCCGAGCTCGCTTTCCAGGGCCGGTCCGATCAGGCGCGCGATGATGTCGGTAGTGCCGCCTGGAGCGAAGCCTAGGATTAGGTTAATTGGCTTGCTCGGATAGTCCTGCGCGAGAACGCCGGTGACTGAGGTCACGGCCAGAAGCGCTGTGGCCAGGCCCAGAATACGTTTCTTCATCATTTACTCCTCCATTATGATTCTGTGAGTTGGGTCGTTTTAGTGAATGTGCATACCGCCATTCACGTCGATGGATGCGCCGGTGATGTAGGATGACAGCGAAGAGACCAAAAACAGGCATGCACCTGCTACTTCTTTGGCCTCCCCGAAGCGCCCGAGCAGGGTCGAGTCACAGACCGCCTTGCGCGCTTCATCGGAATAGCCGTTCTCAGTCATCGGCGAATGGATGACGCCGGGATTGACGATATTAGAGCGAATGCCGCGGCCGCCGAGTTCGCGCGCCATTGTGCGGGCGAGCGCCGTGAGTCCGCCCTTTGAGGCAGCGTAATGCGCCCCGCCCATCAGCCCGCCGCCGCGCTGCGCGGCAATGGAAGCGATGGTAACGATGGCAGACCCGCTCTGCATGTGAGGGATGGCGGCCTGATTCATGTAGAAGGCCCCCTTGAGGTTGGTATCCAGCACGAAGGACAGATCGTCTTCGCTGATCTCCAGCAGCGCTCGCTTCTGAACAACGCCAGCATTGTTCACCAGCGCATCAATGTGCCCCCACCGGGCCACGACCTCGTCAACCGCTTCCCCGCAGCGCGCGTTGTCGCGCACATCGCAGGCGATCGCATGGGCATTTTCGCCAATCGATTGCGCGACGGCGGTCACGAGGTCCAGATCAAGGTCCAGAAGCGCGATTTTCGCCCCCGCGTCTGCAAAGATCTGCGCCACGGCGTGTCCAATGCCACCGAATGCGCCTGCACCGGTAACAATCGCGACCTTGCCAACCAGGAGCCCCCCTACGGAAAGCGTCATATCATTACCCATTCAGCCAAAACCAACATCATGGCAGCACGCGCTGCCGGCGATAAATTTCAATGAGGTCCAGAATGTCCTGTTCGGTGTTGCGACACTGCTGAAACCCCAAGCTGCGCGCCTTGGTACTGTCGCTCATGTCATCCCAATCGCCGCGGAACATGAAGTCCGCCCAGGACCAACTGACGAGCTTGTCAAATGGCACGGGTTTAAGACCGCTCTCTGCCGTGATCGCCGACCACACGCCACTCTTGTCAGCCATGGTTTCGTCGAGCCTGACGGTCCGCACTTCCCCAACTTGCATGGCAAATGCTTCCGCTAGCTGCGGCCAGAGATTGCACCAGCGGAAATAGTCTCCATTGGTTACGTTGAAATCTTCGAAATGGCAGCGGCGATCCGTTGCCATCCAGACCATGGCATCAGCCAGTAGGCTCGCATTTGTCATGGTCGAAAGTGAGTTAAAGCAGGCTACCGTGCCCGGGAAGTGAAGGGGCTCGCCCGCAGACTTCTGGATGGCCGCGTAGACGCCAAGGGCCATGATTAGATTGTTTGGATTGCCGGTATTGAAGCCGCCGATGAAGTGAGGCCGAGCCGTGGACCAGCTATTGCCGGTCTCCCGAGCCTTGGCACTTAGCCAGTCATGTTGGACATGGTAGAAGTTCTCGACCATATCGCGCGCATCTGTCTCGCGCGCAGGCGTCTTGTATGGCCCACGATGACTGCCGTACCACTTGGTGCCCTGCACCACACAAACATGGGTGCCGCTTGAACGCTCCAGCAGCGGTCCAACGCTGTTCTCTAGAAGCTGGAGGTTCGGCTGGATCTGCTCCTGCGGCGTAGGACGCACAGCCAGAGCGGTAAAGAAAACGGTGTCGATGGAACCGATGCCGGCAAGGGCGGCCCGGCTTTCCGTAGCGCTTTCAAGATCGACCGTCACCGTCTGAACGCCCGGCTGTACATTGGCATGGCCGCGCGCCAGAACGGTGACGCCCACGCCGCCGCGTTGAAGGACTTTCTCGACCAAGTTGCGACCAACAATGCCGTTCGAACCTACGACCAGCGCCGATTTGATGGGGCGAATGAAGGACATTTCAGAAGTCACGATCAGTGCCGTGATATTTGGTGGAGATGTGCTGATAAATCCCCGTCTCGAATCGCAGGTGGGCGGCAGCGAGCATCCTTTCCAGCGTCTGCGCCTCGCGCTCTACGCTCACCCTATCGAGCCCTTCCAGCACGATGACAGCAGCGCATCGACCATCCTCTGTGCCACGGAGCACCATCTCGGTATTGGTCAGACCGGACACATCGGCGTCTTCCTTAAAGACTGTCGCGCCAACCATTCCCGGCCGCAGCGTAAGGCACTTGCAATCGACCGCGGGCAGTTCGCCGCCGGCAGCAATGCGGACAGTCGCGATGCAGCCGCCGTCGTCGCCATAACGCTGCGCCGTCCGGTGAATGGTCCGAACGGTATCACTGAACCCTGACACCACTTCTGCTGTCCTCGGAGCCGGATTGTTGACTGATCTTAGATATTCCTCCCCAGCAAAAACGGATGCGCTCACAGCCTCGTAGATGACGAGAAAGCGGATGGCGGCTCGATCTGACAGGAAGCGGCGACCGCGAAGGACACCGGCAATGCTCGAGCGCTCGAACAAATGCTGGCGTGTGTACCAGTCATTAAGTTCAGCTTCGTCCTCAGAGCGGACGTTTGCCCAGATCAGCATTGCCCCTAGCGTTTGCGAAAGCATCCAACAAACCGTCATTCGAGAAAAGCATGTTTTCTTATATGGCGATAAATTTAGTTGGTCAACGCTCGTTTTGCCTTCGGCACTGCCGCATGGGACGGAGATTTTTGTCGGTGGGGCAGGTTGGCGATGTTCGCCACTTTTAGATTACTGGGCAGCTGCCTTATCGGTGCGGCCAGCTCCTAGCAGTGCCGGTCAGTGCCCACTCTGACTTCGGCAATGCAGACTACGCGGGTCTGCAGTCAACCGGATTCACCTGGGAGCTGACCGACAGCTCGGGCCCAAGTTCGCGGTCGTCGGTTTTACCCATCCACCGGGCTGAAAGCAGACCTTCCGCTTGCCACCCCACAATTGCCCTGTGGCATGCCCCAGCTTCTTCGCATGACCTGAATCGTTCTGAACCTGTTAGCCATCAACAAGTGCCTTCATCAGAACGTCGGCTGAGAAGAAATTTGAGCCGAGATCGACAGCTGGAACCACTGGAGGCGTACTGAGCGCCTGCTCCATGGCCTGTACAAGCTCTGGCTTGTATCGAATGTAATTGTCCCAGCTCTCAGTCCACGCACTCGGGTACAAGCACTCGGCAGGGTACATCTCCTTGTAGGAGAGCCGATCAGGTGCAAACGGAGTTGCCCCGCAGAGAAGTCCCTCATAGAGCCCGATGCCGAGGGTTTCTTGAAGGCTGGCAGAGAACACCATTTTGGCCTTGCCGAGGAGCTGATGGTATTCGGCTTTGGTCAAGGGCGTGTCCTGGCACACCCGGAATTCATAGTCCGGAAACGACCCGGCTAGATCCCGAAAAATCTCGACCTGTTTTTCAGGCGCGATCCGATGCGGGAACAGCACCAGATTTCGCTTGGGCAGGTTCCGGTAAGGCGCAAGCTTGGTTTCGAGATAATCCATAGGCCAGCCGGTCAGCAAAATGCGGCTGTCGTCGTCCACTCCCAGAACCGACTTGAACAAGTCAATGTGGAACTGTGTTGCGAAACAATTGACATCGAGTGCATGGAACAGAGATCGCTCGAAATGGCGCGCCCAGGTCGTATCAGGTATGCGGCCCAGATAATCATGCTGGTCGTAAGAGCCCGCGTGCCACAGGCCGATGAGCCTTACCGAATTGCCTAGCAGATCACTCATATAGCGGGTGTTAATCACGCCGGGATGCCAAGCATCCGCGAAGATGATCTTGTCGCCGGGCACAATCGTACCTTGGGTGAAAAGGTCCGCGATCTGGCCAATCTGTGCGGCCTTGAAGATATTGGTCTCGGCGAAATTGAGGAAAGCGCCTCGGGTGGGCGGCTGTTTCGCGTGGTGGCCCTCCACCACGCGAATTTGCTCGGTCGAACCAATAGCCTTGAGGAACTTGGCGATGCTCTTGGGCAGCTCCGTGACCCATTCGCTCGTATAGCGCTGCTCATAAGGTTCGAGGCTAATGACGAAGAAGGTCATCACACGGCCTCCCGCACGGCTTCCACGCATTTTAGCACGATCCAGAAGACCAGTGTGCCCAGGAGCTTGATGGCGATCCCGAGGGCTAGGGCGAGCGGGTCTAGGATGCCGAGCAGCGCATAAAAGACCGTCGTATCCAGGGGCACGCTGATCAGCGATGAAATCAGGACACGATCCGACATGGGGCGCTTGGTCACTGAATAGATAATCCAGTCGACCAATTCTGCGATTAGGAAGGCGGACGAACTCGCCACGGCAACCTCTGGCCCAGCGAGCCAGAAGGTGGCCACGGCGGCGGCCACAATCGCTATTAGCACGAAATGGCCAAGTTCCCGCTGTGCGAAGTCCCGCAGCACGAAGACGAAACCCGAGGCGAAGATGGCCGGGGGGATGGCTGATCCGGCCAGGAAGATCGGCTCGAACCAGATCAGCAGCATATTGGCGAACACGATGATGCCGAAGTAGCCGAGGGTCCAGTAGGGCACAAAATACTTCGGACCGGGCAGCCTTAGCCGGTCTTGGCGTGGTTTGCGGCTGATCAAATGTGCAAAATCACTCACGGTTCTCTCCTTGGTTGAGTGTTTTTCGGACGCACCAAACCTTCCCGCCTGAAGGGCAGGTTGGATTTGGTCGTGCGGTGGTCAGATGGGCTAGCGGCTAGCGCCGGTCGTCGTAGAAGACGTCGGACAGGGTCGTGTTGCGTCCCCTGCGGGCGAGCTGATCAAGCTCTGGCGCGTGCTTGCGGACGAAGCTCACAGAAGCTGTGCGGAAAGCCTCACGGATAATCTCGGCCATGGTGACGATCGAGTTTGGGAGACAGCAACGTCCCCAACCGTACGGCAGCCGCAATCGGTTGATTGCGACGGCAACCGCATGTGACATTATCCAAATATTGTGGAGCGCAAGGATTGTGTCCGAGGCCCTGTCCCAAGGATTGTTGCCGGGTTTGGTGTTCAGGTCACCTAAGGTGAAGCGATCTGCCACTGGGCTGCTAACAGGCCACGGGTGATCGGACCTCAGGAGGCGATCATCTTCTGGCATTGCAAACACGGGGACCCTCAGCTCTTTTTCCGTGAGGATCGGTCGGTCGTATGCTCTGCGATATCTCCCTGCCAGCAGGAACGGTGTGGCACTATCGAATGTCACCATCACGCCGGGTCCGAGAATATCGCGAAGGCAGTCTTGAATCACCGTGAGGATGCAGGCAATTTCGGGGTGGCTCGTTCCCAGGAAGTGAAACCGATCCGTTCCATTCAAAAGCCGCTGCTGCAAAAAAAGCAGCAAAAGCTCCAAGACGATGGAAAAATGCAGGCGAGTAGCACCTGCGAACGCAACACCCCTGAGCGCCCGTTGCCCATAGATACGCTGATCATTGAACGACGCCATGGTTCTGAACCAGACAAGGGCCTCATAGCGGTTCCGGCCCTGGATGACGTTCAAAAACTCAGTGGCTTCCGACGTTGAGTTATCAACGACGTATTGGGCGTTCTCCTTGGTGAATCTCATGCATTGCGCAAAACTGAACAGACCTGTGTTCGGTTGTCCAATGGCAGAGGTCGGGGCGTCCAGAATGATCGCGTACTTGAACTGCGAGGAACTGCGATACAATTTTCGCCTCACGCCAGCACTGAACCTGAGGTTGCCTGTTGAGATCTGATAGCCACCACTATCAATAAGCTCTCGATCCACGTTGGCGCTTCGCTCGCGAATTATGCGCGGAGTTCCCTTCGCCAGGTATGGCGCCGTCACAAGAAAACTCAGGGCTGTAAAGAGGCCTGTACCACTCAGTATGTTGGCTCTTGCGAGCGGAAGCTTGCGTTCTAAGCGCCAGCTTGGGTTGGCGTCATCAAACAGGGCAAACAGGTTTGGTTGAAGTGCCGGGCAAAATGAAGAGCCGTTGTGCGCAAGCAAATCACGCATGCTCTGGTTCTCCTAGCTGCAGGTCGAAAGCCGCATCGCGAAGATGGCACATCTCTTCCTCGCCATGCGCAAAGGGGCCATACAGCTCGAACTTGCTTCCGGTTCTTTTCCCGATTAGCGCTACATATTCGACGTCGTTGGCCAGAGCGGGTAGTTCGACTTCACCGATCAGCTCCAGACCATCGGCTGGCTTGTTCACTAGAGGCCGGTCAAGCATTTCGGATGCGGTTTGCTGGGGTGCAGCACCCACGGGCGCCGCTACGGTCTGGCCGCTGACTACAGGAGTGTGCTGGACTGAAGCAGGTAGGCTCTGCACCGATCCTGATTGTGACTCCTCGCGTGGCTCTGGGCCTGCCTGGATCGGGCCAGTACCATTGCAAGTGCCAATAAGCTCATGCCGCAGTGTGTTGACTGCTTCGGATCGCGAAGTGTCTTCCGTTGATGTAGTGAATGGACCCTTATTTGCCTTCGGACTATCACCTTTAACTAGCCCAATTAGCTCCCCCTGCGTTCGGTTGCGGATCAGCATCCATACCTGCTCGGAATTGGCAGCGTTTGCCTGCAGTGAGTGGAGTCTGCTCAGCTCAAGGATGCCCTGGATCTCGTTACAGAGCCTGTTGACGCGGGTCGCGTCGAAACTGCTGCGGGATAAATACGATGCATATACGCGCACTAGCGCACCGATCTCGGCCTGCTCAGGTGTTTTGGTGTTATGCGCTATCTTCACCTTGGTGCTGTCTGCTAGCTTCTGGATTTCACCCTTGTACTGTCGCAGTTCGACGTAGATGATGCAGAGCCGCACAGCTGTGAGTTGATCCTGACGGTAAAAACGCTCCTCGATGTCGGTCAGGAATTGTCGGTCATCCTCTAGAGCGTGCCCGATCAGCTCGTTCAACGCACCCCGACTGAGCCGCTGCTGAGTCAGTTCATGGAGCGATCCCCACACGAACGAAGTTGATGAAGGGTCGGCCTCTCCCGGCTGAAGTTCAGTCCTAGGATCTTGTTCAGCGCCCAGCTCTGCCGCATCGCTTTGCCGTGGCCCGTCTGCTGGATTGGAGATTAGCTTCGGCCGGAATAACGTCTCTTGCCCTGCAAACTCATGCTCTTTGGCTCTGCTTTCGTCCATGTGTGTCGCGCTCCTTGTGGTAACCCAAGGAGATTACTGTGCGAGTGGACGCTTACCGTAGCCGATAGCGCGCCAAAAAATGCCTTAATATCAATCGTCTAGCGGGATTTCGGGTTTGCTTTAGAGCTGTAGCCACGGCATCCAGATAAAGCAAATAGACCTGCAACACTCGGAACGCCGGAGCAACATCAAGTTGGAAAGTTCCATTCCGATCTTCGTATCGTGCAGCGGCAGCTACGCAGGAGGCGGCGATTTGATGATTGGTGGCACCCGTCAGCTTAGCAAATTTGGTCTGGATGCGGTCAGTTCCTCCATAGTAGCGGAACCAACGATCCACCTCGGCATCTGACAAAGTTTGCATAGCCTCGTCGACTTTCGCCACCATCTCACAGGCGGACATCACATCCTCTTTTTTCCACGTGATCCTGCTTGCGTACATCCGCTCAAGCCCTTGCGCCACGCGACTGCAGGCTGATCCGGTGCTCGCATCAGAATTCACCCCCGCAAACAGCTTGAAGCGCTGATCAGGTTGCCTACTTTTGAAAAATCGACGAGCTTCTAACGACACACCCGCGATGTCTCTGAGGGTTGGGTCTAGCGCTCTGGAATACTCATCTGCGATGAACTGTAACTTTCTTAGCCCTAGAGCCCGCTTCCATGGTTCTAGAAACTTACCACCAGGTGCGCCAACCTTTTCCCTTACTCCGGGCCTGGCGAGTATCTCTGCAACGCTTTCCATGCCCAAGCTGTTGATGTCCGATAAGCGCAGCAACATGCGCTTGCCGTTCCCGTCAGGGTCCGAAGGATCATCCACAAGAAGTCTTGTTTGCATGCGGCCTGTTTGCATGCTCGCAGCAAAGATCGGCCAAGAGGCAGCCGCTGCATTGCGCATACTGGTCAGAGATTTCGGCCTGGTTTCAGGTTGTAAACGATGCCGTTCCCGCCTGAGTGCTGCTACCTCTGGGAACAGCCGCTGCGAGAAGTCGCTCTGATCGTTTTTTACCGGAAATTTCCGTTTGTGAGCCACGAGTGTACTTTACAATCCGTAAAGTGCACATAGTTCGATCGTCATGGCATCGAGTCAAGCCTTGCCGTTGGCTCTGCGCGTGCGAATGCCTTAAGCCATCACAGCAGCGATGAGAGTTTGAGGTTGAACGGGTTTCTGCAAGAATACCGTGTCGGCGGGCAGATCATCCATGTCTGCGGTCCTATCCGACGTAACGATGACCTTCAGCGTGTGGGGCCGCTTTTTCAGCAGATCCAACAACTCACTCAAAGACGGTCCCAGGTGCAAGCCAACGTCTAACACTAGATGCGTGATTCCTTGCTCAGCACCAAGCACGGTGGATGCAGCCTCGAAACTACCGGCGCTGCGTACTTCGACGCCAGCCTCCTCTAGTATCCGCATCCAGTCGATGATGATGATAGGGTCCTGTAGGAGCAAAACGACGGGGCTGATTTCTGCGGATTGGTGAGCCAATCAATGAGTTCCTCTGTTGCAGTCAATTCAGCTACGCTAGTCGCCCAATCTTCATCAACCCTTGCTCTACGTTATCCGCGAAATGGTGCTGGCGCTCACATTATAGCTGCGAGCGATTTCCCTTACGGGCTCCCCGGCCAGTTTGCGGCTGCGCACCTCATCCTGTTGATGTCGGGTGAGGGTGGGCCGCCGACCCAAGCTCTGCCCCCGAGCCTTGGCGCGGGCGCGCCCCTCTCCCGTTCTGGCGCGGATCAGCTCGCGCTCGAACTCCGCCACGCCGCCCACGATTGTCACGGTTAGACGGCCATGCGGGGTAGTTGTATCGGCCCATCCTTCGGTGAGCGAGCGGAACATAGCGCCCTTGTGGGAGAGGCTGTCCAAAATGTTGAGCAGGTTAACCGTGGACCGCGCTAGCCGATCCAGCCGCGTTACCAGCAGGGTATCCCCTTGGCCGACGAGAGCCAGCACCTTGGCCAGTTCCGCTCGGTCGGATTTGGCTCCGCTGGCGGTTTCGGCAAAGATCTTTTTAGATCCAGCTGAGGTCAGCGCCTCGCGCTGCGCATCAAGCGTTTGGCCGTCAGTGGATACGCGAGCATACCCATAAATCATGCCATCGCTCTGCAACGGACTTTTGCAACGCGCAAGCCATTGAATTCCTGCGCCCGCCAAGTCGTTGCACAAGTTGTAACTTCCGCAACGCCCTATACGGGATCATGACCGATATCTTGGATGATGGGCACCAAGCCCGCTTTGGCTCTGGATTATCCGTGCAAAGCAAGAATATGGCCGTGTGCATAAAAATCTGTAGCGCGACGATCAGGATGAGAAGACGCATCCAGATTGCCGCGCTACAAAAATCATCGGTACGGGACTTGGGGCCGCGCAAAGCCAAATCGGGAAATACGAAAACTCGGGTGCGTAAGTATGACGACCCGGCAGCGCCACACCTTTCAGTTTACTCCTGGCAAGAACTTTCCCTCAACGGGCGCCTTTGGTCCACATATGGTCACGCCGGAAGAGGTCGGTGATCTTTCCCTCGTGAAGATTCAGGGTCGCCTCAATGGCGAGGTCATGCAGTGTGCAACCCTTTCGGACTTGCTGTTCCCTATCGACGTGCTGATTTCCTATTGCTCGCAGTTCACACCGCTGCAGTCGGGCGACGTCATCCTGACCGGCACGCCGGGCGGCGTGGGTGACCGGCGGGAGCCGCCGATATTCATGAAGCCGGGGGACGTTTTCGAGGTCGAGATTGACGGGGTCGGCACGCTGTCCAACCCGATAATACTCGAGCCCCAACATCCTAGCCTGACGGACCCTGGGAGACATGAATATCGTGGACGACACAGCCGATAAGCATGCGCAGCAGACGTCGTGATCGTGGGTGCGGGGCCAACGGGCCTTACTGTCGGCAATTTTCTGGGACGGATGGGCCTGTCAGTACTGCTTATCGAGCGCAACCTGATGACCGTTCAAGAACCGCGCGCCGTTTCGATCGATGACGAGTCAATGCGTACAATGCAGGCAATCGGCCTGCATGAAGTAGTTCGGGGGATCGTGGCGTCGGGCTCCGGGTCCCATTATCTCTCGCCTAGCGGCAGGACGTTTCTTACGGTCGAGCCGACGAGCCAAGTCTATGGCTTTAACCAACGAAACGCCTTTCAACAGCCAGAGCTAGAACAAGTGCTGCGCGATGGGCTTACGCGATATCCAAACGTCCAGCAGTTCTTCGGCTGGGAATTCGACGGGCTTGGCCAGGACGAAAATTATGCCCGGGGAACCATCCGGAAGACCGAGACAGGAGAGACAAGACAAGTCGCGGGACGTTATCTGGTTGCATCGGATGGCGGTCGCTCGCCGATTCGGACGAGTCTGGGCATTGAGATGAAGGGCTCGACCTTCGCCGAGCGGTGGCTGATCATTGATCTGTTCAAGACTGATAATCGTTTCAGGCACACGCAGGTCTACTGCGATCCGGCCAGACCCTGTCTTGCCCTGCCCCGGCCCGCCGGCATTCGCCGCTACGAGTTCATGCTCTTTCCCGGAGAGGACGAGCGGACAGTGACCGACCACGGCTTTGTGCGCAGTCTTCTGGCCCGGGTCGGTCCTGATGCGGACGGGGAATTCCGGAGGATCGCCGTCTACACGTTCCATGCGCGGCTGGCCGAACGCTGGCGTAGTGGCAGGGTCTTCTTGGCCGGCGACGCAGCGCATCTCACCCCTCCCTTTGCGGGACAAGGGATGAATTCGGGGCTACGGGATGCGCACAATCTAGCGTGGAAGCTCGCAGAGGCTGTTCGCGGCAGCGTGTCCAACGAGTTCCTTGACAGCTATATGGCAGAACGTGGGCCGCATGCTTGGGACATGATCAAGCTGGCGCTGCGAATGGGCACGGTCATAATGCCCCGGAACAGGTTCAAGGCCTGGTTGATACGCAGCGCCTTCCAGATCCTAAAGGTCTATCCTGCCGCGCGCGACTACTTCGGGCAGATGAAGTATAAGCTCAAGCCTAGGTTGCGTGCCGGACTGATCTGGCCTGATGGCTGCAAGGAGCGCCGGTCCGTCGTGGGCGAACTGATGCCCCAGCCGATAGTTGAGGACATCGACGGCAAGCGCTCGCTTTTGGACGAACGGCTGGAGGATGGACCAGCAGTGATCGTTTACGACGCGTTCCCGGACCGGGCGCTGTCGTCGGAGTCGCTGAGCGCTCTGCGCGAGGCAGGCGTGCAGGTAATCGGCATAACGCCGGAGTGGAACAACGTCGTTCTGGCCAACTTCCCAGTCTATCGGGATGCATCGGGCCTGTTGAGCCATTCAGGCTTCAAATGCTATCTGGGCTCAGCGCTGCTTCTCCGCCGTGATCGCTATATCGCAGGCGTCACGCCTGCAGGCGAGGCTGACAAGTTGATGCCGTGGGTACACCTGCTTCGTGCCTCTCCTTCCCCTCTTGGAGCAACACCAGCATTGGAACCCCATCAACTAGCCTTGAAGTAATTGATTGCAGATTCAAGTCTATGCGGGCCTCACTGTCTCGCCCGACTTCAGGCCTCCTTTCCACCGCTCGTGCGCTCCTGGCCAAACTGAGAAGTGGCTACGGCTATATGGTTCGGGATACGGGATTGAGATGCCCATTGCCTCTGCCGCATGCCAAGGCCAGCGCGGGTCGTCAAGGATCGCACGGCCGAGACAAATGAAATCGCTTGCTCGTTGGGCCAGGATTTCCTCTGCCTGATGAGGCGAAACGATCATTCCCACGGCCCAGGTTGGAATTCCGACAGCCGTACGCACCGCCGCGGCAAACGGGACCTGGTAGCTCGACGTTACCTGGGGCGGCCTTGAGCCCGTGGCAATGCCGCCGCTGGAAACGTCGACGAAGTCGCATCCGATTACCTTAAGTTCCGTTGCAAACGCGATTGCGTCTTCAATGGAAGCGCCACCTTCGATCCAGTCTGAGCCGCTGATCCGGACCCCCAGCGGACGGGACGTGGGCCAAACCTCACGCACAGCCTGGAAGACATCGAGCGGAAATCGCATCCTCTTTTTTGCGGATCCGCCGAACGAATCCTCTCGGCGATTGGTAAGGGGGGAGAGGAACTGATGCAGGAGATAGCCATGGGCGGCGTGCAGTTCGACGACATCAAGGCCAATCTCCTCGGCCCGGCGCGCCGCCGCAGCGAAGCTATGCCGGATTCGCTTGAGGTCCTGCATCGTGCAGTCTGCTGGGACTGGCCAATCCGGACCGACAGCTATGGCGCTGGGGGCGTAGGTCCGCCAGCCACCCTCTCGAAGCGCTACGCGGCCGCGCACGCTCGACCCCTTCCGGCCGGCATGCGATAGCTGTACTCCGAAACGCGCATCCCCATACTTGCGCACCCTATCGAGAACATTGCCGAGTTGATGTGCGGTTTCATCGGAATATAGACCCAGGCAATGCGGCCCTATCCTGCCGTTCGCCTCTACCGCAGTTGACTCGATCATGATGAGCGCGGCTCCCGAAAGCGCAAGATGACCCCAATGCATCAGGTGCCAGTCGCTTGGCTGACCATCGTTTGCCATATGCTGGCACATGGGAGAGACGACGATCCGATTGGGAAAGGTGATACCCGCGAGTTCAAACGGGGAGAAAAGCTGCGACATGGCCTAATTCCTACCGACATCTTCATTTGGCGCTGAGCGTCCGGCCATGAGAAAATCTCATTGCCGGGCCTCCACCCTGGATCCATTATAAGCCGGAGTCATATATATGATAGGGAAAAAATATCGATGAAAGAGGATGACAATAGGGACGAATCGGAGCCGGCGGCGCCTGCGTCCCGGCTATCCCTCTACCAAGTGGTTCGGGATGACCTGTTGGTGAGATTGGCTGCTGGAGAATGGCGGTCCGGCGACAGTCTTCCCAGCGAGGGAGAGCTTGCCCGGCAGTACAAGGTCTCCACCGGCACCTTGCGAAAGGCGATCGACCATTTGGTGGACAAGCATCTGCTTGATCGTCGCCAAGGCAAGGGTACCTTTGTGCTGTCGCGGGGCGGTGCCAAGATTGCGCTCCACCTATTCTTCCATCTAATCGGCAAGGACGGCTCGCGAGAGCTTCCCCATTTCCGAAAACTTCTCTCAATCAAGCACCGCCGCTGCCTGGATGATGAGGCGAAATTTCTCGATATACGCGGTAATTCCCGCGTTATCGAGATGCGGCGGCTGCGAGGTTTCAGTGATGGCGGCCTCATGCTTGAGCAAGTGATCCTGGCGGAGCGCCTTTTTCCTGACTTTGACAAGAAACTGTCTCGTGCCCTGCCTGTGTTTCTCTACGAATTCTACGACCGGGAATTCCGGGTTTCCGTGTTGGAGACTGTCGAAACGGTGGGGGCGGTCAGCGCGACCAGAGAGCAGGCGATGCTGCTGAATTGCGAGCAAGGGGCAGCCCTGCTCGAGATCGAACGCGTTAGCTTTTCCTTCGCTGGCGTTCCTGTCGAGCTGCGAAGGAGTTGGTGCCAAAGCCTTGATCGCCGCTACTCCATCGCTTCACCAAAAGTCGAAGTATAGAAGACTTGACACGACGCCGAAAAGCGATCCAATTTAAGGAAACATATATATGACTTGAGTGAGAAGCCAAATAATGCCGACCTTTAGAGAACCTAGCGGCCAAGCATGACAGACCAGGTAAACACAGATCCGTCCAAGTCGGGACTGTCGGGATTGCTGGTTCTCGAGGCCGTATCATCGCCTGGTGCCAGCTTCGCGGCGTCGCTTCTCGCCGATTTTGGGGCCACCGTTTATGTCTGCGAACCTCCCGGAACGGGCTCGCCACTGCGTCGCCTGGCCGGAGCGGATGGCCGCTGGTGGCAGGTTCTTGGGCGAAACAAACGCTCCGTCGCCATCGATGCAACCGATCCGGCGGCAGAGGATTCCATGAGGCGGCTGCTTGGTATCGCAGACTTGCTGATCGTCGATGCGGGACCCTTGGCCGAGGACGGCTGGCGCCGGCTGGCGAAAACCGTCGATTCCCCGCCCATCGTCGTCGACCTATTTGCCACCGGGGCAGATGACCCGCACGGTTGGGGATGGAGTTCGCGAGCGGAGCTGACTTCAGCTGCAACCGGAATGATGGCTTTGACGGGGCTTGCCGGCGACAATCCAGTGCTGCCGGAAGTCCCGATTGCGGAATATCTCGCGGGCACCCTCGCGGCTATGAGGGCGCTTGCGGCGCTCCGGCAACGGAGCCTCAATAGTTCGGGTGCCGTAGACCTGTCGATAGGGCTGCATGAAGCGGTGCAGCGGATGATCGAGTGGCAGGTTCCGGTAGCCAGCGCACTCGGGCGAGCCGAGACCCGCAACGGCAATAGCTTTCCTATGAATGCCGGAATATCCAACATGCATCGCACCCGCGACGGCAAGTACGTCGCCATTTCCGCAGCTACGCAGGCCACGGCGGTTCGCGTGCTGGAGATGGTGGGCGGCGCGGAACTGCGCAACCATCCGCGCTTTGCGACCGTCGCGGCGCGCTCCAACGGCATGAAAGAGCTGTACGCGCTGATGGACAAGTGGTTCGAGGAGCGCACTCTCGCCGAGGCTCTTGCGTTGGCGGAACAGTACGGGGTCGTCGCCGGGGCGATATACTCGGTCGACGACATACTCGCCGACCCGCACATGAACGCGCGAGGCAATATCATCACCATCACGGGTCCTGCCGGGCCTGTCAGCATGCCAAACGTTGTGCCGAATATATCTGGACTGCAGCACATCATCGGGCATGTCGGTCCATCACTGGGGGAGCATACGGAGGAGGCCCTGTGCAAAGCCGGAATTGGCTCGGCGAGCAGATCGGCAGCGATGGGCGGTGTCACCAATACAGCAGACTATAACCGGAGGAGAAAATGAAAACTCAAATATCGACACTTTTCGGGGCCGCCGCCATGGCCATTACAATGGTTGGGGCAGGTCAGGTTGGACCAGCCGCCGCGCAAGAACGCGCCGCGCCCACCGACATCGTCCTGATTGGTCGTGGTTCGACAGGATCGACCAGCGACCTTGTGATGGCCGTATTGGAAGAGTCCATCACGCGTTCTTTCCCCGATATTCGTTTGCGGCGTCTACCTGGGTCGGCGACGGCCGTGCCGCCAAAAATCGAAGCGGGCGAGGCTGAGATCGGGCACGGCGTCGGGGAGACGCTGGTTCAGGCCTGGCTTGGCAATGGCGAATTCGAGGGTGATAAGCCCATGAAGAACCTGCGCTATCTGGGAGGCTATCTAGGCTTCTTGGTGCGGCCGTCCGCTGGGCCCACTCTGGTCGTACCGGCTGATTCGAGCATCCAGAGCTGGCACGACCTTTCGGACAAGCGAATTGGCGTTGGCGTGCCGACCTCCCTAAATTCGACCT
Organism: Devosia naphthalenivorans; assembly: GCF_003056355.1. GTDB lineage: Bacteria > Pseudomonadota > Alphaproteobacteria > Rhizobiales > Devosiaceae > Devosia > Devosia naphthalenivorans. The sequence goes on from NZ_PYVW01000002.1 coordinate 216,625, forward strand.
TGGTGGATGTCGCTCTTCACGGCATCGATCTCTCATATGAAAAGATCGAGCAGAACGGTGGTTTGGTCGTGAAGGGCGATTGGAACCAGCAGTTTGAGGCCATGGGGGATGGGCAACTCGACGGGGTTTTTGTGCTGGGCGATCAGCCATCGGCGCTAGTGACGCAGTACGCAGCCAACAATCAGGCGCGCCTGATTTCGGTTCCTGAAGAGGCGATTGACGCGATCATTGCGGACTACCCGACCACTACGCGCAACAGCATGCAGCCTGGGACCTACGAGTGGCAGGCCGAGGAGGTCCGAGGGATTCGCCTCACCCTTGGTTTTGTCGTGCACAAGGATCTGCCAGAAGAGTTCGTCTACCAGATCTGCAAGCAGCTCTATACCGGCGAAAGTGCAAACATCTGGGGCGAGGTGGTGCCAAGCTGGCGTGGCGCCGAGGCCATGAAAGAGGAAGCGGCTGCGGCTGTTCCCATTCCGCTGCATCCGGGTGCACAGCGCTGCTTCGAGGAAGCGGGAATTCCAATCACCTATGTCGGCAGCGGCGGCGACGCCGTTTGAGCCAACGTCGGGAAGGGTCGCATGACCCTTCCCATACAATTGTGAATGGAGGGGCGTATGGGCAGCCAGGTTGAACAGGTCGAAGCGGTCAACTCCGGATCTAATTTTGTGCGGGCAGCGCGTGGCACGGGTTTACAGCAATCGCTGGCCCTGCTGATATGCTTTCTCAGTATATATCTCGCGACCTTCATTCTCTACTCGGCCTCGTTCGGTTCGACAACGGCCTTTCTGCAGCGGCTGTTATTCGCGTTCGTGATGCTGACTTTGGCGCTTCTGGTGAAGTCTCCAAGCGGCCTGAATTGGCATGAACGCACGGCAAAGGGCCTGGTCCCAGACCTCATTGCAATCGGCGTGTTATTCGCCGGGATGTTGCATGTTTTTATGGATATCGACGGCTTCATGGGCCGGCTTGGCAGCCCGAACGCATACGACCTGTTCTATGGTGTCGCCTATATCGCGCTCGCGCTGGAGACCACCCGACGGGTTCTGGGTTGGCCGATCGTCATTATCGTCTGCTTCTTTCTGGTTCAGGCCCTATTGGGCAGTTACCTGCCCGGACCGCTCAATGCACCCAGTGTGCGGTGGCAGACGCTGGTCGAGATCCTGTTCATGGAAGACCAGGGGCTTTTTGGCCCAACCACCGCCGTGGCGGTAAGTTACCTGATGCTGTTCCTCATGTTCGGAGCCATGCTCACCAAGACCAATGCCGTTGTGTTCTTCGAAAAATTCTCACTGGCGCTCCTCGGACGCCGGCCGGGCGGTCCCGCTCATGTCGCGATAATGTCCAGCGCACTGCTTGGAACTGCCTCGGGAAGTGTGGTCGGAAATGTGGCGGGCAGCGGCGCGTTCACTATTCCCCTGATGATCCGAAGCGGCTTCAAGCGTGATTTCGCCGGCGGCGTTGAGGCGGCGGCTTCCTCGGGCGCGCAGATCATGCCACCAATCATGGGCAGTGCGGCTTTCCTGATGGCGGCCTTTCTCGGTATCAGCTATTGGACTGTTGTCGTTGCCGCCATTATTCCCGCTGCCCTCTATTTCATCAGCCTTTTTCTTCAGGTGGAATTGCGTGCCCGCAAGGAGAATATGGCCGCATTTTCAGGTGATCTGCCGAAGCTGACATCCGTACTGCTTTCCCAGGGGCACCTGCTGATCGCCATCGCCGCGCTCATCGTGCCGTTCTTTTTCGGACTTTCGGCACAGCGCGCCGGCTTGATCGGACTTGCGACGCTGTTCGTGCTCAGCCTGATGAAACGGGAAACTCGGGTCAGTGGAGGACGGTACCTTGAAGGCGTGGTGGAAGCATTCGTCGACAACGTCGCCGTCGGCGTGGCGGTGATAGCGGCGGGGGTGCTGGTTGGAACCGTCTGGGTGTCCGGCGCGGGAAGCTTGCTTGCGCATCTGGTTATTGATGTCAGCCAGGGTCACTTGCCGGTGGCGTTGGTGCTGACTGCCGCTATCGCGCTGGTGCTCGGGATGGGCCTGCCGACGCCGGCCGTGTACCTCACCCTGGCAGTATTGATCGTGCCGGCGCTGGTGAAGATGGGCGCGCCCGAACTGAATGCGCACATGTTTGCGTTCTACTTTGGCATTCTGGCCAATGTGACCCCGCCGGTTGCTCTTGCTGCCTATGCGGCAGCGTCCATCGCTGGCGGTGATCTCAATCGAACCGGCCTTGCTGCCTTCAAGCTGGCCCTCGCGGGATTCTTTATCCCCTTCGCGATGATTTACTCCAATGGCCTCATGCTTACCGGTACGCCACTTGAGATCATAATAGACGTCGCCACGGCGCTGGCGGGGATCTTCGTGCTCGCCATAGCGGTAGAGGGATGGTTCGTCCGCTCGCTCGGCATAGTCGAACGTGTGATCTGTATCGTCGGATCGGTCCTGCTGATCTTTCCGCACGGGGTCGCTTCGCTGATCGGCCTGGCCCTAGGTGCTTGCGTTCTCGTTCCGAAATTCATCGCCCAGCGGCGCCAGGCGGCGACACCTTTAGGAAAAGCCAGATGAGCAAAAATCAGCAAACCATGATCGTCGTGTTTGCCGTGCTCAGCAGTATGGGCCTGCTTTACTTCTTCGCGGCCCAACATCAGATGCAGGCCCGGTCGCCTCTGCTGTTCCTTGGCTTGGTGGGAATCTGTGCGGCAATGATCACCGGCTCGTTTTGGAATTACCTGCGCTGCGGCGGAAGCAACAGAGACCGCCCCGACGAAACGGAGACTAGCAGTGACGACACCTGACTCTATATGGCCGATACGCTCCTTTCTATTTGTCCCGGCACACCGGGAAGGCTGGGTCGAAAAGGCGATCAGGCACGCTCCCGAGGCCGTCATACTGGACATCGAGGATTCGGTTCCAGTCGCGGAAAAAGACATGGCACGAGGGCTGCTGCAGGCCGCAGTCAACCTTCTCAACGCCAGCGGCGTGGCAGCATTCATTCGCGTCAATGAATTTGGCGACAGCACTGTCGCCGATGTGCGAGCGGCCGTTGTCCCCGGCCTGACGGGCCTGGTGTTGCCCAAGGCGACGGATGCAGAGCAGACGCGACGGCTGCACGATCTGGTGAGCTACGCCGAAGGCGCTGCGGGGATGACGCACGGTTCCGTGGCGCTGCTTCCTTTACCCGAAACGGCGGAGGGGCTGCAGGGAGCAGCTGAGATCGCCAGTGCAAGCCCCAGAGTGAAGGGGTTGTTCGGCGCTGTTGGCGGTCCGATCTCGGGCGACGTAGCACGCGGTTTCGGCTTCAGGCCCACGGCCGTGGGCACTGAGCAGATATACATGAACTCCAAGATCGTCCTGGATAGTCGGGCGGCCGGTTCCCACTATCCAATAGCTGGGATAATCGGCACTCAAATCGATGATCTGGAGGTCGTTGAGAGCCTTGTTCGGCGGGCCAAGGCCTTCGGTTATACCGGTGTGGCGCTGATCCATCCCAGTCACATCAAGATCGCGCACCAAGTCTTTCGGCCAACGGACGAGGAATTCCTGTATTTCCAAGGCATGTTAAGCGCATTTAGCAACGCGGAGCAGCGGGGACTGGGGGCCATTCGCTATGAAGGTCAGATGATCGATTACGCGATGTTGCCGCTCGCCCGAGAGGTCGTCGCCGAATATGAGCGTGTGCGGACGAGGACAGCACTTTGAGTAAGACGAAGGAACCACCGTTCAAGGGCCTCAGGGTCCTTGAGCTCGGTACGGTGATCGCCGGACCTTTTGCGACCAGTCTGCTGGCCGATATGGGAGCCTCGGTCATCAAGGTTGAGGCCCCGGGCGCCGGTGACGCGCTGCGCAATATGGGGCCGAAAAAGAACGGGGTTCCCATTTGGTGGGGCGTTTCCGCACGCGAAAAAAGATGCATCACGCTCAACCTCAAGAGCGATGAGGGTAAAGAGCTGTTTCGCAAACTGGTCGCCAAGGCAGACGTTCTGGTCGAGAATTTCCGGCCGGGGACTCTGGAGCGCCTGGATCTGGGTTGGCAGGCCCTCCAGCAGATGAACCCCAAACTCGTGCTGCTCAGTATCAGCGGTTTTGGCAATAGTGGGCCAAATGCCCATCGGCCAGGTTTCGGCAAGATTGCCGAAAGCATGTCCGGCCTTGTATCGCTCACGGGCAATAGTGACGATCGTCCGCTTTTTGTAGGCTACTCGCTGGCGGACACTAGTGCCGGATTGTTCGGCGCTCTCGGGGTCGCAATAGCGCTCTACAACCGTGACGTACTTGGCGGTACCGGCGCGCGCATTGATCTGGCCCTCTATGAGCCCATCCTCAGGATGGTCGACCGCCAGTTTGTCGAGCGCGCGGCACGGGGAGCGTCGCCAAACCGCGCCGGTAGTGAGGACCCGTACAGCTATGGATACAATGACGGGTCCCGTCCTGTGTTCAGAACATTGCGGACCCTGGATGCCGACTGGGTGATGGTCATGATTGATCGCTCCATCCTGCCGGAGGTGAGCAAGCTTGTCGGATCGGCCGATTTGGAGCGGGACGATGCGTTGGCTGCGTGGGCAGCAACCCGCTCCACCGATACCGTTCGCGAGGCACTGATTACCACCGGGGCTTCAATCGTTCCGGTTCTCGATGCTGCCGGCATCGCAACCTCGCCGTACTTCCGCAAAAGAGGGGATGTCCAGGATACCGAACCGGCATCGCTCGGACCAATTCAGGTTCCCGGACACCTCGGGTACGGCGCAGGGGAGCGGCACCGGCATGCATTTCGGGCCCCAACGGATGGGGAGGACACGGTTGCCGTGCTCAGTGGCGAGCTCGGAATTCCGAGTGCGGAAATTATGCGCATGCGAGATGGCGGAGTCATTTGAACAGCTCTGTGCGGAAGTAATCCGAAAGGTAAGTGAACGTGGACATCAGACCAATTGTAACAGAAGCGGGCCAAGAGCCCCTCAATACCAGTCACTCGGGGGGCGCGATACGCCTGTCGGGTGTAAGTCCGCAGCATACGCCGGCCACCAGGATCTGGTTTGGCAAAGTCAAGAACGAGCCAGGCTTCCGCTCCGTGCCACATCATCATGGCGAAGCGGAGACGGGCGGGTACGTTCTGAACGGGCATGGGCGCATTTACTTCGGCCCCGGATATGCTGACTTCGTGGATATGCAGGAAGGAGATTTCGTATTCGTGCCGCCGCATATGCCTCATGTTGAAGCGAATATGAGTACAACGGAACAGCTCGTATGGCTGACCTGCCGGACCCCCGATAACATCGTGGTCAATCTCGAAGATGTGCCTGACAATTCACTATCTGGGTATAAGCGGACATGACGGACCACGAGAACATCGTAGAAAAGCTTGCCGGAAAAACTGCCGTAGTGACCGGTGCATCTCGCGGCATAGGTCGAGCGATCGCTGCAGATATTGCCAGACAGGGGGCGAGCCTTCTGCTTGTCGCGCGCGATGAGGCCCGGCTTGCAGCCGTTGCCGACCAGATCAAAAACGATACCGGCACACTACCGGCCATTTTGGCCGTTGACCTGAGGGAGACCAGTGCCGGCGAGACGGTGAAACAGGCGCTGGCTGCTGCATATGGCGCATGCGACATTCTGGTAAACTGCGCCGGAGCAACCAAGGGGGGGATATGGCCGGTCCAATCGGATGACGATTGGACCGACGGCTTCGCGCTGAAATTCTTTGGCACGGTTCGCGTCACCCGGATCTTGTGGCCACTTCTGACTCAGTCTCATGGCGTAGTCGTCAATGTGGTGGGCGGTTTTGCAAGGACGCCATCGGCAGATTTCATGGTGGGCGGAACTGTAAATGCGGCTTTGGCGAACTTCTCCAAAGCGCTTGCGGCGCAAGGGCTTCGCGACGATGTCAACGTGAACTGGGTGCATCCGGGTCTTATCGAAACGGAGCGCTATGAGGAGATTTCCGCCCGGCGTGCTGCACAGACCGGCATCTCTGTTGAAGACGTCAAGCGACAGCAGCTTCAAACGGATGGTACGCGGCGATTGGGCCGGGCCGAAGATGTGAGCAATACTGTCACGTTCCTGTGCTTGCCTGAGTCACGCCACATCCACGGCACTGCCATTACAATAGACGGTGGTGCCAGCAAGTCAGTGTTTTGATCGGGTGCGGCGGCTGCTAACGAAATTTCTGCCGGGCCTTGCCAAAGCCTGTTCATCACATCCGGGCGGCCCATAACTGCGCCCCCAGGTGCCGAAGTTTTTCTCGATTTGCCGCGCACACGGTGGATGGGCTGGTTCCAGGCCTTGAGGCGGGCCTGCGTTTCGGTCTGGTCTCGCCCCCCACAGGCCGCTCGCCACGATGCGGTGTGTAGCATCTTTGGCCCGGACGGCATTGCCGAAATGGCCGCCCCGATAGTCGCTGTCGGCAAACACCTCGCCCGGATTGTCCGGCAAAGCGCCAAGCTCGCTTCACCATCGACCTATGGGCGGAGGTTAATTCCGGCGGTCGTGGTGGCACCGGCGATCATCTCCGCACCATAGCGCGTGTGGCGCGCGCAAAGAATACGACGCCATTCTGCAGGGCAGGGGGTGGTGCTATGGCCGCCCTGATGATGCGGGCTATCAAGGGGCTTGGCAGCGTTGTAACTGACCCGCAATGGCCTTGAAGCTGCGCATAGCACATCTAGCACAGACGTAGCACAGGCCGATTTTACGCTGTGTTGAAACAATAGATTAAGACGTGGCGCTGCCTTATCATAATCCGTGTGTCCCCAGTTCAAATCTGGGCTTCGCTACCATTTAAACCCCCGGGAAACCGGGGGTTTTTGTTACTCACTTCAAGCGCGGCCGACAAGGTTAACAGCGGCCAGGTAGCACATAGGTATCAATGCGTTCGCTGGCTAGGATCGCTTCCTTCCTGTATGAGGCGGCTACTAAGGTGGAAAACGCAGAAGGACCTTTAATCCTTAATGCCGAAGCTTCAGCAATAGCATGCTGGGAGTCCAAGTAGTCCGGGCTAAGCGGCTTAAACGGGGTGGAGCGCGGACAGGCAGGTTTTGTTCGCGGAACCGCTAAAGCGGAGATCGCACAGCTAAATTGGCAGCCCGCTGATCGTCAGCCCAAGATCCAAGGAGAACCCCTAACGGTCCGCCTTTAGGCTACCCTGATCTTTCTTGAAAAGCTCACAGTCGCCCTCGAGAGGGTGCCGACGCCGGTCGGTGTTGTAGATTGGCCGATCCGAGAGCGCTGGAGGAGAGCACCTCAGTCGCTTCCATCTTAAAGACCGTTACCGCATATGCTGAGGCACTCGACTTCCGAAGCGCTGGAAGTTGCCAGTCATCGGGTGTGGCTTTCCAAGGCGCCATAACCAACTATGCTCTCCTGTGCTCCTTAATAGGGATGCCCACAAGGAGCTTGAACTGCGGCTCTGGCAAAGGGCGGCTGCCTTTATCTGCCAATGTTAAGACAAGGTTAACCATGATCGAGGAGACTGCAGCCAATCCTTAAGGTGTTTCCATGCTGCGCTTTGCTGTGTCGTCGTCCTGTCTGTCGCTCGCGTTTGTGGGAGCGGCAGCTGCAGGACCCATGCCGAACTTGCCAGAGCTTCCGCCATTGCCGATCCACTATGAAAGCCAGGGCCACGGTGGGCCATATGCCGGTATCTTGTCCGGCTATGCTGATGGGGTAGAAACCGGGCTGGGCATTGCGCTGGTGGTGGGCAACACCTTTGCAGCAGCAGACTTGTTGGTGGGGTTCGAAGGCATGGCATTTGCAGCATCACATGGCGAAGTCACGCTTGAAGGAAGCATGAGGGCAGGTTTCAGTTTGACGGACACGGTCAGCGTCTTTGGCATCGCGGGTCTGGGCCACAGCTTTGACACAGACGCCTTTGTCTCAGTTGGCGCCAGCTTGGAAGCCGATGTGAGCAACGGTTGGCTGGTTCGTGCAGACTACCAGTACAATCATGACCTGAACGGGGGCATCGACACCCACAGGGTTCTGACTGGCCTGCTGCACAGCTTTTGATCAACTTCCATCTGCTGCATTAAAGTTTTTGAAGGTCAACACTGGCAGAGTTCCCCGGCGTCAAGAATGACGGTTCCGGGAGCATGAAGTGCGTAAACCTGCTGTATCAATCGTTTTTTTGTGGTTGGCCGTTTTGGGCGTTTCTACCGCCGTGGCAGACGATTGGACTGCGGTGCGGCTGCGCGGCGGCGTTTTCGCTTTGGAAAATGGCGCCTGGACCCAGCTCGTTCGCGGTAGCGTGGTATCCGATGACCGGGTCATCAAAAGCGCACCTGGTGGACGCATCACCTTGGTGCGGGGCTCGGAAACAATCGAGCTTGGCTCAGATACAACCGCTCAGATATCGGACCGCTCAGGCTTTACCACGGTCTACAATCATGAGGGCACCGTGGGCATTGATGCCGAAGCCCGCAATGTCAAACATTTCGCAGTGCAAACGCCATTCCTGGCTGCTGTTGTAAAAGGCACGGCCTTCACCGTTAAGTCCTCATCAACCGCCTCGACGGTCACAGTGGCGCGCGGAACGGTTGAGGTAGAGGATGAGCAGAACGATGCACGCGTCAATGTCGCTGCGGGCGAGCAAGTCTCTTCATCCCCGGAGGCTCCAATCACCCCTGATAGCGTTGTTGCGGCTCCACCTGATGCTCCAGCGCCACCAGCCCCCGCGGCTCGGCAGCCGCAGGTCAGCCCGTCCAATCCATCGCCTGGAAACCAGGCCGTCCAAGTCAACTCTGGCCAAACTGGTGACGCCTCGGATGAGCCAGGAAACGGGAACTCCGGTTCCAGCAACGGCGATGGCGGCGGAAACGGGAACTCCAGTTCCAGCAACGGCAATGGCGGCGGCAACGGAAACGGGAACTCGGGTTCCAGCAACGGCAATGGCGGCGGGAACGGAAACGGGAACTCCGGCTCCGGCAACGGCAATGGCGGCGGGAACGGAAGCGGGAACTCCGGCTCCAGCAACGGCAATGGCGGTGGGAGCGGAAACGGGAACTCCGGCTCCAGCAACGGCAATGGCGGTGGGAACGGAAACGGGAACTCGGGTTCCGGCAATGGCAATGGCGGCGGAAACGGAAACGGGAACTCGGGTTCCAGCAACGGCAATGGCGGCGGAAACGGAAACGGGAACTCCGGCTCCAGCAACGGCAATGGCGGCGGAAACGGGAAAAGCTAATGCACGCGGCGGGCAGTGGGACCAGCTCCTTCAGCGCCCTGGTTAGCCCTACTGTCGCTCTGCTCATAGCGCTCATCTTGGCGTGGGCCGGCGTTCTGGCGCCGCTGGATCAAGCCCTCCAGGAAATGCGCTTCGAGGCCTCAGATCGACCTGCGTCCGGCGAGACACTTTTCGTTGAGATCGACTCCAAAAGCCTGCAGGACGTAGGGGTGTGGCCGTGGCCGCGCCAAGTTCATGCCAATGTGCTGGATCGACTTATGCAGTTGGGCGTAGCCGAGGTTGTGCTCGATATAGACTTCAGCACAGCTTCCACCCCCGAAGGGGATCTCGCCCTGGAGCAAGCGTTGGAGCGGGCCGGCGGTTATGTCTTCCTCGCGGCATTCCAGCAGTCCATGGCTGACGGGACCGTGGTGCTCAACGTCCCTCTCGAACGCTTCGCGACCCATAGCGAGCCTGTACTGGTCAACGTCGATGGAGATGGCACTGGGTTATTGCGTTCGGTGCCGGCAGGCCTTCCTGCTGCGGGAATACGATCGGTCGCGGCGGCGCTCGTCCCCCAGTCTCCGATTTCCCGCGCTGCTATTGCGATCGACTACGGAATCGACCTCAGGTCGATACAGAGGGTTTCGGTTTCGGACCTTCTATATGGCGACTTCAATCATACCCTGTTCGCCAACAAGCAAGTCATCGTAGGCGCTAGCGCAATCGAGTTGCGCGATTTCTTCCGCGTTCCCCGTTTTGGAGTTATTCCAGGACCATTGGTACAGCTAGCAGCAACAGAAACACTAAAGGCAGGGAGACCAATTTCGGATTTGGGCCTCGCCCCGGCTCTGGCTATCGCGCTTGTTGCAATCGCGCTTTTCGCCTCGCGCAAGGGGCGGATGTCGACAGCCCCCTTAGCCTGGGTGGTACTTGGCAGCATGCTTCTAATGGAAGTGGCCGCTTGGCTAGTACTACGTGAGAGGCACCTCACCCTCGATACGGCGGCTTTTCATGTCTTCGCTGTTCTGCTCGTCTTAATCAGTCTGTTGCACGAGCGCGCCATGCACTGGCGCCAGATTTTTCGCCAGCAGGCGCGCTTGGCTTATCTAGCCAGTCATGACGCCGTAACGGGAGCACATTCTCGCCAAGCCCTCCTTGACGAACTGGAGGGGTATCTCTCATCGGGTGGGGCTAGTGTATTTCTAGTCCAACTAGGTCGGTTGGACAGCACGATTGCGGCCTTGGGGCACGAGGTCGGCGACTGCGTGGCTGTCGAGGTTGCGCAACGCCTGGAAAAGCGGCTCGGCAGCAAACCTGCGCGAATAGCCAACGATGTTTTTGCTTGGAGCCTACCCAAAGAGCTGAGAGCAGAGCATCAAATCGCGCTGCGTCGCTCGGTGTCGGCCTGCCTGGACGAGCCCTACGCCGTCAATGGACATAGCGTTGTTCTCGATACAAGATTTGCTTCGAGTACGATGGATGCAGCGGGTGTCGGCTCGGAGTTGCTTCGACAGGCCGAAGTGGCCCTCAGCGAGGCCCGTCGCGAGAACCTCAAAGTCGTGGCATACACGTCTGAGCAGAGCGACCGCATTAATGATCGGCGCATGCGGGACATTGCCCTACGCGAAGCCCTCGGCCGGGAGGAGTTCTTTCTGCTATACCAACCGCAGATTGATCTGCGCTCCGGGGACCTTATGGGCGTCGAAGCGCTGGTCCGATGGCAGAGCGGAAGCCTCGGATTAGTCTCACCTGCAGATTTCATCCCATTGGCGGAAGAAACCGGGTTGATCGTCAATCTTGGGAAATGGATCCTGGTGGAGGCTTGCACTCGAGCCGCCCGATGGAACTGGGACGGGCGGCTGTCAGTGAACGTCTCATCCATACAGTTCCGCAGGAGCGACATGGTGACGACCGTGCGCCAGGCGCTTGAACAGTCGGGCTTACCGGCCAACCGGCTCGATCTGGAACTCACCGAAAGCCTCTTGGTCGATGACGATCCGGCCATCCTGTCCACCTTGGAAGAGCTGAGGCAAATGGGAGTTAGCCTTGCCCTCGACGATTTCGGTACTGGCTATTCGTCGCTGAGCTACCTGTCGCGGCTTCCGATAGACAAGATCAAGATCGATCAGTCATTTGTCCGTCCACTCCCTGAGCCCAACAATGAGGCGATCGTGGAAACAATTGTGTTGATGGCACGTCGACTGAGCATGAGCATTGTCGCTGAAGGCATCGAGACAGCGGAACAGCGTGATTATCTCGCTGCGCTTGGGTGCCAAGTTGGCCAGGGTTACTTGTTTGGGCGTCCCTCCACGCCAAAAAGCCTGGGGCTTGAGGCAGCGGAGACGGCAGCGGCGTAAAAAATGCTGTAGCGCGCGGGCTTATTGGCGGGCACGAAGATGCAGTCGCAGTCTGCATTGGAATGCTTACGGGATCTGAAAGTTCGGTTATGGTCGGCCGAACCGGGGTCGACTGGGGACCGGCGGTCCCGGGGGTGGCAAGGAGCCAGTTTGCTTTTAGCCGTAGGACATTGAGAGCTCACATTTACTGCAGCCGCGACACTGGGGATAGAGATGGCTCTCATTTCAAATCAGACGGGCGGCATTTTCTCGAATGTCGGCAATGATGCATCCATCGAGTCCCAGACATGGCTGCGGCTGTTGTACATGACCGCTTGGGGATTGAACTGCCCGGGGTCATCAAGGCTAGCCGCGTGAACCGCGACCAGGTCAGGCAAGGCTGCGAATGTCAGATAGACCGGGGTCCCGCAGGTGGGACAGAAAGCGTGAATCTTCTCATTTCCGCTATCCCCCGCTACTCGCCAGTCTTTGGCCCGGCCGGTGATGGTTACGTCTGCGCGCCTAGGGAAAGTCAGGTGGGACCCGTGCCCAGTGCCGCTGCGTTTCTGGCAGTCGCTGCACTGGCAGCGGTTTTCAAAAAGTGGATCGCTGGAGGTCGCATACCGAACCGCACCGCACGCGCATCCGCCACTATAGTTCTTGGTCATTGTCATTCTTTTGCAAATAAGGTTCTCGGCACAGCCAACAATCGGTCAGGCTGCCTTGGGCTTGGAAGAAACGTCGATCGGACGGCCTGTTTCCAAGAAGGATTTGAGGCTGGAAAGAACAATCGGCCAGCCTTTGCCGACGCCCTTGGCCATGTTGCTGCCCGCTTCAAGCTCGTCATGGGTAACTGTCAGCTTGACCGTAGCTTCGTATTCTTCGATCTCGAAGGTGACGCGGCTGTAGCTGGCGGGATCGATGGCTTGCGACGCGTTCGCCCAGGTAATCACCAGACGCGTTGGCGGAACAACTTCGACAACTTCACCGACTAGTTCGACAGTCCTTTGATCGTTTGCGCGGACGTGCTCCCATTTCGACCCCGGATTCCAATCGGACACGTTCTCATGGCCCCAGTAACGCCGCGCAATCTCGGGCCGCGTTATGGCTTCAAACACCTTTTCGGGCGAGGCAAGAATGTAGGTCACGTAAACGAAGCTTGTGGTCTGCTTGGTCATTTAGGGTCTCCTTCGAGCTCATTTTTCAAATCGAGCAGCAGGCCGAGCCGCCGACGTTCAAACTTTTGCACCCACCGTTCATAGACTTCGTGAAGTGGCACGGGATTGATGAAGTGCAGCTTTTCCCGACCACGCCTGACCGCCGTTACCAGATTGGCCGCCTCCAGAATCTCAAGGTGCTGGGTGGCTGACTGCCTTGCCATGCCGACGTCTTGGCAAAGCTGACCAAGTGTCTGGCCGTTCTGTTCGTAAAGGCGGTCTAGGAGCATTCTGCGGGTCGAGTCACTCAACGCCTTGAAGACCTTGTCGGCATCCATTTGATCTCACTCGGTAAGTGGGCATACAATACGCAGGTAAAAGCCTGCATGTCAACGATGGCGACAAGTTGGACCAGTGGGCCCGGTAGAGCGTCGGGTGGTCACGTGGCATCCGGTCCGTGCCGATTTCCACGTCCTGGAGGTGGCCTAAGCTCGATGACCGATATCGCGCGCTAAACCGATATTTGCCCGCGACAACAAACAGCAGCTTTCAGAATATTCAGAGTCGCCGTGAATGACCGGCATGGGGTCGGCAATTGCCCTCGGGCTGAGAGGCTCGGCTTCGAACCCGTCAAGTGGGCCGCTTTCAATATCTGCGATATCTTGAGTGTCCTCGGCTAAGCTCTTGGGCTGGTATCGGGCCTTAATGGCGCGCACGTGCAACAGGAAACTGGATTTTGGGTGATCACATCGTCAGACGATCGCCTCCTTCTCGCCTTTGCAGAACATGGCGCCATCTCACTTGGCGTCGGCAACGAAGAGGCGGAGCGGAGCTTGATATAGCGGTGGTTGGTATGTGGTGCACTGTCCCTTTCCAAGTAGGGCTTTTACGGCGGAACAAAGTGCAGGCGCATCTCCGACCGTGCCACCGCAGATACTTCCGGTTCCAGCTCGTTTTGACTGAATCCCCGCTGATTTGGAGGGATTTCCCGTTGTGTCTAACGAGCCTAGAGCGGGATTGACTTCATCCATCTTCTTCCATACCAGTCTGGTACCATTGTTGGACCATGGAGTGAGGAATGGTTCGCGTATCGGCGGTTCAGAGCGTGCTGGAGGCGCTTAAAACCGAGATCCAGACGCAATATCAGCCAGGCGACTACCTGCCCAACGAACGGCTTTTCGCCGAGCGTTTCGGGGTTGGCCGCAATACCGTTCGTGAAGCGCTGATCGTGCTGGAAGCCTACGGCTATGTGGAAAAAACCCAACGGGGGCCGCGTGTATGCACGCCCGACATTGCGGTGGCGTTCAATGTTTTTGCGCAATATTTCGATCGCAGCCTGAATACCTGCAAGGACCTCCTCGAGTTCCGCCGCTTCATCGAGCTGGGAATTTTGCCCTCCGTCGTCATCAACATTTCGCATGGCGATATCGACAAGCTGGAAGACCTGGTGCGGCGCATGGAGCGAGCACTGACTGCTCGGCAGGCTGCTGAAGCGGACTATGCCTTCCACCACCTGATGGTCGAGGCCTCGGACAATGCAGTGATCCGCAAGCTCTATCGCGTCCTCGCCCAGAGCATCGTTTTCTACATGGAAATTGGCAAGCACGTGCCGCGCCACGACATTGCTTCAGCCGACAACCACCTCTCAATTGTCGATGCCCTGCGGCGTCGTTCCTATCCCGACCTGCTCGCCGCCTGCACCGAACACTATCGCTACAGCGAAGGGGTTCTGGAGGAAACTATGAACCGCGACATGGCTCTGCCTGTCACTACGGAGCCTGCCCAATGAAAGCCTTGATGATCGAAGCTGAGGGGCGCTCTGCCCTGCACGATGTTGCCGAACGCACGCCCGGAGCGGGCGAAGTGCTGGTGCGCGTGCGCCATGTTGGCCTCTGCGGCAGCGATCTCAACACCTTTCGCGGGCTGAACCCGCTAGTCACCCTGCCGCGCATTCCCGGCCATGAGATTGGCGGGGAAATCGCGGCGCTCGGGCCGGACGCACCAGTCGGATACAGCGTCGGCCAGCGTGTGGTCGTATTGCCCTATACCAGCTGCGGCGCCTGCTCGTCCTGCCGCAAGGGCCGCACCAATGCATGCCGCTACAACAAGACGCTTGGCGTGCAGCAGGATGGCGGGCTCGCCGAGTCCATCGTGCTGCCCTATGACAAGGTTATCAGCAATACCACGTTGGCGCCGCGTCATCTGGCGCTGGTCGAGCCCCTCTCGGTGGGCTTTCACGCCGTTGCCCGCGGCGCGGTAACCGCCCAAGATACTGTCGTAGTGATCGGCTGCGGCATGATCGGCATGGGCGCTATTGTCGCCGCTGCTGCACGCGGCGCACGAGTCATTGCCATCGACGTTAACGCTGACAAGGCCGCCTACGCCACAGGTTTTGGAGCCGCCCATGCCGTTGATGCTTCCACCGAGAACGTGGCTGAACGCATCGAGGCTCTGACCGGTGGCGATGGCGCCGATGTGGTGGTCGAAGCCGTGGGCTTGCCCGTGACTTTCACCCAGGCCATCGATCTGGCGGGTTTTGCCGGGCGTGTGGTTTACGTTGGCTATTCGAAAGCCCCGGTCACCTATCAGACGCGATTCTTCAATCTCAAGGAACTCGACATCATGGGCTCGCGAAATGCGACCATGGCCGATTTCGAGGCTGTCATTGCTTATCTCGAAACGCTGGGCGACGCCGCCGATGGTCTGGTGACGCGCACCTTCCCCTTCGCCGAGGCCGATCAAGCGCTGCCCTATTGGGCCAGCCATCCCGATGCTCTCAAGATCATGATCGAAGTTTAGGACACACCATGTCGCAAGCTGATTTGGCTCAGGCCTTTGGTCTGGCTGGGAAAACTGCATTGGTCACGGGTGGCGGGTCGGGCCTTGGCCTCGCTATTGCACGCTGCATAGCCAGCGCCGGCGCGCGGGTCATCCTGGCCGGTCGCCGGCGCGACGTGCTGGACGCCGCCGTGGCCGATATCGGCAACATGGCTGTTGCTGAAACGATTGACCTAGCCGATGTAGACAGCGTTGCGGCAACGGCAGCCGGAATTCTCGAGCGGCAGGGACCCATCGACATTCTGGTCAACAATGCCGGCAACACGGTGAAAAAGCCGTTCGAGCAGTCGACCATGGCCGATTTCGACCAGGTGTTCGACGTGCATGTACGCGGCGCACTGGAACTGACCCGCGCCCTGCTAGGCCCTCAACTCGAACGTGGCGCCGGGTCGGTGATTTTCACCGCCTCGATGACGTCGTTTATCGGGCAACCGATGGTGTTGGGCTACACCGCCTCAAAGACCGCCATTACCGGCATCGTGCGCGGCCTGTCGGCGGAATTCGCCGGGCGTGGCATCCGCGTCAATGCCGTCGCGCCGGGATGGATCGACACCGATCTGTTCCGCGCCGCCACTGCCGCCGATCCGGCGCGCAAAGCAAAAATCCTTGGCCGCATCCAAACTAACACCTTGGGGCAGCCGGATGACATAGGCTGGGCCTGCGTTTATCTCGCATCCCCCGCTGCAGCCTATGTGACTGGACAAACCCTCGTCGTCGACGGTGGGGGAGTCATCGGGTTTTAATCCCGCGGCGTTCTGCCGAATAATGATCTGGAGGAACTATCACATGTTTAAGAAACTTGCTGGCAGCGTCGCTATCTGCGTGCTTGCCCTGGGCGTGACCGGTGCTGTTGCACAGGACGTCACACTGCGCGTGGCCTATGAAAACAATCCCGGCGAGCCGGTCGATATCGTCGCCAATTACTGGAAAGACTTGGTAGCTGAGAAGAGCGAGGGCCGCATCGGGCTGGAACTCTATCCCAGCTCGCAGATGGGGTCCAAAGCCGACGTGACCGAGCAGGCCATTGCTGGCCTTAACGTGGTGCAGATCAGCGATGTTGGCTTCCTGGCCGACTACGAGCCCGATCTAGGGGTGCTGTTCGGACCCTATCTGACCGACGACCCGGCAAAGCTGTTCGCCATCTATGACGGCGAGTGGTTCAAGGCCAAGGAAGAAGCCCTGCGCGCCAAGGGCGTGCGGATCGTGATGCCGAACCTGCTCTATGGCGTGCGCCAGCTGATCACCACCAAGCCGGTGCGTACTCCCGCGGACCTGCAGGGCATGAAGATCCGCGTCCCCAACAATATCATGCAGATTAAGATCCTCGAGGCGATGGGTGCCACCGCAACCCCAATGCCGCTTGGCGAAACCTTTGGCGCCTTGGCGCAGGGCGTGATCGACGGCGTGGAAAACCCAATTGCCGTGCTCTACGGCCAAAAGTTCCACGAAGAGGCCAAGTACCTCTCGATGATCAACTACCTGACCAACACGGCGATGTTCATCGGCGGCGAGGCTTATTTCTCGTCGCTCGCACCAGAAGATGCCGCCCTACTTCAGGAAACTGCCTATGAGGCAGGCCTCTATAGCCAACAGCTCATCACCGACCTGGACGCCAAAATGGTCGAAGAGATGAAGGCCGCGGGCGTCGAAGTCATCGAAGTCGACACCGCTCCGTTCAAGGAGCTGAGCATGAAGGTCTACTCCGAGTTCCCGGAATGGACCCCTGGCCTTTACGACCTGATCCAGGCCGAAATCCAGTAGTTCGTGAGCGGCGGGCGCCCTGCCCGCCGCATCCCTTGTCCTGCACGCTGCGTGCCCCGTCGGGCCGGTTGCGGTTCCGGAGACGACAATGAAGTTCCTAGAAAAGCCGATCAACTGGCTGGCGGCCATTCCGCTGCTGGTGCTGGTTGGCATCTCCAACTATGCCGTGATCATGCGCTACGCAGTCGGTCAGCCCGTCCACTGGTCCGAGGAAGTCAGCGGCATGCTGTTGATCTGGATCGTGATGATCGGCGCTATCGCCGCCGAACGCGACGGCCAGCACCTGACCATCTCCCTGCTGACCGATGCCCTGCCGAAGCGTGCCCGCCTCCTGGTCAACGCTGTCGTCGGCTTGATCTCCGTCGCCGTCATTCTCTATGTCGGCTGGATCGGACTGCAACTGGCACTGTCGGTGCAATTCAAGGTCACCTCCATCTTGCGCATTTCCTGGCTCTGGATCGATCTTGCCATTCCCGTGGGTGCCGTCGGCATCGCCTTCTACATGCTGATCGACGCCATCAAGGGTATTCGCGCCCTGACCAAGGACGACGCAGAATGACCCTGACGACCGTAATTCTCGTGATGCTGGCGCTTATTGCCCTCAATATGCGACTCTACATCTCCATTCTCGTTGCCGTGCTGGTATATTTCCTGTTCTTCAATCAGGTCCCGATCACCATCGCCATCCAACGCGTCATCAGCCCGACCCAGAACGTGTCGCTGTTGGCCATCCCCTTCTTCATCCTGCTCGGCACCCTAATGGGCCATACCGGCATTGCGCACCGCATGCTCAGCGTCGCGGACTTATTGGTTGGCCGCTTCCGCGGCGGCATGGCCATGGCCAATGTCATGCTCTCTACCCTGATGGGTGGGCTCAGTGCCTCCAACCTGGCCGACGCCGCCATGACGGCGCGCATGATGGTGCCGGAAATGGAAAAGCAGGGCTATAACCGTGGTTTCGCTGCAGCGGTTACCGCCTTCGGGTCGCTGATCACCCCGATCATCCCGCCCGGCATTGCCCTGATCATCTATGCCCTGCTCGCCAACGTCTCGGTAGGCCGCATGTTCATGGCCGGCATTCTGCCGGGGCTGATGCTGGCACTGCTGCTGCTGATCGCCACCTACTGGATTTCGGTGCGCCGCGGCTACAAGCCGACCCGCACCAGCTGGCCAAAAAGGGCCGAAGTCGGCTCCACTCTGCTTTCGGCCTGGCCTGCCGTCCTGCTGGTGTTCGCCGTCATCGGCGGCATCCGCGCCAATATTTTTACCCCGACCGAAGCCGGCGCCTTTGCCGTAGCCTTCGTCATCTTCATCGGCTTCATCGTCTATCGCGAAATGCGGCTGTCCCATGTGGGCAGTGCCCTGGTGGAAACCGCCAAATCGACGGCGTCGGTCATGCTGATCATCATGGCCAGCTCGGCGCTGGCCTGGGTGTTCTCGCTCGAGCAGGTCGGCCAGTCACTGGCCGCCAGCGTCGTCGCCATCAGCGACAACAAGTACCTGTTCCTGCTGCTACTCAACGTGCTCTTTCTCGGGCTCGGGTGCCTCCTGGAAGGTACGGCGCTGATGATCGTGCTGGTACCGCTGCTGATGCCGACCGTTGTGGCGATGGGTATCGACCCCGTCCATTTCGGCATCATCCTCATCGTCAACCTCTCGGTTGGCACGCTGACCCCGCCAATCGGCACCGTGATGCTGGTGGTTTGCAATATAACCAAGGTCAACGTCGCGGAGTTCACGCGCCAGTCCCTGGGTCTTTATGCAGCGCTGCTCATCGGGCTACTGCTCATCACCTATGTCCCCGAAATCTCCCTGCTCCTATCGAGCGGCAGTTAGTCCAAACGGAACTTTGACATGACTATTCGTACCGAGGCGGAGACCATCCGCATTCTCAAGCAGGATCTGTTCACCGCCGTGGTCGGCGACATCTTGGACGTCTTAGGCTACCGCAAGCAGTTTCTGCCCCCAGGCCTCGCCCCGCTGCAGCCGGGTGCCCGCATCGCCGGCCGCGCCATGCCGGTACTGGAAGCCGACGTGTTTGGCACAGGCCTCGACACCTCGGCCGGCCCGCTCGCGCACAAGCCGTTTGGCCTGATGCTGGAAGCGCTGGACGATCTCAAGGAAGGCGAGATCTACATCGCCACCGGCGCTTCGCTGAACTACGCCATCTGGGGCGGGCTGATGTCGACCCGCGCCACCCACCTCAAGGCTGCCGGCGCTGTGCTGGACGGCTACGTGCGTGACGTTGGCGAGATTCTGGCGCTTGGCTTCCCCGTTTTTTGTCGAGGCGTTTATGCCCAGGATCAGGGGCCGCGCGGCAAGGTGATCGACTATCGCACAACTATTGAAATCGGCGGTGTGATCATTAGCCCCGGCGATCTAGTCTATGGCGATGATGAGGGAGTGCTGATCATCCCAACGAGCATCGTTGATAAGGTGGTCACCCAGGCGCTGGAAAAGGTCCGTACCGAGAACCAGGTCGCCTCCGCCATCAAGAACGGCATGAGCGCCACCGAAGCCTTCAGCACGTTTGGCGTGATGTAAGGAGCTGGCATGACCGATCCCCGTCTGCTGCTGCTATCGCCCCAGGACAATATCTTGGTCGCCCGAGAACCAATTCCGGCGGGCGAAACCATCCTTGTGGAGGATAGCCACGTTACACTCGCGGCTCGGCTTGACAGGGGCCACAAGATCGCCCGCGATGCGATCGGCATCGGCGAGAAGATCTTCAAATACGGCGCCCCAATCGGCTCGGCCACCCAGCCCATTGCGGCCGGAGAGTCGGTGCATATCCACAATATCAAAAGCGACTACACGGCCACCCATGTGATCGCCAAACCCGCAACGGAGGCAAATCTATGAGCACGGCAATGCGCGGCTATCCGCGCGCGGACGGACGCAAGGGCATCCGCAACGTGGTCGCCGTTGCCTATCTGGTGGAGTGCGCCCACCACGTCAGCCGCGAGATCGTCGCTTCGGCACGCGACGGCGATGTGCATCTGATCGGCTTTCCCGGCTGCTATCCCAATGCCTATGCCCAGCAGATGATGGAAAAGCTCTGCACCCACCCCAATATTGGGGCGGTGCTGCTGCTGTCGCTCGGCTGTGAGAGCTTCAACAAGTTCTCGCTCGCCGATATCGTCGAAAAGAGCGGCCGGCCCGTGCACACGCTCACCATTCAGAATGACGGCGGCTCGCTCAAGACCATCAAGGCCGGCCAGGCGTGGGTGCAGGAACAACTCGCGGTGCTGCGTGATGCACCCACTGTGCCCATGGCTGTGGAAGAACTGATTATCGGCACCGTCTGCGGCGGCTCCGACGGCACCAGTGGCCTGACTGGCAATCCGGCGGTTGGCCGCGCCTTCGACACGCTTGTATCGGCCGGCGCCACCTGCGTCTTCGAGGAAACCGGTGAGCTGATCGGTTGCGAAGAGATCATGGCCAGCCGCGCCATCACCCCCGAACTCGGCAACGAGCTAAGGGCGTCCGTGGCCAAGGCCGCGGCCTATTACGCCACCCTGGGCTATGGCAGCTTTGCTCCCGGCAATGCCGATGGCGGCCTGTCCACCATCGAGGAGAAATCGATGGGCGCCTATGCCAAGTCCGGTTCATCGCCGATCTCGGGCATCGTCAAGCCGGGCACCGTCCCACCGCGTGGCGGGCTCTACCTGATGGATGTGGTGCCGGATGGTGAGGTCCGCTACGGATTCCCCAATATTTCCGACACGGCTGAAATCGTCGAACTGATCGCTTCGGGCAGCCATATGACGCTGTTCGTCACCGGGCGTGGCTCGGTGGTTGGCTCGGCGATTGCCCCGGTCATCAAGGTCTGCGCCAATCCCGACACTTATCGGCGGATGGAAGACGACATGGATGTCGATGCCGGTCGCATTCTTGAAGGCGCCGCAAGCCTCGATGAGGTTGGCGCCGAAATATTCGAACTCATCCAGTCCGTCGCTGCTGGCGCCCAGACCAAGTCCGAAGCTCTTGGGCACCGTGAGTTCATCCTGACCTACAAGTCCTTTGAACCTGCCGGCCCCGCCTGCCTGCCCAGCTGACGCCCCGGTTCTCCACCTGCATCGCGGCATCGAAAGGCGCCCGCTTCGATCGAAGCGGGCGTATGTTTTTAGTCGATCGATATTTCCCGCTCAAAGCGAGCAGAGATTGCATGAATACATGGCGGCGACTTTGCACGGGACCAGATCGGGAAACGCGTGACCAAGAGTTGCCGGACGGTCACTCTCCCAGGTTCGCC
This sequence comes from Devosia naphthalenivorans, assembly GCF_003056355.1. Lineage (GTDB taxonomy): Bacteria > Pseudomonadota > Alphaproteobacteria > Rhizobiales > Devosiaceae > Devosia > Devosia naphthalenivorans. The sequence goes on from NZ_PYVW01000002.1 coordinate 238,128, forward strand.
TACAAAACCGAGCCGAACCGCCCGCGCCCAATCTGCCCTTCGTTACTCCACGCCAACGTCGGGGGACCCCGCGTTCTGCTAGGGTCCTGACCGCTTGAGCATTGCTTCGGCATATCTGCCCCGGTGGTCTGGAAATTTGCCGCCTCGATCTCGGATAGGTTGTCTCGGGTGAGCGTGACGCCAAGAGCCCCGATATTCTCTTCGAAGCGCTCCAGTTTGCGGGTGCCGAAGAGTGGCACGATTCCAGGGCTTTTGTGCGAGCAGCCACGCCAGTGCCACCTGGGCCGGCGATGCCCTCGGCGATCAAGTCCCTCACGACCGAGGTCCTGAGTGACTGGTCCATTTCTTGGCAGGGCTACAACCTCTATTGTCCGAACCGTCGGCACCTATCGCCGGCCTTTGCAGCACTCGTCAGTGCGCTGCGCTATAAGGTTTGAGCGCGGATTGAGCAGCGACCCGTACTGTGTGCTTTTGGCGTCGCTAAATAGTGCGTAAACTTCCGTCACGGTGTCGAGAGCGGCCGGACTGCAACGCGCCCCAGTTCGGACGCTCCAACGCTCGTCGTGACTTCTTGAAAGCTGCCGGAGTCTGAACGTAGCGACGCCCAAACGGCGTGAAACAGCGGGAGATTCATTTCCGGCAACTTCAGGGAATGGAGAACTTTTAACGACCAAGCGCTTGATGCTCTGTTTGGACCCACCGGCCGGCTTCCCGAGGTCGGGTCCCTGTACTGATCCAATTTTTCTAACTAGGGTGTGTTGCAAAACCGGCCGGCACGGGGACGAGACCGACTGCAGCCATACGTGCAACATGGTCGGGCGAGGCCACTACATCACTCAAAACCGCCCTCAAAACGTTCCTCACTGCAGGATCGCTACCTTGTGGCAGATAGATGCGGCGGATCGATGCTAGGCTATGGGCCGCGAAACCAAATTCGGCCAGAGTCGCCGTTTCGGGCATCAGCTCAAACCGGGTGGGGGTCAGCGCAAGCAGGGCCCGCATTTCGCCGGCCTGAACCGCCGGCAGGCTAACGCCCGAACCAAGATAGGCCACGTCCGTTTGGCCAGATAGGAAGCGGGCAATATGCTCAAGGCTTCCCGAATAGTGGCAGAAATTGAAGCGGACGCCGGCCGCTTCTTCCACCATCAAAGCTGCAAGATGAGCGGGCGTCCCGCGTCCAGAGGTTCCGACCAAGATTTCACCTGGTCGATTAGAGGCATCACGGATCAACTCCTTGAAGGAGCCATAGCGGCTTTCCTGGCGCACATACACGCAGAAAGGATCGTAGGCGTGCTGTGCAACGCAATCGAAGCGGCTGAGTTCGGGTACGCGTGCCGTGTGCGCGAGCACAGTCGCCACAGACTCGGTCGCGGCGATGATGGACGGCTCGTTAAGAAACACCAGGTGGTGGCCATCTGGACGAAGTGCGGCGAGCCGACTTACGGCCTCCTGCGACTGCGTTTGATCGCAGTTGATCACGCTGACCGGCTGACCCAATTTCCTGCTCAGCAGGGGAGCCAGTATCCGCGCACCGACATCGGTAACGCCGCCGCTGGCCCAAGGAACGTGGAAGCTAACGGGACCCTGCGGATAGGCGGCAGGCTCATGGGCGAGTTCGGCCAGGGTCCCGGCATTGGTCGGACTCTTTAATGTCGCAGAGCGGCGCTTGCCATAGAGCTCGAAGCGACGTTGTGCTTCATCGGTGACCGGCACGAGATGCAGCAAGCGAAAGCGCTCGTCTGCCTGAAAAGTGGAATGCCACAGCTGCGCCCGATAGGGTCCCACCGGGGAAGCAGCCATATCAAGCGCCTGATGATCAAGATACTCCGGTGCAGAGGATCGATTGAGGTGGGCACTGATCTGCAGCCACAGCGAGCAAAGGCGCAGGTCGGACAGCACGTCGTTGAGGAGGGCTTGATACTGGCTCGACCCCGGGCGGCGCTGCAGGGCATGACGCAGGACCGCAAGGAGTCGTAGCGACAAATGGTCAAAGTTGCGGACGGTCCGGCGAAGGTAGGCATGTGCTGGGTGCGTGTCGCAGAGCAATTCAAGGAAAAACCGACCCCGCACTGCCTCTAGGCAAGCATCCTTGCTGCCATAGCCGAGGAAAATCGTGGCGAACTCCGTGTTGACGTCCCAGATGCGTTCATCGTGATCAAGCAGGCAAGCGGGGTAAGCCGCAGCGACGAAAGCTCGAGCGACCATACCCTCAATTTTGGTCATATCTTCTTCGCGCGGCTCGGGTAGGTCCTTAAGTAGTCCCGCCAGACCCAAAAGACGCCGGCGAGCGGGCCACAGCAGCTCAAGGGCATCGCAGACGCGATCCAGCGTGTCCACCGTCGGCAGCTGGCGCCCGCACTCAATGCGGTTGACATGCGCCTTGTCGGTACCGATCGACACCGCCAAGTCTTCCTGCGACCACGGCCGGCCCGTCCGGGCGTCAAACTTCTGCAGGCGGTAATTGCGGATATGCTGGCCCAGCAGCAGATAGGGCAGATCATCGCGAGGGCCGGCCGCGTCCCGCCCCGCGGAGCGCATCGCAGCAGCGTCAGCTTTGGTCGTTCCCATTCGCTCCATCTGTGCTCTGTCGCCCTACTCTGCCCGTGTCGCGAGGGAGGCCAGCAGAAGATACACTGCGGTGGCCCCAGCGTCCTCATGTCCCCGGCTGCGCTCGCCGAGATAACGACCGCGTCCAAACTTGGCGACCATTTCTGCCGTGTTGGTCACGCCGCCATGCGCCGCAGTGAGCATCGCTTCGACTGCCCCGTCCACGGTCGTGCCCCTGGCGATGGCCATTTCCAGCGCCAGGCGCGCCGGGATCAGCGCGTCGAGCAGCGTCTTGTCACCGGCTTGGGCCTTGCCCCTTTCCGCAATCCCCTGCTCGGCGGCCAAGAGCATCGTCGCGAGATCGGGAAGACCGATCGTGGTCTTGCTGCGAACCGACTTGCCGGCCCGGATGAGCGCCGTGCCGACCAGAGCACCGATCGTAGCGCCGGCCTTTTCCGAAAAGATCAAACCCGCTTCCGATAGCAAGGCAGCAATGTCGGCGCTTTCAGGAGGCAACTCTTCCCTGATGGCCCGACAGCCATTGGCGATGCTGAGTCCCATGTCTCCGTCGCCGATAGCGGCGTCGAGTGCGCTGAGTTGGCCGGTCGCGACTTCGAGATCGGTGGTGGCCTTCATTATAGCGGCACGGACGGCTGGGGCATCGAGGCTGAATGGGGTCATCGGCCGGCTCCGGACTGCTGGAAGAAGGGCGAACGGGCCGGCGCGTCGAGCAGCCGGCGGCTATCGGCGTCAAGCTTCAGCACCGACACGGAGGCACCGACCATGTCGAGCGAGGTGGCATATTCGCCGATATAGGTGCGATGCACCGCGATGCCCCGCTCCGCCAGCAGCGGCGCAACGGAGCGATAGAGGATATAGAGTTCCTCGACCGGGGTTGAGCCGAGCCCGTTGACGAGTACCGCAACCTCATCGCCATTCGCGAAAGGCAGGTCGGCGAGGATGCGGTCGACCAATGTCGCGGCTAGGTCTTCGGCACGCATCAAGGTGCGGCGTTCAAGACCGGGCTCGCCGTGAATGCCCATGCCAATTTCCATCTCGTCATCGGCGAACGAGAAGTTGGGGTGGCCGATTTCGGGCAGTGTGCAGGCGTCAAGCGCGACGCCGAGTGTGCGAGTATTGGCGACGGCGTAGTGTGCCGTTTCCGCCACGGCGTCTAGGTCTGCCCCCTCGGCAGCGCGCGCACCGGCAAGCTTGTAGGCAAAGAAGATGCCGGCTACGCCACGCCGGCTCTGCCACTCGGCCGGCGGGGCCGAGGCGATGTCGTCCGAGGCTTTGACGGCAACTACGCGGATTCCATCGCTTTCCGCCATTTCGGCAGCCATTTCGAAATGAAGGCTATCGCCTTGGTAATTGCCGAAGAGGTGCAGGACCCCGGCCCCGGCATTCACCCCGCGCGTCACTGCCAGCATCTGGCGTGCAGACGGCGAAGCGAAGGCATTTCCGACGGCAACTCCATGGGCCAGACCCTCCCCGACATAGCCGAGGAAGACCGGCAGGTGACCCGAGCCCCCGCCGGTGGCAATGCCGACTTGGCCCTTGGGAACACCGGACTTGCGGATTAGCGAGCGATTGTTGCCCGCGGGCGACAGCCAGTCGGGATGCGCCAGGAGGATGCCTTCGATCGTATCGTCGACGAAACGCGCCGGATCATTGATGATCTTTTTCATGATAGGGCCCGTCAGATGGCGCGCGCGGCGCGCAGTGCGGAAATGTCTTCCGCCGAAAGGCCGAGCAGGCCGGACAGCAGAGCCTCGGTGTTGGCTCCGATGGCTGGAGCCGGGGATGCGGGATACTCCTCGACATTGGAGAGCTTGATCGGATTGCCGGTATAGACCATGCGTCCACGCACCGGATCATCGATCTCCTCGATCATCCGCCTGCTGCGCAGTTGAGGGCAGGCTAGGATGTCGGCGGCGTCCTGAACCGGTGCGGCTGGCAGGTCGGCGGCGGCAAACAGCTCGACGACCTCGCTGCGCGTCTTGTCCTTTGCCCAATCTTCGAGCAGCGGACGGATGGAGGAATCGTAGCGGGCGCCGCGGGCAGAGTCGGGGTGGAACCCGGGATCTTCCTTGAGCTCCGGCCGCCCAACGAGGTCGCAGAATCGGGTCCACATCGGATCACCCATCAAGGTCATGACCACGTAACCGTCCTTGACCTTGAACGTGCCGAGGGGGTTCTCGCGGCTGTCGCGACCACGCGTGGGGACGTCACCGGTCAGGAAGGTGCGCAGCACGGCCCGCTGGGAGAAACTGGCCAAGCAGTCATACATCGAAATGTCGACATGCTGGCCCAGGCCCGTGCGATCGCGGTGCTGCAGCGCGAGCAGCGTGCCCGAAAGGGCGAACACACCGGCGACCAGATCACCGAGCGCCACACCCGTGGCCATCGGCGGCCCGTTTTCTTCGCCCGTAATATCCATGATCCCGCCCATCGCCTGGGCGATGAGGTTGAAGGCAGGCCGGTCCATCATCGGACTGGGATAGATGTCATCGTGGCCGAAGCCGCTCAGGCTGGTATAGATGATGCGCGGATTGATCGCCTTGAGTTCTTCATAGCCGAAGCCCAGCTTGCGCATGGTCTTGGGCGTGAAATTTTCGACGACAATGTCGCTGGCCTTCACCAATTCGCGGAAGATCGCCTTGCCTTCGTCGGAACGCAGATTGAGCCCGAGGCCTTTCTTGCCGCGGTTGAGATAGGCCGCGACGTGGTCGACCGAGCGTCCATCCGCGGTTTTGACCAGCAGGCGCCGGGCCATCTCGCCGCCCTCCGGATTTTCGATCTTGATGACCTCGGCGCCGTTCTGCGCCAGGAACAGCGTCATGTAGGGGCCCGCCAGCACGTGGCTGAGGTCAAGTACGCGAATGCCCTCAAGCGGCTTGATCTGGTCAGTCATGTCACTTGCCCGTCCAGCGCGGCGCCCGCTTTTCCCTGAACGCCAGCGGACCTTCTTTGCCATCTTCGGTCAGCCGCATCTGGGCCATGTAATATTCCTCGAGCTGCAGCGTGCCGGACGGGATGGTCATCAGCGTCTGGAGGATTTCCTTGCTGCGCTGCACAGCCAGCGGCGACATTCGGCAGAGCTGCTCTGCCCACCGCAGTGCCTCGTCCAGCACCTGGTCGGGCGGCACGACCTTGTTGATCAACCCGATCTCACGGGCCCGTTCGGCACCGATGCGCTGCCCGGACAGGACCAGCTCGGCCGCGATAGCATAAGGGAGCTGGCGCAGGATGCGCGCCGCACCGCCGATCTGGCCGATATTGACATGCAGATCGCCAATCCAGGCGGTCTCGCTCATGATGCGTAGGTCGCAGCTGAGCAGCAGCCCGAGGCCGCCGCCCACGGCGAAGCCGTTGATGGCACCGACGATGGGCTTGTTGATGCCGAACTTGTGCAGGTGAGCGCCAAAGTCGCCGTAGCTGGGGTGGCGCGGGTCGTAGCGCGGCACGAGCTGATCGCGCTGCTGGAATTCGCTGAGCTCCTTGACGTCCCGGCCAGCACAGAAGGCGTCAGAGCCCGCTGCGGTGACCACGGCACACCAAATGTCGTGGTTGCCGCGGATTTCACGCCAGGCATCGCTGAGCTCGCCCTGCATCGTGTCGTCATAAGCGTTACGCGCCTGTGGACGGTTGAGCGTGACAATAGCGATATTGTCGCGCTTTTCGAAGGTAATGGTTTTTAGGTCAGTCTGCATTTTTTGACTTTCTCAAAGCTAAATTCGGGCGCTTGCCGAGCCAGCAAGAACCCGGACGCCGGCGGTCGTGTCACACCAGACGTCCGCGGTGACGGTGTCTGAAGTCACGGCGGTGATCGTGGCACCGACTGTAATGGCTTCGCCGACGTAAAGCGGGGCAATGAAGGCGACGGCGAGGCTGCCGCCATCCGTCCAGCCCTCAGCGAAGTAGCGTTCCATGAGCTCGGCAACCGCCGCCATGGTCTGGAGGCCGGACGACAGCGTGCCGCGCAGGCCGCTCGCCCGGGCCAGCTCGGGATCGTTGTGAATGTTGTTCCAGCTCGTGCCGGCGAAAACTGTGAGATGCTCCTGATTGAAGCGCTTGCCGAGGGTAAGGAGGTCGACGCCGACGGCGATTTCATTGCGATCACGCGCCACTACGCGCGGCGGGGCTGCAGGTGGTGCAATATCCCCGGAAGCGGGCGTTTGGCTCACCTTGGCCACACCAGGCCTGAGCGCACGAATATGGGTGGAGCGCTGCCGAAACAGCAGCTTGCCGTCGCGGTCATGCACGTCGGATTCGAGCACGATGTACTGCTTTTCGCGCTTGATGAACTTTTCGGTATGCCGGCCCGTGATGACATATGTCTCACCGACTGCAGGGCAGCCGAAGAAATAGCATTCGTGCTTGGTGTGCATGCCGGCGCCACCACTGGCGATATCATAGGTGGTGGCGATGACGTCACGTGCCTCGCGGCAGAGCAGGGTTGGATGCGCCAAGATTGGCGCACCCTCGTTTGCGGGAAACAGGTGCGACGGCGTGAAGTCGTCAACGGAGAAGGCGTAAGCTCGCACCATCGCGAGATCGACAGTCACATGGAGCGGGCCAAATTCTTCGCCGACCTCCATGATCTCCCAGCGCCGTTCCTTGAGGATAGTCATAGCGTCGCGTCCTTTCCGATGGTCACTGACGTTGCGTGGAAAGCTCGACCAGCGGGCGCGCTGCCTCGTGGATCTGACGAACGTAGGCGTCGTATTCGTCGCCGGCCACGACATCGACAGTGAGCCCTGAAGCCGCGGCTCTCTCCTGATGCTCAGGGGTGTTCGCAACCTCTGAAAAGGCCTCACGCAGACGGTCCAGGACATCGTCCGGCAGCCCGGCGGGTGCCGCGAAACCTCGTGTCGACACCATCACAAGCTCGGGAAAACCTTGCTCGACAGCGGTCGGGATATCCGGCAGTGCCGCCAACCGTTCGGTCGTGAGAATGGCGAGAGGCTTGAGGCCTTCAAGAAAAGACGGCGTGGTGAAGGCTATGTCGGTACGGCCGCCGCGGAACTGCGTCATGCTCTCAGCCGCGCCGTTGAAGTGGGCGATCCGTAGCCGGGTATCGGCTACCTGTTCGAGCTGAAGCTGAGCCAGATGTTCGGGTGTCAGCAGACCGGACGTGGCAACTCTCAGTTCGCCCGACCGGGCCCTGGCGTCGGCGACGAGGTCAGCCAGGCTATTGTACGGACTGTCAGGCATCACGGCGATAACCAGTGGCTCCGCCACGTGGCCGATGATGTAGTCGAACGAATCGACGTTGAACGCCGCCTGACGCTCGGGCGAGAGGATGATGGTGTCGAAAGCGGGCTGATTGAGCGCCCCGATCGTGTATCCATCGGGCTCGGCATTGGCGAGTTCGGTCAGCCCGAGTTGCGAGCCGGCACCGGGCACATTTTCCACAGTGATAGAAACGCCGAGCGCCTCCTCGAGGTCATCGGCGAGCAGTCGGGCCCCAAGATCGGTGCCGCCGCCGGCCGAGAAGGGGACGATCATTCGGATCGCCCGATCCGGGTAGCTCGACTGGGCCAGCGCCGTGCTAGCCATCGCCGCCAGTCCTAAAATGGACACGACGGAAACTGCGCCGACTTTCCTGGTGAAATTGTTCATGCGATTCCTCCCTTTTCGGTTTGTGCTCATGGATTTGAGCTGGGTTGAGTAGTTGGAATGTTTTTGGCCGGCCGCGCGGTGGCGACGATGGACACGATCAGGATCACGCCAGAGAAGGCCAACAGCCCGGCTGCTATCGGCGTGGTCAGGAAGACCGAGAAGGCTCCGTCGGACAGCTCGAGCGACTGACGCAGGGAGCGCTCGAGCATCGGCCCCAGTATCAGCGCAATAACCAGCGGTACGGTTGGCCAGTTCACCTTCTTGAAGACGTAGCCCAACACGCCGAAGGCGATCATGATCATGACGTCAAAGATGTTCTGGCGCAGCGTGTAGGTGCCAAGCATGCAGAAAACCAGAATGGCCACCCGCAGATAATTGGGCGGGATGCGCAGCACCTGTACCCAGATGCGCACGAGCGGGAAATTGAGGACGAAGAGGACAACGTTACCGACAATGAAGCTGCCGATCACGGCCCAAACCGTTTCCGGATGGTCCATGAACAGAAAGGGCCCCGGCGTGATGCCGTTGATCATGAAGGCGCCCATCAGCACGGCGAGGGTCGCCGTGCCGGGGATGCCCAGGGTCAGCAGCGGCACCATGGAGGCCTGCGCATGGGCATTGTTGGCGGCTTCGGCCGTCGCCACGCCTTCGATGGCACCCTTGCCAAACCGCTCCGGATGGCGAGACAGACGGCGCTCAAGCGCGTAGGCCATAAAGGTCGGGACGATGCCGGCCATGCCGGGAATGAGCCCGAGCGCAAAACCGACTCCAGTGCCGCGGACAATCGCGGCGGCGGCATCCTTGCGCTCTTCCTTGCGCGGAAACAGCGAGGTGAGTTCACTGGTAATCGGCTTGGCCTGGCGCTCTTCGAGACTGAGCAGCAGCTCGGCAACGCCAAACAGCCCCATGATCACAGCGACCAGCTCGACACCATCGAATAGGCTGCTGTTGCCAAAGGTGTATCTGGGGGCGCCCTGCACCGGGTCGAGGCCGATCAGGGCCAGCATCAGGCCGACTATGGTCATGGCCATCGCGGCAATCAGGGACCCCCCCCGGAAGCTCATGACCAGTGTCAGGCCAACGATGAGCAGCGCGAACGTTTCGACCGGCCCGAAGCGCAATGCCAAAGAGGAGAGCGGCAGGGCCAACACCATCAAAATCAGCGTACCGGCGATGCCTGCAAACAGGGATCCAATTGCGGCGATGCCGAGGGCAGCACCAGCCCGCCCGGACTTGGCCATCGGGTGACCGTCGAGGCAGGTGACCACCGAGGTGGACTCCCCGGGCACGTTGACGAGGACGGAGGTGATGGTGCCGCCATACTGGGTGCCGAAATAAATCGAAGACAACATGACGATGGCCGGCACGGGCCCGAGGTCATAGGTGAACGGGATAAGGATCGCCATTGCCGCCGCTGGCCCAAGCCCCGGCAGGACGCCAACCAAAGTTCCAATCGTGCAGCCGATGATGGCAAACAACAGGTTGGTCGGCTGCATGGCTTCGGCAATGCCAGCCATCCAAAAGCTAAATGCAGAGTCCATGCGCTTCCTCCAGTTTGCTCCGCTTTGCGCGGGGTCTTGTGGTCCGACTAGATGCCGAACACGCCGGTTGGCAGGCGCACCTGCAGCAAAGAAAACAGATAGTAGATCGCTGGCCCCGAGAAGATACCGCCCACCAGGGCGACAGCCGGGCGTCGCTCGTAAAGCCAGAGCAACGCAGTCGTCAGCAGAGACGTAACCAGGAGAAAACCCAGCGACGGTAACAGCGCGGCGGCGGCCAGAAGGCAGCCAACCGTGACTGCGATCATCATCGCCGCATTGGTGGGCCGCGCGGGCTTGCCCACCTCTTCAGCAAGGTCTTCGGTCGCCTCTGGCTGCGAAGGGAAGACTAGAAGGAGCAAGCCCAGCACCGCACCCAGGCCTCCGACCCAGACAGGAAAGAAGCCTGCTCCGGGACCGATACTGGTCATATATGGATAGCTGGCACCCTCAATGCAAAACAGGGCGCTCACTACAGCGAATATAGCAGCGGCGATGCGACCGTTTGTCAGTTTGGAAGCGAGGGACGTGTTGTTCATGTCGACACAATAGAGTTTCCGTTGGAGAATCGTATTGCCGGGGTAAGCAACCGGTACGACCGCGGAGTCGATAGGTTCCGGTTCTTTAGGATGATGGCTTTGAGCCGCGCGCTCACATAAGCGACCAGCCTTGCCAAATATCCATGATAAGGATGGGATGAAATGAGAATGCGATTTAGCAGAAAGTACCTGCGTCAGCGTGGAACGGGCATGAAGCTATCCTTGCAGGGCAGCAACCTTGGAGAAAGGGGTTAGGAGGATGTATGGATTACCGCCATCCCAATTGAATCGGAGGTCACAAGTAATCGTTTGGACTTCTGGCAAGGCGAGTTGGCAGATGACGCCGAACCGTAGCCGAACGGCTGCTAGTTGAGTTCGGGCTCTGAAAGCGGACCGACCGCACACGGCCCATTCCCGTCGAATGGGCAGGGGCATCGAACGAGCCAGCCCACTGGTGTTACGTCAGGGCATACCCTGAGGCTGCGCAACGCTGATCGAAAAGCGCAGGTAACATCAGCATCACGGTCCGCAGTTTGTTACAGGTTTCCGGCACCCTTAGGTTCTGATGTTACGTGGGCTGGCGTGACCCCGCCTGCATAAATGCAATCGCGCTCATAGTCGGCTGGGGCTGGCCGATGGCTTCTGCTGGGTTGAGGGTTCAGTGAGTGTCCCCCAATCAGCATTCCACAATTGCTCATCTTCAAGGATGACGCGTATGTTGGACAGACCTTTTTCACGGCACCAAGTGGCAGCCTGATCGAGCGCGCGTGGAACCGACAGCGGAAAGTCGGCGATTTCAACCATCGCCGCAACATCCGCAACAGTCCTGCCCAACGACCGGCGTACAGTGACGATCACGGCATCCCATGGCATGCGCGCACCAAGAGGCATGCGTTCATGTGTAATCATTGGCGGTGCTCCCTCGACCGTGAAAACTACACATTGAATCAAAGTTGCATGCGCCGGGTAACATGTGGGTGTTAAACGAAACACAGCGACCGCGCTGCTCGCGAGGCACCGAGCCGGAGTAACCGGCTCGGTGTTGGCGTCAGTCTAACAAATCGGCAGGAACCGTGCCGCCGTTAGCGGCAAGTTTAGCAAGAACCTGCTTGTGCAGCCAAATGTTCATCGCTGCAGAGTCGTCTTTGTCACCTTTATATTCTAGCTCTTCCGCCAATGCTTTGCGGGAAGATAGGCTACTGTCGATGCCAATTGCCTTCATCAAATCAACAATCGACGTCCGCCAATTGAGCGTCTGCCCACTATCCGCGACAGCCTGATCAAGGATGGCTGCAACGTCCACGTCGCCATGTGCTGGAGCTGGAGAGCTCGCCACAGACTCGGGTGTTGCCGAAGTAGGCTTTGAGGATGGGGCGGTTCCTGTCGGGCTGGCAGCGGACGGAGCAGCCTGCGCGGGCTGCGGAGTTACGGGTGCAGTCTCGTGTACTGCTGGCTCCGTGTCAGGCATCGCGGATGTGCTTGCAGTATGCCGATTGAAGATCTTGTCTTTGATGTCGCTGAAAAAGCCCATCGATAGTCTCCTATGAAGATGAGCTAGAACGCCCACGAGACTCCGTTGTTCCGGCGCGGCATCAAGGCTCCAAGGTGTCCGTGATACGGCGATGGTCGTTGGTGATGTGAAAACCATGCATCTCGATGTCTTCCAAGCATGCTTGAGTATCAACGAGCGGTCGTGGATCATCGGACTTCGACATGTTCAAACGGTTTGTTAATTCCCATGGTCCCTGTGCTGACGGCAGGTTGTTGCCGTCGACATCTGCAGTGAAGCCCATGATGCGATCTGCTCCTTTGAACACGTAGACGTACATTCCGACTCCGGCTGTTGACTGACTGAATACCGATGCGACTTGTTGCCGTCGGGAGGTCCAGAACGAGACAACGCGCGCGCTTAGGTTCAGTTTCGCACCAAGACGCTTGGACGTCATATAGCCGGGGGGGCTTTCTTGCGCCGCTTCGCCTCATACATTCGCGCGTCCGCGACGCTGTATAAGTCAGTCATGGAGTCGGCATCCTCCGGATAGTAGGCGATCCCCACGCTCACACTTATCGGGATCTCTGCGGCCCCAACATTGACGGGCCGCTCAAGCACCGCCTCCCGAAGCCGCTTTGCCGCAGTGTCCACGTCACCACGGGAGGTGGGGTGGCGTACGATCACCGCGAACTCGTCTCCACCCCAACGAGACACGCAGTCGCCAGAGCGGAAAGTTGTGCGCATTAGTTTGGCGAAATGCTTGAGCACTATGTCGCCAGCAACGTGCCCGTGATTGTCGTTGATGGCCTTAAACGCATCGATGTCCATGACAAGGACGCCGAAAGACTGGCCTGGAAAGCTCTGGCTGACGGTCTGTGCAAGTTCAAGATCAAACAGCCGCCGATTGACCAAACCGGTCAACTTGAACCGCCCCGGAAACTCCGGAGGGTTTGGTTTAAGTTATGCGGCCATGGCCGGTTGTTCCAGTGCGGCGTAGAAGTTTGCCTCAGCTTCCGCTGGTGGGATGTTTCCGATGGGTTCGAGGAGGCGTCGGTGATTGAACCAGTCAACCCATTCGAGAGTGGCGAACTCAACGGATTCGATGTTTCGCCAGGGTCCGCGCCGGTGGATCACCTCGGCCTTGTAGAGTCCGTTGATGCTCTCGGCCAAGGCGTTGTCGTAACTGTCCCCGACGCTGCCCACTGACGGTTCGATCCCGGCCTCGGCCAGGCGCTCGGTATAGCGAATGCTGACGTATTGCGACCCGCGATCCGAATGATGAACCAGACCGCCGCGATGGACGGGGCGGCGGTCGTGGATGGCCTGCTCGAGGGCGTCAAGCACGAAGCTGGCATGGGCGGTGCGGCTGACCCGCCAGCCCACGATATAGCGAGCGTAGACGTCGATCACGAAGGCTACATAGGCGAACCCAGCCCACGTCGCCACATAGGTAAAATCGGAGACCCAGAGCCTGTTGGGCGCCGGAGCATGGAACTGGCGGTTGACGTGATCGAGCGGGCAAGGAGCGGCCTTGTCGCTGATCGTGGTGCGCACTGGCTTGCCTCGAATGACACCCTGCAGGCCGAGTTCCCGCATCAGTCTTTGCACCGTGCATCGCGCAACATCGAACCCTTCCCGCTGCATCTGTCGCCAAACCTTCCTGACGCCATCGGTCAACTGCGCCAGAAGCTGGAGGCCGACCCAAGCTCGCCGAACTACATCATCACCGAACCGGGTATTGGTTATCGTCTGCTCAGGTTTGAAACGTGAACCACGACAGGTGGGTCAAGAAGTCGGAGACTTTCTGACTTGATTGCCATATGGATGACTTCGTAACCATAGCGCAACGCGTTAATACTCTTCTCGCTCGTTCCGACTATCGTGCTGCCGACTATTTCAAGAGCTAGCGATGGCTCTTAAAACTACGAGAGCACTGTGAACGTTTCGGGCGCCCAGAAGAGGTTGGCTGGCAAGGCAGGTCCCGATGCCTTCCGGCGCATGGCTGCCAGCTTGCCACAACTGGCCAGCCCATCCCTGCACGTCATGGGTATACGGATTGCGGGTGCCGGTATTGCGCTGGGGGCCCAGGTCTTTGCATCGCAGATCATGGGGGCAGAGGAGTTCGGGCGCTATGCGCTGGTTCTGGTTTACCTGCTGCTCCTGGGGCATTTCGGCACGTTTGGTACGGCCCAGCTGCTCTGCAGATTGCTGGCGGATTATCTTGAACGCGGCGAGCGGGGCAAGGCGCGTGGCCTGTTGCATTTTGCGCTTGCCTCCACGGCCGGTGTGTCGCTGGCCGTTCTTGCGGTAGCCGCGGTGCTGATACATGGCCCGGTTTCCTGGCTCGAACCCGAATATGTGCTGCTGGCCAGCCTGGCGCTGGCGGGGATACCCCTGCTTGCGTTGCAGGACTTTCTGGAGGCGATTGCGCGAGGGCTGGATCGACCAAATCTGGGGATTGGACCGGCCTATATGCTGCGGCATCTGGTCATTGTCTGCGGCCTGGCTGCGTCCGTCATGTTGGGGCTGGAAGCGAATGCGAGCAGCGTCGTTGTGCTCACCATCGCCGGGCTCGTGCTGAGCGTTGGCATTCAATTCATGCTGTTGCTGCGGCACCTGCGCGATGCGCTGGCGGGCGCGAAGCCTCAATACATGGCGGTGGCATGGATCAGGTCTGCTGTGCCGATCGCCGGCGTCGATGTCGCTGAAGTTCTGTTCTTCAATGCCGACATCCTGATCCTGGGCTTCTTCGCGCCGCCTGAAGTGGTGGCGCTGTATTTTGCGGCTTCGCGCATATCCCAGATCCTGGCCTATGTGCCCTATGGCGTAACGGCAGTCACTGCCCAGAAATATGCCAGGCTCTTCGCTGCAAACAAGCTGGGAGAGCTGCAGGCCCTGATCCGGCGGTCCGCCTTGCTTTCCACGAGCGTCGCAATTGCTGGGGCAATCGTGCTTTCGCTGTTTGGCGGCATGCTGCTCAACCTCTTCGGTTCCGACTATGCGAATGCGCATTACCTGGTGCCGGTGCTTTGCCTGGGCATTGTCGTCGCGTGCGCCATGGGCCCCGGTGAAGACGTGCTGACCATGCTGGGCGAAGAGCGCGTGTGCTCACTGTCCTTCTTTGCAGCGCTGTTGGTGAATGTGGGCACGGCAATCAGCCTGATACCTTTGCTTGGTACCCTGGGAGCGGCGCTGGCGGGGGTGGCCGGACTGACCGTCCGAGGTATTCTGCTGGCCTGGTTCGCGCATCGACGGCTTGGCCTGGTCCTGCCTGTATTTGCCGGGGCGAGGATGTTTGTTGGGAGGGAAATGCGATCATGAAGCCGGAGGCAATTGCGCCAAACTTGATTGTCGAAGTTCTCGACGAGACAGGCATCCGCCATATTGATGCAGCTCAATGGGATGAGCTGGCGCGCAATGGGCTCGACAATAATCCCTTTTACGCACGCTCCTATGTTCTGGCCGGACTGAACACCATCGATCGAGCGTCGGGGCTTCGTGCCGTCGTGATTCAAAGCCGGGACAGGAGCCAGCTGCTTGGCATTTTCCCGTTCCGCTACAAGCGGTTCCCGCTGCCACGAGCGATCGCAGCCACGAACCTTTATCAGTTCTGCGGCCAGCCGCTGATCAGCAAGGAACACGCGGACGCGGTGATCGCCGCCTGGGTGAATGCCATCAAGACGAGGCAAATCCCGAGGCGCTGGAGTTTCCCGCATCTGGACTTGTCGAGCCATTTCGCCAAGCGACTGAACCTGCTGGCCGGTGATGAAGCCCTGCGCTGCCTGCCGCTCGTCAATTACCAGCGCGCCCGGCTTGCCCGCACATCGCGCGACTTTGCCGAGCATTTGAGCTCGGCTGTGTCCAAGAGCCGGGTGAAAGACATCCAGCGCACCCTGCGCCGGCTTGAGGGATTGGGCGAGCTGCGCTTCGAGCGAGCCACGGAACCTGCGCTCGTCGCGCAGCGCATCGAGCAGTTTCTTGCCGTTGAACATGCCGGCTGGAAGGGCAAGGCCAGTACCTCGTTCCTTGCCGACCCCGAGCATGCACGCTTTGCCCGTCAGGCCTTCTGCCCCCATCAAGGGCTCACATCGGTCGACAGCTTGCTGCTGGATGGCGTGCCCATTGCCCTGAGCGTCAACATCCGCTCGGGCGATACGATCTTCACGCCCAAATGCGCCTATGACGAGACTTACCGCAAATACAGTCCTGGCCTCGCGCTTGAGTATCTGGTGGTGGAGGCCTTCTACGGCAGCGATGACTGCAGGGACATGGATTCGTCGACTACGGTGGATGGGCATGTCGTGCAAAGCCTGTGGAACTGTGGCGCCCCGATGGGCACTTTTGTGGTTGGTCCGCAGAACTGGGGAACCGATTTCCTCGCGCAACTCCACACCATGAGCCGGGCCGCAAGGCAGCGGGCCAAAACCTTGAACACGGGCGTGGCCGGGCAGGCTTTCATCTTCGTTCGGGCATGGCGCCAGCGCGTACAGCGGCTCAACAGCGACATCGTCATGGGCGGCACATGCCTGCTCCATACCGTGGAGAACGTGCTTCCACAGGTTCTTTGATCGGTTGGGGCGCTGCGAGAGCTGGCGCGCCAAACTGCACTTAGAAAATTGTATGTCGAAAATGTCGGGCGTCACTCGTCGGTGCAAGTGAATAGGGGTGACAGCCCTTCAGACCAGAGTCGGTTCATATCGAGGAAATACCAATGCCTATACAGATTTTCGTCAACCTGCCTATCAGCGACCTTGCGGCCTCGATGGCTTACTACAAGGCGCTGGGCTTTGATCATAATCCCCAATTCACCGACGAGACAGCCGCCTGCATCGTTATCAGCGACACCATCTATGTGATGGTTCTCACCCACGAAAAATTCGCCCAGTTTTCCGATCTGCCGATCCCCGACGCAAAGCAGCAGCGCCAGGCGCTCTATGCCCTGTCGCGCGATAACCGCGAGGCCGTCGACCAGATCGCCGAAGCCGGTGTCGCTGCGGGCGGCAAGGAAACCCGTGAGCGCCAGGACTACGGCTTCATGTATTCCCGCGCCATTGCCGATCCCGATGGCCATACCTGGGAATATATGTGGATGGACATGAGCCAGATGCCCACGGAATAAACGGGTCGCTTGCGCTAGTCCTACCGGGTCACTGCAGCGAAGGCGGGATCTCGCTTTCGCTGCAATGTCGCTTCGGTTAACGCGGCCGTCGCTACAGGTCGCGCAAGAGGCGGGCGGGGCGGGCGGAGGCGGCGCGCAGGATGGTCATGGAGCCGAGCAGGGCCGTGATCAGCGTCGCGACCCCCAGGACAACCAGCAGGCTGCGCAGATCGAGGGTGAAATCGACCTGGAGCATGATGAAGCTGATCAGCCAGCCCAGTCCTATGCCCAGAAAGATCGCCGGCACCGCAGCGAGCAGGCCCAGCACCAGATATTGCGCGAAGGCCGAGAGCATCAGTTCGCCGCGGGTTGCACCCAGCACTTTGGTGATGACGGCGTCGGCCTCGCGCTGGCGGCGGCCGGTGGCGAGACTGCCGATCAGCACCAGCAGGCCATTGCCCACGGCGAGGCCGCCGATCAGGGTGGCTGCAAAAGACAATTGGCTGAGGGCATTGGTGACCTGCTTCAGCGTATCGCCGATGGCGATGAAGCTGATGAAGGGCAGGGCGGTGGCGAGTTCGCGCTCCACTGCTTCCTCGCGGCCGGGCGCAGTGGTGACGGCGGCGAACAGGGTCGTGGGATAAGCTTCCAGAACGCCCGGGGAGAAGGTTGCTAGGAAATCGATGCCGCCCTGCCAGGAATAATCGCGGAAATTGGTGATCTCGGCGGTGATGTCTTCGCCAAAGATCTGGAAGGTCAGGGTGTCGCCGATATCGACGCCCAGACCCGAACGCAGGCTCTGGTGCAGGGAAACCAAGCCGGGACCAGTGTAGCCAGCTAGCCACCAATCGCCACCGGTCAGCTTGGAGGTGGCCGGCATCTGGTCGCGGTAGGTCAGCGGAACTTCGCCCGAAAGGAGGAAGGTCGCCTCGGGGCCGCGCGTTTCAACATCGGCGGCGGGTACGCCATTGATCGCTGTCAGGGCGCCGCGCAGCATGGGTGTGGCAACGAACAGGGGAATGTCGGTGCCGGGGCCGGACATGGCCTCAAGCGTTTCGACCTCATCGGGGAAGAGATCGGAAGCGACCAGCGTAGGAGCGCCAAAGGCGGAGGCGCCAAAGAACTCCTGGCGCAGATTGGCCTGCAGAACCAGCACGACGATCAGCATGGTGAGGGCCATGCCAGCCGAAACCACGACGGAGGCTGCATTGCCGCCGCCGGTCGAGATGTAACGCTTGGCATGACGCAAAAGGCGGGCCGGCGGGTCGGGCAGATGGCGCAGAGCGCTTTGCACCAAAGCGATGAAGGCCTCGAAAAACAGAGCGGTGATGGCGCTGGCCACGGCGAAAGCGGCCACCAGCATGGCATCCTCGGTCATGGCATAAGCCAGCAGGAGGAAGGCGATGATGGCTGCCAGCAGCGGGAGGATGCGGGTGGAAAGGAGCAGGCTGCCCCATTCCAGCGGCGGCGCCGCAAGACCCTTGGAGCGGAACAGGTGGACCGGGCGAATGGTCTGGGCCTGTTGCAGGGGCAGATAGGAGAAGGCAAACGCGGTAACGAAGCCGGCGCCGGCGGCAACCAGCAGAGGCTGCAGATGAAGCGAGGATGGCAGGGCGATGCCGACCGCCTGGCCAACAAAGGGCAGGACCAGATAGGCGGCACCGCCCCCGATTAGCAGGCCAATTCCAACGCCGATCGCGGCCAGAGCCACCACCTGCGAGAAGAAGTGTACGAAGACGCGCGAGCGGTCGGCGCCCATGCTGCGCAGGATAGCGATAACGTTGGAGCGCTCGGCAATATAGGCCTGCATGCCGCTCCAGACGCTGACGCCACCGATCAGCAGCGAGCCAAGACCCACGATCACGAGGAAGCGCATGAACAGATCATAGTAACGCACCATGGGGCCCAGCCCGTCCCGGGCGGAGCGCACGGTCCAGCCGCTATCGGCCAAGGCTGCCGCGACCTTGGCCTTTGCGTCCTCGGCGTCCCGCCCGTCGAGCAGGATCTTGTAGCGGAACCAACTGCCCAGACCCGGCAGCGGCGAGGTGCGGTCGGAGATGGTGGCGAAGCCGTCAAGCGTGATGAGCGTAGTCAGGCCGAGGCGGAAGCCGCGCACGGCGGCATCGGGAAGCTTGGAGAGGGTTCCGCGCGCTTCGAATTCCGTCCCGCCCAGTTGGAAGCGATCGCCAACGGCAATGCCGAGCTGATCGAGCATGAGCGGATCGAGCAGGGCGCCGAATACCTCGCTGCGGGGCGCGAGGAAATCAGCCAGGGCGGTGCCTGCGGGCAGTTGCGGGCTCTCGACGGTGCCGGCCAGTGGATAGGTGTTGCCGACGGCGGTGAGGTCGACGAAGGCATCGGAGGTGGGTGATTGTGCCCGCACATTGGTGTCGACGACAGCCGAAACGGCCCCGAAACTTTGCAGGATCGGCAACTCGTCCGGATTGGCGGGGCGGTCGGCACGCGAGAGTTCCAGATCGCCGCCCATCAGGATAGCAGCGTTGGCGTCGATCGAGGCAGCGATGCTCGCCCCAACGGAGCTGACGCCGGCGATCAGGGCCGTACCAACTGCAAGGCAGACCACGAGGAGGACGAAGCGGCGCAGGTCGCCGCGCAGATCCAACAGGCCGACACGGACAGCCGCGAGGAACCCAGCCATCAGCTTACGACCGTGGATTCGGTCAACTCGCCCTGCGTCATGGTGAAGACGCGGTCGGCGCGGGCTGCAAGGGCCGGATCATGGGTAATCAGAACCACCGCAGTGCCGTTCTTGCGCGCGAGATCGAACATCAGCTCGACCACGACGGCGCCAGTAGTCTGGTCGAGATTGCCGGTGGGCTCGTCGGCCAGCAGCAATGGCGGGTTGGCGACCA
Source organism: Devosia naphthalenivorans (assembly GCF_003056355.1). Lineage (GTDB taxonomy): Bacteria > Pseudomonadota > Alphaproteobacteria > Rhizobiales > Devosiaceae > Devosia > Devosia naphthalenivorans. The sequence continues at coordinate 257,840 of NZ_PYVW01000002.1, forward strand.
TGGCGCGGGCCAGGCCAACGCGCTGCTGCTCGCCTCCGGAAAGGGCGGTGGGGCGATGCTCAAGGCGTTGCCCAAGTCCGACGGCGGTAAGGGCGTCGGCGGCCTTGGCGCGTATTTTGTGCATGGGCAGCTCGGGCGCGGCGATTTCAAGCGCCAGGGCCACATTGTCGAGCGCGGTCAGCGAGGGGATGAGGTGAAAGCTCTGGAACACGATGCCCAGCGACTTGCGGCGGAAGCGCGCGAGGTCATCTTCACTCAACGCCGACAATTCCTGGCCGCGCACCTTGACCTGACCGGAGGTGGCGCGTTCGAGGCCTGCCAACAACATCAGTAGCGATGTCTTGCCGCTGCCGGAAGGTCCGACGATGGCAACCACTTCGGCAGGCGCCACGCGCAACGATACGCCTTTGAGTATGTGAAGGGGGCGGGACGCTACCTCAAGAGAGTAGACTACTTCCCTAGCGTCGATGATCGCAGCGTCAGTCGTGTGCAAGAGCCAAACCCGGTTTCGTGTTTTTGTTTGTTCGCGCGACGGCGGGACATTTATGACACGCCATGGGTAAACTATTGTTGTGCAAGCGACTAGATCGCCAGCGAAGCGTTCATAGCCTGTCCAGGGGGCGAATGGCGATGTCGATCAACAAAGACGTGCTCCGCGCGCTCTCGACATTATGCAAAGCTCGGACAATATATCTTACCGTTCACGTCCTACCGCTGGAAACAAAGTTCATATGAGTAAACGATCAAAGTTGCTGGCCGCCCTGGTAGCACCCTTGGCGCTGTTTAGCATGGCGCCGGCGATGGCGGGCCCCCAGGAATTGGCGGTCCTGACCTCCTATATCGGCGATTGGCGCGGCTCCAGCGCTCTGGTGGGCGGTGGCAAATCGGAGCCGTTTACCTGCCGCTTGAGCGTTGCTAAGGGCAACCAGGAGAAGGTCAACTATACCGGCCGCTGCAGCCTGGTCAGCGCCAATTTGTCGATCAGCGGCACCATCGCGTTCAACGATAGCCAGCAGCGCTACGAAGCGGCCATGAGCTCCAACGCCGGGTTCACCGGCCTCGCCATCGGGCGGCTGCAAGGGCAGAGGATCAGCTTCGATTTGCAGGAGCGGGACAAGGACAAGAGCGGCAGCGACGTCCGCATCGGCTCGAGGATCCTCCTGGTGAACGGCGACATCACCGTGGACTTCGAAGTCGAGTTCAACGACTCCGGCGAGGTGCTGCGCGCTTCGGTGCCGTTCGCGCGATAGAAGCACGCTTTTAGCTGTGAGAAGGGGCTGCCAGCCATCTGGCATGGCGGCCTTTGCCGGTGCATGGTCGGGCAAGAACTGGAGAATCCCATGCCCTTCCCCGACCTCATTCAGCCCGAACTCGGAGCCTATCGCAGCGCTGTCGTTACCCCGGACGACTTCTCGGATTTTTGGGAGCGCACCATTGCAGAGGCGCGTGCTGCTGGCGGGGCGGCCAGCATGGTGCCGGCAGCAACCACGCTGAAGACGGTCGAAGTTTTCGACGTTACGTTTCCCGGCTTTGGAGGTCATCCGATCAAGGGCTGGCTGGTCTTGCCCAAGACGCGCGAGGGGCGGTTGCCGCTCGTGGTGCAGTATCTAGGCTATGGCGGCGGGCGCGGCTTTCCCCATGAGAACCTGCATTGGGCATCGTGCGGCTATGCCTATTTCCGCATGGATACGCGCGGGCAGGGCAGCGGCTGGAGCATGGGCGCGACTGCCGATCCGGTCGGCACGACGCCATCGGGGCCGGGCATGTTGACAAAGGGCATCCTCGACAGGGACGACTACTACTATCGCCGCGTTTTCACCGACGGAGTTCGGGCCATCGACATGCTAGTGGAACTGGAATTCGTTGATGCTGAGCGGATTGCGGTTTGTGGCGGCAGCCAGGGTGGTGGCATTTCGCTGGCGGTCGCTGGGATCGACAGGCGCGTAAAGGCCGTCATGCCTGATGTGCCGTTTCTGTGCGACTTTCGGCGGGCGGTACAGAAGGCAGTGCGTGATCCGTATGGCGAAATCGTGCGGTTCCTGGCGCAGCATAGGGACAAGAAGACTCAAGTGTTCGACACGCTGCGCTATTTCGATGGCGTGTGCTTTGCCCGGCAATCCAGGGCCAAGGCGCTGTTTTCGGTGGCTTTGATGGACGATGTATGCCCGCCATCCACCGTCTATGGTGCGTTCAATGCCTATGGCGGTGAAAAGACGATGGTGGAATACGAGTTCAATAATCACGAGGGCGGCGGACCATTCCAGGACCGCGAACAGATGGCCTGGCTCGGTAAACTCTGGGGCTAAGCGCATCGACAGGGCTTGCTTTACTCAAAAAACGCAAATATTGCGTTAGTGAGGATGAAGGGCTAGTTGATGCAGAAGCGGGCTAACCAGGCTGATATTGCGGAGCGGTTGGGGGTGTCGGTCAGCACGGTGTCGCGTGCGCTGGCGAACGAAATCGGGATCAGCGAAGCTGTGCGGCGGGATGTGCAGCGGATGGCGCGGACGCTGGGGTATCGGTCCAAGCACATTATCGGCATGCCGGCGGGCGACAAGCGGGCGGTGGCGCTGGTGCCTCTGGGTGGCGCGACGAGCGGGTTGTCGGGGTTCTATTCGGGCATTGTCGAGGGCATGCGCGCGCAGGCGGCGGAGGCCGGGATGGTCCTCGATGTGCGGCTGGTGAACGAGTCCGTGGTGACGCTCGAGATGATCCGCAAGCAGATCACCCAGGCCGATGCCGGTGGTGTGTTGCTGGCGGGGATCGATGCGTGGGACGAGCTGACGCAGTGGTGCGGGCAAGAGAATATCCCGGTCGTGCTGGTCAATGGCAGTGACCCCAAGATGCGGTTCAGCTCGGTTTCGCCGGCCAATTTTTATGGCGCGTACCAGGCCACGCAAAGGCTGCTGGACGCCGGCCACAGGCGGATTTTGCACTATACGCACCGCTATCGGCCGACCATTTTGCAGCGGCAACGCGGGTTCGAGGCGGCGATTGCGGCAACGCCGGGCGCGGTGGGAACGATCGTCAATACGGTGGAGCGCAAGACCAGCGAATTGCTGGCTGATCTGCTGGATGGCAAGCACAACGTCACGGCGCTGTTCTGCTGGAACGACATCGCGGCGGTGGAGATGCTGGAGGGGCTCTATGGGCCCGACAGCACCTTGCCGCCGAGCTTTTCCATAGTCGGGTTCGACGACCTGCCGATCGCCGGAATGGCGACGCCGCGGCTGAGTACGGTGCGGGTGGATCGCGAGGCTATCGGGCGCGGGGCCGTGCGTTTGCTGGCGCTGCATATGGAGGGCGAGGCGGCCATCCTGCAGTTGGAGACAGGGGTGACGCAGGTTGCCGGCGAGACGGTCGCTACCGGGCAAGCCTTCGCTTACCGCTGAGCTTTTGCCTCGGAAAAGCAGCAAGCATGCTTCCAAAAATTTCAATTCTGCCTCGGCATTGCTGCATTATTTCTCCCCTTTTCCCGGGCCTATCCATCTGCGCTACCAACATAATCTCAGCAAATTTGCATTTGTTGCGTGAATTGCGCAAAATACTTGCGCTGGTGCAAAAACTGCCCTAGCCTTCCCCAGCGTCACGAGGCGCCGGGCCGGAAAAGCAGACGGCCGCTAGGGAGAGCAGATTCATGGATAACACCCGAGGAGGGCCGGGCAACCGAACCGGCCGTATCGTTTCCGGCGCACTGACCGCCATGCTGATGATGAGCAGCGCCGCGCTGGCGCAGCAACAGGCGCCGATGCTGGACGAACTTGTATCGAGCGGCGCATTGCCGCCGCTGGAGGAGCGGCTGCCGGCCAATCCGTTGGTCGTGGAGCCGGTGGAAAGCGTCGGCGTTTATGGCGGCACGTGGCGCTCGGCGCTGCGCGGCGGACTGGACAATGCATGGATCGCCCGTACCGTCGCCTATGACGGCCTCGTGCGATATGACCGCGAGTGGAAGGAAATCGTTCCCAATCTGGCGGAAAGCTGGGAGGTCAGCGAGGACGCGCGCACCTATACCTTCAAGCTGCGCGAAGGGCTCAAGTGGAACAATGGCACCCCGTTTACCTCGGCTGATATCGAGTTTGCGGTACAGCTGCACAAGGAACCCACCTATGTCGGGCCGGGTGGATTTCTGCGAAATCCAGATAATCCGGTCAATATAGAGGTCGTGGACGAGACCACATTCCGTTTCGTATTCGAGAACCCCACGGGCGTACTGATGGACGAGTTGGCCAGCGTCAACGGTCTCACCATCGTATCGCTCAGCAAAGAGTATTGCGGACAGTTCTATCCTCCGCTCAACCCCAATGCATCTGAGGAGGCAAAGGCGGCAGGTTTCGAAACTTGGGAAGCCATGATGCTTAATCGCTGCGCCTGGGCAACGGAAACCATCCGCTTTGCCAATCCGGACCTGCCGTTCATGAATGCATGGATGGTTGAGGAGCCGCTGACGGGCAATGCGAGCCGGGTAACCTTCGTGCGTAATCCTTATTACTGGAAGGTCGATACCGAAGGGAATCAATTGCCCTATATCGACCGGCTCGACATGCGCGTTTCGGATTCGCTGGAAGAGTTGACCCTGATGGCGCTCAATGGCGAGATCGACTTTCAGGATCGTCATATCGCGACCGTCGCCAACCAGCCGCTGTTCTTTGACGGACAGGAAGCGGGGGACTACCGGCTGGGCGAAAACATCCCGTCCAGCATGAACACGATGACGATCCAGTTCAACATGAACCATGTTGATCCGGTGCGTCGCGAGCTGTTCGCCAACAGGGATTTCCGCATCGGCATTAGTCATCTCTTGGATCGGCAGGAAATTATCGACGTGGTGTTTACCGGTCAGGGCGAACCCTTCCAGGCGGCACCGCGGCCCGAATCCCCGTTCTATGACGAAGAAATGGCCAAGCAATATACCGAGTTTGATCCCGAAGCCGCCGATGCGGCCTTCAAGGCCGCGGGCCTGGGCGAGAAGAATGGCGATGGTTTTTACACCATGCCCGACGGTTCACCGCTCCAGATCACGATCGACACGATTTCCGCTTTCCGTACCGAATGGACGGATATGATGGAACTGATCCAACTGCAGCTGGAAGCCGGTGGCATCGACGTCGAGCTCAACAACATCGATCGTACGCTCTATTACGACAAGCGTCCGCTGGGCGACTATGACGCGCAGATCTGGCAGGGCGATGGTGGCCTCGATGTGATCCAGGAGCCGCGCTACTACATGCCGTCCGGTCCCGAGAGCGTGTGGGCCTTCCGCTGGCAGGCCTGGTTCAATGGCACAACTCCCGACGTTGCCGAAGAGCCGGCCCCCTGGGCCAAGCAGCAGATGGACCTCTACAACCAGTTGCGCGAGGAAGGCGATGCGGCCAAGCGCGACGAGCTGATGAAGCAGATCCTGCAGCTTGCCAAGGAGAACTTCCCGGTGATCGGGGTGAGCTTGCCGGGCAATGGCTACTTCATTGCCAAGAACAATATGCGCAACATCCCCGAACCGATGCTGCACGCCTATCTGTTCCCGACCCCGGCTCCCTATGATCCGTTCCAGTGGTATTTCGCCGCCGAGTGAAGGATCCCTCCCGCCCCTCGCGGCTCTCTCCGGTCGCGAGGGGAAGGGGAGAATGAGGCCAGGTTCTTGTGGAGAGGACCCCCACCTAACCTCCCCTGGTAGGGGGAGGGACGGACCGGGGTTCGGGCGAGATGTTGTGCCCCAAGAGCAGGATTGTTCCTCCCCCTAGGAGGGGAGGCTAGGTGGGGGTGCGACAGCCCCGATAGCCGGGCCAACCACCTCCCACCCTTGATCCCTCCCCGCAAGGGGGAGGGTGTCGACTGAGCCTTTAGTTACAGGAGACGCCCATGTTGGGTTTCATTGGCAAACGTTTGATCGCGATGATCCTGACCATGTGGGCGGTGAGCTTTGTGGCTTTCGCCATCATCCAGCTGCCACCGGGCGACTATCTGACGACCTATATCGCGACCCTTGCCGCGAATGGTGACCGGGTGGACCCGGCGACCATCGAGGCGCTGCGGCGGCAATATGGGTTCGGCGAGCCCTATATGATCCAGTACTGGAAATGGGTTTCCGGCATCATTTTCCGAGGCGATTTCGGGCAGAGCTTTGAATGGGAGGCGCCGGTGACGACGCTGATCTGGGGCCGGCTGGGCAATTCCATTCTGCTCGAAGGCCTGGCCGTGATCGTGATGTGGTTGGTCGCTCTGCCGATCGGCATCTATGCGGCGGTGCGCAAATATTCGCTGGGCGATTACCTCGCGACGATTGGCGGCTTCATCGGCCTCGCCATTCCCAATTTCTTCTTCGCGCTGATCCTGATGTATCTTTCCTTTATCTGGTTTGGGGAAACCATTGGCGGGCTGTTTTCGCCCGGAATGGAGAATGCTCGCTGGAGCCCGGCGCGGGTGTGGGACTTTCTGAGCCACGCCTGGGCACCGATCCTGGTGCTGTCGATGGCGGGGACGGCGGAACTGATCCGCATCCTGCGCGCCAATTTGCTGGATGAACTCAAGAAGCCTTATGTGACGACGGCGCGAGCCAAGGGCCTGAGTGAATTCCGCACCATCATGAAATATCCGGTGCGGGTCGCGCTTAATCCGCTGGTGTCCACCATTGGCTGGTTGCTGCCGGCGCTGGTGTCCAGTTCGGTGATCGTCTCGGTGGTGCTCAACCTGCCGACGGCAGGGCCGCTGCTGCTGCGCTCGCTGACGTCGCAGGACATGTTCCTGGCCGGTGCGATCATCATGCTCCTGGGGATGCTCACGGTGATCGGCACACTGATTAGCGATCTGCTGCTCGCCTGGATTGATCCGCGTATTCGCTATGGGAGCAAGTAGATGGCGGTGGAAACCATGACCGATATTCCTGTCTCCACCCCAATCAAGCGCGCCAAGCGCGAGAGCCAGACGGCGTTGATGTGGCGCCGGTTCAAGCGGCATCGGCTGGCGCTGGTGAGCTTGTGGATTGTGGCGTTGTTTTACCTGATCGCCATTTTGGCGGAGTTTCTCGCGCCGCATGATCCGGGCGCCTATAGCGCGCGCTATACCTATGCGCCGCCGCAAGGCCTGCAGCTGTTTTCGACGGATGAAAACGGCGGGTGGCGCTTTTTCCCGCATGTGAACGGCTATTCCACCGAGGTGGACCGCGAGGCAATGCGGCGCATCTTCGTGGTCGATCCCGAGATCGAAATCCCGGTGCAGTTTCTTGCGCCGAGCGATCCGTATCTGCTGGCGGGGGTGATCCCGATGTCGGTCAAGCTGATAGGCGTGACCGAGGCGCGCGCGCCATTCTACATCCTTGGAGCAGATCGGCTGGGCCGCGACCTGCTGAGCCGGCTGATCCATGGCACGCGTATTTCGCTCTCCATCGGTCTTGCCGGGGTGACGCTGAGCCTGTTCTTCGGGATCATCATCGGCGGCTTCGCCGGTTATTATGGCGGCTGGTTCGATAGCGCGGTGATGCGCGTGATCGAATTTATTCGCTCGATGCCCACCATCCCGCTGTGGCTGGGGCTGGCGGCGGCCATGCCCAAGGACTGGTCGGCGCTGCAGACCTACTTCGCCATCACTATCATCCTGTCGTTGATCGGGTGGACGGAACTGGCGCGCGTGGTGCGGGGGCGGTTCCTGAGTTTGCGCACCGAGGACTTCGTCACGGCGGCGCAGCTTGATGGGGCGAGTGACTGGCGCATCATCACGCGGCACATGGTGCCCAGTTTCATGAGCCACATCATCGCGGCGGCGACGCTGGCTATTCCGGGTATGATCCTGGCGGAAACGGCGCTGAGCTTCCTGGGGCTTGGGTTGCAGGCGCCGATCGTCAGCTGGGGCACGCTGCTGCAGGACGCGCAGAATATCAGGACCCTCGCGAGTGCGCCGTGGTTGCTGGCGCCGGGTGTGTGCGTGGTGATCATCATTCTTTCGATGAACTTTTTTGGCGATGGGCTGCGTGATGCGGCTGATCCCCATGGGCGGTAAAAACATGACCCAAAAACCAATCCTTTCCATTGCCGATATGTCGATTGTGTTTTCCTCGCCCGACGAGGCCGACATCGAGGCCGTGCGGCAGGTCGATCTCACGCTGACGCCGGGCAAGACGCTGGCGCTGGTGGGGGAGAGCGGATGCGGCAAGTCGGTGACGGCTCGGGCCGTGCTGCGGCTGCTCGACAAGAATGCGTTGATCCAGCGCGGGTCGATCACCTTTGAACCCAAAGGGGAAAAGCCGGTCGACATTGCCAAGCTCAAGCAGGACAGCCTGCCGCTGCGGGCCATTCGCGGCAACCAGATTTCCATGATCTTCCAGGAGCCGATGAGCTCACTGTCGCCAGTGCATACGATCGGCGACCAGATCGACGAGATGATGACGATCCACGAAGGGCTCAAGCCAAAGCAGGCGCGGGAAAGGACCGTGGCGCTGCTGGACCAGGTGGGCATTCCCGGCGCGCGGGAGCGGGCTGATGCCTATCCGTTCCAGCTATCGGGCGGCTTGCGGCAGCGCGCGATGATTGCCATGGCGCTGGCGTGCAAGCCGCAGGTGTTGATTGCGGACGAGCCGACCACGGCGCTGGATGTGACGACGCAGGCGCAGATCCTCGATCTCCTGCGGCAGTTGCAGGCCGATTTTGGCATGGCGATGCTGTTTATCACGCATGACCTCGGCGTGGTGGCGGAGATCGCTGACGAAGTCGCGGTGATGTATCTGGGCGATGTGGTGGAGCAGGGAAGCGTGTTCGACGTTTTTGCCGCGCCCAAGCACCCCTATACGCAGGCGCTGATGAGCTCCATTCCCAAGATGGCGCGGAAGGCCGATCGCGTGCGGCTATCGCCGATCAAGGGGACAGTGCCGGCGCCCAAGGACCGGCCGGAGGGATGCGCCTTTACCAGCCGTTGCCCGCATGCCTTCGAGCCATGCCCGACGATCCGGCCGGCGCGGACGGATCTGGGGAATGGGCATCATGCGCGGTGTCATTTGTTGACGCGCGTTCCCGTGGAGGAGCCGGCATGAGCACGCTGCTGAGCGTTCAGAACCTGTCCAAGCATTATACGCTGAGCGGTGGCCTGTTTGGTGCCGAACGGCGGCTCGATGCGCTGACCGACATCAACCTCGAAGTGGAAGCGGGGGAAACGCTGGCCATCGTGGGCGAGAGCGGGTGCGGGAAGACGACCTTGGGGCGCTGCATTATTCAGGCGCAGCCGTCGTCGGCGGGCAAGGTGGTTTATCATCCCAAGAGCGGCGGTGACGTTGAGCTGACGGCGCTCAACAAGCGGCAGATCAAGCCGTGGCGGCAGGATATCCGCATGATCTTCCAAGACCCGATGAGTTCGCTCAACCCCAATATGCGGGTGTTCGATATAGTCGCGGAGCCCTTGCGCATCCACAAGATCTGCAAGGGACGGGAGCTGGAGGACCGGGTGATCGGCACGCTCGCCAAGGTGGGCATTCCGGCCGAAGCGGTGGGGCGGTATCCGCATGCGTTTTCGGGCGGGCAGCGGCAGCGCATCGGCATTGCGCGGGCGCTGGTGCTCGACCCCAAGCTGGTGATTGCTGATGAAGCCGTGTCGGCGCTGGACGTTTCGATCCAGGCGCAGGTGCTGAACCTGCTGGAGGATCTCAAGGCGGAGTTCGGGCTGACGTATATTTTCATCAGCCACGATCTGGGGGTGGTCAACTACATCGCGGACCGGGTTGTGGCGATGTATCTCGGGCATGTGGTGGAGAATGCGCCCACCGAAATGCTGTTCGAGCGGCCGCGCCATCCCTACACCGAACTGCTGCTCGAGGCGCTGCCGATTGCGGATCCGACCCGGCGGAAGGGGCGCAAGGCCGAGGTGCGGGGGGAAATTCCGTATCTGGGCAATCGGCCGGTGGGGTGCCCGTTCCACACGCGTTGCCGGTATGCGCAGGATGTTTGCCGGGCGGAGAAGCCGGCGCTGCGGCCCATCAACGGGACGGCGCAGGAGGCTGCGTGCCATTTCGCCGAAGAGCTTGATTTGAAGGGTGCTTATGATGACGCGCCTGCGAGGGAATTTGCCTGAGATGATTTATGACCCTGTGACCGCCAATCCGCTGCATGGCAATCCGCTGAGGACGCGGGCTGATGTGGAGAAGGCGCTGCGTGATTTGTTCAATCCGGTGTTGCCGTATTTTTCCGAAGGTGGCGCGCGGGTGCGGCTGGATGCGGCGGCGGCGCATTTTGATCGGGCGGCGGCTGATCTTGAAGGGTTTGCGCGGCCGCTGTGGGGGCTGACGCCGCTGGCGGCGGGTGGTGGTGAATTCGATCATTGGGAGTTGTATCGGCGCGGGTTGGCGAACGGGACCGATCCGGAGCATCCGGAATATTGGGGGACGGTGAACTCCACCGACCAGCGGATGGTGGAGCTGGCGGCGATCGGGTTCACCATGCGGTTGTTGCCGCATCTGGTGTGGGAGCCGCTGGAGCAGAAGGCGAAGGATAACCTGGCGGCGTATCTGAAGCATGCGCGGCAGTTCGATTATGCGGATAATAACTGGAAGTTCTTCCGGGTGCTGGTCGATCTGGGGCTGGAGGAATGTGGGGTCGAATTCGACCGGTCGCTGACTGAGAAGTATCTGGACGAACTGGACGGGTTTTACCTCGGCGATGGCTGGTATCGCGATGGCAATATCCGGCGGATCGACCATTACATCCCGTTTGCCATGCACTTTTATGGACTGATCTATGCCAAGCTGGCGCGGGGGGATGAGAAGCGCGTTGCGGCCTATAAGGAGCGGGCGGAGCTTTTCGCTCGGGATATTCGGCACTGGTTCGACGATGAGGGCGGCACGCTGGCGTTTGGGCGGAGCCTGACTTACCGGTTTGCCTGTGGCGGCATCTGGGGGGCGCTGGCGTTTGCCGATGTGGAGGCGCTGCCCTGGGGCGAGATCAAGGGGCAGTTCTTGCGGCATCTGCGCTGGTGGGCGGACAAGCCGATCGCCAACCGGGATGGCGTGCTGTCCATCGGCTATGGCTATCCCAACCTGTTCATGAGCGAGAGTTATAATTCGGCGGGCTCGCCCTATTGGGCGCTGAAGGCGTTTTTGCCGCTGGCGCTGCCGGAGGATCATCCGTTCTGGACGGCGGAGGAGACCGAGGCTGTTACGGACGAAGCGCCGGTGCCGCTCAAGCATCCCGGCATGGTGATGATGCACACGCCGGGCAATGTGGTGGCACTGTCGAGCGGGCAGCAGAACTGGCAGATGCGGGCGGGCACGGAGAAATACGCCAAGTTCGTTTATTCGTCGCGCTACGGTTTTTCCGTAGAGGTGGACGAGCGCGCCTACCCAATGGGGGTGTTCGACGGCGCGCTGGCGCTGTCGGATGATGGACGCCACTACCGGGTGCGCGAAGCCAATGAGGCCGCGCAGATCGCGGGGGATACGCTCTATTCGCGCTGGAAGCCGTGGGGCGATGTCGAGATCGAGACGTGGCTGTTGCCGGCCAATCCCTGGCATATTCGGGTGCACCGGATCAAAACGCCGCGTGCGCTGCATGCGACCGAAGGTGGCTTTGCCATCGAGCGGGCCGATTTGAACGCCGATGAACTGCTTGAAGAGGCCGGGCGGGCGGTGGCGCGTAGCCGGACGGATTTGAGCGCCATCGTCGATCTCTCCGGCCAGCGAGCCGGACGGGCGCATAAGCCGTTCCCCAATACCAACCTGATTGTAGCCAAGACCATCGTACCGCAATTGCGCGGCGAGATCCCCGCGGGAACGACGGTGTTGGTGACGGCGGCGATGGCCTTGCCGGCCGGCGATAATGCTGAGGCGGCGCTGGGGCGGGTGCCGCAAGCGCCTGACTTGGGCGAGCTTGAACGGCTGTTTGCCCGCGAGGGTGTTGATGTCAGCGCCATTCTGGTGCCGGAGCGCTTCTGATGCGACCAAAACTGGCCTTCGCGATGGCCGCAGACAAAACCAAATTCGTGTTTGATGCCGCTGCGCTCGGGCGCCTCGCTCAATGCTGCGAGGTGCTGCAGACGACCCCGCTCGAGGAATTTTCCAGCGCAGAGGCGCGTGCCGTATTGGGCGAGGCAGAGATTCTGGTGACGGGCTGGGGCTGTCCCAATGTCAATGCCGAGGTGCTGCGAGCGGCTCCCAGGCTGAAGCTGATTGCCCATGCCGCGGGGACGGTCAAATACACGCTGGATGACGCGGTCTACCAGCGGGACATTCGCGTGACCCATGCGGCAGACGCCAATGCGGTGCCGGTGGCGGAGTTTACGCTGGCCTCGATCATCTTTTCCAACAAGCGCGCGTTCGAACTGCGTGATCGCTACCGCGCGGACCCGATGCGGCGCACGAGCTACTCGCTGATGAACGAACCGATCGGCAATTACCGGCGGATTGTCGGGCTGATCGGTGCGTCGCGTATCGGGCGCAAGGTGGCAAAGCTGCTCGAGGCGTTCGATTTCACGGTGCTGCTGTGTGACCCGTTCGTGCATCCGGGCGATCCAATCCTGCAGCATTGCGAACTGGTTGAGCTCGATACGCTGCTGGCGCGCTCGGATGTGGTGTCGCTGCATGCGCCATCGCTGCCATCGACGCGGCACATGATCGGGGCGCGGGAATTGGCACTGATGGGGGATGGTGCGGCATTCATCAACACGGCGCGGGGCGCGCTGGTGGATGAGGCGGCGCTGATCGCGGAGCTGCAGACCGGGCGCATCCATGCGGTGATCGATGTGACCGATCCGGAAATCCCGGCGACGGGGTCGCCGTTGTATTCGCTGCCCAATGTGTTCTTGACGCCGCATGTGGCGGGGGCGGTGGGGACGGAGCGGTTGCGGCTTGGGGAGATGGCGGTGACGGAAGTGGAGCGGTTTGTGCGTGGGCAGGCGCTGGAGTTCGAGATTGAGCCGGCGTTGCTGGAGCGGTTGGCGTGAGGGGGATTGGGGTTTGGTGTGGGGTTTGTCCCCTCACCCTAGCCCTCTCCCCGGAGGGGCGAGGGGATTTGGCCGGTGGGAGGCACAGATCAAGCTACATTCTCGATCTGGTCCCCTCGCCCCTCAGGGGAGAGGGCTAGGGTGAGGGGTGCGATGCTGGGACATTACAGATGTGGAAACATCGCACCCCTCACCCGGCGCTGCGCGCCGACCTCTCCCCTGAGGGGCGAGGTGACCCGGTGTTAGTAGGAGCAATAGTGGACAGTTATCCAGAGGCTTCCGAGCACGAAGCTCGGCTGCAATTCCTGACGTGGGACCGGACGCAAGGCGATATCGACGCGCCGGAGCATCGGGCGCGGCAGGCGCATTTGGCTGAGGTGGCGGGGGCGAGTTTTGCTGATACGGCGTATGTTGCGGCGGAGGCGGCGGTTTTTACGAGCCATCTGGTGCTGGGGGAGCAGTCCTGGATTGCCGGGCATGCCCTGGTGCGCGGCGATGTGGAATTCGGCGCCCATTGCACCGTCAATCCCTATGCCATGATTTCTGGGAAGGTGCGGTGTGGCGATGGGGTGCGGATTGCCAGCCATGTGTCGATCGTGGGGTTCAACCATGGGTTTGATGACCCGAGCGTGCCCATCCACACGCAAAAGCATGAGAGCCGGGGGATCATCATCGGGGACGATGTGTGGATCGGGGCCAATGCGGTGGTGCTCGATGGCGTGCGGGTCGGACGGGGGGCGGTGATTGCGGCGGGGGCGGTGGTCAGCAAGGACGTGCCGCCGCTGGCCATTGTTGGTGGGGTGCCGGCCAAGGTGGTGCGGTTTCGCGGGCAGAGCGGCAAGGGTGATGCGGTGAGTGCGCTCGGGAGATTGGGGAGCGCTGCCAGGACGCAATTGCCCGAAGTGTTGGGCCATTATCGTGAAAATGGCGAGTATGTTTCGCGGGAGGCGGATGGGCAGGTGCGGCGCAGCGCGCGGCACCTCAACGATGCGATCGAGTTGTCGGCGGGTTTCGACAGCCTGCCGGAAGGGCTCGATGTCGCCGCCACGTTGGCACAATTGCAGGGGTTGCAGGACCCCGAAACCGGGCTGTTCCCCGATCCTCATCAGACGCCGGCGCCGGGGCAAGCGATGCGCGACAATGGGCTGGCGCTCTACAATGTTCTGTCGGTTGGCTATGCCATCGAGGTGCTGGGCGGGCAGCCGCTGCATCGGATTGCGGCGGTCGAACTGGATGCCGGGGCTTTGTGCGATTGGCTCGAAGGGCTTTCGTGGCGCGAGCGGGCATGGGGCGCTGGCGCGGCAGTCGATGCGATTGGTACGGCGCTCTATTTCAACGCGCGGTATTTTTCGACCGGGCGGGCACGCGAGACGCTGTTTGGCTGGCTGGCGCTGAAACAGGATCGTGGGACAGGGCTCTGGGGATCGCCAACGGCAGCGGAAGGGCTGTTGCAGCCGGTGAATGGATTTTACCGGCTGACGCGGGGCACTTATGCGCAGTTCGGACTGCCCGTGCCCAATCCGGAGCGGGCGATCGATAGCGTGCTGCTCAACTATCGCAATTATGGCGGGTTTTCGGGGCCGACCTATACGGCGTGCAATCTGCTGGACACTATCCATCCATTGCTGCTGTGCCTGCGGCAGACGGATCATCGGCGTGCGGAGGCCGAGGCGATTGCGCGCGTGGTGATCGGCACGGCGGGGAAGCGCTGGGCCGGCGGGCAGGGGTTTGCGTTTGCCGATGGGCAGGCGCCGAGTTTGCAGGGCACGGAGATGTGGCTTTCGGTGTTGCACCTGGCGGCGGAACTGCTGGGGATTGAAGGGGAGTTCGCGTTTGTGCCCAAGGGGGTGCATCGGACGCGGGCGGTGGGGCTGGGATTGTGATTCATTATCCCTGCTTCATCCACGGCGTCATTCCCGCGAAAGAGGGAATCCCCCTATGCGCGATGTAGCCGATGAAGGGAGATTCCCGCGTTCGCGGGAATGACACGGTGGTTGGAATGGAGTTTCGAGCATGAGCAGAGCCAGAAAAGCCCTCGTGGTGTGGGGCGGGATGGAGCTGCATACGCCTGAGCGCGGGGCGCATGTGGTGCGGGAATTGCTCGAAGCGGAAGGCTTTGCCGTCACGGTGACGGGCGACTATGAGGCGCTCGGGGCCGATGATGTCGGCAGCAACGATCTGGTGGTGCCGGTTATCACCGATGGCACGCTGGCGCCGGAGAAGATGGCGAGGCTGATAGAGGCGGTCCGTGCGGGGACGGGGCTGGCCGGCTATCACATGGGACTGGCGACGAGCTTTCGCAGCTCGGTGCCGTTCCGGTATGCGGCAAGCTGCTATTGGGTGCAGCATCCGGGCAATATCATCACTTACCGGGTGGATATGCGCGATCATCCGCTGATGGCGGGGATCGAGAGTTTCGAGCACACATCCGAGCAGTATTATCTGAACTACGATCCGGCGGTTGAGGTGCTGGCGACGACGGTTTTTTCGGGGGAGTTTCATCCCTGGAGGAAGGACGTGGTGATGCCGGTGGTGTTTACGACCATGCACGATCAGGGACGGGTGTTTTATTCCTCGCTCGGGCATACGGCGGACGAGCTGGCCGGTGGGCCGGTGCGGGAGATCTTGCGGCGCGGGCTGTTGTGGGCGGCACGGTGAGGTAAGTGGTTACTTCGTTTGGATGACGTATCATCACAACGTCATTCCCGCGAAAGCGGGAACCTCTGTTTTCCTTGCAACCATCGCCAACGGAGGTTCCCGCTTTCGCGGGAATGACCTGGTGGGAAAAGCGCGCGGAGTGAACATTCCCCGCAAGAGGGCGGATGGGGTGCTGTAGGATGGGGTGCTTTTGGGTTGGGTTTGCTGTGCGACGGCCCCCCACCCTTGATCCCTCCCCGCAGGGGGGAGGGTGTCGACTGCATGTTCGGGCTATTGCTGCGCCTGGCGGCGCTGGACTTCTGACTCCGGGAGGGCGTTGGCGTAGTGGAGTTCGCGGTTGGCGCGTTCCCAGAAGCTGGGGTGGACCGTGTCGAGCAGGCTTGGGTCGGTGGGCTCAAGGTTGACGCGGGTGCGGGTGGGCTCGTCGAAATAGAGCACGGTGTTTTGCCGGTACCAGGCGGGGATGGCGTCATCGGCCCAGATGGCGGGGCGGATGATGTCGTGGGCCGTGTAGCCGTGTTCGGCGAAGAGGGCGGCCCAATAGCTTTGCCAGCGTTCGTTGCGATGGCCGACGCCGCCCTGGCCGGGGATGGCGGCGCTGAACAGGATCGCGGGGGCAGAAGCGATGAGGTCGGCGACGAAGCTTTGGGCGCGTTCGGGCGACAGGTGCTCGGCGACTTCGAGCGAGATGGCCAGATCGACGCGCGGGCTGGTGAAGCGCTGTTCGAGATCGTGCGGGGCGAAATCGATGCGGGGGTCGTCGAGCATGTCGGGGGTGACCCAGTTTCCTTCGATGCCAAAGGCCGATTGACTGCCGCTTTGGAGGGCCGCGGCGAGCCATGTGCCGGTGCCGCAGCCGATATCGGCAACGCTACGACGCGGCAATTGCGGCGGCAGGGCAGAGAGCAGCCGGCTGGCCGCGTGGGCCGTGTAGGCGCGGCGATTTTCGTAGAACCCATGTGGGTAGAGCGAAGCGGTCATGATGGGGCCGAGGCGTGGAAAGGATGAGAGCCTATGCCGGGTGGACGGGTTGCGCCAGAAGCATAAATTTGTGCCGGAACTCGGTGGCGGGGAGCGCCGTTGAGGGCTCAGTTACCATCCATCACTGGAGACGATCAATGGCCGAAAAGACCCTGAACGACCTGTTCCTCGATACGCTCAAGGACATCTATTATGCTGAAAAGCAGATCGTGAAGACACTGCCGAAAATGGCCAAGGCCGCCACCTCGGCTGAGCTGAAGGCCGGCTTCGAGCAGCACCTGGAAGAAAGCGAAGGTCACGTCGAGCGGCTGGAGCAGGTGTTCGAACTGATCGGCAAGCCGGCCCGCGGCAAGACCTGCGAGGCGATCCTCGGCATCATCGAGGAAGGCAAATCGATCATGGATGAATTCAAGGGCACCGAGGCGCTGGATGCCGGGCTCGTATCCGCGGCACAGGCGGTCGAGCATTACGAAATCGCCCGCTACGGTACGCTCAAGACCTGGGCCGGCCAGCTGGGCCTGACCGAGGCGGTATCCCTGCTCGATGCGACGCTGCAGGAAGAAATCGCCACCGACAAGAAGCTCACCCAGGTCGCCGAGGCCAAGGTGAACCGGAAAGCGGCGTAAGCGATTGCTGCGCTAAATGAGACGGGCCCGAAAGGGCCCGTTTTCGTTGTGCCGATGAACGCGTTTTTGCGCGATCAGTCCTTAGCGCGCTCGACGTAGGAATTGTCTTCGGTCAGGATGACGATGCGGGTGCCGGCGCCGATATGGGGAGGGACCATGACGCGCAGGCCGTTGTTGAGGACGGCGGGCTTGTAGGACGAGGATGCGGTCTGGCCCTTGACCACCGGTTCGGTCTCGACGATCTCGAAGCTGAGGCGCTGGGGCAGTTCCATGGAGAGGGCGGTGCCTTCGAAGGTCTTGAGGTGGACCTTCATGCCATCGGTGAGATAGGCGCGCTGGTCGCCGATCACGTCATCGGCCACGGTGATCTGCTCGTAGGTGACGGGCTCCATGAAGTGGTGGCCTTCGCCGTCCGAATAAAGATAATCATATTCGCGGTCATCGACGTCGGCCTTTTCGACCATCTCAACGGTGCGCCAGCGGCCGACGACCTTCACGCCGTCCGAGATGCGGCGCATGTTGACGTTGGTGATGGAATTGCCCTTGCCGGGGTGGACGTTTTCGGCGGTCAGGATGACGTGCAGATTGCCGTCCTGCTCGACGACATTGCCCTTGCGCAGCGAGGAGGCGATGACTTTGACCATTATTCTTCCTTGTTCGTTTCTGTAGCGCGGCGTAGAGGCAGGGCCGTCTGGCGCTTGCAAAAAGAGTTTTCGTTGCGCCAACTATCCTATCTCGGCGAAAATCGCCAGCCTGCCCGTGATAAAGGTCGCATGAGCCAGCATATCGACAAGCCTTCCCCATGGTGGACGCCGAGCGTGCATGAAGACCGCCGGCCGATCCTTTTGGCGCGGGGGCGGATAGAGGCTGCGGTGCGCGGGTATCTGGCGCAGCGCGATTTTTTGATGGTCGATCCGCCGGGGTTGCAGCGCTCGCCGGGCAATGAAACGCATCTGCATGCGTTTGGCACGACCATGATCGGGAACGATGGTGTGGGCAGGCCGATGTATCTGCACACCTCGCCCGAATTTACGATGAAGAAGCTGCTGGCGGCGGGGGAGCGGCGGATTGCGAGCCTGGGGCATGTGTGGCGCAACCGGGAGCGGAGCGCGCTGCATCATCCGGAGTTCACCATGCTGGAATGGTATCGGGCGGGTGAGGCGTATGATGCGGTGATCGCGGACTGCGTCGCGATGTTGCGGCTGGCGGCGGAGGCGAGTGGGGCGACGGTTTTGCGGTTCCGGGAGCGGGAGTGCGATCCGTTCGTCGAGCCGGAGCGGTTGAGCGTGGTGGACGCGTTCAGGCGCTATGCGGGGATTGATCTGTTTGCCAGCATGGATGGCGAGGGGGTGACGGACGGCGAGGCGCTGGCGGAGCAGATGCTGGCTGTGGGAATGGCTGTGCCGGAGGATCGCAGCTGGAGCTATCTGTTCAGCCTGATCCTGACCGAGAAGGTCGAGCCGCAATTGGGGAATGGGCGCATCACGGTGCTGGACCGCTATCCGGCAGCGGAGGCGGCGTTGGCACGGCGGGCGGCGGATGACCGGCGGGTATCGGAGCGGTTTGAGCTTTATGCTTGCGGGGTGGAGCTGGCGAACGGGTTTGGCGAACTGACCGATGCAGAGGAGCAGCGGCGGCGGTTTGCTGCCGAGATGGCCGAGAAGGAGCGCATTTATGGAGAACGCTATCCGGTGGATGAGGATTTTCTGGGGGCTCTGGCGTTGATGCCGGAGGCGAGTGGGGTGGCGCTGGGGTTTGACAGGTTGGTGATGCTGGCGACGGGCGCCCCACGGATCGAGGCGGTGCTTTGGGCGCCGGTGGCGGAGTGAGATTTTCAAACCGGCCATCACCCTCGGGCTTGACCCGAGGGGTTTATACTTGCGGTGCGACGGTCCAGTGCAGAGCCCTCGGGTCAAGCCCGAGGGTGACGATCTGTGGTGAGGAGGCATGATGCTTATCAAGACTGCAGATGCGCTTGTCGCGACCGGGCTCGTGGAGGATGCGAGCGGGCTTGAAGCCGTTGCCGCTAAGTATGCCATTGGGATTACGCCGGCTGTTGTTGCGCTGATCGAGGCGGGCGAGCCCGATGATCCGATTGCTCGGCAATTCGTGCCGACTGCGGCAGAGTTGGTGACGACGCCGGAAGAGCGGGTGGACCCGATTGGGGATTTGAGCCATTCGCCGGTGGAGGGGGTCGTGCATCGGTATCCGGACCGGGTGCTGCTCAAGGCGGTGCATGTTTGTCCGGTCTATTGCCGGTTCTGTTTTCGGCGGGAGATGGTGGGGCCGCAGGGGCTGGGGACGCTGACGGCGGCAGAGCTGGATGCGGCGATTGCCTACATCGCGGGGCATACCGAAATCTGGGAGGTGATCCTGACGGGTGGCGATCCACTGGTGCTGTCACCGCGGCGGTTGCGCGAGATTACCGCAAGGCTGGCTGGAATCAGCCACGTCAAAATCGTGCGGTTTCATACGCGGCTGCCAGTGGTAGAGCCACAGCGGGTGGATGAGGCGCTAGTGGAGGCGCTGAAAGCCAGCGGCAAGACGACTTACCTGGCTGTTCATGCCAACCATCCGCGGGAGTTTTCGCCTGAGGCGAAGGCGGCGATGGGGCGGCTGGTGGATGGTGGGATCGTGCTGGTGAGCCAGTCGGTGCTGTTGCGCGGGGTCAATGACAGCGTGGAAACGCTAGCCGAATTGATGCGGTGTTTCGTCGAGAACCGGGTGAAGCCGTATTATCTGCATCATCCGGATCTGGCGCCGGGGACGAGCCATTTCCGGCTGAGTATCGAGGAGGGGCAGGCGCTCGTCGCGGGTCTGCGCGGGCGGATTTCGGGTTTGGCGCAGCCGACTTATATTCTGGATATTCCCGGGGGGCATGGGAAGGCGGATATCGGGGCGGCGGAGATTTCGGGCGGGGATGGGTGTTTTACGGTGCGGGATTATCGGGGTGGGGAGCACCGGTATCCGCCGGAGTAGCGCTCTTCCTTCTCCCCTTTGGGAGAAGGTGGATGCCCCGCTGGATGGTCACCCTTGGGCTTGATCCAAGGGATCTTCACTTCCGTTATCCAGAACAAGTGCAGGACCCTCGGGTCAGGCCCGAGGGTGACGATCGGAGTTTGAAAGGTGCGCCCCGTATCACTTGCCATCTCAGGATGGATCCCGGGTCAGGCCCGGGATGACATCGTGGGGGGGGAGGCCGTGGTGATTGAGCAGTGAAGCCCTAGTTCACCAATTGCGGATCGACGTCTGCCGAATAGTCGACGCCGCCGAAGCCGAAGCCGAAGAGTTTCAGGAACTCGGTGCGGTATTTGGGCAGGTCGGCGAGGGCGGGTAGACTCTCGGTGGTGAGGGCGGCCCAGCGCTTTTTGAGTTCGGCCTGGACGGGCTCGGAGAGTTCCCAATCGTCGACGCGGATGCGGTTTTCGTCGTCGAGGGCTGGGGTGTCCTGGAGCTTGTCGCGGAAGAGGCGGTCGATCTGTTCGATGGTGCCTTCGCCGATGCCCATCTCGTCCATGACCTTGATCAGCAGCGTGCCGTAAAGCGGCACGACGGGGATGGCGGAGCTGGCCTGGGTTACCACGGCCTTGAGCGCCACGACGTTGGCGGCGTTCTCGCCGAAGCGGGAGCGGATGGCGCTGGCGGCACGGTCGAGGTCGCCCTTGGCCTTGCCGAGAGTGCCCTTGTGGTAGATCGGCCAGGTCAGCTCGCTGCCGAGATAGGTGTAGTTGAGGGTGAGGAAACCATCGGCCAGCACGCCCGCGTCGGCGAGGGCGGCGATCCAGAGTTCCCAATCTTCGCCGCCCATGACCTTGACGGTGGCAGCGGCTTCTTCTTCTGTCGCGGGTTCAACCGAGATTTCGGAGACTTCGCCGGTGGTGGTGTTCAGCGTCTTGGAGGTGACCGAGGTGCCGTAGGGCTTGATGGCCGAGCGATAAGTTTCGCCGGTTTTTGGGTCGGTGCGGACGGGGGAGGCGAGGGAATAAACGATCAGGTCGACCTGGCCGAGGTTCGCCTTGATGGCCTCGATGGTTTCGGCCTTGATGGCGTCGGAGAAGGCATCGCCCTCGACCGTGACGGCTTTGCGGCCGGCCGCCTTGGCGCGGTTCTCGAAGGCGCGGTTATTGTACCAGCCGGCGGAGGCGGGCTTGTTTTCGGCGGGGGGGCGCTCGAAGGAGACGCCCACCGTATCGGCATCACTGCCGAAGGTGTTGACGATGCGGGAGGCGAGGCCATAGCCGGTCGAGCAGCCGAGGACGAGGACGCGTTTCCGCCCAGAGGGGATGGGGCCCTTGACCACGACATGATCGATCTGGCGCTGCACATTGGTGGCGCAGCCGACGGGATGGGCCGTGGTGCAGATGAAGCCGCGAATCTTGGGCTCGATGATCATGGGAACACTCCGAAGGTTTTGCCAGGGGAATAGCGGGAATGGGGGCGCGGGGCTAGGGGCACTGTGGTACGCCCTCGTGGTTCGACAGGCTCACCATGAGGGCTGTTGCTACATCGCGCCATAAGCAGACCTCATGGTGAGTGCGAGTTCTTGCGAGCCTCGAACCACGAGGGCGTGGCACTAAGCCTGCTCCAGTGCACGGCCAGCCGGGAAGATGCCGGACATGATTGTAAACCCTGGGATGCGGCGGACGCGGTCGGACCAGCGGCGGAGGGCGGGGTAGTCCTGGCGGCCGATGCCGCCTTCTTCGGACAGCATCACATAGGGGAAGCAGGCGATGTCGGCGGTGGTGGGGTGCGGCGGCGTGCAGAGCCAGTCGCGGCCTTCGCGTTCGCCGAACCAGAGGTGTTCGTCCATGAGGCGGAAAATGCGGTGGGCGCCGGCCTGGGCTTTGGGGACGTCGAAGTCATAATCGAAGCCCAGGGCGAGGCGGGCGGCTGAGGCCGTTGAGGTGATGTCATCGGCAATGGCGTGCCAGCGCAGGATTTCTGCGGTGATGGCGGGGTCATTGGGGAACCATTGGCCGGTTTCGTCGTATTTTTTGGCGAGATAGGCGAGGATGGCGCCGGAGTCGGACAGGACCAGGTCATCGTCCTTGAGCACGGGGAGCTGGCCGAAAGGGTTAAGCTTCAAAAACCAGTCGGATTTGTGCTGGCGGCCGGGGAAGAAATCGACCGGGATGATGTCGTAGCGCAGGCGCAGGATGCTCATCAGCAGGCGCAGCTTGTAGCAATTGCCGGAGAGTTCGAAGTCGTAAAGGGTGATCATTTGTCGTTGTACTCGCGCATTCCATGAGAGCTCATGGTGAGCTTGTCGAACCACGAGGTCGGGAACTCCGATCTCGCCACGCCCTCGTCCTTCGACAGGCTCAGGATGAGGGCTACTGAAATTCTAGATATCCAGCACCAGGCGCGCTGACTTGGCGCGGGAGACGCAGGTGAGGATGGCGGTGTTGGCGCGTTTTTCGCTGTCGTTGAGATAGACGTCCTGGTGGTCGCATTCGCCTTCGATAACGCCGGTGAGGCAGGTGCCGCAGGCGCCTTGTTCGCAGGAGCTGGGGACGGAAAGGCCGGCTTCGCGCATGACTTCCATGATGGTCTTGCCGGCGGGAATTTGGAGCGTCATGGCGGAGCGGGCGAGTTCGACTTCGAAGGTCGAGCTGTCGTCGATGACCTTGTCGTTCTTGAAGTATTCGAAGTGGATGGACTCTTCGGGCCAGCCTTGCGTCGCGGCGGTGACACGGACGGATTCGAGCATCGCAGAGGGGCCGCAAACATAGACGTGCTGGGCGTGGCTCCATTCGCCTAGAGCCTGCGAGATGGTCTGGCCGATCTCGGTGCGGGCAAGGCCCGTGTGCAGGATCACCTTGCCATGCAGGCTTTCCAGATCGGCGCGGAAGGCGACTTGCTCGCCCACGCGGGTGAAATAGTGCAGCTCGTACGGCAGGCGCGACTTGTCGAGGAAGCGCGCCATGGAGAGGAGCGGCGTGATGCCGATGCCGCCGGCGATCAAGACCGTGCGGACGGCATCGCGGCGCAGCGGGAAATTGTTGCGCGGCTCGGAGATGGAGAGCAGGTCGCCTTCGCGGACGGACTCGACCAGAATTTTGCTGCCGCCTTTGCTGGCGCTCTCGGCCTTGACGCCGATGATATAGCTCAGCAGATCGCCGGGGCCGTTGGTGATGGAATATTGCCGGATCAGGCCATTGGGCAGGTGCAGGTCGATATGGGCGCCCGGCTGGAAGGTCGGCAGATGGCCCTCGCGCGGGGCGAGCTCGAAGCCGATGACGCCGTCGGCGCTGGTCCATTTGCGCTTGACCACGACGGTGGTGGTATTGCCGCGCGGAATGGCGATATCGGGCATGGTGGCGAGGTCCACCGAAACCTTCTCGAAGGCCGGCTCCAACGGGGCGGGGGCAGGCTTCTTGCGGGCGGCGCGCTCGAGGCGGTCACGGAGCTTGGTCAGGGTTTCGTTGTAGTGGCGGAGGATCGCAATCGCGTCCTCGGGCTGGCCGGCAAGCACGCCGCGAATGACGGCGCGGCCGCTATCGACGGGCTGGACGAAATAATGGGCATGGCCCAGCCGCACGGCGAGGCCGGGCAGGATGTCCGCCGGCTGGTCATCGGGGGCAAGGCCGATCAGGCCGGCGAGCACGTCTTCGGGCGCGGCATTGACTGGGATGGGACGGAGCGGGAACCAGTCGCCGGTTTCGGCGCCGGGAAAAGGCTGGAAGGCCTGATCGTCATTGGCGGCTGACCAGACGAGGCCAAAGGCTTCGCGGACCGGATAGGTGCGGTTCTGGATGCGGCGGGCGGGGGCGTCGGCGGGGTGGGCGGGGATATAGGTGCAGCCGGCAGAGCGGTTGGCGTAGCGCCAGCCATGGTATTGGCATTTGAGCTCGCCGCCCTCGTTGATGCCGATGGAAAGGCGCACGCCGCGATGGAGGCAGCGGTTTTCCCAGACATTGACGTTGCCGTCATCGGCGCGCCAGACGGCGAGTTCGCGGCCGAGGAGCTGGCCCTGGTAGACGTGGCGGAACGGCAGGTCGTCGGAGCTGGCGATGGGGTACCAGGTGGAATCGGAGAGGGAGAGGGTCATGGTGCGGTACTGGTCGGGATCGCGCCACGATCGTTCTGTAAGTTTGTCGCAGTCCTGGCGTACGGGACTCGATTTGGTTCCTTGCCGAAGTAAGGAAGGGTGGGGCGTGGTTTAAAGGCCCGCGATATCGTGGCTCTCCTACCCCCACCCTTGATCCCTCCCCGCAAGGGGGAGGGGGTCGACTGTGAAATCCTGGCCATCTCTAACCCGCGGCGGGGATGACCCCGTAGGTAACGCCCTTTTGCGACAGCCACCGGCGATAAGCAATGGCGGATTTGTCGGCGCGGATGGGGGTTTCCGAGCGAGGATCGAGGGGCAGTCGCTTGGGGTACTGGTTTTCGAGGATCGGCTTGTCCTGGCCGAAGATCGTCTGCTGGAAGCGGCGCAGCTCGGTAATGGTGGAGGTAGAGTCGATCATCGACTGCAGCAGGTGGGCGCGGCAGCGGTCCTCGGAAACCGGCTGCAGGAAAATGGCGATGACGTCGCGCCGCTCGGGAGCCTCGGGCGAGGATTTATAGAGCACCGAGCAATAGGGGTGCGGCACGCGATAGACGTATTCGACTTCCATGCCGTCGGTGGCCGACAGGGCCGCGCGGGGCTGGAAGAAGCGGCAGCGGGTGGCGAGGACCTCGTCGCGTTCCTCGGAAACTTCGACGTCGTATTCCTTGACCTCGGTGTGGGGTTCGGCGCCCAGGATATCGGTGTGGACGTAAGGGAAGTGGCCCATGTCGAGGAAGTTTTCGACGGCGCGGGGCGCCGAGACGTGAATGCCGATGGAGCCGCAACTCATGTTGACCCGGTCGGGTTCGGCGTATTCGGTAATGGAGAACAATTCCTTGGGCGGGGTGCCGAGGGACGTCCAGACGAAGCCGTAGCCGGTGGTGACGGGAAGGCGATCGAGGATGGTTTCGGGATCGATCTCGTCGCCGGGCTCTTCATCGGTGCAGCGCCAGACAACCGGCACGCCATCACGGTCGCGGGTGAGTGCGAGGGGCGTGTCGAGCAGGGTCGTGCGCGTGATGCTGCCGACCGGGATCTCGTCCGTTGCGGCGATCACCTGCCAGGAATTGAGCGTCAGGGTGTCTGGTGTGGTCATGGTGGTGAGATTACTGCGTGAGAGGCGGAAGGGAAATGGGGAAGTTGGGTGGCACATCCAACCATCTCAGGATGGATCCCGGCTCAAGGCCGGGATGACATTGTGGGTGGGATGAGACCGGGCCCTGCTAGCCGCGATAGATGTCGAAGGGGCCGAAGGCCTGGGTCGTGGCCATGACCTGGAGGCGGTTGACGTTGACGTGCTCGGGCAGGAGCGTCGACCACATTATGGTTTCGGCGATGTCTTCGGCGTTCATCGCCTTGGTGCCTTGATAGGGCTTGGCGGCTTTGGATTCGTCGCCCTTGAAGCGGACCAGGGAGAATTCGGTTTCGGTCAGGCCGGGCTCGATATTGGTGACGCGGATGTTCTTGCCTTGCACATCGGAGCGCAGGTTGAGAGCGAACTGTTTTACGAAGGCCTTGGTGGCGCCATAGACCGAGCCGCCGGGATAGGGGTAGTCGCCGGCGACGGAGCCCAGCGTTACCACATGGCCGCCACCGCGCGCGATCATGCCGGGGAGCAGGGCGCGGACGGTGTAGGCGAGACCCGTGATGTTGGTCGCGATCATGGTCTCCCAATCGGTGATGTCGGTTTCGGCGGCGGGCTGCAGGCCCAGGGCGAGGCCGGCATTGGCGAGAACGACGTTGATGCCGGCGAATGCTGGGGGCAGCGCTGCAATGGCAGCGTCGATGGCGGCGCGGTCGCGCACGTCGAGTTCGATGATGTGGCAGTTCTCGCGGCCCAATTCGTTCTGCAGTTCGACCAGCCGATCATGGCGGCGGCCGGTTGCGATCACCTTGCCGCCGGCCGCAACATAGCGGCGGGCAGCGGCGGCGCCGAAGCCCGAGGTGGCGCCGGTGATGAAGACGACGAAGCGGCTGGGATCGAGCAACTGGTACATGCGGACTTCCGTGAGGTGAGGCAAAGACGCGCCAGTTGAACCAGTGGTGCCGGTACGGTCAACAGCCGTTGCGCAACGGCCACGCTGGACCGATCAAATTTGATGCAAGCGGACAAATGGTTGTTTGTTGGCCGCAAGCAGCCCTAAACTCGCCATGAAATGACCTCCTGTTGGGCGAAAGCCCAGCGTTACAGGGGTATGCGGCAGGGATTTAACGGAATCTTGTTGTCCCGGAGGGAAATTGAGCTTCTGCCTTGGGGATCGGTGCTCTCGCAGCGGCCCCAGTCTGGTTTGAAGTACAAAGGCGGGGTTGGTCCACTGCAAGTCGCGCGGTTAGTAACGAGTATTGGCGCATTGTGTGTTGCGGCAGCGGGCCTGAGCCTTGCGGCTCCGGCCAGTGCATTTGAAATTTTCGGGCTCAAGCTGTTCGAGGACCAGAGCGAAGCGGATGCGGAAGCCGTTATCGCCGATCCGCAGCCTTACTCCGTTTCGGTCGTGGTCAATGCCGCGGGTGAGCTGGAAAATGTCGTGCGCAACGCATCCGCGCTGGTGGCCGACGAGGAGGAGCCTGCCTCCGGCGCGGCCGGGCTTCTGGCCAAGGCGCGTGGCGATTACCGGCGCATCGTGGCGGCACTTTATGACGAAGGCCATTATGGCGGGGTCGTCAGCATCCGGGTGGGCGCCAGCGAGGTCACGAGCCTGCCGCCGGACGTGGAACTGCCCGATCCGGTGCTGGTGACCATCGTGGTCGATCCCGGGCCGCTGTTCAATTTCAACCGCGTCGATATCGTCAATCAGGCGCCGGCGACCAGTGATGTGTTCGACCAGGTCGACCTGCCATCCAACAAGGGGTTTGGCGTGGGTGAAGTCGCCCGGTCCAGCGTGATCCTGCGCGCCGAGAACCTGGCGCTCGAGGCGTGGCGGCAGCAGGGTTATGCCAAGGCGGTGATCGCCAGCAGGGACGTGGTGGCCGACCATGCGAGCAACCTTGTCGATGTGACGATCACGGTCAATCCGGGGCAAAAGGCGGCCTTTGGCGAGGTGACGGTGAGCGGCACGGAGCGCATGGACCCCGCGTTCGTGCGGCGCCAGACGGGACTGACGCCCGGCGAAGAGTTCGACCCCGATGAGGTGGATCGGGCGCAGAAGCGGCTCGACCGGCTCGAAGTGTTTCGCGCGGCTCGGCTCGAAGCCGCTGAGTCCATCGGGCTCGATGGGCTGCTGCCCTATGATCTGATCGTGCAGGAACTGCCCGGAGCCCGCTTCGGCGTCGGCGCGACGTATTCGACAATCGATGGGTTGGGCGTCGAAGCGTTCCATCTGTGGCGGAACCTGTTCGGACAGGCGGAGCGCCTGCGGCTCGATGCGCGTATCGCCGGCATAGGCTTTCCGGTGGAAACCGAGGAATTCGACTATTTCTTTGGCGGTACCTTCACCAAGCCGGGCGTCTTTACGCCTGATACCGATCTGGTGGCCGCGATTTCGGCGGAACGCACGGTTTATCCTACCTATACGGAAACCTCAGCGCTGGGCCGGGTTGGCTTGACGCACATTTTTTCGGACCAGATTACCTTTGAAGGCGGCACACAATTCGAACGCAGTGAGTTCGAGGATGTGTTCGGCACGCGCGATTTTGCTGTGGCCAGTCTTTACGGTGCGGCGACGCTCGATTTCCGCAACGACAAGGTGGATGCCACCAGCGGCTGGTACATGCGGGCCGATATCGAGCCGTTCTATGAATTCAACTACGGCAATGCGGCGGGCCGCGTGACGGTGGAAGGCCGCACCTATTTCGGCTTTGGCGAGGACGATCCGTTCGTGCTGGCTGGCCGGATCAAGGCCGGTGCGGTGATTGGAGCGGACCTCAACGAAATCCCACCCGACCGGCTATTCTTTGCCGGCGGCGGCGGATCGGTGCGCGGGTACGGACACCGCTCGATCGGGGTGGATGACGGCTTCGGCAATATCATCGGCGGACGCTATCTGCTGGAAGGTTCGCTCGAGGCCAGGGCCAAGGTGACCGAGAGCATTGGCGTGGTTGGCTTTCTCGATGGCGGCTATGTTGCCGGCGATGAATTCCCGGGGATCGATGATTTGCGGCTCGGAGCGGGCGTGGGCCTGCGGTATTACACGGGGCTTGGGCCGTTGCGGGCTGACCTTGCCATCCCGCTCAACAAGCAGGACGGCGACCCCGACTATGCGCTGTATGTTGGCATAGGGCAGGCATTCTGATGGCGCGGTTGTTCAACATGCCAAAGCGGCTCGCCTTTTTGATTCTGATGTTGTGCGGGCTGGGCCTTGGCGTGCCTGCTGCCATCGTGGCGCAGGATGTGCTCACGATGGACAATGAAGAGCAGAAGGATTTCCTGACCAATTTCGTGCAGGACCGGCTCTCGACGCCCGAGCGGCAGATCCGGATTTCCAACATCGAGGGAATCCTGGGCTCTGATGTTTCGGTGCGCGAGATCACCATCTCGGACCAGGAAGGTGTGTGGCTGCGCATCAACAATGCCCGGCTGACCTGGAACCAGGGCGCGCTATTGTTTGGTCGGCTGGAAGTGAGCGCGCTTACCGCCGATTCCATCGACTATATTCGCAATGCCGTTCCGGCCGAAGGCGTGGACCTGCCGCCGGCTGAAGCCGGGACGTTGCAGATTCCCGATTTCCCGGTCGCGATCATCCTGCAGCAGCTGAGCGTGCCGAGCGTGACATTTGGGGAAAATGTCTTCGGCCTGGGTTCGCAGATTTCGCTGGCTGGCGGGTTTACGCTCGACAATGGCAACCTGACGACGAACCTTGACGTGGTGCGGCTCGACGGGCCGGGTGGTACGCTCGATCTCGATCTGGCTTATACCGGCGGTGACAATTCGATCGATCTGGGCCTGTCGCTGGTCGAGCCCGAAGATGGCGTGATCGCCAATTTGCTCAACATCGAAAACCGTCCAGCGGTGACGCTGACGCTCAATGGCACGGGGCCGGTGGCGGATCTGCGAACCGAACTGGTGTTGCAGGCCAATGGCCAGACTGCGCTTTCGGGCGTGGCCACCATCCAGCAGCAGGCCGCAGGCTTTGCTGTCGATGCAGATCTGCGCGGGCCGTTGTCGACGCTCGTGGCAGAGCCTTATCGCCCGTTCTTCGGGCCG
Source organism: Devosia naphthalenivorans (assembly GCF_003056355.1). Taxonomy (GTDB): domain Bacteria; phylum Pseudomonadota; class Alphaproteobacteria; order Rhizobiales; family Devosiaceae; genus Devosia; species Devosia naphthalenivorans. Next base: position 287,205 of record NZ_PYVW01000002.1, read on the forward strand.
GAGACGTCGCTAACGGCCAATGCACTGGTGCGTTCAGAGGGCGGGTTTTCCATCTCCGGGCTCCGGCTCAGTGGCGGCCAGCTTTCGCTCGAGGCGGCGGTGGAAACGACGCCGGATAATTTCCTGCGCACGCTGGCGCTCAACGCCGTCATTGCCGATCCGAGTGGCGGCCAGGTGACGCTGCCGGTGCCCGGCAGTGCGACGCGGGTTGATTCAGCCCAACTCGCGATAGCGTTCGGCGGCGAAGGCAGCGAGGACTGGAATTCCACGCTCAGCGTTGCTGGCTATGAAACGGACGGCTTTGCAGCCGAGACGGTTGCGCTGACGGTGGGTGGTGTTGCGACGAATTTGAGCGATCCGGCAACGCGCCGCGTGACGTTCAATGGCGATGGCAGCCTTTCGGGGATCACGGCTTCGGAGGAAGTCGAAGCAGCGCTGGGCGACGGGATCGGCATCGGTATCGCAGGGCTCTGGAACGCGGGCGAGCCGGTGGAACTGGCAGAATTCCGCGTGGTGGGGAACGCGTTGACAGCCATGCTGACGGGCCAGCTCGATGGCCTGGATTTCAGGGGCGACATCGGCCTCGAAACCGCCAGCATTGCGCCATTCTCGGGCCTGGCCGGGCGCGAGCTCAATGGCGCGCTGTCGCTGAACGCAAGCGGCTCGATCATGCCGGTGGTGGGCGGGTTCGATTTGACGCTCGATGGTACGGGCACCGATCTTGCCGTCGGCGACGAGGTTGCGGACCGGCTGCTGGCCGGAACCGTGTCCCTTGGCGGGCGGGTGGCGCGCAACACCAACGGGTTGATGGCTGAGAACTTCCGCATCGAGAACCCGCAAGTGCAGGTGCTGGCCGACGGTTCTTATTCGAGCGAGGTTGCGGATTTCACCTTCAACCTGGATCTGAGTGATCTGGCGCTGCTGTCCGGTCAGGCATCGGGTGCGCTCCAGGTGGTGGGAACGGCCAAGGGCGCCGAGAATATTATCGATCTCAACCTCGATGCGAGTGTGCCGACCGGCACTCTGGCCGATCGACAACTGCGCGAGGCCCGCGTTGGTTTTGCCGGGCAGTATAACGTCGACACCCTCACGGGAACTATCGATGGATCGGGCGCACTGGATGGTTTCCGTACCACGCTTGCAGCGGGGGTGAATGTCACTCCAGACCAGCAGGCGCTGCGCGATATTGCGTTCCAGGCCGCGGGGACGCGGATCACCGGTGAGTTGGTCCGTGTCGTAGAGACGGGCTTGATCGATGGCGGGCTGAACATGGTTTCGCCCGATGTGTCGGTGCCGGCGGCGCTGGCGCTGCTCGAGGCATCTGGCGCCGTGAACGCCGATGTGACGCTGCAGCCGGCCGATGGCAAGCAGGGCGCAGCGGTGCGCGGCGATGTGCGGGACCTTTCGGTCAATGCCATTCGCGTGGGCGCTGCGGATGTGTCGGCGACGATCGGCGATCTGTTCGGCGTGCCGATGATCGATGGCTCGCTCAATGGCCGCGATATCGCGGCGGCTGGCGTCGATGTCCGCACCTTGCGTGCAACCGCGACGCAGAGCGGCACCACAACCTCGTTCGATGGGCAGGCGTCGCTGGCAACGGGCACCGATGTGGATATTGCCGGCTCCCTGACCCCGGTGGAAGCGGGCTACAGGCTGGCACTCGACCGGGCGGAACTTGTGCAGGGGCAATTGTCGGCGCGGCTTGCTCGGCCGACCGTGTTGCAGGTGGCTGGCTCCAGCGTGTCGCTGGATGCGGTGCGGTTTGACGTGGGCTCCGGCTCGATCACCGCCACCGGTTCGGCGGGTGAGGCACTCGATATCGTGCTCGACATCAATGCCCTGCCGCTATCGATTGCCAACACCGTGTCGCCTGATCTGGGGCTTTCCGGAACGCTCAACGGGCGGGCTACCATCGGCGGCACAGGCACCGATCCGCGCGTGCAGTTTCAAGCGGAGGCCCAAGGGATCAATGCGGCGGCGATCGGCGAATTCGGCATCGCGCCGCTGAGTGTTTCGGCCAATGGCAGCTTCGCCGGCAACGTCGTGACGCTGGCGGCGCTGCGAGCGAACGGCTCGGGCGGCTTGACGCTGCAAGGTTCTGGCAGGGTGCCGCTGAGCGGAGGCGGGCTCAATGTGAGCGTCAATGGCTCGGCGCCACTGGCGCTGGGCAACAGGTTCGTCGCTGATCGCGGCGGGCAGTTGAGCGGGGTCGTGACGCTGGACGCCCGCGCAACCGGGAGCCTTGCCGCGCCGCAGTTCGGCGGACGCGTGGCGACGAGTGGCGCCGGTTACGTTGACCCGGAGTTGAACCTGCGGCTGCAGGGCATTGCCGGTTCGGCGAGCCTCAATGGCACCAATCTGACTATCGATGCGCTCTCGGCAAATCTTGCCACCGGTGGCTCGGTCTCCGCTTCCGGTTCGATCGGGTTGACCGGGGGCCTGCCGGCCAATGTGCGGCTGGCCCTCAATTCGGCGCGCTACGCCGATGGCCATTTGTTTGTCGCCACCGCATCAGGCAATCTGGCGCTGACGGGTAATTTGACGGGCTCGCCGCTGTTGAGCGGAGACGTGTTTGTCGAAGAGGCCAATATCACCGTGCCGCAGAGCTTTGGCGGCGGCACGGAGCTGATCGACGTCGAACATGTGCGCATTCCGCCGGCCGTCGAGCAAACTCTGGTGCGGGCCCGCATCGATGAATCCGGCGCCCCAGTGCCGCAGTCGCGGCCGGGCGGGGTGTTACTCGATATCAACGTCAATGCGCCCAATCAGATCTTCATCCGCGGCCGCGGACTGGACGCCGAGGTGGGCGGCACGGTCCGGATCACTGGGCCGATAGGGGATATCCAGCCGGTGGGCGCGTTTGAATTGACGCGGGGGCGGCTCGACATTCTCGGTGAGCGGGTGACCTTCGACAGCGGCACGGTGACGCTTGTGGGTGATCTCGACCCGCAGTTGAATCTGGTGGCCAGTGTCGAGGGCGACGATATCACGGTGTTCGTGACCGTGTCCGGGCGCGCTTCGGACATCGAAGTGAGCTTCTCTTCGGCCCCCATGCTGCCGCAGGATGAAGTGCTGAGCCGGCTGATCTTCGGCCGCTCGATGGGCGAACTGTCGCCGCTGCAATTGGCCAAGCTTGCCGCTGCGGCAGGGGAGCTGGTCGGCGGCGGTGGGGGCGGGCTGGTCGACAGCCTGCGCGGTGCGGCGGGGCTGGATGACCTCGATATCGTTACGGACGACCAAGGCAATGTCGCGGTGCAGGCGGGGACTTATATTCAGGACAACGTGTATCTGGGTGTGCAGGCCGGTGCCGGCGGGCAGAGCCGGGTGACCATCAATCTCGATGTGACGAAGGATCTGAAGGTGACGGGCGCGGCCGGGCAGAATGGGGATTCCAGCTTGGGCGTGTTTTATGAGCGGGACTATTGAGGGCTTGCCCAAAGTTCTCGTAATGAGCCTGTCGAACCATTGGAGATTGCCCGGGTGCAACCCGCGCTCAAGCGAGTGGAGGACGGCCAACGCCACGACCTCGTCCTTCGACAGGCTCAGGATGAGGTCTACTGAAGGGGCCCAGACATCCTGACTTTCGGTCTTGTACCGTGCCTACCGCGCCCCACCCGTCGCGGCCGCCTTGGCTTCGTCGTACCACCAGATGGTTGGGAAGCCGCTGGAGAATTCGGGGAGCGGGTCGGGATGGCTGAAGCGGTTCCAGCGGGCGATGCGGGATTGGCGCAGGGAATAGCTGGGGACCATGAAGTGATGGTGCAGCAGGGTGCGGTCCAGCGCCTTGGTGGCGGCCTCCTGGGTGGCGCGGTCGTCGGCTACGATCAGCTTGTCGATGAGCGCGTCGATGCCCGGATCGGCGATGCCGATATAGTTCTGCGAGCCTTCCTCATCGGCGCTGGAGGAGCCGAAGAAATAGCGCTGCTCATTGCCGGGCGAGAAGGACTGGCCCCAGCCGGAATAGATCATGTCGTAGTCGAAGCTGCGCAGGCGGTTGATGTATTGCGGGCTGTCGACGGAGCGTAGCGAGACGGCAATACCGATCTTGGCGAGATTGGTAACGAGGTTCTGCGCGACCGGCTCGATGGTTGGGCCGTTGAGCAGGATTTCGAAGGTGAAGGGTTTGCCGTTCGGGTCGAGCAGTTGGCTGCCCTGGAGGGTGTAGCCGGCTTCGGTCAATAGCTGGAGGGCGGTGCGCAGGTTTTCGCGCAGCTTCTGCGGATCGCCGCTGACGGGGTTGGTGTATTCTTCAGTGAAGACCGAGGGCGGGACGAGCTCCTTGACCGAGTTGAGGATTTCGAGCTCTTCGCCCTCCGGCAGGCCGCTGGAGCGGAAGGGGAGCCCAAAGAAATAGCTGTCGATGCGCTCGTACTGGCCGAAGAACAGCGTGCTGCTGAGCTGCTCGAAATCGAAGGCGTAGTTGAGCGCTTCGCGAACGCGTTGATCCTGGAATTTCTCGCGGCGTGTGTTGGGAATGAAACCCAACATCAGGCCTGAATTGGCGTAGTCCTGCGGGAAGAGCTCCTGGACGATGCGGCCTTCGTTTACGGCCGGGAAATCGTAGGCAGTGGCCCAGCGGCGGGCCTGGTTTTCCCACCACCAATCGAACTGGTCGCCCTTGAAGGCTTCGAATTGCACGGTGAGGTCGAGGAAATATTCGATGCGGTATTCGTCGAAATTGTTGGTGCCGATGTGGGTGGGGTGATCGGCGCCCCAGTAATCGGCTACGCGCTTGTAGGTGACCGTACTGCCCGCGTCGAGGCCGGCGAGTTCATAGGGTCCTGAGCCCATTGGGGCTTCCAGGGTGGAGTCACCGATATTGCGCTGCCTGCCCCTGGCGTCGCTGCCCTCCCACCAGTGCTGGGGCAATACCAGTAACTGGCCCAGGATCAGTGGCAGTTCGCGATTGCCGGTTTGGTCGAAGGTGAAGGTGACTTCGCCGGGCGCCGTGACTTCGGCGCTGACCACGTTCTTGTAGTATTGCGCCTGGTTGGGATTGAGTTCCTTGGCCTTGTTGAATGACCAGACGACGTCCTCGGCGGTGACGGGCTCGCCATCGTGCCATTTCGCGGCGGGGTTCATGCGGAAGGTCACGGCGCCGTAATCCGGGGCGATGCGCAGGCTTTCGGCCAGCAATCCGTAATAGGAGTTCACCTCGTCGAGCGATGGCGTGAGCAGCGTTTCGTAGACGAGGCCGATGCCACCCGCGACTTCGCCCTTGGGCAGGATGGGGTTGAAGGTGTCGAAGCCCCCCATTTGACCCAGGCGGACGACGCCGCCCTTGGGCGCATCGACGTTCACATAGTCGAAATGGGGGAAGCCTTCAGGGTATTTCGGGTCCTCGCTCATGTTGAAGGCGTGAACCCAGGTGTCGGTTGGCGTTTGAGCGCGGGCGGGGGTGCCAACGCCCAGCGCCATGAGGGCGGTCATGAGGAGAGGGGCGAACTTCATCAGACAGCTCCGGTTTTGCGGATGTTGGGTCAGACTAGGGGCAAAATTCATGGCGCGACAGGGGGATCCAACGATGTTGTGCCGATCTCTGCCACGTCGAAGGCCGCTGCCATCAGGGCCTTTGTGTAGTCCGATCGGGGCGCCAGGAAGATGTCATTGGCGGGGCCGTGTTCGACGATTTTGCCATTGCGCATGACGATCAACTGGTTGGCGAGCGCCCGAACCACCTTGAGGTCATGAGAGATGAACATGTAGGTCAGCCCATGGCTCTGCTGGATATCGCGTAGCAGATCGACGACCTGGGCCTGAATGGAGACATCCAGCGCCGATGTGGGTTCGTCCAGCACGACGAATTTGGGCTCCAGCACCAGGGCGCGGGCTATGGCAATGCGCTGGCGCTGGCCGCCGGAGAATTCATGCGGATAGCGGAAGCGCGCTTCGGGCGGCAGGCCCACTTCTCCGAGCGCCTTGACGACGCGTTCGTCGCGTTGGGCAGCGGTGAGCCGGGGCATGTGGACGGCAAGGCCCTCACCGATGATGCGGTCGACCGACAGGCGCGGGCTGAGCGAGCCGAAGGGGTCCTGAAAAACGATCTGCATATCGGCGCGCAAGGGGCGCATGGCTTTCCAGGAGCGGCCCTGAACCTCGTTGCCCAGGACGACGATGCGGCCATCGGAGGGGATGAGGCGGAGGAGGGCGTAGCCGAGCGTCGACTTGCCCGAGCCGCTTTCGCCGACGACGCCGAGCGTTTCGCCGCGGCGGATGGAGAGGTCGATGCCGTCGACGGCCTTGATGTGGCCCACCGTGCGGCGGAACAGGCCGCGCTTGATGGGGAACCATACCTTGAGGTCAGCGACGTCGACGATGGAGGGGGCCGATGGGTCGGAAGCCGGTGGCGTGCCGCGCGGCTCGGCGGCGAGGAGGTGGCGGGTATAGGCGTGTTGCGGATTGGCAAAGAGCGGTGCGACGGGGCCGGTTTCGACGATCTCCCCCTTGGTCATGACGCAGACCCGGTCGGCGATCTTTTGCACTATGCCCAGATCATGGGTGATGAAGAGCATGGCCATGCCCATGCTCTGCTGCAGGCTTTTGAGCAGGCTCAGGATTTGTGCCTGAACGGTGACGTCTAGGGCGGTGGTGGGCTCGTCGGCGATCAGCAGGTCCGGCTCGTTGGCGAGCGCCATGGCGATCATGACGCGCTGGCGCTGGCCGCCGGAAAGCTGGTGCGGGTAGGCGCCGAGGCGGCTGGCAGGATCGGGAATGCCGACTGCGTCGAGCAGTTCGATGGTGCGAGCGCGGGCGGCGGTGGTGCGCATGCCCCGGTGGATGGCCAGCACTTCGCCAATCTGGCGCTCGACCGTGTGGACCGGATTGAGCGAGCTCATCGGCTCCTGAAAGATCATCGAAATGTCGTTGCCGCGAACGGCACGTAGCTCTGCCGGCGAAGCGGTGATGAGGTCCTGGCCCTTGAACAGGATCTGGCCGGAGAACTGTGCAGAGGGCGGGAGCAGTTTGAGGACGGACAGGGCGGTGACGGATTTGCCGGAGCCGCTTTCGCCAACGAGCGCGACGGTTTCACCCGGGGCAACGTCGAAGGAGAGGTTTTTCGTCGCGTCGTTGGCGCCGAAGCGAATGGTGAGGTCGCGAATGGAGAGGAGGGGGGTGGTCATTTGCGTTCACCCGCGATTTTGTGCCCGCACCGATCTGGTCCCCCCAGAGGGAAGGTCCTTGTCAGCCACGTCGTCATTCCCGCGAAAGCGGGAATCCCACTTCCTTTCGGCACAAAAGTGAGATTCCCGCCTTCGCGGGAATGACGCGGTGGACTGGCATGACGACGTGGACGGGAATGACGCGGTGGAATTGAAAGGGACGGCAAAAGTCTGAGATCCGGGCCAGTCGGCCCCCACCCTTGATCCCTCCCCGCGAGGGGGAGGGTGTCGACTGCGAGCGTGGTGATAGCCCGATCTACATTTAGGGAAACGCTCCGGTTCATCCCATCGACTTTCTGGGGTCGAACGCATCGCGGACGGCTTCGCCGATGAAGACCAGGAGGGTCATCATGATGGCGATGGTGAAAAAACCGGTGAGGCCGAGCCAGGGCGCCTGCAGATCGTTTTTGCCTTGGGCGAGGAGTTCGCCGAGCGAGGGAGAGCCGGGCGGCAGGCCGAAGCCCAGGAGATCGAGCGAGGTGAGCGTCACCACCGAGCCCGACAGGATGAAGGGCATGAAGGTGAGGGTCGCGACCATCGCATTGGGCAAAAGGTGGCGAAACATGATGGTGAGATTGGAAACGCCGAGCGCGCGGGCGGCGGCGATGTATTCGAAATTGCGGCCGCGCAGGAATTCCGCGCGTACGATGCCCACCAGCGCAACCCAGGAGAAGAGCAGGAGGATGCCCAGGAGCACCCAGAAGCTCGGGGCGATCACCGAGGAGATGATCAGCAGCAGGTAGAGCGCCGGAATGGAGGTCCAGATTTCGATGAAGCGCTGAAACAGCAGATCCACCCAGCCGCCGAAATAGCCCTGCACGGCACCGGCGAAAACGCCGATGACGGATGAGAAAATGGTCAGTGTAAGGCCGAACAGGACGGAGATGCGGAATCCGTAGAGCAGGCGGGCTAGGACGTCGCGGCCGCGCTCGTCGGTGCCCAGCCAATGGTAATTGCCCCAATGGCAGTTTGGGTCCGCCGTCTGCTGGGGATAGCGGGCGCAGTTTTCTTCCCAGCTCATGAGCCAGCTCGGCGCAACCGATCCGGAATACGGCAGGTTGGTATCGACCGTCTGGTAGTTGAAGCGCACTGGCGGCCAAAGCGCCCAGCCATTGGCAGCGATATCGGAGGCGATGAAATCGTCCCGGTAGTTGGTGACGGCGAGAAAACCGCCGAATTTAGATTCGGGGTAGTCCACAAAGGCGGGGAACAACAGTTCGCCCTTGTAGGACACAAGAATTGGCCGGTCATTGGCGATGAACTCGGAGCCAAGCGTCGCCAGAAACAGCACAAGGAAAATCCAGAGCGACCACCAGCCGCGCCGGTTGGCCTTGAAATTGGCCCAACGGCGCTGATTAAGCGGGGAAAGGAAGCGGTTGCGCGGCGTTTCGACGACGGCCGCTTCTTGCGTCATCTCCGTCATACTTCGCGGCTTTCGAAATCAAGACGCGGATCGACCCACATATAGGCCAGGTCCGAGATCAGCGAAATGGCGAGGCCGAGCAGGCTGAAGATGTAGAGCGTGGCAAAGACCACCGGATAATCGCGGTTGGAAACCGATTCCAGACCCAGCAGGCCAAGGCCATCAAGCGAGAAGATGGTCTCGATGAGCAGGGAGCCCGAGAAGAACGCCGAGATGAAAGCGGCCGGGAAGCTGGCGATGATCAGCATCATGGCGTTGCGGAAGACGTGGCCATAGAGCACCTGGCGCTCGGTCAGGCCCTTGGCGCGTGCGGTGGTGACATATTGCTTGCCGATCTCGTCGATGAAGGAATTCTTGGTCAGCAGCGTCGTGGTGGCGAAGGCGCCCAGGCCCATGGCGATGATGGGCAGCGTCATATGCCAGAAATAGTCGAGGATCTGCCGCCACCAGGGGAAGCTGTCGAACCCGGGCGAGGTGAGCCCCCGCAGGGGAAAAATCGACCAGAAGCTGCCGCCGGCAAACAGCACGATCAGCATGATGCCGATGAGAAAGCCGGGAATGGCATAGCCGATGATGACGATGGTGGACGTCCATACATCGAAGCGGGAGCCATCGGTCACGGCCTTCTTGATGCCCAGGGGTATCGAGATGCCGTAGGCGATCAGCGTCATCCACAGCCCCAGAGAGATGGAGACCGGCATTTTCTCCTTGATGAGGTCGATAACGGAGATGTCGCGATAGTAGCTGTCGCCAAAGTCGAAGCGGACATAGTTCCACAGCATCAGCCCAAAGCGCTCCAGCGGGGGCTTGTCGAAGCCGAACTGCTTTTCGATGCGGGCGACGAGATCGGGAGAGAGGCCCTGGCTGCCGCGATAACTGCCGCCGGAGCCGCCTTGCGCCGGCTGGCCAGCGAAATCCCCCTCCGCGCTGCCGGTAATGCGCTCCGTGATGGACTGGTTTTGCCCGGAAAGATTGGCCAGCGCCTGCTCGACGGGCCCGCCCGGGGCAAACTGGGTGATCAGGAAGGAGATCGCCATGATGCCGAAGACGGTCGGGATCATCAGCAGCAGGCGGCGAAGAATATAGGCGCCCATTCAATCCCCAAGGCAGACACTTGTCCGATGCGAGCTAAGTCCGGCTCTCTTGTAGCGGCAAATCACCTTACAGTGAAACAGCTTACGCCGGATTGCAGCATTTTGCGGGTCAATTGGCAATGCGAAGAGGGCGGAAGCCGTTTTGTTCTTGCTCCAGTTTGAGCCAGGCTTCAGGATCACGCCGTGATCGGAGAACATGATGAGCTACCAGACCATCGTTCATGTGAAGGACCCCTCGGCCGCCCGTATATTGGTGGTTGCCCTGCGGGCGCACGGGTTTCACCCGCTCGAACAGGGCGAAGGCGGATTCCCGGGCGTGCCGAATCTCTTTGGGCAGGAGGGTGTGCCGGTGCAGGTTCCCGAAGACGAAGTGCGTGATGCAACCCTTCTGGCCGAAGATCTGTTGCGAGACATGGCGGCCTCATAATTCGTAATGCCGCCATATTACTGTGCCTTGGCTCAGATGCGGACCGGGCGGTTGTATGCAGTTGTGGGTTTAGCTATAAGGCGGCACAGCTGTTAACCTTTTTTAAGCCTTCGGGCAGGAGCGAACCATGAGGGTCTGGATGCGCGGAACGATGTCGGCTGCAGGAATTGGAGCGATGGCGCTGGTGCTGGCAGCGTGCCAGTCGACGGGGTCCAATACGGCCAATCTGAATACGATCGGCGCGCCGTCGCAAATTACGCCGGTGCAAAGCTCGACCGTGCAGCAGGGCACGCTACCCGCAATCGGCGCGACCGGTACTCCCGCTCCTGGCCTGGGTGGCCAGCCCGTCTTGGGCGGCGTTTCGACCACTCCGCAGATGGCCTCCGTCAGCCCCGGCATGACCGCGCCCGTCGCAACCACCACCACGCCTGGCACCCAGCCCGGCGGTTCGATGGTGTCGCTGGCCCCTCTTGCCCAGCCCAGCGCTGGCGGCATGAGCGCGGGCCCCGAAGGGGTGTGGAACGTGGTTGCGGGTTCGGACCAGTGCCGTCTCAATCTGCCCATGACTGCGAAGGCCGGCACCAGCTACTATCGCGCCTCGGCTCCGGGCTGCAGTGTGCCCGGCCTGGCGTCGGTCAGCGGCTGGCAGCAGGTGGGCAGCCAGTTGCAGCTTTATGATGACAACGGCAACATCGCGGCCTTCCTCGCACCAAGCGGCGGCCGTTACATAGGGACGATGGGTGGCGGCCAAGCCATCTCCATGGCCCGATAGCCGTCGGGTGATGCCGGTCTGCAAATTGTAGTCAGCTGCGCTTCCGGTGCTCACGTACTCAAGTACGCTGCGCTCCGGTTCTCGAAGACTACAATTTTCGACTCGGCCTGACCCGACTACCGAGAGTTCGGCGTCCTAGTTGTCCGTTAAGCCCACAAATTTATCAGCTACCGGCCCCGTCAGTGCTGCCTACGCAGAGCTGGCGGGCAAGGGGGTTTTGAGTGCCGATCCGGCGCAGGTGGATGCGGCGCGTTTGCTGGATGGGGTGTTGGTGGGGCTGGTGGCGGGCCGGCCCAAGGGGCTTTTTGCTAAGCTGTTCGACAAGCCGGAGCCGGTGCAGGGACTCTATCTTCATGGCGAGGTCGGGCGCGGCAAGACCATGCTGATGGATCTGTTCTATGCAGTTGTGCCCATCGCCGAAAAGCGGCGGGTGCATTTCCATGAGTTCATGGACGAAGTGCATGTTGGGATGGCGGCGTTTCGCAAGAGCGACAAGGGTCGCGATGCCGATCCGGTCGAGGCGGTGGTGCGGCCAATCGTCAAATCCGGGCTGCGGCTGCTGTGCCTCGATGAATTCCATGTGCACGACATTACCAATGCCATGCTGCTCTACCGGTTGTTCGAAAAGCTTTTCGCGCAGGGCGTGACGCTGGTCGCGACCTCCAATGTGGTGCCCGACGAGCTTTACAAGGATGGGCTCAACCGGCAGTTGTTCCTGCCTTTCATCGAGCTGTTGAAGCGGCACGTGACGGTCGCGTCGCTGCCGGCGGCGCAGGATTACCGGCGGCTCAAGTTCTCTGGACAGCAGGTCTATGCCTTTGGGAGCGGCCCCGAGGTGCGGGCGGCGATGGACCGGCTATGGCTTCGAATCACGGGTGGGGCCGCTGGCAAGCCGGACGTGGTGGAAAGCATCGGCCGGCAGATCGTGGTGCCGTTGGCGGCGATGGGCGCGGCGCGGTTCGGATTTTCAGACCTGTGCGAGAAGCCGCTTGGATCGCGCGATTTCGTGCGCATCGCCCATGCCTTCGATTCCATCGTCATCGACAACGTGCCGCAAATGGATCGAACCCGGTCCAACGCGGCGAAGCGCTTTATCCTGCTGATCGACAATCTTTATGACCGCGGCGTCAAGCTGGGCGCCAGCTTCGACGTTCCGCTCGAGCAATTGGGCAAGGACGACCGCACAGCGTTCGAGTTCCAGCGCACGGTGTCGCGACTGATCGAAATGCAGTCCGAGGATTACCTGGCCAAGGGTCTGCGCGACGCGGATGAAGGCGCGGGCTCCCCCGCCGAAGCACAAGAGCAAAACTGACGCGCGGCACCTTGCCTTTCCGGCACGACCCCTTCGCCCATCAGCAAGGCCCGATCGCTGCTTTAGACGAAGGGTTCACTTGCCCCTCCCGGCGCGGAGGGTTAAGAGGTGCGCCAATTCAACGCAGACTGGGATGAGGATTTATGGCGCGCAAGAAAATCGCTCTTATCGGCTCGGGTCAGATCGGTGGCACCCTGGCCCACCTGGCGGCCCTCAAGGACCTTGGCGACATCGTGCTGTTCGATATCGTCGATGGCGTGCCGCAGGGCAAGGCGCTCGATATTTCCCAGTCGGCGCCGGTCGAAGGCTATGACGCCAAGATCTCCGGCACTTCGAAATACGAAGACCTCAAGGACGCCGACGTGGTCATCGTCACGGCCGGCGTGCCGCGCAAGCCCGGCATGAGCCGCGACGACCTGCTGGAAATCAACCTCAAGGTGATGGAGCAAGTGGGGGCGGGCATTGCCAAGTACGCGCCCGACGCTTTCGTCATCTGCATCACCAACCCGCTCGACGCCATGGTGTGGGCACTGCAGAAGTTCTCGGGCCTGCCCGCCAACAAGGTCATCGGCATGGCCGGCGTGCTGGACTCCTCGCGGTTCGTGCACTTCATCGCTGACGAGCTCAATGTCTCGGTGGAAGACATCAACGCCTTCGTGCTGGGCGGCCACGGCGACACCATGGTGCCGCTGCCGCGCTATTCGACCGTTGCGGGCATTCCCCTGACCGACATCGTCAAGATGGGCTGGATGAGCAAGGAAAAGCTCGAAAGCATCATTCAGCGCACCCGCGATGGCGGCGCCGAGATCGTCGGCCTGCTCAAGACCGGCTCGGCCTTCTACGCACCAGCGACGTCTGCCATTGCGATGGCCGAAAGCTATCTCAAGGACAAGAAGCGCGTGTTGCCGGCTGCGGCTTACCTGGATGGCCAGTATGGCGTCAAAGGCACCTATGTCGGCGTGCCGGTGGTGATCGGTGCCGGTGGTGCGGAGAAGATCATCGAGATCGCGCTGAACTCGGCCGAGCAGAAGGCTTTCGACAAGTCCGTCGGCGCGGTGGAAGGTCTAATCGAGGCGTGCAAGAAGATCGCGCCAAAATTAGCTTAACAGTCACGGAGTCATTCCCGCGAAAGCGGGGACCTCCGTTTCTCTCTATGGCATGGCCAATAGAGGTTCCCGCTTTCGCGGGAATGACGCAGTGGACTGAAATAGTTGTGCGGTGCGTTGAGATTGATCCGGCGCCGTCCTGCCCACCCAAGGGGACTTTGAATGAACATCCATGAACACCAGGCCAAAGAGCTTTTGAAGTCCTACGGTGCGCCGGTTGCGGCGGGCGTGGCGATTTTTTCGGCTGACGAGGCCGAGGCCGCGGCGCGCCAGCTTCCTGGCCCGCTTTATGTGGTCAAGAGCCAGATCCATGCGGGTGGCCGCGGCAAGGGCAAGTTTAGGGAACTCGGCCCCGATGCCAAGGGCGGTGTGCGCCTGGCCAAGACGATCGATGAAGTCGTCGCCTTCTCCAAGGAGATGCTGGGCAACACGCTGGTTACCAAGCAGACTGGCGACGCCGGCAAGCAGGTCAACCGCCTCTATATCGAAGACGGTGCCGATATTGCCCGTGAGCTTTATTGCTCGCTGCTCGTCGATCGCAGCACCGGCCGCGTTTCCTTCGTGGTGTCCACCGAAGGCGGCATGGATATCGAAGCGGTGGCGCATGATACGCCCGAAAAGATCATCGCCGTCGATATCGACCCAACTACCGGCGTGACCGAGGCCAACGTTTCCGAGATCGTTACGGCGCTCAAGCTCGATGGCGATGCCAAGGCCGACGCGGCCAAGCTGTTCCCGATCCTCTACAAGGCCTTCACCGAAACCGACATGAGCCTGTTGGAAGTGAACCCGCTGATCGTGATGACCGACGGGCATTTGCGGGTCCTGGACGCCAAGGTGAGCTTCGACAACAATGCCGCGTTCCGCCACGAAGAGCTCAAGACGCTGCGTGATCTTTCCGAGGAAGACGCCAAGGAAATCGAGGCGTCCAAGTTCGACCTCGCCTATGTGGCGCTCGATGGCAATATCGGTTGCATGGTCAATGGCGCGGGTCTGGCCATGTCGACCATGGACATCATCAAGTTCTATGGCGCCGAGCCAGCCAACTTCCTCGACGTGGGTGGTGGCGCTTCCAAGGAGAAGGTGACGGCGGCGTTCAAGATCATCACGGCCGATCCGGCGGTGAAGGGCATTCTCGTCAACATCTTCGGCGGTATCATGCGCTGCGACGTCATCGCCGAAGGCGTGATCGCTGCAGTCAAGGAAGTCGGGTTGCAGGTGCCGCTGGTGGTTCGTCTCGAAGGCACCAACGTCAAGGAAGGCAAGGCTATCCTCGATCAGTCCGGCCTCAACGTCATTTCCGCCGATGACCTCGATGACGCGGCGCAGAAGATCGTCACTGCCGTCAAGTCCGCTGCCTAACGCCCTGCAAGAGAGACCAAACCAATGTCGATTCTCGTCAATAAAGACACCAAGGTTCTCGTTCAGGGCCTGACCGGCAAGACCGGAACGTTCCACACCGAACAGGCTCTGGCCTATTACGGCACCAAGATGGTCGGTGGCACCCATCCCAAGAAGGGTGGCGAATCCTGGTCGTCGGGTGTCGATGGAACCCAGTTGCCGATTTTCACCACCGTGGCCGAAGGCAAGGAGCGCACCGGCGCCAATGCCTCGGTAATCTATGTGCCGCCTCCGGGTGCCGCTGCTGCCATCGAGGAAGCCATCGACGCGGAAATCCCGCTGATCGTGTGCATCACCGAAGGCGTGCCGGTTCTCGACATGGTGCGGGTCAAGGCCAAGCTGGCAAAGAGCAAGTCGCGCCTGATCGGGCCGAACTGCCCCGGCGTGCTGACGCCGGAAGAATGCAAGATCGGCATCATGCCCGGCTCCATCTTCTCCAAGGGCTCGGTGGGCATTGTTTCCCGCTCGGGCACGCTTACGTATGAAGCAGTGTTCCAGACAACCAATGAAGGTCTTGGCCAGACCACTGCTGTCGGTATCGGCGGCGATCCGGTCAAGGGCACCGAATTCATCGATATGCTCGAAATGTTCCTCGCCGACGAAGCGACCAAGTCGATCATCATGATCGGCGAAATCGGTGGCTCGGCCGAGGAAGAGGCCGCGCAGTTCCTGATCGACGAAGCCAAGAAGGGCCGCAAGAAGCCAATGGCCGGTTTCATCGCTGGTTTGACGGCTCCTGCCGGTCGTACCATGGGCCATGCTGGCGCCGTAATTTCGGGCGGCAAGGGCGGCGCGGAAGACAAGATTGCGGCGATGGAGGCAGCGGGTATCCGCGTGTCGAAATCACCGGCGCGGATCGGCCGGACGCTGGCTGAAGTATTGAAGGGCTAGATTGTGCCAACGCCCTCGTGGTGAGGTGCGCTTCTTCAGCGCCTCGAACCAGGAGGGCGTGGAGCAAAGATGCGACCAATGTCGGTCGCGCTTCGGACACAGAACGGTGTTAGCCGTGGTGGTGCCCGAAGCGGTAAACGTGAATTGAGCCGTGGCCCTGCTCAGGGGTTGCTACACTTAACAGGATACTAAGGATAAGCGGTCAGTATCCGCACAAATCAGGGACCGCATGAAACCGGCCTCGGCCGGTTCGTTGAGAAGGATGGCGGGGCGTGGGCCTCGCGACAAAAAGCGATGACACGACAGGAAAAGAACGACACGTTCTTGCTGACTTCGTTCCTCTATGGTGGGAACGCCGACTACATCGAACAGCTTTATTCCCGCTACAAGACCGATCCATCCAGCGTCGACGACACCTGGAAAAGCTTTTTCGGCAAGCTGGATGACGCAGAAGGCGTCGCCCAGCAGAATGCCGAGGGCCCCAGCTGGAGCCGCAAGGACTGGCCGCAGAGCGCCACAAGCGAGCTGGTTAGTGCGCTGGACGGCAATTGGGGTGACATCGCGGTCAAGACCGAAAAGGCCGTCGCCAAGAAGGCCGAAGCCCTGGGTGTCGCCAAGGGCAGCGTTTCCGATGTGCTGCAGGCCACGCGTGACTCCATTCGCGCCATCATGATGATCCGTGCCTATCGCATGCGCGGACATCTGCATGCAGATCTCGATCCGCTCAAGATGAAGGCCGATGAGCCGGCGCCCGAACTCGACCCCAAGAGCTATGGGTTTACCGAGGCGGACTACAGCCGCAAGATCTTCATCGATAACTATCTCGGGCTGGAATACGCCACGATCCCGGAAATGCTGGCGATCCTGAGCCGTACCTATTGCGGCACGGTCGGCATCGAATTCATGCACATCTCCGATCCTGAAGCCAAGCAGTGGATCCAGGAGCGCATCGAAGGGCCGGACAAGGAAATCACCTTTACCGGTGAAGGCAAGAAGGCGATCCTGAACAAGCTGATCGAAGCCGAAGGCTTCGAAAAGTTCATCGATGTCAAATATACCGGCACCAAGCGCTTTGGTCTCGACGGCGCGGAATCGACCATTCCCGCGCTTGAGCAGATCATCAAGCGCGGCGGCGCGCTTGGCATCAAGGATATCGTGCTGGGCATGGCTCACCGCGGTCGCCTGAACGTTCTGACGCAGGTGATGGCCAAGCCGCACCGCGCGCTGTTCCACGAGTTCAAGGGCGGCGCCTTCTACCCCGACGATGTCGAAGGTTCAGGCGACGTGAAGTACCATCTGGGTGCTTCCTCGGACCGTGAGTTCGATGGCAACAAGGTCCACCTGTCGCTGACGGCCAACCCATCCCACCTCGAGATCGTCGATCCCGTCGTGCTGGGCAAGTCACGCGCCAAGCAGGACCAGCACATTGCCCCCGATGGCAAGCTGGTCAATATCGCAGTGGACGGCAAGCCCGATCGCTCCATGGTGCTGCCGCTGCTGATCCATGGTGATGCGGCGTTTGCCGGGCAAGGCGTGATCGCCGAGTGCCTGGGCCTATCGGGCCTCAAGGGACACCGCACGGGCGGCTCGATCCACTTCGTGATCAACAACCAGATCGGGTTCACCACGAGCCCGATGTATTCGCGCTCTTCGCCGTATCCGACCGACGTCGCCAAGATGATTGAGGCGCCGGTGCTGCACGTGAATGGCGACGATCCGGAAGCCGTGGTGTTCGCGGCCAAAGTCGCCGTCGAATATCGCCAGAAGTTCGGCAAACCTGTCGTCATCGACATGTTCTGCTATCGCCGGTTTGGGCACAACGAGGGCGATGAGCCAAGTTTTACCCAGCCGCTGATGTATTCCAAGATCCGCTCGCACAAGACGACGCTGGAGCTCTATTCGGACAAGCTCGTTGCCGAGGGCCTGTTGACGGCCGAGGAAATCGACAAGCTCAAGGCCGAATGGCGCGCCAAGCTGGAAAGTGAGTTCGAGGCTGGACAGGACTATCGCCCCAACAAGGCCGATTGGCTCGATGGCGCGTGGAAGGACTTCCGGCCGGCCGACCAGGACGGCCCGCGCCGTGGCCAGTCCGGTGTCGAGATGGACCGCCTGACCAATATTGGCACGGCGCTGACGCGCATTCCCGAAGGCTTCAACGTTCACAAGACGGTCAAGCGTTTCATGGACAATCGTCTTGCGACGATCCAGTCAGGCGAGGGGATCGACTGGTCGACCGCCGAAGCTTTGGCTTTCGGTACGCTGGTGACCGACGGTCATCCGGTGCGTCTTTCCGGCCAGGATGTCGAGCGTGGCACGTTCAGCCAGCGCCATTCGGTGCTGAACGACCAGAAGGTCGACAACAAGAGCTATACGCCGCTCAACAATCTCGACCCCGAGCAGAGCCGCTACGAGGTCATCAATTCGATGCTCTCGGAAGAAGCCGTGCTTGGTTTCGAGTATGGTTATTCGCTGGCCGAGCCCAAGGCGCTGACGATCTGGGAAGCCCAGTTTGGTGACTTCGTGAACGGCGCGCAGGTGGTGATCGACCAGTTCATCTCCTCGGGCGAGCGCAAGTGGTTCCGCATGTCGGGCCTCGTGATGCTGTTGCCGCATGGCTATGAAGGGCAGGGCCCGGAGCATTCCTCCGCGCGTCCCGAGCGCTTCCTGCAGCTTTGCGCAGAAGACAATATGCAGGTTGCCAATTGCACGACGCCGGCCAACTACTTCCACGCCCTGCGCCGGCAGGTAACCCGCGACTTCCGCAAGCCGCTGATCCTGATGACGCCCAAGTCGCTGCTGCGCCACAAGCGTGCGGTGTCGGGCCTGGTCGAGATGGGACCCGATTCCTGCTTCCATCGTCTGCTCTGGGACGATGCCGAAGCACCCGGCGTGCCCAAGACGAGCGTTAGGCTTGCAAGCGACGACCAGATTCGCCGCGTGGTGCTGTGCACCGGCAAGGTTTATTACGACCTTCTGGAAGAGCGCGAGAAGCGCGGGCTGAACGATGTGTACCTGCTGCGCATTGAACAACTCTATCCGTTTCCGGCCAAGGCGCTGCTGGACGAGCTTAACCGCTTCCGCAATGCCGAGATCATCTGGTGCCAGGAAGAGCCCAAGAACATGGGCGCCTGGGCGTTCATCCAGCCTTATGTGGAATGGGTGTTCGATCAGATGGGACGGAGTGGACAGCGCGTGCGCTATATTGGCCGGCCGGCTTCGGCCTCCACCGCCACGGGTCTGATGCGGACCCATCTTGCCCAATTGCAGGCCTTCCTCGACGAAGCCTTCGCTCAATAAAGGACAGCAAACAATGTCGACAGAAATCCGCGTTCCAACGCTGGGCGAGAGTGTTACCGAGGCCACTATCGGCCAGTGGTTCAAGAAGATCGGCGACACGGTGAATGCCGACGAGCCCATCGTCGAACTTGAAACCGACAAGGTGACCATCGAAGTGCCGGCGCCGGCCGCCGGTGTGCTCGAAGCCATTGCCGCCCAGCCGGGCGAAACAGTGGATGTGGGCGCGCTGCTTGGCGCCATCGGCGGGGCAGGGGCCGCGGTTGCTGCGCCCAAAGCCGAAGCAAAGGCCGAAGCACCCGCCAACAATGCCGCCGGTCCTGAAGAGATCAAGCCGGAGCCTGCTGCACAGCCGGTGACCGCGACCGATCGCGCTCCGGCGCCTTCAGCGCAGAAGCTGATCAACGAAAACGGTCTTTCGGCCGGCAATATTTCCGGCTCGGGCAAGCACGGCCAGGTGCTCAAGGAGGATGTGCTTTCAGCCATCAACAAGCCGGCCGCTGCCGCAGCGCCTGCAGTTGCCCAGGCCGCTCCGGCTGCAGCACCTGCCGCCAAGCCGGCCGAGGCGTCCAAGGCTCCGGCCGCACCGCGCGCTCCAGTCGCTGCCGATGATGCTTCACGCGAAGAGCGGGTCAGGATGACCCGCCTGCGCCAGACCATCGCGCGGCGCCTCAAGGATGCGCAGAACACGGCGGCCATGCTGACCACCTTCAACGAGGTGGACATGAAGCCGGTGATGGATTTGCGCGCCTCCTACAAGGAGCTGTTCGAGAAGAAGCATGGTGTCAAGCTGGGCTTCATGGGCTTTTTCACCAAGGCCGTGATCCACGCCCTCAAGGAAATCCCCTCGGTCAATGCCGAAATCGACGGCGATGACCTAGTCTACAAGAACTACGCGCACATTGGGGTGGCCGTGGGCACAGACAAGGGGCTCGTGGTCCCGGTAGTGCGCGATGCCGACCAGATGTCGATTGCCGAGATCGAGAAGTCGATCAACACGCTGGGCAAGAAGGCGCGCGACGGTCAGCTTTCGATGGCCGACATGCAGGGCGGCACCTTCACCATCTCCAATGGTGGTGTTTATGGTTCGCTGATGTCGACCCCGATCCTCAATGCGCCGCAGTCCGGCATTCTGGGCATGCACAAGATCCAGGAGCGGCCAGTGGTGGTCGGCGGGCAGATCGTGATCCGTCCAATGATGTACCTGGCGCTGAGCTATGATCACCGGATCGTGGACGGCAAGGAAGCCGTGACGTTCCTCGTGCGCGTCAAGGAAAGCCTCGAGGCACCCGAGCGGCTCGTGCTCGATCTCTAAAAAACGAAACCAGCTTGTGGAAGGGCCGGGGCGCTGCTCCGGCTTTTTTGTGTCTGGGGCAGCGGCAGAAAACCTGTCTCTGCTCGTCCCCTACATTCACCGCATTGCAGCGCGATAGAGAGTGGCGGAACTTCGCCTCGCTCACGATGCCGTGCGGCAGGTGCACTCTTAAGACATTGCTAGTTGTTTGGGCCTTTTAGAAGGGCCTCCGAAACTGTGCCGGAGTTGGATTGTTGAAACGTTTGTTGCCCCTCGTGCTTTGTCTCGCCGTGCCGCAGGTTCATGCGCAGGAGGTGGCAGACCCCGAACTGGTGGGTGAGTTGATGGCGTTTCATGGCTCCAAGACCATTGTCTCGGCGATGACCACTCACTGCTACGAGACCACCGGGCTCGATAGCGCCTACAAGACTGCTTATGACAACTGGCATTTGCGCAATGTGGGGTTCCTGGACTTGGCCAAGCGGGTTGCGGAGAAGCTGGGTGGTGGCTCGCCGGAGGCTGTGGCGGCGGCGGAAACCTATGGCGGCAGCCAGATCATGAGCGCCTATAACCAGGCGGAAAACAAAGAGATTTTCTGCCGCAGCTTCCTGGAGCAGGTAAACAGCGGCGCGCTGGACATCGACAAACAGCTGCCTGGTCCGCTGAGCAGGGCGCAGAATATCTCCGTGCAATAGGGGTGCATGCTTCGGTTTGTCTTCCGCTTTGATGCGTTTTTGCTTCCAGTTTTCGCACCAAGGCTTGCCAGCGCTGCTGGCTGGGCTAAACAGGGTGGCAAACCCTGGTGCGCCCGATGACATTTCCCTGGCTCGAATTCGCTGCCCTGATGCTGGCCTTCGGCATAAATGCCATTATTCCGGGCGCGGACTTCGCCATGGTGCTGCGGCAATCAATAGCGCATGGCCGGAGGGCAGCGCTGTTCACCTCCGCTGGCGTCGCGACATCCATTCTGGTCCATGGCAGCTATACGTTGCTGGGGATCGGGGTGCTCGTCGGGCAGTCGCTAATGCTGTTCAACATCATCAATTGGCTGGGCGCTGCTTATTTGGTGTGGCTGGCTATCTCCGCCTTGCGCAGCCCGCCGCCACAGCCGCCCGAAGAAGGGGAACTTGCCGGCGCCCGGCGCGGCGATTGGGCCGCGTTCGCGCTGGGGTTCCTCACCAATCTGCTTAATCCAAAGGCGGTGCTGTTCTTCCTGGCGCTGTTCACGACGCTGGTGTCAGCTCACACTGCGGGCGATGCCAAGGTCATCTATGTGGCGTGCATGAGTATCATGCTTTTTGCCTGGTTTGCACTGGTGTCGGTTTTCTTTACGACCCCTGCTGTGCGGCAGGGCTTTTTCCGGTTCGGCCGGTGGTTTAATCGGGTCACCGGCATTACATTCATTGTGCTCGCCATTCGAGTGGCGCTGGCGCAGCAGCACTAAAACACGGTTCAGGGCTAGGTAATCATGGCAGACGCGTTCGATCTCATCATCATCGGCTCGGGTCCAGGGGGCTATGTCGCGGCGATCCGCGCAGCGCAACTGGGGATGAAAGTCGGGGTGGTGGAGAAGTGGCCAACGCTGGGCGGCACATGCCTGAACATCGGCTGCATCCCCTCCAAGGCGCTGCTGCATGCGTCCGAACTGTTCGAAGAGGCGACGCACGGCTTCAAGGCACTGGGTATCGATATTCCCAGCCCCGTGCTCAACCTGCCCCAGATGATGAACCACAAGACCCAGACGGTGGCGGGCAATGTGGGCGGGGTGGATTACCTGTTCAAGAAGAACAAGATTACCGTGCTGCGCGGCATCGGCACCATTGCCGGCCCCGGCAAGGTGCGCGTGACGCCGCAGAACGGCGCCAGTACGGAATACGACACCAAGAATATCGTGATCGCCACGGGTTCGGTTTCGGCCAGCCTGCCGGGCATCGAGATCGACGAGAAGACGATCGTTACATCCACCGGCGCGCTGACGCTGGAGAGCGTGCCGCGCCAGCTGGTGGTGATCGGCGCGGGCGTGATCGGGCTTGAGCTTGGTTCGGTCTGGGCGCGGCTGGGCAGCCAGGTGACGGTGGTAGAATATTTCGACCGCATCCTGCCGGGCATGGACAGCGAAGTGGCGCGCCAGTTTCAGCGCATGCTGCAAAAGCAGGGCATGGAGTTCAAGCTTTCCAGCAAGGTTGCGGGGATCGACAAGCAGGAGAACGGTTCGCTCAAGGTTCGGGTCGAGCCGGCCAAGGGCGGCGAAGCCGAAGTGCTGGATGCTGATGTCGCGCTGGTCTCCATCGGCCGCAAGCCGTACACGGAAGGGCTGGGCCTCGAGATCGTTGGCGTGGCGCTGGACGAGCGTGGCCGGGTGCGGGTCGATGGCCAGTACAAGAGCTCGGTCGACGGAATCTATGCCATTGGCGACGTGATTGCCGGGCCGATGCTGGCGCACAAGGCCGAGGATGAAGGCATTGCCGTCGCCGAGATCCTGAGCGGGCAGGCGGGCCATGTGAACTATGCGGCCATTCCGGCGGTGGTCTACACCAATCCAGAAGTGGCTTCGGTGGGCAAGACCGAGGACGAACTCAAGGCCGAGGGCATCGAGTACAAGATCGGCAAGTTCCCGTTCACAGCCAATGGTCGCGCTAAGGCGATGCTGGCGACGCAGGGGTTCGTCAAGATCCTGAGCGACGTCAACACCGACCGGGTGCTGGGCGCGCATATCGTGGGCAAGAATGCCGGCGAGATGATCCACGAGCTGGTGGTGCTGATGGAATTCTCGGGTTCGTCCGAGGACCTGGCACGCTCGACCCATGCGCATCCGACGCTGTCGGAGGCCATTCGCGAGGCGGCGCTGTCGCTGGGCGATGGCGCGATCCATATCTGATTGGATTGGGCGGGCGCCGCGTTTGATGGACATCAGGTGAATGGTCCTGAGAGCTCATGGCGATCCTTCGACAAGCTCAGGATGTCGAACCATGGGGGCGAGTGAGTGGAGGTTTTGTGCCACGACCTCGTCCTTCGACAGGCTCAGGATGAGGTCTACTGCAGGCCCAGGATGAGGTCTGCTGCAGGCTCAGGATGAGGTCTGCTGCGTGAATTCCATTCTATGCGATGACATCGGGTTTGTTGGGGGCTCGGGTTATTCGAGTTCCGCCAGCAAGGCCGCGTAGGATTGTTTGTGTCTTCCGGCCCAATTGTCTTGTCCCGGCGCGGTCAGCAGGCCCATGCGGGGTGGGATGTAGCTGCGGATGCGGCGGACGGGTTGTTCGCGCCATTGCAGATTGAAGGCGGCGTAGCGGGGAAAGAACTCCATCTCGGAATAGGGAAGGTTGTCGTGGACCCACCAGGCAATCGCCTCCCAATCGCCGGTCCGTTCGAAATAAGGAATGACGCTGTTGACCACGATGCAGGCGGTGGCGCCCATGCGTCCCTCGGCATCGCGGCGGTCCCAGATATGGCTGGCGTAGTTCGTTTCGTTGCGGCCACAATTGAGCTTGTGCAGATTGCCGAACGCGTTGACCTGGCTTGATCGATAGGCCGAACGGATCGAGAGCCTGCCGAAGCGCGCCTGAAGCGGTTCGAGCAGGCTTTCGCAGAGGCGCTTGCCGGCGGCGATGGTCAGATCGGGATCGTCGGGAATATTGGCGAACCCGTTGATAACAGCGATTTCGGAATAGAGGAAATCGCGCAGGAAGAAGTTGTCGCTCAGGCGCACACGGCCGAGTTCTTCAAGGGCTTTGACGGATTTGGGCTGTCGCATGATGGCTCCGGCTGGACGCAGCACTCTCTTGCGATAGGTTGAGGCCGACAACCCGGTTCTGACAGGATGCACAATGCTGCAAATGTTATTTTACGTCGCTATCGCTGTGGAGGCGATGACGGCTGCATTGGCCGCCGGCCGGCGCAAGATGGACTGGTTCGGCGTGTGCCTGCTTGCCTGCGTGACGGCGCTGGGTGGGGGCACGATGCGGGACACTTTCCTGGGACATTATCCGCTCTATTGGGTGGGGAACCCCTACATCCTGCTGCTGGTATGCGGGGCCGCGCTCTTTACCATTGCCATTGCGCGGGTTGTCGACAAGCTCAGATGGACCTTTCTGGTGCTGGACGCCCTGGGGCTGGTTGTCCTCACAATCGTTGGGTGCAACGTGGCGATGGAAGTTGACGCCCATCCGCTGATCGTCATCGTTTCGGGCATGGTAACAGGCATTGTCGGCGGCATATTGCGAGATGTGCTGTGCAATGACGTGCCGCTGGTGTTCCGCAGCGAGCTTTATGCCACGGTTTCGATCGTTACCGCAGCGGTCTACTATTTTGGCGTTGCGGCTGATCTCAATCGGGACATCGTCATCATCGTTGCCATTGCGGTTGGCTTCCCCCTGCGCATCCTTGCTCTGGTCAAGAAATGGGAAATGCCGAAATTCGTCTATGACAAGGACCTCTAGGGCCTTCCCGTACGCGTCTTGTTGTGGCAAGCACTGCCATACAAGATGAAGGAGCGACGACATGCGGCAGACCTGGCGGTGGTTTGGACCCAAGGATTTGTGCAGCATCGATGACATCACGCAGGTGGGGGCCGAAGGCGTGGTGAGCGCACTGCACCATGTGCCCAATGGTGTGGTGTGGACGCCCGAGGAAATTTCCAGGCGCAAACAAGAGATTGCGACGCGCAAGGACGGTTCGCCCTCAGGGCTGACCTGGGACGTGGTGGAAAGCCTGCCGGTCAGCGAAGACATCAAGAAGCAGAAGAACGACTGGCGCGAGCATGTCGCCAATTACAAGGTATCGCTGCGCCATCTGGCGGACGCGGGAATCGAAGTCATCTGCTACAATTTCATGCCGGTGCTGGATTGGACCCGGACGGATCTGCGCTACACGGTTGCCAATGGCGCCTCGTGCATGCGGTTCGACATCAACGACTTTGCGGCGTTCGATATTCATGTGCTGGATCGGCCGGGTGCAGGGGCAGACTATACCAACGCCATTGCCGATGAGGCCGGGCGGCGTTTTGCTGACCTGGATGACGCCGGGCGCAAGCAGTTGGCGCGCAATGTGACGATGGGCCTGCCGGGTTCCACCGAGTCGATGACGCTGGACGATGTGCGCGAGCACCTGGCGGAATATGGCAATATCAGCCGCGATCTATTGCGGCAGCATTTCGTGGATTTCCTGTCCGAGGTCGTGCCGGTAGCGGAAGATCTGGGACTGCGGCTCTGCTGCCATCCCGATGATCCGCCGTTCTCGCTGCTTGGGCTGCCGCGCGTGATGTCCACCGAAGCGGACTACACATATATGCTCGATGCCGTCAGCAGCCCCGCCAATGGCATGACGCTGTGTTCCGGATCACTGGGCGCGCGGCCCGACAATGACCTGCCGGGCATGATGGAGCGGCTGGGCGACAAGGTGCACTTCCTGCACCTGCGCAACGTCAAGCGCGACAATGACGACATCATGGGCTCGTTCTTTGAAGCCGAGCACCTGGATGGGGATACCGACATGGTGGCACTGATCGCGGCTATCGTGCGGGAAGAGAAGCGCCGCCGTGCCGCGGGGCGTGCCGACCACAGCATTCCGATGCGGCCCGACCATGGGCAGGACATCCTGGACGATCTGGGGCGGCGCTCACAGCCGGGCTATCCGACGATCGGGCGGATGAAGGGGCTGGCGGAACTGCGTGGGGTTTTCCGCACGTTCGAGCATGCGGGGTTGGGATTGTAGGCGCTGACCGGCGGCGGGCATTTTCTCGCTGTGGGGGAGTGGCTGGGACTCTGAGTTCAGGGTCCAGCCACATCGTCATTCCCGCGAAAGCGGGAATCCCACTCCCTTCGGCACAAAAGTGAGGTTCCCGCTTTCGCGGGAATGACGCGGTGGACAGTTTATGTTTGTGGGACATGACCGTCGGGTCGGGCCCGAGGGCAGCACGGTGGGCGGAGGCTTTAGGCGCTGGGAGCGTGCGTTTTCTCGCTGTGGGGTGTGTTCGCATGGGTGCATGACCGGTGGTGGAGGTGCGATGCTTCCTACTCACCGGGCGGCACCTCCCCCTCGACGGGGGAGGCTGGGAGGGGGTGGCGGTTGGCCCCAAATATCGGGGCTAAACATTCCCCACCCTTGATCCCTCCCCGCAAGAGGGAGGGTGTCGACTGAAACAGAGGCGTAAAGCGCCGAATGCGAATACTCCCCCTGAGCTGGGTTCGGACTCTACATGCGGACAGTTTGTGTCTGTGGCGCGATCTCAGGATGGATCCCGGCTCAAGGCCGGGATGACACCGCGTGGGTGGAGAGATTGTGGGTTGCCAATAGTGAAAAGGCCTTCGGCCCTTAGTCCTCGAGCAGATAGCCGCCGGTGCGGGAGGGGAGGGGCTTGGTGCCGACGATCTTGGCGATGCCGGTGCCGCGTTTGACGAATTTGGCGGTGACGCGGGAGAGCACGAAGCCGTCGGTGCCGGCGAGGACTGGCGTCCGGGCGAGGAAGGCCTGGGGGCCGTCCATGGCGATGAGGTCGGCGACGGGCTGGCCCTTGGTGACGTGCTCGCCAAGCTGCACCCGATAGGCGAGGAGGCCAGGGGCGGCGACGCGCAGCACTTCGGTGGCTTCGAAAGGTACCGGAGCGGGAGAGGGCGTTGGCGTTGGCGTGTCGGCAGCGATCAGGCCACGGCCAGCGAAGAAGTTGAAAAGGCCGCCGGCGTCGAGCTCGCCCAGATTATCGAAGCTGTCGGCACGGCCGCGATATTCGAGCGTTGCGGCTTCGGCGCCGTTGGGCACGGGGTAGCCGGGATTGGCCAGGCGGGCCTTGCGGTAGAATGAGGGCAGGACCTCGTCGAACGAGCCGCCGCCGCTGTCTTCTGCGGTGAGGGTGGCGGCAACGCCCATCCAATCGGCCAGGTCCTGCAGGCCCGGCATCAGCTCGGGCGAGGTGAAGATGTGCATCAGGCTTTCGTCGTCGCAGTGCAGATCGAGGATGATATCTGCAGTCGCGGCAGAGCGCAGCACGAGGAGGCGCAATTGCTGGATGGCGGTGGCGCCTTGCTGCTCATCGATCCAGTCGAGTACGGCCTGGCGCAGGAGGGCGATATTGGCCGCCGGGTCCTGCCCGAGCTTGCCGGCGAGGCGGTCGGCGACGAGGGGGTAGAGATCGGGCCAGCGGCGGTTGTAATTGATGCCCGTCTCGACGTCGTAGCGGCCGATGTGGTGGCGCAGCGAGCGGTTGGCGAGCCCCAGCGGATTGACCGAGGGGAAGATGGTGAAATGGGCGTTGAGCTGGCCGGCGGCGTCGGCATCGCGCAGGCGGGGCAGCAGGTGGTGCAGCGCCATGGTGCCCGGCTGCTCGTCGGCATGGAGAGCGGCCTGGAGATGGACGCGGGTGGGGGCGTCAGCGGGGCCGGCCGTGTACCAGTAAAGCTCGGTGGTGTGTCCGGGTGTGTCGCCACGGAGTGCGGTGTGGTGCAGTTCGAAGGGCATGAGGGGCTTTCAGCGAATCCACTTGGGGACGTAGCGCATGCGCGGCGCGGATGGCATGTGGCGCATCAGGCGCTGGTAGACCAGGCCAAAGACGAAGAACACCACCAGCGACACAGCAAGGAAATAGAGCGCAGCAACGGAGAAATGCAGGAATGCGTTGTAGTCGCGCTCGAACAGTTCCTTGGCGGTGATCATCAGATCCTTCTGCTGGCCGATCACCGGCAGCGCGAAATAAACGATGGCCGTGGCGTGGAACAGGAACACGACCTCGTTGGTGTAGGCGGGCCAGGCCAGGCGAATGAGATTGGGCCAGATGACGCGGCGGAATTGCTGGATTGGGGACATGCCGTAGGCACGGGCCGCCTCGACTTCGCCACGCGGCACGGCGCGCAGGGCGCCATAGAAGATTTCGGCGGTGTAGGCGGCGGTGTTGAGCGTTAGCACCAGCGGGCCGATGAAGAGGGGGTGCAGGACGAAGCCCGATATGCCTAGCGGTTTCCAGAGCGAGACGTTGAACGACAGGCCCAGCGAATAGACCATGAAGAACTGGATAAAGAGCGGGGAGCCGCGGAAGGCGTAGATAAAGCCTCGGCTCAGGCGGGACGCGATCGGGTTTTTCGAGGCTTTACCGAGGGCGAGGAAGACCGCGAAGACGAAGCCGAGCGGGATCGAAGCCACGGCGAAATAGATGTTGAACAACGCGGCGGGTGCGAAGATGCCGAGATCGATGAGGAAGCGGTCCATCAGGTGCGCGCCTCGCTGAGGATGCCGCGGCCCATGCGGGCCATCAGGGCGCCGAAGACCTTTTCGGAGAGCAGCGTCACGAGGATATAGAAAAGGAACAACACCAGGTAGTAGCGCCAGCGCCAGTCATCGTGGACCAGGCCTACAGTGGGCAGGAAATTGGGTGCGCCGAGGCGATCGGCCCACAGCACGATGTCGGCGATCTGCAGCAGCGAGAGCAGCGAGGTCGCCTTGACGATCAGCATCCAGACGTTGGAGAGGCCGGGCAGGGCATAGACCCACATCTGGCGGATCTGGATGCGCCAGAGCACCTGGCTGGCGCTCATGCCGTAGGCGCGGGCGGCTTCGATCTGGCCGCGGGGGACGGAGCGCATGGCGCCGTGAATGACGTTGGTGGCGAAGGCGCCGTAGACGAGGCCCAGGGATACCGAGGCGAGGACAAGGTATTCGGGCGTGCCGAGGAACCAGTTGGCCTCGCGGCAGGGCGGCCAGGCGGCACTCTGGGCGGCGATGGCTTCGGGGGTGCAGATCTGGGTGGCCATGAACCATTCGACCGCCTGCTCGAAGGCAAGCGGGAAGAACAGGAAAAACAGCACGTCCGGCACGCCGCGGACGATCGAGGAATAGAAGCTGCCGACGAGGCGCAGGGGGAGGAAGCGCGAGTTCTTGAGCGCGGCGCCGAGCAGGCCGAAGATGACGGCCAGCGTGCCGCCAGCGATTGCTGCGAAGATCGTGAACTGGAAGCTGGCGTACCAGGTGAGGTGCTTGCCATTGGTCAGATAGCTCAGCCAGAAGGCGAGATCTTCGCTCATGAACTGGTCCGGGCTGGCAAGGTCATCTTGGTAATCCGTGTAGCACCTCCGGATGTAGGGAGGCGGGAATTTCCTCCCCTGTGAAGGGGAGGAAACGCAAGTGCGAAGGGTCTGTTATTCGCCGTAGAAGGGGCCGCGGCCTTCGAAGTACTGCGCGATGAGCTTGTCGACGGTGCCATCGGCCTTGAGGGCGGTCAGCGCGTCATCGATCTTGGTCTTGAGCTCGGTCTCGTCCTTGCGGATGCCCGCGCCGACGCCGTTGCCTATCATGATGTCTTCGCCAACGAACTCGATAGCGCCGCCGGATGCAGCGACCACGGGCTCAAGATAGGCGCCATCGGCGATGATGGTGTCGAGGTTGCCACCGGCAAGGTCAGCCATGGCCTGGTCAGCCGTGGTGAAGGATACGATGGTGTTGTTGCTGGCGAGGTTTTCTTCGGCATAGGCAGCCTGGATGGTGCCGCCCTGAACGCCGACGCGCTTGCCTTCGAGGTTTTCCGGATCCATGCCCGTGCCAGCCATGGCCACGAACTTGGATGGATCGGGCGGGAAGTAGTTCTGGGTGAAATCGATCGTTTCCATGCGCTCGTCGGTGATCGACATGCCGGCCATGATCAGGTCGTAGTTGCCCGCCAGAAGATTGGGAATGATGGAATCCCAGTCATTGCTGACGAATTCGCAGGTGAGGCCTGCCGTTTCGCAGATGGCATTGCCCAGGTCGATCTCGTAGCCGGCAAGCTCACCGGCTTCGTTGACGTAGTTCCAGGGGGCGTAGGCACCTTCGGTTGCGATGCGAATGGTTTCCTGCGCCTGGGCGGCAGTGCCGAGGGCAAGGACGGCGGCGGCCGCCAAGATCAGCTTCTTCATGTATTGCTCCATATTATTCTGGTTGTGACGCCTGTTCCGCCGCTGCCTTATTCATGACTGGCAGCGTTGAGGAATTGCTTGAGACGAGCCGATTTGGTGGCGGTAAACACCTCTTCGGGCGTTCCCTCTTCTTCGATCTTGCCGTGGTGCAGGAAGATCACCCTGTCGCTTACCGAACGCGCGAACTCCATGTCATGGGTGACCAGGATCATGGTTCGTCCTTCATCGGCCAGGATCTTGATGACGCGCAGCACTTCCACCTCAAGCTCGGGATCGAGCGCGGAGGTGGGTTCATCGAACAGCATGACGCGGGGATTGATGCAAAGGGCGCGCGCAATAGCGGCGCGCTGCTGCTGACCGCCTGAGAGCTGGTTGGGGTAGGCGTCGGCCTTCTCCCTGATGCCGACTTTGGCGAGCATCTCCAGGGCTTCCTGCTCGACTTCGGCGCGGTCGCGCTTCTGTACGATCAGGGGCACTTCCATGACGTTTTGTAGGATCGTTAGATGAGCCCACAGATTGAAGCTCTGGAAGACCATGCCCAATTCGGAGCGAATGCGGCGAATCTGTTCTTCGTCGGCGATATGGCGTTGTTGACCTGAGCCGCGCAGCTTGATCGTCTCGTTGTCGATCTTGACGGTGCCGCTATCGGGCACTTCGAGCATGTTGATGCAGCGCAGCAGAGTCGATTTGCCCGAGCCGGACGAGCCGATCAGGGACACGACTTCACCTTCGCACGCGGTGAAGGAAATGCCCTTGAGCACCTCGATCGTGCCGAAAGATTTGTGCAGATCGTGGATCTCGACGACCGGTAATGGATCTGCTGATGGTGCCGCTTGCGCCATTCCTTTTAAGCCTGAAGAACAGGCGCCTTCCTGACTGGCGATTGCCTTATTATCAGGCTGGCAACCTTAACCGCCTGCTAGAAAAGCAAAAACGAACCAGATAGCAAGCACTAATGCAGCGGGCTGCCAAACTGTCCAGTGTTGAAGCGCGATCCGGGGCCGAATAGATCGCGATCAGGGTTGGAATTGCTCTGCAGGCACGGTCAGCCGGTACGTTACATTGTCGTCGTCAATGGAGAACGCCGCGTTGCCTTCGACGGAAAGTGGCACGATGCGTTCAAGGACCAAGGTGCCAAAGCGCGGCTGGCCAAGCGGCTGCGCATCACCGCCCCCAGTCTCGAGCCATTCGATCACGAGATTCCTTACCGGACCCTCGTCCTCGAAATGCGCGTTGACGCGTACGTCGCCGCTCCGGCCTTCTGCCAAGCCGCCGTGATACACGGCGTTGCTGGCGAGTTCGTGGATGGCCAGACCCAGATGCAGGGAGGCGTTCGGGCCCAATAGAGGGTTTTCGCCAGCCACGACGACGTTCTTTGACGCTACCTGCCCGACGCGGGCCAATTGCGAAATGATCAGGGAATGCAGATGCGTTCCGCGCCAGTCGCTTTCCGTCACCAGATCCTGCGTGCTGGAGAGGGCATGCAGGCGGCCTCGAAATTTCCTCAGGAAATCCTCGATATCGCCGGTGTGGTGAGCGGTTTGCATCGCCACGGACTGCACGATCGCCAGCAGGTTCTTGGAGCGGTGGCTGACTTCGCGCAGAAGCGAGGCAAGTGCCGCTTCACGGCTGCGCTCCTCGGTGATGTCCTGCAGGATTGTCAGCGCGCCGTCTTCGTCAGGGGTGATCCGGGCGCTATAGGTGCTCGTGCCGGTGGTTGCAGGGAGTTCGAATTCGATCGACTGCGGCTGCTGAAGTTCGATGCATCTGGCAACGGCAGCGCTGAACTGGGATGCAAGCGGCTCCGGCATGAAATCGGCCTCCCGCATCGTCAGGATTTGAGCGGGCCATTCCCTGGGGAGATGTTCCGCAACGTCGATACGATGATCCTTGTCCTGATGAAGTACACCGATGCCGCGGCCATCGAGCGCAGCCGTCAGCGCCCTTAGCCTCAACTGCGTTTGCTGTGGTGGGGCGGCAGAGGGCATGGACATACTCAAGACTGGCGATCAGGAACAAAAAGGCCCCGCCCAAGGCGAGGCCATATGGGATCAAGCATCGATACGATTGCGGTCACACCCGGCGGATAAGTCCGACGACAAGAGAGATGACCAGAAAAGCAAGAAACAGATAGAATAATATCTGCGCTATACCTGCGGAGGCGCCGGCGATGCCGCCAAAGCCAAGTACCCCGGCAATGAGCGCAATAACCAGAAAGACCAGAGCGTAATACAGCATGGCAAGACTCCGCTTCAGCTTCGTGCCGGTAAACGGCTGAGGTTGACAGGCAGTTCCAGCGGGCAACAAAAAAGGCCGGGAAAACCCGGCCTTTAGAGAGCTTCAACAAAGGTCAGGCCGCTGCGCGCGAGCCTTCGTCGAAGAACAGCGCTTGGCTGATCAGCGCCTTCACCATGTCGGGATTGAATGGCTTGGTGACGAGGAAGGTCGGCTCAGGACGCTCACCGGTGAGCAAGCGTTCCGGGAAAGCCGTGATGAAGATGACCGGGACGGAGTGTGTATTGAGAATGTCGTTGACCGCATCGATACCCGAGCTGCCGTCGGCAAGCTGGATGTCTGCCAGGATCATGCGCGGCTGGGTCTGGTTGAAGAGGCTGACCGCCTCCTTGTGGGTGCGGGCGACGCTGACCACCTTGTGGCCGAGGCTCTCGACCAGCTGCTCGATGTCCATCGCGATCAGCGGCTCATCCTCGATGATCATGATCTCCGTCGCGACCTGGCGCGAAATCTCGACAGTGGCTTCGTCCAGGAGGGACGCAAATTCTGCATCGCTTACCTGCAGGATCTCAGCGGCCTGAGCATGGGTAAAACCCTCTACGGCAACCAGCAGGAATGCCTGGCGCGGGCGTGCCGACAGATTGGCAAGGTTGGTTGCAGCGCGCTGCTCCCATGCGAATGTCGATGTGGGCTGCGGGATGGTTACCGCGGAAGTGGAGAACAAGGCCGAGAAGAGCTTGTAAAGTGCGATACGATCGTTGGATGCCTCGGGGAACAGCGAGATATCGGCGATGAGGGCTTCCAGTGTTGCCGCGACATAGGCGTCGCCGGATGTCTGCGATCCCGTGACCGCGCGCGAAAACCGCCGCAGATACGGCAAGTGCGGAGCAATCCGCGTGGACAAAGTCATGTAGTAACTCCCAGTGACGCTTAGGCTCGTGATTTACACGAAATTGCAAAACGAAGCGCATCATTTAAAGTTCCGCATCTTTGGAACTTTTTTGGAGCTGGGGCTTTGTGGTGTCGAATGTGGGCAAACAATCTCTTGGGCGGTCTATACACGGCATGATGAAGGACAAACTGGTGACCCAGCAACGTACTCGTACGCAGGCGGGGCGCGCTGACGACGGCTTGGGTCCGAATACGGACATCGGCAATCGCTTGCGTGCGCTATACGGAGCAGTGCAGGAAGAAGGCGTTCCAGCTCAACTGCTCGATCTTTTGGAGAAGTTGGACAGCGCGGAGCAGGCGCAAAAAAGCAAGGTTGTTTCGAGAGACGGAGAATAGCGGCATGAGCGCTGAACCGACCTCGTTCAAACGAGAGATGCTTGCCACCCTGCCCAGCCTACGTGCTTTTGCGGTCTCCTTGACCGGCAAGCACGACAAGGCAGACGATTTGGTGCAGGACACCGTGATGAAAGCGTGGGCGAAACAGACCAGCTTCGAAATGGGCACTAATATCAAGGCCTGGCTTTTCACCATCCTGCGCAATGAATTCTACAGCCAGATGCGCAAGCGCGGCCGTGAAGTGCAGGATAGCGATGGCGCCTTCACCGAGCGCCTGTCCGTGCATCCGTCCCAATACGGATCCATGGACATGCAGGATTTCAAGAAGGCTTTGAGCCAGCTTCCGGATGACCAGCGCGAAGCCGTCATCCTGATTGGTGCTTCGGGGTTTTCCTACGAAGAGGCCGCCGATATCTGCGATTGCGCCGTCGGCACCATGAAGAGCCGTGTGAGCCGGGCCCGCACCCGGCTACAGGATCTGCTCAAGATCAGCGGCGAGGCCGACTATGGTCCGGATGCCGTTTCTGCGCAGGTCACTACGACCAATCACTCGTTCTAGACGGGCGAGCTGAATACCTTGCCGATGGCATGGACCAGATCGGTCTCCGCCATCGGTTTGGTGACGACCGGAAGATTGGGGAATTGCGGCACGCGGGCGTGCTTGAGCGCAGCGTCGGCCGAGCAGAGCACGACGGCGACGCCATCGCCAAGCAGTTGCGGGATGAGGTCAAGCGCGGCTGTCCGCTGCAAAGCCATGTCGATGATTGCGAGGCCCGCTCCCGCCCAAAGCTCTTGCTGGCGGCTGGCTTCGGCAGCGCTGCGGGCAAAGAAAATCTCGCCTGCACCCAAGGCCTCAAGCATGCGCTGGATATCCAGCGCGATCAGGAATTCTTCCTCAATAACGAGGACAGTGGTGCCATGGAGCATGCATAGGGGTCCGTTCGCTGGGACCCCTGATGGCGATACAATATTGTTTTGTCATTTAAGTTTGACATGTGCCCATTTTCTCACTCGTTCTGTTAGCGTCCTAATTCTGCATTTCTCCAGCCTTGCGGTGTCGTTTGAGTATCGTTCTTCCCAGTTCCGGGCGGCATGTTCCGTGCCAACAGTGCCCATTGCGCGCCATGCCCGGGTTCCGCGAGTTCAGTCCGGCCGAACTGCCTTTTGTCGCCTCGTTCAAGACGGGTGAACTGCTCGCCGACACCGGCGCTACCGTGCTGGCAGAGGGAGTGAACAGCGCTCATCTGTATACGCTGCTGTCTGGCTGGGCCTTCCGTTACAAGACCTTGCCGGATGGCCGGCGGCAGATCCTCAATTATCTGCTGCCCGGGGATTTGCTGGGCTTGCAGGGCTCGGTCATCGGAGAGATGGAGCACTCCGTGGAGGCTTTGTCGCCCCTGGTGTTATGCGTGTTTCAGCGAAACCGCATGGATGAGCTGTTCAGCAACCATCCGGGGCTCGGGTTCGATCTTACCTGGCTTGCCGCAAGCGAGGAGCGCATGCTGGACGAGCATCTGCTCAGCCTTGGCCGGCGTACCGCCATGGAACGGGCGGCGTATCTGATTGCGTTCCTGCACCAGCGGGCTGTTTCGGTAGGGCTGTCACCGACCAAGCAGTTGTTTATTCCGATCACCCAGCAGCATGTTGCGGACACGCTGGGTCTTTCCATCGTGCATACCAACAAGACGCTGCGCAAACTGGCTGATCGGCAACTCATCCGCTGGCTCGATCGCTCATGCGAGGTGCTGGACGTGGAAGGCCTGATGGCGCTGGCAGATTGGGACGGTCTGCGGGAGAACAGGCGGCCCTTCATATGACCGGGGTAAATGCCAGGTGCCGGTGGACAGCGTGAACCCGCGATTGCATTGGCCGCCCCATGCTGAAAAGCTGTGGCGGCGGCCGTCATGAGCATCGCGCATGGCACGAACGCAAGAGGGGATGCGATCGGGGTGAATAGGGCGCTTACCTTGCGCACCGGGGTGATGGTTTCGCTGACGCTGGTTATTCTGGCGGCAATCGCTTCTCTGGTGCTGGTACAAGGTATCGAACGGCAGAATGCCGATGTGGAGCACAGCTACGAGGTGCGCAGCCAGGCGCGAGAGCTGACGGTTGCTCTCGGCGAAGCGCAGAGCAGCCAGCGCGGCTATGTACTGACCGGCGACCAGAGTTATTTCGAGCCTTATCGCCGCGCTACGGCAGCCGTCCAGACGCGGTTGGCGACGTTGGCCGCGCTGACCAGTGACAATGAGGCGCAAGCGGCCAAGATTGCAGGCATCGCTGCTGGCATCGGTACGGCTACTGCGGCGTTGCAGCGGACCATGGACCTTGCAGCAGAGCGGCCGGAGGAAGCCCGGAAACTGGTGCAGTCGGGTGGGGAAGTGCAATTGGTCGGGGAACTGCGCCGTTCGCTGGAACAGTTCACTGCCGAGGAAAGCAAGGTTCTGCATGATCGAACCCGGGCGGTGAGCCAGTGGGGACGCTGGCTCGTCAGCGCGATCGTGGCATCGCTGGCGGGGGCGGCGGTGCTCGCCTATGTGCTTTTCGCGCGTACGCAGCAACAGGTCGGTGCCCTGTCCAAGACCCAGTCATTGTTGCTCGGTGAAAACGAGATCCTTGATGCCCGCGTACGGGAGCGAACGCAGGACCTGGAGGAAGCGCGTCAACACGCCGAACACGAGCGGCAGCGGGTGGAGGCGTTGCTGCAGGACGCGAGCCACAGGATCGGCAATTCCCTGGCAACGGTGTCATCGCTGCTTGGGCTGCAATTGTTGCGGAGCAATTCGAGCGAGGTACGCGCCGCGCTTGAATCGGCGCGGTCGCGTGTTCATGCCATTGCCGCCGCGCACCGCCGGCTTCGCCTGGGTGAAGATCTGGAGACCGCCAGCGCCGAGGACTTCCTTGGCGCCGTGCTGGAGGATCTGGCGACCACAATCCCGAGTGCGGACCGGATCAATCTTACCGGGCATTTCGATCCCATCGTCATCAGGGCACGTGATGCGACGACGCTTGGGATTCTGTTGAGCGAACTGGTGACCAACGCCATAAAGCACGCCTTTCCTGGCGGGAGCGGCGGAGCCATTGAGGTGCAACTTACGCGCGTCGATGGTGTTCCTACCTTGCTGGTGCGCGACAATGGCGCAGGATTGCCGACAGGCGCCGCACAGGCGGATGATGGTTTGGGTGCAGTCATCGTCAGGCAATTGGCCAACCAGTTTGATGGGGTGCCTCGATATGAAAATCCCGAAACCGGGGGACTGCTGGTCAGCGTTCCTCTGCCCGGGCTGGATGGCAAGAAGCCGTCCTGAACAGTTCTGAAGCGGAGCCTGGGGTGCATTTCATTGCAGTCATCAACCGTAGTGGTGGGACGCTTCGAACTATGGATCTCGATGCCTTCTGCGACATGGCGAAATCAGTGTTCGAACGGCACGGTCACACGCTGGATTGCGCAATTGTGTCCGGCAAACAGGTGGAAGCCCGCCTGCGGCAAGCCGCTGCTACCGAGGGAGTGGACGCCGTGATTGCAGCCGGGGGGGACGGCACGATTTCAACGGCGGCAGGTGTCGCCTTTGAAACCGGCATGCCGCTCGGAGTGCTGCCTGCGGGAACCATGAATTTGTTTGCACGAGCGCTTAGGATACCGCTCGCGCTGCCAGAAGCGTTCGAGGCGATAGCGGGCGGGCAGATCGGAGCGATCGACATTGCTACGGCCAATGGGAGGCCCTTCGTGCACCATTTCGGGGTGGGCATCCACGCTCGGCTGGTTCGTATCCGCGACAGCATGGCCTACAAGAGCCGGCTGGGGAAAATGCTGGCGGGGATGCGTTCGATTGCGCTTGCGGCAGCAAATCCGCCCAATTTTGAAGCCGAACTGCAGATGCGCGGCCGAGTGGAGCGCCAGCGCGTATCGGGCATCGCCGTTTCGAATAATCTTCTCGGGGAGGGGCATATTCCACATGCCGACCGATTGGACGCGGGGCTGCTCGGCATCTATACGGCGGCGCCGGTTTCCACCTCCGCTCTCCTGCGGCTCTGGATGGATATATTGCTGGGGCGCTGGCGAGGCAGCGATGCCGTTACGGAAAAGAAGGTGACCGAAGTCACTCTGCACTTTCCCAAACACAAGCATGGCTTGCGTGCGGTGCTGGATGGAGAACTCATCAGACTCGACCGTAAGGTGACACTAAAGGTCCATCCCGGTGCGCTCAAAGTGGTGCTGCCCAAGCTCGCAGATGGATAATAGATCGTCCGAAGATTTTCCTGGAACCGAAATCTTAGATTCGCCGTTTAGGCTGATTGTGTTTAGGCACTATCGATATTGGGCGTTGCCGAGTTTGCGTCAGGACTACAAGTGAAAGAATTGGTGCCCCCGCTGCCAGACGGGGTTTGGGAAGCCGTGAGCGATCCGGCGCGATTGAAGGCGCTTGGGGCGCTCAATCTGGTTTCCTCGGATGCGGACAGAGACTTCGAGCGATTGAGCCGAGTTGCTGGCCAGATATTCAAGACCGAGTATGGATTGGTGACGCTGGTCGGCGAGGACCGGCAGTGGTTCCGAGGGTGTTTCGGACCTATCGACTTCAATAGCACCGAAACCCGCATCTCATTTTGCGCCCATACTATTGCTCTTCCGGGCGAGGAGCCGTTGGTCGTTCTCGACACTCACAAGGATGACCGATTCAAGGACAATCCGCTGGTGACGGACTGGCCCTTTGTCCGTTTCTACGCCGGTGCGCCAATCGTGCTGAACGGGCAGAAGATCGGCTCGCTCTGCGTGCTGAGTGCCAAGCCGCGGGATGCCGTTGATCCCGAACTGCTGTCGCAATTGGCCGATCTTGCCAGCGTAGCTTCGGCATTGCTGGCGCTCAAGGACGAGGCTCTTGTGCGGGCACGAACGGCTGCCGCGCTACAGCGCGAGGAGTGGCGGCATGCGCTGACCCTGGAAGCCGGCAAGGTCGGCAGCTGGGTCTGGGATATACGGAGCGGAGAGGTTGCCTGCAACGACATGTTCCGGCGCATGTACGGCTTGCCGGAAACCGGTACTATTCATGCCGAACAGATCCTCCAATCCGTTCACCAGGCTGACCGGGCAAAAGTCGATAATGGTCTTCTTGCCAGCCTGACGGACGGCGTGGATTACAGCGCTGAGGCACGCGTCGGCACCTCCAACCGCTGGTTGAGCATGCGCGGCCGCGTGTATCAGCGGGATGCCGAGGGGAAGGCGCTTATCATGATGGGCGCCAGCATCGATGTAAGTGAGAGCAAGCAGACGGCCGAGCATACGCGGTTGCTGTTGCGCGAGCTCAATCACCGGGTGAAGAATACCCTGGCGATGATCCAGTCGGTGGCACGCCAAACGGTGCGGCAGAATCCCGACCCGAAGGCGTTCATCGACGCGTTCTCGGGCCGGCTCCGTACCATCTCCGATGCCCATGTGCTGCTGGCCGATCGGGATTGGTCAGGGGTGCACCTCTATGAAGTACTGGCTTCGCAGCTGGGTCCCAATTTTATGATCAAGCCTGACCGGGCCGAAGTAAGGGGGGACGACATTGCGCTGCCGCCCGACCATGCGCTTGGTCTTGGGCTGATCCTGCACGAACTTACCACCAATGCACACCGCTACGGCGCCTGGTCCACGCAGCACGGAATTGTGCGGATAGAGTGGGACGTCAGGAACAAGCCTGAACGTGGTCTGGCGCTGCGCTGGCAGGAAGTTGGCGGACCCATGGTCAAGGCACCAGGCGAGTATGGGCTGGGTGCCAAGCTGATCGAGCGAAGCCTCGCCAAGGTGCTGGACAGCGAAGTGAAGCTGAATTTTGATCCGGCAGGGGTCGTTACGGATGTGTGGATGCCGCTGCCGGCCTAAGGGCGAGAGGCGACCTTAATAGGCCGCCTCCGGCTAGTCGTCCTTGCCGCTGCGGATCAGAAACAAGGCCGCAATCGCGGCTGCGGGCAGTCCCAAGGTTCTCACAATTGGTGAACGCAGCAGCACCGGCAATGCAGTCAGAGCCGCCGTGGTCACGAAGGCCCCGGTTTCGCTGGACCGGCGCTTTGCTACGGCAGCCCTGCTCTCCCGTGCTGCGCTGGCGCGCAGACTTAGGTGCACCGCGAGGGCGCATAGGAGGAAAACGGCAGAAAAGATCAGCGCAGAGTAGATTGGCCCAACAATATCGGCCAGTGCGAAGAAGCCTGCGGCGAGCAGGAAGGCTACTCCGACAACCGCCAGAGCAAGCATGACGGCATTGCCGACGAGCGTGCGCCTGATACGCTCCTTCAGGCTCTCGGCTTCAAACCCCAGCAAGGCGGCAAGCGGCACCAGAAAATTCATGGCGCCTAGTGCCGGGAGAGGAGGGCCAGAACGTAGCCGATGCCGATTGCGCTGGCCACGGCGGTGAGTGGTCGTTCTCTGATCTTGTCCTTGAGTTGCTGCTCGTACTCCCCCGCCTGGTCCTGCACGTCCTCCAGAACGTTTTGTCCCTGGCGCTGGAGATGCCGCGCTTCGCTCTTGGCGGCGTCCTTCACCTCATTGACCTTGTCGTTGCTGAGCTTGGCAAGCGTGGCAGCGATGCCTTTGAGATCGGCCTGAAGCTGGGCAATCTGGATCTCGAGCTGCTCCTCGCGCATCTCGGCTGAAGCTTCGCTTGCAGCAGAAGCCGCCTTGCGACGAGTGGGGGCAAGATCGGGGGTGTTAGCCATATGACGCTCCTTTAGCTAAGTACAATGAACGCGCGGAAACTAGCGAAGTTCCGGTTTGGGTCAGAAAGAACACCCCGCACGCGGGGCGTGGCGGGGTGCATAGGTGCGAACGCAGATGGGGCGATCTGCTGTTCGCTGGCGCAGACGATTGATCCTTGGTGGATGGCTGCGCGTGCTTTTGGTTTTCGAACAGGACTAAATCCGGCCCATGAGCACCAGGATCAGGATCACCACCAGGATGACACCCAGGATGCCCGAAGGCGCGTAGCCAAACCCGCGCGAGTAGCCCCAATTGGGCAGAGCGCCGATCAGCAGCAGAATCAGGATGATGATGAGGATTGTACCGAGACCCATGATGATCTCCTTTTTGTTATTGTGACGCTTTTTGTAATGCCTAGATAATGGCTACCATCAGCGCAGCTGCTACAGCCAAGATGAAAAGCGCTGGCGCCAAGGCCTTCAACACCTCGGTGTAGTGGCTTTCGCCATCATAACCTTCGGTCCACACCGTTGCAGTGCGATGTTCAAGCGCCTTGATTTCCATATGGGTCATAACAGCCTCCACCTCGTCGCAGCAGACCGGAACAGCAAGCTGCTGACGGCTGATTTTGTAAGCGCCTTGCAGCGCTCTGCAGAGAAACGGCGGTTGTGATCTTTGGTTCCGTAGCGGCGAATCAGGTCATCCGACTGGAAACGGCATGGGAACCGTAGGTGGGGCAGACAGGGTGTGAGGTCTGGGTCCGGTGATGGCGTCGATAGCTTGGCGCTGGCGCTGCATTTCGAGGAAGATGCGGTAGTCTTTGTCGAACTGGAGCCGAGCAGCGGGATTGGGAGAGCGATTGGCGCCGGGTTGCTGCATGGCCGAGCAGGCACTGTCCAGACTGGGGTAGAGGCCGGCGGCGGTGGCGGCGACCATGGCCATGCCGAGCAGGGTGGCGTCGGGGGCAGAGGATTGGACGACCGTGCAGCCGGTGGCATCGGCGTAGAGATCCATCAGAACGGGGTTCTTGGTGTGGCCGCCGGTGATGTGGAGCGTGTCGATGGCGTAGCCGCGAGTGTTGAGGGTTTCAAGGATATGGCGGACGCCCAGGGCAATGCCGACGCAACTGCGCCAGTAAAGGCGGCAGAGGGAATCGAAATCGCTATCGAGGGTCAGACCCGAGATGACACCCAGGGCGAAGGGGTCGGCCATGGGGGAGCGGTTGCCGTGGAAATCGGGCAGGACATGAAGGCGATGGGCGAGGGCCAGGCCTTCCTGTTGCAAGAGCGTCGAGATGCGGTTGGCAATCGACTGGTGCATCTGGGGCGTAGGTTCGCCGCCGGCGCCGTGCCAGCGGATGATGTGGTCGAGCAGGGCGCCGGTGGCGGATTGGCCGCCTTCGTTGAGCCAGATGCCCGGCAGGACGGCGCCGCAATAAGGGCCCCAGACGCCTGCGGTAGGACGCGCTTCGGCTGACAAGGCCATAACGCAGCTTGAGGTGCCGGCGATAAGGGCGAGGTGCCTATCAATGGTGGATGCGTCGGGGGTGAAGGCGCCCAGCACGCCCAGCGCACCGGCATGGGCATCGATCAAGCCGGCGCCGACGTGGCATGCCGTGGTCAGGCCCAGATCGGCGGCCGCGGCTGGAGTAAGGGCGCCCAAGTCAGTGCCGACGGGGGTGGCGCGCTCGGGAAGCTGGGCTTTGACGATGAGATCCTGGAGGCCGACGCGCTCCAGGAAATCCTGCTGCCAGCCAGGACTTGCATGGGCCAGATAGGTCCATTTGCAGGTGAGCGTGGATTGGGAGCGCCCCAGCGATCCGGTGGATTTCCAGGAGAGGAAATCGGCCAGGTCGAACATCATGCCGGCGCGGGCCCAGCTTTGCGTCATATGGCGCTTGAGCCACATAAGCTTGGGCACTTCCATTTCGGGCGACATGACGCCGCCGGCAAAATCGAGCACCATGTGGCCAGTGCGGGTGCATTCATCGGCTTCGGCAAGGGCGCGGTGATCGAGCCAGACAATTGTGTCCCAACGATCCCTGCCATTGGTGGAGACGGTGACCGGCGCGCCGGACAGGTCGCGGACCACGAGGGAACAGGTCGCGTCGAACCCCAGGCCAACCACCTGGTGGGGACTGGCGCCGGCCCGCGCCTTGGCATCGCGGACGGCGCCGCAGACGGCTTGCCAGATCTGCTCGCTATCGTGCTCGGCGTGGTTGGCATCGGTGCGGTTCATGGCGATGGGACGCTCGGCGCGGCCCAAAAGGATGCCCTGCGGCGTCAGCACACCGGCCCGCGCACTCCCAGTCCCCACGTCCACTGCCACCAGCAGGCTTTGCTGCAACGCTAGAGCGCCTTCTTCTCGGTCCCAAGCGAGCGTACAAGATCGGGCAGCTTGTGCATATCGTCGAATATCAAGTGAGGGCAGGCAGCGGCGATGGCTGCCTGGAGGTTGCCGGGCGCGATGTGACTGCCGCCGGTATAGCCGAAAACCTGCATGCCGGCGCGTCGAGCCGCGGTGATGCCGGCGGGGCTATCTTCGATGACGAGGCACCGGTCGGGATCGGCCGACATGGCGGCGGCGGCATGCAGGAACAGATCGGGCGCTGGCTTGCCGTTTTTCACCATGGTGGCTGAAAAGATGTGGTCGCTGAACCAGGGCAGGAGGCCGGTGACGTCGAGGCTGAGGCGGATGCGCTCGGGCGTGGAGGAGGAGGCGACGCAGAAGGGAGGTGTGAGTTGGCCCAGGATTTGGGGCAGGCCGGG
Organism: Devosia naphthalenivorans; assembly: GCF_003056355.1. GTDB lineage: Bacteria > Pseudomonadota > Alphaproteobacteria > Rhizobiales > Devosiaceae > Devosia > Devosia naphthalenivorans. The sequence continues at coordinate 330,214 of NZ_PYVW01000002.1, forward strand.
GCTGGGGCGCAGTTCCTGGCGGTAAAGGGCGTAGAGTTCGTGGCGCATGGCGCGGTGTGCCGCTTCACCCAGGGGCGTGCCATGGGATTTGTCGAGATCGGCAGAGATGGAGGTCATCGAGCGGCCCAGGAAATCGCGGTAGGCGGCTTCGGCCGTGATGGTGATGCCCTGGTCGGCGAGCGCCGCGATCAGCACGCGCATGGCAAGGGGCTCGCTGTCGACGAGGACGCCGTCGCAGTCGAAGATGATGAGGTCGGGAATCATGAGCGTGCCGTGGCCACGACAAGGAGCGAAGGTAAGCTAGCGGTTGGCCCCCCCACCCCGGCCCTTCCCTCAAGGGGGAGGAGGTGGATCGGGGTTGTGGAGGGTGAAGCGGTCACAACTGGTTGGCCAGGTAGCGTTCCAGGGTGACCTTGGTGCCATCGCTCCAGAGGGCTTGGAGGGCGTGGGCGAAGGTGTCGATGAATGGCTGGCTGGTGGCCAGTTCGCCGTAGATGTCGGTCATGGCGAGCCAGGTTTTTGGATCATCCTTGGCGCGTTTTGCTTGTGCGGTGAGGCGATCCCAGCTGGGGTCGTTGGGCTCGATGACAGCGCCACTGTCGGTTTCGCCGTAGCAGTAGCGACACCAAAGGGCCGAAACGAGTGACAATCCGCTAACAGACTGTCCACGTTGAACGCGATCAAGTGCGGATGGAATGATGAACTTGGGCTGGCGGTTGGAGCCGTCGAGGGCGAGGCGCCTTATGGTGTCGCCGATCTTGGGGTTGCTGAAGCGGCGCTCGCAGAGAGCGAAGTAATCATCGAGATTGGTGTCCGGGACCGGGGGAACGACGGGGATGATCTCGTCGCGTTCGACCTTGGCGAGGAACGCGCCGACGAGGGGGTGTTCCATGGCTTCGTGGACGAAGTGGATGTCGAGCAGGCCGGCGGGATAGGCGATGGTGGCGTGGCCGCCGTTGAGGATGCGGATCTTCATGTGCTCGTAAGGGGCGACGTCGTCCACGAATTGCACGCCGACTTTTTCGAGCGCGGGGCGGCCGGCAGGGAAATTGTCTTCCAGCACCCATTGGCGGAAGCTTTCGCAGAAGACGGGCCAATTGTCCTCAATGCCGAAGTTTTCCTTGAGGAGGGCAATTTCACGGTCGGAGGTGGCGGGGGTGATGCGGTCGACCATGCCGTTGGGGAAAGCGACATTGGCGCTCACCCACTGGGCGAGGGCGGGATCGATGAGTTGGGCAAGGCCGACTACCGCGTTTTGGGTGACGTGGCCGTTGCCGGGGATGTTGTCGCAGCTCATGACGGTGAAGGGTTGAACGCCCGCCTGGCGGCGGCGTTCGAGGCCGGCGAGGATCAGGCCGAACGCGGTTTTGGGCGCGTCGCGGTGGGTGGCGTCATAGGCGATTTCGGGGTGGGTGGGGTCGAACTTCTGGGAGGCGGGGTCGATGAAGTAGCCGCCTTCGGTGATGGTCAGGGAGACGATGCGGATGGCGGGGTCTGACAGCTTTGCGATGATGGCTTCGCTGTCGCCGGGCTGGAGGTAATCGATCATGGCGCCGGTGACGCGGGCCGAGGAAGCGTTGGCTTCCTGCTCGACCACGGTGGTCAGCCAATCCTGCGCTTGGAGCTTTTGCCGCATGGCTTCGTCGGCGGGGCGAACGCCGGCGCCGATGAGGGCCCAGTCGTGATCGGTGCCGGTGGCGAAGAGGTCGTCGAGGTAGACCGCTTGGTGGGCGCGGTGGAAATTGCCGACGCCGATATGGACAATGCCGGGGGTGAGCGTGGCGCGGTCGTAGGCGGGCACAGAAGCGGTGGTGAGGGAGGCGAGGGTGGTGGCGGAGAGTTTGGTGGTCATGGGCTTAGTCCTTCACTCGCCCACATGAGACCTCATGGTGAGCTTGTCGAACCGGAGGTCGGGTTCGCAGATATTTGTGCCACGACCTCGCCCTTCGACAGGCTCAGGGTGAGGTCTACTTTTTACTTGCGCCTCCCAAGGGGGATCCCCGCTTTCGCGGGAATGACGCGGTGGGTGGGGAGAGCGTATGAGCCATCTCCCATGCTTGCTCAGATAGCCTTGCCGTCGGCGTCGAAGCGGTAGATGCGGGTGGGGTCGGGCGTCAGGTAGACGTTGTCGCCGTGGCTGAAGGTTTGTTCGCCATCGGTGCGGATGGTCATGAGGCCCAGGCCTTCGACGTGGACGTGGAGGAAGGTGTCGGAGCCGAGCTGTTCGGCGACGCCGACCTTGCCTTTCCAGGTGCCGGGCGTGGGTTCGCGGCTGAGCTTGAAGTGCTCGGGGCGCACGCCGATGGAATGGGCGTTGTGTTTTGCGGCTTCGGGACCGTCGACGAAGTTCATCTTGGGTGAACCGATGAAGCCGGCGACGAAGCGGTTGGCGGGCTTTTTGTAGAGGTCCAGCGGGGAGCCGAACTGTTCGACATTGCCGGCATTGAGCACCACGATGCGGTCGGCCATGGTCATGGCTTCGACCTGGTCATGGGTTACGTAGATCATGGTGGTTTTAAGCTGCTGGTGCAGCTCGGTGATTTCGAGGCGCATGTTGACGCGGAGAGCCGCGTCGAGATTGGACAGCGGTTCGTCGAACAGGAACGCCTTGGGTTCGCGCACGATGGCGCGGCCAATAGCGACACGCTGGCGCTGGCCGCCGGAAAGGGCGCGGGGGCGGCGGTCGAGATAGCTCGTGAGGTTGAGCGTGCGCGCGGCGTATTCGACCTTCTTGTCGATCTCTTCCTTGCTGGCCTTGGCCATCTTGAGGGGGAAGGCGATGTTGTCGCGCACTGTCATGTGCGGGTAGAGCGCATAGGACTGGAACACCATGGCGAGGCCGCGGCGCGCAGGTGGCGCCTTGGTCATGTCCTGGCCATCAAGCAGGATGGTGCCGCTGGTGGTATCTTCGAGCCCCGCGATCAGGCGGAGCAGGGTGGACTTGCCGCAGCCGGAGGGGCCGACAAAGACCACGAACTCGCCTTCCTTGATGTCGAGCGAGATGTTGGGAATGATCTCGACTTCGCCGAAGGACTTCTTGACGTTTTGCAGGGAGATGGAGCCCATTTCAGTGATCCTTAGCATTGGGGGCCGCGACCTCGTGGTTCGACAGGTTCACCATGAGGTCCAGGAGGGTGCAGTGTTCGCTCAAGATCATTTCACCGCTCCGAAGGTCAGGCCGCGGACGAGTTGTTTCTGGCTGAACCAGCCCATGAGCAGAATGGGCGCGATGGCCAGGAGCGAGGCGGCGGAGAGTTTGGCGAGGAAGAGACCTTGCGGGGATGAGAAGGATGAAATGAAGGCGGTCAGCGTGCCGGCGCGGCCGGAGGTCAGGGTGATCGTCCAGAAGGCTTCGTTCCAGGCCAGGATCACGTTGAGCAGCAGCGTCGAGGCAATGCCGGGGACCGCCATGGGGACGAGGACGTGGACGATCTCGTTCCAGAGCTCGGCGCCATCCATGCGGGAGGCTTCCAGGATATCGACCGGGATTTCCTTGAAGTAGGTGTAGAGCATCCAGATGATGATCGGCAGGTTGATCAGCGTCATGATGATGGTGAGACCATGCACCGTGTCGAGCAGGCGCAGGTCGCGGAAGATCAGGTAGATCGGGATCAGCACGCCGACGGCCGGCATCATCTTGGTGGACAGCATCCACATCAAGACGTCCTTGGTGCGCTTGGTGGGCGCAAAGGCCATGGCCCAGGCGGCGGGAATGCCGATGACGAGACCGATCAGGGTGGAGCCAACCGAGACGATGATCGAATTTGTGGCGTGCTTGATGTAGTCGGACCGGGCCTGCACGGCGCCGAAGTTTTCCAGCGTGAAGTTCTGCGGGAAGAAGGTCGGCGTATTGGCGATGGCCTCGGCTTCGGTTTTGAAGGCTGTGAGGAGCACCCAGAGGATGGGCGAGAACAGTATCAGTGCGATGATCCAGGCGAGGGCGGTGAAGCCGATGCGGGTGGACGCGGGGACGTTGCGGGCCATCAGGGTTTCTCCGCCGATCTTGTTGAGACCTCATGGTGAGCTTGTCGAACCACGAGGTCGTACTCACCGACCGTGCCACGACCTCGCCCTTCGACAAGCTCAGGATGAGGTCTACTGGATGATTTTAGGGCACTACGCATCGAGGTTCTTTCCTACGGCGCGCATCAGGAAGATGGCGACGATGTTGGCGATGATGACGGCGACGACCCCGCCGGCGGAACCGGCACCGATGTCGTTGGAGAGGATGCCGGTGCGGAAGACCAGGAAGGTGATGTTGGTGGAAGCGTAGCCGGGGCCGCCGCCGGTGGTGACGCGGATTTCAGCGAAGATGCCGAGCAGGAATATGGTCTGGATCAGGATCACGATGGTGATCGCGCGGGCCATGTGCGGCAGGATGATGTAGCGGAACCGGTTGAGCGCGTTGGCGCCATCCATTTCGGCGGCCTCGCGCTGTTCTTCGGAGAGCGACTGGATGGCGGTAAGCAGGATCAGCGTGGCGAATGGCAGCCACTGCCAGGCGACGATGACGATGACCGAGAACAGCGGATACTGGTTGAACCAGTCCACCGGCTGCAGTCCAAAGAACTTCCATAAATGCCCCAGCATGCCGTAGCCGGGGTGCATGAAGCCGTTTTTCCAGATCAGGGCGGCAACGGGCGGCATGACGAAGAAGGGCGAGATGACGATGATGCGCAGCAGGCCCTGACCCCAGATGGGCTGGTCCAGCAGCATTGCGAGGAGCACGCCGCCGACCACCGTGATGGCCAGCACGCCCCCGACCAGAATCAAGGTGTTGACCAGGGCTTGGGTGAAGCTGGGATCGCCAATGACGTAGACATAGTTGGCCCAGCCGGCAAAGCCGGTCATCATCGGGTTGATGAGGCTGTAGTTCTGGAACGAGAACCAAAGGGTCATGACCAGCGGCACGATCATCCAAATCAGCAGGACGATAACGGCTGGTGCCATCATGACGCGAGAGAGGGTGCGGGTTTGTGCGGTGGCCATTGGTAACCCCGGTGAGATGTGGGCCACGATGAATCACTATCCATCGGGCTGTCCTCGGACTTGATCCGAGGACCACTCGCAACATCCACCGGGCTGATGGTGGCCCTCGGATCAAGTCCGAGGGCAGCGCCGGAGGGGGTTGTCAGAGTGGGGAGATGCCGCCCGGTCTCCAGAGGGACCTTTGACCGTGCGGGGTGTCTTCGGGAGGAAGACTATTTGATGTAGCCGGCGCGGGTCATGTCGCGGGTGGCGGCGTCCTGGGCCTGGGCCAGGGCGTCGTCGGCGGAGATTTGACCGGCGAGGGCGGCGGAGAAGAGTTGGCCGACATTGGTAGCAATGCCCGCAAACTCTGGGATCGCCACGAATTGCACGCCGGTATAGGGCACTGGCTGAACGGTCGGTTCGGCCGGATTGGCGGCGTTGATGGAGTCCAGCGTCATCTTGGCGAAGGGTGCGGCCGCCTGGTAGTCCGGATTTTCATAGAGCGAAGTGCGGGTGCCGGGAGGAACGTTGGCCCAGCCTTCCTGCTCAGCGACGAGTGCCAGATAGTCCTTGTTGGTTGCCCAGTTGATGAACTGCTCGGCAGCTTCCTTGTTCTGGGAAGAATTAGGGATGGCCAATGACCATGCCCAGAGCCAGTTGCCGCGCTTGCCAAGCCCGTTGTCGGGCGCCAGAGCGAAGCCGACCTGATCGGCGACCGTGGAATCATCCGGGTTGGTGACAAATGAGGCGGCGACCGTGGCGTCGATCCACATGCCGCACTTGCCCTGCTGGAACAGGGTCAGGTTTTCGTTGAAACCGTTGGACGATGCACCGGATGGACCGGCATCGGCCATCAGCGACAGATAGGTGTCCAGGGTGCTCTTCCACTCTGGCGTGTTGAACTGGGGGGCCCAATTTTCATCGAACCAGCGCGCGCCGAAGGAATTGGACATGGCCGTCAGGAAGGCCATGTTCTCGCCCCAGCCGGCCTTGCCGCGGAGGCAGATTCCGTTGATGTCGGCAGAACGATCGGTCATGGCGCGGGCGGCCTCGCCGATGAACTCCCAGGTGGGGGCTTCAGGCATTTCAAGGCCGGCTTTTTCCATCAGGTCCTTGCGGTACATGATGAAGGAGCTCTCGCCATAGAAGGGAGCCGCGTAGAGCTTGCCCTCGAAGGAAAGGCCCTCGCGGATCGGGGGCAGGATATCGTCGACGTCGTATTCGGCGTCTGCGCTGAGTGCGTCCAGCGGCGTAAGCCAGCCCTGCTTGGCCCAGATCGGGGCTTCATAGGTGCCGATGGTCATCACGTCATACTGGCCGCCATTGGTGGCGATGTCGGTGGTGACGTTCTGGCGAAGGGTGTTTTCCTCGAGCACGACCCAGTTGAGTTCGATGCCGGTTTCTTCGGTGAAGGCGGGGGACAGGGCCTGCATGCGGACCATGTCGCCATTGTTGACGGTGGCAATGGTGAGCGTCTGCGCCGAGGCGGAAGTTGCCAGCGCAAGGGTGAACGCGCCCACGAGAATGGGTGTCAGTTTCATGTATTCCTCCCGATAACCACGACGGGCAATTGTCGCGGCGATGGGCAAATACTCACATAGTATGCGGCAGAGTCAATAGTGCCATGCGTCTGACGCGCGAAGTGCATGCGGCAGAAAACGTTTTCGAAATGTCAATGTTGCTGCAAGTTCAAATAGTTAGGATAGGCCTAACAAACCTTCTGCGGTCTTCTCGTCGGTGATGAGTCCGTTGACGAGCCTGCGATTGAGGGTGGCGCGAATGCCGGGCAATTTTTTCTGCCCCATGGCGATTGCCACGACCAGTGAGCGTTCGCGAGAGGGAATGGGCGCGGAGGCTACGCGGTCATTGATCTGGTTTTCCAGCAGTTTGCCGTCGGAATCAAAGCTCCAGCCGCAAATTTCGCCAACAGCCCCAGCCTTTTGCAGGCCTTTGAGCTCGGACTCGGTGATGAAGCCGTCAAGATACAAAGGCGCTTCCGGCCCTATGTCGCCGAGACCGACAAAGGTCACGTTGGCCTGGGCGGCCAGCGCCAGGGTTTCGCGAATCATGGGCTGGGCATGGAGCAATTCGCGCTCCCGGGCGGAAGAGGCGATGACGGGCAAGGGCATGGGGAAACTGCGGGCCTTGACCGTATCAGCGATGTTGAAGATCACGTTGTAATAGGCCGCCGATCCGTCGGGCGAGATATTGCCGGTGAGGGAAACGACCTTGTGGTGTGAGGCGTCCATCGGCGTCAGCTGTTCCACGGCAGCCTTCAGGGTCCGGCCGGTACCAACGGCCATGACAATAGGGTCCGACCGTTTGAGCCAGCGTTCGATTTCGGTGGCAGTTGCTTCGGCGACGCCGATGGTGGTGGACTGGCTGGATGGATCGGAGGGAACCACTTCGGCCAGATCGAGCGCGAATTTGCTTTTTAGCCGGCTGGCGAGATCCATGCAGCGGCCGATAGGGTGATCGAGCCTGACCTTGATAAGGCCCTCACTGACCGAAAGGGACACCAGCCGCTGAGCGGACTGGCGGGAAATGCCAAGTTTGGCGGCGATTTCCTCCTGCGTATTCCCCGCTACATAGTAGAGCCAGCCGGCGCGTGCGGCATCGTCCAGGCGGTTGCCGGAAGTGTCTAGTCGTGGCGCCATATTGGGGTCCTACACAGTCAGACGCGAATTATTCAGCAATGCAACCGGGCGCTGCAAGCGGTTTGTCACGCTATTTGCGCGAAGTAGGACGCAGGGCAAGTTGGCTGAGGGCGGTGCGAATATCACGCTCGGTGTCCTTGAGGTGCAGCCGCATGGCCTCACCGGCGGCGCGGCCATTGCCCTGGCTGATGGCATCGAGGATGCGTTGATGGGCATCGACCGTGTCGCCGAGCGTGTGCCCGCGCTTGTCGTGGCCGCGGCGGCTGATGAAGAAAGCTTCGCCCAGGGGCTGGCTCATGGCTTCGAAGAGATAGCCCAGCACCCGATTGCCGCTGGCCAAGGCGATGGCGGCATGGAAGCCGACATCATGACGGTGGAAGGTGGCTTCGTGTTCGGGCAACAGCGCGCCATCTCCCTGCGCGAGCGCGTCTCGCATGCCCTGCAGTTCGCTTTCGATGGCGGCAACGGAAGCGCGGGTGGCATGCTTGGCGGCAAGGCTTGCCGACTGCACCTCAAGCGACAGCCGCACTTCGACGAGATCGAACAATCCTTTCGGATCATAGCGGATGACCGAAGTGAGAAAATCGGCAAAGGCGGCGCCATCGGGCTCGCGCACCACGGCCTTGCGGCCTCGCGCAATCGCAAGCAGGCCGCGGCCCTCCAGGCGCTTGACCGCCTCGCGGATGGTCAGCCGGCTGACATCATAGCGCGTGGCCAGTTCGGCCTCGCTGGGCAGCATGGAGCCGGGCGCCAGTTCGCCCAGAATCATCTGCGCCAGATGCTCGGCGACAATGCTGGCAGCCGTCTGCTGGCCAGCGGCGGCGACACCCTCGGGCATGATGTTCTCCTCAAAAGGTATCAGATACCTTGGCGCCAGCTGGTTTGTTTTTCGTTCTTTTCACGCGGCGCAGCGGCACCATAGCCAGCACCGCAAGGGTCTGCAATCGGCAGCGATCGTTAATCCTGTGCGCAAGAACATCCGGTGCGTACGGCACAATGCGGCTTTACAGAGATATCTGATTATCCTAGCTTCCGCCGCGTGGGCTTGGGAGGGCCCTGATGGCACGTGCCGTTGGTTCATGAGGACTTCTCGCCAGATCAGTTGACAGCGCGCCCCAAGGTGTTCGCTCGGCTTATTTTGGTGGCAGTCCGAAAGCCAGCCGCGCCGCAGTCTCTCCCCTGTTTGACCATCAAGGCTTTATGACCTCGAAATATATATAGGGAGTCGAGACGTGAAGATTATCAAGACGCTTGCCACCGTGCTGGCTGTCGGCGCCATGGCGCTGACCGCCTCCACCGCAACTTTTGCCCAGGACAAGGGCGCGATCGGCATTGCGATGCCGACTCAGTCCTCGTTGCGCTGGATCTCGGACGGCAACGAACTCAAGACCGCGCTCGAAGGCATGGGCTACACCGTCGACCTGCAGTACGCAGAAGACGATATCCCGAACCAGCTCGCACAGGTCGAGAACATGGTCACCAAGGGCTCCAAGGCCCTGGTTATCGCTTCGGTCGACGGCACCACGCTCAGCGCCGTGCTGCAGCAGGCTGCCGATGCCGGTATCAAGGTCATCGCCTATGACCGCCTGATCCGTGAAAGCGCCAATGTCGATCTCTACACCACGTTCGACAACTTCCAGGTTGGCGTGCTGCAGGCCAATTCGCTGGTTAAGGGCCTCAAGGAGCGCTTCGCCGACACCAAGCCATGGAACGTCGAACTGTTCGGCGGTTCGCCAGACGATAACAACGCGTTCTTCTTCTATGATGGCGCGATGAGCGTGCTGCAGCCGCTGATCGACTCGGGCGACGTGGTCGTAAAGTCCGGCCAGCAGGGCATGGACACCGTTGGTACGCTGCGTTGGGACGGTGCTGTTGCACAGGCCCGCATGGACAACATCCTGTCCGCCAACTACTCGGACGGCTCGATCGTCCATGGCGTGCTGGCTCCCTATGACGGTCTGTCCCGCGGTATCATCTCCTCGCTGCGCGGCGTGGGCTATGGCTCGGGCGACCTGCAGTGGCCAATCATCACCGGCCAGGATGCGGAAGCTCCATCGGTGAAGGCGATCATTGCCGGCGAGCAGTATTCGACCATCTACAAGGACACCCGCGAACTGGCCGCCAAGACCGCTGAACTGGTCGACACGCTGCTGACGGGCGGCACTCCTGAAGGCCTCGACACCACCACCTACGACAATGGCGTCAAGGTTGTTCCCTCGGTTCTGCTGACCCCATATGAGGTCGATGCGACCAACTACCAGGAACTGGTGATCGATAGCGGTTACCTGAAGCCTGAAGACATCCAGTAAGACAAGCCACCGGGCCTCGCTGAAAAGCGGGGCCCGACTGCTTTGGAAGCATGGTGCGAATGGAACGTTCCGATCGGAAGATCAATGTTTTGGAACAAGACGGCCGACCAGTAGAGCCGGGCGCCTTAACTGTCTTGCCAAGTTTCGATGCACGTACCTCAATTTGCTTGCGGAGCCTGTGGGCTTCTCCTATTCTTGCCGCACTGGCTTGGGAGGGCCAAGGCGTAGAAACGCCGCGGGGTACCGCGTCACACCTGCAGTTCCTGCCAGCGGCCCGGCGATACGGATCGCCGGAGGCATTGCGGTGGACAGCGCCGCATCCATCCCTGCCAGAGCACTCTGAAGGGAGACCAGAATGAACTTACTGAAAACGATGGCGACCGTGATTCTCGCCGGTGGCGTGGCACTTGGCGCATCTGCCTCGGCCCATGCCCAGGACAAGGGCATCATCGGCATCGCCATGCCAGAGCAGACCACACTGCGCTGGAACTCGGACGGCGCGGAGCTCAAGTCGGCGCTGGAAGCCAAGGGCTATACCGTGGACCTGCAGTATGCGGGCGACGATATCCCCAACCAGCTCGCCCAGATCGAGAACATGGTCACCAAGGGCTCCAAGGCCCTGATCATTGCCGCGCTCGACGGCACGACCCTGAGTGCTGCCCTTGAGCAGGCTGGCGCTGCCGGCATCAAGGTGATCGCCTATGACCGCCTGATCCGCGACACGGAAAACGTTGACTACTACACCACGTTCGACAACTTCCAGGTCGGCGTGTTGCAGGCCAATTCCATCCTCAAGGGTCTCGGCTACCCCGAGAACAAGGGCCCGTTCAACATCGAACTGTTTGGCGGCTCGCCAGACGATAACAACGCCTTCTTCTTCTATGATGGCGCGATGAGCGTGCTGCAGCCAGCGATCGATGCTGGCGATCTGGTGGTCAAGTCCGGCCAGACCGGCATGGACAAGGTGGGAACGCTGCGTTGGGACGGTGCAACTGCACAGGCTCGCATGGATAACCTGCTCTCCGCCTTCTACTCGGATGGCTCGCATGTCGACGCTGTGCTGGCCCCTAATGATGGTGTGGCCCGCGGTATCCTGTCTTCGCTCAAGGGCATCGGCTATGGCTCGGGTGGCCTCGACTACCCGATCATCTCGGGTCAGGACGCCGAAATCCCATCCATCAAGGCGATCATCGCCGGCGAACAGTATTCGACCGTCTACAAGGACACGCGCGAACTGGCCCGCGTGACCGCCGATCTGGTGGACAGCGTGCTTTCGGGCAGCGAGCCGGAAGGCCTCGATACCACCACCTACGAGAACGGCGTCAAGGTCGTGCCATCGCTGCTGCTGACCCCCTACGAGGTCGATGCAAGCAACTACAAGGAACTGGTGGTCGATTCCGGCTACATTAGTGAAGCCGACCTGCAGTAATTAACTGGACCGAAGCGGGGCTTCGCGGTAACGCGGGGCCCCAAGATCCGTGGACGCCCAGCGGCCACGGGCCGGCAAATCTGGCGGGTGGCACGATTACCCGTCAGAGGCGCCCATCAAGGCGAGAAAATATGAGCGAAACAATTCTGGAGATGCGTGGCATCACCAAGACCTTCCCCGGCGTGAAGGCGCTTTCGGACGTGAACCTCAATGTTCGCGAAGCCGAAATCCACGCCATAGTCGGGGAAAACGGGGCTGGTAAATCCACCCTGATGAAGGTGCTCAGCGGGGTCTATCCCTCGGGCAGCTATGAGGGAGAGATCCTCTACAAGGGTGAAGAACAGCACTTCAAATCGATCAGCGATAGCGAGCACAAGGGCATCGTCATAATCCACCAGGAACTGGCGCTAGTGCCGTTGCTCTCGATTGCCGAGAACATCTTCCTGGGTAATGAGCAGGCCAAGGGCGGCGTGATCGACTGGGACGAAACCCGGGACGGGGCGCGCAAGCTGCTGCGCATGGTCGGGCTGTCCGAAGACCCCAATACACTGGTGACCAATATCGGCGTGGGCAAGCAGCAATTGGTTGAGATTGCCAAGGCGCTGAGCAAGGAAGTCAAACTCCTGATCCTGGACGAGCCCACTGCATCGCTGTCCGAAAAGGATAGCGCGGCGTTGCTGGACCTGTTGATGGAATTCCGCAAGCAGGGGATTACCTCGATCCTGATCAGCCACAAACTGAACGAGATCTCCAAGGTTGCCGACCGCATCACGGTCATCCGTGACGGTCGCTCGATCGAGACGCTCAACAAGGAAGATATTTCCGAAGACCGCATCATCACCCTGATGGTAGGCCGCTCGCTGGATGACCGCTACCCGGTCCGGGAGCCGCATGTCGGGGAAGTGGTATTCGAGGTCAAGAACTGGAACGTTTTCCACCCCCAACACCGAGACCGTCAGGTCATCAAGAACATCGACATCAGCATCCGCAAGGGTGAGGTTGTCGGTATTGCGGGGCTGATGGGCTCGGGGCGTACGGAATTCGCCATGAGCATCTTCGGGCGCTCCTATGGCCAAAAGATCACGGGCGATGTGTTCCTGCACGGCAAGAAGATCGACACGTCAAGCGTGGAAAAGGCCGTTGCACACGGCCTGGCCTATGCCACCGAGGACCGCAAGACCTTCGGGCTGAACCTGATAGACCACATCAAGCACAACACGACCATTGCCAATCTCAAGGGTATTTCGAACGTCGGCGTCATCGACGACATGACCGAGATGGACGTGGCCAATGAGTACCGCAAGAAGACCAATATCCGTTCTTCGAGCGTCTACCAGATCACCGGAAACCTGAGTGGCGGCAACCAGCAAAAGGTCGTGCTCAGCAAATGGCTGTTCGCCAATCCGGATGTGCTGATCCTGGACGAGCCGACGCGTGGCATCGACGTCGGCGCAAAGTACGAAATCTATACAATCATCAATCAGTTGGCCGCCCAGGGCAAAGCCGTGCTGGTTATTTCGTCGGAAATGCCCGAATTGCTGGGCATCACCGACCGCATCTATGTAATGAACGAAGGCCGCATCGTGGGCGAAATGCCGACCGGCGAGGCGAGCCAGGAACAAATCATGCGCGCCATTGTTCGCGCTGAAGGAAAGGCATCATGACCACTGAAACCGCCCAGCCGGGCATTACCGCGACCGGCCAACCGGTCAATGTGCAGCAGCTTACCGTTCTTGGGGCGCTCAAGGCCAATATGCGCGACTACGGGCTCCTGCTCGCGCTGATCCTGATCATGCTGTTCTTCCAGTATTTCACCAATGGCGTGCTGTTCAAGCCGGTGAACCTGACCAACATCATCCTGCAGAACAGCTATATCATCGTGATGGCCTTGGGCATGCTGCTGGTGATCGTGGCCGGGCACATCGACCTCTCGGTCGGTTCGGTGTCGGGCTTTATCGGCGCTTTGGCGGCCATGCTGATGGTGGGTTGGCGTTTCCCGCCCGAGTTGGCATTCCTGACCAATCCCTTCGTCGCGGGGGCTATCTGCCTCGTGGTCGGGGCAGCGATCGGCGCGGCGCAAGGCTATCTGATCGCCTATCACAAGATCCCCAGCTTCATCGTGACGCTGGCCGGCATGCTGATCTTCAAGGGCTTGTCGCTGGCGATCTTGGCCGGCAAGTCGGTCGGTCCGTTCCCGGCGGAATTCCAGCTGCTGTCGGCAGGCTTTATCCCCGATGTCATCGGCCCGACGACGCTGGTCGCGGCCAGTGAGGGCGTCCAGCCCCTGGTGCTGCATACCACAACGGCCGTGCTGGCGCTCAGCGGTGTCGTTGTCATGGTGTTCATGGCAATCCGTGGCCGGGCTCGCCGTCAGGCTCGCGGTTATGAAACCGAACCTTTCAGCCTGTTCGTCGTCAAGAATCTGGTGATCGCCGCGCTGGTGCTGTTCTTCAGCTACATGCTCGCATCCTATCGCGGCCTTCCCAACGTACTGGTCGTGATGGCGCTGCTGATCGCGGTCTTTGTGTTCATCACCAAGCGCATGACATTTGGCCGACGCATCTACGCCCTGGGCGGCAACCTCAAGGCGGCGGCGCTTTCGGGCATCAAGACCGAACGGCTGACTTTCTACGTGTTCGCCATCATGGGTGCCCTTGCGGCACTGGCGGGCATGATCTATGCCGCACGCCTCAATTCGGCGACCCCGAAGGCAGGTCAGGGCCTGGAACTGGACGTGATCGCGGCCGTGTTCATCGGCGGCGCTTCGGCACTAGGCGGCGTCGGCGCCGTGGCCGGCGCGGTCATCGGTGCGTTCATCCTGGGCGTGATGAACAACGGCATGTCCATCATGGGTATCAACATCGACCTGCAGCAGATGATCAAGGGCGTGGTGCTGCTCGCAGCCGTGTTCTTCGATCTCTACAACAAGAACCGCGCTTAGCCATAAGGTTAGGATTGAAATAAAGAAGCCGCCGGGGAAACCTGGCGGCTTTCTTGCGTGCGATACATACTGCCGTCTTGGCCACAGGTTGTTATGGCTGCAGGTCTACGGCCTCTTCCGTTGTTTGGTGTTTTATTCCAAGGTCTGTGTATGGCCGCGGCTTAGAGGTGCCGGAGCGCAACGGAGTGTGGCATGAGGCTGTTTCGGATACTCTTGCGGTTGTTTTCCGGGAAGAGAAAACGAACGTCTTACCGGAGGAGGCCTCGCTCTGCCGAAATAGCCCCGCAACCAGAGCGCCGACCTCGAATTGTTCCTGAGACAAGCGTCAGAATAGATGCGGTATTGCAAGGCCGATGCTGGGTTATTGATGGTGACACTATCGTTCTTGGCAAGGTTCATCTGCGGCTTGCTGGAATTGATGCGCCTGAGCTTGATCACCCATGGGGTCAACAATCGAAGTGGGCGCTGGTAAAGCTATGCCAAGGGCAGACCGTTACAGCGCATATAAAACCTGAAATGTCGTATGACCGTGTGGTGGCGGAATGTTTCCTGCCTGACGGGCGCGATCTGGCCGCCGAACTTGTCAGTTGCGGACTAGCGCTTGACTGGGCGAAGTTCTCGGGTGGCAAGTACCGGCATCTCGAACCTGATGGTGCTCGGCGAAAGCTGTGGCGGTCGGACGCCCGCCAGCAAGGCAGGCTGCGTCCGCCCAACCCCAACTAACCCATGCCGTCCCGTATGTCGCATAGAAATGGGATCACGCAGCAGACCTCATCCTGAGTTTGCCGAAGGACGAGGGCGTGGCACCAGAGCCTCCACTCGCTCGACCTCGTGGTTCGGCAAGCTCACCGTGAGGCTTCCATAACTCTTCGACTGAGGCCCATCAAACGCGACGTGCTGTAGGTGAATGCCAACCAGCCCACAAACAGACTGACAGTAGAGCTGCGGGTCTCATCGAATTACACTACTCCGCCGGCTCCGCAATACCGTTGGCGGCGTCGAGTTCGCGTTCGAGGCGGGCTTCTTCTTCCGCTTTGGGGGTGGAGAAGCGGGCGAGAAGGAGATAGGCGACGGGGGTGAGGTAGAGGGTCGAGATGGCGGCGAAGCTGAGGCCGCCGACCATGACCCAGCCGAGAGCCGCGCGGGCTTCGGCGCCCGCGCCCTTGGCGAGCACCAGGGGCAGGCCGCCCAGGATGGTGGCGATCATGGTCATCATCACGGGCCTGAGGCGAATGTTGGAGGCTTCCTCGATTGCCTCGCGGACGGAGCGGCCCTGGTCGCGCAATTGGTTGGCGAACTCCACGATCAGGATGCCGTTCTTGGCCATGATGCCGACCACGAGAACGAGGCCGATTTGGCTGTAGATGTTGAGGCTCCCACCGGTCAGCAGCAGCGCATAGAGCGCGGCTGCGACGCCGAAGGGCACCGTGGTCATCACGATGACGGCGCTCCAGACGCTTTCAAACTGCGCGGCGAGCACCAGCAGGATGATCACCAGCGCGAAGCCGAAGGTGATGAAAAGGCCATTGCTGGCTTCGCCAAGCGTCTTGGCTTCGGAGAGCGGAATGATCGAGACGCCTTCGGGCAGCAGGGGCCGGGCAATGTCGAGCATGATGGAATAGGCGTCACCCAGGGCCAGTTGGCCATCATCGAGGCCGGCAGTGACCGGAACCGAGCGGCGCTGTTCCTCCCGGCGCAGGGAAGGGGGCACGGCGGATTCGGTGATGGTGGCGATGGTGGACATGGGCACGTAGCGCCCGTCACCGGCCTGTACGAAGAGTTGTTCGAGATCGCGCGGATCGTTGACCGGGTTGCTGGTCGAGACCATGCGCACGGTGTAGCTGGTGTCGTTGATGAAGACGTTGCCGACCTCGCTGCCATCGATCATGGCCTGCATGGTGGAGCCGAGACCATTGATGTCGATGCCCAGATCGTCGGCCCTGGCCCGGTCGATGCTCAGGGTCAGCTGGGGTTGCGTCGTGTCGTAATCGACGCTGACGCGGCCAAAGCGGCCGTCTTCGTCGAGGAGGTCCGCGATGTTCTGCGCGGTTTCAGCAAGCACGGTATAGTCGGGGCCGACCACGCCGAACTGCAGGCCGGAGCCACCGCCGCGAATGCCCAGGCTGTTGCCCTGGCGTACG
Source organism: Devosia naphthalenivorans (assembly GCF_003056355.1). GTDB lineage: Bacteria > Pseudomonadota > Alphaproteobacteria > Rhizobiales > Devosiaceae > Devosia > Devosia naphthalenivorans. Next base: position 346,662 of record NZ_PYVW01000002.1, read on the forward strand.
GAAGCGCGCACGCCGGGAACCTGGGCCATCAGGGCCGTGATATCGTTGGCAATTTCCTGCTGTGTGCGCTCGCGTTCGCCCCAAGGCGCCAGGGTCATGATCAGTGCGCCGCCCGTGCCGAAGCCGGACAGCACGAACATGGACTCCACTTCGCCGCTTTCGACGAAAGGCTGGAGCATGGTTTCGACGGTGGTGAGCTGGGTGCGGATATAGTCGAGGCTGGCTGTGCTCGGGGCGCGAATGCTGAGGGAGATCTGCGAGCGATCTTCAGGCGGGGTGATTTCCTGGCGCAGATTGCCATAGACGAAATAAGACGAGGCGGCGAACAGCAGCGCGATGAGGATCACGACAAACGGGTTGGCGAGCGCGATGTGCAGCGTGCGGCGATAAACTGCAGCGAGGACACGGCCAATCGCCCCGATTATCCCGCCGGTGCCATGGTGGCCTTCCTTGAGCAGGCGTGAGGCGATCATGGGGCCGATGGAGAGAGCGACCACGGAGGAGAGCAGCACCGCTATCGCCAGGGTGAAGCCGAATTCGCGGAACAGGCGACCGCTCTGGCCTTCTAGGAACGAGAGCGGAACAAAGACCGCAGCCAGCGTCAGCGTGGTGGCAATGACGGCGAAGAAAACTTCCTGAGTGCCGAGTACCGCGGCGGCGCGTGGACCAGCGCCCATGGCTTTTCTGCGGACGATGTTCTCGAGCACGACGATGGCGTCGTCAACCACGAGGCCGGTGGCGAGCACCAGCGCGAGGAGTGTGATGATGTTGAGCGAAAAGCCCGCCAGATAGATGCCGGCTACCGCACCCAGCAGGGCAATGGGCATGGACAGCGCGGGCACAATGGTGGCGCGCCAATCGAGCAGGAAAAGGTAGATCACCGCGACCACCACGATCAGCGAGACCATGAGCGCGATCTCGACTTCGTGCAGGGCGCCATCGATAAAGACAGCGTCGTCGCTCGAAACCTTCATGGTGACCCCTGCAGGCAGGGTCTCGTTGAGGGCCTCGACGGCGGCATGTACGCCTTCGGAAATCTCGATGGTGTTGGATTGTGCCTGGCGCACGATGCCAAGGCCAATGCCGGGCTCGCCGTCCGAACGTAGCGCGGAGGTACTGGCGGCAGCGTCGAAAACGACGGTGGCGACGTCGCCCAGAAGCGTCAGGCCGTTGATAATGATGTTTTCGAAGTCTTCGGGCGTGGTGACTTCGGAAATGGCGCGGACTGTGATGTTCTGGTTGGGACCGTTGATCGAGCCGGCCGGGGTGTCGAAGGCGATGGTCGCGAGGGCGTTGCGAATATCGGCGACAGTCAGGCCGAGGCTTGCGAGCTTGACCTGGTTCACGTCGATCTCGAACGCGGTGTCGCTGGTGCCATAGACCTGCACTTCGGCAACGCCCGCTACGGCGCCGAGACGTTCGGCAATGACATCTTCGACGAGCTCGCTCAACTGTGCGACCGAGAGCGTATCGGAGGTGACCGAAAGCTGCATCACCGGTTGGGCGTCGCTGTCGGCCTTGAAGATCGTGGGATCGTCTGCATCGTCGGGCAGATCGCGCGTGGCGCGGCTAAGGGCGTCGCGCACATCCGAAGTGGCGGTGTCGAGATTGGTGCCGTCGGAGAATTCCAGAGTTACGCGGCTTCGCCCGGTGGAGGAACTCGAGGAAATGGCGGTGACGCCCTGCACGCGGGCCACGGCGCCTTCGACAACGGCGGTGATCTCGCGGTCGACGGTTTCGGCGGCGGCACCGGTGAAACTGGTGGATATGGAAAGGACCGGCTGCTCCACGCTGGGAAGTTCGCGTACTTCGGCGCCGAGAAGCGCTGCGAGCCCCGCGACAATGATCAGGGCGTTGATGACAACCGCCATGACCGGGCGGCGCACGAACAGCGCTGCCAGGGTTCCACCGCGTTCGTTTTTCTGGGCGATAGACATGGCCTGTTCTCCGATCAGGGGGCGGTGGCGGCTTGAGTGGCCGCGCCGTCGGGACCGGAAAGCAGGGATACCTCGTCGCCTTCGCTCAGTTGCAGGATGCCCTCGGTGATGATGGGTTCGCCTGCCGCGAGATCTGCGCGGACGAGCACGCCATCGCTATTGCGCTGAACGATTTCGGCCATGACCTTGGTGGCCTTGCCCGCAGCGTATTTCCAGACATAGGAACCTTCGGCCGACCACAGGATCGCCAGCGGATTGACGGCTGGGTATTGCTCGCCGGGGAAGGCCAGGGAGACCGAGAAGGACATGCCGGCGCGTAGCCGGTTGCCCTCGTTGGGAATCTCCGCCCGCACCTGCAGGGTGCGGCTGGCAGGGTCCAGGCGATTGTCGACGGCATCGACCTCGCCGGTAAACGCGCTGCCCGGGATAGCGACGGCGGAGACGGTGACGGGAGCGCCGGGGGCTATGGCGGCGGCGTAGCGCTCGGGAACCCAGAAATTGACCAGGATTGATGAAGTGTCATCGATGGTGGTGACGGCGGTTTGCGCGGCGACGTAGTTGCCCGGCGTTACCTGGATGAGGCCGACAGTGCCGGCAATCGGGCTTGCGATCGTGCGGCGGGAGAGGGCGACTTCTGCGGTACGCAGCTCGAGATTGGCTGTGTCGGCGGCCAGTTGGGCTGCGGTCAGCGTGGTGGTGGCAACAAGGCTGGAGCTGGCCATGCCCTTGGTGCGGGTGAGGGTAGCGTTCGCGTCGTCGGCGGCGAGCTTGGCGCGATCATAGGCGATCTGTTCGGCTTCGGCGTCGAGCCGAGCGACGATGTCACCGGCGGCAACTACCTGGCCGGGGTGCACAAGAACTTCATCCAGCGTGCCGCCGGAGGGTGAGGTCACCGTGACAGAACGGATGGCGGTACCCTCGCCAATGGCGCGCAGGTCGGCATTGATCGTCGCCATGGTGACTGGCGTTGTTACCACGTTGGTTTGCCGGGCAGCACGTCCACCGGGGGCACGCGCACCGGGGCGCTGGGCGGATTGTTCAGCGCCAGCCGGTGCGAATGGCAGGGTGATGCCATAGTTGGCGAGCGTGGCTGTCGCGCCGGGCACAAACAGCACCCAGGCGACGACAGCGGCCGCCAAAACAAGAATAGACGCCACCAATTGCCGTAACAAACGCCGAACCTCGATTACCGATGAGAGGGAGCCAGATAAACCGGCGATCCGCACGACTCTAGCAGCGGAGCGCCTTCCTGCATCTTACAATCTGGTAAGGCACGATAAATTTACGACATGATCTCGGCGTCGGGCCGGGCGCCCCATTCGGCCCAGGAGCCATCGTACACCGCCACGTCCCAAGCCCCGGCGAGCTCCAATGCCAGTGCAAGGGTCGATGCCGTGATGCCGGAGCCGCAGGAGGTAATAACCGGCCCGGTGAGATCGAGACCCCGGTCCGTGAGCAGTTGCCGAATTTCATCGGGTGAACGCATCTGGCCCGCGTCGGTGAGCAGGGAAACCGGCACGTTTAGGCTGTTGGGAATGTGGCCGCTGCGCAGGCCGGCACGCGGTTCCGGCACTTCGGCATGGAAACGCGGGGCGGGGCGGGCATCAGCGATTTGCGCCAAGCCGTCCTGGCTGCGGGCGCGCACCGTTTCGAAGTCGGCGACCCTGTGGGAGTCGAAATTGGGTCGGAAAATCTGGGGCGGATAGGTGACGAGACCAGCTTCGGTGGGGCGACGCTCGGCACGCCATTTGGGGCCGCCACCGGCCAGGATGCGAACATCTTGCGCGCCCATGGTGCAGAAGGTCCACCAGACGCGGGGTGCGGAAAAGAGGCCCAATTCGTCGTAGATGACGATTGTCATGGCCTCGCTGATGCCCAAGGCGCCGACCATGCGGGCGAAGTCGCTGGGCGATGGGAGCATGTGCGGCAGGTCGGTGCTGGTGTCGGCGACGCCGTCGATGTCGAAGAAGACAGCGCCGGGAATGTGTCCGGCTAGGTATTCGGCTTGTGCGTTGCGCGTTGCATTGGGCATGTGCCAGGAGCCGTCGAGGACGACGACGTTGGGGTCGTCCAGATGGGCGGCGAGCCAGTCGGTGGTGACGAAGGGTGTATCCACGGCGTGTCGCTCCTGCGGTTTTGCAAGCTTTGGTACGCCGGTCCGGGGTTGGGCGGCAAGAGGGATGGGTAGGCCGGGCTTTAAGGTTGGAATGCGGTGTTTAGCGTCAGAGGACGAGGAGGTCCTTGCTGGCGAGGCTGATGGTGACAGGTTCGCCGCGGGCGGGTGGCGCGGTGCGTTGGTCGTTGAAGGTGTCGAGGCTGACTATGTTCTGGCCGAGGGCGACGCGGAGGCGGATGACGGAGCCGAGGAATGTTACGTCGGCTATGGTGCCGGTGAGGGTTATGTCGTTGCCGTCTCGGGGGAAGGTGGACAGCACTTCGGGGCGCAGGGTGAGCGTGACGGCGGAGCCGGTGGCGGCATCGGTCGGCAGAGTGGGAACGGTCGCGATCTGACCATCGATGGAGACAGTTTTGGTTGCGGCTTCGAGCACCGTCGCTTCGATGTTGTTGAGCTGGCCGACAAAGCTCGCGACGAAGCGGGTGGCGGGCTTGTTATAGATTTCGTGCGGTGCGCCGAGCTGTTCGATGTTGCCGGCGTTCATCACGACAATGCGGTCCGATATGGACAGCGCCTCTTCCTGGTCATGGGTGACGAAGACGGTGGTGATGCCCAGATCAAGCTGGATGGCGCGGATTTCCTCGCGCAGAGATACACGGATTTTGGCGTCGAGCGCCGAGAGGGGTTCATCGAGCAGGAGCATGCGCGGGCGCGGCGCGATGGCGCGGGCGAGGGCGACGCGCTGTTGCTGGCCCCCGGATAACTCATAGGGGTAGCGCTTTTCATAGCCGGCAAGACCGATGAGCTTGAGCATTTCCTCGATGCGGGCGCGCCGCTGCTCGGCGGGCATGCCGGCAATTTTGAGGCCAAAGCCGATATTTTCGCCCACGTTGAGATTGGGGAACAGCGCATAGGCCTGAAACACCATGCCCAGCTGGCGCCGGTTTGGCTTGAGGCCGGTAATGTCCTGCCCGTCCACGGTGATGGAGCCCGAAGTGGGGCGCTCGAAACCCGCAATCATGCGCAGAATAGTCGTCTTGCCACAGCCGGAGGGGCCGAGCAGGGAAATGAACTCGCCCTTGTCGAAGGCGAAGCTGACGCCCTTGACCACGGTGTTGTTGCCGAAGGACTTGGTGAGGTCGTTGACTTGGATAAAGGCCATTGGTCAGTCAGTCCTGGCGGAGGTGCGGGGTGCGAAGCGGCCGAGCACGTTGATCATGCCCATGGCGCCCCAGGTGATGATGAAGGAAATGATGGCCAGGGCCGCCGGCTCATAGGCCCGGTTGGTGCCGATATTGACGAGGTAGGGACCGAACGCGGGGCGGTTCAAAAGGCTGGCGATGGTGAATTCGCCGATGACGATGGCAAAGGTCAGGAAAGCGCCGGAGAGGATGGCCACCAGAATATTGGGCAGGATGATCTGGCCAATGATCTGCACCTGGTTGGCGCCCATGATCTGGGCGGCTTCGGTTAGCGTGCCGATGTCGATGGTGCGCATGCCATTGTCGACGGCGCGGTACATATAAGGCAGGGCGAGCGTGACATAGGCACCGGTGAGCAGGATATCGGTGCCGAGAGCAGAGCCGGTGAATGGAATGATCGAGCTCGAATTATAGAGCCGGATATAGCCATAGACCAGGATCAGCGCCGGGATGATGAGCGGCAGGAGCGTCACGAATTCCATGAACGGGCGCAGCCATGGCATGCGCAGGCGCACGAAGTAGACGGCCGGGACGACGACCAGCACGCCTACCACAATGGTGACGAGCCCGATCGCCACCGAGTAGCCGAAGCTGGCGTGGAAGCGCGGATCGGCGAAGACCGAGGCATAGGCATCAAAGCTATATTCGCCCCGCCGCATGCGTAGTGAGAACTCGAAGGTGGCGATGAGCGGGACGATGAAATAGGCGGCGCCAAGAGCGAAGACGAGCCAGGGCCAGAGGCGGCTGGTCTTCATTTCATCCACCTCTCGGCGCGGCTGGCGACGATGAGATAGATGACGTTGGCGAGCGAGGTGATGACGATCATGCCCAATGCGAGGGCGGCGCCCAGACCGGGGTTCTGCAGGGCATCGCCGCGGATCTGATTGTAGAGCAGCACGGTTACGATGTTGAGGTTGGAGCCGGTGAGGGCCCAGGCGGTGGCGATGGCGCCGAAGGCATTGGCGAACAGCAGGCTGAGCGTGCCGAGAAAACTGGGCCAGAGGATCGGCAGGCCGACATAGCGCCAGAACTGCCATTGCGATGCGCCGAGCATCTGGGCGGCTTCGTTCCACTCCTTCTTGAGGCCATCCACGGCGGGCGCAATGGTCAGCATCATCAGCGGAATCTGGAAATAGAGATAGGTGAGGGTCAGGCCCCAGAAGCTCAGAAGGTTGAATCCCGAGCGATACATGTCGAAGCCGAAGACCGTGCGCAGGATGATGGTGACGAGGCCGAGACGGCCCAGCGTGGCGATGAAGGCAAAGGCCAGGGGCACGCCGGCGAAATTGGAGGCGACCCCAGAAAAGGTCATGACTGCAGAGCGCAACCCAGCGGGCAGCCGGCCGCGAATGATGGCGAGGGTGATGGCCAGGCCAATCAGCGCGCCGAAAATGGCGGAGGCGCCGGAAATGCGGATGGAAATCCAGTAGGCGGCGAGGATCTGATCGGTGAACAGGCCGACTATGTTGTCGAGGGTGAAATTGCCCTGGCGGTCCGTGAAGGCGCCGCCGACCAGCGACAGGGTGGGCAGGAACAGGAACATCACAGCGAAGATGATGAAGGGTGCGACCGCGAGGTAGTCCCAGGGAATGCGGCGGGGTGGCGTGCGAGGTGATGTGGTGTCGGTCATGTCGGCGCCTTAGCAGCCCTCACGGTGAGCCCGTCGAACCACGAGGGCGTGGCACGATCCAGCCACGACCTCGTCCTTCGACAGGCTCAGGATGAGGTCTGTTGAAGAGGTCGTGGCTGGCCTGGTCATGAGTTCAAGTTACTGAATGCTCGCGCCCACGGTGGTGTCCCAGCCGGTGGTGATGGTGGTCTTGTTGGCGTTCTGCTCCTCAATGGTGGGGAACACGGCCTTGGCGTAGTTTTCGGCGGCTGGCAGCTTGGCCATCAGATCGTCGGGAAGAACGCCGGCTTCGGCCATGGCGTTGAAGCGGATCGGGTGGCAATAGCCTTCGAGCCAGCCGAGCTGGCCTTCGTCGGAATAAAGATATTCCATCCAGAGCTTGGCAGCGTTGGGGTGTGGCGCGTGGGCCGAGATCGCCTGCACGTAGACGCCGGCGACTACGCCATCGGACGGTACAACCACGTCGATCGGCGGGTTGCCGTTGAGGTTGTCGCGGGCGGCGAGGAGGTTGTAGTCCCAATTGATGGCGATTGGCGTAGTGCCCTGGGCGATGGCGGCGGCTTCAGCATCGACGGGGACGAAATTGCCTTTGTCGTTGAGCGCCTTGAAGTATTCGAGACCCGCCTGGGCGCCCGTGGCGGCGTCGGCGCCAGTGGAAAGGCCAGCGGCGTAGACGGAGAGAATGGCGTTGTTGGCGGTGCGCGGATCACCAGCCAGGGCTACGGAATTGGCGTATTCGTCCTTCATCAAATCGGCCCAGGTCTGGGGATCGTCGCCGGTGATGATGTCCTTGTTGATGCCGAAAGCCAGCACGCCGTAATAGTCGCCATACCAGAAGCCATCGGCATCCTTGGCATCGTCGGGGATCTCGTCCCAGGTGGAAACCTTGTAAGCCTGCAGCAGGCCCTCATCCTTAGCCTGTGGGCCGAATGCGAGGCCGATATCGAGCACGTCGGGCGCTTGCGGACCGGTATTGCCGATATTGGCGCGGACGGCTTCGAGCTCGTCGGCGGAGCCCGCATCGGGATTGAGTTCGTTGATGGTGATGCCGGGATACTTGGCCTTGAAGCCTTCGATCACGCCGCCATAATTGCACCAGGAGTGGGGCAAGGCGATGGTGGTGAGCTGGCCTTCGGCCTTGGCGGCTTCGTAGAGCGCGTCGAGATCGGCCTGGGCGAAAGTGGGGGCAGAAACGGCAAACACGGCAAACACGGCAAGCATCGAAACCGATGCAGCAAGAGCGTTCTTGATGGACATCTTCAATCTCCCTGATTGTTCGTTCGCGAGCGCCCGTTGCAAGGCTTCCCGGCGAACTGGCGCGACGCAGTAGAGAGGCGATACGACAATGCGATGACGGCAGCCGCCCCGAGGTGGCAGACACACTCGCCGACATTTCAACCGGTTACGATAACCCGCTTCCCCCCTGCACCCCTCCAGTTGCAAATGTGACAGTGCCCGTTTGTGACAGCTTCGTCCAGATGGTCGAAAATAGCTCCATCGTGCCATTCCGCCTGGCATCTGCATTGCTTTTTTAAGATGACTGTCGTAGTCCGCTTTTGTGATTTCCGGAGGATGGTCCATGGTATTGTTAGGTAGGCGCGCACTGCGCAGCTTTGTTATCGCACTTAGCTTGTCGGTTTCCCCAATTGCGGCTTTGGCCCAGGCGCCGGCAGATGCCGATGTGCTGAGCAATTACGCCGATATCGCGCTGGCGGGGTACGAGGATTCCCTGCTCACCGCCCAGGCGTTGGACCAGGCGATCGACGCGCTGATTGCCGATCCAGGCGAGGCAACGCTGACGGCGGCTCGCGAGGCCTGGAAGGCAGCGCGCGTTCCATACCAGCAGACCGAGGCATTCCGGTTCGGCAATCCGATTGTCGATGAGTGGGAGGGGAAGGTGAATGCCTGGCCCCTGGACGAGGGGCTGATCGACTATGTCGACGCCAGCTACGGCACAGAAAGCGACAGCAATGCGCTCTATGTTGCCAATGTGATTGCCAATCCGAACATCACCATCGATGGGGCCGAGCTGGACGCTAGCGAGATCACGCCAGCGCTGCTGCAGGACAATCTACAGGAAGCCGCGGGCGTCGAATCGAACGTGGCCACGGGCTACCACGCGATCGAGTTTCTGCTGTGGGGGCAGGATCTGAACGGGACCGGTCCCGGCGCAGGCGAGCGGCCGTTTACCGATTATTCAACGGCAGAACATGCGGATCGGCGTGCAGCCTATCTCAAGGCGGCTTCAAGCCTGTTGCTCGATGATCTCGAGGAAATGGTCAGTAACTGGGAATCCGATGGAGCCGCGCGGGCGGCACTTGAGGAGCAGGGTATTTCTACGATCCTGACCGGCATGGGCTCGCTGAGCTTTGGTGAAGTGGCAGGCGAGCGCATGAAGCTCGGTTTGCTGCTGCACGATCCGGAAGAAGAGCATGATTGCTTCTCCGACAATACCCACATGTCCCATTTCAACGACGCGATCGGCGTGCAGAATGTCTATCTCGGCAAGTACACGCGGGTGGACGGGTCGGTCGTGGAAGGCCCATCGCTGTCGCAGGTGATTGCGGCCAAGGATGAGGCGCTGGATAGCGAGATCAAGGGCCTGCTGGACGACACCGTTGCCAAGATGAACGTGATGGTCGAGCGCGCCGAGGGTGGCGAGGCTTATGACCAGCAGATTGGCGAGGGCAACACGGAAGGCAATGCCGTCGTGCAGGGGGCTATCGATGGTTTGATTGCGCAGACGCGCGGGATCGAGCGGGCGGTGGCGCTGCTAGAGCTGCAAGATGCGGTTACGATCGAGGACAGTGACTCGCTGAGCAATCCAGACGCGGTTTTTGAGTAGGCCTCGGGCTTCCTACAACGGCGGTGTCACTTTGGCCTTGGGGTTAAGTGTTTGGTTTTAGCCTCGTCGTCATTCCCGCGAAAGCGGGAATCCCACTTTTTGTGCCGAAGGGAAGTGAGATTCCCGCCTTCGCGGGAATCACGCGGTGAAATTGAAAAGGCCAGCTCAAGGCCGGGACGACATCGGGGTTGTTTTGAAAACAGCGCAAGGCGATAGACTCGCGCCATGAAAACCCATCTGACCATTGTGCTTGTTGCCTTGCTCGTCGGGGGATTGGCTTTTGCGCAGGATGGGACCGTGCGGGGTGACCTGACGCCGGAGGATCTGGCGCGGGTGATCGCGGCGACGCGGCCGGCGACGGATTTCTCCAAGCCCGAGGCGTCGGAAAACCGGCCGGCGGGGAAGGGGACGACGCAGTTTGCTCCCAATGCGAATTCGTTTTCGCACTTTCTCGATAATCTCAGCTTCGAACAGGAAGAGCAGTTCAAGCTCGGCAATGCGTTGTTTCGCAAAATCTGGGTGAGCTCGCCCAGTTCCACCCAGGCGTCGGACGGGCTGGGGCCACTGTTCAATGCACGGGGCTGCCAGAGCTGCCACATCAAGGATGGGCGGGGCCATCCTCCGTTTGCGGGTGAAGACGAAAGCGCGTCGATGTTCCTGCGGCTGTCGGTGCCGCCGGGCGAGACGGAAGAGCGGCTGGCAATGGACGGGGTCATCGCGGGCGAGGTGGGCGATCCGGTCTATGGCACGCAATTGCAGGATTTCGCGGTGCCGGGCCTCCAGGCCGAAGGGCGGATGGTGATCGACTATGTCGAGATGCCGGTGACGCTGGGCGATGGCTCCGTGGCGAGCCTGCGCCAGCCGCATTACTCGGTCGTAGACCTTGGTTATGGGCCGCTTGCGGATGATGTGATGATATCGCCGCGCGTTGCCAATCCGATGATCGGGCTGGGCCTGATCGAGCAGATCCCGGCCGAGGATATTCTGACGCTGGCCGATGCGGATGATCTGGACGGCGACGGGATATCGGGTCGAGCGAACTGGACGATCGATCCGGAGAGCGAATCGGTGATGCTGGGGCGGTTCGGCTGGAAAGCGGGCATGCCGACCATCCGCAGCCAGTCGGCGGCCGCCTTTGCCGGCGATCTCGGAATTTCGACACCGCTCGATGACCTGCCGCATGGCGACTGCACGGAGAACCAGCCCGAATGCCTGGCGCTGCCAACCGGCGAGCAGGTGCGGCTTGGCGCCACGGAAGCGCCGGACCCGGTGCTGGACTTGGTGACGTTTTATGCCCAGACGCTGGGAGTGCCGCAGCGGCGCGATGTGGGTGATGCCCAGGTGTTGGCGGGAAAGGCCGCATTTTACGAGGCGGGGTGCGCCAGCTGCCATGTGCCCAAATTTGTCACCAGCCGTGATGCCGAAAACCCGGCGCATCGGTTCCAGCTGATCTGGCCCTATTCGGACCTGTTGCTGCATGACATGGGCGAAGGACTGGCCGACCGTCGGCCGGAGGGGCAGGCGAGCGGCACCGAATGGCGGACGCCGCCACTATGGGGAATTGGGCTGACCGAAACTGTTTCCGGGCACAGCTTTTTCCTGCACGATGGGCGAGCGCGCAACCTCACGGAAGCCATCCTGTGGCACGGTGGCGAGGCGCAAGCCGCGCGCGACGCGTTTGCTGGCATGTCGCAGGCGACGCGGGACAATCTGTTGGCCTTTTTAGGATCGCTCTGATGCGCAAATTGCTTGTTGGCATGATGCTGATTTTGTCCGGTCCGACCTTGGCGCAGGAGGCACCGGGCAAGGTACTGGAGGCTGCGGTGAACCAGGTGATCCGGCCCGGTATGAGCGCGTTTGCCGAAAAGGCGGGCGTGCTGGAAGGCTCGGTCGCGGCGCTTTGCAGCGATCCATCTGCCGAGGGGCTGGAAACCGCGCATGACGCATTTGCGGACGCGGCAATCGCCTATGGCCACGTTGAATTTATTCGGATTGGCCCGCTCATGGAAGACAACCGCGCGGAGCGGTTGCTGTTCTTTCCCGATCGCAAGGGGATTGGGCTGCGGCAGGTGCAGGCCATTTTGGCGAATGAGGATGCTAGCGCCGCCGATGTCGCAAGCCTGCGGGGCAAGAGCGTCGCGGTGCAGGGGTTTGGAGCGCTGGAGTTCGTCCTGCACGGCACGGGTTTCGAGGCGCTGACGGGAGCCGAGGGGCAGTTCCGATGCCAATACGGCGCGGCTATCGCGACCAATATCTCGGATATTGCCGATGAACTGGCCTTTGCGTGGCAGCAAGAGAATGGCATTGCGGCCCATCTGATGCAGCCGGCGCCGGAATACGATGACTATCGCACGCCAACCGAAGCCTTGGAGGAGATCGTGGGGCTGGTGTCGCACGGACTTGAGGCAACGCGCGACACGCGGATCAATCCATTTATCGCCAAGGCAGACGCCGCCCCCAAGCCCAAGCTGGCGCTGTTCTGGCGCTCTGGACTGACTATGGCAATGATCCGCGCTAATCTGGAAGGCATGCGTCGGTTCATTGATCAGTCGGGTGTGGCGCGGAACGTGGCGGAGAAGGACAAGGGATTGGACAATTCGATCGCCTTTGAGTTCAGCAATGCCAACCGGGCCCTGGATTTGGTGACATCACCAGTCGAACAGGCGGTGGAGGATCCCAAACAGGTACAGGCGCTACACTATCTGGTGCTGGTGACGGGATCGCTGCAGGCGCAGGTGGGCGAACAATTGTCCGCAGCCCTGGGTCTGAGCGTCGGCTTTTCCTCTCTGGACGGAGATTGACGGTGTGGCAGCGGCGGTCTCAAGGCTGCCGGCGCAGGATTTGCCGCCAGCCTTCTGCCGCAGCAACTGCTGGCGCTGGAGCGGAACGAGCTGATGTTTGCCAGTTCCGTGCAAACGGCTAGCGGACGATATGGCGCGGTGTTGTTGGGCGAGCGGGGCGATGTGATTGCCTCCATCGACCTGCCGGACAGGGGGCACGACATCACGGTGAGCCGCGAGGCCGGACGCGGCGTGGTTTTCGCGCGGCAGCCGGGAACGTTTGCCGTGGTGTTCGACCCGGCTGGGCGGGAAGCACCGGTGACGCTTACCAGCGTGGAGGGGCGGCACTTCTTCGGGCATGGCGTGTTCTCTCCCAATGGCAATCTGCTCTATGCAACCGAGAGCGATTTCGAGGCGGCGCAGGGCATTATTGGCATCTATGACGCGAGCGATGGATATGGACGCGTCGGAGAATTTCCGACCTATGGTACGGGTCCGCACGAAATGCTGCTGATGCCGGACGGTATCCATTTCGTGGTCGCCAATGGAGGCATTGAAACGCATCCCGATTATGGCCGGGCTGAACTGAACCTCCAAACCATGGACCCTTCGGTGGTGTTCATCGATCGCCGGGACGGCAGCCTTATGGGGCAATTGCGGCTCGATGCAGGGCTGCACCAGCTCTCGATCCGACACATGGCGATCGATGCGCGCAGCCGGGTCTGGTTTGGGTGTCAATACAAGGGCGCGCCGAGCGATAGCCCGCAACTGGTGGGTTATGCGAGCATGGACGGGGCGATCGAACTCATCGAACTGCCTCCCGAAACGCTCGCCGATCTGCGCAACTATGTCGGCTCGGTGGCGGTTTCGACCGATGGAAACAGAGTGGCGGTGTCCTCCCCCGAGGGGAATTTGCTGGTCGCCATCGACGTCGAAGGCAGGCGGCCGGTGCTGGTTGAAACCCTGCGCAGCGGGTGCGGGTTGGCAGCGGATGACAAAGGATTCGTCGCGACCAGCGGCGAAGGCGAGATGGTGGGCATTGCCGGAGCGTCGCGCGAGCCGCAGCACTTCCCGTTCCTGTTCGACAACCACATGCTTCGAATAGACGCCTAGCCCGGCGGCGGACCGGAGCTCTCGCGCAGCACGAGTTCCACCGGCCAGAGTTCGCGCACCTGCTCGGCCGGCTTGCCGGCCAGCACCTGTAGCGTCAGGTCGGCCACGCGCACGCCGGCCTGGCGGATAGACGAGCGGGTGGTGGACATGGTGGGGAACATGTTGTCGGCGTTGAGATAGGGGAAGACGTCATCATGGGCGATGACGGAAACGTCGCGTCCCATGACCAGCCCCGCCTGGCGGATGGCGCGAAAGACGCCCAGCGCCGTCATCATCGAGCCGGCCAGGAACGCAGTGGGTGCGGGGCGCATCTCAAGCATGCTCTGCGCAAGACGGAAGGCTGCTTCGTCGGTGAAGAGCGAGTTGGAAATCAGCGCCGGATCGAAGGAAATGCCGCGCGAGGAGAGTGCGGCCAGATAGCCGATCTCGCGATGCTCGGAAAAGGTGCGGCCCTTGACCCCATTGAGCAGGGCAATACGGCGGTGGCCCAGATCGAGCAGATGGCCGGTAGCGCGCTCCATGGCGCCGGTATTGTCGATGTCGAGCCAGGCGACAGGGGCATTGATATTGGTGCGGCCGTGCAGCACGAACGGGATTTTGAGCTCGGACAGCAACGTCGCGCGTTCATCGTTTACGGTCGGGGAGTGAAGGATTACCGCGTCCACCTTCTGGCTGGAGGCGGCGCGCCGATAGGCAGCGATTTCGTCGGCATAGCTTTCGACGATGGTAACGACGATATCCATTTCCTGCTCGGCCAGCTTGCTGCCGAGGCCGGCCATGAACTCGCTCATGTGCGGCCCAAGCTCGTGGGCGCCGCGCAGGACGAGGCCGATGGCACCGGACCTCCCAGTTGCCAACCGTAGCGCGCTGGCATTCGGACGATAGCCCAACCGTTCGGCCGTTTCGGCAACGCGCCGGCGCGTTGCCTCGTTGACTTCGGGGTAGCCATTGAGCGCGCGGCTGACAGTGGTTTGCGACAGGCCAAGATGCTCGGCCAGATCCTTTAGTCTCATGACGATGTTAGTGCCTCGTTTGGTGCAGCCGACTACGGAGTGGTGCAAGAATTGCACCACTGGCTGGAACCAGTATCGGGCAAGCAGGCCGCCTTGCTAACGGTTCCTGCATCCTCCTCTTGCGGCATTCAAAGCGATTTCAAATTTTGACGCAAGGGGCGAAATCACATGGATCATATCTGAGGTGCGTACCTCAATGTTTGTCCGAGTACAATTTACAGGTGGCCGCGTGTCCGGTTCGTAACTCTTTGAAATTTATATATTTATTTCGATCGAGCAGAAAAGTTCTCAACATTCTGAGGTGCTGCTGCTTGACAGGAATACGCCGCTCTGGTTCCTTTTCGTTCAAAGCGCTTTGGAATTGGCGGAAACAGCCGCCTGTGCAAGGCGCTTTGGAGGTGGGCGATCCGGGCTGGTGCTGTTGCGCACAGGCCTGCTTGTCGTGTCTCCTGACACTTGGTTCATTCGGGAGGATATCTAATGAAAACCAACAAGCTGCTCGTAGGTCTGTTGACGAGCGTGACGCTGGTGGCGGGTGCAGCTCAGGCGGCTGAACTGTCGATCGTGTCCGGCGATACGGGCACCGGCCTCGCGTTCCTGCAGTCCGAGCTCGAGATCTTCACCGAAGAAACCGGGCACACAGTCACCATCGTGCCAATGCCTTCGTCCACCAGCGACCAGTTCGGTCAGTACCGGCTGTGGCTGGCTGCGGGCAACGCCGATATCGACGTTTATACGACCGACGTGATCTGGGCGCCGCAATTGGCCGATCAGTTCATCGACCTGACCGAGGCCGCGGCAGACGTGGTGGGCGAGCATTTCCCCTCGATCATCGAGTCGCAGACCGTTGACGGCAAGCTGGTCGCCATTCCTGGCTATACCGACGCTCCTGCCCTATTCTACCGTACGGACTTGCTGGAGAAGTACGGCAAGGAAGTCCCGAAGACCTGGCCGGAACTGCATGCAACGGCCCAGGAAATCATGGACGCAGAGCGCGCCGAAGGTGCGACCGACCTCTGGGGTTACGTGTTCCAGGGCAATGCCTATGAAGGCCTGACCTGCAATGCGCTGGAGTGGGTCAATTCCTATGGCGGCGGGCAGATCATCGAAGCTGACGGCACGATCTCGATCAATAATCCCCAGGCCGTAGCCGCGCTGGAGGAAGCCGCAAGCTGGATCGGTACCATTTCTCCTGAAGGCAACCTCGCCTATATGGAAGAGGAAAGCCGCGGCGTTTGGCAGTTAGGCAATGCCGTGTTCATGCGCAACTGGCCCTATGCCTATGCGCTTTCGAACGGCGATGACTCGGCCGTGAAGGGCAAGTTCGACGTGGCGCCACTTCCTGCCGGTGTCGGGGAGGGTGCAAAGCCATCGGGAACCTTGGGCGGCTGGAACTTCGCCGTGTCGCGCTACTCGACCGAGCAGGAAGCGGCAACCGAGCTGGCCCTTTTCCTGGGTTCGGCAGAATCGCAGAAGCGCCGCGCCATCCAGCAGAACAACCTTCCGTCCATCCAGGCACTCTACCAGGACGCCGACGTGCTTGAGGCTGCGCCGTTCATGGCCACGTGGGAAGAAATCTTCCAGTCCGCCGTGCCGCGTCCTTCGGCTCCCGCCCAGTCCAACTACAACGAGGCTTCCTCGCTGTTCTGGAGCGCGGTCCACGATACGCTTTCGGGCAACGGTTCAGCCGCCGAGAACCTGGAACTGCTTGAAGTCGATCTGGAAGACCTGCTGAACTAAGCCGGTTTATCAGCGACGGGGATGCGGGCGCCTGCCGTTCGCGTCCCCAAAAAATCAAACATCAAGGGGAAGCTGCATGACGACCGAAGCGCTCAGATCGCCGGCGATTGCACAGAGGCGGGGTCGGTCCGAGCTGATGCAGCAGCGGGCCCGCGCTGCACGGTGGTTCTTGCTGCCGATGATGATCGCGCTGGCCGTGGTGGCGGGTTGGCCTCTGGCGCGGTCGATCTACTTCTCCTTCACCGACGTCAAGCTCAATAACCTTTATGGCGCCGAGTGGGTCGGCTTCGCCAATTACCTGCAGATCCGCACGCTGGAGAGCGGCCGGACCATCTATCGCGGGGTGCTGGCCGACCCGGACTGGTGGAATGCCGTCTGGAACACGGTGCGCTTCGCTTTCTGGTCGGTGGTATGGGAAACTATCTTCGGCATGATCGTGGCCCTGGTGCTGAATGCCGAATTCAGGGGACGCGGCATCGTGCGGGCCGCTATCCTGATCCCATGGGCCATCCCGACGATCGTGTCGGCCAAGATGTGGAGCTGGATGCTCAACGACCAGTTCGGCATCCTCAACGATCTGGGCGTGCGGCTGGGCCTGCTCGGCGCGCCCGTCGCGTGGACCGCATCGCCCGACACGGCCATGATGGCTGTGCTGGTGGTGGATATCTGGAAAACCACGCCATTCATGGCGCTGCTGATTTTGGCGGGGCTGCAGATGATCCCCAAGGACATCTATGAAGCTGCCGATATCGATGGCGTGCATCCGATCAAGCAGTTCTTCCGGATTACCCTGCCGCTGGTACGCCCGGCGCTGATGGTTGCGATCATCTTCCGCGTGCTTGATGCGCTGCGCATCTTCGATCTGATCTATGTGCTGACGCCCAACTCGGCGGCGACCAAGACAATGTCGGTCCTGGCGCAGGAGAATCTGTTCCAGTTTGATAATTTCGCTGAGGGCTCGACCCAATCGACCCTGCTCTTCTTGCTGATCGCCCTGTTCACGATCGTCTATATCTGGCTGGGCAAGGTCAATTTTGACGGGGGAGCGCGCTGATGACCGCAACGTTTGACCTTTGGAAGGTCACCAAGCGGGTGCTGTTCTATGCACTGGTGGTGTTCATCGTCCTAGTGTCGTTGTTCCCGTTCTACTATGCGATCCTGACGAGCCTGGAGACCGGGACGGACCTGTTCCGCATCAATTATTGGCCGACCTCGTTCAGCCTCGCCAATTACCAATCGGTATTCAGCCAGGGCGCCTTCCCGCGCAACCTCTTGAACTCGGTGTTCGTGGCAAGTGTCACCGTGCTGCTGGCGCTGTTCCTTGCGATCACCGCGAGCTTTGCGCTCAGCCGGGTGCGGTTCAGGGGGCGCAGCCTTTTGCTGATGACCATCCTGGCCGTGTCGATGTTCCCCCAGATCGCCGTGCTGGCGGGCCTGTTCGAGGTGATCCGGTTCCTCGGCATCTACAACACGCCTTGGGCACTGATCTTCTCCTATACGATCTTCACGCTACCCTTCACGGTCTGGGTCTTGACCACGTTCATGCGCGACCTGCCGGTAGAAATCGAGGAAGCGGCAATCGTGGATGGGGCAACGCCGTGGGTCATCATCACGCGCGTGTTCATGCCACTGATGTGGCCAGCGCTGGTAACGACGGGCCTGCTGGCCTTCATCGCGGCCTGGAACGAATTCCTGTTCGCGCTGACCTTTACCGTATCCAACCAGACCCGCACCGTGCCGGTAGCCATCGCGCTGCTGTCGGGCGGTTCTCAATATGAAATCCCCTGGGGCATCATCATGGCAGCCTCGGTCATCGTGACCGTGCCGCTGGTGGTTCTGGTGTTGATTTTCCAGCGCAAGATCGTCAGCGGGCTCACCGCCGGCGGCGTGAAGGGCTAGGACCGATGTCCATTTTGCCTATGCCGGCCTGCAAATTCCAATCTTCTGCGCTTCCGGTCCTCACGTACTCGCGCGTACGCTCCGGTCCGGTTCTCGAAGATCGAAATTTTCGACTCGGCCTAATCAAATTGTCCAGTCGGCCTTAAGGAGAAAAGAAATGGCAAGCATCGAGCTTCGCGACGTCCGCAAGGCCTTTGGCGCAGTAGAAGTCATCAAGGGTGTGGATCTCGAAGTCCGCAAGGGCGAGTTCATGGTGTTCGTGGGGCCTTCCGGATGCGGCAAGTCCACCCT
The DNA here is from genome assembly GCF_003056355.1 of Devosia naphthalenivorans. Taxonomy (GTDB): domain Bacteria; phylum Pseudomonadota; class Alphaproteobacteria; order Rhizobiales; family Devosiaceae; genus Devosia; species Devosia naphthalenivorans. Next base: position 365,228 of record NZ_PYVW01000002.1, read on the forward strand.
GTTGCGCCTGATTTCGGGCCTTGAGGATATTACCTCCGGCGAAATGCTGTTTGATGGCAAGGTCGTCAATTCCCTGGCGCCCTCCAAGCGCGGCATCGCCATGGTGTTCCAGAGCTACGCGCTTTATCCGCACATGAGCGTCTACGACAACATGGCGTTCGGCCTGACCCTGGAGAAGGGGCAGAGCAAGGAAGAGATCCGCCGGCGTGTGGAGAAGGCCGCCGATATGCTGCAAATCCGTCAGTATCTTGATCGGCTGCCCAAGCAGCTATCTGGCGGCCAGCGCCAGCGTGTTGCCATTGGTCGTGCCATCACGCGCGATCCGAAGGTGTTCCTGTTCGATGAGCCGTTGTCGAATCTCGATGCGGCGCTACGCGTGCAGACGCGCATCGAGATTGCCAAGCTGCACGAAAGCATGGACAACGTGACCATGATCTATGTGACGCACGACCAGGTGGAGGCCATGACACTGGCCGATCGCATCTGTGTGTTGCGCGACGGGCTGGTGGAGCAGGTGGGTACGCCCATGGAGCTCTATGAGAAGCCAAATTCGGTGTTCGTGGCCGGGTTTATCGGCTCACCAAAGATGAACTTCATTTCGGGCGATCTGGCCAAGAGCTTCAATGCCGACACAGTAGGTATCAGGGGCGAGCACATCACCATCGTGCCCGAGAATGGCGTCTGGAGCGGCACGGTGATCCACACCGAGAATCTGGGTGCGGACAGCTATGTTTATCTTGAGATGGGCACCGAGGAGCCAGTCGTCGTGCGGCTCGATGGCGTGAACACTTACAGGAGTGGCGATGTGGTGCAGATCTCGCCCATGCCAGACAAGATTCATCGCTTCAACGCAGCAGGCAAGCCCGTAGCTTAGCCAGCCGCGCTTCCAGTTGCCGCCAACCCGACCCAGCTGGCTGCGGACCTGATCCGCAACCAGCACCGATGCAGTGCGTTTGACCTGCTTCCCGGCCACAAGCCGAGGCACCAAATGCAGGCAGCGAATGCGCTGGACAGTTCCGGCGCGAGTGTGAAATGCAGCCGTGGCGGATAGCCTCCCCAAGACCCCGCTTCGGCCCAACTATTCTTAGGAGATACCCCATGCCTATCCGTACCCTGATCTGGGGCGAAAACGTTCACGAGCAAAAGAACAAGATCGTTTCTGACAACTATCCCAACGGCATGCACAACCAGATTGCCAAGCTGCTGGCCAGCGACAGCAATATCGTGACCAAAACGGCGACGCTGCAGGAGCCTGAGCATGGCTGCACCGTCGAGGCACTCGACAACACCGACGTGCTGGTCTGGTGGGGTCACGCCGCGCATGGCCAGGTGCAGGACGAAATCGTCGAGCGCGTTGCCAAGCGCGTTTGGGAAGGCATGGGCCTGATCGTGCTCCACTCGGGGCACTTCTCCAAGATTTTCAAGCGGCTGATGGGCTCGCCTTGCGGGCTGACTTGGCGCGAAGCCGGCGAGCGCGAACGGCTCTGGGTCACGAGCCCGGGACACCCGATCGCGCAGGGCCTGCCGCCCTATTTCGAACTCGAAATGGAAGAGATGTATGGCGAGCCCTTCTCGGTGCCCGAGCCGCTGGAAACGGTATTCGTTTCCTGGTTCCAGGGTGGCGAGGTTTTCCGCAGCGGGCTGACCTATCGCCGTGGCGCTGGCAACATCTTCTACTTCCGTCCCGGCCACGAAACCTACCCAACCTATCACGACGACACGGTCGGTCTGGTGCTGCGCAATGCGGTCAACTGGGCCTACAACGCCAACCGCTTCCCACAAATGCTTGAGGCACCCAATGTGCCTGTTGACGAGGCACTCGAAAAGATCGAAGAGCGCGGCCCGAAGCTGCATCACGGACGTGAAGAAGGCTTTAGGTAGGACATCTCGTTTGCACTTCAGGGGGTCACCCCGGCTCAGAGCCGGGATGACGCCGTGTGTGCGTTGAATCATGGCGGACCACCAGGTGCCGCATAGGAAGAAGAATATGCGGATCCTCATTTTGGGAACCGGCGGCATGGCCAACCAACATGCCAAGCACTTCGCAGCTATTGAGGGCGTGACCCTGGTGGGCGGTGTGGACGTCGATCCGGCGCGTGTTGAAGCCTTCAATGCTACGCACAATATCGAGCGTGGCTTTGGCTCGCTGGATGCGGCGCTCGCATGGGGTGAATTCGACGGGGTGGCCAACGTCACTCCCGATTCAATCCACCATCCGACCACGATGGCGGCATTGCGCGCGGGCAAGCACGTGTTTTGCGAAAAGCCGCTGGCAACGGACCACGCCAAGGCGCTCGAGATGACCGAGACGGCGGAAGCTGCCGGGCTCATCAACATGGTGAACCTCACGTATCGCAATGTGAGCCAGTTGCAGAAGGCACGCGAAATCGTGCAGTCGGGACAGGTGGGCAAGGTCAAGCATTTCGAGGCGAGCTATCTGCAGAGCTGGCTGGTGAGCAAGGCCTGGGGCGATTGGCGCACTGAAAGCCAGTGGCTGTGGCGCTTGTCCAAAAAGCATGGCTCGAACGGCGTGCTGGGCGATATCGGCGTGCATATCCTGGACTTTGCGGCCTATGGCGCAGGCAGCGATTTTTCCAAAGTGTTCTGCCGCCTCCATACTTTTGAAAAGGCCGAGAACAACCGCATCGGCGAATATGAGCTGGACGCCAATGACAGCTTTGCCATGACGGCGCAGCTGGAAAACGGCGCCTTGGGCGTAATCCACGCCACGCGCTGGGCGACGGGGCACTTCAACGAATTGCGCCTGCGTATCTATGGCGAATTGGGTTCCGTCGAAGTGCAGCACCGGCATGACTGGTCGCAATTGCGCACCTGCCTTGGAGCCGACGCGGAAACGGGCACCTGGACCGACGTGGAGGTGGAACCCGTGGCCACCAATTATATGCGGTTCGTCGAGGCGTTCCGAACGGGGAAAAACTTGGAGCCAAGCTTCCGGCACGCGACCAATATCCAGAAGGTGCTGGATCTGTCGGTGGCGACCGACCGCGATGCTAGCGAATACCAGGTGTGATTGGGGTTCTGCCGCGTCATTCCCGCGAAAGCGGGAACCCCACTTTTTCGCCGAAGGGAAGTGAGATTCCCGCGTTCGCGGGAATGACGCGGGGGGAAACGGGAATATTGCGTTGGGATGGGAATGATCTTGAACGCGGTGGCATGCGTTGCGATCTAGGTTGAACAACACACGGAGCGTCACGCTATGGGTATTATCTGGGCCGTCATTATCGGGTTTCTTGCAGGGCTCATCGCCAAGTGGATTACGCCGGGCAGTCACAAGCCGAGCGGATTTATCCTGACCACCGTTCTGGGCATCGTGGGCGCGGTGCTGGCGACATGGCTTGGGCAGGCGGTCGGCTGGTACAACGCGGGTGACGGGGCCGGGTTCATCGCCTCCATCGTAGGCGCGGTGATTATCCTGCTGGCTTGGGGGCAGATTGCACGTAGCCGTGCGTGACTGGCCCGCGGCCAGGAATTTGAAAAGGGCGCCTGGTGGGCGCCCTTTTTGTTGGTGGGTTTACTCGATGACGGTGATGCGGCCGTCGGTGAAGGGCGTGTATTCGCCGCCCTGTTTGGCGATGTAGTCAGCCAGGACTTCTTCGAGCGGCGGGCCGAAATCGTAGGCGTTGTCGCCTTCGGCGAATGTAGCGAAGCCGTCGCCGCCGCCACGGACATAGTTGTTGGTGACGATGGTGTAGGTGGCGTCTTCGTCGATGGGCTCAAAGCTGTCGCCGGAACCGACCATGACGTCGCTGATGCGCTGACCGGCGGGCTTGGAGAGGGTGTAGGAATATTTCAGCCCCGCAATCTGGGCGAAGCGGCCAGCGGCATTCTCGACATCGCTGACGCCGTTTTCGAGCGCTTCGATGACGTCGGCACCCGAAATATCGACCGTCGCCAGAGTGTTGGAGAAGGGCAGCACGGTGATGACTTCGCCCTTGGTAATTTCGCCAGCATCGATCGAGGCACGCAAGCCGCCACCATTGGCGATGGCGATCGTTGCGCCCTGGTCCTTGACGCGGTCGAGCATGGCTTCGGCCACGAGATTGCCCATCTGGCACTCAACGGCGCGGCAGCTTTCGCGGGCGCCGTCGATTGGACCCGTGGTGGTGCCGATCACTTCGCCCATGGCTTCTTCGATTGGGGCAGCAAGCGCAGCAAGCTGGCCCTTGAAGTCCTCGTTGCCGTCGACCGAAGCATCGATCAGGAAGGGCTCACCTTCGGCTGATGTCACAACACCGTTGTCGTCCCAGGTGATCGCGATGTCACCCAGGTATTTGCCGTACTGGTTGGCCTGCACCACGGGAACTTCAATCCCTTCGGGATTGGTAACCATGGTGGGGTAGGGGCCTGCTGCGCCTTCGGCAGTGTTGCTGAGGAGGGTATGGCTGTGACCGCCCACGATCACGTCGACCAGTGGCAAAGCCGCGGCAACATCCAGGTCCACCGTATAGCCGATGTGGCTAAGCAGGATGATCTTGTCGACCCCAGCCGCGTCGAGCGCTTCGGACGCGCCGCGTACGTATTGGATCACGTCGGTGAATTCGACATTGGGGCCCGGCGCCGCAATTTCAGGCGTATCCTCGGTGGTGGCGCCGATGATGCCGATCTTCTCGCCGCCGATTTCAACGACGATGGAGCCCTTGATCTTGCCGCGCAGGTTCTCGTCGCGCGTGACATCGAAATTGCCGCCGATGATCGGGAATTCGGCAGCTTCGATGAATTTCATGAATTCTTCGGGGCCATCGTCGAACTCATGGTTGCCGGTAGCGACCACATCGAAGCCCATCTGGTTGAAGAAGTCGGAGACGACCTTGGACTTGTAGGTGGTGTAGTACAGCGAGCCCTGGAAATTGTCGCCCGCCGAGAGGAGCAGGGAATTGCCATCCTCGTACTTTGCGCGAGTGTCGTCGATGATGGTCTTGAGACGCGCAATACCGCCGAAACATTCGCCGGCGGCGTCGGTTTCCGCGTCGCAATTGCTGTCGCTGTCGGTGATCGGGTCGAAGCGCGAATGGAAGTCGTTGATGTGAAGGATGTTAAGCGTGAAATCGGCATAGGCAGCGCTTGAAAACCCGGCGCAGAGCGTCAGCGCGGTGGCGCCCAGAAGTAGACTCTTCATCCCTTTTATCCCTTTGTGCTGGTCGACTGTCTCGTCCGCGCCGTGTCCTGCATCGCCTTGCTTCTCGCGAGCAATTGGGCAGCGGGCCGGGGGCAGTTAAGCAGTCTTTTGCAACAGTGAAAAGCACGCGTTTCGAGCGACGTGAAATCGCTGCACAGGATCGCAGGCTCGGCGCTTGCGGTGGCTTGCTCCCCTGCGGACCGGGGGCACGCCGCCACCGCATAATTTCCTTGGTGGGGTTCCCTTGGCGCTTTAGTCAGGTAATCTCCGCGCCGTTTGATTTGCGGGGAATTGCAGCATGAAAAGCGCACTGATCGTTTATGGCGGGTGGTCTGGGCATGACCCAGAAGAGTGTGCCGCTATCTATCGCCGCTGGCTGCACGAGGACGGCTATTCCGTTCGCATGGCTACGGAAACCAGCGCCTTTGCCGATCCATCGATCCACGATTTGTCGTTGATCGTGCCGATCTTCACGATGAGCAAGATCGAGAAGGCAGAAGCTGAGAACCTCACCAAGGCGGTGGAGAACGGCGTCGGACTGGCCGGGCATCACGGCGGGATGAGCGACGCGTTCCGCGAGTCGGTGGAATACCAGTTCATGGTGGGTGGCCAGTGGGTCGCGCACCCCGGCAACATCATCGACTACACCGTTGATGTCGCCGATCCGCTCGATCCGATCATGGCGGGGGTCAAGTCGTTCCCCTATACGTCGGAGCAATATTACATGCACGTGGACCCATCCAACCACGTGCTGGCGACCACCACATTTACCGGCGAGCACGCCTCATGGATCGAGGGCGTCAAGATGCCGGTGGTGTGGAAACGCAAGCATGGCAAGGGCCGGGTGTTTCATTCAACGCTTGGGCATCAGGCCAAGGAGTTCGATAACCGTGAGATGGCAACGATCCTGCGTCGCGGCATGAACTGGGCGGCGCGCGAGGAGTAGCTCGCGGCTACTCGCGTCGATAATATAACGGTGATGGTGAGCCATTCTTCCCTGCGATACCGTAACTATGGGTTGCAACAGCGCGGGGAAGAGCATGACCGACACCAAGAGCCTACCGGGTAGCCGGGGGCCGCTGATCTACCGGCAGTCGATCTGGACCCGGGTAACGCACTGGGTCTGGGCGATCTGCCTGTTCTTCCTGTTACTGACGGGATTGCAGATCTTCAATGCGCATCCGGCGCTCTATATCGGGCAGCAATCGGGCTTCGAGTTCGATAACTCCATCCTCTCGATCGGTGCCTTCAATTCCGATGCAGGGCCACGTGGACGCACCACGGTCCTTGGACAGAGTTTCGACACCACCGGCGTGCTCGGGGTGAGTGGATCGGCCGAACGGCCGAGCTTTACTGCATTTCCCGGAGCGGTGACGATCCCGTCATACCGGGACCTTGGTACCGGGCGCGTGGTGCACTTCTTTTTTGCCTGGATGTTTGTGGCGACGATGCTGATCTGGTTCGTCGCCAGCTTCATCAATGGTCATCTGAGGCGTGATGTCGTTCCGCGCCCTGCGGATATTGGTGCCATTCCCCGCGATGTGGCGGATCACGCCCGCCTGCGCCTCAAGCATGGGCGCAGTTACGGGCCGCTGCAGAAGCTGGCCTATTTTACCGTGTTCTTCGTGCTCTTTCCGCTGATCATCATGACGGGGCTGACCATGAGCCCGGGGATAAACGCGGCGGCGCCGTGGATGCTGGACCTGTTTGGCGGGCGGCAAACGGCGCGAACGGTCCATTTCATCGTCATGCTGCTGCTGGTGACGTTCTTTGTGGTCCATATCGTCATGGTAGTGGCGGCAGGACCGCTCAATGAGTTGCGCTCGATGATTACCGGCTGGTATCGCGCCAGCCCGGGCACACCCACAACGCAGGGAGACAAGCCATGAGCGGGCTCATTACGCGACGCAATTTCCTGCGCGGGACGGCGGTGGCCGGTTCTGGGCTGATCCTCGCTGGATGTGACCAGTTCGACTTTCTTGGCGCACGAGACAACCAGGTGCGCCAGGTGATGGAACAGGCCAACGTGCTTACCTATCAGGTGCAGCGGGCACTGATCGGGGACCAGACGCTGGCGCGGGAGTATTCCGCCAGCGAAATCCGGCAGGGGCAACGACCCAATGGCTCCATGGACCCGACCACGCCGGAATATACTTTCCTCAAGATGCAGAACTTTGCGCCCTACCGCCTGACGGTCAAAGGCATGGTGGAACGGGAGGTGAGCTTTTCGCTCGATGAGTTGCGCAACATGCCGGCGCGGTCGCAGATTACGCGGCACGATTGCGTGGAGGGCTGGAGTTGCATTGCCAAATGGACGGGCACGCCATTGGGTCCGATCCTCGACATGGCGGGAGTGAAGCCGCAGGCCAGGTTCTGCGTCTATCATTGCTATGACAATATCCAGCGGACGCTGAGCGGCGATATCCTCTATTATGAAAGCTCGGACCTGGTCGACGCCTATCATCCGCAGACGATCCTGAGCTACGGGCTCAATGACCAGGTCTTGCCGGTGGCGAACGGCGCGCCGATCCGGCTGAGGATCGAACGAGCGCTGGGCTACAAGCAGCCCAAATACCTTCATACGATCGAGCTGGTGGATGATCTGTCGCCGTTCGGGCGAGGGAAGGGCGGGTACTGGGAAGATCTGGGGTATGACTGGTACGGGGGAATTTGACGCTGTTCAGGTTCCCGCCGCAACCCCACCATGCACGGCGTTACCGCGAATTGCCTTGCTATTCCAGCCTGCTTCCCCCATATCAGCGACATCGTCACCGGCGCATGGACCTTTAGTGGATCCGCTGGCGCCAGAAATTGGTGACGGACTTCTCTTCTTATCCCCTGCGGTGAGCGGCGAAGTCAGCCCGGAAACAGTTTGTCCGGGTTCGAGCCAGCACCCGCGCGATAGCTTCCCTTTTATCGCCCGATTGCACCTGTTGACCCGCCCGCCGAAGGTTCGGTTGGCGTCATGCGCGCTGCATTGTTCTGCGCGCTCTGCAGCGCCATTTGGGCGCAGAAAGAACTGTTCTTTGAACGACTTTATTTCCCTTGGGCTTCCCTCGATCATCACCGACAGCCTCGCCGCTGGCGGCTTCACCGAGCCCACCAAGATCCAGAGCCAGGCTATTCCCAAGCTGCTTGAAGGACGGGACGTTATGGGCATTGCCCAGACCGGTTCGGGCAAGACGGCGGCTTTTGGCCTGCCGATCCTGGCTGGCATTCTGGGCCTTACAGGCCGCCCGCGGCCGCTGACCACACGGGCGCTGATCCTGGCGCCGACGCGCGAGCTTGCTGTGCAGATCGATGAAGCAATCCGCAAGTTTGCTGGCTCCAAGATGAAGCTCGACACGGTTTTGCTGCTGGGAGGCGTGTCGCGTTATCATCAGGTCAAGAAGCTCGAGCGCGGTGTCGATATCACCGTCGCGACTCCTGGACGTCTCAAGGACCTGATGGACGACGGCAAGATCCGGCTGAACGAAACGCGCTGGCTTGTGCTCGATGAGGCCGACCGCATGCTCGACATGGGGTTCATTGCGCCGGTGCGCGCCGTCGCCAAGGCGATTGGCTTCAAGCGCCATACCATGATGTTCTCCGCGACCATGGCTCCCGAAGTGGCCGACCTCGCCAAGAGCCTGCTCAATGAGCCGGTGCGTGTCGATGCGTCGGTCGCAGGTTCGACCGTGGTCAAGATCGACCAGCGGGTCATCCTCTCGGGTGCCAAGGCTAAGCGTGGCGTGCTCAATGAATTGCTGGCCAGCGAAACCGAGAACATGGAACGCGTCATCATCTTTGCACGCACCAAGCATGGTGCCGACCGCGTCGCCAAGAACCTCGAGATCGATGGCCACAAGGCTGCGGCCATTCATGGTAACAAGTCGCAGAATGCCCGCCAGGCAGCGCTCAAGGGCTTTGCGTCAGGCGGCGTGCGCATTCTGGTCGCAACCGATATCGCAGCGCGTGGCATCGACGTTCCAGGCATCACCCATGTGGTGAATTACGAGCTGCCCGACGATCCGGAAAACTATGTGCACCGCATTGGCCGCACGGGTCGCAACGGCGCGTCCGGTTTTGCCATTACACTGTGTGACGGCACGGAACGCGGCAAGCTGCGTGACGTGGAGCGCCTGATCCGCCGCACGCTACCGGTCTCGGGCGATCTGCACATCGGCAATGACACTGGTGTCGTGGAGGCACCACGCTCGGCTTACAAGAAGCCTTCGGGCGGTCGTCCGGGGCCGCGTTCGTCCAAGAATCCGCGGGTCCAGGCCGATCGTCGTTCGCCCGCAGAGCGTCGTCCGTTCGCGGAGTTCGGCGCGGAAGGCAACAACAAGAGCCAGCCACACCACCAGCCGTCGGAAGCACCGCGCTCGCGTCCTGCTGCCGAAGGCCGCACGCGTCCTGAGGGCCAGGCACCGCGTGGCGTTCGTCGCGACATGGAAACGGGCAAGCCCATGGCGGCCAAGCCTGCTGCAGGCGCCGCAAAGCCAAAGCAGCGTTGGGGCAAGGCGCAGAAGGACGCGCTCAAGACCGGTGGCCGGTCCAATGCCGACCGCCAGCGCGGTCGCGTGGCGTAAGCCACAATCTTCGATTTATGGAAAAGGCGGCCCGAGTGGCCGCCTTTTTTTGTTGGGTGATGGGGTCAGGCCACGGACGCGAGATAGAGAATGTCGCGCGTCGTGCCATCGGGCGCCGTGGAGGGCGCCAGGCGCTCGATGAAGCTCTTGGACCAGTCTTCCACATTGTGCCTGCGGGCGGCGTTCATCAACGCCTGCCAGCGCTCGATACGTTCCTCCAGCGGCATGTCCAGCGCCATGCGCAAGGCCTCGGCAGTCTCGTCGGTGTCGAAAGGATTGACGAGGATAGCCGTATCGAAGATCTCGGCGGCGCCGGCGAAACGGGACAAGACCAATACGCCCGGGTCCTTAGGGTCCTGCGAGCCGACATATTCGTGGGCGACCAAATTCATCCCATCGCGGAGCGGCGTGACGAGGCCAACTTTTGCCAGGCGATAGAGGCCGGCAAGGCTCGCTTGCCCATAGGCGCGCTTCACATAGGTGAGGGGCGACCAGTCCGGCTCGGCAAAGCGCCCCATGACCCGCCCGCACATGGCATCCAGCGCGTCGCTGACCTCGCGATATTCCTTGATGGTGTCGCGCGAGGGCGGAGCCACCTGCAGCATATGGACATTGCGCCGGAAGCGGCTGTCATTGGCGAGGAGCTTTTCGTAGGCCTCGACCCGCTGTGGCAGGCCCTTGGAATAATCCAGCCGATCGACACCCAGAACAAGCTTCTGGACGCCCATGACGCGGTCCATGCGCTTGATCATCTTGGTGGCCGCAGGGCTGACGGCGAGCTTGGCAAAGGCGTCCGGGTCGGAGCCGATTGGAAAGGAAGCCACTTCCGTGCGGCTGAAATCCACGGTCTGGAGCGGGTCGCCGGATAGGTTCGAGGGCGCCTGATGTTCGGCAAATTCGGTGAAGGCCGTGACGTCGCGCTGCGCCTGCATGCCGACCAGATCATAGCGCGATAGGTCGCGCATCAATTCCTGGTGGTGGGGGATGGCGTAGAGCGCATCGAGCGTCGGGAAGGGGATATGCAGGTAGAACCCGATGCGGTTGCGTACGCCCAGGGCGCGCAACTCACTGGCCAGCGGAATTAAATGGTAGTCATGCACCCAGATCAAATCGTCAGGTTTGAGCAGGGGCAGAAGGGCCCGGGCGAACTGCGCGTTCACCCCGCGATATCCCTCGTACCAGTGCGCCTCGATGGTTGCGAGGTCCAGCCGCAAGTGGAAGGATGGCCACAGGATCGAATTGGAAAACCCGGCATAATAGGCGTGATGGTCGTCGCGGGTGAGATCGATCTGCGCGACCGAAAGGCCATCAATGTCCTCGAAGCGCGCCTTCTCGCTGGGGTGTTCCACCAGCTTGCCTGACCAGCCAAACCAGAAACCCTCGCGTTCGGCGAGGGTTTTGCGCAGCGCTACGGCAAGTCCCCCGGCAGTGGGTCCCTTGCCCGGCGTGCGGTTCGATACGACGATAATTCTACTCAATAAACTGCCCCCAGTTGTCCACCCTTAATGGGCTTCTGCTAACTCCCGATCGCGGGCGGCAATATCGCCCAGACCTTTGATCAATGCGTGGACCGATGCCACGTTGGCTATGCGCATCCGCGCCGCCGTATCGCCCTCACCCAGCTTGATGCCAACGCCACCCAGTTCCTGAGCCGCAATGAAAGCATCCTCGTCGGTTATGTCGTCGCCGATAAAGATCGGCGTGCGGCCAAGGAAGGGTTCTTCGCGCATGAAGGCGCGCAGGGCTTCCCCCTTATTGACACCGCTGGGCCGGGCTTCGAAAACCATCTTGCCGGGCACCAGCGTGAAATCGGTAACGTTGTGCAGCGCCTCTTCCATGGCGTTGCGTGCCGTTTCCTCCAATTCCGGAGCCAGGCGGTAGTGCAGCGCAACTGCGCCTTCCTTGGCCTCCATCACCAGGCCCGGATTGGCCGCGACCAATGGCTCGATAGCGTGGGCGATTTCCTCTGCCCCCAGAACGGATGCAGGATCGATTGTTTCGATGAACCCGTCAGCGCGTCGGCGTTGGGTGCCATGAGCGCCGGCAATCGGAAGGTGGAGCGGGGACAGGAACTTGTCGATATCTGCAATCTCCCGGCCGGTAAGCACCGCGAAGGCGCTGTCGAACTCACGCGCTGCGCGCTCTAGTTCGGCGGGCAGGTTCCATGGCACGTCGATGTCATCAGGCGTTTCTGCCAACTCCACCAGTGTTCCATCGAAGTCAGTAAAAATAGCCAGCTGCGGAACAGCATGGGGACCGACAGCATCAATTTGGGACATCGAATGAACCTGTGCGTGGATTACTTCACCAACAGCAACGCACGAGTTCCGGTTTGGTTCGCCTGGACATGCCAGCCATGTGCGGAGAGGCTCCCCGTGCCGCCCCAGTCACCGAAAATTCGCGGTGGGCGTCCATCCCGCCGGCCCGCGCCAAGGGGCGAACCGCAACACTGTTTGGTCTCAGAACGGAACCGAGTTAGTGGCGCCCGAGCACATTACATTGTTCTTAGGGGCACCACGGTATTTGACTCGGGACGCGCAAATTTGTCCCGATCTCGATACGCTGCCCCGAACAGACTGCCAGATATCATGGGGGGCGCTTTCGAAGCGCTGGCGCTGATCTGCACAACGGCGCTGCTGACGCGGGCACCCATAAGAGCGGCCTGGGTGCGGTTGTGTGCGCCCAGCTTCCGCATGATTTCCCGAACATGCACTTTGACCGTGGATTCCTGCAATGTGAGGTCACGCGCGATCTGCTTGTTGGAGACTCCCTGGCGGAGTTTTTCGAGAACCTGCAATTGCCGCGGCGAAAGCTCGTCAATTGTCAAACCCGCAGGCTGTGTCGCTTCCGGTCGGGCGGCCTTTTGCAGGAGCGCCTCGCGAGGAAAGTAGGTTCCTCCGCCAATCACGAAGGCGAATATCTGTAGAGCCATATGCGGCTCCATGCTTGTGGACATGAAGGCCTGTTCCCCGAGTTGGGCTGCGAGGATAGCCTCCTCCGGCTCGTCCAGATCGGAAAGCACCAAGCATGGTACGTTGGCGAACACACGGGCAATGTCAGCGGCCCAGCGCGACATTTGCGCGGAATGCAGTGAGGTCCCACCTACGCTGAAGACGACAAATACCGGCGTTGCTGAAATCGGCAATGGCCGATTTAGCTCATTCGGAGCCAGGCTGATGGTGGCTACGCCCAAGGTCTCCGCCAAAGGTACTAGCAGCGCCGCTATACCGGCGCGGCGGAGTTCCTGGGCATCTACGACTACGACACATCGTTCCTGTATTATCGTCACTATCGCCCCCCTTAAGTAACATGACGTTTTACATTAACCTATATTGCCCACCGTAATATATTTTGAACACGTTTCTCATTGGCTTCCAATAGGCGGCGATGGACTAAAAGGTCTATATATGCACTTTGAAGATATAGTCCGGCCTCAATTTTATTGACTTAGGTTATATGCTAGGTCTTCCGCCGGCGAAGGCAGCTACGCTTGCCCTGTCATGGACATCAAGAACCTTGAACACAGCACTGACATGTGCCTTTACAGTTCCTTCTGAAAGTTGAAGCTGCCTGGCAATCTGCTTGTTACTCTTGCCTTGAGCTATAAGGTCAACCACCTCGAGCTGCCGGCTGGTCAGGCGGGTATTGACGAGGTTCAGTTCATGCCGATCCGGGCTGCCGCTCAACGATCTGCCGCTGGTTACTTGTGCCCCGTCATCCCCGACCTCGGAGAGGGCGGAAGGAACATAGATATGGCCGCTATTGATGAGTTCCAGCGCCTGGACGACTTCCGCTACCTCCAGACGACGGGGGATATAGCCATGAATACCTACGATCAGTGCGCGCAGTATATCATCGCGCCCACTGGACCGAGCGATGACCGCCAATCGCAACTCGGGGTAGTCCACCCGAAGCTTGGCGATATCGTTGAGGCCGTTCATATCCGGTAGGGCGATGTCGATCGCGGCAAAATCTATTGACGAGTTCGCCGCGAGAATGCGAGATGCTTCTGAAAAGCGCGAGACCGAAATAACTTCATGGAAGTTCAGGCGGTCTTTTAGGAGCGCAGCCAATGCGTAGCTGAAAAGTTCTTCGGTGTCCGCAATGAGAGCAATCGAAGCCGCCCCGTTCATCTACTCCCTCCAGGAGATCACTGTATAACACTCCAGCTCTTCCAACATCTCAAAAAGAAGTGTTGATCGATTCAGTCTCTGACTTAGTTAATTGCTCCGTCTCCCGTCGGGCCGGCTCCCTTTCAGGGCCTTTCGGACGACGCCAGAAAAGCCCAGATTTTCCGAAGCGTAAAACGGGCTAGGCCACGGCCCGCCAGGCTAACCCGACCTGGATTATACCTAGGGATAAGTTTATACCGGGAGCTAGGCAAGTTCTGCACCACCCAAACGGGTGGGCGTGCCGGGCAGTCTTTGCGGGGTCAATTGGTCCTGCGTGCCTTAGTAACCGTAGCGGTCAGGCAGGTAGCGGGTCTTGTTGAGGACTAGCCCGCCGAACTTGCTGTGCAGTGACAATTCTTTTTCGCACAGGTCTATATCGGCCATGGAGGTCTGCCCGGCGGCTGCAACAAGTATTATGGCATCGGTCGAAGGCAGGATTGCCAGAACATCATCCGTAGCGAGCATCGGTGGCAAGTCGAACACAACCAGGTCCAGCGACAGCGAATCGCGCATGCGGCGAATGGCTGGTCCGGGAACACACTCCATCAGGAGTTCCGCCGCGTTGGATGTCTGCGTGCTATTGGTTGCGATTGCCAACTGGTCTTTGAAGCGGCAGAGCCTTTCGCTCAAATTGGCCCGGCCGCGCAGGAAACTCTCGATATCGCTTTGGCCGTACCAGCCCAGCCTGCTGGCAAGGCTCGGACGATGCAGATCCAGGTCCAGCAAGGCCAGCTTGAAATTGGTTTGCTGGGCGAGGCTGAACGCGAGGTTGAGCGCCAGGGTGGTCTTGCCGCAACCGCCTCTTGGAGAGGTAATCCCGATGGTGCGCCACTTCTTCTCGCGTATCGTGCTCATCAGCCTGGTGCGCAACATGTTGATGGCGACGTGGGCGGGATCGCGCCGGGCGGCGGCAATGATCCTGTTGCGGGCGAGGTGACGCTTGTCCAGCTTGATCTCGGGCAAGTCGTCCCACCCTTCGTCTCTGAGGGCCAGGCGTGGTTCTTCAATCATCGGAACAAGCGGCACAACTTTGGGCCCGGAAATTTCTTGAGCAGGTCGCGCATCGTGGTGGAGGGGCTCACGGAAAATATCGTTCATGAAGACTTCCTCGGTCATAACAGGATTACGCCGATGGCAATGAGCGGCACGACGACCCAGCGTGCCAGGCGCAGAGCACTCCAGCTCGAGTCAGCACGGATGTAGGGAATGGATGTCATGACCTCGATACCGAGGCGGCGCTCGATCTCTACGGGCCGACGCACGCGCTCGTTAAGCAGTTCAAGCCCAAGCGCTACTGCGATCGCCGCGGCGCCACCTATTCCAATGCTTAACAGAGCTAGAAGGAACCGCTTGGGTGCTACGGGGCGCTCGGGCGGTAAGGCGGGCTCCATCAAAGAAAGCTTTTCTCCCTGCAGACGGGCTTCGATCTGCTCACCGGTGGACGCCTCGGCCAGCCGGGCAACGGCGGCATTATATATCGACTGGGCATTCTCGTAATCGCGTTCCAGGGCATTGAGAGCCGCTTCGTTGGCCGGCGTGGCCTTGATGGAGGCGGTGAGCTCGGCGTCGGATTGCTCGAGCGAGTTTCGTTCGGCTTCTATGGCATCCAGACGGTCGCTGATTTCAGCCAACTGAAAGTCCAGGCTCGAGCCATTTGCATTACTGCCGGAGTTGCCTTGTTCGGGGCTGATCTGGGCTTCGACAGTCGCGATCTGGGTCAGCAGACCCATAATGGCCGGACTATCTTCGGTGAAGATCATCCTTTGTGATCTCAGCGCAGCGTTAAGCTCGGCAAGCCGCAACTGTTCGGGCGTCTGCATGGATTCGTCGGGCACATTGCCGGTGCGTCGATAAAGCTCGATATAGCCAGCGCGCCGACTTTCAAGCGAAGTTTTCTCGCGGTCCAGGAGAAGCAGCCGGTCGCGAATGTTGACCTGCATGGAGCGCCTGAAGTTGAGCGTATCCGGCATGGATTGGAGGTTGCGAGTCTTGTGGTTCTGCAACTGTACTTCGATGGAGGCGAGCGCCTGCGCGGTGCGAGCCACTTCTTCTTCGAAAAACGACAGACGGGCGCCAACGCGCTCGGTACGGCTGCTGAGGTCCCGCTGAAGGATTGTTGCAATCAGGTCGTTGGCGACTTCAGCCGCGAGTTCTGGCTCATCCGCTTCGAAGGAAACGGAAAAACCCAGCGCATCTATGTTGTCGCCGAAAAGTACAGGGTTGAGATCTATCCGGCCGCGCAAATCTTCAGCGATGGCAGCGGGGGTTATCTTCGCTGCGTCGTCATAAAGCTCGTGCCGTTCCGCGAGATTTGCGAGGGCGTCTTGGGTAAGCAGTTCCTGGTGGATTATGTGAAACCGTGCCAAGGCACCGACTGCTTCACCCGAGCGTGTGCTGTTGGTGGCCACCTGAGGAGATTCCACCAAGATTGTGCCGCTCGCCCGGTAAACCGGAGGGATGGACAGCACGATCATCAGCCCGATGCCGCTTACAACAGCCGCTATGGGGATCATCAGCGGCAAACGCTGAATGGCGAGATAGAGGTAAAACCGTAAATCAGCGCTTATCATGTTAATTGCCCAAAAGCTTGCCCGTCACTGGATGTATGGTGACGCGCTATCAGCTCCATCCTGGCTCCGATCAAGCCTTGCGGGGGCGCCCCCGGCAATAGCGCCCATGGGCTAGTTCAGGCGGGCGCGCGTTATGATCTAGTCCTTGGTCAAGATCATCCCGGACACGTGCCATGGCTTATGCTCGTTCCTCTGTTCGCTCCCGCCTCGTTCCGCGGCGAGGCAAGTTTCTGATGCGGCTGTCGTTTTCGCTTGCTGCCTTTGCCGCTGCGACCGGGTTGCCCGGTCCCGCTGCTGCGAGCGAGCTGTGGCCACAAACCAAGCTCAGGCTCACCGTGATACATTGGATGCCGATGAGCGGGTCCTATGAACGCTGGGACGCTTTCAGCGGTGAGTTCGTTGTTTCAGAGGAGGGCGCGATACCGCTGCCTGTGATTGGGTCGGTTTCCACTTCCGGCAAATCCAATGACCAGCTTGCGGGCGAGATTGCTGCCGCTCTCAAGGGCAAGCTCGGCTTGGTCACTGCCCCTGAAACCTCGATCGAAGTCATCGCTTATCCGTCTATCTACGTGGTTGGTGCGGTCTCGGCACCCGGAGCATTCAATTACCAACCCGGAATGAACGTGCTGCAAGCCTTCGCCTTGGGCGGTGGCATCAAAGTCGAGCAGAACGGCACTAGTGCGGATCGTCTGCGCCTAGTTGCGGAGCTTCGCTCGCTGGAAGACGAGATGCTGCGAGGTAGAGCCCGCATTGCGCGCTTGAGCGCCGAAATTGGCGGTAGCGCAGAGATCGTGTTCCCACGGGAAGTTACCGATAGCCCTGATGCGGATCTTGCTGGTGCCGCCATGAACGAAGAGCAGGCGATCCTGGAAGCCCGGGCGCGGGAGCAGGAACGCCAGGCAAAATCGCTTGGAGAACTGATCGGATTGCTGGACCTCGAAATCGAAACTCTTACCACCCGGATGAGCGACATCGAAAAAGCGATCGCTTCCGCTGAGAAGGAACTGGCCGGTGTCGAGAGCCTCGTAGCCAAGGGATTGGCAACGATGTCGCGGCAATCGGACCTTGAGCGTCGGGTGGCTGATCTGCGCTTCGATAGGCTGACGCAAACGACCGCTATCTTGCGGGCGCAGCAGGCACGAAGCCAAGCCGATCGAGAGACGGCGCAACTTGAGGATGCCCGCGTAACTGAATTGGCTTTGGACCTGCAGGAAGAGCGGTCCAAACTCGAGCAACTATTGCTGCGTCAGGTCACAGCACAGCGCCTGATGCTCGACATGGATGTTGCGCCGGCAAGTGTCGGTGACCAAATGGTACAACCTGGTTACACCATCGTTCGCCAGAGCGCGCAAGGAGCGGAGGAATTGCCAGCGGATGAAACCACCCCCTTGCTGCCCGGGGACGTGCTCAAGGTAGTCAGAGCTGTTCCGGGGGCAAGCAGCACTCACCCAACAGCGGCGATGCACAACACGGAGCTTGCAGATCGCCAGGACAGGTAAAGCGGGTGGTCTAACAGCCGGTGCCGCCGAATACGACACGGATGGTGCACAACATGATCCAGGCGTCGGTGCGAAACGAGAGCTTTTCCGCATAGAGCTGGTCGTAGCGAGCCCTGTCGGCGAAGGCTGATGCGTGGCGATCCTTTACCTGCCAAAGGCCGGTTATGCCTGGACGCAGATTGCCGTAGAGGACGCCGGGATAAAGATCGCGCTGCTGGGGGAACATGGGCCGCGGGCCGATCAGGCTCATGTCGCCCATCAGAACATTGTAGAGTTGGGGAAGCTCGTCGAACGAGTATTTGCGCAGGATCCGCCCAATGCGAGTGACCCGAGGGTCGTCCCGCAGCTTCTGCGTCCGGTCCCATTCCAGCTTAGCTTCCGGGTGCTGCGCCAGATAATCGGCAAGGGCACGTTCTGCATCAGGCACCATGGTCCTGAATTTCCAGAACCGGAATTCGGCGCCATGGCGACCGAGCCGCTTCTGGCAGAAGAACACGGTGCTACCGTTCAGCCGGATAAAGATCGCTATGATTGCCATCAAGGGCAGCAGAAACAAACCTAGTGCCGTGGCTCCGAGGATGTCGATCACCCGCTTGATGACCACATAAGATCTTGCTTTGGATTGCTCCGTATCGACTAGAGTGTTGCTGATCTCGAGTGGCACTCGTCCCTGGTCGGACAGCATTCTTTTGCACTCCTTCCTGCTCGGGGTTCAGTAACCGTCCAGCGCGCTGTGGTTTTGCCGAGACGCATCTGCGAACGGATCTTCAGATTGAACAAAGTAGTGCATTAATCTTTCATTTATCCTGCCCATTGGAGCTACCGGTGAGTTGCTGCGCAGAGCCGCGCGCACTTCTGCCACGCAGCCCAACAAGAGCTGGTGCAGCGCCTCCGTCAGCCCTTTAATTCTAGCCGTTTTGGGCGATGGCGATTGGAAGTCCATTGCAGGACTGTTTCACTGGAAAGCGTGGCATCTTCAGTACTGCCGCGGATAAAGCAGGAGCAGTGGCGATGTCTGATGTCGTTCTCGAAAGCATGAAGGATATTGTGGCAGAGACCCTTGGCTTGGGAGCGCGCCGTGACACGCTGACCGAAAACACCGCCCTCCTGGGTCAAATGCCTGAGCTGGATTCCTTGGCCGTGGTGGAACTGGCCATGGCCATCGAAAAGCGGTTCGGCATCACCATTGCAGACAACGATTTTGGCAGCGAACTGTTCGAGAGCATGGGTTCGCTGGTTGCTTACGTCGAGCAGAGCACGAGCGCCGTGGCAGCTGAATAGCCTTGAGGCGGATGCCGACATGACAAGCGGGACGTATGCCAGCAGCAGTGCCGTTCGGTTGCAGCCGATTACCCGGAGCGATGTTCCTCGTGTCGCACGCTTTCTGCACCAACACTTGAACGAGCGCATCAGTGTGAAGAATTGGACCGACGCCATCATTCCGCCGTGGCAGGTCGAAGCACCGAACCATGGTTACATGCTTACCGTCGGAGACAACACGGTTGGTGTACAACTCGCCTTCTATTCGGAACGGCGCACCCAGCAAGGCCCCGTCCGCATCTGCAACGTGGCCGCTTTCTGCGTGGTGCAGGTGTATCGCGCCCATAGCGTAAGGCTGTTGCGGGCGATCCTGGCGCAGCCCGGCTATAGTTTCACCGATCTCTCGCCCAGTGGCAATGTTCGCCCGCTGAACCTGCGGTTGGGCTTTGAAAAACTGGATACCAGCACTGCGCTGGTGTTCAACATGGTCTCGATGATCGGCCCATCCCGTGCGCGCCTGATCAGCAAGCCAAGCGAGATTGCGGCAACGTTGAGGGGCTCTGATCTCCAGGTGTTTCATGATCACCGCCCGGCCCAGGCGGCGCACCAGTTGGTCCTGGTTAAAGGCGAGCGATATTGCCATGTCATTTTCCGGCGCGATCGCCGCAAGAACCTGCCGCTGTTTGCGACAATCCTGCATGTCAGCGATCCAGCTTTGTTCGTGGAAGCTCAGGCGCAGGTATTCAGATACCTGCTGCTGCACCTTGGCATCTTGTTCAGCCTCCTTGAACTGCGCTTGGTGGGTGACCGGCCGAAGCCTTCGCTGCTTTTGCGGGGTCACCGGCCCAAGATGTTCCTTAGCGATACGCTGCGGCCACAGGCGATCGATTATCTCTATAGCGAACTGACTTGTGTGGCCTGGTGAATGCCGGGCCGGAGCGCCATTCCATGAAGACCAACTTCCATCATCTGCTAAGCGACGCTGTCCTGGCCTACCCAAACAACCGCGCGCTCAGTTCAGACGCAGTGACCCTAACGTACAGAGAACTTTGGCTAAGCGCCCTGGGGGTGAAGTCAGCCCTTGAGCAGATGGCTTTGGCCCGGCAAGATCGCGTTGCCATTTACCTCGACAAGCGCCTCGAAACTGTATCCGCCCTGTTTGGAGCATCGGCGGCAGGCGGGATTTTTGTGCCGATCAACCCGCTGCTGCGGCCATCTCAAGTCAGTTTCATACTGGCCGATAGTGGGGCGCGGGTGCTCGTCACATCAGCCGAGCGGTTGAATCAGCTGGCCGACTGCCTTGGAACTTGCCCTGATCTGAGGCATGTCCTGCTTGTCGACGGGGCTGGGGACCTTCCAGTGTTGCCCAATGTGGACGTGCACGGTTGGCCTGCGGCATTGGCGCCGCAGCGCCATCATGCTGAAGGCCACACGCTCGATGTGGACCTCGCGGCGATCCTCTATACTTCCGGCAGCACTGGCAAACCCAAGGGCGTGGCACTGAGCCACCGCAACCTGCTCGCGGGCGCTGAGTCGGTGAGCCACTATCTGGCGAATTCGGAACGCGACGTCATTCTAGCGGCATTGCCGCTCAGCTTCGATGCAGGCCTCAGTCAAATCACTACCGGTTTCCTGGTTGGCGCCCATGTAGTGCTGCTCAACTATGTCATTCCGCAAGACGTACCCCGCATTTGCCAGCGTCATGGGGTAACCGGAATAACGGCAGTGCCGCCATTGTGGATCCAACTGGCTGAACTGAACTGGCCGGAGGAAGCGCGAAACAACCTTCGATATTTCGCGAATACTGGTGGCCGCATGCCGCGAGCGCTGCTTGGCCGGTTGCGAGAGCAATTCCCGCGGGCATTGCCGTTCCTGATGTATGGGCTGACCGAGGCGTTCCGTTCGACCTATCTCGACCCCAGCGAGATTGATCGACGCCCAAGCTCTATTGGTAAGGCCATTCCAAACACCGAGATCCTGGTTGTTCGTCCGGACGGCTCACCTTGCGATCCCGGCGAGCAGGGCGAATTGGTACATCGCGGTGCGCTCGTTGCGCAGGGATATTGGAACGATCCGGCGCGCACCGCGGAACGGTTCCGGCCGGTGCCGGGACGCGATCAGCCGTGGCGGTCGGCCGAGTTGGCCGTGTTTTCCGGTGATCTCGTTATACGGGACGACGAGGGGTTCCTCTACTATGTCGGGCGTAACGACGAGATGATCAAGACGTCGGGCTATCGTGTAAGCCCTACCGAAGTGGAAGAAGCGGCTTTCGATACCCGGCTCGTGGTTGATGCTGTGGCAGTGGGAGTGGACGATGATCGCCTCGGGCAAAAAATTGTTCTTATCGCCAGTCCGGCGGGGTCGGGACCACTTGATGTCGTCGGCCTGCTCTCACAGATGAAGCAGCGCCTGCCGCTCTATATGGTGCCGGCCGTGGTCATCGAACGGGCGGCCATTCCACGCTCGCCCAATGGCAAATTTGACCGGGTGCTCCTGCGGCAGGAACTGGCCGCATGAGCCATCATCCGGCGCTTGATGGATTTGAAATTGCTGACGATGTCCTGCTGATCGGCGGCATTCCACTCGACCGTTTGGCTGAGCGGGTCGGCTCGACACCTTTTTTTGCCTATGACCGCAAGCGCATTGCCGACCGGGTCGCGCGACTGCGTGCGGTGCTGCCCAAGGCGGTTCGACTGGCTTATGCCGCCAAGGCCAATCCGATGCCGGCTGTGATGCAACACCTTGCCTCATTGGTTGACGGGTTTGATGTTGCATCGGCTCACGAGCTCTCGGTTGCGCTCGATACCGGGGTTGCCCCCCATGAGATCAGTTTCGCGGGGCCCGGCAAGACTGATGCCGAGTTGGGGCGTGCCGTGGCCACCGGTGCCACGATTGAGCTGGAGTCCTTCCTCGAGGCCCGCCGCGTGACAGCGCTCGGTGATCGTCTGGGCATCCGGCCCCGTGTTGCCGTGCGGATCAATCCAGATTTCGTGGTCAGGGGCTCCGGGATGCGCATGGGGGGAGGATCGCAGCAATTTGGCGTTGATGCGGAGTGCGTTCCCGATCTTTTACGGGAACTGGGCACAATGGACATTGAATTTGTCGGCTTTCACGTTTTCGCCGGCTCGCAAAATCTGGATGCCAACGTGATCGCCGAGGCCCAAGGCAAGTCCCTGGAGATGGTGGTGCGTCTCGCGTGTTCCTGCCCCGGGCCGGTACGCTACCTTAATCTGGGTGGCGGCTTCGGCATTCCTTATTTCAACAAGGATCGTCCGCTTGAGCTCGACCGCGTAGGTGAAAACTTGGCGGGCCTTGTCGAAACAATCCTTGAGCCGCACATGCCTGAAGCTCGGATCACCATAGAGCTGGGCCGGTATATCGTTGGAGAATCCGGCGTCTACGTAACCCGGGTGTTGGACAAGAAAAAATCTCGTGGAAAGACCTACGTTGTGGTGGATGGCGGCATGCATCATCAATTGGCCGCCTCAGGGAATTTTGGCCAAGCGATCAGGCGAAACTATCCCATTGCATTGGGCAATCGCATGGGCTGTGGAAGCCCTGAAACCGTCGACGTGGTTGGATGCCTGTGCACACCCCTGGACCTGCTGGGGCAGGATGTCGATCTACCCAATCCACAAGTTGGAGACTTGGTGGTCCTGTTTCAGTCCGGAGCTTACGGCCTGACAGCCAGCCCAACTGCTTTTCTAGGGCACCCTGCACCAGCTGAGTGCTTGGTGTAGCCTGCCAAACGGGTCTTTGGCGCGGCGGGCGAGAGCATCATGCGTCGACCGCTCT
Source organism: Devosia naphthalenivorans (assembly GCF_003056355.1). Lineage (GTDB taxonomy): Bacteria > Pseudomonadota > Alphaproteobacteria > Rhizobiales > Devosiaceae > Devosia > Devosia naphthalenivorans. Next base: position 388,232 of record NZ_PYVW01000002.1, read on the forward strand.
TTGGAGCTATCGGCGGCATCGCGGTGAAGCACTAGCCTTTCTGAAACGGGTTCGCCAGTTTCCGGCGCATAACTTCGGCCAAAGGACAGCCTATGGCGGATCAGACTTCGGCTCCACCGACCAGACTGCAGAGCTATCGGGCAATCCTGCATTCCACTGCGCTGATAGGTGGCTCCTCTATAGTGGTCATGTTCTTTGCGCTGATCCGGATGAAGATCGTGGCTATCTTGCTGGGGCCCGCCGGCATCGGGCTGTTTGCGCTGTTCTCGTCGATAGCTGACGTCGCCGTCGCCCTTGCTGGCATGGGTGTCCAGCAATCGGGCGTTCGCCAGATCGCCCAGGCCCAAGGCAGCGGTGACCATGCCAAAATTGCTGGCACGGTTCGCACGTTGGCACGGATATCGCTGATACTGGGGCTGGCTGGAGGTGTGGGGCTGGCAGTATTGGCGGTTCCAGCCGCGTTGCTCACCTTCGGGAGCACGGAATATTCACTGGCCGTTGCGGCGCTAGGTGCAGTGGTGCTCCTGCGCATCCTCACCGGGGGACAGACTGCGCTTTTGCAAGGGCTGCGTCGCATTGGTGACCTTACCAAGTTCAATATCATCGCTGCTATCGCAAGCGTGGTTGTAACGGTGCCAATGGTCTTCGCCTGGGGCGCGGCGGCGATCGTTCCCTCGTTGATCATTGTGGCGCTGGTTACCTGGCTCACCGCTCAGTGGTATGCCCGGCGTGTACCCACGCCGACCTCGGTGCCGTCCGCCTCCGTGCGCGGCGAGGCTGGCGACATGCTGCGTTTGGGATTCGCGTTCATGGTGAGCGGGTTTTTGACCATGGGCACGGCTTATATCATCAGGATCATCGTGTTGCATGACGGAGGCATAGTGGCCGCCGGCCTTTATCAAGCGGCGTGGGCGGTTGCGGGGCTTTATGTCGGCGTGGTGCTCCAGGCCATGGGGACGGACTTTTATCCGCGGCTCACCGCCGTTGCTACGGACAATGAAGAGGTGTGCCGCCTGGTCAATGAGCAGACACATGTCAGTCTTCTGATCGCTGCGCCTGGCGTTATTGCTACCATCACCTTTGCCCCCCTGGTCATTTCCGCATTCTACTCGAGTGAATTCAGCGGCGCCGTGGAACTGCTACGCTGGTTCTGCCTGGGCATGATGCTGCGTGTTATCTCGTGGCCGATGGGCTTCATCATCGTTGCAAAGGGCTGGCAGAAGACCTTTATTGCAATCGAGGTTGCGGCGGCGATACTTCAGGTTGGTGTAAGTGCAATCTTTGTGCCGCTTATTGGCATGGATGGGGCCGGAACTGGGTTCGTCTGCCTCTATGTGTGGCACGGGCTGCTCGTTTATGTGATTGTCCATCGGAGCTGCGGTTTCAGATTTTCACATGGAAATCTGGTACTGCTACGACTGTTCGGGCCGGCCTGCGTGCTAGTGTTTACCGGCTCTCGTTTGCTGCCATTCTGGTGGGCAACGGCAATTGGATGCACGATTTGTTGTATCGCTGGAACTCTCACCTTGAAGACTTTGCACCACTTGTACCGTGCTCACTAGTCCTCGTTACATTGCAACTTATGGGCATTCCGTATGTAGTCCCAGGTCAAGCTGCCTTGTTGAGTTCTCGATGTCGCCAACTAGTCAAGCGGCGGAGCGCAAGCCGAATTTGCCACAGCAAGGTTTCCGCAATGCTCGCCCGTCTTGTCCGGTATTCTTGTGCTCGGTGCCAGTTTTTGCTTTCCACTATCCCAGGAAATGCCCTCTCTGCGAAGCTACAGTACTCGTCTATCGTACCAGACATGGGGCGCCGCATTCTGACCTGATTGAGGACATACCAGAGGCTGTCGTTAGCGAGGCGTTTCCGCGCTCGGGATAGATATTCCTCCGCTTCTAAAAAGGACGCGCGACCTAAGACTAATTCATAGGTCTTTAGCTTTGCATATAGATCCAGCAAAGGCCCCGCGTGGAGCGTGTGCTGCATGCTGGAAGGATGAAGCCTATAGTATGCTTGATCGACCCCATCCAGCCGAGCGACTCCAGCATGGAGCGCCGCTCGCATCCACATCTCCATGTCGCCTGTCTGAGGTAGGTCTGGGTTGTAGAGACCAATTTGTCGTTGAATGCTGGTGCGCATGACCACTTCGGGGGAGTGGATAAAGCAGCGGCCCCCTTCACACATGAGCCGCAACCACTCGCGGCCAGCCCAGATAATTGGCCGGCCTAGTCCATCTTGCTTGGCGGGAGGAAGCGTGTCTGTGAATTTTATGGCGTTTCCGTAAACAAAGCCGACGGATGGATTCTCTTCCATTATGGCGGTCGCCCGAGCCAAGCAGCCAGGCGTGAGCAAGTCGTCGGCTGAAAGAAGAACCACGTAGTCCGCATCAGCGGCCGCTAAGCCTTCATTGTAGGTTGCTATGTGTCCCTGGTTCTTGGGATGATGGATGACTTTCACCCGCCGATCCTCGGCGGCGATCTCGTCGCACACCCGTGCGCTCTCGTCGGTTGACGCATCATTGATGATAAGTAATTTTACGTCCACACCCCTCTGCGAGAGCACAGAGGTCGCACAGGTCTTGATGAACCTTGCATAATTGTAGCACGGCACAACAATGTGAACTGAAGGCATTTTGCACCTGCCGGTCGCAATCTTCCAAGCTCCTCAGTGAGCGCTACTGCTAATATATCATCCGTGATTGCACAACAACTCGCCCGATCGATTTAGAGTTGGTGCGGAAGTTCTCTCTTACACTGCTTGGTTGGCCTAGATCGTTAGATTGGTGTTCGCCAACACGAACGTAAATTAGCATCGATGCAGCCAGTACTTCCAGGGAAGTCGGCCGTCTACGCGCTATCGTCACTAGTTTGCGGATGCATGGATATGTTCGAGCCGCCCATACACATCGTTTTCACTGTTGACGGCGGGTACGCCATGCCACTCGCCACTGCCATATGTTCAATTGCTTCTAACGTGTCTGTGGGTGTGGAACTCATCTTTCATGTTTTATTCAGTGATTTTCCTCTTCCGTTGCGTCAGAAAGTCGAGGCTTCGCTCAACAACATCGGACATCGATCGGCAACGATTACATGGCAGGAAGCTAGTACTGCAGGGCTAGCGCACCTCAGAATAAACAACAAAAACTTAAACAGCCTTGTGTTTTTACGTCTGCTAATTCCGCAACTGCTACCCGAGGACGTCAAAAAGGCGATCTATCTAGATGCAGACGTTGTCGTACTCGACAATATAGTTGCTCTCTGGACGGAGCCTTTGAGTGACGTCGCGCTGCTAGCAGTGCGCGACCGCATCGGTTCAGTTGGATCGCCCGCCGGACTCCAGAATTATCGCGAGCTCGGGATACCTGCAGACGCCAAGTATTTCAACTCGGGGGTTCTGGTCCTCAATTTGGAGCGCTGGCGAAAGATGGGGCTAAGTGGAAGAATACTGCAATACATAGCTGAACATCCAAAATATACGTTAATGGAAGACCAGGACGGACTTAATGCAGTTTTGTTCGCCGACTGGGGTGAACTCGATTTTCGCTGGAATTGGCAGGTTGTTCCGAACATGAAGAGGGCTATTCATGCGGGCTGCTGGGGATTGGGGCTGACAGAAAAAAGCATTGTCCACTTCGTTACCTCTGCAAAACCTTGGCTCCCAGGCAGCCAATCCGCCGAACGAACTCTCTTCTATCACTATCTAGACATGACGGTTTGGCGAGGATGGCGCGTACCCGTGTTGCTGGAATGGAAAGTCGCTGCAAAGCGGGCAATCAAATCCGCAATCGCGTTACTTCACGTGTGTCGCAACACTGGTCACGCCGGGTTTGCTGCAGGAGCGGATTCATGACAGGTTCGACACCCCGCGTTTCCGTTATCATCCCCGCCTTTAATCGGGCAACTACGCTGCGAGCGTCGGTAGAGAGCGTGCTTCGTCAATCCTATACCGATCTGGAGCTGATCGTTGTAGATGACTGCTCCTCCGATGATACAGCGAACATAGCACTTGCGTTTGATGATCCACGTATCCGGCTTTTACGAACTACGAGCAATCTTGGAGCAGGAGGTGCGCGCAATGTTGGCGTCGCAAACAGCCGAGGCAGTTGGGTTGCCTTCCAAGATAGCGACGATGAATGGCTTCCAACGAAGCTCGAGAAGCAGATGGCACTGCTGGACAAGGGTGGTTCGGATCAGGTCGCCGCCTATTGTGGCTTGCTGCGTCTGGGCAAATTGAACGGCGTTGCCGACGCACGTTTGGAAATGAGCTACGTGCCGGATAAATCGCAACTAAAAGTCGATGGAGAATTGATTGAAGAACTGCTCCGGACGAGCATAATTAGTACGCAGACGCTTGTTGTGCGAAAAAATATCTTTGAGAGTATCGGGGGATTCGACGCGGAATTGACTCCCATTGAAGACTGGGATTTCGCGCTCTCACTGTGCCAGAAGGGGTTAATAAAATTCGTTGACCAGCCACTCGTACTTCAGCGTTTTTCCGAAAACAGCATTAGCAGAGACGGCGACAAACGGCTCATTTCCCAGATTAGAGTTGTGGAGAAGCACTATTCCACTTTCTCCAAATACCCCGGAATTCTAGCTTATCAGTACCGCTTAATTTCAGGCGCCCTAAGGCGCAAAGGTGATTTTGCCGAGGCTTTACGCTATCTGCTTCGGGCGATCAAAGTACACCCCTCCAGCATACAGCTTTGGCCTCGAGCCGCGCACGTCGGTATCCTCACGCTCGCAGCTAATCCGTTTTTGGCTTGGCCGCGGAGGAATTTTGGCCGCGCCGCAGACAAATAGTAGACGCGGTTAGGGTCATCAAAGACGACCTCTCCACTTGTCCCGCTGCGTTCAGGTTAGTTAAAATGCCTTCCGGTATCTGAGTGCAATTTGTCGCAGCTTGCGGGCCGCACGGCGGGGATCCGCCGCTACGTCCTTGATGCGTTTGGTGAAATCGCGCCAGTTCCCGTACCTGTTGATGGGAATACTCAAGAGTTCCGGCCAAGAGCGACTGATAGCGTCTCGAAACACTCTACCATCGCGTCGCATCTCAGGGGGTATCGAAAGCATGGCCGCAAAGTTTGCGCGTGAGATCATGGGATGCAGTTCAGTTTCGACGGGATTGGCGTAGCTATCAGAAAAGGCCCAACTGCTCATGCGCAGTTCGAGGTATGCTAGGTCGAGCTTAAGCAGCGTGTCGAAGGCGTCGATCGGTTCCAGCCACCGTGCCACTGCTTGGACAACTTGCGGCTCACGCGGTAGCTTCAGGCGTGCGGTGATTCCGCTGGCGTCGATCGGTGTTTGATCATCAGCGCCAAGCCAGAGAAACCCACGGCCCACTTCACCACCGAGTCCTCCCAGAAAATAGCTACCGCGGAGGGGGTGTACGCTGGGGTGCATGGTCATATTTGCGCCGCTAATGCAGTGCCCAGCGCGAACTTGCCATCCCAGCGTCTGTGCCTGGGTCGCGATACGGTAGGGCAGTACCTCGTGCCGGAGGTTGAGTTCACGAGCAAGGTGACGAGCAGTGTGGACGTCAAGCCCACCAGAGGGCGCTGCAACCGTCACCGCCTGAACAGCACTTGCGATAGGACGGAGTGCGGACAAGACAAATCGAGAATCGGTTCCCGCAGTGAGGGCAATTTTCACCGTGCCGGATCTCTGAAGGACCTCTACGGTCCGGCGAATGCGAACAAGAACGTCGTCGAATGTCGTCATTGGATCTGTAGACATCGCGATAGGCTCGGAAGGCCAGTGCCGGTGCGCCGCCCAACTGTCGAGATCCAGATAATGATTGCAGGTAAGGCGGTATATGTCTTTGTGGGCGGTCAAACCTGCTGGGAACCAGCCGGCTTGAGACACCCCGAGTTTGCGGTGCAGCTCGGTTTGAAGCCGGTTGCTATACTCATGAGGGTCCAGCAAGGTCATAGCCGTAGCGCCGGCTACTTTCCTCGAACGATCGTACACGAGAGACTTAGTGCCATCTGCGTCGAGGTAAATCCTACTGCAATGGGGAATGTCTAGGACGAATATAAAGCTGCCCGTCAGCGAATATATATTGCGTTCTACCCAGTTATCGACGGTATTGTAGTCAATATTTTCGTTTACCTGAGTCGCCACAGAAAGCAACCCGCGGTCCAGATCAATCGCATTGCCAAGTATTGCACCGACAATGCGTCCGGTTCTCTCGTGTACTGCCGTTATGGAGAGGCCGCCGAACGTATCGATCGCGTGCCGAGACAACACATGTCGTACCGCACCCGATGCTATTGGTTCTTCCCGCCTTATTACAAGGAACTGGCCGTTTCTGCTGGGCCAAGCTGCGGTCATTGTTCCTAGCTCCATCAATACGGCTCGCATTGGACGGTTGGACCAAACTCGCACCCGCCCAAACGCCAGGGCACCAACTGACGAGCCAGGTCTAGGCGTTTGCGAGCGCGGGGCGAGACAGTTGAGTCTCAAAATAGGCGATGGTTTTTGCCAAACCTTCTTCGAGTTGAATGGAGGGCTCCCAATCAAGCAGGGCACGTGCCCGAGTGATATCGGGACGGCGTTGGGTGGGGTCGTTTTCGGGCAGCGGACGCCTGACGATCGCAGAGCGAGAGCCGGTGAGCCTCAGGATTATCTCGGCTAGATCGAGTACGGTGACCTCAGTAGGATTACCCAGATTAATGGGACCCGTAACGTCGTCTGGTGCCCCCATCATTCTGAGGAGCCCAGATATCAGGTCATCGACGAAGCAAAAGCTACGTGTCTGACTACCTTCGCCGTATATGGTAATCGGATTGCCGAGGAGCGCCTGAACGATAAAGTTGGAAACAACTCGCCCGTCCTGGGGGTGCATCCCAGGACCGTAGGTATTGAATATCCGCACCACCCGAATTCGCAGTTGGTGCTGGCGAAAATAATCGAAGAACAGCGTTTCCGCACAACGCTTGCCCTCGTCATAGCACGACCGAGGACCGATAGGATTGACATTGCCCCAATAACTCTCCGTTTGCGGATGTTGCAAAGGTTCGCCGTAGATTTCCGACGTCGACGCCTGCAGGATCTTCGCTCCCGTACGTTTCGCGAGCCCGAGCATGTTAATCGCGCCATGCACACTAGCTTTCGTAGTCTGCACCGGATCGGCCTGATAGTGAACCGGGGAGGCTGGACAGGCTAGATTGTAGATCTCATCCACTTCCACATAGAGCGCAAAGGTTACGTCATGCCGCATGACTTCAAAGTTGGGTAAGCCTTGGAGGTGCGCGATGTTCGAACGGCGTCCGGTACAGTAGTTGTCAACGCAGAGCACATCGTGGCCAGCCTGAACTAGCCTCGTGCAAAGATGGCTACCGAGGAACCCGGCGCCGCCGGTGACGAGAATGCGTCTGCTCATAGTCTATCCCCCGCTGCAAATTTCTTGTCAGAACTAGCACGCGTATTTGAACCTTGAAGCTGACCGAAGGAGCTATGGTTCTGCCAAGTGCGTCAGTCCTAGTCTGGTGATCTACAGGTCCGGGGGGACCAACTGCTCTTCGGATTTAGAATGACATCGAACTCGGCGGCCTCTTATTTAGGGACTGGGCAGCAGCCACCATCAACGTTCTTTGTTGCCGCACCGAGGGTGTCAAAATGGCCTCCAGCGGCGGTGACGGCCTTGATGGTCGCCCTTGTTATACCCTGGGTTTTTTCATTTGGCTCTGTAGCGGTCTCGTTGTACCGGCTGGTGCTCCTGGCAGTAGCGGTGCCCACACTGGCTTTTTGGCTTTCGGGTAAAGCAGGCCGGATCAGAGCAGTAGATATTCTGCTCGGGCTCTTTTGCATCTGGGCCACCATTGCCACGATCGTAGTTCATGGGGCTATGGAAGCGATCGAGCCCAGCGGAATTCTGTTTCTCGAAACTTTCATCGCCTATCTAGTGGCCCGTTGTTACATCCGTACGTATCAGGATCTTGTCGCCACCACCAGAATCCTGCTCCTGATCGTGTCTGTTCTGCTACCGCTGGCGATTGTTGAGGCGATCACCCAACAGAAGTTAACGCTTGAGCTCTTCCGGCTTGTCTTGCCAAGCATCCAGGGCACGACAAACGAGCTGCGCTGGGGGCTGGCTAGAGTGCAGGGGCCGTTTGAGCATCCCATTTTGTTCGGTGTCTTCTGCGGCGCACCTGCTGCACTGGCCTGGCTTGTTCTTGGTGTGGAAGCCCGTCTCGTCCAACGGTGGACAATGACTGCCATCGTCGCTGGGACTTCTATGCTGGCACTTTCATCGGGTCCAATGGTGGCTTTGCTCGTGCAGCTTGCGTTGGTCGTGTGGAGTTGGACGTTTCAGAAAACACCCTTTCGCTGGCGAATATTATGGGTCGTATGCATTGTTAGCTACTGCGCGCTCGAAGTGTTGTCTGACCAGCCCGTGTTGCATTTACTTACACGATTTGCCTTTGACCCTTGGACAGCTTTTTACCGTTTGCTGATTTGGGAATATGGCTGGGCGTCTGTAATGTCTCATCCGCTATTTGGCACTGGGTTCAACGACTGGCTTCGCCCTGCGTGGATGTCTTCGAGCATCGACATGTTCTGGTTGCTTCCAGCGGTGCGGCACGGACTGCCAGCCGGCATTCTTCTGTTGTCCGCGTTCTTCGCCGCTTACCTCGCGGTTAGCTTCAAGCCCTGTCGTGAGCAGAAGCTGCTGGCGTGTCGTACCGCCTATCTTATCACCCTGAGCGGCTTCTTTTTGGCGGGATGGGCAGTGCATTTTTGGAACGCGACCTACGTGTTGTTCACATTTCTACTCGGTAGTGGAATTTGGATTCTGGATGCTTCAGGTGGAGCTGCTGCGAATCCACCGGTGAACGCGCGTCAAGGAAACAGCAATCGACTGGGTAATAGCCGCGTACGCCCAATCAGAGTCTCCCGCCAAAGCTACGTACAAAGTGCAGGAAATCTTTCCTCACACAAGGATCTTGGATGAGAGTGCTTCTTGTTGCGCCGACCTGTGACGGGACCGATGTGGGGGAATCGTGGGTGGCGTGTCAGTGGGCGTCCGGTCTGAGCGCATGTCATGACGTCACGCTATTGACCTATCGAAAGCGGGATCGACCTTCGGCTCGAGATCAATTGAAGAACTGCCGCGTCGTCGAATGGACTGAACCTCCATTCTTGGGCAGAGCCGAACGGCTCAATAGCATGATGGCGCCGGGCTACTTGCCGTTCTATTTCCGTGCCAGGCGCTGGATAGCGGCGGCACTCCGACGCGGAGAACAGTTTGACGTAGCGTTCCAGCCGGTGCCAGTCGCAATGCGCTATCCTTGTCCGGCGGTTGGTTTCGGAATCCCGGTGATCTTGGGACCGGTAGGCGGAGGGCTGAGTTCGCCGCCGGCATTTGCGGCGAAGGAGGGAACCGATCCCTGGTTTGTTCGCTTGCGCCGGCTGGACAGTATGCGGTTGAAGTACGACCCCCTTCTCAAGGGCAGTTATGAGAGCGCAAGCTGCGTATTGGGTATCGCGCCCTATGTCGCTGAAAAGCTCGCTGACCTTTCGCTCAAGCGCTTCGAGATCATGAGCGAAACCGCCATCAATGAGGTTCCGTCCCCGATTGATCGATCGGGACGGCTGGATCCCGTAAGAGCATTGTTTGTGGGTCGACTGGTTCGAACCAAGGGCGCGCGAGAAGCTATCGGGGCTATGGCGCTCTGTCGGGATCTACCCCTCGTGCTCGACATCGTTGGTGATGGTCCCGACCGTGCAGCCTGTGAGGAAATCACGCGGGAAGCTGGTTTGGCAGACCGTGTTCGGTTCTGGGGCTACCAGCCTCGAGAGACGGTGATGCAACACTACAGGATGGCCGACATATTCGTATTTCCTAGCTATAGGGAACCTGGTGGGAACGTGACATTGGAGGCAATGAGCAACAGCCTCCCGCTGGTCGTGTGCGGTCGCGGCGGCCCGGGCGCTGCCGTTGATGAGGCATGCGGTTTCAAGCTGCAGGTCACGACGCCCGATGAACTCACACGTGACGTGGCGGAGGCTCTTCGCAAACTTCTTTCCGACGACGACTTGCGCCACCGCATGGGGCAGGCCGCATGGGAGCATGTTCAGCGCACGGCATTGTGGAAGCACAAGATCGGTCGCATCAATGAAATTTTCGAGGAACTGGTGGTTCGCAGGGATTATGCCTGACACATAACCGGTTGCGCCTCCACATAGGCGCACTCCAATGATGCTGGAGCTGGGGCCGCTAAGCGGGCTGCCACGACAGCTTGCGGCCCTCTAGCTCAATTGTTTGAGTTGCATACCGGCAGCACGTCGTAAGCGCTTCAGGACCGGCAGTCGGCCGCTCAGAGCGCTCTCGATCTCCTGTGGTGACATTTGGTTGCGGATCGAGCGGCGCGGCTTGAGGAAACTTTGTTCGCGAGCGATGCCGCCATCCGAGGTGAAAGCAGCGCTGAAACCGGCTCTGCGTAAGGAGTGCAACACCTCTCGATTGTAGCGTCCAAAGGGAATGGCAAAAGTGTTCACCTCCGAACCGCAAATTTCCTCCAGCATTGCCCTGGACTGTGCCAGTTCGGTGGCAAGCCGCGTGGCGGAAAGCTTTGTGAGGTCGGAGTGATCAACCCCGTGGCTACCGATGGCCATGCCACAGGCATGTAGCTCGGCGACGTCCGCTGCCGCGAGTGAGCCGGGGTGGCCTAGTCGCCCGGTGAGAACGAAGAAGGATGCGGAAAGTCCGCGTTTCAATAGTTCGGGAAGGGCTATAGTCAGGTCCGAAATGTTGCTGTCGTCGAAAGTAATGGCCAGGTTTCCCCGATCGGCGTGGCCGGCAATTTGGTCGAGCAAGAAGCGGAATTGTTCTGTTCCCAGCCAGAAAGGGCCTTCGCCTGGCTCGAGCACGCGCTCCGGACGCCCTACACCGTGAAAATTGATGATCTGCATTGCACGCCTAGCTCACTTCCCGCTTTCCGCATAAACATACGTCCGTACCGGTCGCAGGGGGGATAGAGCTACCTTTAGTACCGCCCGATGGGCGCCGCTGCGCCAGGCTCGCAACAGCCCAAAAGTGGCAAGCGCACCGCGAAACATCGCCGTACTCACGGTGCCGTGATGGCGAGAAAAGTAGCGAATCTGGTTACTGGTCATAATGGAGGTAAGGGCGGAACTTTGTTTGTAGTCCCCGCCGGCGTGAAACACCTGGGCCTCGGGCACGAAGACGATTTGAAGTTCCGCGCATCGGACACGGCGCTGATAGTCTACTTCTTCGCTGTATAAAAAGAAGCTCTCGTCCCAGTCGCCGATGCGCCTGCGGGCGCGGGCGGCCACGAGAAGGATCGCTCCGGTTGCCCAGTCTATGGACCGACCCCGATCGTATGCAGACTTGGCGGTGATCATCTCGCCCAAGCCTATTCGGCTGGCAAGGGTTGGACCGAGCAGCGCCTGCCACCAGGTTGTCGAAAGCGTTGGTTCGCGTCGCAGAGAGTTGGCGCGAGATCCGTCTGCGTTGAGGATCAGGGGAACCACAACGCCGATACTTTCGCCAGTGGCGCGTTCGACCAGCTTCTCCACCGAGCCAGGCAGCAGCCTTATGTCGGGATTGAGTATAAGCATGTTGGCATCGGCCGGCAGCGTGGTGGCAGCCAGATTTATGCCGGCCGCATAGCCTGCATTGGAACTATTGCGAATAACAAGAGCGCCAATCGAATGAGCCTGGGCGATCGCTACTGACCGGTCGCTGGATTTGTTGTCAACGACAACAACCTTGTATGGCCCGGCACCTTCCAGCCCCGCTGCAAGCGAGTTCAGCAGGTCAGGGAGGACATCAGCACTATTATAGGTCACGATTACCACGCCTAGTAGCGCCTGGCTCGCCAGTCCGGACGTTTGACCGGTGTGTTCCGAAACACTCATACACTTATCCATTCAGGACCTGTTCCACCTTGCCGCAGCGCCTGATCCCCCCGCATTTTTCGCTTCGTTCAGCATGGCGATGCCGCGATAGAAGCGGATGCGCGTGACGCCAAGCATGGCCAGGGTACGGGCGCGCAATCCGCTCAGGCGATCAGAGGCGGCAATACGAGGAATTTCGGTGAGGGGGGAAACCAGCACCGCAAAGGCGCGCAAGGTCCAGCGCGAGCGCCAGTTGGCGGATTGCCGGATTTCGCGGAGGTCATGCGCGATGTGGCGGTCCCACTTGTCGACGAGTTCGGCAAAGTTCCGGCGAGCGGGATGCTGCACGATCATCTTGGGTTCGTAGCGGACGCGATAGCCCATGGCGCTGGCGCGTTGACCCCATTCGGTATCCTCGGCGATGTTGATGCCCAGAAAGCCGCCGACTTTGCGGAACACCCAGGCACGTACGGCAAGGTTGCCGCCGCCTGTGAAGCCCTTCTCATCGATGTACTTCTTCATGCGGAAGGCGAAGACGCTTTCATACGCTTCCAGCATGGTGGGACGGCCTGGCTGCTGCTGCAGGATCCGCACGTCACCACCGATGACCGAGGCATCGGGCGCGTTGTGGAAGTGCCCTTCGATCGCTGCAAGCCAGCCTGGGCCCGCCACGCAGTCGGCGTCGATAAAGGCCAGGATGTCGCCTCTCGCCGAGGCAACGCCCAAGTTCCGCGCGGGCCCGGGTCCCGGGACCGGTTGGCTCAGCAACGATACTTGATCATAGGAAGCGCAAATCTGGGTTGGTAGCTGGTGTGAACCATTGTCGACAACGATGATCTCGAAGGGCAGAGAACACCCTTCCTGCCTCTGCAGTGCCGCCAAACCACGCCTCAGGGCTTCGGGTTGGTTCAAGTGCGGTATGATAACGCTGATCATGTGCGTGCCTCCCGAAGGGCGAAGATGGAGTCGATGGCGCTGACATAGCGCTGCGCCTGGGTGGACCATTGGAATTCACGCCCGGCGATATCGCGGGCCGCCCCCGCCATCTGCTTGCGACGAAAGCTGTCGTCGGCAAGGGAAATGATGCTGTCTGCCAGAGCTGAGGCGCTGTGGTCATGGGCGACGAGTGCCGCTCCACCAGCTTCGCTGCGCGCCTGCTTCAGGTCGAACTGCACAATCGGGATCCCGAGCATCATGTACTCGAACACCTTGTTCATGGAGAGTTTCTCGTTGCAGCCATCAGGCGGGTCGGGGATGACGCCGATGTCCAGAGCGGAGAGGTGGCGCATCAGCGCCGTGCCGCTGAGATAGCCAGTGAACTGCACGGCGTTGCCCAACTTCAAGGTTTCGGCCAGTCGGCGCAGCCGCTCGAGCTCCGGCCCGTCTCCGATCAGCACAGCCTTGATATCGGCGCGACCCCGCGCATAAACGATGTGATCCATCGCGCGCACCAGGGTCTCGACCCCATCCTGGATGCCCATGATCCCGATGTAGCCAACAATGCATTTCCCATCGCCCACCAGCGCCGGCTCTGGCGCCTGACGGTGCATCTTGGCGGGATCGGGGTAGCTCTTGACGACAAACACTCGGTCGGCCGGCATGCCCCCGCGCTCTACGGCGATGTCCCGGAAGGTTTCGTTCGTGGCAATGCTGGCATCAGCCAGCCGAAAGGTCTGACGCTCCAGCAGGGTCAAGAACTTGAACAGCAGGTCCCGGCGGCCGAAGCGGCTGAAGTATAGCTCCGGGCTGAGGTCATGGTGATCGAACAGGAAACGTGTACCGAACAGGACCCGATGCACCAGAGCGATCAGGAACAGCAGGTCAGGTGGGTTGCAGGCCTGAATGACGTCGATGTGCTGACGTTCCCGCACGCGAAGCGAAAGTCGGAACTGGCTGATTAGGGCCGTCGTATATTCTGCGGGGTAGCCGCGCGCCGATGTGGCCTCGATCAGGTCGTGGCGGTAGACATGGACGCCTTCCAACACTTCGTATTGTGCGGTGTAGCCTTTTCCCTTCGGGCATATGACCGAGACGACATGACCCGCAGACTTGAGCGCGAGGGCTTCTTGCCAGACCCGCCGGTCAAATGGCACGGGCAGGTTTTCGACCAGAATGAGTATGTGCCGCGACTTGCCGATCTCAGCCTCCCCTGTCTTGCCAAGGAGAGCTCGGGCCGCGTCGCCACGGCCGCGCAGGCTCCTCTTGCATGACGAGGATGCGAAAACCCGCCGCACCGGGCCATAGTCCGTTCGGTATATTCCAGTACCGGGCCATCTAGTTGGACAGTCAGGGACCGCGGCATGGATTTGCCTGAGTGAATAATCACGCTTGAATCGCGCGCTGGTGTTGGGGCCTTCGCTTGGCGATTGCTGGCTGGGTCGATCTTGCCCTACCGAGGGAAGATAATGTCATGACAATACGCGACCTGTCGGATGCGGCAGAAGGCTTGGGCTCAACCAACTACGAATACTGCATCATTGGCGGTGGCATGGCGGGCCTGTTCATAGCGCGACGGCTTGCCGAAGCAGGCCGCCGGGTCGCTGTGCTGGAAAGCGGTAGGCTTGGATTTGATCAGCAAATCCATGAACTCAATACAATTGTCGATTCATATGGGTACTACAGCAGGGCTCTAGACGGCCGGTATCGCGGACTTGGTGGCTCTTCTTCGCGATGGGGTGGGCGCCTTGTCCCGATCTACGGGCATGAGACCGCAAAACGAGATCATCTTGGCCTGGAAGGCTGGCCACTGGATTATCGGGAACTCCAGCCATATGGGCGGGAAATCGAGGCGGCCTTCGGGCTCCCTCCTGGCTCCTTCGGAAAGGAGGCCCTTGAGCGTTCGAAGCTTCATGCGGACTTCCCCACGGATGATCCCGATTTTACCGCACGTTTTGCGAAGTGGATCAACTATAGGCAGTGCAATCTGGGCCAGTTGTGGCGCCGTGCGTTGGAAAAGCTCCAGGGGCTGGATATCTGGCTGGGCGCCACTGTTACCAATTTTGTTTATGACACAGCGCAGGGCAGGCTTGATGGCGTCCAAGCCAGTGACTTCTCCGGCAACAGGATCAGCGTGAATGCCGGGCATTTCATTGTAGCGGCCGGAACGATTGAGACAACGCGGTTGCTGTTGTGGTTGGATGCCCAAACGGCGGGTCGGGCCTTTGGCAAGACCCAGGCGCTTGGACACTATTTCCAGGATCATCTCAAAGCCGAAGCCGCGACCATCGCACGCAACGACGTGGCAGAGAGCAACCGGCTATTCGGCTATCATTATATCGACGGCGCACGTCGCAGCTTGCATATCGACTTGACCCAATCCGCCCAGGAGGCAGATGGTTCAACAAGTGCCTTCGCCTATGCGGCGATGGATCTTTCCAACAGCCCTCTTGTACGAATCAAGGCATTGGTCCGGGCGATGCAGGCGGGGCAGCTAAAGCTGAGCGATGCGATAGCCCTGGTCGACCAATTGCCATTGCTGCTGAACGTTGCCTTCTGGCGGCTGGTGCGCAAACAGGTCTACATGCCGGAGAATGTGCGACTCGGCCTGCAAATTGCCATCGAGCAGCGACCAAACTGGGACAACTACATAAAACTGTCAGCTGAAAGAGACAGGCTTGGCACTCCTAGGGCAGAGCTTTGGTGGCAGCCCAAGGTGGAGGACGAACTGACGTTTCGCGCCACCGCAAAGCGACTGAAGAACTATTGGGAGCGATCCTCGTTCGGACAGGGTTCTCCGCTTTCCTGGCTCGTGGGTGAGGATCGTGACGATTCACGGTTCATTGATGTCGCCAGTGCCTATGCCCATCCTTCCGGCAGCACGCGGATGGGCACGGACCCGACCAGCTCTGTAGTGAGGCCGGATCTAACCTGTCACGGTGTGCCCAATCTTAGCGTGGCAAGCGCGTCAGTATTCCCCTCCGCCGGCAGCGCCAATCCCACCTATACGATCTTGCAACTTGCCCTCTGGCATGCCGACAAACTGTTGAAGGTGAAAAAGGTCGCTGCCGCGACGATTGAACCGGCTCCCTACACCGCCTCGGAGACCCGGACGATGGCCAGTGCTTCTCTCAATACGTCAGCGACCCGGGCAACATCCTCTTCTTCCATCTGAATGGAAAGCGGCAGCATGATCGAACAATCCTGGGCCGCTTCGGAACGGGCGAGGCTCGTGCCGATGCGGGCGCTGGCGGGGGCGGCGTAGGCGGGTTCGCGATGGGCGTTCATCACGCCGCGGCGGGAGGATACTCCGGCATCGAGCAGGAATTGCATGACCGCTCGCTGCTCGACATCCCTTGGCAATGTCACGCAAAAACTCTGCCAATTGCTGCGGGCCCAGGATGGCTCGCCTGGCAAGATGAGTTCCGGAACATCGCCCAGATACTGCCAGTACAAGGCGGCGAGATTCCGGCGTTGGGCGATGATGTCGTCGAGCCGGCGCAGTTGCACGCGTCCGACCGCCGCCTGAATGTCGGTCATGCGGTAATTGTAGCCGACGGATAGATAATTCTCGAAGATTACCGAGCTGGAGCCGTGACGTTCGCGATCCGAGACGCTCATGCCATGCTGGCGCCAGAGCCGGAATTTCTGGTCATACTCGGCGCTGGCGGTGGTCAGCATGCCGCCGTCACCGGTGGTGATCACCTTGCGAGGGTGGAACGAGAAGCAGGCGATGTCGCCGGCGGGCGCGCCGATTTTCTGCGAGCGTCCGCTCCAGTTGAACTCGCTGCCGGCAGCACAGGCCGCATCTTCGATAACGGGCAGGCCAAGGCGCCGGCCGATCTCGACAATAGAGACCATGTCGCACGGCATTCCCAGTTGATGCACGCACAGGATTGCCTTGGTGCGGGAGCCCACGGCTCGCTCGATCAGCAACGGATCGATATTGAACCCGTTGGGCTCGATATCGATGAACACCGGGGTCGCGCCACAGTAGCGAATGGTATTTGCCGTGGCGATGAAGCTGTGGCTGACCGTGATCACCTCATCTCCCTCGCTCACTCCCACGGCAAGAAGGGCCAGATGTAGCGCCGTGGTGCAGTTGGAAACGGCGCAGGCGTGCGGGCTGCCGACATAGTCGGCAAATTCTCGCTCGAAGGCGGCGACTTCCGGACCCTGGGTGACCCAGCCCGAGCGGATAACGCGCGCCGCCGCCTCAGCTTCCTCTTCGCCGAGGACGGGCAGGGCGATCGGGATCATGCCTTTTGAGTCCATGGGAGGACGCCTTTCTGTGCTTGTTCCTGGCGCCACCAGGCCACGAGATCGCTTAAGCCCTGCTCGAGCGAGATCTGGGCGGAGAAGCCGAGCATGTCGCGCGCTTTGCTGGCGTCAGCCAGGCGCCTCGGCACGGGATTGACCTTGCGCTGTTCGGCGAATTCGGGGGCGATATCGACGTCCATCGCGACTGCCAAGGCGCGCGCGAGGTCCGTCAGGCTGGTCTCGGTGCCGGATGCGACGTTGAAGACTTCATCGGAAACGTCCGAAAGCGCTGCAGCGATATTGGCGCGGGCAATGTCACGGACATCCACGAAATCCATGGTTTGGGTTCCATCGCCGAAGATGATGGGTGCCTGGCCACGCTCCAGCCGTTCCATCCAGCGGATCAGTACTTCAGTGTAGGCGCCGAACACATCCATCCGGGGGCCGTAGACATTGAAGTACCGCAGGGCCACGTAGCGCAGGCCGTACATCTCGGCGAAGCTGCGCAGCAGGGCTTCGTTGAAGGCTTTGGCCGCGCCATAGATGGTGCGATTGTTGTAGCTGTGGTGGTTCTCCCCGGTGGGGAAGCTGTCGGCCATGCCAAGCACCGACGCCGAGGAAGCTGCCACGACCTTGCCGACATTGGCCTTGGCTGCCGCTTCGAGCACGTTGAAGGTGCCCGTTGCCAGCACCTCCATTGCAAGCCGAGGTTCTTCGGCGCATTGGGTGATGCGGATTGCCGCCTGGTGGAACAGGATGTCGATGCCATCCATGACTTCGGCCAGTTGTTTGGTGTCGCGAATGTCGCCGTGGATCACGGTCACCTTGCCGCTCGACAGGGCGGTCGTCAGGTTCTCCATGCGTCCGCGCACGAAATTGTCGAAGATGACGATTTCGCGCGGATTGTGGTCGGCGACGAGATCGGCAATGTGCGAGCCGATCAGACCGGCACCGCCGGTAATAAGCACTCTTTTGTCACGCATGATGTCCCCCCTTAGCCTGATCTGCCCCATCGGTGCGCCAGCGCATGAAGCGTGCCGGCACCCCGGCGACGATGGCGAATGGCTCCACGTCGGTGGTCACCACCGCGCCCGCGCCAACGATTGCTCCCTTGCCGATCGTCACGCCTGGCAGGATGACGGCATTGGTGCCGATATCGGCCCAGTCACCGATGCGGACGGGCCGTATATCGAGGTCGGTTTCGATGATCGGCACATCGAGTGGGTAGCCGGTGTGTTCAGACCCCAGCAGCTTGGCGCCGGGGCCCCAGCCGACATGTTCGCCGATCACGAGGTCTCGGGCATCGATGAACGCCTGCGGGCCGATCCAGCTATGGCGCCCGATGCGGCAAGTGCCGTCGTAGCGGCCCTGGATGTTGGCCTGCGCGCCAATGAAAACGCCGTCGCCTATTTCGAAGGTTTCCAGATGCTTGAAGGCAACGCCGCTGCCCACATTGACGCCGCTGCCGCAACTGCGTGCTGCCGCCCGGACGATGGAGCGCCGCATCATGGCGTCCACCATGCCGTCGCCGTTTGCGAAGCGGCCGTAGAGTTCCACTAGGCCTCGGGCTGAATAGTCCTGGCGCAAGGCCTCGGCGAGGCCGGGTTCAAACGCTGCCTCCTGCGCCTTGGCGCGACCGTGTACTGCCCTGACGATGCGCCGCTCCAGCAGCGTTTCAGTGGACATGGATGTCTCGCGCGACAGCGGCGGCCACGGTTTCGATCTGGGCCGGAGTCAGTTCGGGATACATGGGCAGCGACAGCACCTGCCTTGCCGCCGTCTCGGCCTCCGGAAAATCGCCGCGCCGGTAGCCGAGGTCGGCATAAGCGCGCTGCAGGTGAACCGGGATGGGGTAGTGCAGGCCCGTCTGCACGCCCGCGCTGGCGAGCGACGCCTGGAGCGCGTCCCGCTCGCGGCTGCGGACGGCATAGACGTGGTAAACATGGCGCCGGTCGCTCAGAGCCGTGGGCAGTTGCATGGTCGGGTTTCCGCCCAGCAACCGGTCATATGCCCCGGCATGACTGCGCCTGCGCTCCGTCCAATCCTCCAGATGCGTGAGCTTGACGCCGAGCACCGCGCCCTGGATGGCGTCCATCCGGTAGTTGAAGCCCTTGGCGACGTGGTGATAGCGCTCCTGCTGGCCCCAATCGCGCAGGCAGCGCGCGGCGGTGGCGAGTGCCTCGTTGTTGGTGACGAGGATGCCGCCCTCGCCGCAGGCGCCCAAATTCTTGCCGGGATAAAAGCTGAAGCAGCCGGATAGCCCCAGGCTTCCCGCACGCCGCCCCTTGTATTCCGCGCCGTGCGATTGGCAGGCATCCTCGATGACCACCAGCCCATGGCGATCCGCCAGCATCAGCAGCGGGTCCATGTCGGCCATCTGGCCATAAAGATGAACCGGAATGATTGCCTTGGTGGCCGGTGAAATCGCGGCTTCCACCAATGCCGGATCCAGGGTCATCGTCACGGGATCGATGTCGACCAGAACGGGCCTGGCGCCGGCATAAAGAATGGCTGCCACGGTGGCGACGAAGGTGAAGGGGGTGGTGATGACTTCATCCCCGCGCCCAATGCCTGCCGCGACCAGCGACAGGTGAATGGCACTGGTGCCGGTGTTGACGGCAATGCCGTGGCGGACGCCGCAATAGCTGGCGAAGTTGCGCTCGAATTCCGCCACCTCCTCACCCAGGATATACCGGCCCGAACGGAGCACGCGCAGAACCGCCGCTTCAAGATCGGCACCGATCTGTTCGTACTGGGCGTTGAGATCGAGCAGAGGGATCATGCGAGCACCCGTTCCTGTTGCAGTTCGACGACGGCGCCACGCTGCGCCAGCGATTTGGTGGCCGCCTCGAGGATTCTGACGACGCGCAATCCGGCCTGGCCGCTCGCGGTGGGCGCAGTGCCGTCGCCGATGCAGGCGACGAATTCCTTGAGTTCGCGGGAGAGCGCTTCGACGGTATCGAGCTGCGGCGCGGTCATGTCCCCGGTGCGATAGCCCACGCGCATCTGGCGCAGCTTCTCGCCATGCCGGGCCGCAGGCCCCGCCAGCGTGATGCCCTTGTCATAGACCTTGATTTTCTCGCTGGGCTCGAGATCGTCATAGACGATCATCTTCTCGCTGCCCCCGACCAGCGTCCGGCGCACCTTGACCGGCGCCAGCCAGTTGACATGAACATGGGCGATGAAGTGGCTGGCGAAATGCAGGGTCAGATAGGCTATGTTCTCGGGCTCGCCGGGAACATGCCCCATGCCCATGGCGGACACGGCAACCGGGCGCTCCGGCAGCAGATAGTCCATGATGGCGAGGTCGTGGACGGCCAGGTCCCAGATGACGTTCACGTCATGCTGGAAGAGCCCGAGATTGATGCGCACTGAATCGTAATAATAGAGCTGGCCCAGCGAGCCATCGATCAGCTCGCGCATTTTGCGAACGGCTGCCGTATGCACAAAAGTGTGGTCCACCGCCAGGGTCAGTCCGCGCCTTTCGGCTTCCTCCACCAGGCGTTCAGCGTCCTTCGTGCTCGAAGCCATTGGCTTTTCGACAAATACGTGTTTGCCGGCCTCCAGTGCGCGCAGGGCCATGGCGAAGTGGGTCGCCACCGGCGTTGCGATCGCGATGGCGTCCACCAGCGGATCATCGAGCAGGGTCTGGTAGTCTTCGGTGATTTCAACCGAAGGATAGCGGCTGCGCACGCCCGCCAGGCGCTCCGTCGCCAGATCGCACACCCACCGAAGCTTGACGTCGGGCAGCTCGCACAGATTGCGGACCAGGTTCGGACCCCAATAACCGTATCCCACAACGCCGATGCCGATCATGACCGGACTCCCGCGCTGCGCTTGCTGTTCTTCTGCTCGACGGTTTGGCCGACTATTCGCGCCGGCACGCCGACGACGATGGCGCAATCCGGCACGTCGCGGGTGACCACTGAACCAGCGCCGACAAGGGCATATTCTCCGATCGTGATACCCGGCAGGATGGTGGCGTTGCTGCCGATGGAGGCCCCGCGACGGACCAGCGTTGGCTCCAGCGTCCAGTCATTGGCGGACTGCAACTGCCCATCAGTTGCCACGGCGCGCGGATAGCGGTCATTGGTGAACATGACGCCATGACCCAGAAACACGCCGTCCTCGATCGTGACGCCTTCGCAGATGAAGCAGTGGCTCGAAATCTTGCAGCGCGCGCCAATTGCCGCGCCGCGCTGAATCTCGACGAACGTGCCGATCCGCGTTTCAGGGCCGATGCTGCACTCATAGAGGTTGATTAATTCGGGGTGGTAGAGAACGACATCCTTGCCCAGCGCCACATCGGTGATCATCGCATCGCTTCCTTGCATCCGTTGCAGGAAGCTTAGGGAAGGAACAAACGCTTGTTGCTAGCCCTCATGGTCTAGCGATTCCGGGGCGTTGCAGCCGGTACGGCAGGCGGGGTTTGATAGATCCGAAACGTCCCGACGCAGCGAGATCACGATCCTGCGAAAGCGCGGGATACTTCAGTAGACCTACTACGGAAGGCGTAGTCCGGCGATCTTTCTACATACAACTACCCATATTGGGCTAAGGCTTGGCACATCCATCAGGCGAATAGTGCCAATTGGCGACGGTTAATATTGTGTTCCCATAGTTTAGCACTTTGAGGGGCTACATCATGAACTACGTCGCAAGTTTCCCATCTCGCGCTTTCATGCCCAGCCGCCGGGGCCAGGAACGCATGCGCACGATCGTGGTCATCGCGCCAACCGGGACAATGCCGCCAGCATTCAAGCAGGCCGCAGAGGACGCCTTTCCATGGGCGGTTATAGAAGAGGTAGGGCATGTCGATGAGGCAATCCGCATCTTCCCAAACACCGTTTCGCTCCTGCTGGTCCACCCTGATTTCGTCAAGGATGCGGAGCGCAGCGCGTCCGATCTGTTCCGTTATCACCCGATGGCCATGACGGCCGCCATCGATGAAGGAGCTGGTACCCAGCGCGATGCAGCTGTCAGCCTGTTTGCGTCGCCGCTGGTGCGCAGCGTCCTGCCCATCCATGTGCGGAGCGAGATTTCCCTGTCGATCTTGGCGCTGCTGTTGCAGGGGATCGAGTATTTCCCGCGCTCGCTATTGGGCTCGGCACTGGTCCAGGTCGAGCAACCCGCCCCACCGGCGCCTGCCGAAACCGACAATACCATTCCTGCGCATCTGCGTGTCCTGACCAAGCGTGAATTGCAGGTGCTTGAGCTCGTCCAGCGCGGTCTTCAGAACAAGTCCATCGCCTGCGATCTCAACCTTTCGGGCCATACGGTGAAAATCCACCTGCACAACATCATCAGCAAGCTTGGCGCGCGCAATCGTACCGAGGCCGCAGCAATTTACCGCCGGACGGGCAGGGAGGTCGCGCTCCACTAGCCCGAGATCACCGGGTGGCGGCTAGCTCGTGGGAACTATTGCCGAAATGGCTGGCTGGGTGACGATTTCACCCGGTTAACAGGCCAGGGAGATTGCTGGCGGGGAGGGCGCTTTGAAGGGTATCGTTCTGGCCGGCGGCAGTGGAACGCGGCTCTATCCGCTGACACTGGCCATATCCAAGCAGATCTTGCCGATATTCGACAAGCCGATGCTCTATTATCCCTTGAGCATCCTGATGCGCGCGGGCATCCGCGACATCCTGATGATCTCGACACCGCGAGACTTGCCGGTGTTTGAGGCCCTGTTGGGCGATGGCGGCGAGTTCGGCGTTAATTTCAGCTATGCCGTACAGGCGGCGCCTAAAGGGTTGGCTGAAGCCTTCATCATCGGCCGCGAGTTCATTGGCGACGACAGCGTCGCCATGATCCTGGGCGACAATCTCTATTTCGGCGATGGTCTCACCGATCTCTGTCGCGCTGCAGCCGACCGCGACGACGGGGCCAGTGTTTTCGCCTATCAGGTCGAAGATCCGCAGCGCTATGGCGTGGTCAGCTTCGATCCTTGCACCGGCAAGGCCATCCGCATCGTCGAAAAACCCCAGTTCCCCGAGTCCGACTGGGCAGTTACGGGGCTCTATTTCTATAACAATGATGTGGTGCGCATCGCCGCCGGCATCACCCCCTCCGAGCGTGGCGAGCTGGAAATCACAGCGGTCAACAACGCCTATCTTGAGCGTGGTCTGCTGCAGGTGGCGCAACTGGGCCGGGGCTATGCCTGGCTCGATACCGGCACGCACGAAAGCCTGCACGACGCTGCATCTTTTGTTCGCACCATCGAGCACCGGCAGGGCATGCAGATCGCGTGCCTCGAGGAAATCGGGCTGGAGATGGGCTGGCTCGATCCTGATCGAGCCCGGACCCGCGCGGCCATGCTCGGCAATACGCGCTATGCCTCCTACTTGCACAGGCGCATCCGGGATCTGGTGTCATGAGCCTGCAGATCCGCCCGCTAGCGCTACCCGGCGTTCTGGAGATCGTTCCCAAACGGTTTGGCGATGACCGTGGCGTGTTCTGCGAAACCTGGAACGCCGAGAGCTTTCGTGAAGCCGGGCTAGACCTCGACTTTGTCCAGGACAATCATTCCATATCCGCTGCGCGCGGCGTAGTCCGAGGGCTACATTATCAATTGCCGCCGCATGCGCAGGACAAGCTGGTACGCGTGGTGCGCGGTGCCATATTTGACGTTGCCGTCGATATCCGAAGGGACTCGCCCAGTTTTGGCAAATGGGTTGGGCTAGAGCTATCGGCCGACAAGTGGAACCAGCTGCTGGTTCCAAAGGGCTATGCGCATGGCTTCCAGACGCTCCAGCCTGATACCGAGGTAATCTACAAGGTCACCCATCGATATAGCCCGAGCCATGACCGTTCGATCCGCTTCGATGATCCCCAACTGGCTATCGCCTGGCCCATCGGTCCTGCCGAGGTTCAACTGTCGGACAAGGATGCACGGGCGCCACTGCTGGCGGATGCAGAACTGCTCGCGCGCGGCGCGGTGCCGGCATGAAGATCCTTGTGACAGGCGGGGCGGGGTTTATCGGCTCGGCCGTGTGCCGCCTCCTGGCGCAGGACCCCGCCAATACGGTGGTCGTGCTCGACAATCTCACCTACGCGGGCAATCTCAGCTCGCTCGACGCAGTGCGCTCGACGCCACGGTTCTTCTTCGTGCGCGGCGATATCGGCGATGAGGCGCTGGTCAGCAAGACGCTTAACTATCACGGAATCGATCACGTCATGCACCTGGCGGCGGAAACGCATGTGGACCGCTCCATCGATGCGCCCGCCGCCTTTCTCAATACAAATGTGGTCGGCACCTTCCACCTGTTGCAATCGGCGTTGCGCTATTGGCGAAGCCTGCCCGCCGACAGGCGCGAAGAATTCCGCTTCCACCACGTCTCGACCGATGAAGTGTTCGGGGATCTGCCGTTCGACGGAAGCCTCTTCACTGAAACAACACCCTATGCTCCTTCGTCGCCCTATTCGGCGTCCAAGGCCGCCTCGGACCATCTGGTCCGTGCCTGGCACCACACCTTCGGCCTGCCGGTGGTGCTGACCAATTGCTCCAACAATTACGGGCCATACCATTTCCCCGAGAAGCTGGTGCCGCTCACTATTCTCAATGCTCTCGAGGAAAAACCGCTGCCGGTCTATGGCATTGGCAGCAATGTGCGTGACTGGCTCCATGTCGAGGACCACGCCCGCGCCCTGGTGCTGGTCAGCCAATCGGGGCAGGTGGGGGAAAGCTACAATATCGGCGGCCGTGCAGAATGCACCAATCTGCAATTGGTCGAGATGCTGTGCCAGCTGCTTGACATCAAGCAGCCACGCGCCAGCGGCGGACCCTATGGCGATCTCATCAGTTTCGTTGCCGACCGCCCGGGCCATGACCGGCGCTATGCCATGGACATCGGCAAAATCGAACGCGACCTTGGCTGGCAACCGCAGGAGACGCTGCAAACGGGCATGGCGCGAACGGTTGATTGGTACATCGACAATCCCGGCTGGTGGAAGCCCTTGCGGAAAAATCGCTACGCGGGCCAGAGGCTGGGCGTCGGAGTGCCCGCCCAATGAAAATCCTCGTCACCGGCAGAACGGGTCAACTGGCACGATGCCTGGCCCAGATTGCCTGGGACGCTCCGGGGGTAGAGGTGGTGACGGTTGGTCGCCCCCAATTCGATCTGCTTGACGCCGCGAGCATCGCGCGGACGTTTCTCGCGGTACAGCCGGACCTTGTGGTTTCCGCTGCTGCCTATACCGCAGTCGACAAGGCCGAAAGCGAAGAGGAGGAAGCCTTCGCCGTCAATGCCACCGGCGCAGGGCTGGTTGCCGAGGCCGCCTTCCGACACGCCATCCCCATTATTCATATCTCGACGGATTATGTGTTCAACGGCGACAAGGGCGCGCCTTACGAGGAGAGGGACCCCGTGGACCCGCTCAATGTCTATGGGCGCACCAAGCTTGAGGGGGAGTTCAGGGTCGCGTCGGCCAATGACCGGCATGTCATCCTGCGCACGGCATGGGCCTATAGTCCGTTCGGGCGCAATTTCGTGCGCACCATGCTCGATCTTGCCGCCAACCGGGAACACATCAATGTCGTAGCGGACCGGTTTGGCAGCCCGACATCCATGCTGGATCTTGGTGGCGCGATCCTGGCCGCTGCCCGAAATCTCGCACCCGGAAAATACGGCATCTACCATCTGGCGGGCAAAGGCCGCACCAATTGGGCCGATCTAGCCCGGGAGGTGATGGAAGCAAGCCGCGAGCTTGGCGGACCGCACGCCGAAATCGTCGGTATTGCGGCGGCCGATTATCCGACGCCGGCGGTTCGCCCGGTCGACTCCAGCCTCTCCTGTGCCCTGTTCGAGCGCAAGTTCGGCTGGATCATGCCCAATTGGCACCACAGCGTGCGCAATGTCGTGGAACAACTGGTCTAGATCATCAACGCCGGATTTAGGGGCGGCGGACCAGACCCACCAGTGGGACCCCAGCCGCATCCAGCAATTGCAGGGCTGCGCCGTCCTGACGATAGTCTGAGGTGGCGCCCAGGGCCGCAAACAGCGCGGCTTCCTGGTCCATTACGTCGGGTGCGCAGGCCATGCGGGTTGCGGCAACGGCCCCAAAGCTGAGCGGGCTCGCTTCGAAATCGGCCTCGGTGAAGAAATTATTGCAGCCGCCATGGCCGCCCGCCCGATGATCGGGCGCAATGGAAAGTGTCACCCTGGTTTCGGCCAACACCGGCTTGCCGCCAATGCTCGTGACCATCCAGGCAGTATCGAGCAGGGAACTGGACGGGACTTCGGGCACTGCTGTCCTGAGGGGGGGTGGAACTGGCTCGGGCGAGAAGCTGACGATAATGAGCGTTGGTTCGGCCGGCGGAATGTCCACCGGCATCGCCGGCGCATTGCGGAACAGCGTCCGGCCTCCTGAACGGATTTCCGCCACGAGGCCAAACAGGCCACCCGCTTCGACGACATTGCTGCGGACATCGAGGGTGAACTGGAGTGGCACGCCTCCCCGGCTGCCGACAGGGGCGGCGGCGCTGGCGATGACGCTTCCACCCGGTAGGGAAACCAGGCTCACCCAAAGCTCGGCGTCGGCGGGCAACGCGATGCGCTCGCGATAGGTCACGTCGCCGGTAAACGTAAAATCGTCCGCAAGGGCGAAATGCACGAACGACAACAAGGCAAAGGCCGTTAGCACCAGTTTCCTGAACATGGTTTCCTCCTGCCGCAGGGCAAGACTAGCGCGTTTTGTTACCGGAGGCGAGGGGAACGGCTACTGCATCATGACCGTGTGCGGGACATCGAAGTGGTGCTCCTCCAGATTGTTGCCATCGCCCCCGCGGTCCACCACCAGAAACTCGCTGACCCCATGCAACGGCGTCAGCACGCCATGCCAGGTGTTCATGGCAATATTGACGCCTTGCCCCGGCGCCGTGAGGAACGCCCGCGGCACGTCCGGAATGCCCGAAAGATCACCCGCAACAATGACCAGGAACGGCAGATCGCCGAGCGGAAAAAACGCTTGGCTCCCGAGCGGATGACGCTCCACAAGTCTGAGGCTCAGCGGCAGCTCATAAGGCTTACCCCGAAAGATGGAGATCAGCGGCCGCGGATGAACGCCGCCCAGCTCCACGCGCGCGAGATCGTGGTAGCGTTCCGTCATCCCCCCATTGATGGGGTAGTGATTGGCCCCCTCTTTCTGGATCACCTGCCCGAATGGGGCAAAGGCCTCGGGCGTCAGCGGTTCGATCAGGATCGTGCTCATGGCATCAGCTTCATGTGGCGGTTGACGTCCTTGTAGAGCAGATAGCGGAACCGTCCCGGCCCGGCGTAGCAGGCTTGCGGGCAAAACGCGCGCAGCCACATGAAATCCCCGGCCTCCACCTCCACCCAGTCGCGGTTCAGCCGATACACCGCCTTGCCCTCGAGCACGTATAACCCATGCTCCATCACATGGGTTTCCTCGAATGGAATGACCGCGCCCGGCTCCAGCGTCACGATATTGACGTGCATGTCGTGCCGGACATCGTCGGGCTCGACGAAGCGCGTGGTCCCCCAGCGATCGTTCGTTCCCGCCATCCAGTTGATCGGCTGCTCGCGTTCATTGGCCACGAAGGCGCTGGGCGCTTCGATCCCGTCGACCGCTTCATAGCGCTTGCGGACCCAGTGGAAACGCACCGGCGCCGTGCCCTTGTTATACAGGCTCCAACTCACCCCCGGCGGCAAGAACGCATAGCCGCCTTCTTCCAGCAAATGGCTTTGCCCCTCGATGGTCAGCGTCGCCTGGCCGGCGACCACGAACAACACGCCCTCGGCGCCCTTGTCGGGTTCTGGCCGCATGCTGCCGCCGCCGGGCAGCACCTCAACGATGTATTGCGAGAAGGTTTCGGAAAAGCCCGATAGCGGCCGCGCGATCACCCAGGCGCGCGTCTGGTCCCAATGGGGCAGATAGCTGGTGACGATGTCGGTCATCACCCCGCGCGGGATCACGGCATAGGCCTCGGTGAATACCGCCCGGCCGGTATGCAAAGTCGTCTGGCCGGGCAGGCCGGCCGCCGGGGTTGCATAGGTGGAAGTGGACATTGGTCTCCTGACGCGCAGAGCAGTATCGGTAGCCAATGAGATAGCGCAGTTTACCGGCGCCCAAAAGTGGGTCAGGCGCTTCCCTGCTGCTCTGGCGTTTCCAGGTTCCGCTGAAGCTTGCTCAGCATCATGCTGGCATAGGCGGCATAGGGGCCGATCCAGCGTTCGTGGATGGCCTGGATCGGCAGCGCGTCAAGATGGTTCCAGCGCTCGCGCCCACGCCGTTCGGCGATGACGAGCCCCGCCTGCGCCAGCACGCCCAGATGCTGCATCACCGTGCAGCGATCCAGCTCCGGCATCAGCTCGCAGAGCGCTCCGGTCGTGCGCGGCTCAACCTTGAGCAGGTCCAGCAATTGCCGCCGGACGCGGTGGCTCAGGGCCTTGAAAATGAGATCGTCCTGGTCGTCTGTTGACATGTTATGTTTCTATAACATATTGTGTTGCGGGTCAAGTAGAGGATGTGAACGATGGCATATGAATTCACGGTAAGCGGACGCATCGCCAAGCCGGTGCATGAGGTGTTCGAGGCAGTGGCTGATCCCGCCAGCCTCTCGGGCTATTTCACCACCGGCGGCGCCAAGGGGCGTCTCGAAACTGGTGCCACGGTGACCTGGGACTTTGCCGATTTTCCCGGCGCCTTCCCTGTCGAGGTGGTGGAAGTCGAGCAGGACAAGAAGATCGTCCTGCGCTGGGACGCGGACGGGGGTGACAGTCCGGGTGAGGCTGCGACCAAAACGACGATAACGATGACCTTCGCCCCACTCGAAGACGGTCGGACGCGCGTGTCGATCAAGGAGGAAGGCTGGCGCGAAACGCCCGCCGGGCTCAAGTCATCCTACGGCAATTGCGAAGGCTGGACCGGCATGATCTGCGCCATGAAAGCCCGTCTCGAATACGGGATCAACCTGCGCGAAGGCTTGTATGTGTAGGTCTTTCGTTCAGCCGGATCCGGTAGCAGAGTAGCCCTCATGGTGAGCCTGTCGAACCACGAGGGCGTGGCACTGATGCCTCCGCATCAGGATGCGTTCATCCCCACGGTGTCATTCCCGCGAAAGCGGGAACCTCACTACCCCGCCACAGAAAGTGAGATTCCCGCGTTCGCGGGAATGACGCCGTGGGGGAACTGACACCGCATCGCAGCGCGTTGGACTGCGACCGCGCCTACCCCAACAACGCCTGCAACCGCAAAAGCGCGATCCGCTCCACCTGCGTGCTGGCGGTTGCCAGTTCCGCTTCCGCAGAATTGCTCAACCGGCTCTCAAATGCCTGGAGGATGGACGCCTTGGTATTGTCGCGCACCGCAATGATGAACGGAAAGCCGAACTTCTCGACATAGGCGGTATTGAGCCTGTTGAACCGGTCGCGTTCCGCATCAGTCAGGGCGTCAAGTCCGGCAGATGCCTGTTCCGCGCTCGAAGCTTCGGTCAGGCGTTTGGCGGCGGCGAGCTTGCCGGCCAGATCGGGATGGGCGCGCAGCACGCTCAGGCGCTCCTCGGGCGTCGCCATGCGGAACTGCGTGCGCAAGGCAAAATGCAGCCCGATGGCGGTATCATGCGCTGGCCCCAGTTCGCTCTCCCAGGCGCGTTCGGCAATCCATGGCGAGTGTTCGAAGATCGAGCCATAGCGGTGGACGAACTCTGCCTTGTCGAGCGTATGCGGCCGCACTTCGGGCGCAACATAGGGGTGCTCGCCGGCCCAATGCTCGGCGATCTGCAGCCGGGTAGGGGTCCAGACACCATCGAAGCTCCTAATGTATTCAACGAACTTCCTGAGCCCCTGGAAACGTCCGGGCTGGCCCACGAGGCGGCAATGCAGGCCCAGCGACATCATCTTGGGCGAGCCCGCCTGGCCTTCGGCATAAAGGCAATCGAAGGTGTCCTTGAGGAACTGGAAATATTCCTCGCCCGTATCGAAGCCCGGTCCGGTGACGAAGCGCATGTCGTTGGTGGAGAGGGAATAGGGAATGATGAGGTGCGGCCTGCCCTCGAAAACCCGCCAATAGGGCAGGTCGTCATCATAGGTGTCCGAGATATAGGCGAAATTACCGATTTCGCAGACCAGGTCGATGGTGTTGAGCGAGGACCGGCCAGTGTACCAGCCCCTAGGGCGTTCGCCCGTTGCTATGGTGTGAAGGCGGATCGCTTCGGCGATCTGCTCGCGCTCCTGCTCGGGCGTCATGTCCTTGTGCTGCACCCATTTGAGCCCATGGCTGGCAATTTCCCAGCCGGCGTCCTGCATCGCCGCCAGTTGCGCCGGCGCGCGCATCAGGGCCGTGGCCACGCCATAGACCGTCACGGGAACCTGGGTTTCGGTGAACAGGCGGTGCAGCCGCCAGAAACCGGCGCGGGCGCCATATTCATACATGGATTCCACATTGGCGTGGCGCTGGCCGGGCCAGGGCGCCGCGCCCAGCACGTCGACCAGGAACGCTTCGGAAGCGGCGTCGCCATGCAGGATATTGTTTTCGCCACCCTCCTCGTAGTTCAGCACGAACTGCACGGCGATGTGCGCACCCCCGGGCCAATTGGCGTTGGGTGGGTTGGAGCCATAGCCGTGCATGTCGCGGGGATAACGCATTGTTGTCTTCCGGTTTTCCGTTAGGCGAATAGTACGGTTTCGTGCATCGAGAACAAGGTGCACAAAAGTGGACCAGATGGTAAAAAATGGGCATTGCGCAACGGCGGTGATGCGATAGTCTGTTTTTCGGGGACGACGACGGAGCAGCAAATGGCAGGTGGTGCACGCCTAACCACGCATGTGCTGGATACAATGCACGGCAAGCCGGCGCGCGGCATGCGCATCGAATTGTTGTACGTGCATGGCGACCACACGCACCACATCACCGACAGCTACACCAATGCGGATGGCCGCGTGGATCAGCCGCTCCTCGATGAGCAGCAGTTCCAGCATGGCGAGTTCGAGATTCACTTTCATGTCGGTCAGTATTTCGAGCGCCTCGGTGTCGAGCTCGAAACGCAGTTTCTCGACGTGGTGCCGATCCGCTTCACCATATCCGAGGACAAGCACTACCACGTGCCGCTGCTGGTGAGCCCGTTCGCGTATTCAACCTATCGGGGGAGCTGAAACATGGACACCTCTCCCGGCATCGCACCCCTCACCTCAGCCCTCAAGGGCACCGTGTACCTTGGCCCCACGACGTTATTCCCGCGAACGCGGGAATCTCACTTTTGGAGAGCAATGAAGGGAGATTCCCGCGTTCGCGGGAATGACGCCGCGGGTGAATTGGTGATGCAAGAAGCGTTCGACCCAAACACTCCCTCCCTCAGGGGAGGTCCGCCCACCGCGTCATTCCCGCGAAAGCGGGAATCTCACTTCAGTGAGGGGCGCACATGGTAGAGATCACCACCGCCATCCGCTTCATCCTCAACGACGAGGAAATCACCCTCACCGACCTCAAGCCGGAAACCACTTTGCTGGACTGGCTGCGGCTGGAGCGGCGGCTGCGCGGCTCCAAGGAAGGCTGTGCCGAAGGGGATTGCGGCGCCTGTACGGTGTTGGTCGGCCGGTTGATGGACGACGAGATCATCTATGACTCGGTGACGGCCTGTATCCGTTTCGTCGGCAGTCTGCACGGCACCCATGTCGTTACCATCGAGCACCTGCGCGGCAAGGACGGGGCCCTTCATCCCGTGCAGCAGGCAATGGTCGATCATCATGGCTCGCAATGCGGTTTCTGCACGCCGGGGTTCGTGATGAGCCTTTATGGGCTCTGGATGCGCGATCCGCAGCCGGGCCAGCGCGCCATCGAAAAGGCGCTGCAGGGAAATCTCTGCCGCTGCACCGGCTATGCCCCGATCATTCGCGCGGGCAAGGCGATTTCCACCTATGGCCAGCCACAGGGCGACCCGCTCTGGGCGGAGCGCATCGCGCTCAAGAACAAGATCACAGCCATCACCGATGGGCGCCGGGTCGAGATCGGCGGGCAGATCATAGTGCCCGCGACGCTTGACGATTTCGCCCAGGTCTATGAAGCCAATCCCGGCGCAACCATTGTTGCCGGCTCTACCGATGTCGGACTTTGGGTGACCAAGTTCATGCGGTCCATCGGGCCGGTCATCTTTATCGGTCACCTGCCCGAGTTGCGGCGCATCGAGGAACACGAAGGCGCCTTGCGGTTCTATGCGGGTGTTTCCTACTCGGAAGCTTTGCCGCTGCTCACCCGGCATTTCCCTCACATGGCCGAGCTGTGGAACCGCATAGCGGGCGAGCAGATCCGCAATATGGGAACAATCGGCGGCAACATCGCCAATGGCTCGCCCATTGGGGACACGCCGCCGCCGTTTATCGCTCTCGGCGCCCGGCTCCATTTGCGCTGCGGCGAGCAGCGCCGCGAAATCGATCTGGAAGATTACTTCCTGGCCTATGGCAAGCAGGACCGCCAGCCCGGCGAGTTCGTCGAGGCTGTCACCATCCCTCATCTGCCGGTGGGGGACAAATTCGCGGTCTACAAGATCTCCAAGCGTCGCGAAGAAGACATCTCGGCGCTATGCGGGGCTTTCAGGGTATCCCTGGACGAGGCCGGCGTGGTGAGCGCGGTACGGATCGCCTTTGGCGGCATGGCGGCAACGCCCAAGCGTGCAGCGACGGTCGAGGCGGCGTTGATCGGCCAGCCATGGAATTTGGACACGGTCGATGCCGCGATGGCATTGTTCGCCCAGGACTACCAGCCGATCTCCGATATGCGCGCCAGCGCCGAATACCGTTTGTTGACCGCACAGAACTTGCTCAAGCGCTTCTATCTTGAGACAATCGGGGAAGCACAACGCCTCAAGCGGGAGGTTGCATGATGCAGAATGTTCTCGCAAGTCTCGCCCACCCGCGACGTCATTCCCGCGAAAGCGGGAATCTCCCTTCACTGTCCGGTGAACGTGAGATTCCCGCTTTCGCGGGAATGACGTGGTGGTTCCCTGGCGAGGAGTTCAGACCATGAACAAGCACCAGGCCCCCATCGTACTAGCCAGTCTGCATACGCCGGTTCGCCACGATAGCGGGCCCAAGCATGTTGCCGGTTCCGCCGAATATATCGACGACATGATCGAGCCGGCTGGCACCATGCACGCCTATCTGGCGCTCTCGACCAGGCCACATGCCGAGATCGTCTCGATCGACTTCCAGACCGTTGAATCCGCGCCCGGTGTCATCGGCGTTCTGACGGCGGATGATATTCCCGGCGAGAACGACGTCAGCCCCAGCCACAAGCATGACGAACCGATCTTTGCCAGGGGCAAGGTGCATTTCTGGGGGCAGCCGCTCTTTGCCGTGATCGCCGAAACGCGCGACCAGGCGCGGCGTGCAGCGCATCTGGCCAGGGTCGAATATCGCGACCTGCCGTTTGTAACCACAGTCCGGGATGCGCAGGCAGCGGGTCGCAAACTGGTGACAGAGCCACTCAAGCTCGAGCGTGGTGAAGTGGAGGCGGGGCTTGCCGCCGCGCCGCGCCGCGTCAAGGGCAGCATCGAGATCGGCGGTCAGGACCACTTCTATCTCGAAGGCCAGATCGCCATGGCCGTGCCCGGCGAGGATGAAGACGTGACCGTCTATTCCTCCACCCAGCACCCCAGCGAGGTGCAGTTGATGGTGGCGCAGGTGCTCGGCATTCGCCATCACGCCGTGACGATCAACGTGCGCCGCATGGGCGGTGGTTTTGGCGGCAAGGAAACGCAAGGCAACCTTTTTGCCGCCGTCGCGGCGCTCGCCGCGAAAAAGTGGAATCGTACCTGCAAGATCAGGCCGGACCGCGACGACGACATGACGGCGACCGGCAAGCGGCACGATTTCGTGGTCGATTACGACGTCGGTTATGATGACACCGGCAAGATCCATGCGGTGGATGCGGTTTACGGCGCCCGTGCCGGGTTTTCCTCCGACCTTTCAGGCCCGGTGACGGACCGTGCCCTGTTTCATGCCGACAACGCCTATTGGTATCCGGCCGTGCGGGTGCGCTCCGAGCCGCTTTACACCAACACGGTTTCCAACACCGCTTTTCGCGGTTTTGGCGGACCGCAGGGCATGCTGGCGGCCGAGCGCTGGATCGAAGATATCGCCTATGCCCTTGGCAAGGACCCACTCGATATCCGCAAGGCCAATTTCTACGGCACCGATACCGACAACATAACGCCCTATCACCAGCCGGTCGAAGACAACATCATTCATCGGGTCGTGGAAGAACTCGAAACCTCGTCGGACTACCAGGCCCGCCGCCGCGCTATCCTGGAATACAATGCCGGAAGCCCAATCCTCAAAAAAGGTATCGCGCTGACGCCGGTCAAGTTCGGCATCTCCTTCACCGCAACCTGGTACAACCAGGCCGGTGCACTGGTCCATGTCTACAAGGATGGCTCGATCCATTTGAGCCATGGCGGCACTGAAATGGGGCAGGGGCTCTATATCAAGGTGGCGCAGGTCGTGGCCGATGCCTTCGGAGTGGGACTCGACGTGGTCAAGATCATGGCGACCACCACGGGGAAAGTGCCGAACACGTCTGCGACGGCAGCGTCGTCGGGTTCGGACCTCAACGGCATGGCGGCCGCCGACGCGGCGCGCCAGATCAAGGAACGGCTCCTCAAGCATGCAGCCAGGGTGCATGGCGTAAGCGAAAGCGAAGCAAGTTGGGTGCAAGGTGGGGTCCAAACGCAAGCAGGCTTCATACCATTTGCGGAGCTTGCTGCCTCTGCTTATCTCAACCGCGTGCAACTTTCGGCCGCGGGTTTCTATGAAACGCCAAAGATTCATTGGGATCGCGCCACCGGACGCGGGCACCCATTCTACTATTTCGCCTACGGCGCCGCCGCCAGCGAAGTCACCATAGATACATTGACCGGCGAATACACCGTCGACCGCGTGGATATACTCCACGACGTCGGCAAATCCCTCAATCCAGCCATCGATATAGGCCAGATCGAGGGTGGTTTCATTCAAGGCATGGGCTGGCTGACCACCGAAGAACTATGGTGGGACACCAAAGGCCAACTCCGCACCAAAGCCCCCTCCACCTACAAAATCCCCCTAGCCTCCGACACCCCCCCCATTTTCAACGTCCGCCTCGCGGAGTGGTCGACCAACAAGGAACCCACCATTGGCCGCTCCAAGGCAGTAGGCGAACCGCCGCTAATGCTGGCAATGAGCGTCGTTGAGGCGCTGTCGATGGCGGTGGCGAGCGTGGCGGACTACAAAATAGCGCCCGGCCTCAACACTCCCGTCACCCCCGAACGCGTGCTGATGGGCTGCGAGCGGTTGAAGCGGGAGGCGCGGGGGTGATGGTGGTGCGCGTTCCGGCTGCAACACCGCAATCTGGCCTCCCCATGAGAGGGGGCACTATTTACGTTGACCACACAGTGTCATTCCCGCGAAGGCGGGAATCTCACTTCACTTCAGCGCATAAGTGGCGCTTTCGCGGGAATGACGCCGCGGATGAATTGGCAATGCAAGAAGAGTGCGACGTGAACACTCCTCCTGAGGGCCGAGGCTGGATCGGGGTTTTAGGCTCCGGTGCAAAATCATGACCAGCTCCGCCGAACTCGCCAGCTTCTTCATGAAGAATGCCCATGCAATTCTGTGCGAACTCACCTCCGTCCGCGGCTCGTCTCCGCGCGAGCAAGGCACCTTCATGCTGGTGGGGCCGGATGCTCTGTTTGGCACAATTGGGGGTGGTGCACTGGAATACATGGTGATCGACCATGCGCGACGGCTGATCGCGGAGGGGCGGGCCGAAGAGGCCATGGATGTGCCGCTCGGGCCCGAAATCGGCCAATGCTGCGGCGGACGTGTCAGGGTCAGCCTGCGATATGCTGACGGCAAGACGCGCCAGCAACTCACGGACAGGATCGCGGCCGAAGAGGCGGCGCTACCACATGTCTATGTTTTCGGTGCAGGCCATGTGGGGCGGGCGCTGGCGCAATTCCTCGCCATGCTGCCGGTGCAACTCGAAGTCATCGACACAAGACGCGAGGAGCTCGATCTATTGCCGCCAGGTGTAAAGGCGCGGGCCGTCGCCATGCCTGAAGCGGTGGTCCGTTCGGCCCCGGATGGAAGCAGCTACGTTATCCTGACCCACGACCACGCGCTGGATTTCCTGATTGCCCAGGAGGCGATGGCCCGAACTGACAGCCCCTATGTCGGCATGGTGGGTTCGCAGACCAAGCGGGCGCGGTTTGCGAGCTGGTTCCGGGCCGAAGGTGGTGATGGGAAAGCACTGGAGCGGCTCGTCTCGCCGATCGGCAGCCAAGGCATTGGGGATAAACGGCCTGAAGTCATCGCGGCACTGGCGGCAGCCGAAATTATGGTTCACATTGGCAAACGGGAAGCCGAGTTTGCGCGGGCGCGCGCCCCTGGGTCATTGGGGGTGGTCATTGGACGTTAGTATGCCGCATCGGCTTGAATTGACTGGGATTACCAAGCGCTTCCCTGGCGTTCTTGCCAATGACAACGTCTCTTTTGCAGTTCGCCCCGGTGAGATACACGCACTGCTTGGCGAAAATGGCGCGGGCAAGTCCACCCTGGTCAAGATGATCTACGGGATCATGCAGCCTGACGCCGGCGAAATTCGCTGGAACGGACAACCAATTTCCGTTGCCAACCCCAAGGCCGCCCGCAAGCTGGGCATCGGCATGGTGTTCCAGCATTTCTCGCTGTTTGAAGCGCTGACGGTGCTGGAAAACATCGCGCTGGGGATGGATAGCAAGATCCCATCACGGGAACTCGAAGCCCGCATCAGGCAGGTGATGAGCACCTACGGCCTTCTGCTCGACCCGCATCGTACCGTGGCCACCCTCTCGGTGGGCGAGCGGCAGCGGATCGAGATCGTGCGGGCGCTGCTGCTTGACCCGAAGCTGCTGATCATGGACGAGCCCACTTCGGTGCTCACCCCGCAAGAGGTCGAGCAATTGTTCGAGGTGCTGCGCAAGCTCGCGGCACAGGGTTGTTCCATTCTCTACATTTCCCACAAGCTGCACGAGATCAAGGCGCTGTGCGATACGGCGACGATCCTGCGCGGTGGCAAGCTGGTGGACACCTGCGATCCCAGGCAGGAAACCTCGCGCTCCATGGCCGAAAAGATGATCGGCGCGGGGCTCAAGGATATCGTGCGTGCGGCGGGGCGGAGCTTGGGCGAGCCCAAGCTGGTGGTCTCGCGGCTGTCGACCGTCAAGACTGGCCATTTTGAAGTGCCAGTCGATGATGTCAGTTTCACCGTCAGGGTCGGCGAAATCTTCGGAATAGCGGGCGTTGCAGGGAACGGTCAGAACGCGCTGCTGGACGCACTTTCGGGCGAAATCCGCAGCGACGACAAGAATGCGGTCGCCATCGATGGTTATCCGCTGGGCTTGCTCGATACGACGGGGCGCCGCAAGCACGGGCTCTGCGCCGTACCCGAGGAGCGCAATGGCCACGCTGCCGTCAGCGATTTTACCCTCAGCGACAATTCGATCCTGACCGCGCGAGACCGGTTGGGGATGGTCATGCTGGGGCTGATTAATTCGGGTGCTGCCAAAACCTATACCGGCAAGGTCATCGCCGACTTCGCCGTGAAGGCGCTGGGGCCGGCCTCGACGGCAGGTTCCCTGTCTGGCGGCAATCTGCAGAAATACATCATGGGCCGCGAAATCCTGCAGAAACCCAGCGTTCTTGTGGTCAGCCAACCCACCTGGGGGGTCGATGCCGGTGCCGCTGCGGCGATCCATCAGTCTCTGGTGGACCTTGCCGCGGCGGGCTCGGCTATCGTGGTGATCAGCCAGGATCTCGATGAGCTTCGGGCGCTGTGCGATACCTTGGCGGTAATCAATATGGGGCGCCTTTCCGCCGCGCGTCCGGTGAGCGAGGTGAGTGTGGAGGAGATCGGCCTACTGATGGGTGGCGTGCACGGCACTGCGGAGGCGCACGATGCAGTTCCGGCTTGAGAAACGCCAGGAGCCATCGCAGCTGATGGTCTATGCAACGCCCGTGGCGGCGGTGCTGCTGACCATGATCGTGGGCGCCATCATCTTTTCGCTGATCGGCTATGATGGCATCGGCGCGGTTCGGGAAATATTCCTGACGCCACTGACCAATTCCTACAAATGGCAGGATTTGGGGATCAAGGCTGCGCCGCTCATCATCATCGGCGTAGGCCTTTCGATTGCCTATCGCGCCAATGTCTGGAACATCGGTGCGGAGGGGCAGTACGTCATGGGCGGGCTCGCCGGCACCTGGGTGGCGCTGGCGACGTATGGCATGACGGGCCCATGGATCTTGCCATTGATGATCCTGGCTGGCGTGGTGGGCGGGGCGCTCTATGCCGCCATTCCCGCCTTTTTCAAAGTGCGCCTGAACGTCAACGAAATCCTGACCTCGCTGATGCTGACCTATGCCTCGGTGCAATTGATCTATTATCTGATCCGCGCGCCCTGGAAGGACCCGATGGGCATGGGCTTTCCACAAACGCGGTTGTTCTCGGAAGCGGCGCGCCTGCCCACGGTCATACCCGGAACCATCGTGCACCTGGGGGTGCCAATCGCCATCCTCGTCGCATTCGTTGCGTGGTTCATCATGTCCCGCTCGGTCTTTGGCTATCAGATGAAGGTCGTCGGTGCGGCTCCCCATGCCGCGCGCTATGGCGGGTTTTCGGAAAGCAAGACGATCTGGCTGGCCATGCTGGTGAGCGGTGGGTTGGCAGGTCTTGCGGGGATACTGGAAGTCGCTGGACCCTTTCAGCGCATGGTCCCGGGTTTCCCAACCAATTATGGGTTCACCGCGATTATCGTCGCCTTCCTCGGGCGGCTCAATCCGCTGGGGGTGATCTTCGCCGGCGTCGTCATGGCGATAACCTTCGTCGGCGGCGAGGTTGCCCAGACGACGATTGGCCTGCCCAACGCGGCCACCGGCATCTTCCAGGCCATGGTGCTGTTCTTCCTCTTGGCCGGTGATATCCTCGTGCGCTATCGGCTGAGGCGCGTCTCCAGCATTCCAGCGTCCGGGGCGGCGTAATGGACATAACCATTGCCATCTTCATCACTCTTGTCGGTGCCGCCACCCCAATCCTGATTGCCGCACTTGGGGAACTGGTGGTGGAGAAGGCGGGCGTCCTCAATTTGGGCGTCGAAGGCATGATGCTGGTCGGCGCAATCGCAGGATTTGCCGCGCAGTTCTATACCGGCAACCCCTATCTGGCGCTGCTTGCTGGTGCCTTTGCCGGCGCCGCAACCTCGATGATCTTCGGCTTCCTGACGCTGAGCCTTTCGGCCAACCAGACCGCCACGGGACTGGCGCTCACCATATTCGGCACGG
The DNA here is from genome assembly GCF_003056355.1 of Devosia naphthalenivorans. Classification (GTDB taxonomy): domain Bacteria; phylum Pseudomonadota; class Alphaproteobacteria; order Rhizobiales; family Devosiaceae; genus Devosia; species Devosia naphthalenivorans. The sequence goes on from NZ_PYVW01000002.1 coordinate 427,596, forward strand.
GTTTTTCGGCGCTTGCAGGCGCGCCGTTCTCGGCCCGGCCAATCGAGTTGATGCGCCCATTGTTCCCGGCCGAGCTTGCCACCCATCCAATGTGGCGCGTGCTGTTCGGCTATTCGGCGCCGGTTTATTTTTCCTTCTTCATGGTCTTCGCCATCTGGTACTTCCTCAAGAAGACCCGGGCGGGGCTTATCCTGCGCGCCGTTGGTGAAAACGACCTATCTGCCCATTCCATCGGATATTCGGTCAAGGGTGTGCGCTATGCGGCAGTAATGTTCGGTGGTGCGATGGCGGGCATTGCGGGCGCGTGTTTCCCGCTATTGCTGACCCCGCAATGGGCCGAACGCATGACGGCAGGGCGCGGCTGGATAGCGGTGGCGCTGGTGGTCTTTGCTTCGTGGAAACCGTTCCGCCTCCTGGCCGGCGCATATCTCTTCGGCCTTGTGATGACCATGGAACTCTATGCCAAGGCCGGGGGTGGGCCTCTGTCGATCATCCCGTCGGAACTCTGGGCTGCCTTGCCCTATCTTGCGACTATTGTCGTGCTGGTGCTGATTTCGCTTCGGCGCGACGCTTCGACCAATGCACCGGCCTGCCTCGGCAAGCCGTTTCTGCCCAGTAATTGAGATGGCGCCAATGACCGTCTCGATCTGCAACGAGAAGTCACTCAGGAGAGACAGATGACGATTACACGCCGGACTATCCTCAAAACGGGCGCCGCTGCCGCGGCCCTGCCGCTGTTGGGCTCCAGGGCCTTTGCTCAAGGCGAGCCGCTCAAGATCGGCTTTATCTATGTCGGCACGATCAACGACAATGGCTACAACTATGCCCACAATCAGGGACGCCTCTATGTCGAAGAACAACTCGGCGATGCGGTGGAAACCACCTATGTCGAGAACGTGCCGGAAGGCCCCGATTGCGAGCGCGTGCTGCGCGAACTGGCCCAACAGGGCAACAAGCTGATCTTCGCCACCAGCTTCGGCTTCGGCGACTCGGTGATCAAGGTCGCTCAGCAATTCCCGGACGTAAAGTTCGAGCACGCCACAGGCTACCAGAAGGCCGAGAACGTGGGCCTCTACAACGCGCGCTTCTATGAGGGTCGCGCCGTCTGCGGCACCATCGCCGGCCATCTCTCCAAGACCGGCAAGCTTGCCTATATCGGCTCGTTCCCGATCCCCGAAGTGGTGATGGGCATCAATGCGCTGGCCCTGTCGGCCCGCCGCATCAATCCCGACATCACCGTGAAGCCCGTCTATATCTCCACCTGGAATGACCCAGCCAAGGAAGCCGATGCTGCCCGTGCGCTGATCGACCAGGGCGTCGATGTCATCGCCCAGCACACCGACGGCCCGGCGGCCCTGCAGGTTGCTCAGGAACGTGGCATCATCGGCGGCTTTGGCCAGGGTGCGGACATGAGCGCCTTTGCTCCGGAGACGCAGCTGACTGCCATCATCGACAATTGGGGGCCGCATTATCTGGCGTCGGCCCAAGCCGTGATCGATGGCACCTGGGTTGCCGGCGACACCTGGGAAGGCCTCAAGGAAAACGTGGTCGAGATGGGACCGTATAACGAGAAGATCCCCGCCGAAGTCGTTGCCGATGCCGAGAAGGTGCGGACCGGCCAGATCGATGGCTCGTTCCATATATTCACCGGTCCGATCAAGGACAACACCGGTGCCGAGCGTGTCGCTGCAGGTGTCACCATGACCGATGCGGAACTGCTCTCGATGGACTGGTACGTCGAAGGCGTCGAACAGCCGGCGTAAGGGTTTTTGTCGATATGATCGTTGAGGAGGCGGGCCCACGCCCGCCTCTTTTGTGACCAGATGGTCTAGCGAGGGGGACGGTGCGATGCCCGATTATGCGATTGCCTATGAATGGCTTAGTTTCGCCGTGCGCTGGCTGCATGTGATCACGGCCATCGCCTGGATCGGCTCGTCCTTCTATTTCATCGCGCTCGACCTTGGCCTGCGCAAGACGCCCAGCCTTCCGCCACTGGCGCATGGCGAGGAATGGCAGGTGCATGGCGGCGGGTTCTACCACATCCAGAAATACCTGGTTGCGCCCGACTTTTTGCCCGAGCACCTGACCTGGTTCAAATGGGAGAGCTATTGGACCTGGCTTTCGGGCTTCATGCTCATGGTGCTTATCTATTACGTCGGCGCCGACATCTACCTGATCGACCGCAACGTGCTCGACGTGCCCAATTGGGCGGCGATTTTGATTTCCATGGGATCGATCGTGCTGGGCTTCGTCATCTACAACCGCCTGTGCAAGTCGCCGCTGGGCAATTCGCAGAACGGGCTGATGCTGGTGCTGTTCGTGATCCTGACGGCGATGGCCTGGGGCTACACGCAGTTGTTCACGGGCCGTGCGGCGATGCTGCACATGGGCGCGTTTACCGCTTCGATCATGGCGGCGAACGTGGCGATGATCATCATCCCCAACCAGAAAATCGTCGTCGCCGATCTGAAAGCCGGCCGCGTGCCCGATGCAAAATACGGCAAGATCGCCAAGCAGCGCTCGCTGCACAACAACTACCTGACGCTGCCGGTCATCTTCTTCATGCTGTCGTCCCACTATCCGCTGGCTTTCGCCACGCAGTGGAACTGGATCATCGCCTCGCTGATCTTCCTCGTCGGCGTGGTGATCCGGCATTATTTCAACACGCGCCATGCCCGCAAAGGCAATCCGCACTGGACCTGGGCTGTTGCCGTCATCCTGTTCATCGTCATTGCGTGGCTCTCATCGGGCCCCAAGCTTGCCGGTTCGGCGGGAGAGGAGGTAGCGTCTCGTGCGGCCGAACCCTTTCTTGCAGCAGAGCATTTTGCCGCTGCCAGCCTAGCGGTGCAGACACGATGCGCCATGTGCCACAATGCGGAGCCTGTTTGGCCCGGCATTTATGAAGCGCCCAGGAACGTGATCCTCGACAACGACATCGCTATCGCCAACCACGCCAAGGATGTTGCCATGCAGGCAGGCTATTCCCATGCCATGCCGCCAGGCAATGCCAGCGAGATGACCCCCGAAGAACGCGCGCTATTGGTCGCCTGGTTTCGCGAAGGCTCGGGTCAATGAGCCGGACTATTTTGCGTGGGCGGGTGCTGAGCTTCGTCAGCGAGCCCCAGGGCATGGATGACGCGGGCAGCTATCGCTATTGGGAAGATGGCGCGATCACGATCGAAACCGGCAAGATCATTGCCGTCGGCGACTTCGTTGCCACGGACGGTGCCGAGATCATCGATCATCGCCCGCATCTGATCCTGCCCGGCTTTATCGATACGCACCTTCACTATGTGCAGTCGCAGATCATGGCGTCCTATGCAGGCTCGCTGCTGGAATGGCTCAACACCTACACGTTTGTGGAAGAACAAAAGTTCAGCCAGCAGGGACACGCCGAAGTTGTCGCTTCGGCCTTCTATGACGAATTGATCCGCCATGGCACGACGACGGCGGTAGCCTATTGCTCCAGCCATCCGCGGTCGGTAGATGCGTTTTTCGGCGAGGCCGAAAAGCGCAACATGCTGATGGTTGGCGGAAAGGTCATGATGGACCGCAACGCGCCCGAAGCGCTCTGCGACACCGCCCAATCCAGCTATGACGATACCAAGATGCTGATCGAGCGCTGGCATGGTCGGGGCAGGGGGCTCTATGCCATCTCGCCACGCTTCGCGATCACCTCGACGCCCCAACAGCTGGAAGCCGCAAGAGCACTCGTCGCGGAACACCCCGACTGCTATGTGCAGACCCACCTAAGCGAAAACGACGCCGAGATCTCGCTGTCGATGCAGCTTTATCCAAACTCGCCGGACTATACCGGCATTTACGAGGATTATGGGCTGCTGGGCCCCAGGACGCTGCTGGGCCACAGTATCCACCTCAACCATCGTGAAACCCGCGTGCTGGCCGAAACCGGTTCGGTGGCGGTCTTCTGCCCCACCTCCAATCTCTTTCTCGGGTCGGGCCTGTTTGATCGGGAGCGGCTGAGCAAGGCCGGCGTCCGTATCGGGGTGGCAACAGATATCGGCGGAGGCACCAATTTCTGCATGCTGCGCACGCTGGATGAGGCGTACAAGATCCTGCAGTTGCGTGGGCAGCGGATGAACCCATTCGCCTCGTTCTATATGGCGACGCTGGGCAATGCGGGGGCGCTGTCGCTGGAAGGCACCATCGGCGCCATTGCGCCCGGCAATTCCGCCGACCTCATTGTATTGGACGCAGCGGCAACACCAGCCATGGCGCTCCGCAAGCAGACGATTTCCAGCCTTGCGGAGGAGCTGTTCCTGCTGCAAACCCTTGGCGATGATCGCTCGATAGCGGAAGTCTATGTCGCTGGCGCAAGGGCGAAGTCCGTTTTGAGCGGGTTGGCAGCGTCATGATCCTGACTTAAGTCTGGTCAGTCTGCACATAAAGGAAGCACTAATGCCTCAGTATCTGACGAAAGCCGCCCTCTCGGTTCATTCCCTGCTGGTCGATTTCGTCGAGAAGGAAGTGCTGCCGGGAACTGCGGTATCAGCCGATCAGTTCTGGTCGGGCTTTTCTGCACTTGTGGCCGAGCATGCGCCAACCAATGAGCGCTTGCTGCTGCGTCGCGACGAGTTGCAGAGCCAGGTCGATGATTGGCATCGCCGCTATGGTCCGGTGGTCAACAATCCGCAAGGCTACGAGTTTTTCTTGCGCGACATCGGCTATCTCGTTCCGGAACCGGCCGATTTTACCATCGAGACTGAAGGACTTGATCCGGAGATCAGCTCCCTTTGCGGCCCGCAACTCGTGGTGCCGGTTAGCAATGCGCGCTATGCGCTCAACGCCGCCAATGCCCGCTGGGGCAGTCTTTATGACGCGCTATACGGCACCGATGTTATCGCGCGCGATGGCGATCTGGCGCCGGGTGCGGGCTTCAACGCTCAGCGCGGTCAGGCTGTCGTCAGCAAGGCGGCAGAGTTCCTCGACGAAACTTTCCCCCTGCAGACGGGCAGCCATCGCGATGTCACCGGCTATCATGTGGTCAAGCAGGATGGCGTCCACCGCTTCGTCGTGGACACCGCGGCTGGCCGCACCGCGCTCAAGGATGAGGCCGCGTTCGTTGGCTTCGGCGGCACGGAGGCCGCGGGTGAACTGGTGCTGCGCCACAATGGGCTGCATGTCATCCTAGTCATCAATCCCGAGAGCCCGATTGGGCGTACGCACAAGGCCGGTCTCAGCGATGTCGTCGTTGAAGCGGCCCTGACCACCATCCAGGACGGCGAAGATTCGGTCGCTGCCGTCGATGCCGAGGACAAGGTCGGCGTTTATCGCAACTGGCTGGGCCTGATGAATGGCACGCTCGAGGACACCTTCGAGAAGGGCGGCAAGAACGTCACGCGCAAGCTCAATGCCGATCGGACCTACAAGGACATCAACGGCGCGGCGCTCGTGCTCAAGGGCCGCTCCTTGCTGCTGGTGCGCAACGTCGGACACCTGATGACTACCGACGCGGTGCTGTGGAACGACAAGCCCATCGGCGAAGGCCTGATGGATGCTGCCATCACCGCGCTTTGTGCCCTGCAGGACAAGGTCAACAGCACGACCGGCGCCATCTACGTGGTCAAGCCCAAGATGCACGGCCCCGAAGAAGTCGCCTTTGCCTGCGCGATCTTCTCGTCCGTCGAGGCCATGCTGGGGCTCAAGCCCAATACCATCAAGATCGGCATCATGGACGAGGAGCGCCGCACGTCGGCCAATCTCAAGGCCGCCATTTATGAAGCGCGCTCGCGTGTCTTCTTCATCAATACCGGCTTCCTCGATCGCACGGGCGACGAGATCCACACCTCGATGGAGGCGGGCCCGGTGCTGCGCAAGGACGAGATCAAGGCAGAGCGCTGGATCGTGTCCTACGAAGACCGGAACGTGCTGATCGGCCTGGCTTGCGGGCTTTCCGGCCGGGCGCAGATTGGCAAGGGCATGTGGGCTCGCCCCGATGACATGGCCGCCATGATGAGCTCCAAGGCGGGCCACCCTGCGTCGGGCGCAAACACTGCTTGGGTGCCGTCGCCCACGGCGGCAACGCTTCATGCTCTCCACTATCACCAGATCGACGTGTTCGAGGCCCAGCGCCGCAGGCACAACCAGGCAGTGCCGCCGCTTGGTGAACTCTTCTCCATGCCGGTGCAGGCGCCTTTCAGCCTCAGCCGCGAGGAAATCACGCGCGAGCTAGAGAACAATGCGCAGGGTATCTTGGGCTATGTGGTGCGCTGGGTGCAGCAGGGTGTCGGCTGCTCCAAGGTGCCCGATATCAATGATGTCGGCCTGATGGAAGACCGCGCCACCTGCCGCATCTCATCCCAGGCGGTGGCCAATTGGCTGCGTCACGGACTAGTATCGCGGGACGAGGTTACGTCCACGTTCGAGCGCATGGCAGCCGTGGTCGATGCCCAGAACGCGGGCGATCCGCTCTATCGCCCCATGGCGGAAAATTTCCAGTCGGTCGCCTTCCAGGCCGCGCTCGATCTGGCGCTGCATGGTGCCGACCAGCCAAGCGGCTACACCGAGCCGCTGCTGCATGCCGCCCGCCGCAAGGTCAAGGCGCGTGAAGCCGCCCGTTAAAGCGTGTCGCACGGAATGGGATTCACGCAACAGACCTCACCCTGAGCTTGTCGAAGGGCGAGGTCGTGGCATCAAGCCTCCATTCGCTCGACCTGGCGGCTCAGTCCACGAAGTCGAACTTGTCGACGTCAAACAGCCCTCGGTCGGTCATCTTGAGATGCGGGATGACTGGTAGGGCGAGGAACGCCACCTGCAAGAAGGGCTCGGGCAGCACGCATCCCAGGGCATAGGCCGCCTCGCGCAGCGCATGCAGATCGTGCGTAACCGCTTCGAATGGCTCAAGGCTCATTAGCCCAGCCAGCGGCAGGGCCAGTTCGGCGGTGATCTTGCCCTCATCGGCAACAGCGAAGCCGCCGCCGAGTTCGATCAGGCGGTTGACGGCCAGAGCCATATCGGCGTCAGTGGCCCCGATCACCGTGATGTTGTGGCTGTCATGTCCAACTGACGACGCGATGGCACCGCGCTTGAGCCCAAAGCCCTTCACGAACCCGCGGCCGATATTGCCGTTGCGCCCGTGCCGCTCGATCACGGCAACCTTGAGCACGTCGGCTCTGAGATCCGGCAGGGTGCCTCGCTCATCCACGGGAAGCGTTGCGCTTTCCCGGAAGGTCAGGATCAGGCCTGGCTTGACCCCGATCACCGGCGTCTGGTTGCGATCGGCGCGTGCCGGCACGATGAAATCATCTGCCGAGACGTGCCTGGCCTTGACCGAGTGCAGCCCGACCGGCGGCACAGGCACCCGCGCGGCGAAAAGCTCGGGGCCCACCAGCCGGCCTCCGGTCACCACCTCGGAGACGCGGCAGTCTTCAAGGCTATCGAGTAACGCAATATCGGCTCGCCAACCTGGCGCCAGCAGGCCGCGGTCCGTCAAGCCGAAGATGCGTGCTGCCGAGTGGCTCGCGGCACGATAAACATGGTGCAGCGGCCGGCCCATGGCGATCAGCCGCCGGATCGAGCTATCGAGATGACCCTCTTCGGCGATATCGAGCGGGTTCCGGTCGTCGGTACATAGCGCCACGAAGGATGAAGTATTTTCGTCCAGAATCTCGGCCAGCGCCTTGAGATCCTTTGACACCGAACCCTCCCGGATCAGGATCGCCATGCCTTTGGAGAGCTTTTCGCGCGCCTCGGCCGCGGTGGTCGCCTCATGGTCGGTGCGGATTGCTGCCGCGAGATAGCCGTTGAGGTCGATGCCGCGCAGCAGTGGGGCGTGCCCATCGATATGGTGGCCCTGGAACGCGGCGAGCTTGGCGATGATCCCCGGATCGGCATTGAGCACGCCCGGGAAATTCATCATCTCGGCCAGGCCAATTACTTTGGGATGCCCGCGGAACGGCTCTAGGTCTTCAATCTCCAATGCCGCGCCGGAGGTTTCAAACGCCGTTGCCGGGACGCACGAAGAGAGATTAACCCGGACGTCCATGATGGTCTGCTCGGCGCAATCGAGAAAATACTTGATCCCCTCGGCGCCCAACACATTGGCGATCTCATGGGGGTCGCAGAAAACCGTCGTCACGCCATGCGGTAGCACGCAGCGATCGAACTCGAAGGGGATTACCAACGAGGATTCAATATGCAAATGAGTGTCGATGAAGCCGGGCACAGCGAAGCGCCCTTTGCCGTCGATCTCTACCGCTCCTTCATATTCCGCATGCGTGCCCACGATCCTGTCATCGACGATGGCGATATCGGTAAGCGTGACATCGCCCGTGATGACATCGAGCATTTGCACGTTCTTGATCACCAGATCGACTGGCGCCTTCCCTCGTCCGGCCATGATCATGCGGGTGAGCGCCTGGGCTGAAGTCATCGATCCGTCCTGCTGGTGGGCCATCAGCGGACCCTCGTCCGGCGTAGCGCGTGCGTCAAGGGCGGAACCGCCATGGCGGTGTGCACGTTGGCCTGCACAACCCCAGGGAGAATACGATGGAAACCTACGACCCGCAAAAATCGTCGACTGAGGCGCGGCAGGGCAATCCGCGCAAGATGAATTTGCGCGTGCTGATCATGTCCCTGATCGGCATCGTGGTGTTGTTTGCCATTGTCTATCTGATCTTCACAATGAGCCAGCCTAATCCGACCTGATATCCATGAGACTAGTCAAGGTTAGCCGCGACAAGCTTACGATCGTAAGGGAGAAGCGCGGCAGGGGTTTTTGCTATCGGGATGCCGACGGCGCGCTGGTGTGCGACCAGGAAGTGGTCAAGCGCATCAAGGCCCTTGGCATTCCACCTGCATGGCAGAATGTCCGCATAGCGCCGCATGAACGTGCACACATCCAGGTCCTCGGCATCGATGAAGCTGGCCGGGATCAGTACATCTATCATCCGCAATGGGAACTGCGCCGCGATGGCAAGAAGCAGAAGCGGCTGGCGTTGCTCACGAGTGCATTGCCAAGGTTGCGCCGCCAACTCGCCGTGGATCTGACAGCCGAAGCGGGCACGCGAACGCTTGCCCTGGCCATTGCTGTTGGCCTGATCGACAAGACGGCCATGCGGGTTGGCCGGGAAAAATATCTTGAAGCCAGCGGCACACGTGGGGCCGGAACGCTGTTCTCGCGCGACATTCGTGTTTCTGGCGACGAAATCTGGATCGCCTTCGACGCCAAGGGCGGCAAGCGCGCGGAGTATCGCATTGTCGAGCCTGCATTAGCCGATGCGGTGCGACGTATCAAGGAGTTGCCCGGCAAGCGCCTGCTGGTTTATCGCGACGAGACTGGGAAGTCGCGCCCCATAAAGACCGGAGCGATAAACGAATATCTGCGCGAGCTGGCAGGGGTCGACATTTCCGCAAAGGATTTCCGTACGCTGCATGCCAGCGCAATGGCCGGCGAGGCACTGGCGAAACTGGAAGCAGCCGCTTCAGTTGCAGGACGCCGCCGCCAAATGTCCCGCGTTGCGCGGGAGGTGTCCGAAACACTGCGCAACACGCCTGCCATTTGCCGCAAGTCCTATATTGCACCGTGTCTTTTCAAGCTGTTCGATGATGGCAAGCTCAAGCAGCTTTGGGAATCTGCCGGCCGGGGTAGGGTGGGTCTGGCGACGCGCGAAAAAAGGCTTGGCGCCGTGCTGGCAACCATCTCTTAAGCCACCTGAAAAGCTGCGGCGATACTTCCGCTTTGGTGAGCAAATGCGCTATTGATGAGCAGTTGCCTCGTGCTCGTCGCTCTCGGTTCAGGAAAACCAAATGTCCAAAGTCCGTGCCCTTGTTCTTGAACGTCAGCATGAGCTAGCGCTTCGTGACATCGATCTGCCGCTTGAAGTCGGGCCGGGCATGGTCAAGATCGCCATTCATACGGTTGGCGTCTGCGGTTCGGACGTCCACTATTACACCCACGGCAAGATCGGACCCTTCGTGGTCAACGACCCGATGGTGCTTGGTCATGAGGCTGCCGGTACCGTCGTCGAGGTGGGCGAAGGCGTTACGCATCTCAAGGTGGGCGATCGCGTCTGCATGGAGCCCGGCATTCCCGACCCCAATTCCCGCGCCAGCCGCCTGGGCATGTACAATGTCGACCCTGCGGTAACCTTCTGGGCCACACCGCCTGTCCATGGCGTGCTCACGTCCGAGGTCGTTCACCCCGCCAACTACACCTTCAAGCTGCCTGACAATGTGAGTTTTGCCGAAGGCGCGATGGTCGAGCCATTCGCCGTCGGCATGCAGGCGGCGACCAAGGCCCGCATCACGCCCGGCGATACCGCCGTGGTTCTGGGCGCGGGCCCCATCGGCACCATGGTCGCCCTTGCTGCGCTTGCCGGGGGCTGTGCGCGCGTGATCGTGGCGGATCTGGCGCAGCCAAAGCTCGATATCGCCGCCAAATACCAGGGCATCATCCCGGTCAATATCCGCGAAAAGGACATCGTCGCCGAAGTCGATCGTTTGACCGATGGCTGGGGCGCCGATGTCGTTTTTGAATGCTCTGGGTCCCCACACGCCTGGAAGACCATCATGAGCTTGCCCCGCCCCGGTGGCGTAATCGTCGCGGTCGGCTTGCCCGTTGATCCGGTTCCGGTCGACATTGCCTCCGCATCGACCAAGGAATTGCGGATCGAGAACGTTTTCCGCTACGCTCATCAATATGATCGAGCCATCGCGCTGATCGCTTCCGGCAAGGTCGACCTCAAGCCGCTGATCTCCGAGACCTTCGATTTCGAGGATTCGGTTAAGGCGTTTGACCGGGCCGTCGAAGCGCGGCCGAGCGATGTGAAGCTGCAGATCAGGGTCGCGAAGTAGGGGCACATGGATTTAAATCTGCGAGATAAGGTTGCAGTCATCACTGGTGGAACTGTCGGCATCGGCTACGCCATCGCCGAAGGACTCGCGGCGGAGGGCACCAATCTGGTGCTGGTCGGCCGCAACAGGGAGCGGGCAGATGATGCTGCCGCTCAAATCGCCGACAAATTCGGCGTCATCACCACAGCCATAGCGGCCGACGTCGCCACGGCCGAAGGATGCGCTGCCGTCATAGCCGGCACGCACAAGGCTTTCGGCGGCGTCGATATCCTCATAAACAACGCCGGCACCGGGTCAAACGAGACCATTGCCGAAGCGGACGATGCGCGCTGGCAGTATTACTGGGATCTGCACGTCATGGCGGCAGTGCGGCTGGCCCGCGGCTTGCTGCCTGCCATGAAGCGGCGTGGCGGCGGTGTCATCCTCCACAACGCGTCCATCTGCGCCGTGCAGCCCCTTTGGTACGAGCCGATCTACAACACTACCAAGGCCGCCTTGATGATGTTTTCCAAGACCCTCGCCAACGAGGTGGTCGGTGACAACATCCGGGTCAATACGATCAACCCCGGTCTCGTGCTCACCCCCGATTGGGTCAAGACTGCCAAGCAGATTGCCGGTGATGATTGGGAGGCGCACCTGCAAGGGGTGGCCAACGAGGCGGGCGGCATGAAGCGTTTTGCAACGCCCGAGGAATTGGCAAACTTCTTTGTCTTCATGTGCTCGGACAAAGCGAGTTATTCGACCGGCTCAACCTATTTCGTGGATGGCGGCTGGCTCAAGACAGTCTGACGCTGCCGCCCGCAGATCCCAACCTGGCTGGAACGATCCGCCCTCAAATCCGGTTATGACTCATTCGTCAGAATGGGAATCGATACGCATGGATGCCGGCAATGATTTTGGGTTTGTTCAGACCTATTTGCCTCAGCACATCATTGCCATCCGCCTGCTGATTGCCGCGGTACTGGGCGCCATGATCGGCTTCGAGCGAGAGGTCAATACCGCCCAGGCAGGTTTGCGGACACACATCTTGGTTGCCACTGCGGCGACGTTGTTCACCATTCTCGCCTTTGAAATTTTCCACACCATCGGCGAGGGCGGTGGCGCCTCCCAGGCGGACCCAGTTCGCGCGGTCGAAGCTGTCACCGCAGGTATCGCATTCCTGGGCGCCGGGGCGATTTTCCGCGATGGCGGGGGTGTTCAGGGTCTCACCACCGGCGCCGGCATGTGGCTGGCGGGGGCGGTAGGTGTGGCCACGGCCCTCGGTTATTATATAATTGCCTTTGGCACCGCATTGCTGGCCGTTGTCGTGCTGGCGCTGCTCCGCGCCTTTGCGCACAAGGTATTGCGGCATGAAGCCTCGCCGGAATCGGACCGCTGATCTCGCGAGCGAAATGCTTCTAGTGTGCCGAGCTTTGCGAGAAAACGTTGATGACCAGAACGCCTGCCAGGATCAGCCCGATGCCGATCAGGGCTGCCAGGTCCAGCGTCTGGCCATAGACGAAAAAAGCAATGATCGAAATCAGGACGATGCCGACCCCTGACCAGATAGCATAGCCAATGCCGACTGGAATGGTCTGCAGCGCCAGCGAGAAGAAGTAGAAGGTGACGCCATAGCCGACCACCACCACAACGGACGGCACAAGCTGGGTGAAGCCAGCCGAGGCACGCAGGAACGAGGTGGCGATCACTTCCCCAACGATGGCGATCAGTAGATAGATGGCGCCGTTCATGGCTGCTCTGTCCCGAAGATTGTCCGAGCGAGATCAACGAAGCGCCGGCCGCGCTCTTCGAAATTCTTGAACTGATTATAGGATGGCGCGCCCGGCGACATGATAATGGCGTCAAAGGCGTGCCGCAGATCGTAGAGGGCGTGCATGGCGCGATCGAGATCCGGTTCTGTTAGAACCGTGATCTGTGGCGCTGCGGCCTGCGTGGCGCTGGCGAGCCGTGCCCCGGTGACCGGCAGGCATGCCAGCGTCGTCACCCCGAAGCCGGCCAGCAGCCCCGCGAGTTCGGTATAATCCTGCTCCCGTTCGTGACCACCGGCGATCAATGCAATGCGGCAGCCGCGATAGGCAGCCAACGCTGCCTTGGTCGCCTCGGGGGTCGTCGAGATGGAATCATTGACGAAGACCATGCCGCCGAACTGGTGTTCCTCAAGCCGGTGCGGCAGGGGCACGAATACTGCGATGCCGCGGACGACCCCATTGAGCGATCCGCCCGCTGCGAGCGCGATCCGTGCGGCAAGCCGCGCATTATCCAGATTGTGGCTGCCCTTGAGCCGCGAGGTGGAAACTGCCCTATCGATGGCCACCAGTTCGTCCTTGTCTAGATCCCGTAGCAGGCGCCGGTGATCGCGCACGGCTTGCGCCACCAGTGCATTCCCCACGGCTCCGGCACCGAGTGCAACGGCGAAGCTGCCTTCGCGGTCGATCAGGTGCAGCTTGTCGCGATAATAGCGTTCCACCGAGCCATGCCAATCGACATGCTCGGGGTAGAGATTGGTCACCGCAGCAATGTCGGGCAGGAACGACATGTCGGCGGTCTGGTAACTCGATAGCTCGAAGATCACGGTGGCGTGCTTGTCGGCGATCTCCAGCGGAGCCAGCCCGACATTTCCCGCCAGCCCTGCATCGACGCCCGATTGGCTCAGCATCAGATGGGTCAGCGTTGCCGTGGTGGATTTGCCTTTGGTGCCGGTGATGGCGATCACCGTGCGACCATGCCGATAGGTTGTTCCCCACAGATTGAGGTTGGACGTGAGGGGAATTCCAGCCGTCCGAGCCGCGTCGAGAATGGGCTTGTAGCGCGACACACCCGGGCTTTTGACGATCAGCCCGAAGCGGCGGTTCGCGATAGCGTCCGGCAAGTCTTCCGGCTTAATGACCTCGACGTCGGGGATATCGGCGCTGCCGCTATCCACCGTGACGAAGACTTTCAGGTCAGGCTGCTGCGCCTTGAGGAAAGCGCGGGTGGATTGCGCCTCTCGCCCGGCTCCGTAGAGCAGGACCGGTTCATCAAACCGCATAGGCGGCGACCTTGGCGGCAAGGGTGGGCGGAATGTGATGGTCGTGGCTATCGGTCAGGCATTCCGCCATGGCAGCCTGCAGGGCCGGCTCGCCATACTGGGAGAACAGGTCGGCCTTGACCGCGCGGACCACGGCGGTTTCGTGCCAGTCGGCATGCCGGGTCAGCGTATAAAGGCATGCGGCGGCCTCAAGAATCTCGCCCACGCATTCCCATGGCTTTTGCCCGGCAAGGCCAGCCAGTTCGCGGAACGATCCTTCGTGGGCGGGATCGTCCAGCAAGTCCCTGCCGAAGATCGACAGCAGCCGGTCCTTGGGCATGAAGGGCGCAAAGATCAGGAAGACGAAGTGGCACTTGGGGCATTCGCCGCACCACAACGGACCATCATGTCCCGCGAGCCTGAAGTTGCGGTTGCAGCTGGAAAAAACGTGGTCGAACTTGGTTTCGTGCGTGAAGAGCGACGCGATGCGCGCTTCCGAATAGGGGCGCAGCAGGGAAAAATACTTCAGCGCGCCGCCGGTCGCATCGCTCAGGATGGAGGCGATCAGCAGTTCGAAGCCGAGCGATTTGGAATATTGGTGATTGGTCTCGCGGCCGTCGAACTCGACATTGCCCTCGCTGGCAGATCGTTCATTGCTGAGTACGATCTGGTTGTACCCATAAAGCAGGGCACAGAGCGAGGCGATCATCGAGTTGATTGCCGTGGATGGGACATGGCCATTGTAGTAGCCGGGCTCCTTGCCGAGCCGGATCATCTCCGGGTCGAGCGTGCGGGTCACATAGACCGGCGCCGTACCGATCTTCTCAACCGAGGTCAGGATCGGTCCCTTGGGATTGACCGCAAAGGGGCTGAAAGTCACGCCCGTGTGGCTCAGCAGGTCCACGCTCACCAGCGAATCCTTGCCGCCTCCAATAGGCAGCAGCGTTCTGTTCGGCAGGCTTGGGGCCGGGCGTACCTGCACGTCGTGCGGGGTATGCAGTACCAGCTTGCCGAAACGCATGAGATTGTTGCGGGCATAGAACTCGCCCAGACCGTTCTCATAAACGTCGATCGCGAAAGCCTGCTCGGCTTCGGTCAGCGCGATATTGGGCGCGGCGATCTCGAAGGGGGCCTTGAGCTTGAAATAGCTCACACCCAGGACGATGGCGGTCAGGTCCAGCAGCTTGAGAAATGATGGACTTGCCGCCGCTGCCGCGCTGGCGCCGGGGGGCAGCAGCAGGGTTTCGACGAACCGCAGCCCGTCCAGACCGTAGGCAAATTCAGCCTTGCCGGTGGCTACGTCAAAGCTTGGGCGCTCGATAAGGAATTGATCGGTCAAGGGCAAGCACTCGTGAGGTCCACCATCATATAGGTGATTTGCGCGCCAGGCGGGAGTGGGTTGCTGATCAGGAGATGCGCATCTGCAGGCGCATGACGATATCGGTGCCCAGGCGCTGGTAGCCATATTCGCGCATGGTGCAACTCCAGCCGTCTCCCGAGCGCTCGATACGGAACAGATTGTAGCGCGCCGGATCGTCCAGCGTTCCACCCTGCGCCGCGCTTGCTGCGGCAACGCCGACCACCGGCACCTCGTGCTTGTTGCCGGGAATGGAATGGATCGAGGAGCGGTGCGTATGCCCGTGCAGGATCAGTTCTGCGCCATTTTCCGCGATGACCTGCCGGAACAGCTTGTTGCCTTTGAGGCCGAACGAGGGGTGCTGCAGTTCGGCATTGGGCGGATGGTGGATCATCACCACGCGGAAATAGTCGGCTTCGCCCATGACCTTGAGGATGCGCGCCAGGCGCTCCGCCTGCGCTTCATCGAAGCGGCCGATGGCCAGAAACGGCCGGGTCGGCACCGCACTGGAGCAAGAGATGACCGCCAGCTCGCCAATGCGGCGCACGAACGGGAACACATGCCCGTCCAGCGTCTCGCCATGCATGTAGTTGCCCCAGGCGCGTTGCGCACTCTCCAGCGCGCCCGCCACATAGGCATCGTGATTGCCGGGGCAAACCGCCACCTTGTCGGCTCCGCCCAGCGCCTGCAGCCATTTTGCGGCGCGGTCCATCTCGAAGTCGAGGGCAAGGTTGACCAGATCACCTGTTACCGCGGTGAAGTCGGCGTTCTGGCCTTGCAGATGTGCCACCAGGCTGGCGAGCGTTTCGCTGTTCAGCTCTTCATTGCGACGCAGTTTCCAGTTGAGGTAACCGGTCAGGCGCTTGCCCACCAGATCACGCAGGGCGATTGGCGGCATGGGCGAAAGGTGGATGTCGGAAATATGGGCGAGGGTGATCATTGGGGGCGTAATGCCAGAAGGGAAGCGCCAAGAAAACGGACAATCGGACCTAACGTCAATTTTGTCGCCATCAAGTTCCTGCTACCCATGTGCGCAAAGAGAGATTCCCAATGCAGATGAACCGCACCCAGCAGGCAATTTCCAGGTTGTTCCTCACCGTCAAGGGCTTCTGGCACCGCATGACCATCGGCACCCGCACCATGGTGGTGGATGGCGACAAGGTCTTGCTGATCCGCCATACCTATGTGCCGGGCTGGCAATTCCCCGGTGGCGGGGTCGACCCTGGCGAGACCATGCCCGAAGCCGCGGCCCGCGAAGTGCTGGAGGAAACCGGCTACCGGGTAACCGGACCGCTCCAGCTTTTCGGCATGTATCACAATTCGAGCCCGGTCACGAACCGGGACCATGTTGCCTTCTACGTGGCGACGAGTTGCGAGAAGGTCTTCGAGCGCAAGCCGGACCGCGAGATTGCCGAAGTCGGCTGGTTCCACCGCTCGGCATTGCCGCAGAAGGTCACCCCAGCCACCTCGCAGCGCATCGACGAATATTTCGACGGCGCGCCGCGGCGAGATATCTGGGGCTATTAGACCAGCTATTTCAGGAACTCGAGCTCTGGCCCAACCGGCACGATCCGCGTCGGGTTGATGGTCTTGTGGCTCCAGTAATAATGGGTCTTGATATGGTCGAGATCCACCGTCTCCTTGACGCCGGGTACTTCGTAGAGTGCCTTGAGATAGTGCGAGATGTTGGGGTAGTCCGCGATGCGGCGGATGTTGCACTTGAAGTGGCCGAAATAGACGGCATCGAACCGCACCAGCGTCGTGAACAGGCGCCAATCAGCTTCGGTGATCTCCTCGCCGGCGAGGTAAGCGGTCTGCCCAAGCAGGCCCTCAACCCAATCCAGCGCCGAGAATAGCTCGGTTACCGCGCTTTCATAGGCCTCCTGCGTGGTGGCAAATCCGGACTTGTAGACGCCATTGTTGATACCATCATAAACGCGTGCGTTGATCTCGTCGATCGCGCCCCGCTGCGCTTCGGGGTAGTAGTCATCCGTGTTGCCGGTCAACTCGTTGAATGCCGAGTTGAACATGCGGATGATCTCGGCGCTTTCGTTGGATACGATGCTGCCGGTCTGCTTGTCCCAAAGCAGGGGCACGGTGACGCGGCCTGTGTAGTCCGGCACCGCCTGGGTATAGACCTGCCACAGGGTATCCTTGCCAAACAACTCGTCGCCGGTCGAACCCGTCGCCTTGTCAAAGCTCCAGCCGGTCTCGTCCGGCATGCGGGGTGACACCACCGAAACCGAGATGAGATCTTCGAGGTTCTTCAGCTTGCGGAATATCAGCGTGCGGTGCGCCCAAGGGCATGCGAGGGAAACATAGAGGTGGTAGCGTCCGGCCTCCGCCTTGAAGCCGCCTTCGCCTGATGGGCCCGCGCTGCCGTCCGGCGTGATCCAGTTGCGGAAACCTGCCTTGGAGCGCTCGAATTTACCGCCGGTCGATTTTGTGTCGTACCACTCGGTGGACCATTTTCCGTCGATCAATTGACCCATGATCTCAACCTTTCCGTCATGTTGTGGACGTGTTGAGAGGCATAATCCTCGCCGTCCGCTTCTGTTGCCTGACACATAGAGGCCGGCGTGACGAGCGATAAGGCACCTTCCGCGCAACGAAGCGTTGTGCATTTCAAACACAGACGTCCGGACATCTTGCAATTTGAGGTCAGCGCCATGACTTTTTGTTTACGCGACGCCCATGCGGTGCTAATGCGGATATCAGGCGTGGAGGCGCCCAGGATGCTAAAGGTTTTGCTGGTGACACGACGACCGTAAGCGGTCCTTTTTGAGCGGTGCTTCGTGTGAAGCGCCCGGTTGTCCTTGCATTTCTTTTTCGGGATACCTCCCATGACGTCTGTCACCGCTACGCCGGCTGATGCCGCTTCCATGCCCTCGCGTGTCCCCACTGTTCGCCCCGCCACTGCCGAGGATACCGTGTTCATCGACGACCTGCAGGCCATCGCCTTCGGTCCCGGCCGGTTCGCGCGCACTGCCTTTCGCATCCGCGAGCGGTTCCCGATCGACACCAGCCTGAGCCTTGTCGCCGAAGTCGATGGCGTGGCCTGTGGTTCGGTGTGGATGACGCCGATCAGCATTGGCGGCAAGAATGGTTACATGCTGGGACCACTCGCCACCCACCCCAACTACCGCAAGCTGGGCGCCGGAAAACTCCTGGCCCGCGAAGTCACCAAACGCGCCTTGGCGCGTGGCGAAGGCGAGTTCGTGATGCTGGTTGGTGATCGGGATTACTATTGCCCGCTCGGGTGGGAGCCGACCACCCTGGGCAATATCCAGTTCCCTGGTCCGGTCGATCCCACGCGCGTGCTGCTGTTCGCCGAGGACCGGACGCTGGCATCGACGCTGACCGGTCCAATCGAAGCCTGGCAAGAACGCTAGTCGGTTCGCCAGGTCGCACCAAGCTTGCGCCAACGCAGGTGCAGTCTTTAGCATCATGGCTTAAGCTGCACCTCACCCAACCATGGTGGTGACTTCTTGTCGGCCGACGACACAATCATCGAGCGTTTGTCCAAGCGTTTGCTCAGCATGCCTCCAGCAATTCCAGAGCAAAACACGCTCGTGCCCGACTGGAAACCGGAGCAGGCTTTCTCGCGTCCTCCGGTGCCGGCCGCGGTTTTGATCGCCTTGATTCGGCGTCCGGAGGGCGTAACCGTGCTCTACACCGAGCGTTCCCCCGACCTGCGCTCCCACTCGGGACAGGTAGCATTTCCGGGTGGGAAGGTGGATCCAGCCGATCTGGACGCCGCCGCCGCCGCCCTGCGCGAAGCCTATGAGGAAGTGTCCCTCGAACCCCAGGACGCCCGCGTTCTGGGCTTCATGCCGACCTATTTCACCGGCACCAACTACCTGATCACCCCCGTGGTCGCGACCGTCACGCCGCGCGGGCCCTTTGTTCCCAATCCGGGGGAGGTGCATTCCGTGTTCGAAGTGCCGCTCCAGCGCATCCTTGATGCGGGCACCTATGGGGAGTTCCGCATCAAGCGAAATGGCGAGGAGCATCGCACCTGGCAGATCGATCATGATGGCCACCGGATCTGGGGCATCACGGCCAACCTCACCCGCCGCTTCCGCGACCTTGCAATCAGCGAGGAAGTGACATGAGCGTTGCCGACCTCGCCAATGCTGAATGGCTGCAGGGGCCCGACACGCAGGCGATCTTTGCTGCCCTGGATGGCAGCCGACGCCGGACGCGGGCCGTGGGCGGTGTCGTGCGCGATACGATCATGGGCCGTCAGCGCGACAATCCCGATATCGATCTTGCAACAGAGCTGGTGCCGGACGAAGTGATCGCGCGCGCTGAAGCTGCCGAGATCGCCTGGTATCCGACCGGCATCGAGCATGGGACCGTGACGCTAAGGCTGGGTGACACCCTCGCCGAAGTGACGACGCTCCGGCGTGACGCAGAAACTGACGGGCGGCACGCCACAGTGGTTTTCGGGACCGACTGGACGGAAGACGCAAGCCGGCGCGACTTCACGCTCAATGCGCTTTATTGCGCCGCTGACGGCACCCTGTTCGATCCGCTCGGCAATATCGATGATGCCCTAGAGGGGCGAATCCGCTTCATCGGCAATCCCGATGAGCGGATCACCGAGGATGGGCTGCGCGTCTATCGCTTCTTCCGCTTCTGCGCCAGCCATGGCGGCGAAACATTCGATGCCGATGGGCTTGCGGCCTGTGAGCGGGCAGTTGGAAGGCTTTCACACCTTTCGGCGGAGCGCATTGGTGCAGAAATGCTGCGAATGTTGGCCGCGCCCAAGATAGCGCGCACGCTAACGGAAATGGCCGCGATCAACCTTCTCGCTGTGCAGGCTGATCAGTTGAGCGCGTTGGCAACCTATGAGCAACTTGGCGGGCATTCTGCGGTGGCCCGGTTGGCGCTGTTTGACGATGTCGAGCGTTTTCGTGAGCAGTGGCGGCTATCCAATGATCTGGTCGCCACTGCCAAGAAGGCCCAAGCGGCGGCAGAATTGTTTGCGGCCGGCCGGGTGGGGGAGGCCGCCTATAGGCACGGTGAGCTAGCGGTCGAGGGGTTGGCGATAGCGGCAGCGCGGGAAAACTGGGGTCATGCCCGGCTCGCCGAAACGGCACGGGAGCTCGCTTCTATCGTGGTGCCGAAGTTTCCGGTGTCCGGACATGATCTTGCCGGCCTCGGCATGGTGCCGGGACCGGCTCTCGGTCAGGAACTGGCGCGCCTTGAGCGCGCCTGGGTCGATAGTGGCTTCGCTCTTGGCAAAGCCGAATTGTTGACGCTTGTCAGGCCCTAGTGCTTGGTCTGCTGCCCGGTGCTGTCGACATCGACGATACGCTCCTTGATGCGATCGATCATGTCTGGCCGCACTTCGGTTTCGCCGTGCATGGATTTGAGGTTTTCGACGGCGCGCCGGATGACCTCGGCTTCGCTCTCGGCCTCCGCGTGCCAGGTGGCGCCGGGAATCAGTGAGCCGGATTCAAAGCGTTTCATGCCTCATCTCCCTTTCGTGGATATGCCGAGGCATAATGCATCTCAGCAGGCAGGGGTTCCGACAGGTCTCAGTCGTCGACGAACATTCCCAGCTGATTGAGGCCCTGCAGCCAAGTCCCGCCGTCCTTGCGAATGACTTCCCTGGGCAGCACGCCTGTTTCCTGAGCCAGTGCGTCGGCCAGAACGTGCGAGTGGGTCACCACCCAGATTTGGGTGCGTTGGGCGGCTTTGGCGATGATCCGGGCCAGCGCAGGAAGCAGCTCCGGATGAAGGCTCGCTTCGGGTTCATTGAGAGCAATCAGCGGCGGCAGCCGGTAGGACAGCAGTGCGCCCATCAACGCCAGGAACTGCAGCGTGCCATCGGACAGCTCGGATGCGCCGAATGCGCGCTTGGGCATATCGGGGAAGGTGAGCGTGAAGCTGGCGTAGCGCTGTGGCAGGGGAACGTCGAGCCGGGCGCCGGGAAAGGCGTCCTCGATCGCGGCGTTGAGATCGGCGGTGTCCTGCCGGATATGGCGGACGGTGGCGAATACCGCCGCGAGATTGCTGCCGTCGGCGGCGAGGAACGGTGACGTAATGGCCAATGCGGGCTGGCGCAGGGGGGAGGCTGCGTCGGTTCGGAAGCCGTGGAAGAAGCGCCAGGCGGCGAGGCTCTCCCTGACGGCGTCGATCTCGGGATAGCCGCGCAGTTCGGACAGTGCTGTCTCGCTGGACAGTAGATTTTCGTGTGCCAGCAGGCGTTTACCGTCTGAATCTCTTGCCCAGGCGCTGATGGATTTGCGGTCCATCAGGACGGTTGGGCGCTTTCCCAGCAGGGTCAGGGCTTCTGACTTGATCTGGGCTTCTTCGGGGAAGGCGGCGTCTGTTGGGGCGGGAAATCCGGCTGAGATTTCATAGCGATACGCTAGTCCCGCATCGAGCGTGGAGCCGACCGCCAGGGTCAGCTTGGGCTGATCGCGCAACGACCTTTCGCCGGCCCACATGACCGAAGCAAGCCCGCCTTCTGCTGCGAGCTTGCTTGCGATTTGCCCGGTTCCTGCTGCATGAATGAGCTCAAGTGCTCGATAAAGATTGGTCTTGCCCACGCCATTGGCACCCACCAGCACGGAAAGTTGCCGGACGGGAAAATGGATGGAGCGGACCGACCGGTAGCCGGCGATGTGGATATCGGTCAGTCCCATCGAGTTCCCCTACGGCCAGCGCACTTCCGGCGGCATGGAGGAGAGGATCGAGTTGACGTTGCCACCGGTCCTGAGCCCGAACATGGTGCCCCGGTCGTAGAGCAGGTTGAACTCCACGTAGCGCCCGCGCCGCACCAGTTGCTCGTGGCGGTCGGCCTCGGTCCAAGGGGTCTCGAAATTGCGGCGCACCAGCTTGGGGTAGGTGTCGAGGAACGCCTCGCCGACCGCCTGGGTGAACGCGAAATCGGCGTCCCAGTCGCCCGAATTGTGGTGGTCATAGAATATGCCGCCAGTGCCGCGATGCTCGTTGCGGTGGGGCAGGAAGAAATATTCGTCGCACCATGCCTTGTAGCGATCGTAATCCACGCCGGGACGGCCTTCGCAGGCCGCGCGCATCGCGGCGTGGAAGTCTTGCGTATCCGGGTCGTCCTGCGTCCGCCGCCGATCCAGGACCGGGGTCAAATCGGCGCCGCCGCCGAACCACTGGCGGCCCGTAACGATCATGCGGGTGTTCATGTGCACCGCGGGGACGTGCGGATTGCATGGGTGCACGATGAGGGAAATGCCCGAGCTCCAGAACTGCGCGCCTTCCTCGGTGCCCGGCATCTGCTTGGCGAAATCGGCCGAGAACTCGCCATGCACGGTCGAGATGTGGACGCCGGCCTTTTCGAACACCCGGCCATGCAGCATGCCCATTTCGCCCCCGCCACCGGCGGGCCGGTCCCAAGGAGTGATCTCGAATTTGCCGGGGGGCAGGTGAGCGTTCGGGCCGGTGACGTCGGCCTCGATCTGCTCGAAGGCGGCAAGGATGCGGTCGCGCAAGGCGCGGAACCAGCTTTCCGCCGTCGCCTGTTTGTCTTTGATTTCGGGAGGGAGTGTCATGGGAGAAGTGAAATGGACTTTCATTGGAGGTCTGTAAACCCGTCGGTCTGCCTTTTTGCCTCACCCAGAATAAGCGTTGCAGCCAGGGCTACATTGATGGAGCGCAAATTCTCGCGCATCGGGATGCGCACCAAGACATCGCAGGCCTCGGCGACATTTGGCGGGACGCCGGCACTTTCCCGCCCTACCATCAGGATGTCGTTTGCCTCGTATTCCGTCTGGTAGGCAGAATGTCGCGCCTTGGTGCTCAGCAGCACGAGCCGGTGTCCCTGCTCGATCCGCCATGAATTGAACTGGGCCCAGCTGTCATGCTCGCGCACCGCGGCATGGTCGAGATAGTCCAGCCCAGCGCGAGCAAGGGATTTCGCCGAGAACGGGAAACCCGTCGGGTGAATGATGTGAATCGTGGTGCCAAGACACGCGCCAAGCCGGATCAAGGTGCCGGTATTGTTGGCAATATCAGGTTGATAAAGCGCAAGGGCTATCGGCATGGCTTCCCATCTTGTCGTGTCGTCCCGGCGGCTTTGGCGGGGAGGGGGTGGGTAATAGTATCGCAGTTGATCCATGTCACCGCCTGGGTCACTGGACAAGTTCCTGTGACAGTGCAAAAAGGACGCAGACTGACGGGCCGCTTGAGGGCGGACGGCTGCCGATTCCACCTATCCTGGAAAATGGTTTGCCAATGCCGGCCCCGTCTGAAGTGATAGTACGGGGATACGCGACCTTGGCCACGCAAGCTCAACATTCAACGACACGGCGGGATTTCCTGTTCGTCGCAACCGGTGCGGTGGGGGCGGTTGGTGCCGCCGCCGTGGTTTGGCCGCTGATAAACCAGCTCAATCCGGATGCGTCGACACTGGCCCTGGCCAGCATCGAGTTCGATCTTTCCGCGATCGAAGAAGGCCAGTCGGTGACCATCACCTGGCGCGGCCTGCCGGTCTTCGTGCGGCACCGCACGCCAGCGGAGATCGAGGAAGCCAAGGCTGTACCCCTCAGCGATCTCAAGGATCCGCAGACTGACGAAGAGCGCACCAAGGAAGGCCATGAACAATGGCTCATCATGGTCGCCAATTGCACCCATCTAGGATGCGTTCCAACTGGTGAATCGGGTGACTTTGACGGCTGGTTCTGCCCGTGCCATGGGTCGCACTACGACACGGCCGGCCGCATCCGGCAGGGTCCGGCGCCAAAGAATCTCGTGGTGCCACCTTATGAATTCATCAGCGATACGCTGGTCCAGATCGGCTAGTGGGGGCTTTTCAGATGTCAGAACATTCGACTTACGTTCCTGGAAGTGCCGCTGAAAAGTGGCTGGATGAGCGTCTCCCGGTTGCCAGGTTTGCCAAAGAGCACCTGATGGACTTCCCCACGCCCAAGAACCTCAACTACTGGTGGACGTTCGGGGCGATCCTCGTGATGTGCCTGGGCGTCCAGATCGTCACCGGCATCATCTTGGCGATGCACTATACGCCCAATGTGGCGATGGCCTTCGACTCGGTCGAGCACATTCGCCGTAACGTCAATGGCGGCCGCATCATCCAGGCAACCCACGCGGTTGGCGCCTCGATGTTCTTTGCGGCGCTTTATATCCATATCTTCCGTGGCATGTTCTACGGCTCCTACAAGGCGCCGCGCGAGATCTTGTGGATCCTGGGTGTCATCATCTTCATCCTCACCATGGCCACCGCCTTCATGGGCTATGTGCTGCCTTGGGGCCAGATGAGCTTCTGGGGCGCCACCGTCATCACCAATATCTTCTCGGCCATCCCGATCGTGGGCGAGAGCGTGCTGCAGCTGCTGCGCGGCGGGTTTGCCGTGGGTAATCCCACGCTCAACCGCTTCTTCTCGCTGCATTACCTGCTGCCATTCGTGATTGCGGCCGTGGTTGCGCTCCACATCTGGGCCTTGCACGTGCCCGGCAACAATAATCCGACCGGTGTCGACGTGAAGTCGAGCCGCGATACGTTGCCCTTCCACCCGTACTACACGATGAAGGATCTCTACGGCATGGTGCTGTTCATGATCCCGTTTGCGTGGTTCATCTTCTTTGCGCCCGACATCCTGGGTCACCCGGATAACTACATCCAGGCCAATTCGCAGGTTACCCCGGCCCATATCGTTCCGGAATGGTATCTGCTGCCGTTCTACACCATCCTGCGCGCCATCGACTTCAACGTGCTGTTCATCAACTCGCAGCTTGGCGGCGTCATCGCCATGGGCCTGTCGATGGTGGCGCTGCTGGTCGTGCCGTGGCTGGACACCGGCCGCGTGCGTTCGGGTCTGTTCCGCCCCATGTTCAAATGGTTCTACCTGCTGTTCGTGATCAACTTCATCGGGCTGACCTATCTGGGCGCGCAGCCGGCGGAGGGCATCTATACCCTCCTCGCCAAAGTCTGCACGGCGTACTACTTCATCCATTTCTTCGTGGTGCTTCCAGTGCTGTCGCGGATCGAAAAGCCCTTGCCTCTCCCCACCAGCATTTCCGAGAGCGTTCTCGGCAAAGCGCACGCGTGAGGACGAAAGAGTGACCATGATCAAGACCAAGACCATTCTTGTGGCCCTCACACTGGCCCTGGGCCTGTCGGCCCCGGCACTGGCGCAGGACCATTCGGCCCCGCATATCGAAAAGCAGAACTGGTCCTTTGCCGGCATTTTCGGCACCTATGACCAGAACCAGTTGCAGCGCGGCTTCCAGGTTTTCCGGGAAGTCTGCGCAAGCTGCCACGGTGCCCGCCTGATTTCGTTCCGCAACCTTGCTGAAAACGGCGGTCCCGGCTTCTCCGAAGAGCAGGTCAAGGCGCTGGCTGCAGAATACGAAGTGGTTGACCCCACGGCCGAAGGCGGCGTCCGCGCCGGCGTGCCTGCAGATCGCTGGCCTTCACCATTCCCGAGCGAGCAGGATGCTCGCGATGCGAACGGCGGCTCGCTGCCACCTGACTTTTCCGTGCTGGCCAAGGCTCGCGGCCTGACAGATCCATTCCCGTTCTGGATCTTCAACTACTTCACCGGGTATTCCGAAGGCGGCGTGGACTACATTCACGCCTTGCTCAACGGCTACCATGAAGAGGCACCGGAAGGCTTCGACCTGCCCGAAGGCAAGTACTACAACGACTACTTCCCGGGACATGCCATCGGCATGGCGCCGCCTCTTTCGGACGGCCAGATCACCTACGAAGTTGCCGAGGGCCAGACGGAAGTGCCGCTGACGCTTGAGCAGTATTCCACTGACGTTTCCGCATTCATGATGTGGATGGCAGAACCAGGCCTGGTTTCGCGCAAGGAAACCGGCTTCAAGGTCCTGCTGTTCCTGGTGCTGTTTGCAGGCCTGATGTGGGCCACCAAGCGCCGGATCTGGGCTGGCATCGAGCACTAAGGCTCGTCAAGATCAGGCAAGGGGCCCCGTTGGGGCCCTTTGTGTTTGTGCGTACTGCGACAGATCAAGTCTTGCCATTCAGGGCGGCGCCCGCAATATGATATGGCCTGTCAGTTCAGCGCCGAAGGGAATTGTCATGTCCGCCATTCGCATCGCCGTGACCGTGGTTGGCGCCGCCATCACCATGACACGCCATCCTGTCGTTCGCGCCGGCATCCGTGCCGTGGCCGCCAATCCCAAGGCGCGCGAAACGGCCATCACCATGACGCGGAACGCGGCCTATAATGCCGGCGTCGTCGCCAGGCATCTGGTCGGCCGCCGCGCCCCCTGATCCGATTTCCACCCAACCAGGTTTGCCATGCCGCTCGACCTTCAATCCCTCGTGCGCACGATTCCGGACTATCCAAAAAAGGGCGTCCAGTTTCGTGACATCACCACTCTGATCGAGCACCCGGAGGGGTTCAAGGAAAGCGTCGAGCGCATCGCCAGCACCTATCGGGGCCGGGGGATTACCCATGTTGCGGGTATCGAGGCTCGCGGGTTCATCTTCGGAGCAGGGGTCGCTATCGCGCTCGGCGTAGGCTTCATCCCCGTGCGCAAGAAGGGCAAGCTGCCCGGCGAAACCATCGGGCAAAACTATGCGCTGGAATATGGCGTCGACACGATCGAGATTCACGCCGACGTACTCGACGGCAACGACACCGTCCTGCTGGTCGATGACTTGATCGCCACGGGCGGCACGGCCATCGCCGCAGTGGGCTTGCTGCGACGCACGGGCGCCAAGGTCAATGACGCGGCTTTCGTGATCGATCTGCCCGCGCTCAGCGGGGCCAGCAGGCTCCAGGCCGAGGGCGTTACTGTTTCGTCGCTGATGGCTTTTGAGGGGCATTGAGGGCGAGCAGTTCGGCACTGCGGCAGGGAGAGTCGGACTCTGCCCGTCTTTTCAATTTCACCTCGTCATTCCCGTCCACGTCGTCATTCCCGCGAAAGCGGGAATCTCACTTCCCTTCGGCACAACAGTGGGATTCCCGCTTTCGCGGGAATGACGACGTGGCTTGGACGCTGCACGCAGAGTCCGATCCAGACACTCCCGCGAAAAAAGGCAGTACAGTGGCCCGCGCGCGTTGCGCTTGATGGCCCCAGGTGCCGAATTCTGGAAGACCAAGTGGTGAGCCAGTCGAACCACGAGACCGGGCGAGTGGAGGTCAGGGTGCCACAGACCTCGTGGTTCGACAGGCTCACCATGAGGTCTGTTGCGGGACCTCTGTTCTGCGCGCGTGTGTGGGAGGTCACACAGCGGTTGTGTCGTCACTCACCAGCTATTGCGTCCATCCACCTGGGTCACCGCGATCTTGCTCCAATCCAGATCGTCGATGAGTCGAAGGTTGATGGCATAGGTTCGGGTCGTCGGCATGGCGTTGGGATCGCCATTCTTGGACGTGCCGTCATTGTTGTACATCGATGCCCAATCGGGGGAGTCGCCCCAGGTCTGCATGCCGCATTGGCCGCAGAAATGGTGCTGGTTCATGCCACCGCTGGCTGAATAGACCTTGTCGCCCTCCTGCGAGAGGAATTGCATCTCGCCTGGGCCGAAATACCCCCATACCGCGCCAGTGCGGGCGCAATAGCTGCAGTTGCACTGCGTTGCGGCTTCCGGCAGGCGCGGCAGCTCGATCCTGGTCGCGCCGCAGTGGCAGGTTGCGGTAAGGCTCATGGCGGATTCCCTCAAATCTGTGATGCGCCACACCTAGTGGCAGGCGTTGTCAGATGCTGTCAGCAGCAGGGCGCCGTGGGATGCTGGCTCACGCTGCGACGGCGGCTGCCTGCTCCTGTGCATCGATAAGGCAGAACTGGTTGCCTTCGGGATCGCGCATCACGGTGTAGGTCGGGAGCACGCGGACCGGCTCGGCGCCCAGTTCCTTGAGGCGTTCCACCTCGCCGGAGCGGTCGGTCACTTCGATATCGAAATGAACGCGATTGTTGTCGTAGCGCCGGCCATCGACGTTCTGGAAGCAGATCGAGGGGCCCGGTCCATCCATCATGACGGTGGGGTCGGTTTCGGGCGTCAGGCCCAGTGCGACCAGTCGCGCCATCTCGGCTTCGCCGTAGTCCCGGATGGTATAACCATCCAGCAGTTCGGCCCAGAATGCGGCCAGCTTTGCCGGCTTGTCACAGTCGAATACGATCTCGTGGATCCTACCCATGGGTGGTCTCCTGATTGTCCTTGCCAATTGAGCTAGACCGCAAATGCGGCAAGACTGGCGCAGACCGGGCATTCGGCACGACCGTGAATGTCAACGGGCGCCCGTGGGCGCCCGTCAATGAGGTGGTTCAGGGTTCCAGCTGGCCCGTTTGCGGTGCCACTTCGGCGCCGACATCGGGTTCGTTCCTGGTCTTGTAGAGCGAATAGATCACCCCGCCGGCCAGTATGCCGATCGTCACCAGCAGCGAGAGCAGCGTGTCGATCTTGATGTCCATGGGCACGAGGAAGATCTTGATGCCGACCAGCACGAGGATGATCGCCAGCGAGATCTGCAGATAGCGGAACCGGTTCATCGCCGCTGCCAGGGCGAAGTAGAGGGCGCGCAGGCCCAGGATGGCAAAGATGTTGGACGTGTAGACGATGAAAGTGTCCTGCGTGACTGCGAACACGGCTGGAACCGAATCGACGGCGAAGATCAAATCGACCGTCTCCACCATGATCAGGGCGACGCCCAGCGGGGTCAGCCAGGTGACGAGCTTGCCGGTCTTGGTGTCGGGCAGCTTGGCAATGAAATCATGGCCGTGCAGTTCCTTGGTGACGCGGAAGCGCTTGGTCAGGAACGCGAAAACCGGGTTGTGCTCGATATCCGGCTTGTCGTCCTTGTGGCTGAACATCCGGATGCCGGTGAACACCAGGAAGGCGCCAAAGCCGAACAGGATCCAGCTGAACTGATAAACCAGCGCGGCACCCAGCCCGATCAGAACAGCGCGGAACGCGATGACGCCCAGGATACCCCAGAAGAGTACCCTGTGCTGATAGATGCGGGGAATGGCGAGAAAGCCGAAGATCGTGGCGATGACGAACATGTTGTCCATCGCCAGGGATTGCTCGATCAGATAGCCGGTGAAGAATTCGAGGCCGGCTTCCGCGCCGCGCTGCCACCAGACCCAGCCACCGAACGCGGTGGCGATGGCAACGTAGAAGCCATAGAGGAACAGGCTTTCCTTGGCCGAGATCTCCTTTTCTTCCTTGTGCAGAATGCCAAGGTCGAAGACGAGCAGAGCTATGACGACCGCGATGAACGCGATCCAGAAATATACAGGGGTACCTAAAAAATCGCCCGAAAGGGCGGCAAGAAGCGATTCCATCGCCGGACCATCTCCATTTTTTGTTGGAGCAGCTCCGACATCACGAGAGCATAGGAGCTCTCGCCAGAGGGGCCCGGCGCCGCACCCCTAAAATGCTGATCGCAAAGAAAAGTTCAACCCCCTCACGCGGGTGTTTATCGTCGCGCCAGCGGGGTTAGCGGCCTAGTGCGGCGTGCACAGCATCACGATGGCGTCCGAGGTTTCGAGCTGGATCGCGGTGCCGAAATTGGGGTCGGGGATGAGCCGTCCGGCCTGAACCTCGCGGGCCGTCTTGAGCCCGCCATCGTTGAAACCCACGCCGTCCTGGTAGGGGGTAATGGTTCCGGTGCCCGAGCTTTTATCGCCCACGACGGTGGAGGCAAAGCCATAGACCTGGCCATAGATGGTCAGGATGCCGGCTTTGCCGGCGGTGGCATCACGGCAGCCCCAATTGCCCTCGAAACCCTGGGCAAGGGCAGGGGTGGCGGAGAGGGCGATGAGGCTGGCAGTCAGGGCGATTCGGAGCATGGGCGATAGAGTGCCGATACGCTCGCGGGCTTTCAAGCGGCACGCTTGAGCATTGGCCCGATCAACGGAAGTTTGATGAGCGCGAGCAACACTCTGGTGCGCAGGGAAGGGCGATAGTCGCGCAGCTTGGAGAAGCCGACGAACTCGGAGAGGTAGACCTGCTCGCCGCGCTGATTGCGGGCGGTGACCCGGTTGAACAGCAGGCCCCAGCCCGGCAGCGAGTTGGAGTGGCGCTTGTCATAGACGACGAGTTCGTAGCGGACCGTGTCGCCGGGGCGGACGGGCACCGAGAATTCGATTTTGCTGCCGCCCGGGGAAGGGCCGGACACGCCGGGCTCTTCGCCCAGACCGCGCAACCGGTCTTCCTCGGCTTCGAGCGCATCGACCATTTTGCGATGGCCGACGGCAGCGGTGTGCCAGCCGCTGGCGATGATGCCGCCGAAATGGCTGTGCACGGCCAGATCCGGATCGACGTGGAAATATTGCGGATCGTACGCCTTGGCGAAGCGGATGATCTCATCCTCGGTGAACTGGTGTTCGCCGAGATCGAAGACTTCGTCGAGCACGATGTTCTCGAACCAGCGGGTCATGCGCCGGTCTCCCGCACGTCCACCAGATTGCTCAGCCGCAGTGTCATGACCTGCTGGTCCTTCTGGTTGCGGATATCGAAGTCGATGCCGACAATGCCCCATTGCGGCTGGGTGGCCGAGCGGCGCAGTTCGGCGATAGTCGCCTTGCCGCCGATGGTGTCATCGACCATGACGGGCGTTTTCCATTTGAGGTTGGTGAACCCCAGGCCACCGGCCGACGCGATGGTGGAGAGGAAGCTATCGACCAGCATGCGCAGGCTCAGCGCACCGGTTTGCCAGCCGCTCGCTGCAAGCCCACCGAGCAGGCTCGCCTTGGCGGCTTTTTCATCGAGGTGAAAGGGCAGCGGATCGAACTCGCGCGCGAAGCTGAGGATCATTTCGCGGGTCACCTTGGTGTGGCCCAGTTCGATCACTTCGCCGACGCGCAGATCTTCGAAGTGGCGCCGATCTTTGGTGACAGGATTGGTCATTGCTTGCCCTATACGTCAAGCATGGGTTTTGCCCGCTTTGTGAAGGGAAGGCAAGCGCGGTTGCGGCATGGCACGTGCCACGACCTCGTCCTTCGACAAGCTCAGGATGAGGTCTGCTGCGAGTTCTCAGTAGACCTCATGGTGAGCTTGTCGAACCACGAGGTCGTGGCCCGACCATCATGTGCCCGATGCCAGGCGCTGGGCGGAGCGATATTCCAGTGGGGCCATGCCGCGGCGGCGGCGGAAGGCCTTGGAGAGATAATTGGCGTCGGCGAACCCCGTAGCGGCGGCGATGGCGACGACACTCATGTCGGTGGCCAGGAGCAGGCGCTCGATACGTTCGAGGCGCCGCTCCAGCACGTATTCGGAGGGGGCGCGGCCGGTGGCGGCGGTGAACTGGCGCACGAAATGGGCGCGGCTCATCTCGGCAATGGCGGCGAGGCGCTCGACCTGCAGCGGCTGGGCCAGATTGTTTTCGACATGTGCCGCCACCCGCGACAGGGCCGGCGGCATTTCTGGCGTAGGGGCAACGCTGGTGCCGAAGACGCCGTCATAGAGGGCGGCTATGGCTGCATAGGCCGATGCGGACGCTTCGCCGGGGGTGATCTGCTCCCGCTCGATCAGCGTGAGGCAGGCGGCGGCGAGGCGGTCGACCACGCCAGCGGAGAGGCTGACCACCGGCCCCGCCGCGTCGATGATTTCCCGCACGAGCCGCAAAGCTTCGCGGCCGTTGAGGACCATCCAGAAATATTCCCAGTGTCCGCCACGCTCCAGCCAGTAGCGGTGTGCGTGCGGCATGGAGAGGACCATGGTCTGCCCCGGAACGAGGCGATGCTGCACGCCGGCGAAGTCGAGCCTGCCCTCGCCCACAAGGGTGTGCTGGATGACCAGGAATGGCGCGGTGCCACGCTGCAGACCGTCCCAGGAATAGACTTCGTTGCGGCGCTGCTCGTAGCCGGCGCTGATCGGCATGGCGTGGAGCGGCACGACGCTCTTGGCCAGATTGAGCACGCGAACGTCATGGCCGTGTTCGAGAAGGTGGGAGAGCACAAAATTACCCGCAATGGCACAAGCTTTCTCTAGCACTCATGCGGCGCTCAACGCTAGCAATGTGTCAACGCATTCGGGGCGTCATCATCCCCAAGGAGGATACATGTCATTCAAGGTCACGGTTATCGGCGCGGGCTCTATCGGCTTCACCAAGACCCTAATTTCGGACCTGCTCAAGGTGCCCGAGTTCGTTGATTGCGAGTTCGCGCTGACCGACGTCAATCCGGCCAACCTGGACATGGTGCGACAGGTGATCGAGACGATCGTTTCGGTCAACAAGCTGCCCGCCAAGGTGACGGCAACGACCGACCGGCGCGAGGCGATCAGCGGCGCCCGATACATCATGAGCTGCGTCCGTGTCGGCGGGCTTGAGGCCTTTGCCACCGATATTTCCATCCCGCTGAAATACGGCGTCGATCAGTGCGTCGGTGACACCATCTGCGCCGGCGGCATCCTTTATGGCCAGCGCAACATCCCGGTGATCCTCGATTTCTGCAAGGATATCCGCGAGGTCGCGGAGCCCGGCGCGCTATTCCTCAACTATGCCAACCCCATGGCGATGAACACTTGGGCCGCCGAGATGTATGGCGGGGTCAATGTGGTCGGACTCTGCCACGGCGTGCAGCATGGCGCGCACCAGATCGCCAATGTGCTGGGCGTTCGGGATGACGAACTCGACTACGTTTGCTCGGGCATCAATCACCAGACCTGGTACATCGATATTCGCGCCAAGGGCCGCAAGATCGAGGCGGATGAACTGATTGCCGGCTTCGAGAAGCACCCGGTCTATTCGCGCCAAGAGAAGGTGCGCATCGACGTGCTGAAGCGCTTCGGTGTGTACTCGACGGAGTCCAACGGGCACCTCAGCGAATATCTGCCCTGGTATCGCAAGCGCCCCGAAGAGATCGGCCGCTGGATCGACATGAGTGACTGGATTCATGGCGAAACCGGCGGCTATCTGCGCTACTCGACCGAGCGCCGCAACTGGTTCGAGACCGATTTCCCGATGTTCAAGGAGCAGGCCAACAAGCCGCTTTCCGAGCACAAGCGCACCAGCGAGCACGCCAGCTACATCATCGAAGCCATGGAAACTGGCCGGTCCTATCGAGGCCATTTCAACCGCCGCAACAATGGCATCATCACCAATCTGCCTGATGACGCGATCATCGAAAGCCCCGGCTATGTCGATCGCTTCGGCATCAACATGATCGAGGGCATCACCCTGCCGACGGCTTGCGCGGCGACGTGCTCGGTTTCGGTTTCGGTGCAGCGCCTTTCGGTGGAAGCGGCGATGACAGGCGACATCAATACGCTCAAGCTCGCCGTGCTGCATGACCCGCTGGTCGGCGCCATCTGCACGCCCGACGAGGTGTGGGCGATGGTGGACGAGATGGTGGTGGCCCAGGCCAAGTGGCTGCCGCAATATGCCGATGCAGTGCCGGCCGCCAAGGAACGGATTGTCAAGTCGACGGTCAAGACGCGCGATTGGGATGGCGCTGCGCGCAAGAAGGTGCGCTCGGTTGAGGAACTGCGCGAGGTAGTGGGCGGTCACCACTAGGGTTTTGGTGGGGCTCTGATCGGCCCCACCGATGGCCTCCCCACAAGGGGTTGACCCTTTTCCACCGGGTCATTCCCGCGAAAGAGGGAACCTGCGTTGACGATGGTTGGGGGGGAACAGAGGTTCCCGCTTTCGCGGGAATGACGTTGTGGTTTAGATCGACCTCCACCTCACCCGGCATTCCCGCACCCTAGATGAGGGTTTTACCCCTCACCTCCACATCCACTGTTGCTTCCCTCGGGCTTGGCCCAAGGGTCTCTCGTCGCTTGTGCCGTGGGGAGAGTGGCCCTCGGGTCGAGCCCGAGGGAAACGCGGTGGGTGGGGGAGGTGGTGCCGTACACGGGCGGGCGGCGAGGGTGTGAGATGGTGCCACATACTCGATCGTCACCCTTGGGCTTGACCCAAGGGGAGTGTTTACTTTGTGCGCTTTTCCCACCGGGTCATTCCCGCGAAAGCGGGAACCTCCGTTGGCGATGGTTGCAAGGGGAAACAGAGGTTCCCGCTTTCGCGGGAATGACGTTGTGGTTTAGATGGAGATGAGGGTTTTTACCCTTCGCCCCTTCACCCACTGTGCTTCCCTCGGGGTTGGCCGAGGGTCTCTCGTCGCTTGTACCGTGGGGAGAGTGGCCCTCGGGTCGAGCCCGAGGGAAACGCGGTGGGTGGGGGAGGTGGTGCCGTACACGGGTGGCGAGGGGGTGAGACGGTGCCAGATATCGGTGGATGGTTCGAACCAGCTTGCGGCTGTGGCGGGATCTCGGGATGGATCCCGGCTCAAGGCCGGGATGACATCGGGGGTGGTGGTGGGCAGCGGTAACAGGCTGGACGTTTCGGCGGGGCTCACCCCTCCTGCGTCGCGCTGAGCGGCACATCCATGCCCTGGTCGGCGTATTCACGCAGTTTGTTGCGCATGGTGCGGATGGAAATGCCCAGGATTTGGGCGGCGTGGGTTCGGTTGCCCTCGGTTTGTTGCAGGGTGGCGAGGATCAGGTCGCGTTCGACATCGCTGGCACGCAGGCCGACAAGGGCCTGGGTGACGCTGGGGTCGGGTTCGAAGTCGTACATTTCAGTCGCTTTCTGAGCCCCCAAACTTGAACTCAGATGCCGACAAGGCTGGGCCCTTATGGTTAAGGCGAGGTTAATGAAAACCCAACGGCCCCGACGCTTTTCGCATCGGGGCCGCATTTGGAAGCAGGGGAGGAGGTTGCGCCGCGAATTACGCCACGCGCTGCTTCCGGGAACCACGGGCCCATTCCGGCAACCAGGTGCCGTGGGCTTCGGTGAGGTCGTCGACCAAATTCCAGATCTGCTCGAGATCCAGTTCGGCGGCGGTGTGTGGGTCCATCATCGCGGCATGGTAGATGTGCTCGCGGTTTTCCTCAATCAGTGCGCGAACGGTGAGTTCCTGCACGTTGATGTTGGTGCGGATGAGTGCCGTCAGCTGCGGCGGCAATTCGCCAATATAGGTCGGCTGCAGGCCGTTTTCGTCAACCAGGCACGGCACTTCAACCGCTGCGTTGTTAGGCAACGAGGTGATCACGCCATTGTTGCGCAGATTGCCGTAGATTACGGAGGGCTCGCCCGTCCACACCGAATTGACGATGGAGGAGGCGTATTCCTTGGACTGCTTGACCTCGATGCGGTCGGCCTTGCGGTAGTCCTCGGAGGTCTTTTTCCACTTGGCGATCTGCTCGACGCAGCGCTTGGGATATTCATCGAGCGGAATGCCAAACTTCTCGATCAGGTCCTCGCGGCCTTCCTTGATGAAATAGGGCGTGTACTCGGCGAAGTGCTCGGAGCTTTCGGTGACGAAATAGCCCAGGCGCGTCATCATCTCGTAGCGCACCTTGTTCGGGCAGCGCGGGTTCCAGGTCGGCTTGGGGGCCTTGCCCGACGCATAGGCCTTGAGCAGCTCGGGATAGAGATCCTTGTAGGAGCCGTCGGGCTGGCGATGCTCAAACTTGAGGTAGAACGCCATGTGGTTGATGCCGGCGGAACGGTAGCGGATTTCCTCGTAGGGAATGTCGAGGTCGTTCGCCAATTCCATTGCGGTGCCCTGCACGGAGTGGCAGAGGCCAACCTGCTTGATGGTGGGGTATTTTTCCGAGATGGCCCAGGTGTTGATGGCCATGGGGTTGACGTATTGCAGCATGATCGCTTCGGGCGCGACCTGCAGCATGTCTTCGCAGATGCTCCACAGATGGGGCACGGTGCGCAGGCCGCGCATGATGCCGCCGACGCCCAGGGTGTCGGCGATGGTCTGGCGCAAATTATACTTCTTGGGGACTTCGAAATCGACCACGGTCGAGGGCTCGTAGCCGCCGATCTGGAAGCAGACGACCACGAAATTGGTGCCGTCCAGCGCCTGGCGCTGGTTGGAGTAGGTTTCGACGGTTGCCGAAACACCCAGCGTGGCGATCAGTTTTTTTGCGATCACTTCGCTTTCTTCGAGGCGGGTCGGATTGATGTCCATCAAGCGGATGGTGGCGCCGGCCAGAGCCGGGCGCTGCAGGATATCGCCGACGATGTTCTTCATGAACACGGCAGAGCCGGCGCCGATAAAGGTGATCTTTGGATTTGCCATTAATTGCTCCTAGGCGGCTATTTCGAACGCGGCGCGGACAAGGCGGCGCGTGTAATCGGTTTGTGGGTTGGTGAGGACATCGGCCACCGGGCCCTGTTCCACGATCTTGCCGTGTTGCATGACCATGACGCGGTGACAAAGGGCGCGCACGACCTTGAGGTCGTGGCTGATGAAGAGGTAGCTGAGGCCCTTTTCGTCCTGCAGCTTGCGCAGCAGGTCGATGATCTGGGCCTGCACGGACAGGTCGAGCGCCGAAGTGGGTTCGTCGAGCAGGATGAACTCGGGCTCGAGCGCGATGGCCCGGGCAATGGCGATACGCTGGCGCTGGCCGCCCGAGAACTCGTGCGGGAAGCGGTTGAGGATGGTGTCGGGCATGCCGGCGTCGCGCAGGGCCTGGCGGACGCGATCACCGCGCTCGGTACGGTTGGCGCCGATATTATTGACGATCAGCCCCTCCTCGATGATCTGGCGGATCGACATGCGCGGATTGAGCGAGGCGAACGGGTCCTGGAACACGATCTGCATGCGGCTGCGCAGGGGGCGCATGGCCTGGCGGTCCTTGGTGTCGATGCGCTCGCCATCAAAGAAGATCTGCCCGCCCTGATTGCCGATGAGGCGGATCAGCGCCTGGCCGAACGTGGTCTTGCCGGAACCGGATTCGCCAACGATCCCCAGCGTCTCGTGGCGCATCAGCTGGATATCGAGGTTGTCGACGGCCTTGAGCTCGAAGAAATCGGGCTTGAAGAAGCCACCGCGCTTGAGGGTGAAGCTGACCTTTACGTCCTTGCCTTCCAGCACCGTCTCATGCACGCCCTCTCCAAGCGGCAGCGCCGTGCCCTTCGGTTCGGACGCCAGCAAATGCTTGGTATAGGCGTGGGTGGGGTTGGCGAACAGCGCTTCGGTGGCGTTGTGCTCCTGCACGCGGCCGTTCTGCATGACGTAGACATACTCGCTGAACTGGCGGACGACCGTCAGGTCATGGGTGATCAGGATCACTGCCATGCCGTATTTGTCCTTGAGATCCTTGATGAGGTTCAGGATCTGGGCCTGCACGGTGACGTCGAGCGCAGTGGTGGGTTCGTCGGCGATCAGCACGTCGGGCCGGTTGGCGAGGGCCATGGCGATCATCACGCGCTGGCGCTGGCCGCCCGAGAGCTGGTGCGGGTAGTTGTTGAGACGCGCCTTGGGCTCGGGGATCTGCACTTCGGCCAGCAGGGCTTCCGCCTTTTCCATCGCCGCCTTGGTGCTCATGCGGTTGTGCAGCTGGATGATCTCGCAGATCTGCTGGCCCACGGTATAGACCGGGTTCAGCGAGCTCATGGGCTCCTGGAAGATCATCGCGATGTCGTTGCCCCGCAGCTTGCGCATATCGCGATCGCTCATGGCGACAATGTTCTTGCCGCTCAGCGTGATCTGCGTGTCCGGCAGGATGGTCGCGCGCTTGGTGAGCAGTTTCATCAGCGTGCGGGCGGTGACGGATTTGCCCGAGCCGCTCTCCCCAACAAGGGCAATGGTTTCGCCCTTGTGGAGCTGGAAGGACACATCGCGCACGGCGTTAACGGTGCCGCCCTCGACCTTGAAGTCGACGCCGATATTGCGCGCATCAAGGATCAGTTCGCGGCCGTGGCTGCCCAGGTCGTGGCGGGTGTCGGAGACGGGCGTGTAGCTTGTTTGGCTCATGTGCCGGCTCCTCAATAGGGGTCGATTGCGTCGCGCAGGCCATCGCCCAGCGCATTGAACGCAAAGACGGTGATCAGCACGAAGACAACGGGGGACAGGATCCACGGATAGGAGCCGATCACCGAAAAAGTGCCGGTATCCTGCAGCATCAGGCCCCAGGAGATCAGCGGCGGCTTCACGGCAAAGCCGAGGAAGCCGAGGAAGCTTTCGAGCAGCACCACGCTCGGGATGGCCAGGGTGACGGCCACGATGATGTGGCTGAGCACGTTGGGCAGGATGTGGCGGGTGATGATGCGGCTATCGGTGGCGCCCACGGCGATGGCGGCGCGCACATAATCGATGCGGGCCAGCGACAGCGTCTTGGAACGCACCTCGCGGCTCAATTGCGCCCAGCCCAGCACCGCCATCACGAAAATGACGAAGGTGAGGAAGACGTTGGAGGGCGCCGTTACCGGGATCAGCGAGGTGAGCGCGAGATAAAGCGGCAGTTGCGGGAAGGCGAGGACGAAATCGACGAACCGCTGCACCCAGCTATCGAAGCGACCCCCGATATAGCCCGAGGTGATGCCCACCAGCGTGCCGACGATGGTGGTGAGGGTCACGACGGCCAACGCGATCATCAGCGAGATGCGCGAGCCGATGATGCCGCGCGAAAGAATATCGCGGCCGAATTTGTCGGTCCCCAGCAATTGGATCGGCCGCCCATCGGTGGAGCCGAAGAAGTGGATATTGGACGGAATGAACCAGAAGAATTTATAGGCGTGGCCTCTAACGAAGAAGCCGGTTGGCGTCGGGTTGTCCTTGATCAGGCCGGTCAGGGGCTGGAAAGTGATGGGGTCGAACTCACCCGTGTCCCCGATGGGGTAGACATAGGGGATAAGGCTGAAATTGCCGTCGGGATCCTCGAAGGCGATAACGTCGGGTGGCGCAAACGGCAGGTTCGCCTGCTTGGGGTCCATCGGCGCGAAGAAATCGGCAAAGATCGAGATCACCAGCATGAGGACGACCAGGATCAGCCCGATCATGCCCATGGGCGAGCGCTTGAAGCGGCGCCATACCAGGGTAGCATAGCCTTCGTTGCCGGAGCCGTAGCGGGACGCGGCGGGTGCGTTGTCCGCTTCCTGGGCCGGAGTGGGGGCTGGGCCGCCGCCGGCATCGGTGGGCAGGGGAATGGAGGGGCGGGACTCGATATCGGTCATTCGTTGCCTCCTCCCAGGCGCACCCGGGGATCAAGCGCCACCAGCAGGATGTCGGAAATGATGTTGCCGATGATCAGCGTGGCGGCGAGGACCAGCATGAAGGTTGCGGTGACGTACACGTCGCCCACACCCATGGAGCCCACGATGGCAGGGCCGACGGTGGCAAGGCCGAAGACGATGGCGACTTCGATTTCGCCAGTCAGCATATAGGGCAGCACCACGCCCTGGTAGGCGACGAGCGGATGGAGCGCGTTGGGCACGGCGTGCTTCATGATCACGGCGCCTTCGGGCAGGCCCTTGGCTCGCGCTGTCTCGATATATTGGGAATTGAGCACGTCGAGCAGATTGGCCCGCATGACGCGCATATTGTAGGCGAGGCCGCCGAACGTGGCGATGAAGATTACCGGCCAGATGTGGGTCATCAGGTTGACGAACTTGTCCCAGCTCCAGGGCGCGCCCCCATAGCGGGCGGAGAAGAACATGCCCACTTCCGAAACGTTCATGCGGAAGACCAGGACATAGAGGATGACGATCGCGAGGAGAAAACGCGGGATGGTCATGCCCAGGAAGGAAATGATCCCCAGGCCCGTGTCGATCCAGGAATACTGGCGGGTCGCCGCGACGATGCCCAGGCCAATGCCGAGCAGGGATGCCAGCAGGTGGCAGACCAGCGCCAAGGCGATGGTTGCGGGCAGGCGCTCGGCGACGACCTGGCCGACTTCCTTGTTGTAGTAGAAGGAATGGCCGAAATCGAAGCGGGTGACGATGCCGGTGATCCAGCGGAAATACTGCACGATCATCGGATCGTTGAGGCCATTGGCTTGGCGATAGAGCTCGGCCTGAATCTCGGCCTGCTCGGGAGTGGCGCCGCCCTGGTTCACGGCCATCGCCCGGATGTAGTCGCCATAATCGCCGGGAGGCGCCTGGATGATTGCGAAGGTCACGATGCTGAGCAGAAACAGCAGCGGGATCGCGCCCAGTATGCGCATGGTCAGAAATCGAAGCATGTGGCCTCCAGATAGGGCGGGATCGCTTCGCAATCACCGGACGGTACCTCCCCCTTGACGGGGGAGGCTAGGAGGGGGTGCGAGAGCCCGCATATATGGGCCAACCAACCCCCACCCCTTGATCCCTCCCCGCAAGGGGGAGGGTGTCGACTGCGACATTAGCTAAATCAAACCGGACCGGCGCCGCCGGGCTCGCCCGGCAGGGTTTCGGGGTGCAGTTCGTAGTCGCCCTGCTTGTCTTCAGGAACGAACAGGCGTTCACGCATGACGCTGTCTTCAGCCCAGTTGAACTGGAAGATCGGGGCGCCCGCCGGAATATTGGCGAAACGCTTGTTGATGATCAGCGCACCTGGGTACTGGGTCAGCCCGACCGAGTAGACGTTCTCGGTGAAGAGCTTCTGGTACTGCTTCATCAGTTCGGCACGTTCGGTGGTGTCGCTGGAGGCGATGAACTTGTTCACCACGTCCACCAGTTCCTGCTCGAAGGGGAGCAGGTCCACCGTGCCGTCCGTTCCCGCCTTGTGGAACGTGTGGGTGCGTGGGCCGACGGGGGCGAGGGTGGTCGTGCCCTGGACAACGGAGACCATTTCGGCGCCCTGGCGTTCCACACCCCAGTCGAACTGGCCGGACTGGGCCATGTCGTCGCGGGCCGTGCCCGTCTGGAAGTTCGCGATGACGCGGATGCCGAGCGGCTCCATCATCGCGATCACGCCTTCGGCAAGGTTGGTATCGGTGCCGTAGTCGGTGTTGGCGAGCAGGGTAATTTCGACGTCCGCGCCACCAGCCTTGTCGGCCGGGAAGTTGCGGATGCCGTTGCCGTCCGTATCAGTCAGCCCCAGGCCATCGAGCAACGCGTTGGCCGCTTCTAAATTATAGGGATAATAGACGGTGGACGCCTTGTCGTAATAGGTCGTGCCGGCATAGAGGCCACCGGGATAGATGGCGGTGAACGGACCACGCACCAGAGAGTCGCCCAGGCGCTGGCGATCAACGGCGATCGAGACGGCCTTGCGGAAGTCCAGCTCGCGATTGAGTTCGCGGACGGCCTGGCCGCGGGCATCGGGCTCACCCCAGCCATTGGCCGAGAGGTTCATGCGCAGGGCATAGCCGATGGTGCGGGCACCGAACTGCAGGCGGGCGGGAGCGCTGTCCTCGGCGGAACGCTTGAGCGATTCCACGAAGCTTTCGGCCTGTTCGAGGTTGGCGAAATCGCCTGAACCGGCAACAGCCTGAACGTCGCGGTCCGCCCAGGTCGAGAGGCGATAGTGCATCTCGTTGAGGTAGGGGAGCTGGTTGCCGTTCTCGTCGACCTTCCAGTAGTAGGGGTTGCGGCGCATGACGATGATGTCGTCAGCCCGATATTCCACCGGCACCCAGGCGCCCATCACGGGCATGTTCATGAATTCGGGCGGGAAGGCGTTCTTGTATTCCTGGTAGGTATTGTCCGGATTGTACTTGGGATGCTGGGGCTTGAGAATGTGGCTCGGGCCCGGGCAGAAGGAGTCATAGGCCATCGCGTAGAGATATTGCGTCGGCCGGACTTCTTCGAAGGTCCACTTGACGGTGTACTCGTCGATTGCCTCGAGCGTCGTGCCGACGCCGAAACGTTCAGGCGTTCCGGTGCCCGAAGGCACGGCGCTGACATTGGGGTCGTTGACGTTGTCTTCCCAATAAAACATCAGGTCTTCGGAATCGAAGGGGTCGCCGTCGGACCATTTTGCGCCTTCGATCAGGTGCATGGTCAGCTCGTGGCCGTCCTCGGACCATTCCCAGCTCTTGGCCAGGTTCGGCAGGGGCTCAAGCTCCTCAGCCTTGATCTGGAACAGGGGGCCGTTCCGCGTCAAACATTCTGAAAGGCCGATATCGATGCCACCCCAACCCTGGGACTGGCCACCGATATAGTTCCAGCCTTCGGGCCGGCCGCCGATGACGTGGCGCATGGTGTCGCCATAGACGCCGATGCCGTCAGGCATGTTGCCGGTCTTGAAAACCAGCGGCTCCTTGGGCAGGCGCTCGGCGACGGGCGGCAAAGTGCCGGCCTCGACATATTTCGAGGTTACCCAATCGGGTTCATGGTATTCTGGAAGCGCCTTGAATTCGAGCATGTCGCCGACGCTCACGAATACCGGTTCGCTCTGGGCGGCGAACTCCGGCGGATCCGGAAGCTCACCGGTCAATTCCTGGGCCGAAATCGCCATAAGCGAAACGCCCAGCATCAAGCCTGCCCCGCCAAGGGCAAATGCGTGCTTTTTCATAAAACCTCCCATTAGCAACAGGACGGCTGGCCGCCGCAGGCCGGACGTGCTTCCGGCCTCGCTCTGTGCTGACAGGAGCAAATGGTACGCCTTGCCATCGGTGAAGCAATCCGGAATGATAGAGACTTATTCCGGTTTTCTAAGATTATAACGGATAAGTATGATTGATGAGAAGCCCGTGGCAGGGCGATCCAGACGCGGCAGTCCACCCAAGCCCACGCCAAGGCCGGACCGGAGCTTCTACTCCTCCG
Source organism: Devosia naphthalenivorans (assembly GCF_003056355.1). GTDB lineage: Bacteria > Pseudomonadota > Alphaproteobacteria > Rhizobiales > Devosiaceae > Devosia > Devosia naphthalenivorans. The sequence continues at coordinate 470,188 of NZ_PYVW01000002.1, forward strand.
GCAAGGCGTTCGGGCGGTTCGGCATCCGCTCGTTTCCGCCCCAGATCATGCCGGAACCGCACAGCCACGGTCATATCGAATTCAACTGGTTGACCCGTGGCAGGATGGACTACCAGTTCGACGGCGGCCCCTGCAGCATCGGTCAGGAGCGGCTGGTGGCCTTCTGGGCCGGCATTCCACACCAGACAATCGGCCTCGATGGTGCCGACGAGGCCAGGCAGATCAACATCTACCTGCCCATGGATGCGTTTCTCGAAATGCCGCAACTGGGGCGCCTCACCGAAACGCTGATGGGAGGCGGGGTGATCCAGCTCAGCCCCGATTGCATCGGGCTGGAAACGCTGGAGCGTTGGCACCAGGATTATCGCAGCGGCAATTCGCTGCGGACCGATATCGTGCGCACCGAGATTGGCACCATGTTCCGGCGGGCGGCGATCACCGGATGGGATTTGCTGCTGCCGGCCTGGGTGGAAGAGGGGACGGGAACGCGCACCCGCACGGGTTCGCCGGTGCGCTATGTGGTGCGCATGGTGCGCCATATCGTGGAGAACATCGCCGATCCGCTCAGCGCCGAAAGCATCGCCGAAGTGGTGGGGCTGCATCCCAACTACGCCACCAACCTCTTCACCAAGGTGATGCGCATATCGGTGCAGAAATTCGTGGTCCGCATGCGCTTGATCCGCGCCCGCTCACTGCTGTTCGACGGCAGCCTTTCCATCGCCAACGTGGCGTTTCAATCGGGGTTCGTGAGCCAGACGCAGTTCTACGAGCACTTTCGCAAGGCATATGGGATGACGCCGAGCCAAATGCGCAAGGATACGATAGAGGGGTGAGGGGTGTTGTCGGGGCACAGGGCTTCCGAAACCACGGTGTCATCCCGGCCTTGAGCCGGGATCCATCTTGAGATGTTGGACTGGTCGGTAGGCGCTCTATCCACCTAAAACTTGTCGCAGTGGATAGGATTGACGCAGTAGACCTCATCCTGAGCCTGTCGAAGGACGAGGTCGTGGCACGCACCCTCCACTCGCTCGACCTCGTGGTTCGACAGGCTCACCATGAGGTCTAATGGACTGGTTCAGGTATTAAACCTGAACAGCATCACGTCACCGTCCTTAACCACGTATTCCTTGCCTTCGTCGCGGGCCTTGCCGGCTTCCTTGGCGGGGACTTCGCCGCCCAATGTTACGAAATCCTCGAACCCAATCGTCTGGGCGCGGATGAAGCCGCGCTCGAAATCGGAGTGGATGACGCCAGCGGCGGCGGGAGCCTTGTCGCCCTTGTGGATGGTCCAGGCGCGGGTTTCCTTGGGGCCGACGGTGAAATAGGTCTGCAGGCCCAGAAGGTCATAGGCTTCGCGGATCAGCCGGTTCAGGCCGGGCTCGTGCAGGCCAAGCGATTCCAGGTATTCAGCCTGTTCCTCGTCGGGCAATTGGGCCAGCTGGCTCTCGATTTCGGCCGAGATGATGACGACGCCGGCGCCATTGGCATGGGCGTAGTCTTCGACGGCCTTGCTCATGGCATTGCCGTTTTCGGCCGAGCCTTCGTCCACGTTGCAGACATAGAGCACGGGCTTGCTGGTCAGCAGCTGCAGTTCCCCGAAGGCTTTTTCTTCTTCGGCGGAGCGTTCGACGAACCGGGCGGACTTGCCTTCGCGCAGCAGCACCAGGGCGCGGTCGATCAGGTCGAGCGTGATCTTGGCGTCCTTGTCGTTGCCCTTGGCCTTTTTCTCGACGCCGGTGCGGCGCTTTTCGAGGCTTTCGAGATCGGCCAGCATCAGTTCGGTCTCGACGACTTCGGCGTCGGCGAGCGGATCAACCTTGTTGGCGACGTGGATGATGTTGCCGTCTTCAAAGCAGCGCAGCACATAGGCGATGGCGTCGCATTCGCGGATATTGGCGAGGAACTGGTTGCCCAGGCCTTCGCCCTTGGAGGCGCCCTTCACGAGGCCCGCGATATCCACGAAGCTCATGCGGGCGGGCAGTACGTTCACGGACTTGCCGATGGTGGCGAGCTTTTGCAGGCGCTCGTCCGGCACTGGCACGTCGCCCACATTGGGCTCGATGGTGCAGAACGGGAAATTGGCGGCGGCTGCGGCGGCGGTGCGTGTCAGCGCGTTGAAAAGGGTCGACTTGCCGACATTGGGCAAGCCGACAATGCCCATCTTGAAACCCATGGGGATGCTCCGGAAACAGTTAGCCCCCAATTGGGTCGGATGGGCTGAGATGTCAATGCGAAGTGGCGCAACCGAGCCATCCAGAGGCAATCGAGGCGGGATTACTCGCTCTTGAACAGCTTTTTGAGCATGTCGGCCATGGGGCCGCTGCCGGGCAGCTTCACTTCCGGCTTGGCGGGCCGCGCCTGGCGGATATGGCTCTGCGCCTTGGGTGCGGGCTTTTCCGCGGTGTCGTCGGCGGGCTTGAGCGTGAGGGCCAGCTTGTTCATGAAGCCAGCGTCATCGCCCTTGAGCAGCAGGGCCACATGCTTGCCGATGCCATCGAGCAGGGGGGTGAGCCAGCTCTGGTCGGCCTTGGCGAAATCGCCCAGCACGTGGGGCGTGACGAATTCCTTGCCGGGATGGCCGATGCCGAGCCGCACGCGCTTGTAGTCGAGGCCGATCTGCGGATCGATGGAGCGCAGGCCGTTGTGCCCGCCATTGCCGCCGCCGACCTTGACCCGCACCTTGCCGGGCGCCAGGTCGAGCTCGTCATAAAAGACGATGATGTCGGATGGCTCGATCTTGTAGAATTTCGCCACCTGCTGCACGCTGTCGCCGGAGCGGTTCATGAAGGTTTGCGGCTTGAGCAGCAGCACCTTTTCGCCCGCAATGCTGCCTTCGGCCAGCAGGCCCGCATGCTTGGAGCGGAATTGGGTAATGCCATGCTCGCGCGCGATGGCATCGAGCGCCATGAAACCGATATTGTGGCGATTGCCTTCATATTGGTTGCCCGGATTGCCCAGGCCGACAAGCAGCTTCATTCACCCACTCCAAACGAAAGAGGCGACCCGGGGGCCGCCTCCAATTTTCAACAAAGCCTGGCGCGATTACTCGGCCTCGGCTTCGCCCTCGGCAGCTGCCTCGTCCTCGGTGCCAGCGGACTTCAGGGCCGATGGAGCAACGATGGTGGCAATGGTCACGTCTTCTTCGTGGCTGTGGTCGACGGCGCCGGCCGGCAGCTTGACGTTGGAGATGTGGATGGTGTCGCCGATATCAAGGCCCGTCAGGTCGACGGTGACTTCCTCGGGGATATTGTCGGCAGCAACGGTCAGGTCCAGCGTGTGGTGCACGATGTTCAGCGTACCGCCGCGCTTCAGGCCGGGGCTTGCTTCTTCATTGATGAAGTTCACATGCACCTGGACGTTGATCTTGGAGCCCTTGCCGATGCGCAGGAAGTCGACATGCAGGGGGAAGTCCTTGACGGGGTCAAGCTGGTAATCGCGGGGGATCACGCGGTGCTTGGTGCCGTCCACATCGAGCTCGATGATGTGGCTCAGGAAACCGCCAGCATAGATGTGCTTGTAGGCATCCTTGTAAGCGAGCGCGATGGTGACGGGGGGCTTCTTGTCACCGTAGATAACTGCGGGAACGAGTCCCTGACGACGCATTTCGCGAGCGGCCCCCTTGCCAACTCCGTCACGCGCCTGTGCCTTGAGCACCTTAGTTTCAGCCATGGAAAAATCCACTCTGGTTGGTGTATGGCGTCATCACAACGGCATACGCGCCCGTCCTCCAGGGGTGACGAGCGCTTCATGGCCGCGGCTATAGCTCAAAGGCGTGCGGGCGGCAAGGGATTCAGAGCAAACCTCATCCTGAGGGCCGTTGCCAATCAGTCGAAAAGGCTCGAGACGCTCTGTTCGCTGGCGGTGCGGGCGATGGCTTCCCCGATCAGGGGCGCGATGGTGACGCGGCGGATATTGGCCGTTTCACGTTGCGCGTCGGTTTCCTCGATCGAATCGGTCACCACAAGCTCCTTGAGCTTGCTGGCGCCGACACGCGCGCAGGCGCCTTCGGAGAGCACGCCGTGGGTGATATAGGCGGATACTTCCTTGGCGCCGGCATTGAGCAGGGCTTCGGCCGCGTTGATCAGCGTGCCGCCGCTGTCGACAATGTCGTCGATCAGCAGGCAGCTTTGCCCCGACACATCGCCGATGATGTTCATCACTTCGGAAACGCCGGCGCGTGGGCGGCGCTTGTCGACGATGGCGAGGTCGGCGCCGATGCGCTGGGCGATCGCGCGGGCACGGGCCACGCCGCCGACGTCGGGCGACACGATCATCAAATTCTTGGTGTCATAGTGCTCTTCGATGTCCCGGGTCATGACCGGTGCCGAATAGAGGTTGTCGGTCGGGATATCGAAGAAGCCCTGGATCTGGGCGGCATGCAGGTCCAGCGTAATGACGCGGTTGACGCCGGCGCCGGTAATCAGATTGGCCACCAGCTTGGCCGAAATCGGGGTGCGGCCGGCGGCGCGGCGATCCTGGCGGGCATAGCCGAAATAGGGCAGCACGGCGGTGATCCGGCGGGCCGATGAGCGGCGCAGCGCATCGGTCAGGATCAGCAGTTCCATCAGATTGTCGTTGGCCGGAAAGCTCGTCGACTGGAGAATGAACACGTCCTCGCCGCGCACATTCTCATGGATTTCGACGTAGATTTCCTTGTCCGCGAAGCGCTTGACCGTACAGTCTGTGAGGGGGAGTTCCAAATAGCTGGTGATGGCTTGGGCAAGGGCGCGGTTGGAGTTACCGGTCACCAGCTTCATGGGAGCGATCCTGTCTCAACGGGCCGACAAGGGGTGGGCGGCCTCCAGTTTCGGGGGTTGTTTAGCGGGTGCGGCGGGGACTAGCAACGCAACAAACGTCGAAGGCTTAAAGATTTACGTCAGGCCGATGACGGCGACCTGCCGGCCCGTGGTTGTGCCCTGGTGGGTGGCATAGCGGTGGGAGAAGTAGCGGTCTGGTTCGGCATAGGTGCAGCCGCCAACCCGTTCGATGGTGCCGATGCCGCTTTGGCGCAGCTGTGCCTCGACGAATCGGGGCAGATCGAAGTGGACTGGTTTGCCGGGCGGCACGAAGAAATGGCCTGCGCCATCGGGCTGGAGTGCCAGGAAATCGGCCTTGAACCGCTCGCCGACCTCGTAGTTGGCGCCGGATATGGTGGGGCCGATTGCGGCGATGATGTTTTGTGGCGTGGCGCCAAGCGCCACCATGGCGTCCACCGTCGCGCCGCAGATGCCGTCTACCGCGCCGCGCCAACCGGCATGAGAAGCCCCGATGACGCCTGCCTCGGGGTCGGCAAAGAGAATCGGCGTGCAGTCGGCGGTAAGAATGCCCAGCGCGAGCACCGGCAGGCGCGTGACCATGGCGTCGGCTTCGACTGGCTCGTTGTTGTCGGGATATTCGGTCAGCGTGCGAACGCGGGCGGAGTGGACCTGCTTGAGGAGATATAGGTTCTTGCGCAGAAAGCCGAGTGCCTGTGCCGCTCCGGCGCGGTTGGCCTCGACCAGATGCGGCTTGTCGCCGGTGGCGATGGACATGTTGTTGGCTGCGAACTGGCCTTCCGAATAGCCGCCTTCGCGGCCGAAGAAGCCATGCCGCAAGGGTGATATAGCCGCCAGCGCCGGGCTCTGCTCGAATGGCGGGGTCATGAGGTAAATCCGGGTGGTGCAAGGCCGGGGCTCGCGGCGCAGAACACCTTGAACAGTTCGCCCATCTGCTCTGGAGTAACGAGCCGGTCACGCGCGGCGGCGATGTCGCCGGCCAGTTGCGGATTGGCGCCGCTGAGGGCGCGGGCGCGCTCATTGATGCCCATGCGCACCAGCCAGTCGCCCTGTGTCGCCAGGGGCTGGATGGCAAGGCCCGCCTTGGCCGCCACGCTGCCCAAGGCTTCGAAATCCACATGCACCGAAAGGTCGGCCGCGCCGGGTTCGGCCAGCACGTCGGAATATTTGTGGTCGCGCACGGCCTGAAGGGTTTCTCCCGTCTGGGTCTGGGCATAGCCGTAATCGATGACGAGAATGGCGCCGCCTTGGGCCGAGACGGTGCGCGCGAGGCGCGACATGACCTCGCCATTGGCCAGCCCGACCTCGAAGACGGCATTTTCCGCCGCATTGGCCACCCGTTCGGGCATGGAGGCGATCGGAATGGGCGTGGGATTGAGCCCGAACTGGCGCTTGCCCTCGCTCAGGCCCACCATGCGTTCGTGCCAGCCTTCCTTGCCGCGCACGAATTGGCGGATCGGCAGGGCGTCGAGGAATTCGTTGGCAACAACCAGCAGCGGGCCAGGGCCGACCTTCTCAAAGCTGTCCACCCATTTGGGGCCATAGGGCTCCAGCCGGGCGTTCTGTTCGGCGATCAATGCCGGGTTGGTTTCGAAGAGGCGCAAATCCAGTCCGTCGCGGAAGCCTTCGGCGCGGCAGGCGACACGCAGAATATCGGCCATCAACGTGCCGCGGCCGGGGCCAAGTTCGAGCAGGGTGAACTCTTTGGGGCTGCCCATCTGCTGCCAAATATTGACGAAGAAGAAGCCGATCAGCTCGCCGAACATCTGGGAGATTTCGGGCGCGGTGATGAAGTCGCCCTTGGCGCCCAGCGGATCGGGACCTTTGTAATAGCCCTTGCTGGGATGGGTAAGGCAGAGGCCCATATAGGTTGCGATCGACATCGGACCCGTGGTGCGGATCTGCATGTCGATGAGTTCGGGCAGGGAGGGGGATGGTTCAGTCATCTTCGCCGTCTCGTCCCAACCACCGCGCGGTACCTCCCCCTTGACGGGGGAGGCTAGGAGGGGGTGTCGAGAGCCCCGATATCCGGGCTTTCCTCCCCCACCCTTGATCCCTCCCCGCAAGGGGGAGGGTGTCGACTGCGGAATTGGTCACCCTAAACACGTAATGCACTCTCTTTTCTCGTCGATGCGTAGGCGACAAGCCCGATGCCGCCCAGCACCAGGGGCAGGCTCAGCACCATGCCCATGGTCAGCCAGCCGCCATAGAGATAGCCGATCTGAGCGTCCGGCAGGCGCACGAATTCCACCGCAATGCGCGACAGACCATAGCCGATGCCGAAAATGCCTGCGGCCATGCCCGGCCGGCGCAGCGCATAGAAGACATGGGTGAACAGGCGAATGACGAGGAACAGCACCAGCCCCTCGAGCACGGCTTCATAAAGTTGGCTCGGGTGGCGCGGCAATTGCTCGGGGTCGGTGGGAAACACCACGCCCCAGGGCAGACTGGTCGGTGCGCCATAAAGCTCGGCATTGATGTAGTTCGCGATGCGGACCAGGAATATGCCGATGGTCGAGACCGAGGCGATCAGGTCGAGCCCGCTCAGCCAATTGCCGCCCTTCTTGCGGGTGAACAGGATCACCGCCAGCATCAGCCCCAGCATGCCGCCATGGTAGGACATGCCGCCATCGAGCGTGTTGAGGATCTGGGCCGGGTTGGCGAGGTAATAGGGTAAATTGTAGAACAGCACATAGCCGACGCGCCCGCCCACGACAATTGCCAGCATGGTCCAGAACGCAAAGTCCCAGATGTCCTTGGCCGGAAAAGGCGGCTGGCCGCGATGCCAGAGGCGCGAATTGGCCAGCAGCATGGAGCCATAGACGGCGCCCAGGCCCACGCCGAACAGATAGCCCAGCGCATACCAGCGTATTGCAAAGGGGCCGATGGCAAAGGCGATGGGATCGATATCGGGAAAAAGCAAAACCGGCTCCTGCGGCAATCGCGCGGACCATTGCCGCTTCCGCCTCTCTGGTCAAGTCGGCACCCATCGCCTAAGTATCAAGCCAGTCAATCGACGTGAACAGGTGAATGCCATGAACCAGAATAACCGCATTTTCGACGGTTTGGGACGCGTGATGAACGAAGCGGCCGGTGTTGCCGACGGCGTGCGCCGGGAAGTCGAAACAGTCGTCAAGTCCCAGGCCCACCGCATCGTGGCCGACATGGACCTGGTCAAGCGCGAAGATTTCGACGCGCTGCGCGAACTGGTGCAGGTGCAGGGCGAAGAAATCGACGCGCTCCGCAAGGAGATTGCCGCGCTCAAGGGTGCGGCCGATACGATTTGATTGGTGGGGGGAACAACGCCCTGCTGCACATCGCGCCACGCCCCTCTTCGACAAGCTCAGGATGAGGGTGGTTCGAGGCTTGCAAGAACTCGCACCTCACCATGAGGGCTACTGGAATATCGCACCAAGAGTAGCCCTCATGGTGAGGTGCGAGTTCTTCACGAGCCTCGAACCACGAGGGCGTGGCACCGCCACCCTCACCCTGTCCATCCAAGGGCAGGGCTATCGCAGATGGCATGGCAGGCACCGGTTCACCTCGCCCCTTAGGGGAGAGGTCGGCGCGCAGCGCCGGGTGAGGGGTGCGATGCTTCCACATGGGTGATGTCCCAGCATCGCACCCCTCACCCTAGCTCTGCCAAGTCGCTGGCGCTCCTGGCGGTGCTACCCTCTCCCCTGAGGGGCGAGGGGACGATGGAACCTTAAACATCTTCCCCAATCTATCCATCTTCTCCCCCGCCATCTCCCACACACTATCCTCCCCATACCAACCTCACGCCCAGCGGGTCGCGCGAACCGGCTAGTGTTGTTGTCAGATGGGGCGGGGAATGTCGTGATCCCTGCAGGCAAGCGGAAGTGTCGCCGGGGCTATTGACGCTCCGAGACCAGAGTCGCGCGCGCCGCAAATCCCATCGCATGTGGCGAGGCTCTGTCTCACACACTAAAACTTACCGGGGCAGGGCCTCGCCACGTGCACGCTGATCAAAACCGCAGGGGAGGCGGCGCCTCGGCACGCCGGTCCGCAGGCTTAACTCTTCATTAACCATTTGGGCTCGATCATCTTCCACAAGAGATTACTGTCCTTTGCCCGCGTTGCGTCCCCTGAATCAAAAGGGACGTGTAGGGTTCACTGGTCAGGACGATTCGTAAGCCATTGTGCGTGCGGCATGTTCCCTGAGTACCCCATGATTGCCGGCCTATCCGGGCCGCATTTGAAAGATCACTCGCGTTGTCAGGACGGAACTCGTCGATGTCACTTCTCCAAGTCGAGCCCGATCGGAATGTCCATCCGGTGGACATCATCGAACACATCGCCTCGATCAATGACTGGACGTTCGAGCGGCAGGATGCCGACGAAATTTCCATTTCCGTTCGTGGCGGCTGGAGCGACTACCATGTCTCCTTCAACTGGATGGAAGACCTGGAAAGCCTCCACATTGCTTCGGCGTTCGATCTGCGGGTGCCCGAGGGGCGGCGCAACGAGGTCAAGCAGTTGATCTCGCTGATCAACGAGCAGCTCTGGATCGGCCATTTCGATATCTGGAACAAGGAAGGCGTGGTGCTGTTCCGCAACTCGCACCTGTTGACCGGTGGCGCCGATGTGTCGCCACAGCAATGCGAGGCGCTGCTGCGCTCGGCGACCGATAGCTGCGATCTGTATTACCAGGCGTTCCAGTTCGTGGTCTGGGCCGGCAAGACGGCAGCGGACGCGTTGAGCCATGTCATGTTCGAAACGGTGGGCGAGGCGTGAGCGCGTCGCTTCGCAGCATCGGGCCCGTCATGCTGGTCGGCGCCGGCAAGATGGGCGTGGCGCTGGCGCGCGGCTGGCTCGATGCCGGCCTGCCACCCACCAATCTGCTGGTGGTCGATCCCGCACCCGGGCAGGGCGCGCTTGACCTCGCCGAGGATTATGGCCTGACGCTCAGCAGCAGCGCGCAGGGGCTTCAGCCCAATGTGCTGGTGCTGGCAGTCAAGCCGCAGATCATCGACGACGTGCTGGAAACGCTGGCGCCGGTGATCGGCCCGAACACGCTCGCCCTCTCGATTGCCGCGGGGATCGATATCGCGCGGCTGTCGCGTGGCCTGGGAATGGGACGCGTCGTGCGGACCATGCCCAATACGCCGGCGCAGATCGGCAAGGGGATCACCGGGGCGGTTGCCGGGCCGGACGTGAGTGCTGGAGATCGCGACGCAGTTTCGGCGCTGCTTTCCGCTGCGGGGCCGGTGGTCTGGTTCGATGACGAGCGGCAGCTTGATGTGGTGACGGCCATTTCGGGTTCCGGCCCGGCCTATGTCTTCCATCTGGTGGAAGCGCTGGCGGCTGCGGGCAAGAAGATGGGCTTGTCCGACGCCAATGCGGAATTGTTGGCACGCCAGACCGTGATCGGCTCTGCCGCTTTGCTGGAGGCCGATCCGGCGCCACCGGCAGTGTTGCGGGCCAATGTGACGTCCCCCAATGGCACGACGGCCGCGGGGCTTGCCGTGCTGATGGAGGGCCTGACGCCACTGATCGAACAAACCACGGAAGCGGCGCGCCGCCGTAGCGAAGAATTGGGCCGCTCATAGCTGCTCGCGACAAATAAAAAAGGCGCATCCCTCCCTGGACGCGCCCCTCCTGATCGTTGGGTAGTAAGTGGTCTTTAGCCAGCTACCAGATTGTCGGCGGCGGATTTACCGGTCCGCTTGTCCTTGACGATCTCGTAGTTGATCTTCTGGCCCTCATCCAGGCCATTGAGGCCCGAACGCTGGACGGCGGAGATGTGCACGAACACATCTGCCCCGCCCTCGTCGGGCTGGATGAAGCCATAACCTTTTTGGCCGTTGAACCACTTTACGGTGCCAGTTGCCATGATGCGCGTTCCCTCGTGCAGTCTGCTGTAGGCGGTCCCGGTCACGATTGACCAAGACGGTAGTGATCGAAATATCGTTGAGTGACGTCAGCAGAGGCGAATGAAGTTCGCGTTTTCAGATCGGTCGGCCGCAATATTCGATCACACGAGCTTAGCGGCAAAAAAAACGCCGTTCAATATCTGTTTACTTGGGGCAAAAAGCCCGGCCGATCTGCTGTTTAGCCGGGATATTTTGCCGCGCGCTCAACCATTTGGGCCGGATCGATCGAACCCGATGGCGCAGGGCATTTGCCTGGCAACCTAGCCCTAATGGCCGGGTAGCGTTCCGGAACTGTCATCAATTCACATTCTTGCATCTCTGCCAGATCCCGAGAGGCATGCACTATCCGTCACTTGCTTTTGCCCCAATTTTCCGCCACATCCTCGCCGCCGGACGCATCGATCCGGTGACCTTCCGAGATATCATCGTCTTGACCAAGACGTTTCACTCCTCTGGCGATGCCATCGCCGATCGCCGCGCGGGTTATGCAAAATTGCTGGCCGAGGGCGGCGACTTCGTTGCTGCCGCAGACCTCATCAGCCAGGCACTTGAGCTGACACCCGAATGGGTGGCGGGCTGGGACCTGCTCGGCGGCTATCATGAAAAGGCGGGCAATCTGTCCGGTGCCATCTCGGCCTGGCGGCACCTTGAAGCTCTCGACGATGACGGCACGTTCGGCGCCAAGCTGAAGCTGGCCGTGCATGGAGCGGGTGCAGCCGATGCCGGTACGGCGATCAGCTATGTGGAAGCATTGTTCGACCAATATGCGCCCAAGTTCGAAAGCGCGCTGGTCGACAAGCTGGGCTACCGCGTTCCGGCGCTGCTGGACGAACTTCTAGTGCAGGTGATGGCGGAAACCGGCGTCCTCCACTTCACCCGGGCGCTCGATCTGGGATGCGGGACGGGGCTCATGGGCGAGCGCTTGCGCAACAAGGTGACGGTGCTTGAAGGCATCGACCTCAGCGCCGCCATGATCGCTGAAACCGGCCGCAAGGGCCTTTATGATCGGCTGGAAAAGGCGGAACTGGTGCAGTTTCTGCAGCGCCAACCCGGAGAAGTGGATCTCGTTACGGCGGCGGATGTGTTCATCTATTGTGGTGCGCTGCCGCCCGTGCTCGCCGCGGTTGTGCCGGTGATCCGGCCGGGTGGCTTCCTCACCTTTTCGCTTGAAGCCCATGATGGTGAGGAGGCGGTGTTCCTGCGCCCCTCACTCCGCTACGCTCATGGGATCGAGGCGGCGCGGCAAGCCGCTACGAAGGCCGGGCTCGAGATCTTGCGCTTCGAGACGGCGGTTCTGCGTCAGGATCGTGGCGCACCTATCGAGGGCCTGCTGATCGTGGCCCGCAAACCTGAACAGGCTGAAGGCAGAGATGAACACCATCCGCTATGACTTTCGTTCCGACACTGTAACCAAGCCGTCGGCCGCGATGCGCACCGCCATGGCGGAAGCGGAGGTGGGGGACGATGTCTATGGCGACGACCCCACGGTAAATCGGCTGGAGCAGCGCATGGCAGCGATGCTGGGTAAGGATGCTGCGATCTTCGTGGCATCGGGCACGCAGTCGAACCTTCTGGCACTGATGAGCTATTGCGGGCGTGGCGACGAGTTCATGGCGGGTCAGGACGCGCATTGCTACAAATATGAGGCCGGTGGCGCGGCCGTGCTTGGCTCGATCCAGCCGCAGCCGATTGCGCATCAGGCGGACGGCACTATGGCGCTGAACGATATCGAAGCCGCCATCAAATCGGGCGATATCCATTTCGCGACCACAAAGGTTATCGCGCTGGAAAACACCCTTGGCGGGCGCGTGCTGCCGGTGGACTACATGGAAGCCGTGGGCGAAATCGCCGCCCGCCACGGGCTTGGCCTGCATCTGGATGGTGCGCGAGCCTTCAATGCCTCTGTTGCTCTTGGCATGAACATCAAGGATTTCACTGCGGCATTCGACAGCGTTTCCATCTGCCTGTCCAAGGGCCTGGGTGCGCCGGTGGGCTCGGTTCTCGTCGGCCGTTCGGACCTGATCGAAACGGCCCGGCGGCATCGGAAGATGCTGGGTGGCGGCATGCGGCAGTCCGGGATTTTGGCGGCGGCGGGACTTTATGCGCTGGACCACAATATTGTGCGGTTGAGCGAGGACCATCGCCGGGCCAAGCAACTGGCTCATGGGCTGGCGCGGTATGATGCGCTGTCGGTTACCCAGCCGAACACCAACATCATCTTTGTCGAGATCGATAGGAGAGTTGGCGACAGCTTTACCGATTTCCTGGTGCAGAGGGGCGTCGGCATCACCGGACGCTATGGCCAGCAGCGCTGGGTGACGCATCTGAATATCGATGACGAGGCCGTTGATGGCGCGTTGGAGTTGGTCGCCGAGTTCTTCCAGAGGCACTAAACAAGAAGGGCAGGAGAGGTGATCCTGTCCCGCCCTTTGCATATCTGGGGTCGCGAACCTCTAAGCGGCGAAATAGCTCTGTAGGGAGCGCACGACCAGGCTGCCCTTTTGCAGCGCCACGATGCCTTCCACTGCGGCCAGCGCACCGTCGATCGTGGTGTAGTACGGGATCTTTCCCATCAGCGCCGTCCGCCGAAGGTCGCGGCTGTCGCTGATCGACTTCATGCCGTCGGTGGTGTTGATCACGAGCTGCACGCCGCCATTCTTCATGGAATCGACGATGTGCGGGCGTCCTTCGAGCACCTTGTTGATCTTGGTGGCGGCCACGCCGTTTTCGACCAGGTACTTTTGCGTGCCGCCAGTGGCCAAAATGGTGAAACCACCTTCGACCAGGTGCCGCGCCATATCCACGATGTATTCCTTGTCGGCATCGCGGACCGAAATGAACGCAGCGCCCGCCTGAGGCACCTTGGAACCCGCGCCCATCTGTGACTTGGCGAAGGCAAGGGCGAAATCATTGTCCAGACCGATCACTTCGCCCGTCGACTTCATTTCGGGGCCCAGCACTGTGTCCACGCCCGGGAAGCGGTTGAAGGGGAACACGGCTTCCTTGACGGCGACGTGCTTGAAGGTCTTTTCCTGCAGGCCGAAGCTGGCAAGGCTTTCGCCGGCCATGATCCGCGACGCGATCTTGGCGATGGGTTCGCCGATCACCTTGGCCACGAAGGGCACGGTGCGCGAAGCGCGAGGATTGACTTCGAGCAGGTAGATCACGCCGTCCTTGAGCGCATATTGCACGTTCATCAGGCCGCCGACCTTGAGCGCGAAAGCGAGCTCACGGGTCTGGCGCTTGAGTTCGGCCATGACCTCTGGCGACAGGTTCTGCGGGGGCAGGGAGCAGGCGGAGTCCCCGGAGTGAATGCCGGCTTCCTCGATGTGCTCCATGATGCCAGCGACATACACGTCCTTGCCATCGCATAGAGCATCAACGTCGATTTCCGTCGCGCCGGACAGATAAGCATCGAACAGCAGCGGGTTATCGGACAGCACCGAGTTGATCTGGCCGGTCCTGTCGTTGGGATAACGCTGCAGGATATCGGGCGGCACGAGGCCGGTCAGGGTGTCCTGCACATAGCGCTCGAACTCGTTGGCCGAGTGGACGATGGCCATTGCGCGGCCGCCCAGCACGTAGGACGGGCGGATCACCAGCGGGTAGCCGAGGCGTTCGGCGACAAGGCGAGCCTGTTCGAGGCTATAGGCAATGCCGTTCTTGGGCTGGGTCAGTTCCAGCTTGTTGAGCAGCTTGGAGAACAGGTCGCGATCTTCGGCCAGATCGATGGCGTCGGGCTGGGTGCCCAGAATCGGCACGCCGGCCTTGAGCACGGCTTCGGCCAGGTTGAGCGGGGTCTGGCCGCCAAACTGAACGATCACGCCATGCAGCGTGCCGTTTTGCTTTTCGGTCAGCAGGATTTCGAGCACGTCCTCTTCGGTCAGCGGCTCGAAATAGAGACGATCCGAGGTGTCATAGTCGGTCGAGACGGTTTCGGGATTGCAGTTGACCATGATGGTTTCGTAGCCGGCATCGCTCAGTGCGAAGGCGGCGTGGCAACAGCAATAGTCGAACTCGATGCCTTGGCCGATGCGGTTGGGGCCGCCGCCCAGAATCACGACCTTCTTGCGGTCGGAGGGGCGCGCTTCGTCGTCCACCTTGCCGCCGAACGGCACTTCATAGGTCGAGTACATATAGGCGGTGGGGGAGGCGAACTCGGCGGCCGAGGTGTCGATGCGCTTGAACGCGGGGCGAACGTCGAGCGAGTGGCGCAGCTTGCGCACGTCCGACGGCTTCAAATTGGCAAGTTGGGCCAGACGCGCATCAGAGAAGCCCATGGCCTTGAGCGAGCGCAGATTTGCCGAATCCTGGGGCAGGCCGAATTGCTTGACCTTGTTCTCGGTCTCAACAATTCCGTGCATCTGTTCGAGGAACCACGGGTCGATCTTGCAGGCCTCGAAGATGTCTTCAAGGCTCATGCCCAGCCGCATAGCTTCGGCGACATGCAGCAGGCGATCTGGCGTGGGCGTGCCGAGTGCGGCCTTGATGGCGTTCTTGTCCTCGCCTTCGCCCAGGCCCGGAATGCCGATCTCGTTGAGCCCGGTGAGGCCGGTTTCGAGCGAGCGCAGCGCTTTTTGCAGCGATTCCTGGAAGGTACGGCCGATAGCCATGGCTTCGCCAACCGACTTCATGGCGGTGGTCAGGCGATTGTCGGCACCCGGGAATTTCTCGAACGCGAAGCGCGGAATTTTTACCACGACATAGTCGATGCTGGGCTCGAACGAGGCGGGGGTCATGCCGCCGGTGATGTCGTTGTCCAATTCATCGAGGGTGTAACCAACGGCCAGGCGTGCCGCGACCTTGGCGATCGGGAAGCCCGTCGCCTTGGAGGCCAGCGCCGAGGAGCGAGAGACGCGCGGGTTCATCTCGATCACCACCATGCGCCCGTCAGCCGGGTTGATGCCAAACTGCACGTTGGAGCCGCCGGTTTCGACGCCGATCTCGCGCAGCACCGCCAGCGAGGCGTCGCGCATGATCTGGTATTCCTTGTCGGTCAGGGTCAGCGCGGGTGCCACGGTAATCGAGTCGCCGGTGTGCACGCCCATAGGGTCGATGTTCTCGATCGAGCAAACGATGATGCAGTTGTCTTTCTTGTCGCGGACAACTTCCATCTCGTACTCTTTCCAGCCGAGCACGCTTTCCTCGACCAGCACCTCGTTGGTTGGCGAGGCGTCGATGCCGCTTTCGCAGATGTTGAGGTATTCTTCGCGGTTATAGGCAATGCCGCCGCCCGTGCCGCCCAGGGTGAACGAGGGGCGGATGATGCAGGGCAGGCCGATCACTTCGAGCGCCTGGAGAGCCTCGATCGTGTTGTGCGCCAGCATGGAGCGGGGCGTTTCCAGCCCGATCTTCTTCATGGCGTCGCGGAACAGCTCGCGATCCTCGGCCTTGTCGATGGCTTCGGCGGTGGCGCCGATCATCTCGACGCCGAACTTTTCCAGCACACCCATCTTGCGCAGCGAGAGCGCGCAGTTAAGAGCCGTCTGGCCGCCCATGGTGGGGAGCAGCGCGTCGGGGCGCTCCTTTTCGATGATCTTGGCGACGACCTCGGGAGTGATCGGCTCCATGTAGGTGGCGTCAGCAAGGTCCGGATCGGTCATGATCGTCGCCGGATTGCTGTTCACCAGGATGATCCGGTAGCCCTCTTCCTTGAGCGCCTTGCAAGCCTGGGTGCCTGAGTAGTCGAACTCGCACGCCTGCCCGATAATGATCGGACCCGCACCGATAATGAGGATCGATTTAATGTCGGTACGTTTTGGCATGGCGCTCGCTCAACTTGTCTAATTGGTCGGGCGAGAGGAAAGAATCGCCCGGACAGCACCTGTCTCGCGGCAAACCGCGCAGCAACTGAGCGCTGCGGCGCGGGGTCAGGTTCGGACATGGTGGTTAGGTGGGCTGTCTAGCGGAGAAGATGGCGAAAGGAAAGGGGGTGCAGCTTTGCATTACGTGCAAAGCGAATGGGCTTGCTCAGATTTCCTGCGCCACCTCCCACACATGACCCGAAGGATCTGCGAAGGCTGCGGTGCGACGGCCCCAGGGCCGGTCGATAGGACCATTCAGCGGGGACAGGCCGAGGGACGCCAGATCCGCGCAGACTTGGTCGACATTGCCGACCTTGATGGTCAAAAGCACGCGCGGCCCCGCAGATGATGGCGCTACCGGCAGCGGTGCCACGAGTTCCGGCGCTTGGGTGTGCTGCAGGAGATTGATCATGAGCGTGCCGAATTCGAGCACCGCCGATACCTCGTCCTCGTAGATGATCCGGGGCGCGAAGACCCTGGCATAGAAGGTCTTTGCTGCGCCGATGTCATCGACAAAGAGAGTCAGTACCTCAACGGTGTTGGCAATCATGGCATTCTCCTCGGGATTGGAGACTAGTCCCGCCGATGCTTTCTGCGCAACGATCTACCGGTCGAGCGGTGTGAATACACCCAGCGTTAAGCTTAATGCGCCAATAGTGCGCTGTCGGAGCCGATGTTCATTGCTCCAACCAGTTTCAAGCGGGCGCGTCCAGCGGCAGCGGCAAGTTGCGGCTCGCCAGCGCCCCCAACATGAGTGTGTGCCTTCATGCGCCTCCTAGTGGGTATCCTGATCGTCGTCGGCAGCGTCATGGGTGGCTATGCCGGCGTGGGCGGGCACTTTCAGGTATTGTGGCAGCCGTTCGAGTTCATCATCATCCTGGGCGCGGCCATCGGGGCCTTTGTCATCGGCAATACCGGTCCAGTCATCAAGGGTACGCTGAGCGCCCTTGGCACGTTGTTCAAAGGCCCCAAATACAACAAGGCCGCTTATGTGGAATTGCTCGGCATGCAGTTCACGCTGTTCAAGCTGGTGCAGTCGAAGGGCATCCTGGCGCTGGAGCAGCACATCGAGAATCCGCGTGAGTCGGCGCTGTTCAATCGCTTCCCGACCTTTGCCAATAACCATCACGCCGTGGAGTTCGTCTGCGATTATCTGAGGATGGTGACGCTGGGCTCCAACAATGTCCATGAGATGGAAGCGCTGATGGACGAGGAGTTGGAAACCCACCACCAGGAGCAGCACCGTATCGTATCGGCCATGCAGGCACTGGCAGACGGCACGCCGGCGCTGGGCATCGTGGCCGCCGTTCTGGGTGTGATTCACACCATGGGCGCCATCAGCGAGCCGCCGGAAGTGCTCGGCCATATGATCGGCGGTGCCTTGGTCGGCACGTTCTTTGGCGTGTTCGTCGCCTATGGCTTCTTTGCGCCGTTCGCGCAATCGCTGAACAATATCTACCAAGCGGAAGCGAAGTATTTCCTGTCGCTCAAGGTGGGTCTGCTCGCTCATATTTCGGGGCAGGTGCCTGTGATGGCAATCGAATTTGCCCGCAAGGCGCTGCTGTCCGAAGACCGGCCGACCTTTGCCGAGGTCGATGAGGCCACGGCCAATCTGTCGGCCGCCTGAACGGGAAAAGAGCGCTAGAGCATGGCCCAATACGATCAGCCGATCATCATCAAGAAGGTCAAGAAGGCTGCCCATGCCCATCATGGCGGCGCATGGAAGATCGCCTATGCGGATTTCGTGACGGCCATGATGGCGTTCTTCCTGTTGCTTTGGCTGATCAGCATGACCACGCCCGAACAGAAGGAAGGCTTGGCCGATTATTTCGCTCCACCCAACGTTGCGCCAACCACGAGCGGCTCGGGCGGGATGCTGGGCGGCACGGCGATGGACACTTCGGGCGCGAAGATGGCCGGTTCATCCATGGCGGCGAACCAGGATGCCACCAATGCTCCCGCCAGCATGACGGCCGGCGCAGAAGACAAGGGCACCGGCGGCAATGAGGGTGAGACGGGTGCGACCGACACAGCCAGCGGGGTTGCCGAGCGCGAAATGAAGGCGGTCCGGGACCAGGTATTTCACAGTGCTGCCGCCAGCATAAGGCAGGCGTGGCAGGCGCTGCCCGACATTTCCGAGATGTCCGATAATCTTCTGGTCGAGGAAACTGACGAAGGGCTCAATATCCAGATCATCGATCAGGAGGGCACGCCGATGTTCCCCGAGGGATCGAAGTATCCGACAGAGCAGGCGCGCCAGGCCATCGCCGTGCTGGGGCCGATTCTGCAGAAGCTGTCCAACCAGATCACGATCTCGGGTCACACGGCGGCGGGCGGGACCTATGCCAATCCGCGCTATGGTTCCTGGGAGTTGTCGAGCGATCGCGCCAATGTGGTGCGGGCGCTGTTGGGTGAGTTCGGGCTGTCCGATGACAAGGTCACCTCGGTAAGCGGACGGGCAAGCGCCGATCCGTTTTTCCCGAACGATCCGTATCAGGCGGCCAATGAGCGCATCAAGATCGTCGTGCTGAACCAGGCGCCGCCGGTGCCGCCGGATATGGGACTCTAAGCAGCGCCATATCGCTCACGGGCGCGCGCCTTTGCCTTGGCGGCCACGATCTCGCGGTCCTTGGGCGGGGCGTGGGTTTCGAGCGACTTCAGCAGCTGACGGACGCTGGCCTCGATATCTTCGACCGCGTGGTGGAACGCCGCTTCGTTGGCTTTTGATGGCGCGTTGTAGCCCGAGATCTTGCGCACGAACTGCAGCGCCGCGTCGTGGATCTCGTTGCGGCTGGCGGGTGGTTCGAAATTGAACAGCGGCTTGATGTTGCGGCACATCGGCTATTCCTCCGGTTCGGTGGTGAAAAGGAGCGGAAAGCCGTTCTGCTTGGCAAAGTCGGTGGCGCGAGTGGCTTTTTCCTCGGCGATTTCCCTGGTGAAGACTGCAACCACGCAGGCGCCCTTGGTGTGGGCGGTCAGCATGATTCCCAAGGCCTGGGCTTCGGGCACCCTGAATTCGGACTTCAGCAGACGCACCACGAATTCGCGCGGCGTGTAGTCGTCGTTAAGCAGGATTACCTTGTGCAGCGGCGGCTTGGCTGGCTTCAGGACGGTGTCGGTGCGGGGTTTGGTGCCGGTTTCTGCCATGATCAATTCTCCTGCAGCAGCAAGGGGCATTTTACCGGAATTGATCGGCTCATGCACCAGTCTCGTCAGAGCATAAGCTTGAAGCCTTCGTGGCTCTGCTCGAAGCCGAGCTTCATGTAGAAGCGGTGGGCATCCTTGCGGACCTTGTTGGAGGTCAGTTGGACCATGCCGCAGCCCACTTCACGGCAGCGCTCGATCGCCCATTGCACCATCTGCGTGCCAAGGCCGGTTCCGCGCTGGTCGGCGCGGATATGGACGTTTTCGAGGACGCCGCGCTTCATGCCGAAACGCGGCAGGCCGGGAATGACGCTGATCTGGAGCGTGCCGATCACCTCGCCATCTTTCTCCGCCACGATCAGGCGATGATTGGGATCGGCGGCGATTTCGTCAAACGCGGCGCGGTAGCGGGAATCAGCGAGGCTCGCGGGATCGAGCGGTGGCGTTTCGCTGCCGCGCCAGTCACCGGCATGACTGAGGGTGAGCATAGCTGCGATGTCGTCAGGCGTTGCGTCGCGGAAGGTGAGTTGGCTCATGGGTTTCGTCTTGGGCTGATAAGCTTGGCCAGAAGGAGTACGAGAACTGCCACGATGGCGGGACCTACGGCAAGCCATGGCTGGGCCACGAGCAGCGCGCCAGTGCCCGCCCACATGATGGACGCGAAAGCCTCGCTCAAGGTGGCGGCGCGGGAAGCAACCTGCCGGCGGCGGAACATGGAGCGCTTGGCGGCGACGCGGAACCAGAGCTGGATGGCGGTGGCGGAACCGGCCGACAGCGTGGCGCAGAATGCGGTGACCAGCGCTGCATAGGGCGACGTCAGCGCCATCAGCGCAAGGAGCGGCAGGAGCACGATGGCAATCACGATCAGGACAGCTTCGATCTTGGCGCGGAGCACGGTGCGGGGATGCACCGGGGCTGTCACCACTAGGTCGTGCGCATCCTCGCCCGAAATGGCGAGCCAGGAGAGACCTCCCGCCAATTGGCCTGCGGCCATGACCAGCACGGGCACGACGACGACGAGAGCGCCGGCACTGTCGCCAAAATTCATCCAGAGCAACAGGGCTGGCGGCACCAGATAGAGGATCTGCATCAGGGTCTGTGACAATAGCCATGGGTCGCGCTGCAGCAGCCGCCATTCCTTGAGGCGGAGTACGTGGCGCTGCGATCCGGAGCGAAAGGCGCGCCTGGAGGGCCGGCGCTGGCTGCGTATGTGGTTGAGCCCCGCAGCGGAGATGGCATGATGGCCGAAGCTGGATGCCGTGAGCGCAATGGTGAGCAACAGGGTACCGAGGCCGGTCACCAGTACCAGCGCGAGGGCAGGCCAATCGCCCATGGCGGCTTGGGCGGGGAGCCAGAGCGGGCTGCCGAGCGCGGGTGCGGAGGCTACCAAGTCAGCGGATTGGAACAGGGCAAAGCGGGACATGTTGCCATAGTGGAGGATTGCTGCGGCCTGAACGCCGATGACGAAGCCAGCGCCTACAAGGGCCGCAACGATTTGCGCGATGAGGCGGGTTCGTTTGGGGCCGACGAAGCGGAACAGGGCCATGGTGATGGTCAGCGCAATGGCGGTCGATAGAGCACCCAGTCCCGCAAGAACCCCGTAGGCTGCCAGCCAGTGGGGACCATCGAGGAAGACCAGCATGTTGATCAGGGGACTTGCCAGCATGCCGGTGAGCACGATCGTCGTCAGCGCCACTGATGACGTGCGGACGGCGAAGAGCTTGCGGGAGGAGGCGGGGGAAGAGAGGATGAGATCGAGATCGGAGCGCGCATAATAGACGCGGGTGACCGACTCCAGCGCCTGCGACAGCATCACCGTCCAAAACAGCATGCCGGTTCCGGTGAGCATGACGAGGGTAGTTTTGTCGGCGACGATGCCGCTCTTGACCCAGGGCAGGACCAGCCCGAACGCCATGAGATGCAGCACGACGGTGACAGCCGCGAGGAAGACCGCCAGGCCGATGCCGCGAGCACGGCGGCCGCCGGTCATCATGGCGATCCATTCGCGCCAGGCCAGGTTCAGTTCGTGGCGAACGAACCAGCCAAAGCTTGCCGGTGCGATGCTCATGCGGCTGCCGCACCGTGGGCGACCAGATCGAGAAATATGTCCTCGAGACTCGATTGCTTGCCGATGCGGGCGCGCAGTTCGCCGAGGGTGCCTTCGGCGATCAGCTGGCCGCCAGCGATGACGCCGATGCGTTCTGCCATGCGTTCGGCAACTTCGAGAATATGGGTGGTCATGATGACTGTGACGCCATCGCGGACCTTGCCGAGCAGGACATCCTTGACCTGCCGGGCGGAGCCGGCGTCTAGCCCGGTAAGGGGTTCGTCGAGGATGATGAGCCTGGGGTCGTGGACCAGGGCGCCGGCGAGGGCGACTTTCTGCAGCATGCCCTTGGAGAACCCGCCGCAGAGTTCGTTGGCGTGGGGGCTAAGACCCAGCCAGTCGATCAACTCGTTTGCCTTGGCCTGGGCGGTCGCTGCATCGATCTGCCAGAGACCGGCGACGAATTCGAGATATTCGAGCGGGGTTAGCCGGTCGTAGACCATGGGTTCATCGGAAACCCAGGCGACGATGCGCTTGGCGGCAAGGGGATCGCGGCGGGCATCGATGCCGAAGATGGAAATATCACCGGCGTCTGGCTGCAGCAGGCCCGCGACCATGCGGAGGATGGTGGTCTTGCCGGCGCCGTTGGGGCCGAGCAGTGCATAGAACTCGCCGGCTCTTACGGTGAGGTCCAGTGCATCGACGACCTTGCGGTCAAAGCTCTTGGACAGGGTCGATATGGCAAGGGCAGGGGTGGACATGCGGGCACTCCGGCAGGGTCGGTCCAGGATAGCGCTGACGTCTTTCGTCGCGGTGAAGGGGGATCGTTAAGATTTACCCTAAACGCGTCGGCTGTACGGAAGACGGAACGGACGGCATTGCTGATCGTTGATGCTCCAAATCAAAACCGGAGTTGAATAGATGGCGCCTCTAGATCGTGAAACTGTCGTTGTAGACCGTGGTGGCCCGGGTGCGGGGGGGATCATTATCGGCCTGATCGTGGCCATTGCCCTGATCGCGATCGCCTATCTGGTGTTCTTCAACAACAATGGCGGCGGTGGCGGCACGGTGGACGTGGACGTTCCCGCGGTCAGCGTCGATGTGGCGCCAGACGGGCAGTAGCTCTGCCGATCAAATAAAAAGGGCGCCCAGCAAGGCGCCCTTTTTTATTGGCGATTGATACTCAGGCGACGGTCAGCTTGACGTCGACATTGCCGCGGGTGGCGTTGGAATAGGGGCAGACCGTGTGGGCCTTTTCCACCAGCGCCTGGGCTTGGTCGTGTTCCATGCCGGGGACATTGACCTTCAGCTCGACCGCGATGTTGAAGCCCGATCCATTGGCATTGTCACCAAAGGAAACGGCTGCGTCGATGGTGGTTTCGTCTGGAATCTTGACCTTTTCGCCGCGGGCCACAGCCTTGAGGGCGCCCAGGAAGCAGGCCGAATAGCCAGCTGCGAACAACTGCTCGGGATTGGTGCCGGGGCCGCCATTGCCGCCCATTTCCTTGGGCGTATCGAGGGTGACCGACAGGCGGCCATCATCGGTGGCGCTGGTGCCGGTGCGGCCGCCAGTGGTGTGGGCATGGGCGGTGTAGACTGCGGATTTAATCGACGACATCGGAAGCTCCTCAGCTTGTGTTCGCAGTACCAATAGCGAACAATTCAATTGTGTGCAATAGAAATTTCTGTCATATTGCTGATGTCCCTTCGTGGAGGTGCTTCGTGGCACAGGCTGATCCGCTCAAACTCGATTCCATGCTGTGCTTTGCCGTTTATGCGGCCGAGCATGCGTTCACCCGGTTCTACAAGCCCCGGCTTGAAGCACTCGAACTGACCTATCCGCAGTACCTGGTGTTCCTGGTGCTATGGGAGACAGATGGTATCACCGTCAAAGCGCTGGGGGATAAATTGTTCCTCGATAGCGGCACGATCACGCCGCTGGTCAAGCGGCTTGAAGCGCGCGGCTTGCTGCGGCGCGAGCGGGACAAGCAGGATGAGCGGCAGGTGCGGATTTATCTGACCGAAGAGGGTAGGGCTCTGCGGGAGAAGGCGCTGGCGGTGCCGCTGGCTGTCGGCAAGGCGCTGGGTGGTGATGGGGAAGCTGCCGGAATGCTGCGCGAAAGCCTGCATCGGTTGCGCGAACAGCTGGATGCCTCCAGCGACAGCTGAGCTCTATTGCAAGCCGGCGGCGTCCACCATGCCGCCGTCGCAGCCGCCATTTGTGGGGCGGGCATCCATGATGCGGTCGGCAAAGCTGTCCGGGCCATCGATGTCGCCGGTGAGGCCAATGGTCAATTCGTTGATCAGCCGGCGATTGCCGTCGTTTGTGCAACTGAGCCTGACCCGGTCTCCGGCGCCCGGCCCGAAGGCAGTGTCGAACGCGGCACGCACGTCGCCCTGCGTCAGCCGCTCGCCGATGGCGCCGGCGAAGAGATCCCGCACGGCCGAGGCGTTGAGGGCGGCAAGCATATCCACGGAGTCCTGGAAATATTCCTCCGCATCGGTCCGGTAGCAGGTGCCGTGCGTGATCCATTCGTGCCGGTCAAGCGCCGATTGGGTGCCAGGCATGACCTGATCCAGTTCCTTGCGCAGCGCGGCGGATATTCTGGGCTCGGGCAGTTCGAACCAGTCGCCGTCTTCGTCGAGAGCGACCGTGCGTGCGTCCACGCCGCAATAGTCACGGGAGCGCGGCTGCGGCCAAAGACCGTGCAGGGCGAAGTTGCCGGCGTCGAAGCGGGCAGTGGTTTGGGTCTGGCACTCCGGACGGCCGGGCCGGGTCTCGCAGAAGGCGGGTTGCCAGCTGACCGCCAGCACATACTGCGTGCGCTCCTGCGCCATTGCTGCAGTGGCGAAGAAGGTCAGCAGCAGGGCAAGAAAAGTGCGCATGAACGAGGTCTCGAACTGGAGGAGAAGGGGACGGTCCGAAGACCGCCCCCAGAGGGTTAGAGCGTGATGCGATAGATGCCGAAACCGTCGGGGTCAGTCTCGCCGGTGGCTTCGATCTTGATGGCGGTGACATCGTCCACGAAGTCGGCCGCCTTGGGACCGGTGGCAAACAGCACCGTTGTATCTGGGATGGGCGCAAGCGACCAATTGCTGTCGGCCTTGGGGTCGATCGTGCCGTTCTCCACGATATAGCGGACGATGATGTCCCGGTTGGTATCGGGCCCCTTGAAGACGATGACGTCCGGCCCGATGCCGGGGAAGGTACCGCCGCCGCCAGCGCGGTAATTGTTGGTGGCAACGACGAATTTGGCGGCCGGATCGATCGGGGCGCCGTCATACATCAGGTCCACGATGCGGTTGGCATCGGGGTTGAGCTCTTCCTTGCCATCCGAGGAGTATTTGGACGGCTGGGTGAGATCGATCTTGTAGGTGACCCCATCGATCACGTCGTAATTATAGGACGGGAAATCGGGGTTGATGAGTTCGGCGTCGGTGGCGCCAGCCTCGATCTGGTTGAAGATGCCGGCCGAGCGTTCCAGCCAGTTCTTGACGTCCGCTCCGGTGATGGCGACGGCCTGGATGGTGTTGGGATAGAGGTAAAGGTCAGCCACATTCTTGATGGCGACAGGGCCGACAGGAACGTCGGTGTAATAGTCCGGGCCGCCACGACCGCCGGCCTTGAAGGGGGCAGCGGCCGACAGGATCGGCAGGCTTTCCCATTCGGTGCCCTTCATCATCTGTTCGATGTACCAAATCTGGGCTTGCGAGACGATCTGCACCGACGGATCGTCTGCGACGAGGGCGAAGTAGGAATAGAGCGGGGCGGCAGTTTCGCCGACGGGCCGGCGAATATAGTCGATGGTTTCCTCGTGATCGGTCTGCGCGGCGGCGGCGACCTCGGCCTCGTCTTCCACGAGCGCATTGACCTTGCCCTCGACGCGTTCGGAGATCGGGCGGGCTTCGGCGGTGTGAGACACGACCGTCCATTTGCCGTCTGCATCCTGCTCGAGCAGCAGGTCGATCAGGCCCATGTGCGAACCCCAGAAGCCGGCCATGACGGCGGGCTTGCCGCTGAGCGTGCCCGCTTCGATATCGGCGCCTTCGATGCCCTCATAGTCGGGGCCGGGGAAGACCAGGTGGTGGTGGCCGGTGAGGACCACATCGATGCCATCAACGGCCGCGAGTTGCAGCGACGCGTTTTCGGCGCCGGTCGTCTGGTCAGCAGCAATGCCGGAATGCGACAGGGCGATGATGATTTCGGCGCCTTCTTCGCGCATCCTGGGCACGTAGGCGGTCGCGGTTTCGACGATGTCGCGGGTGTTGACCTTGCCGGTGAGGTGGGTTGCGTCCCAGGTCATGATCTGGGGCGGCAGGAAACCGATGATGCCGACCTTGATGGTCTTGGTGGCGCCCGAGCCGTCGGTCAGTTCCTTTTCGACGATCAGATAGGGCTGGATATAGGTGTCGTCGCTCAGCGGCTCGGCCGCCAGTTCACCACGCACCAGATTGGCCGAAACGAACGGGAATTCGGCGCCGCCCAATGCCTTGTCGAGATATTCAAGGCCGTAGTTGAATTCGTGGTTGCCCAAGGTCGCGGCTTCATAGCCCAGCGTGTTCATCGCGGCGATGATGGGGTGGACATTGCCTTCGAGACCCTTTTCGTAGGCGATGTAGTCGCCCATCGGATTGCCCTGGATGATGTCGCCATTGTCGAGCAGCATGGAATTGCCCGCTTCGGCGCGAAGGGCTTCGATCAACGAGGCGGTACGGGCCAGGCCCATCGTGTCGTTGGGCGCATCGGCGTAATAATCATAGGCGAACACGGCGACGTGCAGGTCCGTGGTCTCGATGATGCGCAAATGGGCCTGGTTGGCCTGCGCCATTGCGGCAAACGGGTGCATCGCTGCCATGGCTCCTATGCTGGCGGAACCTGCGAGGAATGTACGGCGCGATATCTTGGGCAGGAAATTCATGGATCGTCTCCCGGGTGGTAGTGTTTGGCTGAACCGAAATAGCGCCCGGGGGCCCCGCGCTCCCGGACAGCCGGATCAGCGATCCGGCGGGTTGGCTCTTGCCGTCCAGAGGTGACGTTCAGATGACGGCGGCGCGGTGACGGTAAGAAGTTTTGACCGTTCGGTCAATTTGTGACGATGGACGTGCGGAAGCGCCGCCTGGGTGCGGTTTTGGGTCAGCGTGCACGTGGCGAGGCCCTGCCCCGGTAAGTTTTAGTGTGTGAGACAAAGCCTCGCCACATGCGATGGGATTTGCGGCGCGCACGACTCTGGCTCCGGGCCGCCATAGACCCGATAACACTTCCGCTTGCCTGCAGGGATCACGACATCCCCGCCCCATCTGACAACAACACTAGCCGGTTCGCGCGACCCGCTGGGCGTGAGGTTGGTATGGGGGAGGATAGCGCAGGGTTTTGGTGCGGGGAGAAGATGGATAGTTTGTCGGGGTTCCATGGATTGTAGATGCAGCTAGCGTGCAGGGAACTGATGGGCATGTGGCCGACTTGTTGCTAGGGTCGGGGGTAACGGGAGAGTGTTCCAATGAAGTGGCGTGGCAGGCAGCAGAGTTCCAACATTGATGATCGCCGTGGACGCACGGGCGGCGGCTTGGGGGGACTTGGTGGTCTTGGCCGTGGCGGTGGGATACGGCTGCCCATGGGCGGCGGGCGCGGCTCGCGTGGCGGTATCGGAAGCCTGATCGGGATTGTGGTGGTGCTCGGCATCATCTGGGTCGTCACCGGCACCAACCCAATGGATATTCTGAGCGGAGGCTCGAGCAGCGGGCCATCATCTTCGGCCAGTTCATCAAGCCAGTTGCCGGCGAGTGGCGAGGAAGCCGAACTGCGCGATTTCGTGGGCGTCGTGGTCAAGGAAACCGAGGATCTGTGGAGCGAAGTGTTCGCGCAGCAGAACGAGGATTATCCCGAACCCACAGTGGTGCTGTTTAGCGGCGCTGTGAGCACCGGGTGCGGCGAGGCTGATTCCAGCACCGGACCGTTTTACTGCCCGAATGACCAGCAGGTTTATATCGACCTGGGCTTTTACGACCAATTGCGCGAGCAGTTCGGCGCGCCGGGCGATTTTGCCCAGGCCTATGTGCTGGCGCATGAAGTGGGCCATCATATCCAGAACATCACCGGGGTGTTGCCCCAATTCAACCAGCGGCGCCAGGCGATGAGCGCCGAAGACGCCAATGCCTATTCGGTGCGCATCGAGTTGCAGGCAGATTGCTATGCTGGCGTGTGGGCAAATTATGCCGGGCAGCAAAACCTGGTTGAGCAGGGCGATTTCGAGGAGGCGCTGAATGCGGCCGACCAGATCGGTGATGATACGCTGCAAAAGCGCATGCAGGGTTTTGCCGTGCCCAAGACGTTCAACCATGGCACTTCGGCGCAGCGCAAGACCTGGTTCGAGCGCGGATATCAGTCCGGCAATCCGGGGGATTGCGACACGTTCTCGGGGAATGTGTAGGCTGGCTATTTTCCCGATGCAACCCCAACTGCAGCGCTTCCCTCGGACTTGATCCGAGGGCCTCTTCCAGCTCGGCACAAGCGGCAAATGGCCCTCGGATCAAGTCCGAGGGCAACCCGGTGATTATGCTACGCCTCAGGCGGCCGCTGGCTTGTGCTCGGGCAGCTTTTCGAGGCCCTTCTGCTCGCGGACGTGGTTGAGGAACCGCGTGAAGAGATAATGGCTGTCGCGTGGGCCGGGGCTTGCTTCGGGGTGATACTGCACCGAGAAGATCGGCTTGCCTTCGACGCTGAGGCCGGCGTTCGTGTCGTCGAACAGCGAGATGTGGGTTTCGGTGACGCCGGCGGGCAGGCTCGCCTTGTCCACGGCGAAACCGTGATTCATCGAGGTGATCTCGACCTTGCCGGTGGTCAGATCCTTGACCGGGTGGTTGGCGCCATGGTGGCCCTGGTGCATCTTGGACGTCTTACCGCCCAGGGCAAGGCCGAGCAATTGATGGCCAAGGCAGATGCCGAACACGGGCTTGCCGGTGTCCATCAGCTTCTGGATGGTGGGAACGGCGTATTTACCGGTCGCCGCCGGATCGCCGGGGCCGTTGGACAGGAAGATGCCGTCGGGATTGTGCGCCAGCACGTCTTCGGCCGTGGCCGTTGCCGGCACGACGGTGACCTTGGCGCCCTGATCGGCGAGGCAACGCAGGATGTTGCGCTTGGCGCCGTAGTCGATGGCCACGATATGGAACTGCGGGTCTTCGAGCTTGCCGTAGCCCTTGTCCCACTGCCAGCCGGTCTGGTCCCAGTGATAGGTCTGGGCGGTGGTCACTTCCTTGGCGAGGTCCAAGCCCTCAAGGCCCGGGAAGGCATTGAGTTCGGCCTTGATCGAGGCGTCGTCGAACATGCCGGTCGGCTCGTGAGCGATGACGCCGTTGGGCATGCCGTTTTCACGAATCTGGGCGGTCAGGGCGCGGGTGTCGATACCTGTGATGCCGATGATGTTGCGCTTTTTCAGCCAGGCATCGAGCTTTTCGGCGGCGCGGTAATTGGATGGGTTGGTGATATCGGCCTTGAGCACGACGCCGCGGACGCCGGACAGGGCGGCCATGTTGACCGTCTCGATGTCCTCGTCATTGGTGCCGACATTGCCGATATGGGGGAAGGTGAAGGTGATGATCTGGCCCGCATAGGAGGGATCGGTCAGCACCTCCTGGTAGCCGGTCATGGCGGTATTGAAGCACACTTCGCCGGCCGCATGGCCGATGGCGCCGATACCGCGGCCTTCCAGGCGCGTACCGTCTGCAAGGATCAGAACTGCGGTCGCGGGGGATTGCTGCCAGCCGGTCACGGTGGGTCTCCAAGGTTTGGGGTATGTCGGTTGAGGCCTCGTCATAGAAGCCTAGGTCGTCCAGCGCAAGTGGCGCGACCTCAAGTTTATGCCTATATGGGCACCAGAAACGCAAAGCCAAGAGGATGAAAACCCATGCGCGAACAGTTCAGCGAAGGTCTCAAGACCGCCCTCAAGGCCCGCGATCAGCGGCGCACGGCAACGCTTCGCGCCATCACCGCGGCCATCCAGGACAAGGATATCGCCATCCGCCAGGAGAACCGGGGTCCCGCCACAAACGAGGAGATTCTGGCCATCGTGCAAAAGATGGTGAAGCAGCGCGAAGAGAGCTTTGCCATCTATGCCCAGGCCGGCCGCGCGGATCTGGCGACGGTGGAAAAGGAAGAAATCGACATCCTCAACGAGTTTCTGCCCAAGGCGCTCAGCGATGAAGAGGTGGAAGCTGCCATCAATGCCGCCATCGCGGCCACGGGGGCCGAAGGGCCCAAGGACATGGGCAAGGTCATTGCCCAGTTGAAGGTCGACTATCCCGGCCGGATCGATTTCGGCAAGGCGAGCGGCAAGGTGCGGGCTGCACTGGCAGGCTGAGGAACAAGCAAAGGGAGCGGCAGACGCTCCCTTTCGCTATTCGGCCGGGCTGGAGATGGCCTGCGGCATGCGCAATTCGGCCCAATGGGACGCGATGGCGACCAGCGCTGCGGCAATGAGGCAAACGATGCCGATCAGCGGCAGGCTGCCATAGCCGGTGCCGCTTTCGATGGCGGCAGCGCCGATCATGGCGCCAATGGCGATGCCGATATTATAGCCGGTCGGGATCAGCGCCGATGCCAGGTTTGGCGCATCGCTGGCCGTGGTGAGCACCCGGGCCTGGATCGGCGTGCCGACTGCGAAATTGGCGCCGCCCCAGATGACCACGGCTACGGCCATGATGAGCGGATGCGGAGCGGCAACAAAGAGCAGTATGAAGGCCAGCACCTGGACGATCAGTATGGTGATGACAGCAGGCATCAGCTTCCAGTCGGACAGACGCCCGCCGATGAAGACGCCGATGGTCGAGCCGACGCCATAAAGCAGCAGCACCCATGGCACGACGCCCGAATCTAGCCCGGTCACTTCGATCAGCAGCGGGGCGATATAGGTGAAGACGCTGTATTGCGCGATCATGGCGAGGATGGCGATTATCAGCGAAGTAATGATCTGCTGGCGGGCCAGCGCCTTGAACTCGCGCCTGAAGCTGCCGCCGGTGCTTGCCTCGCCCGCGCGGGCCGGGAGGAACAGGGCGATGGCCAGGGTTGCGATGAGGCTGAGGATGCCTACGGCCCAGAACGTTGCGCGCCAGCCGAACATATTGCCGATGGCGGTGCCGCCGGGCACGCCCAGAATGTTGGAGACGGTGAGTCCCGAAAGGATCAGCGCCACGGCGAAGCCGCGCTTGTCACGAGGCACAAGGCTGACTGCCACGATGGCCGCGATGCCGAAATAGGTGCCGTGCATGACGGCGACCAGCACGCGGGCCGCGAGGAGTATCTCCAGCGTAGGCGCGATGGCGCACAGAACCTGCCCGATGGTGAAGCCACCGCCCAGCAACAGGATCAGCGTCTTGCGCGAAAGTTTCTTGGTCGCCACCGCCAGGAGGGGCCCGCCGATCGCAATGCCGATGGCGTAACCGGTCACCAGATATCCGGCGACGGGGATGGTCACGCCCAGGCCCGTGGCGACGTCGGGCAGGACGCCGGCAATCACGAACTCGGCGGTGCCGAAGGCAAAAGCCGCCAGGAACAGGGCGATAAGGGGGAGTGACATGATTGAAACCGCGTGGAGGCGGGCCTTCAAGTTAAAGCAGTCTCAAACCACAGCGGGGAGAACTGAGCAATCAACAAATTAGCCGCAGCATTGTAGAAAATGTAAATTGGCTAGGCGCTTGGCTGCATTCCGAAATGGAGTACACTCGTCTTGAGGCAGGCGCATCGGGCGCACAGGCGGGGGGATATAGATGAGCGTTTCGGCGAAAACCAAACGGCGATTTGCGGCGGCTACGGCATTGCGGGCCGTGTTCATGCTGGTCGCGGGGCTTTATGCCATTATCTGGCCGACAGAAGCGCTGGGTGTGCTGGTGCTTGCGGGCGGTATCCTGCTCATCGTGGATGGCGCGCTCGGCCTGTGGAGCCTGACCTTTGGTGGCGGCAAGAGCGGGAACTACTGGTTCGACGTGGTGTCCAACGCGTTGTCGCTGCTGCTCGGCGTATTGATTCTGCTCAGCCCGTTCCTCGCGACAATCCTGACGATAGCCTTCCTCGGCACCCTGATCGGTATCGCGGCGCTGATCGTGGGCATCATGCAGATCGTGGTGATCACGCGGGAACGCGAACACTATGCCCGCATCTGGCCGGTGGTGCTGTCGGGCATCTCCTATATTTTGCTGGGCCTGGTGTTCCTGTTCGTGCCGCTCGTGAGCATCACGGTCGCCATGATCTTTGGTGGCGTCATGCTGGTGATCTTTGCGTTTGGCCTGTTTGGCTGGGCTTGGCGGCTGTATGAGCGCAGCAAGGTAGCTTGAGCTATCCTCTCTGTGGATAAGTCGGCGCCCCGTGACTTGGGCGCCGTGAATGCCTATCTAACAACCCATGCGCTTTTCGGATCAGTTCCTCGATGAAATCCGCCAACGCCTGTCGATCACGCAGGTGGTGGGCGAGCATGTGCTTTGGGACAAGCGCAAATCGCAGCCGGCCAAGGGCGATATGTGGGCGTGCTGCCCGTTTCACGGCGAGAAAAGCCCCAGTTTTCATGCCGATGACCGGCGCGGCATTTACCATTGCTTTGGCTGTGGGGTGTCGGGGGATCATTTCCGGTTTCTGACCGAAAAGGCCGGCATGAGCTTTCCCGAAGCGGTTGAAAAGCTTGCGGGAATGGCCGGTGTGCCGATGCCGGCGCGAGACGAGCGACAGGAGAAACGCGAGGCCGAGCGCAAGTCGCTGATCGACGTCATGGAACTGGCGACGAAGTATTTCGAGGCGGCGCTGCAGCACAATATCGGGGCGCGTGCCCGGGGTTATCTCTTCGAACGCGGCGTTTCTGCGCAAAGCCAGACTCGCTTTCGCATCGGGTTTGCTCCCGATAGCCGCAATGGGCTCAAGGAACATCTGGCGCAGAACGGTGTGTCGGCGCAGGACATGATCGACACCGGGCTGGTCGCCAGCCGCGACAATGATCCGCTGACCTATGACCGTTTCCGCAACCGCGTCATGTTTCCGATCATGGATTTTCGTGGCCGGGTGATCGCCTTTGGCGGCCGGGCGCTGTCTGCCGACGTGCCAGCCAAGTATCTCAACTCGCCCGAGACCGAACTCTTCCACAAGCGGCAGACGCTGTACAATGGACAGACTGCACGGCAGGCGGCGCGGGATGGCAGCTCGGTCGTGGTGGTCGAGGGCTATCTCGATGTGATCGCGGCCGTTGCCGCTGGCTTCGAGGGCACGGTGGCACCGCTCGGCACGGCGCTGACGGAAGAGCATTTGCAACTACTCTGGCGCATGAGCCCTGATCCGATCCTGTGCTTTGATGGCGACAAGGCGGGCCTGAAGGCAGCGGAGCGTGCAGCCGACATCGTGATGCCGCACCTCAAGCCGGGGTTTACGGTCAGAATCGCGACTTTGCCCGAGGGGCAGGACCCCGACGATCTGATCAAGGCGCAGGGCAGGGGCGCTTTTGCGGATGTGCTGGACCGGGCCCGCTCGCTGTCGGACGTGATCTGGAGCATGGAAACCGGCGGGCTGGTGCCGGAAACTCCAGAGGCGCGGGCGGCGCTGCAGGTGCGTTTGCGCGAGCGGGCCAACTCCATACAGGATTCCTCGGTGCGCTTTCACTATGCGCAGGCGTTCGACGAGAAACTGCGCGCGTTTCTGGCGCCGGTGCGGCAGAACCGGTTCGAGCCGCGCGGTGGCCAGCAGCGCTACGGGCAGAGTGGCGCCTATGGCTTTCCCGGGCGTGGCACGCCGCGCCTGGTGGTCAGCGACACCTTGCGGAATTCCCGCCTGCTCAAGCCGGGCAATATGGCAACTGCCACGCCACGCGAGGCTACGATCATCCTGAGCCTGGTCAATCATCCGGCTTTGGTCGATGACAAGTTCGAGAACCTGGCGGCGCTGGATTTCGAAACGCCGGTAGCGCAGAAGGTGATGAGCGAAATTCTGAGCCTTGTGGTGCGCCATCACGATATTTCAGCGGATGATCTCAAGGCGGCATTGGGAGTGCGGGGGCATGGTCCGGCGCTCGAACAGATGCGCGATGTGCTGAACAGGCAGGGGGTGTGGCAGATTGGTGCCGAGATCGCCCTAATGGACGCCCAGATCGGATTGAGTCACGCGCTGGCCTTGCATAACAAGAAAGTTCAGCTAAATAAGGAACTCAAAGCAGCCGAAGCCGCGCTGGGCGAAGACCCAAGCGAAGAAACCTTTGAAAGGCTGCGAGACATCAAGAACCAGATTACCACTGTCGATGGCACAGAGGCATTGATCGAAGGATTTGGTTCGTTATCGGGACGCGCGACTCGCAGTTTTTAGGGAATGTTCCCTGAAGCCTGTGTGTACGCGCGATTTTGCGTATGACGATATGCTAAATTTTTCCTGAGACGAACTGGTAGCTGCTCGAGGCGTTAACACCTCGGTTACCTATCCTTTACCTTGCTTTGAGGTGTCACCACTTAAAGCCTTATTCGGACCCGGGCGCTACGGGTTCCGACGGAGTACCAGATGGCCACCAAGGCAGCTGCAAAGACCACGACCAAAGACAACGAGAAGCCGGAAGCCGGCGCCCCAGAGGCGACGAACGATAGCCCGCTGCTCGACGTCAACGATGCCGCCGTTAAAAAGCTCATCAAAGTCGCGAAGAAACGCGGCTATGTGACCTATGAAGAGCTGAACGCCGTGATGCCGTCGGACGAAGTTTCGTCCGAACAGATCGAGGACTTCATGTCCATGTTCTCGGACATGGGCATCAATGTCGTCGATGAAGACGAGGTCGAAGAGACCG
This sequence comes from Devosia naphthalenivorans, assembly GCF_003056355.1. GTDB lineage: Bacteria > Pseudomonadota > Alphaproteobacteria > Rhizobiales > Devosiaceae > Devosia > Devosia naphthalenivorans. Next base: position 504,649 of record NZ_PYVW01000002.1, read on the forward strand.
AGGTCGAGAAGGACGAAGAAGACCAGGGCCAGGAAGTGGCCACCTCCAGCAGCAGCACGGCTGTCGCGACCACGTCCAACACCAAGGCCGGTGCAGACCGTACCGACGACCCCGTTCGCATGTATTTGCGCGAAATGGGCTCGGTCGAACTGCTCAGCCGCGAGGGCGAAATCGCCATCGCCAAGCGCATCGAGGCTGGTCGCGAGACCATGATCGAGGGCCTGTGCGAATCGCCGCTGACCTTCCAGGCCATCATCATCTGGCGTGACCAGCTCGCGCAGGGCGAAATTCTGCTGCGTGATATTATCGACCTTGAAGCCACCTATGCCGGACCCGACGCCAAGCAGGCGGCGCCCGACATGTCGGCTGCCTACCAGGCACCCAAGGCCGAAGCGGTTGCTGAGAAGCCGAAGGCGGCTCCGGCACCCCGTCGTGCTACCGGCAATGCCGAAGACGACTATGTTCCCGAGGAGCCGCAGGCGCCCCAGGACCCGGCACCGGATGATGACGACGACGAGTTCGAGAACGCCCTGTCGCTTTCGGCAATGGAAGCCGAACTCAAGCCGCAGGTCGTTGAAACCTTCGATCGCATCGCCGAGGCCTATGGCAAGATGCGCGAGATCCAGGATCGTCACGCCGAGGATCTGGGTGCTGCCGTCAGCGATGCCGACCGCAAGAAGATCGACGCTTTCCGCGCCGAAGTGATCGCCGACGTCAAATCGCTGTCGCTCAACAATGGCCGTATCGAGAACCTCGTCGAGCAGCTTTACGACATCAACAAGCGCCTGGTGAAGCTGGAAGGGCGCCTGCTGCGCCTGGCCGAAAGCTATGGCGTGAAGCGCGAGAAATTCCTCGAAAGCTATTACGGCCAGGAAGTGAACCCGGCCTGGGAAGCTAACCTTGCCAGTTTCGAAGGCAAGGGCTGGGCCGAATTTGCCCGTCGCGAAGCCGACACCGTGCGCGAAATCCGTGGTGATGTCGCAACGCTGGCGAGCGAAGCGGGCCTCAATATCGGGGAATACCGCCGCATCGTGCACAAGGTGCAGAAGGGCGAACGGGAAGCAGCCATTGCCAAGAAGGAAATGGTGGAAGCCAACCTTCGCCTCGTGATCTCGATTGCCAAGAAGTACACCAATCGCGGCCTGCAGTTCCTGGACCTGATCCAGGAAGGCAATATCGGGCTGATGAAGGCCGTCGATAAGTTCGAATATCGCCGCGGCTACAAGTTCTCGACCTATGCGACGTGGTGGATCCGCCAGGCGATCACCCGCTCGATCGCCGATCAGGCCCGCACCATCCGTATTCCGGTGCACATGATCGAGACGATCAACAAGATCGTCCGCACGTCGCGCCAGATGCTGCATGAAATCGGCCGCGAGCCGACGCCCGAGGAACTCAGCGAAAAGCTGCAGATGCCCTTGGACAAGGTCCGCAAGGTGCTCAAGATCGCCAAGGAGCCAATCTCGCTCGAAACGCCAATTGGCGACGAGGAAGATTCCAACCTCGGCGATTTCATCCAGGACGTGAACGCGATCCAGCCGATCGACGCCGCGATCCAGAGCAATTTGCGCGAGACCACGACCCGCGTGCTGGCGTCGCTGACGCCGCGCGAGGAACGCGTGCTGCGCATGCGCTTCGGCATCGGCATGAACACCGATCACACGCTGGAGGAAGTCGGCCAGCAGTTCTCGGTGACGCGCGAGCGTATCCGCCAGATCGAAGCCAAGGCGCTGCGCAAGCTCAAGCACCCAAGCCGGAGCCGGAAGCTGCGCAGCTTCCTGGATAATTAGGAGCGTCAGGATCAGCGATGAAAATCAAGATCGTCGTCCACGAAGCTGAAGAAGGTGGGTATTGGGCCGAGGTTCCTGCCATTCCTGGTTGTGTCAGCCAGGGGGAAACGCTTGAGGAGCTTGACGACAATATACGCGAGGCGATTGCGGGCTGCCTGATGGTAGACCCGGAACAAACAGATGGCGGTTTCGAACGTGAGTTGGATATCGCTGTATGAAATCAATCTCCGGCCGCGACTTTGCGCGCATGATCGAACGGCGCGGCTGGACCTTGCTTCGAATAAACGGTAGCCACCACATCTATGGGCGCTCGGGAAGTCCGGTGAGAATATCGTTGCCGGTTCACGGCAACACACCATTGAAAGCTGGTTTGCTTCGTCATCTGGCTAAACTGGCGGGTATCCCAGACGATGAGCTCAGATAGCAAGCCCCGCCTCAAGCTCACTGGCATCAGGGCCATCGTGCCTTTCAAGCTGGTGGTGACGTTCAACGATGGCTCATATGGGACTTTCGATGCGGCGCCGATGATCGGCGAGCGCGGGGAAGGGACCGAGCCGTTGCGGGATCGGCGGTTCTTTGGCACCGTGGAGCTCAAGAACGGGGTGCCGACCTGGCCCAACCACTTCGACCTCTCGCCCGATTGGCTGCGTGAGGAAATGGAAAAACGCGGCGAACTGCAATTGCCGCTGCCGGTCCGCCGCAGGCGCTGACCAAACGAAAGGAGACGGACCATGTCGTTCTGGAAAAATCTGTTCGGTGGTGGTTCGTCGACCGCAGAGCCCGCCGGGGACAAGGTGCTGGGGGAGGAAAGCCACAAGGGCTTCCTGATCAAGGCCATCGAGATGAAGGCCGGCAGCGAATTGCAGCTGGCCGGCACGATCGAAAAAGAAGTCGGCGGCGAGCTCAAGACTTACCGCTTCGTGCGCGCCGACCGCATGAGTTCCCGCGATGACCTGATCGTCCTGGCAATCGCCAAGGGCCGCCAGATCATCGACGAGCAGGGCGAAGCGATTTTCCGCTAGCCCTCTAGCCTTATTCATTTGTTTTTGCGGCCCTTGCGGACATCACTGTCCTGCGAGGCCGGCCTTACGCACAGGAGAATACCCATGGCCAGGAAGCCAACTGCACGCAGCGAATTCGTGATGTTCGACGTCATCTATGAAGATGGCAGCCAGCGTTCCAACCGCAAGGTGGATGCCAGCCTACTTGGCGGTCTTGACGGCGACGAGCCGGCACGTGGCGCAATCATGGAGCAGGATCGCGCCATTTCCGAGAAATCCGGCCTGCCACCGCTCGAGATCAAGTCGCTCAAGCGGTCGGGGAAGTAGGGGGCGGCACTCACGGCGTCATTCCCGCGAAAGCGGGAACCTCCTCTTGTGATGAAGTGAGGTTCCCGCTTTCGCGGGAATGACGCTGTGGACGGCGCAGAACTATCAGGCCAACGCCTTGTCCACGGCTGGCTTCACGACCGTGCCATAGAGCTCGATGGCTTTCATGATTTTGTCGTGGGGCAGGGTGCCGACGCTGAATTGCAGGCCGAAGCGGTCGTGCTTGAACCATTCGTGCTGCATCAGGATCTTGTCGATGATCTCCTGCGGCGAGCCCATGAAATAGGCGCCGTTGGGGGATGCGCTCGCGTCGAACTGGGCGCGGGTGCTGGGCGGCCAGCCGCGTTCCTTGCCGATGCGGCCCATTGCTTCGCTGTGCGCCGGGAAGGCGATGTCGCGTGCATCCTGGCTGTCTTGGGCGATGAAGCCATGCGAGGAAATGCCGACCGGCAGCGTTGCCGCGTTCTTTCCGGCTTTGGTAGCGGTTTCGCGATAGAAATCCACCAGCGGCGCGAACTGACGCGGCTGGCCGCCGATGATGGCGATCATCAGGGGCAGGCCGTAATAGGCCGCGCGGGCCACTGAATTGGGCGTGCCGCCTACCGCGATCCACAATGGCAATGGCTGCTGCACGGGCACCGGATAGATGGCCAGCCCCGGAATGGGCTTGGTGTGCTGCCCGCCGGGCCAGTTGACCTTGCCGCCCTCGCGGATGGCCAGCAGCATTTCGAGCTTTTCCTCGAACAGGCTGTCGTAGTCGTTGAGATCGAGCCCAAACAGGGGAAAGCTCTCGATGAACGAGCCACGCCCGGCCATGATCTCGGCCCGGCCGTTGCTGAGATTATCCAGGGTCGCGAACTGCTGATAGACCCGGATGGGATCTTCCGAGCTCAGGACCGTCACGGCCGTCGACAGGCGAATGGACTTGGTACGGGCCGCAGCGGCGGCCAGGATGGTGACCGGCGCCGAGGCGGTATAGTCCGGCCGGTGGTGCTCGCCCAGCCCGTAGAAATCAAGGCCAAGCTGGTCGGCCAGCTCGATTTCTTCCAGCAAGTCCTTCAACCGCTCGGCAGGGCTTTGCAGATAATTGCCGTTGAGCGGATCGGGGGTGTTTTCGGCGAAGGAGTAAAGTCCGAGTTGCATGATAACCTACCTCTGCTGCCCCATAGATGCGTGGCACGGCGGTTCCATGCAAGAACGTACATCGGTGTTACCGAGCCACTCCGATACAACGGGCTGCAACAAAAAGCCCCGGCGCTGGCCGGGGCTCGCTGTCAGACGTTGCTGGTTGAGGGAGAATAGGCGAAGGTGGATGGCGGCGTAGGTGAGCTTTCTGGAGCCTTCTCGCCGGCGGCTTTGTGAATCTCCGCGACCAGGGCCGGGTCGAGCTTCAGCTTGGAGGCTAGGGCGTCCAGATAGGCGCGTTCCGCTGCCGTATCGGCCGTAATCGCGACCAGGGATGCCGCATAGATTTCGGTGGCGTGCTCGGGCGTGTCGGCGCGCGCGACCACTGCGTTGATGTCGAGCGGGGACGAAAGCTCGTCGAACACCCAGGCTTTTTCCTCTGACGACAGGTTCATGGTTTCGAGCTTGCCGAAGATCGCTTCCTTTTCTTCGGCGTCGATCTTGCCGTCGGCCTTGGCTGCCGCAATCATCGACCGCACCAGGGACTTGCCCAGTTCTTCCTGGCCACGCTGATCATTGGGCGCAGGAATGAACGCATCCTGCGAGGGAGCAGGAGCGCTGGTCTGCTGGTTCTTCTGGTAGTTTTGCCAGGCGCTGTACGCCAGGCCACCGACGGCTGCCACCGCGCCCAGTTGCACGGCGCTGCCCGCAAGCTTGCCAAGCCCGCCCCTGCTCAACAACATTCCCGCGGCGAGCCCGGCTGCGCCGCTCATCGCGGTGCGTTGGTGGCCCTTGTCGGTCTGGAGGGCTTTGACGATCTGGTCGATGTTGAACATGAGCGGTCCCTTTGTGATTATCCCACCCACATGGGGTCGCAAATCCACATGCGCAATGGTGGGAGTGCCAAGGTTCCTAACAGGCGCTACAAACGAAGAGACCCCGGCGGGGCGGCCGGGGTCTCTCGCAAATGCCACGCAGGGAGTAACGAGGCATTATGGACGCCAACGTTATGGCGTGGTCGTTGCTGCCGGAGCAGGCTCAGTGGCCGGGGCTGCATCAGCGGGAGCCGCATCGGCAGCAGGTGGGGCATCAGCAGCAGGGGCAGCTGGGGCTTCGGTCATCGGTGCAGTGGTCGCTGCAGGTTCAGCCGGAGCTTCCGTCATCGGTGCGGTGGTTGCTGCGGGATCAGCAGGGGCTTCAATGGCCGGCGCACCGTCAGTGGTGGTCGTGGACGGGCCAGAGTTGGCCGAGAAAACCAGGTAGCCAATGGCCAGCAGGGCCAGGGCAACGATGATACCGACAAACCAGCCTGTGCCATTGCTTTCGCGGGTGTACACAGTGCGGTTGCCGTCATTGGTATAAACGGTATCGCGTTCAGGGGTAGCCATGATGTCGCTCCTTTGTTTCACCGTATGGCAGAGAAACGCGGGCTTTTTAGTTTTGTTCCCATTTACGTGATCACGAGATTCAACGTGGGTGGCATGGCCCAAAAACGTTTTACTGCAGTAGTTTACGTTCGTTTTCTGGGAGAAAACAGGAGACTGTTCATCTCGGATGGTTCAAGAAATCTGCTTTGCGGGCAGCTTTTCTGACCGTTTTGTGACGTGATTTCACCGGCGGCAAAGCAAAAGGCCGGGCACATGGCCCGGCCTTCCAAGATGTCGATAGAGGCTTCTAGCGTTCAGCCACGGTGATCAGCGGCGTAATGCGGCGGATGGTGGCGCGGCGGTTTTCACGCTCCGCCCCTTCGGTGCGGATCTTGAGGTAGCGCTCGCCATAACCCTGGGTGGCCAGGTTTTCCGGTGGCACGTCGTAGAAGTCCGTCAGGATGCGCGCAACGGTCGCGGCGCGAAGGTCCGACAATTGCAGGTTCGAGATGTCCGAACCCACGGCGTCCGTGTGGCCCTCGATCAGGAAGGTCTCGCTGGGGTTTTGGTCCAGCAGCGCCAGCATGGCATTGGCCACGTTGGACAGGGCACCGACCTGGTCGCGGCCGATGGTTGCCTCGCCGGTGTCGAATGTCAGGCCGCCGACTTCGAGCTTGCGGACGCTATCGCGAACGCGCGCCGAACGCTTGACCTCGTCGATCGAATAGAGACGGGCAACCTGCTCCACCGGTGGCTGACGGAAGAAGGTTTCGACCTCTTCCTCGTCGGCAAAGGAGGCGTCCAGCACGTATTCCTGAACAGGAATGTTCAGGCGCAGCGGCGGCAGATCGGCAGCCGGGTCACGCCATTCCATCAGATCGTCGCGATAGTCATCGTTGAAGTAGGCGAGCACGTGCTCACGGCCATCGGGGGTGATGCGCGAGCGGCGCAGGATATCGCCATTGCGGTTCCGCACGGTGATGACCTGGCTGCCATCGGGCCGCGTGATGGTTTCGCGCGTCCGGCCGTTGCTCAGGTTTTCATAGAAGATCTCGTCTTCCTGAGCGTTGTAGAAGCGGTCGGTGTCCTGGCCGATGGAGTTGACGATCAACTCGGAACCAACCTGCAGGATGACCTGCGTGATGGCCTGGCCGGGGTCCAGCGCGCCAATCACGGCATTGTTCTGGTTCACCTCGATATTGTTCTGGTTCACCTCGACGTTGGTCTGCTCGCCGATATTGGTCTGGGACTGATCGATATTGGTCGTCGTGTTGTTGACGGTCGTATTGTTGTTGGTGGTGTTGTTCACCACGTTGGTCTGGTTGATGACCGTGACGTTCTGCGGCACCGCGGGGGCCTCGATGGCCGCGGCTTCAACGGCCTGACCTTCCTCGGATGCTACCGGGACGAACTCTTCGGCAATGACGAACTGGGCCTGTGCGGCCACGTCCGATTCTGGCGGTGGAGCCGCGGCGGCCGCAGCAGCAGCCTCAGCGGCGGCAGGGTCCGCCTGTTCAACGGGCGCGGCGGCAGCATCGGCAGGCGTTTCTGCAGCGGGAGCGCCGGCGTCCTTGGCGCTATCCAGCACCGGAGCGATCTGCTCCTGCGTCACGCCTTCGGGCAGTTCCTCGATCGGCTCGACAGGCGCTTGCGCATCGGTCTGGGCGGGATCGGTAACTGCGTCCACGGGCTGATCGGCAGGAGCCTGGTCCTGTGGCTGCTCTGCGGCGGGGGCCGCGGGCAGGTTCGGCACTGCGGGCAGTGACAGGCCATAGCTCTGCAGGCAAGCTTCCGTGTCCGGCTGGCCGGCGCTCGCGCACAGATTGGAGATAGTCTGCTGGGCCTGGCTGATCTGCGCCTGTGCCGCGGCAGCGTCGCCGCCAGACATCATGTCGGCAACGGCACCATTGTAGATATCGACCTGGGCCTGCAGATCGGCGGAGATATCGACATCGGGCGTCTGCTCAGCCTCCTGGGCCGGTGCTTCTTCGGTCGGCAGTTCGGTTGGCTCAGCCGCCGGCTGTTCGGCGGCGGGAGCCTCCGCCGGAGCTTCCTGCGTCACAGCGGGAGCGGGCTCAGCCTCGGGAGCCGCCTCTTGCGCAGCGGCGGGTTCTTCATGGGGAGCGGCTTCAGGCTCTGGAGCAACTTCCTCGGCAGGAGCCGCCTCGGGGTCCGGGGCAGGTTCTTCAACCGCAGTTTCGGGGGCTGCTGCGGGCTCTTCCTGCAGGGTCTCGGCTTCAGGTGCGGGCTCTTCCTCTACGCTTTCGGGCGCAGGGGCTTCCTCGGTCACCTCAGGCTCGGGAGCCGGGGCTTCTTCGACGGCCTGTGGCTCCGGTGCTGGTTCTTGCGGTGCGGCTTCGGGCTCGGACGCTGCTTCCACCGGCTCCTCGACAGGAGCTGGTTCCGGCTCAGGAGCGGCCTCGACAGGTTCTTCGACGGGGGCTGCTTCCGGTTCGGGCGCGGGTTCTTCTACCGCTTCCTCGGCAGGGGCTTCTTCCGCTGGCGCTGCTTCTTCTGCGGGAGCCGCTTCGCCTTCGGCGGGCTGGGCCGCGATGCAGTCCTCAAGCGTGGTGAAGCCGGCATCGACGCAGGCCTGTGGCAATTCCTGGGCTGTCGCCGCAAACGGGGACAGGGTGAGCAAAGTCAGGCTCGATCCGGTTAGGAGCCAGGTTCTGAGGCGCATTGTTGTTATTCCTTTGTGTCGAATGGCACTTGAGCCAAGCATCGCGGCGCACATCTGAACGCAATCTGAACGGTTCAGTGCTGCGCGGCTAGTGACGCGTTTCCCCGCAAGGCCCAGAACGCCTGACCTATCCCATGGTTCCAGGCTGAGGGGAGGGCCAGAGGGGAGCCGGTGATCGTGGCGCGAATGCGGCGGCTCTGGCCGTGTCGTGCGGATCGTGCTAGGGCCAAGTCATGCAGCAATTGACCGAAAAACTAACCCTGCCGACTCATGGGCAGGGGCTATATGAGTTTACCCGCGCGGTCCGCCAGTTCGTTACCGACAGCGAGATTTCGACGGGGCTGCTGACGGTCTACGTGCGGCACACCTCATGCTCCCTGCTGATCGGGGAGAATGCCGATGGCGACGTCAAAACCGACACGCTCGGTTTTTTCCAAAGGCTCGTGCCTGAGGGGATGGACTGGCTGGTGCACACGACCGAGGGGCCCGACGACATGCCGGCGCATATCAAGGCCGCCCTGACCCAGACATCCATCGCCATTCCCGTGCATGAGGAAGCGCCGGTATTCGGCACCTGGCAGGGCATTTTTCTGTTCGAGCACCGCCGCCAGCCGCATCGGCGCGAGGTGGTGCTGCATATCATTGGAGATCGTTGATGGATTGGGCGAGCATCGCCGCCTATTGGCCGTTCGTGCTTGGGCTGATGGTGACCGGCGTTTTCTCGGGGCTGGCGGCTGGCCTGCTCGGCATCGGCGGTGGCGCCATCATCGTGCCGGCGCTAGCCACCTCGCTGTCGCTGCTGGGCTATGATTCAGACATCGTGCAGCACATCGCGGTGGGAACCTCGCTTGCCATCATCATTCCCACCGGGATCATGAGTGCGCGGGCTCACCACAAGCGTGGCGCCCTCGACATCAAGACCCTCAGGCTGTGGGTGCCGTTCATTGTCGCCGGCACATTTATCGGCGGGCTGATGGCAGGGCTGTTTTCAGGCGACGTGCTGCGCATCGTCTTTGCCGTCATGGCGTTTCTGATTGCCGCCAATATCGTCTTTGCCTGGCAGACCAAGGTCATGGGCCATCTGCACGGCTCAGGGCTGACGCATCGTATCTCGGCGTTCGTGGTGGGCTATATCTCGTCGCTGATGGGCATCGGCGGCGGTTCGCTCACTGTGCCGACGCTGGTCGCCTTTGGCGCAACCATGCACGCGGCCGTGGGCACATCGGCGGGAATAGGCGTCGCCATCGCGCTTTCGGGCACGCTGGGCTTCATCATTTCGGGCTGGGGACAGGCCGGGCTGCCGCCGCTCAGCCTTGGCTATATCAATCTGGTCGCGATGGTGCTGGTGGCGGTGCTTGCCGCCGTATTCGCCCCATTCGGCGCGGCGCTGGCGCATCGGCTTGACCAGAAGACGCTGAAATACGTCTTTGCGGCGTTTTTGGTCGTGGTCGGACTGAACATGCTGTGGAAAGTGCTGGCCGGCTGAGGGCGCAACAAAATGGGTTGGTGGGGACGGTTTGACTACGGTGGTCCGTCCCCACCTCCCAAGCCCCCTCAAAGAGGGGAATTGGTTCGCTTAGTTCGTGGCGTCTTCTTCAAGTTCCCACTGAACTGTGACGTTGATCGAGAAGCTCAATTCACCAGCCTCCACCGGAACGGACGAGGCCGCTGCATCAGCGCGCATCGCGTACATGGGCATGGGCTGGGGTGGATTGAAGCCCTGGCTTTCGGAAATCGACTTCAATTCCTCCAGGCGGCCGCCTGCGACTTCGGCATAAAGCTCAGCCTTTTCGCGGGCATCGGCGAAAGCCGATTTGCGCGCTTCGTTGTAGAGATCGCTCGGGTCGGCCACCGAGAAGGTGACGCCATTGATAGTGTTGGCCCCAACGGTCACCGAATTGTCGAGGATGGTGCCAAGCGTTTCGAGCTCGCGGACAGCTACGGTGACGGTGTTCATCACCTGATAGCCGTTGATCTTGGGCGGGCGGGTATAGCCGTTGGCGTCGCGCTCGTCGGAATAGACATAGTCCGGGTTTACCGAAAAGCCGGAGGTCTGAATGTCCCGCGCCTCGATGCCCGATTCCTTCAAGGCGGCGACAAGATCGGCCATCGCCTTGGAATTGGCGTCGAGCGCTTCGCGGGCGGTGGCGCCCTGCGTGGTCACGCCCGACGTGATGGTGGCCATGTCGGGCGCGGCGCGAACCTCACCCATTCCGTCGATGGTGATGGTTCCGGCATAGGCGGGCAGGGCAAGACCGGCAACAAGGGCGAAGGGAACAAGGGTGAACAAGCGACGCATTGGCAAACTCCAAAAGTTCGGTGGGGACTACTCCCCATCCATTGCGTCAGTATTGCGGCCAAGATGAACCGAGCTTGAACGAGCCTGTGGAAGACTGGTGTGCCCCAAAAGTATGACTTATCGGGCTTGCGTCCCGGCCTTTGCGTGCGGTACTCACTGCCTTGGCTTTCATGGGGGAATAGATGAGCACGAGGCATTATCCGGACGGCGTTCTTTTGGGACGCGCGCAAATTCCCGGTCATTCCCACCCCCGCGTCGTGACGGTTCGCGATGGCGAGTTGTTCGATATCACGGCCAAGGGCTTTGCCACGGTACGCGATATTGCCGAAAGCGGGCGGGCTGCCGAGTATGTGCGCAACGCTGATGGCGTAAGCGTGGGCGATGCTAATGATATTGTCGCCAACAGTGTGGCCGCGAGCCGTGATCCGGCCAAGCCGAGCCTGCTGTCGCCGATCGATCTGCAATCGATCAAGGCGTCCGGCGTGACCTTCGTGGTCTCCTTGCTGGAGCGCGTCATCGAGGAGCAGGCACGGGGCGACAAGTCGCGCGCCGATGCCCTGCGTGGCGAAATTCTAGAACTGATCGGCACGGATCTGAGCGAATTGGTGCCCGGGTCCGAGACCGCGATGAAGGTCAAGGCCGCGCTGATCGAAAAAGGCGTCTGGAGCCAATATCTGGAAGTGGGCATCGGGCCCGACGCTGAGATTTTCACCAAGGGCCAGCCGATGAGTTCGGTGGGCTATGGTGCCGAAGTGGGCCTGCATCCCGTATCCAGCTGGAACAATCCGGAGCCGGAAGTGGCGCTGGTGGTGACCAGCAAGGGCGAGATCATCGGCGCAACGCTGGGCAATGACGTCAATCTGCGCGACGTCGAAGGTCGGTCGGCCCTGCTGCTGGGCAAGGCCAAGGACAACAATGCCTCGGCTTCGCTCGGGCCGTTCGTGCGGCTGTTCGATGGCGAATTCACGCTCGACAGCGTCAAGCAATTCGAGATCGCGTTGCGCGTGGAAGGGCAGGACGGTTTCGTGCTCGAGGGACATTCCTCGATGAACCAGATTTCCCGCACCCCCGAATCGCTGGTTGCCGCCACCATTGGCGGGCATCACCAATATCCCGATGGGCTGGTGCTTTATCTCGGCACCATGTTCGCGCCGGTCAAGGATCGCGACGGCGTGGGCAAGGGCTTCACCCACAAGCTGGGCGATGTGGTCTCCATATCGACATCAACGCTGGGCACACTATCTAACAGTGTGAACCTCTCCACCAAATGTCCGCCCTGGACCTATGGCGCCAGCCATTTGCTGCGCGACCTGGCCAAGGCCGATCTCCTTTAGAAATTCCGCTCGAAAGGCACATGAAATGGCTGAATTGCACAAGAACCTCATCGATGGGGAATGGGTTGGCACGGACGGCGTGGAAAACATCAACCCGTCCAACACGGCAGAAGTCGTGGGCCTCTATGCCCGCGCCACCGCTGAGGAAACTAAGCAGGCCATCGCTGCGGCCAAGGCGGCTTTCCCCGCATGGTCGCGCTCCGGTATCCTTGAGCGCCACGCGATCCTCTCCAAGGCGAGCCAGGAAATCATCGCCCGCAAGGCCGAACTGGGCGAATTGCTGAGCCGCGAGGAGGGCAAGACCCTGCCTGAAGGCATTGGCGAAGTGACGCGCGCTGCGCAGATCTTCGATTTCTTTGCCGGTGAAACCCTGCGCCTGGCTGGTGAAGTGCTGCCGTCGGTTCGGCCCGGTGTGGGTGTCGAAATTACCCGTGAGCCAATCGGGGTGATCGGCATCATCACGCCGTGGAACTTCCCGATCGCCATTCCGACCTGGAAGATCGCGCCGGCGCTTGCATATGGCAACACCGTGGTCATCAAGCCGGCGGATCTGGTGCCTGGCTCGACCTGGGCGATCGTCGATATCCTGGTGCGCGCGGGCCTGCCAAAGGGCGTCCTGAACCTGGTCATGGGCAAGGGCTCCGTGGTCGGCCAGACCATCCTCGAGAGCAAGGATGTGCATGCCGTCAGCTTCACCGGCTCGGTCGGCACGGGCAAGCGCGTTGCCGCAGCTTCGATCGAAGTCGGCCGCAAGTTCCAGCTCGAAATGGGCGGCAAGAACCCGACCATCGTGCTCGACGACGCCGACCTCAAGGTTGCCGTGGAATCGGTGGCACAGTCCGCGTTCTTCTCGACCGGCCAGCGCTGCACGGCGTCTTCACGCATCATCGTCACGGAAGGCATCCACGACAAGTTCGTCGAAGCACTGGCCGAACGCACGCGCAATCTGCGTGTCGGCGATGCGCTGCACAAGGACACCGAGATCGGCCCGGTGGTCGATCCGAGCCAGCTCAAGCAGGACACCGATTATATCGAAATCGGCAAGCAGGAAGGCGCCAAGCTGGTTGCCGGCGGCGAGCGGGTGAAGGGCGGCACGGAAGGCTACTTCCTGCAGCCAACACTGTTCACCGAAGCCACCAACCAGATGCGCATCAGCCGCGAAGAAATCTTCGGGCCAGTGGCCTCGGTCATTCGCGTCAAAGACTACGAAGAAGCGCTGGCGACGTCCAACGATACGGAATTCGGCCTGTCTGCCGGCATCGTCACCACCTCGCTGAAATATGCGACGCACTTCAAGCGCAATGCCGAAGCAGGCATGGTGATGGTCAACGTGCCCACGGCAGGCGTCGATTTCCACGTACCGTTCGGCGGCCGCAAGGGCTCCAGCTATGGTCCACGCGAGCAGGGCAAGTACGCGGCGGAATTCTTCACCGTGGTCAAGACGGCCTATACGGCGGCCGGCTAGGCGAGACTGCCTTCCAAATTCTGCTTCCGACAATCGTCACTCTCGGGCTGGGCCCCGAGGGTGACGCGCGATGCACCCCTTATCTATCCCAAGCGACTTGCCAATCACTGCCACGTCGCCCTAGACATCTATCCAGGGTGAGGAGCGATAATGGCTGAACGATCATCCCTGCTGGCGCCGTTTCGCTACGAAACGTTCCGGCTCTTGTGGCTGGCGACGCTCGTGTCCAATCTGGGCGGACTGGTCCAATCGGTCGGTGCCGGTTGGATGATGACGACGCTCACCGACTCCCACAACATGGTGGCATTGGTGCAGGCGTCGACCACCTTGCCGATCATGGTGTTTTCCCTTGCGGCGGGGGCCTTGGCCGACAATTTCGACCGGCGCACGGTGATGATCGTCGCGCAGGGTGGCATGATGATCGTGTCACTGGCGCTTGCGGCCATGGCGATCCTTGGCTTGCTCAATCCGTGGCTGTTGCTGGCGTTCACCTTCCTGATCGGCTGCGGAACGGCGCTGTTCAATCCATCCTGGCAGGCTTCGATGGGGGACATCGTGCCGCGCTCGGACCTGCCGGGAGCGGTGACGCTCAATTCCGTGGGCTTCAACATGATGCGCAGCGTGGGGCCTGCCATTGGCGGGCTTATCGTTGCGCTGGCAAGCGCGGGCGCGGCTTTCGCGTTCAATGCGCTGTCGTATATTCCCTTGATTGTGGCGCTGGTGCGCTGGAAGCCGGTGCGGCCGGTGTCCAAGCTGCCGCGCGAGAGCTTCGGCAGCGCCATGTGGGCGGGCGTGCGCTACGTGGCGCTATCGCCCAACCTCACCATCGTGCTGTTTCGCGGCATGCTGTTCGGCCTTGCGGCGATCTCGATCCTGGCGCTGTTGCCTTCGGTGGCCAGCGAATATGTGGGTGGCGGGGCGCTGGTCTATGGCACGCTGCTGGGGTGCTTCGGGCTTGGCGCTATTGGCGGAGCCTTCCTGAACGAGCGCGTTCGCGAACGTTACAGCAATGAAGTGATCGTGCGCCTGGCCAGCGTCGGCTTCGCGATTGCCTGCGTCGGTCTGGGCTTCAGCCGGGACGTATTGCTGAGCCACCTTGCGCTGCTGCCGGCGGGCGCCTGCTGGGTGCTGTCGCTATCGCTGTTCAACGTTTCCATCCAGCTGTCATCGCCGCGCTGGGTGGTTGGGCGAGCCCTGTCGCTCTACCAGACGGCAACGTTTGGCGGTATGGCGGCGGGCAGCTGGATCTGGGGTGCGACCGCCGATGCGTTCGGACCGGATTGGGCGCTGGCCACGGCGGGGGTTGTGTTACTGGCTTGCGCCGTCGTGGGCCTGCGCCTGCCGCTGCCGCAGTTCAACACGCATGATCTCAATCCGCTGAACACCTTCAGCGAGCCGATTCTGCGGCTTGATCTGCGGCCGCGCAGCGGGCCGATCATGGTGATGGTGGATTACCGCATCGATCAGGCCGATATTCCGCGCTTCCTTGCGCTGATGGCTGACCGACGCCGCATCCGTCGGCGTGACGGGGCAAGGCAATGGGCGCTGCTACGCGATCTGGAACAGCCCGATCTGTGGGTGGAAAGCTACCACGTGCCGACCTGGATCGATTATGTCCGGCACAACATGCGGCGTACCAAGGCCGATGCGGACAATGTCGAGCAGTTGCGAGCGCTGCATCGTGGCCCCGATCTGCCGAAAGCCCATCGCATGATCGAGCGGCAAACGGTGCCGCTCAATGACGATACGCCGCTTAGGGATTCACCCGAAGTTTAGCGATGGTGGGTCGCAGGCTCATGGTTCGACGGGCTCACCATGAGGGCGCTGCGGCTCAGGCGACCTGCGCAAACCGCTCGTCGAAGGCGTAGCCCGCGCCGCGGACGGTGCGGATCGGGTCGATCTCGCGGCCGCGGTTGATGGCGCGGCGCAGGCGGCCGATGTGAACGTCCACGGTGCGTTCGTCGACATAAACATCATTGCCCCAGACGCCGTCGAGCAATTGCTCGCGCGAATAGACCCGGCCGGGGTGGCGCATCAGATATTCCAGCAGGCGATATTCGGTGGGGCCCAGATGCACGTCGCGCGTGGCGCGGCGAACGCGGTGAGTGGTGCGATCCAGCTCCAGATCGCCCACCTTGAGCGACGCCGTGACCAGGTTCGGATTGGCACGGCGCAGCAGTGCGTGGATGCGCGCCATCAGCTCGGGCACCGAGAAGGGCTTCACCACATAATCGTCAGCGCCGGTGGCAAGCCCGCGCACGCGCTCTTCTTCTTCACCGCGCGCCGTCAGCATGATGATCGGAATGCGCGAGGTTTCATCGCGTGCACGCAGGCGACGGCAGAGCTCGATGCCGGAGATTTCAGGCAGCATCCAATCGAGCAGGATCAGGTCGGGCAGCTTGTCCTGAATGGCTAGCTGCGCTTCGTCGCCGGTTTCCGCCGTCACCACGCGGAAACCTTCCGCTTCGAGATTGTAGCGCAGCAGAATAGCGATATCGCCCTCGTCTTCGACAACGAGAATGGTGGCGGGCATGGGTGTGGCTCCCCGGTTTCGGCTCGGTGGTTATCGTGCAG